>NZ_DATELE010000328.1:0-14385 GCF_035277045.1 Pseudomonas sp. | reverse complement strand
ATCGGCGCCGAGTACATCATGAAGCTGCTGCCGCGCGGCACCCATGACTTCAAGAAATTCATTCGTCCTTCCGAGCTGGGCGCCTGGAGCCGCACCGCCGGCTTGCAGGTGAAAGACATCATCGGCCTGACCTACAACCCGCTGACCAAGCACTACAAGCTCTCCAGCGATGTGGACGTCAACTACATGATCCAGACCCTGCGCGAGGAATGAGCATGCGTTTGCGAGCAGTACTCTTCGACATGGACGGCACCCTGCTGGACACCGCGCCGGACTTCATCGCCATTTGCCAGGACATGCTCGCCGCGCGCGGGCTGCCGGCCATCGATGGCAAGCGCGTGCGCGACGTGGTGTCGGGCGGTGCGCGGGCGATGGTCGCGGTGAGCTTTGGCATGGACCCGGAAGATGAAGGGTTCGAGGCGCTGCGCCTGGAGTTCCTGGAGCGCTACCAGCGCGATTGCGCGGTGCACAGCAAGCTGTTCGACGGGATGGGCGAGCTGTTGGCGGACATCGAGAAAGGCGGGCTCATCTGGGGCGTGGTGACCAACAAGCCGGTGCGCTTCGCCGAGCCGATCATGCAGCGGCTGGGGTTGGCGGAGCGGTCGGCGGTGCTGATCTGCCCGGATCATGTGAAGAACAGCAAGCCTGATCCTGAGCCGCTGACGCTGGCGTGCGCGACGCTGGGGCTGGATCCGGCGAGTGTGTTGTTCGTGGGTGATGATCTGCGTGATATCGAGTCGGGCCGTGATGCGGGGACCCGCACCGTGGCGGTGAGGTACGGCTATATTCATCCAGAGGACAACCCCAACAATTGGGGCGCGGATGTGGTGGTGGATCATCCGCTGGAGCTGCGCAAGGTGCTGGATGGTGCGTTGTGTGGGTGTTGAGTGGCCTGGGTGCATTGTGGTGAGCGGATCGTGATTTTGCAGTAGATCCGGGATTGCAAAGCGATCCAGCTGTAGATCCGGGATTGCGAAGCAATCCCTTGTGGGAGCCGGCCTTGTGTCGCGATTGGGGCGCGAAGCGGCCCCAGATTCTAACAGCCGCTGCAAGAGCACCTGACTGCATTCGGTGCCCCCTGCCACCACCGCACAACACGATAGTCCTGCGCCCCGGCGAGGGCTCCGCCCTCGTTTCGCGACACAAGGCCGGCTCCCACAAGTGCTCGGCTACGCCGGCACAGAAGCCTGGCTGCATTGTGCTTTTGTGTGGGCTGCGCCGGACACATGAGCCTTGCTGCATTCTGCTTTTGTGCCCGCCCAGCCGGGCACCAATGAACATCTCAAAAAAGGACCCTCCCCCATGTTCGACTACACCGCCCGCCCCGACCTGCTCAAGGGCCGGATCATCATGGTCACCGGCGCCGGCCGGGGTATCGGTGCGGCCGCGGCCAAGGCCTACGCCGCGCATGGCGCCACCGTGCTGCTGCTGGGCAAGACCGAGGCCAATCTCAATGAGGTCTACGACGAGATCGTCGCGGCCGGCCAGGCCGAACCGGTCGTGGTGCCGTTCAACCTGGAAACCGCGCAACCCCACCACTACGACGAGCTGGCCGCGATGATCGAGGGCAACTTCGGGCGACTCGACGGCCTGCTCCACAACGCGTCGATCATCGGCCCGCGCACGCCGGTGGAGCAGCTGTCGGGCGAGCATTTCATGCGTGTGATGCACATCAACGTCAATGCGATGTTCATGCTGACCAGCACCTTGCTGCCACTGCTGAAGCTGTCCGAGGATGCCTCGGTGGTGTTCACCTCGAGTAGCGTCGGGCGCAAGGGCCGGGCCTACTGGGGCGCCTACGGGGTGTCGAAGTTCGCCACCGAAGGCCTGATGCAGACGCTGGCCGACGAGCTGGAAGACGTGGCGTCGGTGCGCTCCAACAGCATCAACCCGGGCGCCACCCGCACCAGCATGCGCGCCCAGGCCTACCCCAGCGAGAACCCGCAGAACAACCCGCTCCCCGAGGAGATCATGCCGGTCTACCTGTACCTGATGGGGCCGGACAGCACCAGCGTCAACGGCCAGGCCCTCAACGCCCAGTAGCCGTCAACCGGCGGCCAGGGCCGGGCGCGTGCGCCGGGCCTCGCGCTGCTGCTCCATCTGCATGCAACGCTCCAGGAAATGGAACATGCAGTCGTAGCTCTTGCAGATGGCCTTGCGCAGTTCGGTGCGCAGGGCCTGCGAGGGATTTTCGCCGGCCAGGGTGCAGATGATCTCCAGCGCCTCCCACGGGTGCGCATCATCGTAGTGGGCGTGCATCTTCAGCCACTTCATGGCGCGCTTGCGCCCCTCCTCCGGGAAACCTTGCGCGTAGTCCCCCGTGGAGCAGACCAGCGCCGACCACTCCCCGGTCGCGCCTTCGATGGCGTAGTTGGTGGCGGCGATGGCCACCACCAGCGACTCGGTGGAGCACACCCGCCAGCACCAGTCATTGAGCGCGTTGAGCTCCAGCGGCACGTCCTGGGCCTGCAGGTCGTGCAGGCTGACGCCGTGGGCATGCGCCCAGTGCACCCAGTAATCGGCGTGGTGCAGCTCGACCCGGATGTTGCGCATCAGCCAGCGCCGCGCCAGGTCTTCGCCGGGATGGCGGGCGTAGCGGGTCTTGGTGAGGTTGTGGGCCATGTACAGGGAAAACTGCTCGACCACCGGCCAGCCACCGATCAGGTACTGGCGGATGGTCTTGGGATCGAGCTGGCCATCGCGCAGGCGATGGTAGAACACGTGATCGACCACGCGCTGCTTGCTCATGCTGCAGTCTTCGATCAGTTGCTGGGCCCAGGTGGGGTAGCTGTTGGGGTCCATCAATGGCCCGAGGCGGATGAATGCTTCGCTCACTTCAAACTCCTTGTATCCCTGTGATTGTTAAGGCGGTTGAAAGCTACGGACTCAGCGAAACGTCCCCGGCGCCTTGCAGAGCAGGGGCCTGGCAGCGGTCCGTTTACGCTGCAAGCTGTCGCAGGTGAACACCTGCGGGCGTTCGATCAGGTACCCCTGGGCGTAGTCCACGCCGATCTCGATCAGGGCCTGCTCGATCAAGGGGGTTTCGACGAATTCGGCGATGGTGCGTTTGCCCATGACATGGCCGATGTGATTGATCACCTCGACCATGGCGCGATTGATCGGGTCGTCGAGCATGTCCTTGACGAAGCTGCCATCGATCTTCAGGAAGTCCACGGGCAGGTGCTTGAGGTAGGCAAAGGACGACATGCCGGCGCAGAAGTCGTCGAGCGAGAACTTGCAGCCCAGCCCCTTGAGCTCGTTGATGAAGCGGATGGCGCTGCCCAGGTTGGAGATGGCGCTGGTCTCGGTGATCTCGAAACAGATCATCCGCGGCGGGATGGCGTACTCGACAAACATCCGCCGCACGTACTCCAGAAACTTGTCATCACCGATGCTGGTGCCCGACAGGTTGATCGCGCACAGGGCCAACGGCCCGCCCTGGGGCCGCTCCAGGGCCTGGCGGATGGTCTGGAACACGTTGCGCACCACCCAGCTGTCCAGCGTGGTCATCAGCCCGTAGCGCTCGGCGGCGGGAATGAAGCTGTCAGGCAGGATGGTGCGCCCGCTTTCGTCATGCAGGCGCAGCAGGATCTCGACATGGCTGCCGCCGTCGTGGGGGCCCAGCGGGGCGATTTCCTGGGCATACAGGCAGAAACGGTTTTCCTCGAGGGCGACATGCAGGCGCTGCACCCAGGCCATTTCACCGAAGCGGATCGACAGCTCGCTGTCTTCGGCATGGTAGACCTGGACCCGGTTGCGGCCCTTTTCCTTGGCCATGTAGCAGGCCATGTCGGCGGCGCGCAACGAGGCCTCGAGGGTGGTCGGGGCCTGAGCGATGTGCACCACGCCAAGGCTGACGGTGGTCACGAACGGGCGTCCTTTCCAGACGAAGTGCAGGCTCTGCACGCTCTGGCGCAATTGCTCGGCGATGCGCTCTGCCTGCTCGGGCGGGCAGTTCACCAGCAGCACGCCGAACTCGTCGCCGCCCAGGCGGGCCAGGGTGTCGCCTTCGCGCAGGCCGGCCTGGAGCACCGCGCAGATATGGCGCAGCAGCTCATCGCCCGCGGCATGGCCACAGGTGTCGTTGACCAGCTTGAACTGGTCCAGGTCAAGGAACATCAGCGAATGCCGCGCCGGCAGGCGCGAAAGGCCGTTGAGCGCCTGCTCGAGGCGATACTCGAACTCGCGGCGGTTGGCCAGGCCCGTGAGGGCGTCGTGGGTCGCCTGCCACGACAGGTTGGCGATGTACTGGCGCTCCTGGGTCATGTCGTGCAACACCAGCACGATCCCGCCGACCTTGCCGTCGTTGAGAATGGTCGAGCCGACCAGGTTGACCGAGACCGTGCTGCCATCCAGGCGCTGGATAAGCCGGGTGTGCTCGGTGCCGTCCTTGAGGCTGCCGTTGAGCACCTGCCCGACCAGGCACTGGCTATCGGTTTCGGTCTGCTCGTCGAGCAGGCTGAACAACGACGCCAGGGGCAGGCCCGTGGCCTCACCGGCGTTCCAGTGGGTGAGGTGCTCGGCGGCCGGGTTCATGTAGGTGATCGCGCCGTCGACGTCGGTGGTGATCACGGCGTCGCCGATGGCCTCCAGGGTAATCTGCGCGCGTTCCTTTTCCTCTTGCAGGGCGCTGGCGAACGCCTGGCGCTGGGCGAGCAGCTTGCCGGAGCGGCGCCAGGCCAGCGCGATCAGCACCAGCGCGGTGATCATGTTGGTCAGCAGCAGCACCCGCAGCAGCATGCGCGAGGCTTCGCCGAGGGCATCGCTGAAGGCTTTGGAGGACGGGGTGACGGCATCGTTGATGGCGATGATGCGCGCCTTCCAGCGGGCGACGTCACCAGGGCCGACCTGCCCGCGGGTATAGCCCTGGTGCATCTCGGTGGCCAGGGTGTCGAGCTGCTGGAGGTAGCGTTCGCCGAACTCCCAGAGCTCGATGGCCCGCTGGAAATAGCTGACATCGCGGAAATTGAGGTAAAGCCAGATCACGCTGGAGACATCGTCGGGGTGATTGCCGCCCTTGAGGATGCCCAGGCGCGCGGCGGCGAGGTCCGGGACGGGCTGGTCGAGCGCCATGCGCATCTCGTAGTCGCCCTGAGGCACGGCGATGGCCTGGCGGTAGCGCTGCATCAGCTGTTCGTCGCCGCTGTCGGCGTAGAGGCTCAGGTAGTAGATAGCGTCTTTCTGGCCCTTGGACCACAGGCTTTCACCGCCCACGTAGCCACGCACTGCCGACAACGCATAGAGGCTAAGTCCCCCCAGCAGCGCCTGGAACAGCACAATGGCGACAAACGGCCAGATGATACCCAGCAACCTTGGCGCTTCGAGAGCCCGATTTCCCTTCATGTGTTCCCTGTCGCTAATGCGGACGAAACTCGTCCTAGACAAGCACAGCGTAGGCGATTTGTCCTAAGAGGAAGGGAAATTTTTGGGGGGGTCCAGGTGGGGGTATCGGGTGTTCCCTGCTGTTATCGCGCAGGGCTGGGAACCTGCGGCCCGGCGATGCCGGGCCGGGGACTGTGAGCACCTCGGTGGAAGACAGTTGCTCCCACAAGGCCCGGCAACCACTGGGCCGAACGCGAGGGGGTATCAGGTCTGCTGCAAATGGCCATACAACTTGGCATACAACCCACCGTCGGCGATCAGTTGCTGGTGATCGCCATCCTCCGCCACACGCCCGCCGTCGAATACCAGCACGCGGTCGGCCTGCTTCACCGCGGACAGCCGGTGGGCAATGATCAGGGTGGTGCGGGCACTGAGGAAGCGAGACAGGGCCTGGTGCAGGTTGTACTCGGTGGCGGCATCGAGGGCCGAGGTGGCTTCGTCGAGAATGACGACCTTGGGCTCGGCCAGCACCATGCGGGCAATCGCCAGGCGCTGGCGCTGACCGCCGGACAGGCGTACGCCAGACCGCCCGACCACGCTGTCCAGCCCCTGCGGCAAGGCGCCGATGGTGGCGTCGAGCTGGGCTATGCGCAGGGCCTGCCAGCAGGCGTCATCGGTGCAGTCGCGGCCCATGGTGAGGTTGGCGCGCACGGTGTCGTTGAACAGCGACGGATGCTGCAGCACCACGGCGACATTTTCCCGCAGGGTCTCAAGACCGATCTCCTGCTGGCTGGCGCCACCGAAGCGGATGGTCCCGGCCTGGGCGCTATACAGCCCGAGCAGCAGTTGCACCAGGGTGCTCTTGCCGCCGCCGCTGGCGCCGACAATCGCCACTTTCTCGCCCGGGGCGATGGTCAGGTTGAGCTGGTCGAGCACCGGCTCTTCGGCATAGGCGAAGCGCAGGTCGCGCACTTCGATGCCGACGGTCTGGCGGCCGGCAAACGGGTCGGTGGCGGCCGGATATTGCGGCTCGTCCGCGCGCGCCAGCAGCTCGTTGAGGCGGCTCAGCGCTCCCCCGGCGGCGTAGTAGGCGTACTGCAGGTTCAGCAGCTGCTCGACCGGGCCGATCATGAACCACAGGTAGCTGAACACCGCCAGCATCTGGCCGATCGACAGGTCGGAAAACAGCACCGTGAGCATGGCCGCGGCGCGGAAGATGTCGATGCCGAACTGGAACAGCAAACCGCTGGCGCGTCCGCTGGCATCGCTCTTCCACTGCGAGGCCACGGCGTAGTCGCGCACTTCGCGGGCGCGCAGGCCCAGGCGGCCGAGGAAATACCCCTGGCGGTTGCTGGCGCGGATCTCCTGGATCGCGTCCAGCGTCTCGGTGAGGGCTTGGGTGAAGCGCGCGGTGCTGTCGTTCTCGAGCTTCTTCAGGTGCTTGACGCGCTTGCCCAGCTGCACCGTGAAGTAGATCACCAACGGGTTGAACAGCAGGATCAGCAGGGCCAGCTTCCAGTGCATCCAGATCAGGATCGCCGAGGTGCCGGCAAGGGTCAGCATTGCCACCAGGAAACGGCTCAGGGTTTCGCCGACAAACTTGTCCAGCGTGTCCAGGTCGGTGACCAGGTGCGTGGCCACGGTGCCGCTGCCCAGGCTTTCATACTCGCTGAGCGAGATGCGCTTGAGGCGTTCGATCAGGCGGATGCGCAGGCGGTAGACGATGTCCTTGGCCAGACCGGCGAACAGCTTGGCCTGCACCACGTTGAAGGCCAGCGCGCCCAGCCGCAGGCACAGGGTGGCCGCCAGCATGAGGCCGATATAGCCGGCCGCGACCTGCCAGTTGGCGGGCAGCAGGTGGTTCATCCACTTGAGCGCGGCGTCGCCATGCCCCAGCAGCACTTCATCGACCAGCAGCGGCAGCAGCAGCGGGATCGGCACGCTGCAGAACGCGGCCAGCACCGCAACGGCGTTGGCGCTCCACAGGGCTTTCTTGTGATGCAGGGCCAGACGGCGGATTTCGGCCCAGCTCAAACGGTCGGACGCAGACGGGGATGGCCCTGGCACAGGGTCGGGTGAACCTGGCAGGTCAAGCACACGCGGCCTGCTGCAGCCACCGGCCGAGCAATGGCTGCAGGCTGTCGAGCGGCTGGTAGCCGTTGGTCAGCAGGGCCAGTTGGCCGTTGCGCTCGGCCAGCAAGGTGGGAAAACCGGCGATGCCCAGGTCTTGCACCCAGCTGAAATCCGCGGCCGTGGCGGCGCGGGTGTCGGTACGGGTGAAGGCCTCGGCGAAGGCGGCACGATCGTAGCCGGCCTGTTCGGCCAGGCTGACCAGTTGCGGGGCGCGGGTGACGTCCTCGCCCTGCTGGTAGAAGGCTTGCTGGATCAGGTCCAGCAACGCCCAGACGCGGGACGCATCGAGCTCGCGCGCGGCCACCAGGGCGCGGCAGGCAGGCTCGGTGTCGTAGACGAAGCCGTCGGGCATCGCATTGTCGAAGCGGAACGCCTGGCCGGTGGCTTCGGAAACCGCCTGCCAGTGCTCGAGGATATAGCGCCGCGTCGAGGCATCGAGGGCGCTGCTGCCGGTGCGCAAGCCGCCTGGCACCAGGCGGGTCTCGACACCGGCGTCACGCGCCTGCGCGATCAGGGCCTGGGCCACCGGCGCGAAACCCCAGCACCAGGAGCACATCGGGTCCATCACATAGAGCAGGCGTGCGGTCATGCATCAGGCCTCGGCTTTGCGGTAGTTGTAACCGATCGGATGCGGCTGGTTGCGAGCCTTGGCCAGGTCGATCTGCTTCTGCCGATCGACGGCGCTGCGCCGGGTCTTCTCGCTCAGGCTGTCCCAGCAATGTGGGCAGCTGATGCCTGGCACGTAGTGCTCGGACGCACGCTCCTCGACGCTGATCGGGTGACGGCAGGCGTGGCACTGGTCGTAGTCGCCCTCGGTCAGGTCGTGACGCACCGTGACACGGTTGTCGAAGACGAAGCAGTCGCCCTGCCAGCGGGTCTCTTCCTGTGGCACCTCCTCGAGGTACTTCAGGATGCCGCCTTTAAGATGATAGACCTCTTCGAAGCCCTCACCGAGCATGTAGCTGGAGGCTTTTTCGCAGCGGATGCCACCGGTGCAGAACATGGCGACCTTCTTGTGCCTGCTCGGGTCGAAGTTGGCCTTGATGTAGTCCGGGAACTCGCGGAAGGTTTCGGTCTTGGGGTCGATCGCCCCCTCGAAGGTGCCGATGGCCACTTCGTAGTCGTTGCGGGTGTCGATCAGCAGCACTTCGGGGTCGCTGATCAGCGCGTTCCAGTCCTGCGGCTCGACGTAGGTGCCGACCTTGTGGTTGGGATCGACGCCGGGCACGCCCAGGGTGACGATCTCTTTCTTCAGCTTGACCTTGGTGCGGTAGAACGGCTGCTCGTCGCAGTACGATTCCTTGTGGTCGACATCGACCAGGCGCGGGTCGGTGCGCAGCCAGGCCAGCAGCGCGTCGATGCCTTCGCGGGTGCCCGAGACCGTGCCGTTGATGCCTTCCTCGGCCAGCAGCAGGGTGCCTTTGACGTCGTTGTCCTGCAGGGTCTTGAGCAGCGGTTCGCGCAGCTCGACGTAGTCTTTCAGGGTGACGAACTTGTACAGCGCCGCGACGACGATCGGTTGGGTCATGCGATGAAATCTCCAGGTGGTCACCCTCGTAAGGGGCGGACCGGATAGCCAAAAAAAATGCGCCGACGTGCGGCGCGGGGAACATTCTAACAAATTCGTTGGAGGGGATGAAACAGGTGGGCTATGGCAGGTGTGGCTGCGCTGGGTAATGGGTTTGGGAGGTCCACCCGGGTGCGAGCGGATCCTGTGGGAGCGGGTGAACTGACCCACAAGGGGGGGTGTTAGCCTGTCCCACAGGGGTTTAGCCTTTCCCCCTTGGAGATTTGGCCTTCAGCCTTCCCCCAGGGATCTGGCCCTTCCAGAGCGGACTAACACCTGGCTGAATGGGCTCAGTGCCCACCCCCCGCACACACCGGCGAGGCCGGGGCGGCGCCGACCTTTTCCCACTCCTGCGGGGTATAGGTATGCAGCGCCAGCGCGTGAAACTGGCCCATCAGGTCACCCAGGGTGGCGTAGACCTTCTGGTGGCGCTTGACGCTGTTGAGCCCTTCGAACTGCTCGCTGACCACCACGGCCTTGTAATGGGTCTGCAACCCGCGGCTGTGCATGTGGCTTTCATCGAGCACCTGCAGGTGCCGGGGTGCCAGCTGGGCCAGGTGCTGTTCGATCTGTTGCTGCATGTTCATCGACGGGGCTCCGCTTACTTCTTGGCCGGCGCCGCGGCCTTGCCGGCGTTCGGGTCGAGTTCCTTGGTCATGTCTTCAAGCAGCTTGTTGACCACCGGCACCGCTGGCTCGAGCTTCTGCTGGGTCAGCTGGGCCGACTGCTGGGTGACTTGAGGCATCTTGGTCATGACCTTGCGGCCCAGCGGCGACTCGTAGAACTTGACCAGGTCGTTGAGCTCGCTCTCGGAGAAATTGGCGGTGTAGAGCTTGACCATGTCGGGCTTGAGCTGGGTCCAGCCGATGGACTTGTCCAGCGCGGCGTTGGCCTTGGCCTGGTAGCTGTCGAGCACGGTCTTCTTGGCGCCTGGCACCTTGCTCTGGATCTGCTCGAAGCGCTGGCCGAACATCTGCTGCACCTGCATGTACACCGGGGTGCCCAGCTTGTCGGCGTTGGCCAGCTTGAGGAATTTTTCCGCAGCGGCGTTGTGGCTGGCGGTATCAGCGAGCACCTGGCCGCTAGCACAGGCAAGGGCGGCAGCGACGCAAAGGGCGCGGAGACGGGTCATTGGATTTCCTTCAATAACGGAGGAGGTAACACCTCAAGAGAGTGAGCATTCTGCGCCTGTAGGGCACAGCGCTCAAGCAGGACGACGGGCGATGGAACTGCCCGGCTGGATCAGGGCCTAAACTGCGGATTCAGCCAACGAAGGAGTGAGCGCAGCATGAGCCGTATCGAAACTGACAGCCTGGGGCCGGTCGAAGTTCCTGAGGAGGCCTACTGGGGGGCGCAGACGCAACGCTCGCTGATCAACTTTGCCATCGGCAAGCAGCGCATGCCACTGGCGGTCTCGCATGCCTTGGCACTGGTCAAGAAAGCCGCCGCGCGCGTCAACGACCGCAATGGCGACCTTCCCGCCGACGTCGCCCGGCTGATCGAACAGGCCGCCGACGAGGTGCTCGACGGCGAGCATGACGACCAGTTCCCGCTCGTCGTCTGGCAGACCGGCAGCGGCACCCAGAGCAACATGAACGTCAACGAGGTGATCGCCGGACGCGCCAACGAGCTGGCCGGCAAGGGCCGTGGTGGCAAGACGCCGGTACACCCCAACGATCACGTCAACCGGTCGCAGAGCTCCAACGACTGTTTCCCCACCGCGATGAACATTGCCACGGTGCAGGCGGTGCAGAACCATCTGCTGCCGGCGATCACCGAGCTGTCGTCGGGCCTGGCGGAGCTGGCGGCGCGCCATCAGTCGCTGGTGAAGACGGGGCGCACCCACATGATGGATGCCACGCCGATCACCTTTGGCCAGGAGGTCTCGGCCTTTGTGGCCCAGCTCGACTATGCCCAGCGCGCCATCCGCGCCAGTCTGCCGGCCGTGTGCGAACTGGCCCAGGGCGGCACGGCGGTGGGCACCGGGCTCAACGCGCCGCAGGGGTTCGCCGAGGCCATCGCCGCCGAGCTGGCGGCGCTGTCCGGCCTGCCCTTTGTCACCGCGCCGAACAAGTTCGCCGCCCTCGCCGGCCATGAGCCCCTGGTGACCCTGGCCGGTGCCCTGAAGACCCTGGCCGTGGCCTTGATGAAGATCGCCAACGACCTGCGCCTGCTGGGCTCCGGGCCGCGCGCCGGGCTAGCCGAAGTGCGCTTGCCGGCCAACGAGCCGGGCAGCTCGATCATGCCTGGCAAGGTCAACCCGACCCAGTGCGAGGCGCTGTCGATGCTGGCCTGCCAGGTGCTGGGCAACGACACGGCGATCGGCATTGCCGCGAGCCAGGGGCATCTGCAGTTGAACGTGTACAAGCCGGTGATCATCCACAACCTGCTGGAATCGATCGAGTTGCTGGCCGATGGCTGCCGCAACTTCCACGAGCACTGCGTGGCGGGGATCGAGCCGGACGCCGGGCAGATGGCCGAGCACCTGGAGCGCGGGCTGATGCTGGTGACGGCGTTGAATCCGCATATCGGCTATGACAAGGCCGCGGAAATTGCCAAGAAAGCGTATGGCGAAGGTCAGACTCTGCGTGAGGCGGCGCTGGAGCTGGGTTATCTGAGCAATGAGCAGTTTGACCAGTGGGTGCGGCCGGAGAACATGTTGGCGCCGGGGGCTAAGGGCTGAGTATGGTGCGTGGCAATCCCTGGGGGAGCTGGACAAGCCAGCTCCCCCAGGGTGGACTGCCATGCACCAGGGAATCTCCCACCGCCCGCTGCCAGGCACCTTGCGCGAGCCCAGTCACCGCTCGCCTCCCTTACACCGCCAGCCGCGCACGCCGGGCGCGCCAGCTGGCGGCCATCGAGGGGCCGAGGGCCACCACGGCGGAGCCGGCCACCACCACGACCGCACCGATATACCCCAGGGTATTGATCTCCTCCGCCTGCACGAAGTCAGGCCACCACCACGCCGCCAGCGCCACGGCGACAAACGTCACCAACGGCGTCAGCGCCAAGGTGGCGCTCACCCGCGAGGCCTCCCAGTGCGCCAGGGCTTCGGCGAAGGCGCCATACGCCACCAGGGTATTGAGGCAGCACGCCAGCAGCAGCCAGCCTTGCAGCGGGTTCAGTTCGAGGATTTCCAGGGGATGCACGAACGGCAACAGCAGCACGGCGCACGACAGGTAGATCACCACCATCACTTGCATCGACGTCCACTTGGTCAGCAGCTGTTTCTGAGCCAGGGCATAGAAGGTCCAGATGCTGGTCGCCAGCAGGATGGTCAGCACGCCGGTGGTGTAGACCCCCAGCGACGTCAGCAACTCTTCGAGACGCTGATTGAAAAACAACCCGAACCCGGCCAGCAACACCGCGAGCCCCACCCCCTGCCCCAGGCTGAACCGCTCCTTGAACATGAACACACTGCCCACCAGCAACAGCACCGGGCCGACCTGCACCACCAGCTGCGCGGTGCCGGGGCTGAGCAGGCGCAGGCCGAACAGGTACAGCACATAGTTGCCCAGTAGCCCGCACACCGCTATCACCGCCAGGCCTTGGCCCTTGCGGCCGAGCAATGTGAAGCTCGGCAACCGCCGGGTGGCCGCAAGCCAGGCGAACAGCAGGCTGCCGGAGACGAAAAAGCGGTACCAGGTGACCGTGATCGGGTCCATCACCTGCAACACTTGCTTGAGCTTGATCGGCAGGATGCCCCAGAGCAGCGCGGTCAGCAGTGCCAGGAAAAGGCCGTGGACCCAGCGTCCGGATGAAGTGTGCATGACTGCCTCGATATGCCCTTTGGCGGGGAAGTTGGGATGATAGAGGGTTGGAGTGCGGGACCGGGGAAAAGTGGCTGGAAATATAGTCGGGAGTTCATTCCGCGGGGGCATGGATGGCAGGGGATACAGTCGTTCCATGGAGATCGCCGGCCCCTGCGGGAGCAACTGTCTGCTGCCTAGGCAAACCCAGCCCCCGGTCCGGCAGAGCCGGACCCTGTGGGAGCAACTGTCTTGTTCCCACAGAGAGAACAGATGCTGCACACAGATGAAAGGCAAGATCAGAGCTGATCAAGAACTGATCAAGAACAACCCCCACAACTACTTCCTGTCCCGCTCGAACGCCGCCTCCAGCGCTTCATTGATCGTGCGCAGCACCTTCACCCGCGCCCAGCGCTTGTCATTGGCTTCCACCAACGTCCAGGGCGCGATCCCGGTGCTGGTTCGGTCGACCATGTCTTCCACCGCGCCCGCGTAATCATCCCACTTTTCCCGATTACGCCAGTCCTCGTCAGTAATCTTGAACCGCTTGAACGGCGTCTCCTCACGCTCGTTGAACCGCTCCAGCTGCGTCTGCTTGTCAATCGACATCCAGAACTTCACCAGCACCACGCCGGCATTGGTCAGCTCTTGCTCGAAGTCGTTGATCTCGCCATACGCGCGCATCCAGTCCGCCTGACTGCAAAACCCTTCCACCCGCTCCACCAGCACGCGCCCATACCACGAGCGGTCAAACACCGTGAACTTGCCGCGCGCCGGTATATGCCGCCAGAACCGCCACAGATAAGGCTGCGCGCGCTCTTCCTCGGTCGGCGCGGCAATCGGCACGATGCGGTACTGACGCGGATCAAGCGCCCCCGCAACCCGCCGGATGGCACCGCCCTTGCCCGCCGCATCATTACCTTCGAACACGGCGATCAACGCGTGCCGGCGCATGCGCTTGTGCCGCAGCAGGCCGGACAGGCGCGCCTGCTCCGCAATCAGCTGCTCCTGGTAATCCTGCTTGTCGAGACGCAGGGTCATGTCGAGGCTGCCAATCAGCCCGCGGCCGTCGATGCTGCGCCCCACCGGGGTGACGTTGGCGTCGTGCTTGTCCTCGGGGGCAGTGGCCAGGGCCGCCTGCAAGCCTTCGAGCAGGATGCGCCCGACAGCCAGGCTGCGGTAGTTGGGGTCGAGCCCTTCGATCACATGCCAAGGGGCGAAGTCGCGGCTGGTGCGGCGCAGGATGCGTTCGCCAAAATGCACGAAGCGGTCGTAGGTCCTGGACTGCTGCCAGTCCAGCGGGCTGATGCGCCAGCTGTGCAGGGGATCGTCCTTGAGCGCCTTGAGGCGGCCCTTCATCTGTTGCTTGGACAGGTGAAACCAGAATTTGAAGATCAGCGCGCCTTCATCGCAGAGCATCTGCTCCAGCCGCTCGGCGCCATTGATGGCCTGGTCGAGCACGGCATTCTTGAACTGCCCGTGCACACGGCCCTGCAGCATCTGGCTGTACCAGTTGCCGAAAAACACACCCATGCGCCCCTTGGCCGGCAGCGCGCGCCAGTATCGCCAGGCGGGTGGTCGAGCCAGCTCTTCGTCGGTTTGCTGGTCGAAGGT
>NZ_DATELE010000327.1:0-6351 GCF_035277045.1 Pseudomonas sp. | reverse complement strand
CACGACCCTGCATGGGTGAAATACCTCGCGGATCGCCTGGGCTTGGCGGCCTTGCTGCGGCGCTATCCGGAGCAGCTTTCCGGCGGCCAGCACCAGCGCGTGGCCATTGGCCGGGCACTGGCGGGCAAGCCGGCATTGGTGCTGGCCGACGAACCTACCGGCAGCCTGGACGAGGCCAGCAGTGACGAGGTGTTGGACCTGCTGCTGGAGCTGGTGGGCGAGGCGGGCAGCAGCGTGCTCATGGTGACCCACAGCCGGCGCCTTGCCGACCGGTTGGCCCGGCGCTGCTTCCTGCACGCCGGCCGTGTTCAGGCCGAGACGGCCGGATGAGGGCCTTGGGGATCACCCTGCAAGCGCTGCTGAGTCACTGGCGACGGCACCGCTTGCAGTGCTTCAGCATTTTCACCGGGCTCTGGCTGGCCACCGCCCTGTGGACCGGCGTGCAGGCGCTCAACACCCAGGCACGTGCCGACTACGCGCGGGCCAGCGCCGTGCTCGCGGGCCCTGCGCAGGCTCAACTGCTGCCACGCGGCGCCGAGCGGCTGGACCAGGCGCTCTACCTCAGGCTGCGCCTGCTTGGCTGGCCGGTCTCCCCGGTGCTCGAAGGCCGCCTGCGCCTGGCCGGGTCGCAACCGCGCAGTGTCCGGCTGATCGGCATCGAACCCTTGAGCCTGCCGCCCGGCACGGCTGTCGCGGGCAACCAGGCGCAAGCCTTCGACCTGGCGGCTTTTCTGGGCACGCCAGGGCAGGCCTGGATCAGTCCGGATACCTTGCAGCAACTGGGCTTGCAGGTGTCGGACCGGGTCACCACCAGCGAAGGCGGGACCCTGCCGCCCTTCAGCCTCAAGCCTGAACTGGCGCCGGGTGTCATCGTCGTCGATATCGGCCACGCGCAGGACCTGCTGCAAGCGCCCGACCAGCTGTCGCGGCTGCTGACGGGCGATGCCCGCTCATTGCCCGCCGACCTTGCCGCCCAGCTGACCCTGCAGCCGCTTGCCGATGACGGCGACCTGCAGCGCCTCACCGACAGTTTCCACCTCAACCTCACCGCGCTCGGCTTGCTGGCCTTCGTCGTCGGGCTGTTCATCGCGCACGCCGCCATCGGCCTGGCGCTGGAGCAGCGGCGCGGGCTGATCCGTACCCTGCGCGCCTGCGGCATCAGCCTGAGGACCGTGCTGGCCGGCCTGACGCTGGAGCTGGGAGCATTCGCGGTGACGGGTGGCCTGGCAGGCGTCGCCAGCGGCTACCTGCTGGCGGGCCTGTTGTTGCCGGATTTTGCCGCCAGCCTGCGCGGTTTGTACGGTGCCCAGGTGGCGGGACACTTGAGCCTGTCGCCCGAGTGGTGGCTGGCGGGGCTGGGCGTCAGCGTGCTGGGCGCCCTCCTGGCAGGCGTGGGTAGCGTCCTGCGTGCCGCTCGCCTGCCGTTGCTCGCGCTCGCGCAACCCCAGGCCTGGCGCATGGCGCAAGGACGCTGGTTAAAGCGCCAGGCCATTCTCGCCGGGGTGCTGTCGCTGGTCGCGCTGGCCTGCTGGCAGTTCGGCGCCAGCCTGACCAGCGCGTTCGGACTGCTCGCGGCGCTGCTGCTGGCGGCGGCCCTGCTGCTGCCTGCCTTGCTCGAGGGCGCGTTGGCCGGGCTTGCACGCCTGTGCCGCCGGCCGTTGCCCGAGTGGTTCATCGCCGACAGCCGCCAGCAACTGCCCGCGCTGAGCCTCGCGCTGATGGCGTTGCTGCTGGCCCTGGCGGCGAGCGTCGGGGTGGGCAGCATGACCGAGGGGTTTCGCAAGACCTTTCTCGGCTGGCTGGACCAGCGCCTGTCCGCGGAGCTCTATGTCACCCCTCGCGACACCGCCCAGGCGCTGGCGCTCAGCGCGTGGCTCGGGCAACAATCCGGGGTGACCGCGGTGCTACCCAACTGGCGCCTGGAAACCCGGCTGCAGGCATGGCCCGTGCAGGTCCAGGGTATCGATGATCGCCCGTACTACCGCGCGCATTGGCCGCTGCTGGAGCAGGCACCGCAAGCCTGGGAGCAGCTTGCGGGCGGGCGGGCCGTCATGCTCAGCGAACAGCTGGCCCGGCGCCTGGCGTTGCAGGTGGGGGATCCGCTGCAGGTCCCCACCGAGCCCGTGCAGACGATGACCGTGGCGGGGATCTACGCCGACTACGGCAATCCCAAAGGCCATCTGCTGGTCAATGCCGACTGGCTGCGGCGTTATATGCCCCAGGCAACCCTTGCCAGCCTCGGCGCCAGGGTATCGCCCGAGCGTGTTCCGGCGCTCAAGGCCGACATGCAGCAGCGCTTCGCCCTGGACGATAGCCGCGTGGTCGAGCAGGCCACGCTGAAGGCCTGGTCGACCGAGGTGTTCAGCCGCACCTTCGCCGCCACCGCGGCCCTCAACAGCCTGACGCTCGGCATTGCCGGGGTGGCGTTGTTCATCAGCCTGCTGACCTTGGGCCAAAGCCGGCTGGGCCAGCTCGCGCCGCTGTGGGCGCTGGGCGTGCCGCGCACGCGGCTGGTGTGGCTTTCGCTCGGCCAGACCCTGATGCTCAGCAGCATTACCGTGGTCCTGGCGATCCCCTTGGGACTGCTGCTGGCCTGGTGCCTGGTGGCCGTGGTCAACGTCCAGGCGTTCGGCTGGCGCCTGCCGTTGTACCTGTTCCCAGGGCAACTGCTGCAACTGGCCCTGCTTGGGGTGGTGACCAGTTTCCTGGCCAGCGCCTGGCCCTTGTGGCAACTGGCGCGGCGCCAGCCCAGCGAGCTGTTGAGGCAATTTGCCGATGAAGCGTGAATCTTTTCTCGTGTTGCTGGGCCTGCTTCTGGTCGGCTGCGACTCGCCCGAGCCCTCTCCCAAAGGCTTCGCCGGCCTGGGCCAGGATGCCGCGGCCTTCGCGCAGGTGACGCCAGGTCACCCCTTGGTCTTCCCGCGTGATCACGGAGCCCACGCGGGTTTCCGGATCGAGTGGTGGTACGTCACCGCCAACCTCAAGGACGGCCAGGGGCGCGACTGGGGCGTGCAGTGGACGCTGTTCCGCTCAGCCCTGCGGCCCGGCCCGGAGACGGCAGGCTGGAGCAGCCCGAACCTGTGGATGGGCCACGCGGCGCTGACCGGCCCAGGCGGCCACCAGGCCAGCGAGACCCTGGCGCGCGGCGGCATCGGACAGGCAGGGGTCGACGCCCGGCCGTTCAGGGCCTGGATCAATGACTGGTCGCTGCAGGGCGCCGACAGCTTCGGGCACCTGCGGATGACAGCCAGTGGCAAGGGCTTTGGCTATGACCTGACGCTGACCAGCGATCGCCCGCTGGTGCTCCATGGCCTGCAGGGTTACAGCGAAAAATCCGGCAAAGGGCAGGCGTCCTACTACTACAGCCAACCCTTCTACCAGGTCAGTGGAGAGGTCGAGCGTAGCGGCCAGCGTGTGCCGGTCACTGGCCGCGCCTGGCTGGATCGCGAATGGAGCAGCCAGCCGCTGGCGGCGGGGCAGGAGGGCTGGGACTGGTTTTCCCTTCACCTGGACAGCGGTGCCAAGCTGATGCTGTTCCAGGTGCGCGAGGCCCAGGGCGAGCCCTACCGCGCAGGCACGTGGATCAGTGAGGACGGAGCGCCACAGGCGCTGCAAGGTGGGCAACTGCGGCTACAGCCGATTGCCTGGACCGTGCAGCAGAACGCCCGGCGCGTGCCGACGCGCTGGCGGGTGCAGGTGCCGGTGCACGGCGTTGATATCGAGGTCGATGCACTGGAGGCCAAGGCCTGGATGCAAACACGCTATCCCTACTGGGAAGGGCCCGTGCGCTTGAGCGGCAGCGCAAGTGGCAACGGCTATCTGGAAATGACCGGATATTAGCTCATCCTGCTTATTCAAAACCCTTCTCAAGTCGCGGAGCGCGCACGGAAAGTCTGGTTACACTCTATGATGATCAGGCCGCAATCTACCTCCAGCCCTCCTCATCAGGAGAACCGGGATGACCAGGAACATCGCACGCCGCTGCTCACCATGGGTTCTGCCGTCCCTGCTTTCCCTCACCTTCGCGCTGACCGCAGGCTGCTCGAGCAAGCCGCCCGCAACGCGTTACGCGACATCGACCCTCGGCTCGGCCTGTTATGCCAAGGCGGTCCCGACCGCCGGGGAAGGTGGCCTGGCCTGGGGTTCGTCGTTGAGCGTGGCCCGGCAGAAGTCCATGGCCAACTGCATGCGCTACGCCAGCCGCTCCGGCGGCACGCCGAGGACGTGCCAGGTGGTGCTGGCCAAGTGCAAGTGATCCTCGCCGGCAGGGGTGAGGGCGCCGGGTCACGGCGCGCGATGTCTACAGGCTGGCGCCGTGCCCTGCCGAGAAGGTCAGCCTGCACGCAAGGCCCGGCCGGTTGTCAATGAACTCCAGCTCGCCCTTGAGCTGCCGGGTCAGCGAAGCGATGATTTTCATCCCCAGGGACCTTGACCTTTGGGGCACGAAATCCGCGGGCAGTCCCTTGCCCGAGTCCGTCACGCTCAGCCGCCACAGGCCATCGACGGGCGCGAGGCTGACGGTGATCGGCCCCGAAGCGTTTTCGTCATACGCGTACTTGAGCGCGTTGGTCACCAGCTCGTTGACGATGAGCGCCAGCGGGATGGCCAGGTCCATCGGCAGCAGTACCGACGCGATGTCCAGCGCCAGGGAGACATGCGCGGGCGAGGTGGCCGTGATGCCTTCCACCACGCTGCGCAGGTACACCCCGGCATCGACCATGTCGATAAGGTCCGTCTGGTACAGCTTTTCATGAACGGCCGCGATGCTCATGATCCGTCGCGAGATGTCAGCCAGGGCGGTCCGTGCTTCCTGCCCCTCCATCTTGCGCAGTTGCAGTTCGATCAGGCCGATGATCAGTTGCAGGTTGTTCTTGGTCCGGTGATGGACTTCCTTGAGCAGCAGGTCCTGCTGTGCCAGCAACACCTGCTGCTGCTCGACCAGCCGGGTCTTCTGGCTGATGGTGCGGCGCAGCTCCATCTGGCCCATGACCTGGTTGGCCAGGACGGCGAGGGCGCTCAGCTGGTCCTCGCTCAGCCCGCGGGGCTTGTGGTCCAGCACGCAGAGCGTGCCGATACCGTGGCCTTCCGGGGTCTTCAGCAGGCACCCGGCGTAGAAGCGCAGGCCCGCGTCGGCGGTGACCAGCGGGTTCAGGCACATGCGCGGATCGGCCAGCAGGTCGGGAATCACCGTGATGCCGGGTTGCAGCAACACATGGCGGCAGATCGACACATCCAGCGGCGTTTCCCGAATGCCAAGCCCTACCTCGGCCTTGAACCACTGACGGTCTTCCTCGATCAGGTTGACCACCGAAATGGGCGTGCCACAGATCTTCGCGGCCAGGCCGACAAGCTCGTCGAAGTCCGCTTCGCGTGGGGTATCGAGCACGCCGTAGCTACGCAGCGCGGCAAGGCGCGCGGGAGAAGAAGGCTCGTCGATGGCGTGGTCAGGCTGCATGGGTTCAGTCACAGGGGGTAACCTGCCAAGGCGCTGGGTCATCAGGCTGCAGGCTGAAGTGAAGCGTAGCGTCCGAGCTGTGCATTGATTGTCGTATAAAAAGCGTCCATGGACCATGGCTTGGGCAGGAATAAGGCATCCTGCGGCAGCGGTGCGGCCATGCGCACATGGTAGCCGCTCATGACCACGATGCGAAGCTCTGGCCTGCGTTCGTGGGCTGCCCATGCCAGTTGCAGTCCATCGAGCACGCCGGGGGTCTGCACATCGGTCAGGAGCAGCGCCCAAGGGTGCTGTTCCAGTTGCGCCAGGCCTTCGTCGGCGGTGGCGACCGCCGTGACGACCGCGCCCATGTCCTCCAGGGCGAAGACCAGAAGGTCGCGAATCGCGGGTTCATCCTCGACGAGCAGAATGGCGGGGCAGTACTGGGCTTGGGTCAGGTCATTCATGCGGACATCTTGATGAAAAATAAAGGTTTTGGGTGCGATGTCATTACGACATCGGGGCGTTGTGGAAATTCAACCGGGTGCGCACGCAGACGCCTCGATCAACAGTGAGCGCCAGGCGACCTCATGACCTGGAAGCCCCCGGACACCTCGGATCAATGACCCCCGATCCTGTCTTGCGCGCCTTGTCCGGCAGTGACGACAGCAGAATCATCTGCTTGACGAACTCGATGATCTGCGGCTCGCCAATGTCGTTGTGGCCTTCGATCAGGTCCCCGGCAACGCTGACGTTCAGATAAGGGTTGCGTTCGCTCAGCTGTGTGCGTGTCAGGGTCAGGCCGGCCACGCAGACCTCGCGATCGGGCCTGGACTCATCAAGCCACGCCTGCTGAAGGGTGACCCGCGGCGGGCTGGGCTGCCGGGTAAGGGTATGGGTGATGTAAGGCGCGTAAT
>NZ_DATELE010000326.1:0-24094 GCF_035277045.1 Pseudomonas sp. | reverse complement strand
TGCCCGCCGAGCGAATACAGCCCGGTCAGGATGCTGGAGACCTGGTGCTCGATCTCCTCGTGGCTGATGATCTTGCCCGACACCGTGCGGTAGCGATCCTCGAAGCGGTCGGCGATGACCAGGATGCCGTCACCGCCAGCGCCCTGCGCTGGCTTGATGACGAAGTCGCTGCGCCCGCCGATGATCTCGTCGAGCTTGTCGATTTCCTTCTCGGTGGAGATCACCCCGTACATCTCCGGCACATGGATGCCGGCCGCGAGCGCGCGCTCCTTGGTGATGATCTTGTCGTCGACGATCGGGTACAGGTGGCGCTTGTTGTACTTGAGGACATAGTCCGCGTTGCGCCGGTTGATACCCATGATGCCCCGCGCTTCGAGGGCTTTCCATGTCTTGATCAGGCCAAACATCAGGCGTCAGCCTTCAGGAAGGCCTTGAAGCGCACGAGCTCCGTCAGGCGGTAGCCGCGGTACCGGCCCATCGCCAGCATGAAGCCCACCAGGATCAGCAGCACCGCAGGGAAGGTGAACACGAAATACACCAGTTCCGGCACCATCATCAGCAGGTGCGCAAGCGACGCCGCGAACAGCGTGCCGACGGCGACTTTCATGGCATGGCCACCGCCACGCTCTTCCCAGGTGATCGACAGGCGCTCGATGGTCATGGTCAGGATCACCATCGGGAACAGCGCGACCGACAGCCCGCGCTCAAGCCCGAGCTTGTGGCTGAACAGGCTGATGGCGGCGATCAGCACCACCACGAACGTCAGCACCACCGACAGGCGCGGGAGCATCTGCAGCTTCAGGTGTTCAAGGTAGGATCGCAGCGACAGGCCCAGGGCCGTGATCACCGTGAACAGGATGATGCCAAAGCCCAGCTGCGTCTCGCGGAAAGCCAGGGCGATCAGCACCGGGGTGAAGGTCCCCAGGGTCTGCAGGCCGATCAGGTTGCGCAGCACCAGGATCACCAGCACGCCGATCGGGATCATCACCATGATCATGAAGGTCTGCTGGGTTTGCAGTGGCAGGCCGTAGAGCGAGTACTCGAGGAAGTTGGCGTCGGTGTTTTCGTCGGTCAGCTTGGCCAGGCGGATGGCGTTCATCTCGCTGTTGTTCATGCTGAAGGTGACATTGGCCTTCTTGCCGCCATCGACGGTGATCAGGTTGTCATCGCCGGTCCACCACAGCAGGCGGTCGCTCGGCAGGCCCTGCTCGCCGGTGTCCGGGTTGAAGTACAGCCAGTCATTGCCATTGAAACTGCGCAGCCACAGTTCCGGCGTCTGCGGCACGTCGGCGACCAGGCGGATGGTGTGGACCTTTTCCATCGGCACATGGGCGATCGACAGCAGCAGGTCGATCACCTTGGCCTTGTTCAGGGCCGAGGTATCGCCGGCCAGCAGCAGCTTGACGTTGTCGTCGTTGAGGTTGTTGACCCGCTTGATGGTCTCGCTGACAAAGGTCTCGACATCGGCCGAGTGCTGGCGGATCGGCGCCATCAGCGCCTCGGCGGCGATCTTCTCGGGACCCTCGACGGCCAGGCTGTCACGGAAGGTCGGACCCTTGACCGTGGCTTTCTCGGTGCTGTAGCGCTTGGTCAGCACCAGGCGGTAGTAGAGGGTCTGGTTGCCGTTGGCGCGACGGGCCGACCAGGTCACCTTGCGGTTGCCGTCGGCACGGTTGACGCTCACGCCGTAGTTGTTGGAGATGAAGCTCTCGTTGAGGCTGACGTAGTCGCGGTTCAGCGGCGGCACGAACATCTGGATCTTGACCGGATCCTTGGGGCTTGCGATGAACTCGACCTTGGCGTCGATGTTCCACAGGTCGTCGGTCTCGTCTTCGGTCACCGGGATGCCGAGGAAGAAGATCTGATAGGCCGTGACCATTACGCCCAGCAGCACCAGCACGGTGATCAGGACTTTCAGATGAAGGTTAAGAGAGCGCATCGGATCTACTCTGCGGTGTGAGCGACAGTGGCACAGGCAGGTTTGCCGGCCGCGTATTTAAGGCTTGGGTCGACCAGGGCATCAAAGTGCTTGAGCGCCTCGGAGCCGACCAGCAGCGGGAACTGGAAGGCGCTGCGGTCGGTGAGGTTGACTTCGATGGTGCGCAGGTTGTGGCCCATGCAGATGTTCAGTTCGATCACGGGACGGGCGGTGTAGGCCTTGCCCTCGTCGGGATTGAAGTCACCGGCGCGCCGTTTGATCTTGCTGACGCGGGCCAGGGGGCGCTCGATGGGGTGCGAATGGGCGGCATCGATCGCCAGGTAGAAACGCACCCAGCTCTCGCCATTGCGCTTGAAGCGCTTGATGTCGCGGGCGCTGAGCGAGGCCGTCTTGGCGCCGGTGTCGAGCTTGGCGGCGATTTCCAGGTCAAGGTCGACCAGGCGGGCGTATTCGTTGAGACCGTACACGGTCTTTTCCGCCGCCTGGCCAAAGGCCGGGAGCAGGGAAAGGCATAACAACAGTAGAAGGGGTGTGAGTCTCATAATCCTGGCGCGGTGCTGTGCGGTGTTCGTGGCAAGGCGACTGGGCAGTACTGCGCAAGCTTCCTCGTTGATCTGTCGACAGTATGAAATCCATCGGCAGAACACTATCCATACTCCGTAGGAGGCGCGGCATTCTATCACGCTGAGGTGTTGACGCCAGCAGGTCGCAATCTGACAGCATCGGCGCCGGATAAGTTCGGCATTAGACGATTGTCGACAATGCCCAAGTTGTCTTTGACTTGCACGGCCGTCGAGGCTAGTTTTGACACCATTGGTCATCAAGGTGTCGACAATATGCGGGATGCATCATCAGCCATGGTCATCGGGCATGACGATACGGAGACGTTGTCCGAAAACGTCTTCCGGCGGATCCAGGCGGCCATCGTCAAGGGCGAGATCGCCCCAGGCAGCAAGATCTCCGAGCCAGAGTTGGCGCGGACCTACGGCATCAGCCGCGGTCCGCTGCGCGAGGCCATCCATCGGCTAGAGGGCCAGCGCCTGCTGGTGCGCATACCGCATGTCGGGGCGCGGGTGGTGTCACTGAGCCACGCCGAGCTGATCGAGCTCTACGAAATCCGCGAATCGCTCGAGGGCATGGCATGCCGCCTGGCCGCCGAGCGCATGAGCGTGGACGAGATCGACGATCTGCGCCGGGTGCTCGAGACCCATGAGCAGGACGCGCGTTTCCAGGCTGGCATTGGCTATTACCAGCAGGAAGGCGATTTCGACTTCCACTATCGGATCATCCAGGGCAGCGGCAACCGCACTTTGGTGCAGATGCTCTGTGGCGAGCTGTACCAGCTGGTGCGCATGTACCGCATCCAGTTCTCCGCCACCCCCAACCGTCCGCGCCAGGCGTTTGCCGAGCATCACCGGATTCTCGATGCCATCGCCGAGCGTGACGGCGAGCTTGCCGAGCTGCTGATGCGCCGGCACATCGGCGCCTCCCGGCGCAACATCGAGCGTCATTACCAGGACGCCAACAACAACAGCCCACGAGGTGAGTCATGACCCAGAAAAGCAGTCCCGGCCAGCGCTTTCGCGAGGCGGTCGCCGCCGAGCATCCGTTGCAGGTGGTGGGTACGATCAATGCCAACCACGCGTTGCTTGCCCAGCGCGCCGGTTTCAAGGCCATCTACCTTTCGGGCGGGGGCGTGGCGGCGGGTTCGCTGGGCCTTCCGGACCTTGGGATCAGCGGCCTGGACGACGTGCTGACCGATGTGCGGCGCATCACCGATGTCTGCGACCTGCCGTTGCTGGTCGATGTCGACACCGGCTTCGGCGCCTCGGCCTTCAACGTGGCGCGCACCGTGCGCGCGATGTGCAAGTTCGGCGCCGCGGCCATTCATATCGAGGATCAGGTGGGCGCCAAGCGCTGCGGTCACCGGCCCAACAAGGAAATCGTCTCGCAGCAGGAAATGGTCGACCGGATCAAGGCGGCCGTCGATGCGCGCCTGGATGACAGCTTCGTGATCATGGCGCGCACCGATGCCCTGGCCGTGGATGGCCTGAACGCCGCCCTGGATCGCGCGGCGGCGTGCGTCGAGGCGGGCGCCGACATGATCTTCCCCGAGGCGATCACCGAACTGTCGATGTACAAGACCTTCGCCGACCGGGTACGGGTGCCGGTGCTAGCCAACATCACCGAGTTTGGCGCGACGCCGCTGTACACCACCGAGGAGCTCGCCTCGGTCGATGTGGCGCTGGTGCTGTACCCGCTGTCGGCGTTTCGCGCGATGAACAAGGCGGCGGAGAACGTGTACACCGCGCTGCGCCGCGACGGTACGCAGAAGCACGTGGTCGATACCATGCAGACGCGGATGGAGCTGTATGACGCCATCGGCTATCACGCGTTCGAGCAGAGCCTTGATGCGTTGTTCGCGCAGAAGAAGGGTTGAGATTCAGGGTGTCAGTGCTTGCGAGTGAAGAGGCCACAACTGACACCCCCGATTAGCCAAGAGCATCCCATAACAATTTCAACAAATGGAGAACCACCATGGCCGAAGCAAAACAACTCAGCGGTGCCGGCCTGCGAGGACAGGTCGCCGGTCAGACCGCGCTGTCGACCGTCGGCCAGGCCGGTGCCGGCCTGACCTACCGTGGCTATGACGTGCGCGAGCTCGCTGCCCATGCCGAATTCGAGGAGGTCGCCTACCTGCTGCTCTACGGCGAACTGCCCAGCCAGGCCGAGCTGGACGAGTACAAGCTCAGGCTCAAGTCATTGCGCGATCTGCCACAGGCGCTGAAGGAAGTGCTCGAGCGCATCCCCGTCACGGCCCACCCGATGGATGTGATGCGCACCGGCTGCTCGGTGCTCGGCACCCTGGAGCCCGAGCACAGCTTCGAGCTGCAGCGCGACAAGACTGACCGCTTGCTGGCGGTGTTCCCGGCGATCATGTGCTACTGGTACCGCTTCAGCCATCACGGCGTGCGCATCAAGTGCACCAGCGACGAACCCACCATCGGCGGGCACTTCCTGCACCTGTTGCACGGCAAGAAGCCGAGCGCGCTGCATGTCAAGGTGATGAACGTCTCGCTGATCCTCTACGCCGAGCATGAGTTCAACGCCTCGACGTTCACCGCACGGGTCTGCGCCTCGACCTTGTCGGACCTGTACTCTTGCGTCACCGCGGCCATTGGCACCTTGCGCGGCCCGCTGCACGGCGGCGCCAACGAAGCGGCGATGGAACTGATCGAGCGCTTCCAGAACCCGCAGGACGCGGTGGCCGAGCTGCTGCGGATGCTCGAGCGCAAGGACAAGGTCATGGGCTTCGGCCATGCCATCTACAAGGAGTCCGACCCGCGCAACGAGGTGATCAAGGGCTGGGCGAAACAGCTGGCGGACGAGGCGGGCGACAGCGTGCTGTACCCGGTGTCGGAGGCGATCGACAAGACCATGTGGGAGCAGAAGAAGCTGTTTCCCAATGCCGACTTCTACCATGCCTCGACGTACCACTTCATGGGCATCCCGACCAAGCTGTTCACGCCGATCTTCGTCTGCTCGCGCCTGACTGGCTGGGCGGCGCACGTATTCGAGCAGCGCGCCAACAACCGCATCATCCGGCCCAGCGCCGAGTACACCGGTGTGGAACAGCGCGCGTTCGTGCCGATCGAGCAGCGCTGAGGCCCAACGGCGTTACTTCAAAAACAACAATACCTACACGATTCAGATTTTTTAGAGTGCCGCAAGTCCACCGTGATTGAGTCCTGTGCCCATGAACCAGAACCACCGCAAGAACCTCCCAGGCACCGACCTGGACTATTTCGACGCCCGCGCGGCCATCGAGGCGATCAAGCCCGGCGCCTATGACGGCCTGCCGTACACCTCGCGCGTGCTCGCCGAAAACCTGGTGCGCCGCTGCGACCCGGCGACCCTCGACGCCTCGCTGACCCAGCTGATCGAGCGCAAGCGCGACCTCGACTTCCCCTGGTTCCCGGCCCGCGTGGTCTGCCATGACATCCTCGGGCAGACCGCCTTGGTCGACCTGGCCGGCCTGCGCGACGCCATCGCCGACAAGGGCGGTGACCCGGCCCAGGTCAACCCGGTGGTACCGGTGCAACTGATTGTTGACCATTCGCTGGCGGTCGAGCGCGGCGGCTTCGATCCGCAAGCCTTCGACAAGAACCGCGCCATCGAAGACCGCCGCAACGAAGACCGTTTCCACTTCATCAACTGGACCAAGAAAGCCTTCAAGAACGTCGACGTGATCCAGCCGGGCAACGGCATCATGCACCAGATCAACCTGGAGAAGATGTCGCCGGTCATCCATAGCGAGCACGGCGTGGCTTATCCCGACACCTGCGTCGGCACCGACAGCCATACCCCGCATGTCGACGCCCTGGGGGTGATCGCCATCGGTGTCGGCGGCCTCGAGGCCGAGAACGTCATGCTCGGCCGCGCTTCGTGGATGCGCCTGCCGGAGATTGTCGGCGTCGAGCTGGCCGGCAGGCTGCAGCCCGGCATCACCGCCACCGACCTGGTACTGGCCCTGACCGAGTTCCTGCGCCAGCAGCGGGTGGTCGGTGCCTACCTGGAGTTTCATGGCGAAGGCGCCCGCGCGTTGACCTTGGGCGATCGTGCGACCATCTCCAACATGGCCCCGGAGTACGGCGCCACCGCGGCCATGTTCGCCATCGACCAGCAGACCCTCGACTACCTCAGGCTGACCGGCCGCGAAGAGCAGCAGGTGAAACTGGTCGAGACCTACGCCAGGGCCGCCGGCCTGTGGGCGGACAGCCTGACCACCGCCGAGTACGAGCGGGTGCTGCGCTTCGACCTGTCCGGCGTGGTACGCAACATGGCGGGCCCGTCCAACCCGCATGCCCGCGTTGCCACCAGCGACCTGGCGGCCAAGGGCATCGCTGGTGCCTGGGAGGATGTACCAGGGCGGATGCCCGACGGCGCGGTGATCATCGCCGCGATCACCAGTTGCACCAACACCAGCAACCCGCGCAACGTCATCGCCGCCGGGCTGCTTGCACGCAACGCCAACCGTCTGGGTCTTGCGCGCAAGCCTTGGGTGAAGTCGTCGCTGGCACCGGGCTCCAAGGCCGTGAAGCTGTACCTGCAGGAGGCGGGCCTGGAGCGGGAGCTGGAGCAGCTGGGCTTCGGCATCGTCGCCTTCGCCTGCACCACCTGCAACGGCATGTCCGGCGCGCTGGATCCTGACATCCAGCAGGAAATCATCGACCGCGACCTGTACGCCACTGCCGTGCTCTCGGGCAACCGCAACTTCGACGGGCGCATCCACCCGTACGCCAAGCAGGCCTTCCTGGCTTCGCCGCCACTGGTGGTGGCATACGCCATTGCCGGCACCATCCGTTTCGACATCGAGAAAGATGTGCTCGGCGTGGTCGACGGCAAGGAAATCCGCCTCAAGGACATCTGGCCCGACGACGCGGAAATCGACGCCGTGGTGCGCGCCGCCGTCAAGCCGGAGCAGTTCCGTCAGGTCTACATTCCGATGTTCGCGATCGAGGAAGACACCGGACCCAAGGTCCCTCCCTTGTACGACTGGCGCCCGATGAGCACCTACATCCGCCGCCCGCCGTACTGGGAAGGGGCGCTCGCGGGCGAGCGCAGCCTGAAGGGCATGCGCCCGCTGGCGGTGCTGCCCGACAACATCACCACCGATCACCTGTCGCCGTCCAACGCCATCATGGCCGACAGCGCCGCCGGTGAGTACCTGGCGAAGATGGGCCTGCCAGAGGAAGACTTCAACTCCTACGCCACGCACCGTGGCGACCACCTGACCGCCCAGCGCGCCACCTTCGCCAACCCCAAGCTGTTCAACGAGATGGTGCTCCAGGACGGCAAGGTCAGGCAGGGCTCGCTGGCGCGCCTGGAGCCCGAAGGCCAGGTGACCCGCATGTGGGAGGCGATCGAGACCTACATGCAGCGCAAGCAGCCGCTGATCATCGTCGCCGGTGCCGACTATGGCCAAGGCTCGTCCCGCGACTGGGCGGCCAAGGGCGTGCGGCTGGCGGGTGTCGAGGCGATTGTCGCCGAAGGTTTCGAGCGTATCCACCGCACCAATCTGGTCGGCATGGGCGTGTTGCCGCTGGAGTTCCAGCAGGGCGTCGATCGCAAGACCCTCGGGATCGACGGCAGCGAGACCTATGATGTGATCGGCCAGCGTACCCCGCGGGCAACCCTGACGCTGGTCATCACCCGCAAGGACGGCGAGCAGCTGCGGGTGCCCGTCACCTGCCGGCTGGACACCGCCGAAGAGGTATCGATCTACGAAGCGGGCGGAGTGCTGCAGCGCTTCGCCCAGGATTTCCTGGAGGCCAGTGCATGACTCACGCAGCGCAACTGAAGATTCCGGCGACCTACATGCGCGGTGGCACCAGCAAGGGCGTGTTCTTCCGCCTCCAGGACCTGCCCGAGCGCGCGCAGGTGCCCGGTGCCGCGCGCGATGCCCTGCTGCTGCGAGTGATCGGCAGCCCCGACCCCTACGGCAAGCAGATCGACGGCATGGGCGGGGCCACCTCCAGCACCAGCAAGACGGTCATCCTGTCGTCCAGCGCGCGGCCCGGGCATGACGTCGACTACCTGTTCGGCCAGGTCTCGATCGACCAGGCTTTCGTCGACTGGAGCGGCAACTGCGGCAACCTCTCGGCGGCGGTTGGCGCCTTCGCCATCGGTGCCGGCCTGGTCGACGCCACGCGCATCCCCCGCGACGGCATCGCCACGGTGCGTATCTGGCAGGCCAACATCGGCAAGACCATCGTCGCCCATGTGCCGATCACCGGCGGGGAGGTGCAGGAAACCGGCGATTTCGAGCTCGATGGCGTGACCTTCCCGGCGGCCGAGGTACAGCTGGAGTTCCTCGACCCGGCGGCCGATGAAGACGGCCAAGGTGGCGCCATGTTCCCCACCGGCAACCTGGTCGACGACCTGGACGTGCCCGGTATCGGCACCCTCAAGGTCACCCTGATCAACGCTGGCATTCCGACCATCTTCGTCAACGCAGGCGACATCGGCTACAGCGGTGCCGAGCTGCAGGACGCGATCAACGGCGACGCCGACGCCCTGGCCCGCTTCGAAACGATCCGTGCCTACGGCGCGGTGCGCATGGGGCTGATCGAGCGCGTCGAGCAGGCCGCCGCGCGCCAGCACACACCCAAGGTGGCCTTTGTCGCGCCGCCGGTCGGCTACACCGCCTCGAGCGGCAAGACGGTAGACACTGGCGATATCGACCTGCTGGTGCGCGCGTTGTCGATGGGCAAGCTGCATCACGCCATGATGGGCACCGCGGCGGTGGCCATCGGTACCGCCGCGGCCATTCCCGGTACCCTGGTCAACCTGGCGGCAGGGGGTGGCGAACGCAGCGCCGTGCGCTTCGGCCACCCCTCCGGAACCTTGCGCGTCGGCGCCGAGGCGCGGCTGGACGGTGGGCAGTGGGCCGTCACCAAAGCAATCATGAGCCGCAGCGCTCGCGTGCTGATGGAGGGTTGGGTGCGGGTGCCCGCCGACGCCTTCTAGCGCGGGCGGTGCCCGGCTCCGTTGTCAATCAAGCGACAGGGAGAGGGAAGATGAGTGCCAACGTCGATCTCAACGTTCGCCCGGGCTATGACCAGGTGCTGCAGGCCATCGCCGACTATGTGCTCGACTACCGGGTCGAGTCGACGCTGGCGCTGGACACCGCGCGCCATTGCCTGATGGACACCCTGGGCTGCGGCCTGCTGGCGCTGCGCTTTCCCGAGTGCAGCAAGCACCTTGGCCCGCTGGTGGAAGGCACCGTGGTGCCGCATGGGGCGCGGGTGCCGGGCACCTCCTATCGCCTGGATCCGGTCAAGGCGGCCTGGGACATCGGCTGCAGCGTGCGCTGGCTGGACTACAACGACACCTGGCTGGCGGCGGAGTGGGGCCACCCTTCGGACAACCTGGGCGGTATTCTGGCGGTGGCTGACCATCTCTCGCAAAGGCGCGTGGCCAGCGGTGAGCCACCTCTGACCATGCGCACCGTGCTCGATGCCATGGTCATGGCGCACGAAGTCCAGGGTGTGCTGGCCCTGCGCAACTCCTTCAACCGTGTCGGCATCGACCACGTGCTGCTGGTCAAGGTCGCCTCCACGGCCGTGTGCGCCAGGCTCATGGGCGCCAGCCGCGAGCAACTGCTGTCGGCGCTGTCCCACGCCTTCGTCGATGGCCAGGCCCTGCGCACCTACCGCCATGCGCCCAATGCCGGCTCGCGCAAGTCATGGGCAGCGGGCGATGCGTCCAGTCGCGGCGTGCGCCTGGCCGATATCGCCATGCGTGGGGAAATGGGCGTGCCTGGGGTGCTGACGGCGCCGCAGTGGGGTTTCTATGACGTGCTGTTCAGTCACACCAACAGCGACCTGGCGCTCAAGCCCGATGATCAGCGCGCCTTCGAGCTGGCCCAGCCGTTTGGTAGCTACGTGATGGAGAACGTGCTGTTCAAGATCAGCTTTCCCGCCGAATTCCATGCCCAGACCGCCTGCGAGGCGGCGGTGATGCTGCACCGGCAGGTGCGCAACCGCCTGCACGAGATCGACCGTATTGTCATCCACACGCAGCAGTCGGCGATCCGCATCATTTCCAAGGTTGGCACGCTGGCCAATGCCGCCGACCGCGACCATTGCCTGCAGTACATGACGGCGGTGCCGCTGGTGTTCGGCAAGCTCGAGGCCGAGCACTACGAGGATGCGTTTCACGCGGCCCATCCGATCATCGACCGCTTGCGCGACAAGATGGAAATCGTCGAGGACCCGCGCTTCACCCGTGAGTACCTGGAGCCCGACAAGCGTTCGATCGCCAATGCCGTGCAGGTGTTCTTCCACGATGGCAGCAGCACCGAGCAGGTGACGGTGGAGTATCCGCTGGGGCATCGGCGGCGCCGGGCTGAAGGGATCGGGCTGCTGGAGGATAAGTTCAGGGCCAACCTGGCCACCCGCTTCGCCGGGCAGCGCTGTGACGAGATATTCGCCCTGTGCCAGGACCAGGCGCGGCTGGAGGCGATGGCGGTGCAGCGGTTCATGGATCTGTTCGTGGTTTGATGTGGCTCACGCCGGCCTCTTCACTGGCAGGACGGTCACCCTGGAATCTCCTGAACCATAAAAAAGCCCCGGCATCGCTGCCGGGGCTCTTGTCTTGCAGACTAGCGCTTACGCCTGAACAACCGGGATATTGGCGCTTGCCGCCGCGTCACGGAATTCGGCGATCTGGTCGAAGCTCAGGTAGCGATAGACGTCGGCAGCCATGCTGTCGATGTTCTTCGCGTACTCCATGTACTCCTCGACCGTCGGCAGCTTGCCGATGATCGACGCGACCGCGGCCAGCTCCGCCGAGGCCAGGTAGACGTTGGTCGCGTCACCCAGACGGTTCGGGAAGTTACGGGTCGAGGTCGAGACCACGGTGGAGCCGGTCTGCACACGTGCCTGGTTACCCATGCACAGCGAGCAGCCTGGCATTTCCATGCGCGCGCCAGCCTTGCCGTAGATGCCGTAGTAGCCTTCCTCGGTCAGCTGGTGGGCGTCCATCTTGGTCGGCGGCGCCAGCCACAGGCGGGTCGGAATACCGCCCTTGACCTTGTCCAGCAGCTTGCCGGCGGCGCGGAAGTGACCGATGTTGGTCATGCACGAACCGATGAACACTTCGTCGATCTTCTCGCCCTGAACCGACGACAGCAGGCGCGCATCGTCCGGGTCGTTAGGCGCGCAGAGCACAGGCTCCTTGACGTCCGCCAGGTCGATCTCGATGATTTCGGCGTACTCGGCATCGGCGTCCGCCGCCAGCAGCACCGGGTTGGCCAGCCAGGCTTCCATGGCCTGCGCACGGCGCTCCATGGTGCGGGCATCGCCGTAGCCTTCGCTGATCATCCAGCGCAGCAGGGTGATGTTGGACTGCAGGTACTCGGCGATGGCCTTTTCCGGCAGCTTGATGCTGCAACCGGCGGCGGAGCGTTCGGCCGAGGCGTCGGACAGCTCGAACGCCTGCTCGACGGTCAGCTCGTCCAGGCCTTCGATCTCGAGGATGCGGCCGGAGAAGGCGTTTTTCTTGCCCTTCTTCTCGACGGTCAGCAGACCGTTCTGGATGGCGTAGTAAGGGATGGCATGGACCAGGTCACGCAGGGTGATGCCTGGCTGCAGCTTGCCCTTGAAGCGCACCAGTACCGATTCAGGCATGTCCAGCGGCATGACGCCGGTGGCCGCGGCGAAGGCGACCAGGCCGGAACCGGCCGGGAACGAGATGCCGATCGGGAAGCGGGTGTGCGAGTCGCCGCCGGTGCCGACGGTGTCAGGCAGCAGCATGCGGTTCAGCCAGCTGTGGATGATGCCGTCGCCAGGACGCAGGGACACGCCGCCACGGGTGCGGATGAAATCCGGCAGGGTGTGGTGGGTGGTGACGTCGATCGGCTTCGGGTAGGCCGCGGTGTGGCAGAACGACTGCATGACCAGGTCGGCGGAGAAGCCCAGGCACGCCAGGTCTTTCAGCTCGTCGCGGGTCATCGGGCCAGTGGTGTCCTGGGAGCCGACGGTGGTCATTTTCGGTTCGCAGTAGGTGCCTGGGCGCACGCCCTGGTTTTCAGCCAGGCCGCAGGCCTTGCCGACCATCTTCTGCGCCAGGGTGAAGCCCTTGCCGGTGTCGACCGGCGCTTCCGGCAGCTTGAACAGGTTGGCCGGGCCCAGGTTCAGCTCGGCGCGGGCCTTGTCGGTCAGGCCGCGGCCGACGATCAGCGGGATACGGCCGCCCGCGCGGACTTCGTCGAGCAGCACTTCGGTCTTCAGCGCGAAGGTGGTGACCAGCTCGTCGCTGCCGTGGCGGCGCACTTCACCCTTGTACGGGTAGACGTCGATGACGTCGCCCATGGCGAGGTCGGTGCAGTCGAATTCGATCGGCAGAGCGCCGGCGTCTTCCATGGTGTTGTAGAAGATCGGGGCGATCTTGGTGCCGAAGCAGAAGCCGCCCGCGCGCTTGTTCGGCACATACGGGATGTCGTCGCCGAAGAACCACAGCACCGAGTTGGTGGCCGATTTACGCGACGAACCGGTACCGACCACGTCACCGACGTAGGCGACCGGGAAGCCCTTGGCGCGGACTTCCTCGATCTGCTTGAGCGGACCGACCGAACCTGGCTGCTCGGGGTTGATGCCGTCGCGGGCCATTTTCAGCATGGCCAGGGCGTGCAGCGGGATGTCAGGGCGCGACCAGGCGTCCGGGGCAGGGGACAGGTCGTCGGTGTTGGTCTCGCCAGGCACCTTGAACACGGTCAGGGTGTACTTCTCGGCGATCGCAGGCTTGGCGGTGAACCACTCGCCGGCGGCCCAGGAGTCGAGCACGGCCTTGGCGTGGGCATTGCCCGCCTTGGCTTTTTCGGCGACGTCGTGGAAGGCATCGAACATCAGCAGGGTGAACTTGAGCTGTTCGGCGGCGACGGCGCCCAGTTCGGCGTCATCCAGCAGCTCGACCAGGGTGGCGATGTTGTAGCCGCCCTGCATGGTGCCCAGCAGTTCGGTGGCGCGCTTGCGGTCGAGCAGGGGGGAGTGGGTCTCGCCCTTGGCGACGGCGGACAGGAAACCGGCCTTGACGTAGGCGGCTTCGTCGACGCCTGGCGGCACGCGGTTGGTGATCAGGTCGACGAGGAAGGCTTCTTCGCCTGCTGGCGGGTTCTTCAGCAGCTCGACCAGGCCTGCGGTTTGTTCGGCGTTAAGCGGCTGGGGCACGATACCCTGGGCGGCACGCTCTTCGATGTGTTTGCGGTAGGCTTCAAGCACAGTTATTACCCTCATCAGTGGTCCCAAAGGAGTGTCCGGGACGCTCATCCAGAAATTCCGGCACCCGTGCGCAATACGGCTTCTTGAGCCGCCTAGCCAGGGTTGCAGGAAATCCTTGTAGAAGCTGCTTTCAAAGTTTTACGCCTGCAGAACGGAGGGCTGATGAGGGCTGGCGCGAAGCAACCGCGGTGCGTGTGCTTCGGGCCAACGCCGTTCTACTGGATCAACTGTGCTCGTGACGCTTTGAAAACAGCTTCCAACGGACATTGCTGCCTTTGAAAAGGCCGGATGATTCTACGGGAAAACGTTGGCGAAGGTAAGGCAGAAGCGAGGACTTTAACGAGTGACCCCTGTTAGACAAAGGGCTAACATACGCGTCTGTCTCACCGCCGGGCCGTTGTTTTTCCATGTCCAATCAGTCAATCAAAACCCCCTGCGTCGGGCTGTGCTCCACGGTCTACGGGGACCTGGTGTGCCGCGGCTGCAAGCGCTTCCACCATGAAGTGATCCACTGGAATGGCTACAGCGAGGACGAAAAGCGCGCCGTCTGGCTGCGCCTGGAGCTGCTGCTGGTGCAGGTGATGGAAGCCAAGCTCGAAATCTTCGATACCGCCCGCCTGCGCCTGCAGCTCGAGCAGCGCGCCATCCGCTTTCTGCCCCAGCAGTCGCCGTATTGCTGGGCCTACCAGCTGATCGCCCGCGGCGCCCGGGTGATACGCGATATCGAGGCCTACGGCATGGTGCTCATGCCAGAGTTTCGCGACTGGGAGCTGCCGCAGCTTCGCGATGCGATCGACCGCGAGTTCTTCCTGCTGTCCGAGGCACACTACCAGCGCTACATCGCCCCCTCCTTTCTCAAGGACGCCTTGGGGTAGCGGGTTTCCTGCTGCTACCCGCGAGCCAGCGCCCGTAGGGTCGTCCCGGTCATCAACCACCACGGACGTCACTCATGAGCTACTACGAATTCCAGCCCGACCTGTGCTTTGTCGCCCGCTGCTACTGGCAAAGCGGTTCGCATCAGTTCCAGCCCCAAGACCTGGACAAGGACACTGACTGGCTCAAGCCCCTGTGGACCAAGTTCAACGACACCACTACCTGGGATGTCAACGACGGCTGGCTGTTCGCGGGACGCCACCGCTTGCGCAGCGTGGCCGAACGGGTGGTGGGGGACAAGCTTGAGGTCGATCATTTCTGGTTTGGCGTCTACCGGACCGGGAACGCCTACGACTATGAGATCCACACCGCCTATGTGGGTGAGAATGAAGACAAGTGGCCGCACCTCGAGCGCCGGCTCGACGTGAGCCGCAACGGTTATCTGGGCTTCTATCACACAGGCGTGCCCGCTGGCGAAGACCCGCTGGTCAATCAGACCATGATCTGGCGGCTGGAGGGCTTCGACCCGGCCATCGTGGCGGTTGGCGACCTGATCAGCAATGTCGGCCTGGTCAGCCTGCACGGCAAGCGCGTCAGCCGCCTGTTCGAGGACAACCGCTCATACCTGAGCACCGACGGCGGCGAGGCGGCAGAGGAGGGCCGGATCATCCTGCAGATCACCCATCTGCCGGCACCGCCCCATCCACGGCCCAGGCGCGATTAGTCGCCGGTGTACTCGCAGCCGCTGGTGCAGGTCTCATGGATACGCACCTTGGACAGCTCGGGCAGCAGCGGCTTGACCTGGTGCCAGATCCAGTGGGCAATGACTTCGCTGGTAGGGTTTTCGAGGCCCGGGATGTCGTTCAGGTAGTTGTGGTCCAGCTGCTCGTAGATCGGCTTGAACACCGCCTTGATCTCCGAGAAGTCACGAATCCAGCCAGTGTGCGGATCCAGCGGGCCGGTCAGATGTAGCGCCACTTTGAACGAATGGCCGTGCAGACGGCCACACTTGTGACCTGCCGGGACGTTTGGCAGGCGGTGGGCCGATTCGAATGTAAATTCCTTGAAGATTTCCACGCTGTATCAACTCTGTAGAACCAATGCTGGTCTGCAGTTTACCAGCATGGGCCCTACAGCGGTTGCAGTTGCGTGCGCTATCATGGCGCCAGCTGTTTTCAGGTTGAATTAAGGGCTCGGCGATAATCTTGAGCCCGTAGACAACTTGATCCCCTCGATGGAGACACACCATGAAAACCCTGACTGCCCTGTTTACTGCCGCTGCCCTGACCCTTGGCGCCAACGTTGCCCTGGCCAAGGACGTCCAGCTCGACCAGGCCGTCAAGCTGGTCACCGACAAGACCATCAAGCCGCTGGACGAACTCAAGGCTGCCGCCCTGGCCAAGCATCCGGGCGCGACCGTCACCGACACCGAGCTTGAAGACAGCTACGGCCGCTACATCTACAAGGTCGAACTGCGCGATGGCCAGAATGTCGAGTGGGACGTGGACCTCGATGCCAAGACCGGTGAAGTACTGAAGGATGAACGGGACAGCTGATGAGCCGAACGTCCCGCGCGGCGCGATGCGTGATGATCGCGCTGCTGGCCGGCGGTTCGCTGGCCGCCCCGTCCCTGGCCCTGGCGCGTGACCTGGACCAGGACGAAGCCCTCGAGCTGCGGCAGAAAGGCATCATCCTGCCGCTTGAACAGTTGCTTGAATCGGCCCTGGGGCGTTACCCCGGGGCGCGGTTGCTGGAGGCGGAGCTCGAAGAGGACGACGACCGCTACGAATACGAGGTCGAACTGCTGACCCCTGCCGGCGTGGTGCGCGAGATCAAGCTCGACGCCAGCACCGGGGCACTGCTCAAAGACGAGGAAGACGACTGAATGCGCCTGCTTCTGGTGGAGGACAATGTCCCTCTGGCCGACGAACTGACCGCGAGCCTGCAGCGCCAGGGCTACGCCGTGGACTGGCTGGCCGATGGCCGCGATGCGGTGTACCAGGGCCAGAGCGAGCCCTATGACCTGATCATCCTCGACCTGGGCCTGCCGGGGCTGCCGGGGCTTGAGGTACTGGCCCAATGGCGCGCCGGAGGGCTGGTGACCCCGGTGCTGATCCTGACTGCCCGGGGCTCGTGGGCCGAGCGTATCGAAGGGCTCAAGGCCGGCGCCGATGACTACCTGAGCAAGCCCTTCCATCCCGAGGAACTGCAGCTGCGCATCCAGGCGCTGTTGCGCCGTGCCCGTGGCCTGGCCAACCAGCCGACCCTGGAGGCCGCCGGCCTGCACCTCGATGAGGGCCGCCAGTGCGTCACCCGCGAAGGCGTCGAGATCCAGCTCACGGCCGCCGAGTTCCGGCTGCTGCGCTACTTCATGCTGCACCCGCAACAGATCCTCTCCAAGAGTCACCTGGCCGAGCACCTCTACGACGGTGAGACCGAGCGCGACTCCAACGTCCTCGAGGTGCATGTCAACCACTTGCGCCGCAAGCTGGGGCGCAGCGTCATCGAGACGCGCCGCGGCCAGGGCTACCGCTACGCCGGGAGCGGCGAGTGAAATCGATCCAGGCGCGCCTGAGCCTGGGGTTGATCGCGGTACTGGTGGTGGTGGGCCTGGCCTTGGCGCAACTGAGCCTGTGGCTGTTCGAGGCAGGCCTGCAGCGCTACCTGGAGAGCGGCCTGCGCAAGGAGAGCGAGAACTTGCTGGTGGCCCTGGTGCATGGCCCCAACGGCATCCAGCTGGATGAGCGGCGGGTATCCTCGGCGTACCAGCGGCCGTTCTCGGGCTACTACTTTCGCATCGATTTCGACGAGGGGCACTGGCGGTCGCGCTCGCTGTGGGACATGGAAATGCCGCGCCCGGCCGAGCCGGGCCTAGAAGCCGGCCTGGAACTGGGCCCGGATGCCCAGAAACTGCTGGTGCTGCGCGCCGACTACCGGCGCCTGGGCAAGGCCATCTCGATCAGCGTGGCGCAGGACTACTCACCGGTACGTGACGGTTTTCGGCGCATGCAGCAGATCGGCCTGGGCCTGGGCCTGGTCGCGCTGGTGTTGATCCTGGTGCTGCAGCGCATCACCGTCAAACGCTCCCTGCGTCCGCTGGATCGCGCCCGCGAGCAGATCGCGCAGCTGCAACAAGGGCAGCGCTCGCAGCTCGACAATCAGGTGCCCATTGAGCTGGAGCCGCTGGTGGCGCAGATCAACCACCTGCTGGCGCACACCGAAGACAGCCTGCGTCGCTCGCGCAATGCGCTGGGCAACCTGGGCCATGCCCTGAAGACTCCCCTGGCGGTGCTGCTCAGCCTCGCGTCCAGTGAGCGCCTGCGCGAGCAGCCAGAGGTGCGCGCGCAGCTGCGTGAGCAGTTGCAGCAGATCCAGCAGCGCCTGGAGCGCGAACTCACCCGGGCGCGCCTGGCCGGGGATACGCTGCCTGGCGCGCAGTTCGACTGCGACGCGGAACTGCCGGGCCTGCTTGGCACCCTCGGGATGATCCATGGCGAAGGGCTGCTGCTCGCCACCGACGTGCCGCCCGGCCTTCTCCTGCCCTGGGACCGTGAAGACTTGCTGGAACTGTTGGGCAACCTGCTCGACAACGCCTGCAAGTGGGCCGACAGCGAGGTGCGGCTGGGTATCTCGACGACCGCGCAGGGCTACCAGCTGACGGTCGACGATGATGGCCCCGGTATCCCGCAGGAGGCCCGCGAACAGGTGCTCGGCCGTGGCTCCCGGCTTGACGAACAGGTGGACGGCCATGGCCTGGGGCTGGGCATCGTCCGGGACATCATCGAGGCCTGGGGCGGGCGCCTGGTACTGCTCGAAAGCCCGCTCGGCGGCCTGCGCGTGCACCTAGATCTACCACGCAAAGGTCGCTAGGCACCATTTGGGTGCAAAATATTTGCAGTCCAGGCGCAGTTTTTTGAATTGGCCGCGTCCGCGCCGCCCCGGCACAATCGCCGCGCAGCATCCAACCGTTTCCATCTCCACGGACGGAACCCATTGCGCGACTGCCTGCTGGCAGTGCCGGGCCCAGCCAGCGTGGGCTGGGCTTTCTTTTTCACCAGGTAAGCCGATCACCCGATGTCATCCCCTCGCGCCTCAAGCCGTTTGCTCCGCTGGTTGCCAGCACCCCTGAACATTCCCGCCCGACAGTGGCTGCGCGCCGGTATCGGTGCCTTCCTCGGCCTGTTCCTGGCCGGTTGGTTGTGCAGCATGGCGTTTGGCACCTCGGTCGCCCTGCACCTGCTGGGGCCGCTGGCGGCTTCCGCCGTGCTGGTGTTCGCCGTGCACTCCGGACCGCTGGCGCAGCCTTGGCCGGTGCTGGGCAGCTATGCCTGCGCGGGCATCGTCGGCCTGGCCATGCGGCATGGCTTCGGTGACGCGCTATGGGTCGCCGCAGCCGCCCTGGCCGTATCGATCGCGGTCATGTGCGTGCTGCGCTGCCTGCACCCGCCGGGTGGCGGGGTGGCGGCGAGCGCCGTGCTGGCCGACCCTGGCCTGGTCTCGCTGGGTGATCATCTGCTCCAGCCGATCCTGCTCAATGCCTTGATCCTGGTGGTCGTGGGGATTGTCTACAACCGCCTGACCGGTGTGCGCTATCCCAAGCTCGCCGCGCCGCGCAAGGACCTGCACCACACCCATGACCCGCTGCCTGGAACGCGAGTGGGCATCAGCGGCGAGGACCTGGACCAGGCCCTTGAAGGGATCGGCGAGTTCGTCGACGTCAGCCGTGACGAGCTGGAGCGAATCATCGAGGCCACCGAGCAGCACGCGTTGCACCGCAGCCTGGGAGGGATCACCGCGGCCTCGGTGATGTCCCGTGACGTGCAGTTCGCCTCGCCGCGCACCACCCTGGAACAGGCGTGGAAGATGCTCGACGGCCATCATCTCAAGACCCTGCCCGTGCTTGATGCAGGCCGGCTGGTCGGCATCGTCAGCCTCAGCGATCTGGTCGCCCCGGCCATGGCCCGTGCCGGTTTCAGCTGGCGGCGCAAGCCGGTGCGCATGGCCCAGGTGATGAGCCGTCGGGTGGTCAGCGTGAGCAGCCGGCATCCGCTCGAGCGCCTGCTGCCGCTGCTCAGCGAGCAAGGGCTGCACTGCCTGCCGGTGCTCGACGGTGACAGCCTGGTCGGGGTCATCACCCAGACCGACCTGATCGCCGGTCTCAAGCGCCACCTGCTCAGCGGCGTGGCGCGCTCAGACCAGCGAGTCCCAGCGCTGTGACCAGTCGCTGGCCTCGCTCGACACCAGCCGGCGCAGCAGGCTGAAGGCCTGCTGCAGGGCCTCGCTGTCCTGGTCGCGGGCATACACCAGAAAGGTCGGATAGGTGAACTCCGGCGCTTGCGGCACCCGCTCGAACACGCCGCTGTCCAGATAGGACTGCACCACGCGGGTCCTGAAATAACCGCTGCCGCCCTGGTCGAGGATGAACTGCAACGCCAGGGGGCCCAGGTTGAAGCTCAGTGCCGGGCGCGCGCAGTCGGGCAGGGCGGCGTCGTGCTGGCGCCGAAACGCATCCCCCCAGTCGATGTAGATGTACGGCTCGGGCTGCCCGGCCCGCCGCACGCGGATCAGCTTTTCTTCCATCAGCTGCTCCACCTGCAGCCCCGGACCGTAGGCTGGCTGGTAGACCAGCGCGGCATCCAGCAGCCCCGTTTCGACCTTGCGCAGCAGCGACTCGCCGTCACTCACCTCGCTGCGGATGGCATGGCCAGGCAGCTCGCGGTGCAGGGCGCTGACCCAGTCGAGCATCATCGGGTTGGCCAGGCTGACTTCGCCGCCCAAATGCAGCACCTGGTGGCGTCCGGGTGGCAAGGGCAGGTCGCGCCGCGCCGCTTCCCAGGTCTGCACCAGCAGGTTGGCATAGGGCACGAAGGCCTCGCCGTCGGTCGTGAGGCTGGCGCCCGTGCGGCTGCGGGTGAACAACAGACAGCCCAGTTGCTGTTCCAGGCGCTGCACCCGCGCGGTGATGGCGGTCTGCGACACGTGCAGGCGCTCGGCCGTCGCGACCAGGCTGCCGCAACGCACGATTTCCAGGAAAGTACGGGCCTGATCGATGTCCATGGTGTGCTCGCGGAAACGGAAGTTGCTCATTCTAGAGCTTTCGCCCCGAAAGAGGGCGCACGTTAAACCATCCGAACCATTGCGCCTTGCTTTACTCACATCTTCAAAGCGGATCGATGACAGGAATGCGCGATGGAGCCAGACATGAGCAAACGCGATGACGACTACGTCCAGTGGCTGAAAAGCCAGTCCATGCTGCAGGCCGCCCGTGACCGGGTGCACCTCTACGCAGGGCAGTCCCGCATGTGGCAGCACCCCTACGCCGAGACCCGGGCCCGCGATGCCAGCGCCATCGCCTCGGTGTGGCTGACCGTCTACCCGGACTCGATCATCACCGAGGAGGGCGGTTCGGTGCTCCAGGCGCTCTCGCATGAGCGGCTGTGGCATTCATTGTCGCAGCTGGGCATCCAGGGCGTGCACACCGGGCCGCTCAAGCGCTCCGGCGGCATCAGCCAGCGCGCCTTCACCCCCAGCGTGGATGGGAATTTCGACCGCATCAGCCTGGACATCGATCCGCGCTACGGCAGCGAGGCCGAGCTGGTCTACCTGAGCAAGGTGGCCTCGGCGCACAACGCCGTGACCATCGATGACCTGATCCCGGCGCACACCGGCAAGGGCGCGGACTATCGCCTCGCGGAGATGGCCTGCGGCGACTATCCGGGCCTCTACCACATGGTCGAGATCCTCGAAGCCGACTGGGGCCTGCTGCCAGATATCCCCGAAGGGCGTGATGCCGCCAACCTCACGCCGCAGATGTGCGACGAGCTCAGGGCCCGGCACTACATCGTCGGCCAGCTGCAGCGGGTGATCTTCTTCGAGCCCGGCGTCAAGGAGACCGACTGGAGCGCCACGCCGCCCGTGCTGGGCGTGGACGGCAGGTACCGGCGCTGGGTGTACCTGCACTACTTCAAGGAAGGCCAGCCCTCGCTCAACTGGCTCGACCCAAGTTTTGCCGCCCAGCAGCTGATCATCGGCGACGCCCTGCATGCCATCGACGTGCTGGGCGCCCGCGGCCTGCGCCTGGATGCCAATGGCTTTCTCGGTGTCGAGCGGCGTGCCGAGGGGCCGGCCTGGTCGGAGAGCCATCCGCTGTCGGTCACCGGCAACCAGCTGGTTGGCGGCATGATCCGCAAGGCCGGCGGCTTCAGCTTCCAGGAGCTGAACCTGACCCTGGACGACATCGCCAACATGTCCCACGGCGGCGCCGACCTGTCCTACGACTTTGTCACCCGTCCGGCCTACCAGCATGCGCTGGTGACCGGCGACACCGAGTTCCTGCGGCTGATGCTGCACCAGATGCACGCCTTCAAGATCGACCCGGCCTCGCTGATCCATGCCCTGCAGAACCACGATGAGCTGACCCTTGAACTGGTGCATTTCTGGACGCTGCATGCCAACGACAGCTACCTGTACAAGGGCCAGACCTTCCCGGGCAACATCCTGCGCGAGCATATCCGCAGCGAGATGTACGAGGCGCTGGCAGGGGAGCATGCGCCGTACAACCTGAAGTTCGTCACCAATGGCGTGTCGTGCACCACGGTCAGCATCATCACCGCGGCGCTGGGTATTCGCGACCTCAGCCACATCAGCGACGAGCAGAAAGCGCTGATCCAGAAGGTGCACCTGCTGCTGGCCATGTACAACGCGTTCCAGCCTGGCATCTTCGCGTTGTCTGGCTGGGACCTGGTCGGCGCCTTGCCGCTGATGCCCGAGCAGGTAGCGCCGCTGATGGTCGACGGTGACACGCGCTGGATCCACCGGGGCGCCTACGACCTGGCGGACCTGGCACCCGGAGCCCAGGTCTCGGGCGAAGGCCTGCCCAAGGCGCGCATGCTCTATGGCAGCCTCAACGAACAGCTGGAGGACCCTGACAGCTTCACCAGCACCTTGAAGAAAATGCTCGCGGTGCGCCAGGCCTATGCCATCGCCAGCAGCCGGCAGATCCTCATCCCCGAGGTGAACAACCCGTCCTTGCTGTTGATGGTGCATGAGCTGCCGGCCGGCAAGGGCATCCAGATCACCGCGCTCAATTTCGGTTCGCAGGCGATCTCCGAGGAACTGTACCTGCCTGATATCGGGCCGGGCATCGTGGTCGACATGATCAATGAACGGCTTGAGGGTGAGCTTAGCGAGGCCGGTCACATGACCATTCACCTTGATGGGTATGAGGGGCTTTCGTTGCGTATTGTCGGCAGTGCGGGGCCTGCGCTGAGTCATTCGCCAGGGGCTTGAGGCTGCGTGTTGAGGCTGGTCTACGGCCCCTGCGGGCCCGATCGCAGGGGCTGTAAGCCTCAGGGCCTGACGCCTGAGTTGTTTCTACTCCTGCAGTCCCACCTGCCTCAACTGCCCCAACCGGCTGCGGCTGCGCATCAGGTCACTGACGCTGCCCCCCAGTGAATCCGCCAATGCCCCCTCGGCGATCACCACCAGCTCCTTGTCCTGGTCATACAACACATCCACCAGGTTGACGAACCGCTGCTGCGCCGCCAGGTCGCAGTCGGCCAGGTCCGGCAGGCCATCGATCACCCACCGGTCAAACCGCTTGGCCAGCGCCAGGTAGTCGATCACGGCGGTCGGTTGTTCGCAGATCTGGCCGAAGGTGAACACCACCGTCCGCCCCTCCACCGCGGTTGCCTTCAAGGCGCGCTTGCCGACCTCCAGGGTCACCGCTTCAGCGTCTGGCAGCTGCAACCGCTGGCGCTGGCCGGCCGTCCCGGGCCATACATAGTGACCTTGGGTAAACCGCTGGTGCTCGCGGTTGACGGGCAGGCTGCGAAAGTCGGTGTCGCCGCCTACTTCCAGCACCTGCATGCGGCTGTTGATCAGCTTGATCACCGGCTTGAAGCGCTCGTGGTAGAGCGGGTTGGGCAACAATCCTTCGGGGGCGTAGTTAGAGGTCACCAGCAAGAAGATGCCGCGGGCGAACAGCGCCTCGAACAACCGCGTCAGCAGCATGGCATCGCCGATGTCGTGCACGTGGAATTCATCGAAACACAGCACACGGCAGTCGGCGAGCAGCTCGTCGAGCGTCGCTGCCATGGCATCGTCGCATGAACGGTGGCGGAACATGACTTCATGCAGGCGGGCGAAGAAATCGTGGAAATGCAGGCGCCGCTTGTGTTCCTCCGCCAGTGCCTGGAAAAAGCCGTCCAGCAGCCAGCTCTTGCCGCGCCCGACCGCGCCGTGCAGGTAAAGGCTGCGCGCCTGGCCCTGTTCGAGCAGGACCTGCTGCTCGGCCATGCAGGCGATCACCTGGCGCTGGCCGTCACTGAGCTCATAGCCGCGCCGCTGCGCCTGATCCTGGAAAAAGACCAGCAGGGCCGGCTCGGCGGATGCATCACCGCTCAAGCGTTGCCGCAGCTGACGCAAGGTAGTGGGAATCCAGGCGGGGGGTTGAGCGGTCACGCGAGGCTCCTCGGTGGCAGGTGGCAGGTGGCAGGTG
>NZ_DATELE010000325.1:0-63863 GCF_035277045.1 Pseudomonas sp. | reverse complement strand
ACCTGCTTGAGCTTGGCCATCGGCGCATCGCCCATCTGGGTGGTGGCACAGAGGCCTCCGCGAAAGAGCGTACCAAGGCGTATTGCGAAGCGATGGAAGAAGCTGGCCTGCAACCATTCTTCCTGCGCGGTACCCACGACGCCGCATCCGGGCGCCGTGGAGTCGATGTTCTATTTTCCGACCCTGAGCCCCCCACTGCCATCCTCGCATCCAATGACTTCCTCGCGCTGGGCATCCTCGACCGGCTCAGGGGCATGGGCATGTCGGTGCCTGAGGATGTGTCGGTGATCGGCTTCGATGACATTCCCAATGCGTCTAACTCTGTCTTCTCGCTGACGACACTGCGTCAGGACACCGAAGCACAGGCACAAGTTGTCGTGGATTCACTGCGTGAAATCCTGGCCAATAAAGCCAAACGCACGCGGCGTCACATCATGCCTGTCGAGCTGATTGTTCGCGAGTCTTCCGGCCCACCTAAAGCGTCGTAATCCCTCCTCCCTTTACCGCGCTCGTTGACGAGACATTTTGTCGCGCCTATGATTTGCGGCCACCGGACTTACTGGTCACCTTAAAAGGGTGGCCAACACGAGCCGGTTTTTTTGGCCATCAAAATGAGAGCGTTCTCATAGAAGCTGCCGCCCAGGAGGCGCGCGGCATTTTTTTGGCCACGCAATGAGAGCGCTCTCAAGACTGATCCCAGGATGTCATCACCCTCTTCGGCGTGAATGAGCGCGACAAGTTATGCCCCGCGAAGTCGCGAAGGAGATGAGATGGAACGAAGAAATGTACTCAAGGCTGGACTGGTGCTCATTGCCACTTCTGCAGCAGCCTCAATTTTCCGCCCTGCAGGCGCTGCGTTGCGCGTCCTTTCTGGTGGTAACAGGTGGCATGCGAAAGAGACGCCCCCTCCGAGCCCCGTCGACCCCAGCAAACGCATGTTCCTCACAGACAAGGAATACGCTCAGGTAACGGCCATTTTTGATCGGCTCATCCCCGCAGACGAACTGAGCCCGAGCGCTTCCCAGGCAGGATGCGTCGTTTTCATCGACCACCAGCTCGCCGGCCCCTATGGCCGCGGCGATGCTCGCTACCGCAAAGGCCCCGAGCAAATGGGCTCTGCCACTCAAGGTGATCAATCGCTGCGTAATGCGCAGGAGCTTTATCGCACCGGTTTGGCAGAGCTCGATACCTACTGCATCAAGCAGTACGGCAAAAGCTTTGAAACGATGTTCCCAGATCAGCAAGACGCGCTGCTGGAATTGATGGAAAGCGCAAGCATGGTGCTGGGCACCATTCCAACGGCGGCGCTCTTCAAGGTATTTCTGGCGAACGTTCAGGAAGGCTTCTTCGCCGACCCACTGTACGGCGGCAATCGTGACATGGTCGGCTGGAAAATGATCGGGTTCCCCGGAGCCCGCTACGACTACCGCGACGTCCTGTCCCTCAAGGGCCAGAAGATCGACCTGATCCCCGTCAGCCTCATCGGTCGCATCTGAACCTTCAAACCTTAGACGCCGCATAGGCGCGTGCCTGATCTGGAAGTTAAAAATGGATTACAAACGTCCCAAAGCTGACGCCGTGATCGTCGGTCTTGGCTGGGCTGGTTCTCTGATGGCAGAAGAACTGACCCGTGCTGGCCTCGATGTTGTCTGCATCGAGCGCGGCCCCTACGAGGTGACTCACCGTAACTTTTCGCCGAACGTCGCTGCAGACGAACTGCGTTATGGTGCCCGGCGCGAAGCACTTCGCCCGCCTAGCGTTGAAACGCTGACCTTCCGTAATCACCGCTCTCAAACGGCCTTGCCCGGTCGCGACTTCAACAACTGGGTTGTCGGCTACAGCGTAGGTGGAGCAGGTAAGCACTGGTCTGCCAACTCCTGGCGATTCTTGCCTTCCGATTTCACGATGGCGACTCGGGTCAATGAGCGCTACCCGAGGATGCAGCTCCCGGAAGGGTTGATTGTCCAGGATTGGGGTGTCACCTATGACGACCTCGAGCCGCACTACGACCGATGGGAGAAAATCGCCGGCGTATCCGGGAAGGCAGGCGTCATCAGCGGCGTCATTCAGCCAGGCGGCAATCCCTTCGAGGGCTCGCGCAGCTCGGAATATCCGACGCCGCCACTTGAGCGTTCGCGCTGGAATGACATCTTCCACGCCACGACCGAGAAAATGGGCTTGCACCCCTTCCCGATCCCGGCAGGCACGATCGGCGCACCGTACACCAACCCCCTCGGGATCAATCTCGCGCCCTGCACCTACTGCGGCTTCTGTGGATTCTATGGCTGTGGCAACTGGTCGAAGTCGTCGCCAAACGCCTGCGTTATCCCTGCACTGATGACGCGCAAGAATTTCACCTTGCTCACTGAATGCACCGTACTGAAGGCGGAGAAAGCGCCAGACGGCAAGACCCTCACCGGGGTCAGCTTCGTGGACTCGGATCGGAATATCGGCTTCCAGCCTGCCGACATCGTGATCTTCGCCGCCTTCCAGTTCGACAACGTGCGCCTGATGCTGCTCTCCGAGGTTGGCAAACCGTACGACCCGGCCACACGCACCGGCACCGTAGGACGAGCCTACAACTTCCAGACCATGTCATACGGTTTCCTGTACTTCGAGAATGAGCACATGAACCCGTTCATCTCCACGGGCGCTCTTGCGACTCAGGTGGATGACTTCAACGGCGACAACTTCGACCATACCAACCTTGGCTTCATCGGCGGTGCGGGGATCATGGCCCTGTCCGACCAGGCAACCCCAATGGGACTTGCAGACCGCGTTCCAGCGGGAACCAAGCTCTGGGGCGCCGAGTGGAAAAAGGCCTTCAAGCACAGCTACCAGAACTACGGAAAAATCCAGGGTCAAGGTACCTCCTACGCCCACGCGGAAAGCTATCTCTCGCTTGACCCTAACTACAAGGATGACAACGGTCAGCCCCTGCTGCGTATGACCTACGAGTTCAACGAGAACGACCGCCGCATGGCCCGCTTCATCCGCGACCGTATCGCCGATATCTGCAAGCAAAGCGGCGCCAAGTCTTGGGAAGCTGTCGCCTTCCCGGACGAGCCATTCAGCCCAAACAGAGCGTACGACTCCGGCCACACCATTGGTGGTACCCCGATGGGACTTGATCCTGCGACCTCGGCGCTCAATCGCTACCAGCAGAGCTGGGACGCCCACAACCTGTTCGTGATCGGTGCCTCTTCCTTCCCTAACAACGGTGGCTACAACCCTACCGGCACCTTGAGCGCACTCACGCTGTGGACAGCCAAAGCGATCATCAACGATTACATCCGCCAACCTGGCCTGCTGACTCGCTGAGGAGATGCACTTGAAGAAAATCAAGACCATCGTGGCTACAGTTGTCGGCTGCGGAGTAATCGGCTTTGTGGGTTTCCTTACGTATGCCAAGAATGGTGAAAACCGTACCTTTCCCGCGATTCAGGTTGAGCTGGCGGGGAGCAGTGCGGCTCAGGTCGAGCGTGGGAAGTACGTTGCAGCCATGGGCGACTGTGCCGCCTGCCACACCGTGCCTGGTAAAACCATTTATGCCGGCGGCTACAAGCTGCAAACACCTTTCGGTGTGATCAAAGCCTCGAACATCACCCAGGATAAAGAGACCGGTATTGGCTCCTGGACACTCGAAGAGTTCGACAAGGCTGTCCGTCACGGTATCGGGCGCGATGGCTACCTGTATCCCGCAATGCCCTACCCCGCTTATGCCAAGATGACCGACCAGGACATGGCGGATCTGTGGGCTTACATGCGCACCATCGCCCCGGTCAAGCAGGTTGTGGTGGAGAACGAGCTACCGTTCCCGTTCAACCAGCGCTTCCTGCTGGCGGGTTGGAACCTGCTGTTCTTCCAGGACAAGCAATTCACGCCAGTGCCAGGTGTCACTGCGCTGATCAACCGAGGCGACTACCTGGTCAACGGCCCGGGACACTGCGCGGCCTGCCATACCGGCAAGAATCTGCTCGGTGGCGACGTCCCTGCTGCCCTGCAAGGTGGGACACTACAAGGCTGGCATGCTCCGGATCTCACGCCCAACCAGCACGTCGGCCTAGGCCGATGGACAACTGACGCCATCCTCACTTACCTCAAGACCGGTGCAAATCATCAAGCCGTTGCTTCGGGCCCAATGATGGAGGCCGTGGAGAACTCGACTCAGTACCTCACGGAAGGTGACCTACAGGCGATTGCTGCCTACCTCAAACAAATACCGGCCAGCAAGGAAGTTCGTCCTGCCGCCATCGCTGCAACCGACCCTAGGATGGTGACTGGCAAGCGCGTGATGCAGACCCAGTGCGAGGCTTGCCACCGTGCAGACGGTACGGGTGTACGGAACATGATTCCTGCTTTCGCAGGCAGCGCGCAGGTTAACGCCATCGATCCTTCAAGCCTCCTGAACGTGGTACTGATGGGTGCCGAAGGTCCGGTGACCGAAGGCAATCCCACCGGTGCGGGCATGCCCCGTTTTGACTGGAAGATGGCCGACGAAGACATCGCTGCCGTCCTGACCTACATCCGCAACAGCTGGGGCAATAGCGCTCTGGGGGTGTCTACGTCCGATGTGAAAACTGCCCGTGAGCAGCTAGGCGCAGACCACTGGCTCAATCATTAAGCACCAACTGCCGCACTCACAGCAGTGCGGCACTACCTCCCCTTGGCCGCACACAACACCAAAAAGCGCAGCCAATTTTGTAACCCTTGGAAGAAGCCAAAACATGGACATCAAGATCTCTCCGCTCGCCCTGCGTATTCGCATCGCTGCCTTTGCAATTTCGGCCTGCACGGTATCAGGCTGGGCCACGATATCCCAAGCGGATGACGCCTTCGCCGTAGACTCGCGATGGATGACCGGAGACTGGGGCGGACTTCGCACGGAACTGCTGGAGAAAGGCGTAGACCTCAAGATGGGCTACGTAGGAGAGTCTGCTTCAAACCTTCGCGGTGGTTATGAACCTCACCATCATGTGACTCGCTACTCCGATCAATTCACTCTGGGTCTGTCTGTAGACTTGGAAAAATTGGCAGGATGGGAAGAGACAAAATTCAGCTTGGCCCTCTCCAACCGCAATGGATCGGAGCTCGATGAAATCACCAGCGATCCACGAGCCAAAAGCTTCAACGCAACACAAGAGATCAATGGGCGGGGGAGCGTAACCCGCATCGGGCAGCTATGGCTGAGCAAGGGCTGGCTCGATGACAAGATCAATCTCAAAGCCGGTCGCTACGCGGTGAGTGATGAGTTTGCCGCCGAGGACTGCGTCTTCCAGAACCTGGCTTTCTGTGGCTCGCAGCCCGGCAATTATGTGGACAGCATCCACAACGGCCCGATCAGCCAATGGGCAGCCCGCCTACGCTATCGCATCACCGACGAGATCTACACACAGATCGGGGCCTACAACGTAAACCCATCCAACCTGGACAACGATAACGGCCTGAAAGTGAATGTGAAGGGCACCACCGGTACGCTCGTGCCGGTTGAGTTAGTCTGGACACCGTCCGTGAACCAGCTTCCAGGGGAATATCGAGTTGGCTACTACCACAGCACTGCCGGGGCCCCGGATGTCTACAAAGACATCAACAACCAACCCGCTGCGATCACGGGTGCTGACTACCGCACCAACTCCAGCCGACACGGTTCATGGGTCGTCGCCAAACAGCAACTGACCTCCGTGGCCGGTGACACTTCACGCGGCCTGACAGTCGTCGCCAGCGCTACCTTCATGGATCGCGCGAGCACACCAGTCGACAGTTATCAAAAAGTAGCCTTGCTTTACAAAGGCCTGTTTGACATCCGCCCTGCCGACACCATTGGTTTTGGCGCAGCTCGGATTCATGGCAGCTCACGCTTCCTGCGCAACGCGAAAACAGCGAACGAACAAAGCGGTGCCACTTTTGAGGACGCCGGATATGTGCCTGAGCAGCACACCATGTACGTAGCCGAGCTCAACTATCGAGCCCAGGTTACTGGCTGGCTCAGCGTCCTTCCCAACCTTCAATACCTCAAAAACCCTGATGGCCAGCGCGAGGTTGATAACACCTGGGTCGCCGGCCTCCAGGTGCAGACCCAATTCTAAAAAAAACTCCACGTATTACTGCCTTGTAGGATCCGCGAATGAACCGAAGAGAAGCCCTCTTTTCTTTGGGCACCATCGCAGCTTCGCTAGCTGTGGCCCCCAGCCTCAGCGCAGCGGAGCTCAAAGGTGTCCCCCACGAAACCCAGCTTAGTGATGACCACATGCCGAAGCCTGCCGTTCGAACAGGCGGTTTTCTTGTGCTCACCGTACTCGAACGCAAAACGCTAGGCGCGGTTTATGACCGCCTCCTGCCAGCTGATGAATACGGCCCATCAGCCACTCAAGCAGGATGCTTGGAGTTCATCGATAGCCAACTCGCTGGCGATTACGGATCCGGCAAGGCTCTCTACCTGGAAGGCCCCATCAGCCCCGAAAATGAAATGAAACTCATGGGCACTCCGCAGTTTCTCGCCACACCCCTGGTGCGATACCGAGTCGGGCTAACGGCTTTACAACGCTATGCGGAGAAGAATTTTGGCAAAGCGTTCGTCGAACTCACTAATGAGCAAATCGACACTCTCCTCACACAGCTGGAAGCAGGAACGATCAGCTTAGGCAGCGACATCGATAGCAAGGGATTCTTTGAGCTTCTGCTGCAAAACGTTCGTGAAGGCTATCTCTCCGATCCTGTCTATGGCGGCAATCGCGACATGGCGGGATGGAAGATGATCGGCTTCCCCGGCGCCCGCTACGACTATCGACCGTACATCGATCGTCGTGGTGAAAATCTAAGTCTGATACCAGTAAGCCTTATCCCGGCCGATTGAACCTGAGGAAACAAACATGAGTAATCCACGTCCCAGGGCCGACGTCGTGATCTGCGGCTTAGGCTGGGCAGGTTCGGTCATGGCCGAAGAGCTGACCCGCGCGGGCTTGAATGTCGTCGCGATTGAACGCGGCGCATGGCGCGACACTTCCACCGACTTTCCGCCTGCGGTCGATCCTGACGAGCTGCGTTGGACAACACGTCGAGAACTGCTGCAGCCCATGAGCGTTGAAACAACAACCTTCCGTAACCGCCTTGATCAACAGGCAGCCCCCGTCCGGAGCTGGTCTGCATTCCAGTATGGATGGAATGTAGGTGGTGCAGGCGCTCACTGGGCGGGCATGTCCTGGCGCTTCTCGCCTTGGGACTTCCAGGTCGCCACTCAGACTCGTGAGCGCTACGGTGCTGCCAAAATGGAGGGACTGCAATTGCAGGACTGGGGCGTCACCTATGAGGACATGGCACCCTACTATGACCGCTTCGAGCGTATCGCTGGCACGTCAGGCGTCGCTGGCAACATCAATGGCGAGATCAGACCAGGCGGCAACCCTTTCGAAGGGCCGCGCTCGCGTGAGTATCCAACCCCTCCTTTGAAAGATACGCATTGGATGCGCACGTTCCGGGACGCATCCACGCGCATGGGTTACCACCCTTTTACGATTCCAGCCGGCAACATTTCCCAGGCGTTCGTTAACCCGCTGGGTGTGACCATGGGGCCATGCACTTACTGTGGTTTCTGCGACTTCCACGGTTGTGGCAACTTCTCCAAGTCGTCGCCACAGGCATGCATCCTTCCTGCTCTGATGCGTCGGCCCAACTTCACGCTACTGAGCGAAACCGAAGTGCTGCATGCGGTCAAACATGACGACGGCAAAACCGTGAAAGGCGTCAAGTTCATCACCAAGGAGGGCGTCGAAGGCTTCCAGCCCGCAGACGTGGTGTGCATCACGGCCTACCAGATGGACAACGTCCGCTTGATGCTCCTGTCGCGGGTAGGGGAACAATACGACCCTCGCACTGGGCGGGGGACGATCGGCCGCAACTACAACTACCAGACGTGCTCAACAGTCACTGGCTTCTTCGACGACAGCTACATGAACCCCTTCATCGGCGGTGGCGCTTTGGCCGTCCAGATCGATGATTTCAATGGTGACAACTTCGACCACTCCAACCTGGATTTCATTGGTGGTGCGGGGATCATGGGCTACTCCACAAACGGCCGCCCAATCCAGAACGCCAACACTGTGCGCCCCGGTACCAAGCGTTGGGGGACTGAGTGGAAGAAAGCCTACTCCCGTGATTACCAGCAGTACGGTGGCATCTTCTGCCAAGGCACCTCCATGCCGGTTCGCGACGCCTACCTGGATCTCGATCCGACCTACAAAGACCGGCATGGTCAGCCCCTGCTGCGCTTGACCTTCGACTGGAACCGCAACGACACCAACATGCTCGACTTCGTGACCGAACGTGCCGTGAGAATCATGAAAGAGGCCGGCGGCAAGGACATCATCGTCGAGAACCAGGGCGAGAAGAGCTGGAACCCGTATTCGCAGCACAGCTCGCACACCATAGGTGGAGCGGTAATGGGCGCCGACCCGACGACGTCAGCCGTCAACCCTTATCTCCAGAGCTGGGATGCACACAACCTGTTTGTCGTAGGCGCTTCGGCCTTCCCGAATAATGGCGGGTACAACCCGACCATCACCGTGGGCGCCCTGGCCATCCGGGCCGCGAGAGCTATCCACGAAACCTATTTCAAGAATCCTGGTGCACTGGTCAAGGTTTGATTGAGCAATGATGAACTGGAAAAAAATCATTAAGGTAGCGGCCTTGGCGGGGTGCATAGCCGCTGCCGGTGCTGGCTGGATGGCCTGGCGTACGTTTGACACCTCGCGCTCCGATGTCGCCGACAACACAGTGCCACTCGCCGAGTTCCAAAGCACCGATCAGGCCGCTATAACCCGGGGTGAGTACGTAATGCGACTCTCGGACTGCGCGGCGTGTCACAAGCCGAACTTCGCCGGCGGCTACAAGATCGATACGCCTTTCGGCTCGCTGATCACCTCGAACATCACCCCGGACAAGCAGACCGGCATCGGCGCCATGACAGAACGGGACTTCTTCAATGCCGTCCGCCAAGGCATTGGCTCGCACGGCCTGTTGTACCCGGCGATGCCCTACCCCGCCTATACCAAGCTCAATGACCAGGACATGCATGACCTCTGGGCCTTCATGTCCACTATCGCTCCTGTGAAAAAGGAGATAGACGAAAACGCGGGTATGAACTTCCCCTACAACATGCGCCTTGCCATGGCCGGCTGGGACATGCTGTTCTTCGACAACAGCCGATATATCACCGAGGTTACGCAGACCGAAAGTTGGAACCGAGGAAAATACCTGACGGACGGCCCTGCGCACTGCGGTACATGCCACACGCCGCGAAATCTGCTTGGCGGTGAACGCACAGACGCCTATATGCAGGGCGCAAGATTGGGCACTTGGCATGCGCCAGACATCACCCCTAACCACCAGACGGGACTAGGCGACTGGTCAATCGAACAGTTAGCGCTCTATTTGCAAACAGGCTCTGACGGCGTGGCAGTAGCTGCAGGCCCGATGGCAGAAGCAGTCGAGCATTCGTTTCAACACTATACCCAACATGATCTCATAGCCATCGGCGAGTACCTGAAGTCACTGCCTGCTTCCGATCTAAAACCAGGTATGCCGATGGAAATGAATGCGAACAGTGTAAAAGCGGCTGCGCTCGGCTATGAGGTCAACTGCTCAGCTTGTCACGGGTTGGACGGTGAAGGGATCGAAGGCATGGTGACCGCCTTCGCGGGCAACCATCGTATCGCGTCCAATGACCCCACGAACCTGATCCACGCTATGCTTATGGGCGCGAGAGCCCCACACACGCAAGCCCGCCAGACAGCTGCAGGGATGCCATCCTTTGCCTGGAAAATGAGCGACAGAGAAGTTTCGGAAATTCTCAACTACATCCGAAATTCATGGGGCAACCAGGCACCGTCTGTTACCTCGGAACAGGTCAGAACAATGAGAGTTGCGTTGGGGGCGAAAGACAAACTCACCATCCCAAATGCCGCTGACCATCCATAGCTGAAGAAGCACAGCCGGTAAATCAGCGCTAACACTCGCGAACCCGGCTTGCCCTCGCACGCCAACAACCCGTTACAGCGTTCGAGGGCCTGGATGCGCGTCACGGAAGCGATGGAAAGACTCAAAGACTTCCTGGTCAACCAAATCAGCCTGGGCGCAGTCAAGGAAGGAGCTTCAAAATGCCTGCCATGGAGAATCACAGCACTGGAGGCATTGCGATTCAGTCGAAATGCCCCCTATCGGGTGAACATGCTGAAAAGCTTGAGAAATATGGTGTCCCAGGCAGGGTTCGAACCTGCAACCTTCCCCTTAGGAGGGGGATGCTCTATCCAATTGAGCTACTGAGACACACGCGTCGGCAGCAAGCGCTGCATGAAACGACGGCCAGCATGTTAACCACCGACGTGCCATTTGTCATGCGTTCAATCGGGCTTTTTGCCCGTAGTCCTGCCAGGTACAAGTTGACCCATCGTGCAAGCTGCAACGGTGGGCATCGTGCAGAATGCAAAGTGCAAGGCGCGCAGTGTGTAACACCAGTGATAAACAACTGATTTAAAAGGATTTTTTTAAAGATTTCAGCTTGGCACGCCGAGTGCTTCATCAATCGGGAAGCGTAGTGGTACCCGTCACCCCTTAGCCGGAGATACCCCCGATGAACACTGCACTGGTTCTGTTGAACGTTCTGGCCCTGACCACCGTGATCGGCCTGAGCCAGTTTGGTGGCGCCGCGGACCAGGTTGCCCAGCTCAAGCAGACCCCAGCCCTCTCGGCACGCCAGGCAGTGATGGGAGACGCACCCGCGCACATCCAGCGACTGTCGTCGGATCGTGTTTCGTTCTGAGGTCTGCAATCACTCGGCAACCAGGCCTTCCTCGCGCAGAATGCGCATAAGCCCCCGCGCGGCATCTTCCAGCGCGCCCGAATTGTCCAATGCTCGCACCGAGCCGTCCTGTACCCGCTGCAACTGGTGCCCGCGTACGAGCCGCTGCTCGATCTGCACGACCGGCTCCCGCGCCCTCGCCAGTAATCGCTGTCGCAAAACCGCCGGATCAACCTCCAGCTGAATGGCCAGCAGGTCGGGATAGCGGGCTCGTGCATGGCCAAGGTAAGCCCGAGAGCCATTGACCAGCACATGCATGCCCTCCTCCAGCGATGCATCGATACTCGCCGGAATGCCATAGGCCAGCCCGTTGGCCTGCCAGTCGAGGGCTAGCGCGCCAGCCGCTTTCAACCTGGCGAACTCATCGACCGACACGCCGATCGCGTCTTCCCCTTTCGCCTCCGCGGAACGGGTGATCACCCGACGCGCCACGCCGACGCCGGCCGCGAGTAGCCGTGCCCGCGACATCTCGATCAGGGAATCCTTGCCGGCCCCGGAAGGCCCCATGAGGTAGATCAACCGGCCGGAAGAATCCTGATTGCGCCGCGCGCTTGCGTCATGCTGCATAGCCACTATGCTCAGTAGAGGGGGAACCTGCGCATTCTAGGTGTTTTCCTTGTCCTTTGCCGTCGTGTATCCGGATTTCACGACAAAGGATTGAAATGCAAGTGACCGGAGCGCGAGCAAATCTTTTCAAACCAGTGCTCATTTCTGATAATTGGTACTGGCACTAAGCCTTTATCCAGATCACTATTTGTCACAGATTTGACGCCAAGGAAACGGCGACCTTGAGGCATGATGGGCACCTAATTCGCAGTATGGGTTGAACATTTTGTCAACGCGACGGTCGTACATCCCATCGTGCGGCCAATTTTGAGAACCGCTTCCCCTGAACTACAAGACCGGTCAATTATATGCGCCCAATGAAACAGGCTATCTACTCGAGCCGCACTGCTGACAAGTTTGTCGTCCGCCTGCCTGACGGAATGCGTGAGCGCATCGCCGAGGTAGCGCGCAACCATCACCGCAGCATGAACTCCGAAATCATCGCGCGTCTTGAGCAAAGCCTTATCCAGGAAGGTGCTCTGGGTGATGAACTGAGCATGCGCCTGGACAGCCCCGAGTTGTCGCTGCACGAACGCGAACTGCTGCAACGTTTCCGCCAGTTGTCCCATCGACAGCAAAACGCCCTGGTTGCATTGATTGCACATGACGTTGAAATGGCGGCCGACGCTTCCTGATTTGCCGTGACACAGGCATGAAAAAGCCAGCGTAAGCTGGCTTTTTTGTGTGCGCTCACCTGGCGATCAGAGCAGGAAGACAGTCGCCAGGCCAAGGAAGATAAAGAAACCGCCGCTGTCGGTCACGGCAGTGATCATCACGCTCGCCCCCATGGCCGGATCCCGGCCCAGACGCGCGAGGGTCATGGGGATCAGCACGCCCATCAATGCGGCCAGCAGCAAGTTCAGCGTCATGGCTGCCGTCATCACCAAGCCCAGCGACCAACTGTCGTAGAGCACATAGGCCACGACGCCGATGACGCCGCCCCAGATGATGCCGTTGAGCAAGGACACCGCAAGCTCCTTGCGCATCAGCCGTGAAGTGTTGCCGGGGCTGACCTGGTCCAGAGCCATGGCCCGAACGATCATGGTGATGGTCTGGTTGCCGGAGTTGCCACCGATGCCCGCGACAATCGGCATCAGCGCGGCCAGCGCCACGAGCTTCTCGATCGAGCCTTCGAACAGGCCGATGACGCGCGATGCCAGGAAGGCGGTGATCAGGTTGATGGCAAGCCATGCCCAGCGGTTGCGCAGCGAACGCCATACCGAGGCGAAGATGTCTTCTTCCTCGCGCAGGCCCGCCATGTTCAATACTTCGCTTTCGCTCTCTTCACGAATCAGGTCGACCATCTCGTCGATGGTCAGGCGGCCGATCAGGTGGTTGCTCTTGTCCACAACCGGCGCGGATACCAGGTCGTAGCGCTCGAACGCCTGGGCGGCATCGTAGGCGTCCTCATCAGGGTGGAAGCTGACAGGGTCGCTGGCCATGACCTCGGTGACCATCTTTTCCGGATCGTTCACCAGCAGGCGCTTGATCGGCAACACGCCCTTGAGGATGCCATCGCTGTCGACCACGAACAGCTTGTCGGTATGCCCGGGCAGCTCCTTGAGCCTGCGCAGGTAGCGCAGCACCACTTCAAGGCTGACGTCTTCGCGGATGGTGACCATCTCGAAGTCCATCAGCGCGCCGACCTGGTCCTCGTCGTAGCTCAGGGCTGAACGCACACGCTCGCGCTGCTGGGCATCGAGGGTTTCCATCAGCTCGTGGACAACGTCGCGCGGCAGCTCGGGGGCGAGGTCGGCGAGTTCGTCGGCGTCCATTTCCTTGGCGGCAGCCAGAAGCTCGTGATCGTCCATGTCGGCGATCAGGTTTTCCCGCACGGCGTCGGACACTTCGAGCAGGATGTCGCCGTCGCGCTCGGCCTTGACCAGCTGCCATACCGTCAGACGGTCATCGAGGGGCAAGGCTTCGAGGATATAGGCGACGTCTGCGGAGTGCAGGTCGTCGAGCTTGCGTTGCAGCTCTACCAGGTTCTGCCGGTGAACGAGGTTCTCGACCAGGTCCTGGTGGTGCCCTTCCTGACGGTGAGTGAGATCTTCGATCACGCGTTGACGCTGCAGAAGATCGACCACCTGAGCAAGGCGGTCCTGCAAGCTGTCTTGAGATTTTTTTACTTCGACTTCGGTCATAGGCGAACTCCACTCCCAGCAGCGGAGCACGCCGGGAGAATCAATCGATCAGATCATGATTGGCAAATCGGGCTATTGAGTAACTACTGGGTAAGTCCATGGTGGTATTCCACAAGCCCCGGCGGGGCTGACGGGCGCAATCATACACTGCCTCATCTGTCGCAGCGCTTAAATTTTTGGCGATAACAAGCGTTTACGGTGTGAAGCTATGACAATGCTCACGACCATGAGTGCGACGGCATGCACAGGCAGAAGAACACACGAGGTGCGGATTGAGGGGCGCGGAAGGCAGCCAGAACTGGAATGCCGGAAAGCAGAAAGCCCGCTACGAGAGCGGGCTTTCTGCTGTATGGTGGACTCAGCAGGATTCGAACCTGCGACCGCTCGGTTCGTAGCCGAGTACTCTATCCAGCTGAGCTATGAGTCCAGAGTGGGTAGTTTTAGACCAGATTACCACTGGTTGAAACAAAGCTGCCTGGGTGACCAGCCAGCTCTATTGTATGGTGGACTCAGCAGGATTCGAACCTGCGACCGCTCGGTTCGTAGCCGAGTACTCTATCCAGCTGAGCTATGAGTCCAGAGTGGTAGTTTTAGACCAGATTACCACTGGTTTTAACGAAATCGACCGGCCTTGCCAGGCAACTTCATTATATGGTGGACTCAGCAGGATTCGAACCTGCGACCGCTCGGTTCGTAGCCGAGTACTCTATCCAGCTGAGCTATGAGTCCATGTTGCGCATTATAGTTCGCTATTTCAGCTTTGCAACCATTTTTTCGTTTAATTTCAACGACTTAGCGGTTAAGCCAGTGTACAGCGCCCTACATTTGAATAATGGCGGAGAAGGGGGGATTCGAACCCCCGATACCCTTGTGAGGTATACTCCCTTAGCAGGGGAGCGCCTTCGGCCACTCGGCCACCTCTCCGCAACACGGGGCGTATAATAACCAGAGGCTTCCCCGTTTGCAAACCCTTTTTTAAAAAAAACTCGATAAAAATTAAAGGCTTGGTTCTTCGTCTTTCTCGTTCTTGATCCGCAGGTAGATTTCCTCGCGGTGAACGGCCACTTCCTTAGGGGCGCTGACGCCAATACGCACCTGGTTTCCTTTGACGCCAAGCACCGTCACGGTGATCTCGCCATCGCCAATGATCAAGCTCTCGGCGCACCGACGAGTCAGAATCAGCATAGTTTTCTCTCCAAGCAATTCATTCAGGGACAACAGTCTGTAGAAGGCCCGGACCTCCACTCCCCTACCGGAGGCGGCGACCAGGCCTGTGAAGCAACTCGCGCAGGCAAAAGGACAGGATTGCCGGCACAAGCCAGAAACGCGAAGGGCGCGGCAAGCCGCGCCCTTCCAGGCAGCGCCTTACTCGCTCTGTCGAGCGGGGGCGTCAAGTTCGAAGGCGGTGTGCAAGGCTCGCACGGCCAGCTCCAGGTACTTCTCCTCGATCACCACCGAGACCTTGATCTCGGAGGTGGAGATCATCTGGATATTGATGCTCTCCTTGGCCAGGGCTTCGAACATGCGGCTGGCGACGCCTGCGTGCGAACGCATGCCGACGCCGACGATCGAGACCTTGGCGATCTTGGTGTCGCCGCTCACCACGCGCGCGCCGATTTCGCGAGCGGTGTTTTCGAGGACGGCCTGGGCCTTCTCGTACTCGTTGCGGTGCACGGTGAAGGTGAAGTCGGTGGTGTTATCGTGCGAAACATTTTGCACGATCATATCGACTTCAATGTTCGCGGCACTGATCGGGCCGAGGATCTTGAAGGCAACGCCCGGGGTATCCGGTACGCCGCGGATGGTCAGCTTGGCCTCATCGCGGTTGAAGGCGATGCCGGAAATGATCGGCTGTTCCATGGATTCCTCTTCATCAATGGTAATGAGGGTACCCGGACCCTCCTTGAAGCTGTGCAGCACGCGCAGCGGGACGTTGTACTTGCCGGCGAACTCGACCGAACGGATCTGCAGCACCTTGGAGCCGAGGCTGGCCATTTCCAGCATCTCCTCGAAGGTGATCTTCTCCAGGCGGCGAGCCTGGGCCACCACGCGTGGATCGGTGGTGTAGACGCCATCGACGTCGGTGTAGATCTGGCACTCGTCAGCCTTGAGCGCGGCGGCCAGCGCCACACCCGTGGTGTCGGAACCGCCGCGGCCCAGGGTGGTGATGTTGCCGTGCTCGTCGACACCCTGGAAGCCTGCCACGACCACCACGCGCCCGGCGTTCAGGTCGGCGCGGATCTTCTGGTCGTCGATCTGCAGGATGCGCGCCTTGTTGTGCGCGCTGTCGGTGAGGATCCGCACCTGGTTGCCGGTGTAGGACACCGCCGGCACGCCACGCTTCATCAAGGCCATGGCCAGCAGCGCGATGGTCACCTGCTCGCCGGTCGAGACGATCACGTCCAGTTCACGAGGAACCGGCTGGTCGGTGATCTGCCTGGCCAGGTCGATCAGGCGGTTGGTTTCGCCGCTCATGGCCGACAGCACAACCACCAGGTCATCGCCGCCTTCACGGAATTTCTTGATCTTGTCGGCAACCTGCTCGATCCGCTCGATGGAGCCGACAGAGGTGCCGCCAAATTTCTGTACGATCAACGCCATTTCAATGCCGCCTCAGCCCATGAATGGGCACCCAATAAACAATCCAACATGCCGCGGCCGGTGACTAGACCACCGGCCGCGGGCATCTTAAAGACCCTGCTCGACGAAAGGCACGGCCAGGGCCAGAGCGCTGTCCAGGGCCGCGGCGTCGACACCACCACCCTGGGCCATGTCCGGACGGCCACCGCCCTTGCCTCCCACCGCAGCAGCGGCTTGCTTCATCAGATCACCGGCTTTGAGTTGGCCGGTCAGGTCCTTGGTCACGCCGGCAACCAGCACGACCTTGTCCTCATGCACACTGCCGAGCAGGATCACTGCGCGGCCGAGCTTGTTCTTCAACTGGTCGACCAGCGCCAGCAGCGCCTTGCCGTCCTGCCCGTCCAGGCGGGCGGCGAGCACCTTGGCGTCCTTGACCTCGACCGCGCCATTGGAGAGATCGTCTCCGGCGGCGCTGGCGGCCTTGGCCTGCAGTTGCTCCAGCTGTTTTTCCAGCTGGCGGTTGCGCTCGATCACCGCCGAGAGCTTGTCGATCAGATTGTCGCGGCTGCCCTTGACCAGCTGCGCGGCTTCCTTGAGCTGCTCTTCGGCACCATTGAGGTAAGCCAGTGCCGCGGCGCCAGTGATCGCCTCGATACGGCGCACGCCGGAAGCCACGCCACCTTCGCTGATGATCTTGAACAGGCCGATGTCACCGGTGCGCTTGACGTGAATGCCGCCGCACAGCTCGACCGAGAAGTCGCCGCCCATGCTCAGCACGCGCACGCTGTCGCCGTATTTCTCGCCGAACAGCGCCATGGCGCCTTTGGCCTTGGCGGTGTCGATATCGGTTTCTTCGGTCTCTACATCGGTGTTCTTGCGCACTTCGCGGTTGACGATGTCTTCCAGGGCCTTGATCTGCTCTGGCTTGATCGACTCGAAGTGGCTGAAGTCGAAACGCAGGCGCTGGCTGTCGACCAGCGAGCCTTTCTGTTGCACGTGGTCGCCCAGCACCTGGCGCAGCGCGGCGTGCAGCAAGTGGGTGGCCGAGTGGTTCAGCGAGGTGGCCTTCTGCACGTCGGCATCGACGCGGGCTTCGATCTGCGCACCGACGCTCAGGGCACCGCTGGCGACCACGCCGTGGTGCAGGAACGCGCCACCGGTCTTGGTGGTGTCACGCACGTCGAAGCGCACGCCGTTTGCCTGCAGGTAGCCGTTGTCGCCGATCTGGCCGCCGGATTCGGCGTAGAACGGGGTGCGGTCGAGGACCACGACACCCTCCTCGCCTTCAGCCAGCTGCTCGACCTGCCGGCCTTCGCGGTACAGCGCAACGACCTTGGCCTGGGCTTCGGTCGCGGCGTAACCCAGGAATTCTGTGGCCACGTCGACCTTGACCAGGCTGTTGTAGTCCATGCCGAAGGCGCTGGCGGAACGGGCGCGCTCACGCTGGGCGTCCATTTCGCGCTCGAAGCCCGCTTCGTCGATGGTCAGGCTGCGCTCGCGGGCGATGTCCGCGGTCAGGTCCATCGGGAAGCCGTAGGTGTCGTACAGCTTGAACACCACGTCGCCCGGAACCACTTCGCCTTGCAGCTGGGCCAGGTCCTGCTCGAGGATCTTCAGGCCCTGCTCCAGGGTCTTGGCGAACTGCTCTTCCTCGGTCTTGAGGACGCGCTCGATGTGCGCCTGCTGGGTCTTGAGCTCAGGGAAGGCTTCGCCCATCTCGGCGGCCAGGGCGGCAACGATCTGGTGGAAGAAGCTGCCCTTGGCGCCCAGCTTGTTGCCGTGGCGGCAGGCGCGGCGAATGATGCGGCGCAGCACGTAGCCACGGCCTTCGTTGGATGGCAGCACGCCATCGGCGATCAGGAAACCGCACGAACGGATGTGGTCGGCGACCACCTTGAGCGACGGCTGGGCATCGTTGCTGCAGCCAATGGCCTTGGCGGCGGCGGCGAGCAGGTTCTGGAACAGGTCAATCTCGTAGTTCGAATGCACATGCTGCATGACCGCGCTGATGCGCTCCAGGCCCATGCCGGTGTCCACCGACGGGGCGGGCAGCGGGTGCAGCACGCCATCGGCGGTGCGGTTGAACTGCATGAAGACGTTGTTCCAGATCTCGATGTAGCGGTCGCCGTCTTCTTCAGGCGAGCCGGGCGGACCGCCCCAGATGTCGGCGCCGTGGTCGTAGAAGATCTCCGTGCACGGGCCGCACGGGCCGGTGTCGCCCATGGTCCAGAAGTTGTCGGAGGCGTACGGGGCGCCCTTGTTGTCACCGATGCGCACCATGCGCTCGGCGGGCACGCCGACTTCCTTGGTCCAGATGTCGTAGGCTTCGTCGTCGCTCGCGTAGACCGTTACCCAGAGCTTCTCCTTGGGCAGGTTGAGCCACTTGTCGGAGGTCAGGAAGGTCCAGGCGAAGGTGATCGCGTCACGCTTGAAGTAGTCGCCGAAGCTGAAGTTGCCCAGCATTTCGAAGAAAGTGTGGTGACGGGCGGTGTAGCCGACGTTTTCCAGGTCGTTGTGCTTGCCACCGGCACGCACGCACTTCTGGCTGCTGGCGGCACGGGTGTAGGCGCGTTTTTCCTGGCCGAGGAAGCAGTCCTTGAACTGGTTCATGCCCGCGTTGGTAAACAGCAGGGTCGGGTCATTGCCCGGAATCAAGGAGCTGGAGGCAACTCGGGTATGTCCCTGCTCTTCGAAGAAGCGAAGGAAGGCTTCACGGATTTCTGCGCTTTTCATAGGTTCTTCCACGGAAACGGCGGCCTGCGTCAAATTGACGAAACGACGGCAAAGGGCCGCATTATATCGGTCCTGCAATCTCGGTGCAGTGTGTTTATGCGATCGAAACCGCCGATCGGACGGTTTGTCACAGTACCATCTCACACGCCGTGCTGCTGCACGATCCTGTGGCGGCGGTCAGGCCAGGTGCTGCCCGGAGTCGGGCACCACGAGAAGTCCCGCGCGCAGGCCGTTGCGGACCTTGGGATTGGGGAAGATGATGCGCGCGCCCTCCTCCTCGACTATCCAGCGCGTCTCGGCCAGGTCTTCGGCCAGCAGGTAGCCTTTGCTCAACTCCGAGAAGTTTTCGATGTCGGCCGGCAGGTGCAGGTGGAAGCTGTCGCTGTGCTTGATGATCTCGCGAGCGACACTGAACAGCTGCAAGCCGTCGAGTCGCTGGTCGGTCTCGGGCTCGTTGCCTTCGATCAACTGCCTGATCCGCACGTGCAGCAGGTCGAGGTTGACCTGTTCGTTCTGCCCGAAGGGACGCGCCTTGCCCAGTTCCAGGGTAAAGGCCTCGGCCTCCAGCTGCTCGTAGGTAAAGGCGCTGAAGGTGATCGAGGGCTTGCTCTGCAGCAGCACCGCCTCCATGCCCGCCGCGTGCAGGCGCGCCAGTTCCCGGCGGGAATGCTGGCGGCCATCCTTGTAGGGATAGAGGGCGAACTGCTCGATCTTCGAGCCGCGAAGGGCGGTGTGCAGGTCGTAGTGCAGGCGGGTGCGGCCCGGAAGGCTGAAGAACACCCGGGCAAACTGTTCCAGCTCGCCGGCGCGCAGCGCCTCGAAACCGCTGGACAGCTCGTGCCGGCCATTGAACAGGCGGTTGATGTCCTGCTCGATGAACCGTTCGCCCCGGCGGATCGCCTGGGGGTTGCCAAACAGGAACAGCACCCGCGCCCGCGGCTTGATATCACCGCGGGCCACCCCATGCAGCAAGGCGTCGAGCAGCTCGATCGGCGCGGTTTCGTTGCCGTGGATACCCGCCGACAGAAGCAGGTCCATGCCGTTGTCCCGCGCCTCTGGGGGCCGTATTTCCAGTGCCCCCTCGCCCAGCCAGCGCAAGCGTACGCCTTCGACTGTCACTTGGGTCTTCTCGGCCGGCTCATGGTCGGCGAGGGTCAGGTCAAGCAATTTGCCGAGGGCGAGCATGGCGGCTCCTTAGTGTTGATGACCGCAGTCAGGGCCGTGCACGTGATCATCGTCACCCGCTTCGGCCGGCTCCATTTCCAGCTGCAGGCTGACCAGGTTGGTGGCCATCGGGCGCAGCAGCAGGTTGGCGTACTCGGTGTCGTCTTCGTCGACATCGACACCGATCAGCAGCTGGCCGCGACCGTCCTGCTGGATCCACACCTCCTTGCCTTGCCAGACCACGGCAAAGCGCGTGCAGGACGTTTCCAGCTGGGTACCGTCGTCGTCTTCAAGGATCAGCTGCAGGGCGTCGGACATATCGAATTCTCTCTTCAAGGTTGGCGTTGGAAAGGATAGACCGAGCCCAGCTTGAGGATCTGGGTCAGTTCATCCAGTGCCGCTCGGCACTCGACCAGCAACTGCGGGTCGGCGAGGTCCGCGTCGCTCATGCGGTCGCGGTAATGCCTGTCGACCCAATGGAGCAGCGTGTCGTACAGCGGCGCGGTCATGATAACGCCTGGGTTGACCGCCGCCAGTTCAGTTTCATTCAGGGCGACGCGCAAACGCAGGCACGCCGGCCCGCCGCCGTTCTGCATGCTCTGCTTGAGGTCGAACACCTTGACCTCGGCGACCGGCCCGTTCTGGCCGGTGAGCTGTGTCAGGTAATGCCAGACCCGCTCGTTGTTGCGGCATTCTTCTGGCACCACCAGCAGCATCGAGCCGTCGGCGCGTGTCAGCAGCTGGCTGTTGAAAAGGTAGGAGCGCACCGCGTCCTCCACCGTCACGGCCGCGCGTGGCACGCGGATGGACTGGAAACGACCGCCCTTGCTGGCCAGTTTAGCCCGCAACTCGGCAAGCACCGCGTCGCTGTTCAGAAACGCGTCTTCATGGTGGAACAGCACCTCGCCATTGCCTACCGCGATCACATCGTTATGGAACACGCCCTGATCGATGACGGCGGGATTCTGCTGCGCGTAGACCACGCCATCATCGTGCAGGCCATGCAGCCGGGCCACGGCACGGGAGGCTTCGAGGGTCTGGCGCGCGGGATACTTCTGCGGCGCCGGGTAACGGGTGTCGAAGGCGCTGCGGCCATAGACGAAGAACTCGACGCCCGCCTCGCCGTAGTCGCGGCAAAAGCGCGTGTGATTCGCCGCGCCTTCGTCGCCGAACTGGGCGACCGCGGGCAAGGCGGCGTGATGGGCGAAGTGACGCTCATCGGCGAACATGGCGCCGAGCACCCGGCTGGTGGTCGGGTGCTCGATGCTGCGGTGGTATTTGCAATTGAGGTTGGCGGCGGTGAAATGCACGCGGCCATCGGCGGTGTCGGCGCTGGGGCTGACGGTGGCGGCGTTGGCCACCCACATGCTCGATGCCGAGCAGCTGGCCACCAGCAGCGGCATGGATTCCTTGGCCGCGCGCTGGATGACGTCGCCGTCGCTGCCACTGAAGCCCAGACGCCGCAGCGCCGCCACGTCCGGGCGTTCCTGCGGTGCGAGCACACCCTGCTGGAAGCCCATGTCGACCAGCGCCTTCATTTTCGCCAGGCCCTGGCGCGCCGCTTCGCGCGGGTTGGAGGACTGCTGGCTGTTGCTCTGCGAGGCGACATTGCCGTAGGACAGCCCGCCGTAGTTGTGCGTGGGTCCTACCAGACCATCAAAATTCACTTCGTAGGATTTCATCGGCTAGGCTCCGGGACCGTTTTTACAGATCGTTGTTATAGGGTGACGCCCGGCGTCAGCGACGCCGGCAGGACAAGGCTGGCGGTCTCCAGCGAAGCCACGGGGTAGGCACAGTAGTCGGCGGCGTAGTACGCGCTGGCGCGGTGGTTGCCGCTGGCGCCGACACCGCCGAACGGCGCGCTGCTGGCGGCGCCGGTCAGTTGCTTGTTCCAGTTGACGATGCCGGCGCGGCTGCGCAGCCAGAAATACTGGTAACGCGCGTGGGAGTCGGACAGCAAGCCCGCGGCCAGGCCGTACTGGGTGTTGTTGGCCTCGGCGATCGCCTGGTCGAAGTCGCGGTAGCGAATCACCTGCAGCAGTGGGCCGAAGAACTCCTCGTCACGGCGCTCGGCCACGGCACTGACGTCGAGAATGCCCGGGGTCAGCAGTGCCGCGCCGGCTTGTGGCTGGGTCATCGGCAGCAACGCCACGCCACCCTTGCCGAGCAATTCATCCTGGGCGTCAAGCAAGGCGCGCGCGGCGTCCAGTGAAATCACCGCACCCATGAAGGGCGGCGGCTGCTGGTCGAAAGGACCGACAGTGATGCCCTTGCACACCTCGACCAGTCGCCGCAGCAGCGTATCGCCCCAGGCACCTTCAGGCACCAGCAGGCGGCGCGCGCAGGTGCAACGCTGGCCGGCGGAGATGAACGCCGACTGGATGATGGTGTAGACCGCCGCGTCCAGGTCCTGGACCTGATCGACCAGCAGCGGGTTGTTGCCGCCCATTTCCAGGGCCAGGATCTTGTCCGGGCGCCCGGCGAACTGCTGGTGCAGAAGGTTGCCGGTACGGCTGGAACCGGTGAAGAACAGCCCATCGATGCCAGGATTCGCGGCCAGGGCAACGCCAGTGTCGCGTGCGCCCTGCACCAGGTTGAGCACACCACTGGGCAAGCCCGCCTCAATCCAGCACTGCACGGTCAGCTCGGCGACTTTTGGCGTCAGCTCGCTGGGCTTGAACACCACGCAGTTGCCGGCCAGCAGCGCCGGGACGATATGCCCGTTGGGCAGGTGGCCTGGGAAGTTGTAGGGGCCGAATACCGCGACCACGCCATGCGGCTTGTGCCGCAGCACCGCGGTGGCATCGGCCAGCGGGCCGCTCTTCTCCCCGGTGCGCTCACGGTAGCTCTGCACCGAGATCGCAACCTTGTTGACCATGCTGGTCACTTCGGTGACCGACTCCCACAACGGCTTGCCGGTTTCTTCGCCGATGCAATTGGCCAAGGCGTCGGCCTTGGCCTTCAGCTTCGCCGCGAAGGCTTCGAGCACGCTGATGCGTGCATCAAGGCTCAGCTGGGCCCAGGCTGGAAAAGCCTGGCGCGCGGCCTGGACCCCCGCCTCGACCTGCGCGGCACTGGCGCCCTGGCCCTGCCAGACCACCTGCTGAGTGACCGGGTTCAACGACTGCAGCGCGTCGCCCTGCCCGGCCTGCCACTGGCCGGCGATGTAATGCGTGGTCATCTTTTTACCTCCCGTTCAGCGGACAGCGGCACGGCGCGAACATGGTCGCCCGCCCCCAGGCGCAAGCGCTTGGCGGCCACGGGATCGACCACCAGGGTGCCAGCGGCCAGACGCGCAGGGGCGACAGTGATGCGGCAGTCATCGCGCTTGCGGTTGTGAATCAGGTAAGGCGTCGCGTCGTCACCCGGCGTGCCGACCGCCAGCACCAGGTGCTGGCTGTCGCGCACCGCGCGAATGCGGGCGGTCTCGCACTCGATCGCCGGGCCCGCGTCGAAGATGTCGACATACCCCTGGTAGTTGAACCCTTCGCTCTTGAGCATCGCCAGCGCGGGCTCGGTATCCGGGTGCACGCGGCCAATGACGTTGCGCGCCGGTTCCGCCAGAAAACAGGTGTACAAGGGAAACTTGGGCATCAGCTCGGCGATGAACGCCTTGTTGCCCACGCCGGTGAGGTAATCCGCCTGACTGAACTCCATCTTGAAGAAGTGCCGGCCCAGGCTCTCCCAGAACGGCGAGCGGCCCGCGCCGTCGGACATGCCACGCATCTCGGCGATGACCTTGTTGCCGAACAGCTCGGGAAACTCGGCGATGAACAGCAAGCGCGCCTTCGCCAGGAGCCGCCCGTTGAGGCCGGTGCGGTGGTCGCTGCGCAGGAACAGCGAGCACAGTTCGGAATTTCCGGTCAGGTCATTGGCCAGGAACAGCGTGGGAATCTCACGGTAGATGTTCAACTCCTGGGAGGCGCTGACCGTCAGGCCAACCCGGTAGTTGTACCAAGGCTCGCGCAGGCCGACCGCGCCGGCGATGGCTGAAATGCCGACCACCAGGCCCTCGTCGTTCTCGAGCACGAACAGGTAGTCGGTGTCGCCGCGCTCGGCTTCACCGCGAAAGGTCTTCTCGGCCCAGGCAACGCGCTGCTCAAGGCGTTCCTCGTTGGCTGGCAAGGTGGTCAGCCCGGTGGTACCGGTGCTGCGTGCCAATTCGATCAGCGCAGGTAAATCGCTGCTGCGTACAGGACGAACGATCATGCTATCTCCTTGAGCGGCGGCTTCGGCCTGCCGCGAAACCCATCGTTTCGAGTGCCTTTGCCTGGGCTATCCGGCCACAGGCTTCAAGCGGCGACCAGGCGCACGCTGCCACCTTCACCGACCCCCAGGGCCTCGGCGGCTTCAGCGCTGAGACTGACCGGCTTGCCCGGCACCCAGTCGAGCTCCAGCAGCACGGCGCGGTAGTCCTGCAGCTGGCCGTTGCAGACCAGGTACGGACGCCCACCCTTGACCGCCGCGGCGTCGACCTTGACCGGCACCACACGGCTCTGGGCGATGGAACGGATGCTGGACACCCGCGCGTGCAGGGTCGGGCCGCCGTCGAAGATGTCGATGTAATGATCGGTCTCGAAGCCTTCGCGCATCAGGATGTCGAAGGTGATCTGCGCTCGCGGGTGCACCTGGCCCATGGCTTCCTGGGCGGCATCGGGCAGCAGCGGCACGTAGATGGGGTAATGCGGCATCAGCTCGGCGAGGAAGGTGCGGCTCTTCAGGCCGCAAAGGCGCTCGGCCTCGGCGTAGTTGATGTCGAAGAAATTGCGGCCGATGGCATCCCAGAACGGCGAGTCGCCCTGGTCGTCGCTGTAGCCGACGATCTCGGTGACCACCGAATCGGCGAAGCGCTCGGGGTGCGCGGCCATGAACAGCAGGCGTCCACGGGAGTTGAGCTCGGCCCAGACGCTGTCCACCAGCTCTGGCAGCACGTAGAAGCTGGTCAGCAGGCTGTTGCCGGTCAGGTCGTGGCACTGGGACAGGACATGGATCTTGTTGTGGATCTTCAGCTCGCGCGAGGCATGCACGAAGGTCTCGTTACGAAAGCTGTAGAACGGCTCGGAGTAGCCGGCCGACGCGACAATGGCCGAGCAACCAGCCAGGCGGCCGGTACTGCTGTCTTCAAGGACGAAGAAGTAGCTTTCTTCACCGTTGAAGCTGACCTCGGCGGCAAACGAGGTCTCCGAGGCGGCGATCTTGTCGCCCAGCCGGCCAGCGTCGTCCGGCAGCGAGGTGACACCGATCGGGCTGTCCGCAGCCAGACGTTGCACTTCGTTCAGGTCGGCCATTTGCGCGGGGCGCATCACCAGCATGGTGTCACTCCTTTCGGGAAAGCAGGCCAACGCAGTCGGCACGGAAAAACGGCGGATGCCGGGGCACCCGCGGGGAATTCTTTCGTCACCGGCCTGCTGACAGGCCGGTGACGAACGCACAGGCCTATCAGGCCTGGGTCAGCTTGGCCACCGCACGCTCGAAACGGGCCAGGCCCTCGTCGATATCAGCATCCTCGACGACCAGGCTCGGGGCGAAGCGCACCACATCGGGACCAGCCTGCAGCACCATGACGTTTTCCTGCTCGGCGGCGTTGAGCACGTCCTTGGCCTTGCCCTTCCAGGCGTCGGACAGCACGCAGCCGATCAGCAGCCCGACGCCGCGCACCTGGGTGAAGATGCCGTACTGCTGGCCGATCTGCTCGAGGCGTGCCTTGAAGCGCTCGTGCTTGGCCTTGACGCCCGCCAGCACTTCAGGGGTGTTGACCACGTCCAGTACCGCGCCAGCCACCGCGCAGGCCAGCGGGTTGCCGCCGTAGGTGGTGCCGTGGGTGCCCACGGCCAGGTGCGAGGCCAGCTCGGCGGTGGTCAGCATGGCGCCGATCGGGAAGCCGCCGCCCAGGCTCTTGGCGCTGGTGAGAATGTCCGGGGTGACGCCGTAGTGCATGTAGGCATACAGCTCGCCGGTACGGCCCACGCCGGTCTGCACTTCGTCGAAGATCAGCAGCGCGTTGTGCTCGTCGCACAGCTTGCGCGCGCCTTCGAGGTAGGCAAGGTCGGCCGGGACCACGCCGCTCTCGCCCTGGATCGGCTCGATGACCACCGCGCAGGTCTTGTCCGAGATCTGCGCCTTCAGCGCTTCAAGGTCGTTGTACGGAACGTGACTGATACCGGTGATTTTCGGACCGAAGCCATCGGAGTACTTCGGCTGGCCGCCGACACTTACGGTGAACAGGGTACGGCCGTGGAAGCTGTTAACGGTGGCGATGATCTCGTGCTTCTCGGGACCGAAGCGATCATGGCCTACCCGGCGGGCGAGCTTGAACGCCGCCTCGTTGGCCTCGGCGCCGGAGTTGCAGAAGAAGGCGCGGTCGGCGAAGGTCGCGTCCACCAGCTTGTGGGCCAGGCGCAGGGCCGGCTCGTTGGTGAAGACGTTGGACACATGCCAGAGGGTGTTGGCCTGCTCGGTCAGGGCCGCGACCAGGGCCGGGTGCGCATGACCCAGGGCATTCACCGCGATACCGCCAGCGAAGTCGATGAGCTCGCGGCCCGACTGGTCCCATACTCGCGAACCCTCGCCGCGCACTGGAATGAACGCCGCCGGGGAGTAGTTGGGGACCATGACCTGGTCGAAATCGGCACGTTGCACCGGGGCTTGCTCAACGGACATCGGAGTCTCCTGAAGAGGAACGCTGGCCAGGAAAGGGCGAGCGATGGGGGGATTGTAAGGACTGAAAGGCGCCTGTCCTTGTCGCCAAGCGACAACTTGTTACAGCGCTAAACCCTGTTTCAGCAGGGCTTTCGGCAATGCGACAAACTTTGTCGCAATCGCGCAGTTTACGCGGTGTGAGGGCAAGCGGGGAATGGCCAGACACTTGATGTCGCGGACACGCTGCTACTTCAACCTGTGGGAGCAGTCAGCCGCGTTCGGCCGGCGCGGAGCTGAGCTCGAACGGGCTGCTGCTGCGCCGCTGGTTGCGGTCCTCGCGCGGGGTGGCGCCAAAGAAGTTGCGGTAGGCGCTGGAGAAATGCGGGCCCGAGGAGAATCCACACGACAACCCGATCTGGATGATCGACTTGCTGGTCTGCATCAGCATCTGCCGCGCCTTGTTCAGGCGCAGTTCCAGGTAATACTGGCTTGGCACGCGGTTCAGGTACTGCTTGAAGATGCGCTCCAGCTGACGGCGCGAGACGCAGACATGCTGGGCGATTTCGTCGGTGGTCAGCGGCTCTTCGATGTTGGCCTCCATCAGCAGCACCGCCTGGGTGAGCTTCGGATGGCTGGAGCCCAGGCGGTTCTGCAGCGGGATGCGCTGGCGCTCGCCGCCTTCGCGTATGCGCTCGACCACCAGCTCCTCGGACACCGCGCCCGCCAGTTCAGCGCCGTGGTCGCGGGCCAGCACCGCCAGCAGCAGGTCGGCCACCGACATGCCGCCACAGGCCGTCAGGCGATCACGGTCCCAGTCGAACAGGTGGCTGGTGGCGATAACCTTCGGATAACGTTCGGCGAAGTCGTCCTGCCAGCGCCAGTGCACCGCTGCCCGGTAGCCGTCGAGCAGGCCCAGCTGGGCCAGCGGGTACACGCCGGCCGACAGACCGCCGATCATGCAGCCGCCGCGCGCCAGTTGCTTGAGCGCCGCGGCCAGCGCGGGAGCAACCGCCAGTGGTGGCTCATCAGCCAGCAGAAACAGCTTCTGGCAGCCCTCGAGACGCCCGTTCCAGGGCTCGCCCGGCAAGCGCCAGGCACTTTCCTGCGGCACATCGGCCTGCAGAAAGACCAGCTCGTACTCCACCTCCGGATGCACCTTCTGCGCAACCCGCAACACGTCCTCGGCCAGCGCCAGGGTCAACGCCTTGGTGCCTGGCCAGATGAGAAAACCGATTCGCTGGGTGGTCATAGGGTGCGATCCGAAACCTGAAGTCATTCAACAAGCCGCGCGGGCGGGAACCAGAGCGCAAAGAGGGGCTGCGCCAGTCACGCAGCATGCCCTGTTATGGTGCAAAGGGGCAGCCCCCTTTTACTTGAGACTACCGGAAAGAAACTGCTTGAGGCGTTCCGATTGCGGGTTGACCAGCACCTCGCGCGGGTTGCCTCGCTCCTCGACCAGGCCCTTGTGCAGGAACACTAGCTGGTTGGACACCTCGCGGGCAAAGCCCATTTCGTGGGTGACCACGACCATGGTACGGCCTTCTTGCGCCAGCGACTGCATGACCTTGAGCACATCGCCCACCAGCTCAGGGTCGAGCGCCGAGGTCGGCTCGTCGAAGAGCATGACCTCGGGCTCCATCGCCAGCGCGCGGGCGATCGCCACGCGCTGCTGCTCGCCACCGGACATATGCCCCGGGAAGGCATCCTTGCGGTGCGACACGCCGACCTTGGCCAGGTAGTGCTCGGCCTTTTCCAGGGCTTCCTTCCTGTTGACCCCGAGCACATGCACGGGCGCCTCGATGACGTTTTCCAGCGCGGTCATGTGTGACCACAGGTTGAAGTGCTGGAACACCATCGACAGGCGCGAGCGCATGCGCTGCAGCTGACGGGGGTCGGCGGCCTTGAGCGCGCCTTCCTTTCCCGCGACCAGCTTGAGCTCTTCGTTGTTAAGCAGGATCTTGCCCGCGTGCGGCTGCTCGAGCAGGTTGATGCAGCGCAGGAAGGTCGATTTGCCCGAGCCACTGGAGCCGATGATGCTGATCACATCGCCCGCCTTGGCCGCCAGGGAAACGCCCTTGAGCACTTCGTGACTGCCGTAGCGCTTATGCAGGTCTTGGACTTCGAGTTTGTACATGCTGTCGGTTCTCACAAAGCGATCAGTCCCGGGCCTTGGCCCAGAGCGTAATGAAAGGCGCGGTCTTCACGACTTGCGCGGCGCCAGGTAGCCGAGCCAGCGGCGTTCGGCCAGCTTGAACAGGCGCACCAGGATGAAGGTCAGGCACAGGTAGAACGCGCCCGCCGTGATGTAGGCCTCGAACGGCAGGTAGTACTGGGCATTGACCGTGCGCGCCGCGCCCGTGATGTCGATCAGGGTGACGATCGACGCCAGGCTGGTGGTCTGGAGCATCATGATCACTTCGTTGCTGTACTGCGGCAGCGCACGGCGCATGGCCGAAGGCAGCAGGATGCGCCGGTACATCTTGACGCGCGACATGCCCATTGCCTTGGCGGCCTCGATCTCGCCATGCGGCGTGGCCTTCAGGCTGCCGGCGATGATTTCGGCGGTGTAGGCGCTTGTGTTGACGGCAAACGCCAGACACGCGCAGAACGTGGCGCTCGACAGCCAGGGCCAGAAGATGCTCTCGCGCACGACTTCGAACTGGGCCAGCCCGTAGTAGATCAGGAACAGCTGCACCAGCATCGGGGTGCCACGGATCACGTAGGTGTACAGCCAGGCCGGGAGATTGACCAAGGGCCGCTTCGACACCCGCATCAGCCCCAGCGGAATGGCCACCAACAGGCCGAAGAACAGCGACAGCGCCAACAGCTTGAGGGTGGTGAGCAGCCCGCCGAGGTACAGCGGCATTGCCTCCCAGACCACGTTGTAATCGAACATCATAGTTCAGCCACCCTTACGCCTGCCGAATAGCGTTTCTCGAGGTAACGCAGGGCGAGCAGCGAGACACTGGTGATCACCAGGTACATCGCCGCCACCGCCAGGAAGAAGGTGAAAGGCTCGCGGGTAGCATCCGCCGCCTGCTTGGCCTTGAACATCATGTCCTGCAGGCCGACCACCGAGATCAGCGCCGTGGCCTTGGTCAGGACCAGCCAGTTGTTGGTGAAGCCCGGAATCGCCAGGCGGATCATCTGCGGCACCATCACCCGGAAGAACACCTGCACGCCGCTCATGCCATAGGCCAGGCCGGCCTCGGCCTGGCCCTTGGGGATGGCCATGAACGCGCCGCGGAAGGTCTCCGACAGGTACGCACCGAAAATGAAGCCCAGGGTACCGATACCGGCCATGAGCGGATTGAGATCGATATAGTCGTCGTGGCCCAGCAGCGGCGCGACGCGGTTGAGCACATCCTGGCCGCCATAGAAGATCAGCAGGATGAGCACCAGATCCGGAATACCACGGATTACCGTGGCGTACATATCGCCCAGCCAGGCCAGCCAGCGCACTGGCGACAAGCGCAGCGCGACACCGATCAGACCGAGAACGACGGCCAGGGCCATGGACGACAGGGCAAGTTGCAGCGTCAGCCACGCCCCGTCGAGGATGACTGCCCCGTAGCCTTTCAACATGATGAGGTCCTCGACCTTGGAAATGAAAAAATGGTGCAAACCGCAGATTCTCTGCTGTTTGCACCATTGCACAGATTTTATCCGACGGTCTTACTGGGCGTCAGGCCCGTAGATGTCGAAGTTGAAATACTTGTCCTGGATGGCCTTGTACTTGCCGTTGGCGCGGATCGCGTCGATGGCGGCGTTGAGGCGCTCGACGTTGGCCGTGTCGCCCTTGCGCACGGCGATGCCGATGCCGTCGCCGAAGTACTTGGCGTCGGTGAAGGCCGGACCCACGAACGCGAAGCCCTTGCCGGCGTCGGTCTTCAGGAAGCCGTCTTCAAGCAGGGTGGCGTCGGCCACGGTGCCGTCGAGGCGGCCTGCCGCGACATCCAGATAGATTTCGTTCTGGGTGCCGTAAGGCACCACGGTGGCGCCCTGGGCCCCGAAGACTTCCTTGGCGAAGCGGTCGTGGATCGAGCCGCGCTGCACGCCGATCTTCTTGCCCTTGAGCTCGGCCAGGCTGTCGCTCACGGTCGCGCCCTGCTTCATCACCAGGCGCGCCGGGGTCAGGTAGTAGCGCTTGGTGAAGTCGACCGACTTCTTGCGGTCTTCGGTGATCGACATCGAGGACAGGATCGCGTCGATCTTGCGCACCTTCAGCGCGGGGATCAGACCGTCGAATTCCTGCTCGACCCAGGTGCACTTGGCCTTCATCTCTTCGCACAGGGCGTTGCCGATGTCGTAGTCGAAGCCCGCGATGCTGCCATCAGGCTGCTTGAAGGCAAAGGGAGGATAGGCCGCTTCGATACCGATTTTCAGCGGTTTCTCATCGGCCAGCGATGCCAGGGAAAACACAGACAGCGCCAGTGCGCCAAGCAGTGCGAGTTTCTTCATCTGGTAACTCCATGGAAATGGGTACAACGCGAGCCGCAGGGTCAAGACCAAGGTCCTGGACCACGAACGAGAGAGTGGCATTTTAGCGACACCCCGGACGTCGATATTTCTTCAAAGCGACAACTATGTATAGAAGCGCTTGAAACCGCGGCGGGCGATATTGACAGCTCCAGCGTGATATGCAAGAGCAAAAGGAAAACAACCTGATACCGAAGCAATAACTGCGCCTATTATTCGCAAAGCCTTGTAATCCGGCAAGTCTGGTGTGCCAGCAGCGGCAAATTGCTGCAGGTTCGCACCGGGATGAGGCGGGAGTGTTTCCCTATGCCCCGAGTGAGGGCGATGGGGGGTGACATCGCTGAATATCGAGGTAACAAGGTTTTTCCACAGCAAGAAACCCGCCAGAAGGGGCGGGTTTCTCGGTAGGTCTCAGGTTTCGGCGGTGCCCCCTTCGCTGGCAAGCCAGCTCCCACAGGTACGGCGCCGTGCCTGGGCTCAGCGCTGTACCTGTGGGAGCTGGCTTGCCAGCGAAGGGGGCACCGCAAATCCTATGCCGAAACCCGGCTCATCTCCTTGTGGGTATCAATCAAGTGCTGCACCACCCCAGGATCGGCCAGCGTCGAGATATCACCCAGCGCGTCATACTCCGCGGTGGCGATCTTGCGCAGGATGCGCCGCATGATCTTGCCCGAGCGGGTCTTGGGCAGCCCGGGCGCCCACTGGATGACATCCGGCGAGGCGATCGGGCCGATCTCCTTGCGCACCCAGTTCTTCAGCTCGATCCGCAGGGCTTCGTTCGGCTCCTGGCCGGCATTAAGGGTGACGTAGACATAGATACCCTGCCCCTTCAGGTCATGCGGCACGCCGACCACCGCGGCTTCGGCAACCTTGGGGTGGGCAACCATGGCGCTCTCGATCTCCGCGGTTCCCATGCGGTGGCCCGAGACGTTGAGCACGTCGTCGACCCGGCCGGTGATCCAGAAATAGCCATCTTCGTCGCGACGCGCGCCGTCACCGGTGAAGTACATGCCGCGGAAGGTCTTGAAGTAGGTGTCGACGAAGCGGTCGTGGTCACCGTACAGCGAGCGCGACTGGCCTGGCCACGAATCGAGGATCACCAGGTTGCCTTCGGCGGCGCCCTCGATCAGGTTGCCCAGGTTGTCCACCAGCGCAGGCACCACGCCGAAGAACGGACGGGTCGCCGAACCTGGCTTGAGCGCGGTCGCGCCCGGCAACGGGCTGATCAGGATGCCGCCCGTCTCGGTCTGCCACCAGGTATCGACGATCGGGCAACGCGCCTTGCCCACGGTCTGGTGGTACCAGTTCCAGGCTTCCGGGTTGATCGGTTCGCCCACTGACCCTAGCAGGCGCAGGCTGGAGCCGTCGGCGCCGGCCACGGCAGCCTGCCCTTCGGCCATCATGGCGCGGATCGCGGTCGGCGCGGTGTAGAGGATGTTCACCTTGTGCTTGTCGACGATCTTCGACACGCGGGTGATGTCCGGGTAGTTCGGCACGCCCTCGAACAGCAAGGTGGTGGCGCCGTTGGCCAGCGGCCCGTAGACGATATAGCTGTGGCCAGTGACCCAACCCACGTCCGCCGTGCACCAGTAGACATCGCCCGGGCGGTAGTCGAACACGCGCTCGTGGGTCAGCGCGGCGTACACCAGGTAGCCGCCGGTGGTGTGCAGCACGCCCTTCGGCTTGCCGGTGGAACCGGAGGTGTAAAGGATGAACAGCGCCTCCTCGGCGCCCATTTCCTTCGGCGCGCAGTGGCTGGAGGCGACCTTCATGAGGTCTTCGTACCAGATGTCGCGATGCTGGTGCCAGGCGATGTCGCCGCCAGTGCGCCTGCACACGATGATCTTCTGCACGCTGCTGGTTTCAGGGTTGGTCAGCGCCAGGTCGACGTTGGCCTTGAGCGCCGTGCGGCGGCCGCCCCGCAGCCCTTCGTCGGCGGTGATCACCACTTTGGACTTGCAGTCGATGATGCGCCCGGCCAGGGCTTCGGGCGAGAAGCCGCCAAACACCACCGAGTGGATCGCGCCGATGCGCGCGCAAGCCAGCATGGCGACCACGGCCTCGGGGATCATGGGCATGTAGATCGTCACCACGTCGCCCCGATGCACGTCCTGGCCGCGCAGGGCGTTGGCGAACTTGCACACTTGCTCGTGCAGCTCGCGGTAGGTGATGTTGCGATGTTCGGAAGGGTCGTCGCCTTCCCAGATGATCGCCAGCTGGTCGCCGCGCTCTTCGAGGTGGCGGTCCAGGCAGTTGTAGGAAACGTTGAGCGTGCCGTCGGCGAACCACTTGATGTCGACGTGGTGGTCGTCGAAGGAGGTCTGCTTGACCTTGGTGAACGGCTTGATCCAGTCCAGGCGCTGAGCCTGCTCACGCCAGAAGCCGTCGGGGTTGATCACCGATTGCTGGTACATGGCCTTGTAGGTGGCCTCGTCGGTCAGGGTGGTTGCCGCGACCTCGGGACGAACGGGATACAGTGGAGCCGCACTCATCTGTGATACCTCGGTGTAATAGTTGTTTTTGTATGGAACCGTTTGTAACTGTACCAGCGCGGCAAAAGCCATTCGACGATGGTAGTAGCGGCACATTCACCTCCGGCAACACCACGACCGCGGTCACTCCAGAGCGGGCCAGCCCACGCGCCAAGCGGTGTTGCGGGAAATAGCCCAAGGCGATTGTTACGGATTTTGTCAAAAGGCAAAAAAACTTTATCAAAAGGCCATCTGTTTCATCTTCAAGGCGAGGCATAAACTTCATCTCGCCAACACGGCACAGCAATTAACTTCCGGTAATACTCCCCACGACGGCACGTTAATCTCCGGATAACCGTGAACATCCACTCTGATGCACGCTGCGGCGCCACAAGCGCCGCGCACTTTCTCACGACCTTAGACAGGTAAATTGAACATGAAAGCGTTACTGGTACTGGTACTTGGCGGTCTTTGCAGCGCGGCGATGGCCGACGAAGCTGCACAAGCGGCCGGGCAGATTCCGGTTGAACAGTACAACTACTCGCAGCACCTGGACATCGCCCGCGTCCTCTCCATGAGCGAAGTGCCAAACGTGTGCGAAGTGGTGCCTGCCCGCATGACCTACGAAGACTCCAAGGGACAGAAGCACGTTCTCGAGTATCGCGTGATGGGTAACGGCTGCTCCAACGGCTGATCGTCGAGTTGCATCGCTATTCTGCCGGAAGTTGCAGCGTTAATATCGCACGCAACTTCCGCGACCTCGAAATACCTTACTATTCCACCGACTTGTTCAGCGCGTGATCGCGCAACTTGTTGGCAATGGTCGTATGCGATACGCCCAGGCGCTTACCCAATGCCCGGCTGGTCGGAAATTCGGCCATCAATTGTTCAAGCACGGCTTTTTCGAAGCGCCCGACAATGTCTGCCAAGTTTCCCTCAAGCGAGAATTCCCCCAAAGGCTGGCGAACACCGTAGTCGGGCAGCCGGACATGCTCGACTTTCACTACACCTCCTTCGCACAGCGACACAGCCTGGAACAGCACGTTTTCCAGCTGGCGAACGTTGCCTGGCCAGTGGTAATGACTCAGCCGCTCCATCGCTGCGGGCGCCAACCGCGGCAGCGCGCAGCCGATCTGCCGGCTCGCCTGGTCGAGGAAATGCTCCACCAGTGGACCCAGCCCGTCGAGGCACTCGCGAAGCGGCGGGATGTTCAGTGAAAGCACATTCAGGCGGTGGTAGAGGTCTTGCCGAAACTCGCCCCGGGCGCACAGCTCCGACAGGTCGACCTGGGTCGCGCAGATGACGCGCACATCGAGGTAGACCTCCTCGTCGCTGCCTACGCGACGGAAGCATCCGTCCTGCAGGAACCGCAACAACTTCACCTGCAGGCGCGGGCTCATTTCGTCCACGCCGTCCAGAAACAGCGTCCCGCCCGCCGTGAGTTCCAGCAACCCAAGCTTGCCCTCGGCCCGCGCGCCCTCGAACGCCCCCGGGCCGTAGCCGAACAGCTCGGTCTCGGCCATGGACTCCGGCAGCCCCGCGCAGTTGAGCGCCATCAGCGGTGCCTGTCCACGCGGACTGGCAAGGTGACAGGCGCGTGCCAGCAGCTCTTTGCCGGTGCCGGTCTCGCCTTCGATCAGCAACGGGGCATCCAGCGGCGCCATGCGCCGTGCCTCGCGGACCACCGCGGCCATCACCCGTGAACTCTGGAAAATGCTGTCGAACCCGCGCAGCTCCTGCTTGCGCACGTGGTAGATGCGCTCGCCGATCCGGTCGGCACGGTGCAGAGTGAGCACCGCGCCGGCCAGTGCTTCGCTTTCGTCATGCTCGGACTGCAGGGGCGCGATGTCGGCCAGGAACACGTCGCCCCTGACCTTGACCCGCAGGCCATTGATTCGCGACTTGTTGGCCCGCACCAGCTCCGGCAGGTCGAAGTCTTCGGCATAGCGCGACAACGGCAGCCCTGGCACTTCGTCGACCCTCACCCCCAGCAACTGCGCCGCCGCACGGTTGGCCGCGACGATGCTGCCACTCATGTCGATCGACAGCACCGGAAACTCCAGCGCGCCCAGCAGGGCATTGAGCTCCATGTGCCGACGCTCGCTGGGCATCAGCCCCACGCGCTTGACGCCAAACACGCCACCGATCGACTCGAACTTGGGCCGCAGCGCCTGGAACTGCAGGTTGATGAGGTTCGGGCAGTGAAGGTAGATGGCATTGCCGTGCTCGCCGCCGACCTCGCCACGCGCCACGTTGATGCCGTACTCCACCAGCAGGTTGAGGATGTCGCGCAGAATGCCGATGCGGTTCTGACAGTGCACTTTGATACGCATGCAAGGTCTCGGAAAGGAGAAGGAAGGCCTGATTATTTCACTCTCGCGCCGAAAAGTCGTAAAGAATCCATGACAGATTATCGCCCCTTCAGTGAGAATTTCTGGATACCGAGCAAATCTGTAAAAATATCGTTACGAAAACGCGCTGGTCCGGGCGCCATTCCTGCCTGCGAGGCCATGCCAATCCGCCAAATCGTGATCAACACTGGAGTTATCGGCGTGAACCTATAACAACAAAGCCTTCACCCAGGAGAGCAGCATGAAACACACGCAATACGTGGCTCTGGAGCCCGATGCGCAGGGTTTTATCGACTACCCGCAGCAGGACCATGCGGTGTGGAACACCTTGATCACCCGTCAGCTGAAGGTGCTCGAAGGCCGGGCGTGCCGGGAGTACATGGATGGCATCGAGCAGCTAGGCCTGCCCCATGACCGCATCCCGCAGCTGGGCGAGATCAACAAGGTGCTGGGCGCCACCACCGGCTGGCAGGTTGCCCGTGTGCCGGCGCTCATCCCTTTCCAGACCTTCTTCGAATTGCTGGCCAGCAAACGCTTTCCGGTGGCGACGTTCATTCGTACGGCCCAGGAGCTCGACTACCTGCAGGAGCCGGACATCTTCCACGAGATCTTCGGGCACTGCCCACTGCTGACCAACCCCTGGTTCGCCGAATTCACCCACACCTACGGCAAGCTCGGCCTCAAGGCGAGCAAAGAGGAGCGCGTCTACCTGGCGCGGCTGTACTGGATGACCATCGAATTCGGGCTGATGGAAACGCCGGAGGGCCAGAGAATCTATGGTGGCGGCATTCTCTCCTCGCCAAAGGAGACGGTGTACAGCCTGTCCAGCGAGCCCGAGCACCAGGCCTTCGACCCGCTCGAAGCCATGCGCACGCCTTACCGGATCGACATCCTGCAGCCTCTGTACTTCGTGCTGCCAAACCTCAAGCGCCTGTTCGACCTGGCCCACGAGGACATCATGGGCATGGTTCGCCAGGCCATGCAGATGGGTTTGCACACACCGAAGTTTCCACCCAAGGTAGCCGCCTGAGCCGTTCTGCCTGACAACAACCCCCAACTGGAAAAACACCATGACTGCCTTGAATCAAGCCCACTGCGAAGCCTGCCGCGCCGACGCCCCGAAAGTGACCGATGACGAGCTGGCGGTGTTGATCCGCGAGATCCCGGACTGGAACATCGAGGTCCGCGACGGGCACATGGAGCTCGAGCGGGTCTACCTCTTCAAGAACTTCAAGCACGCCTTGGCGTTTACCAATGCCGTCGGCGAGATAGCCGAGGCCGAGGGTCATCATCCCGGGCTGTTGACCGAGTGGGGCAAGGTGACGGTGACCTGGTGGAGCCATTCGATCAAAGGGTTGCACCGCAATGACTTCATCATGGCGGCGCGCACCGACGAGGTCGCGACAAACGCCGAAGGGCGCAAGTGAGCTGCCACAGGTGGGCCCGACCGGCGACGGGGAAAAAATTCATACTGTCATTCTGACTGCTGTATCCTGCCCCAGCTTTTCGAAGCCTTCACGCGCCTGGCGCAGCCTTACCATTTCTCACACTTGCGAGGAACGACGAGATGCATGAGATCCCGAATCTTCCCTTCCCAAGCCTGAAACCTGAAGAGCAGTCCGTTGCCGCTCACCACGCCGAAACCGCTCCATCCGTCGAGCAGACTGGCGACGACAAACCCAGCGCCGAACAGGAATAACCGCGCACCCCAGCGATTGTGTGAAAACGGCTGACCTGCGGAACACCGCCGTCAACACGTTTTCACACCGTCCAGAATCACCGCCGCGACACCCCTCCTCCACGCACTTCAGCGCTGGGCATACTGCAACACCACCTCCAACGGATGACGCAACTGACGATCCGCCAGGCGCTTGACCTGACTGCGGCACGAATAGCCCGTGGCCAGCGCTTCGCCCTGCTTGTCCAGCTTGGTCGCCCATGACTGCTCGAAGATGGTCCGGGAACTGTCCTGGTTGCGCGCTTCGTGGCCGTAGGTGCCCGACATGCCGCAGCAGCCGGTGGCTTCGGTGACCAGTGTCAGGCCCAGGCGACCGAATACCTGCTCCCACTGACGGGTACTGGTCGGCACGTTGGTCTTCTCGGTGCAGTGGGCCATCAGGCGGAAGCTGCCCGAAGCGGCCGCGGCCTGCTCGGGCAGCACGTCGACCAGCCACTCCTGGGGAAGCAGCACCTTCGGGCAGCCCTCGAGCCCGTCGACCTTCTGGTACTCCTGGCGGTAGACCAGGGTCATCGCCGGGTCCAGGCCCACCAGCGGCACGCCGCAGTCGGCCAGGGCCTTGAGCTGGCTGGCATTGCGCACCGCGGCCTTGGCGAATGCGCCGAGGAAGCCCTGCACATGCAGCGGTTTGCCGTTGGCGCTGTAGGGCGCCAGGAACACGCGATGGCCCAGGCGGTGCGCCAGCTCGATGAACGCGGCCAGCAGCGGCGTCTCGAAGTAGCGGGTGAAGGCATCCTGCACCAGCACGATGCTGCGCTCGCGCTGGGCGGCGCTGAGTTCGCGCAGCGCCGGCACGCTGGCCACGCCGACGCGGCAGCGGGTCAGGGTCGACTGCAGGTTGAAGCGGCTGATCAGCGGGCTGTCGACCATGCCGACCTGGTCGGCCAGCAGCTTGCTGACCCACTTCGAGCCCATCACCGCGTTGTACAGGCCAGGCGCATGGGCCATGTAGGGGATGGTGAACTCCAGCGAGCCGATCAGATAATCACGCATCGGGCGCTGGTAGCGGCCGTGGTAAAGCTCGAGGAAGCGTGAACGGAATTCAGGCACATTGACCTTGATCGGGCACTGCCCCGCGCAGGACTTGCACGCCAGGCAGCCGGCCATGGCGTCGTACACCTCGTGGGAAAAGTCCTCCTGACCTTGCTCGCGGCCACGGTTGTTACGCAGGCGCGCAGGCAACCCCTTGAGCCAGGAGGTGCGCTTGCGCGCCGCGGCCAGCACATCGATGTTGGCCGCGCCCTGCAGCCGCAGCCACTCGCGAATCAGCGACGCGCGTCCTTTCGGCGAATGCTGGCGCTCACGGGTCGCCTTCCACGAAGGGCACATGGCATCGTTGGGGTCGTAGTTGTAGCAGGCGCCATTGCCATTGCAGTGCACCGCGCTGCCAAAGCTCTGCCAGACGCGCTCGTCAATGGTGCGGTCAAGGTCGCCGCGCAGGGTTACTTCGTTGACCTTGATCAGGCCCTCGACGTTGCCTGGCGGGGTGCAGATCTTGCCCGGATTGAGCTGGTTGTGCGGGTCGAAGGCGCCTTTCAGGCGCTGCAACGCCGGGTACAGCGCGCCGAAGTACTCAGGCACGTATTCCGATCGCAGGCCTTTGCCGTGCTCACCCCAGAGCAGGCCGCCGTAGCGCTTGGTCAGCGCCGCGACCGCATCGGAAATCGGCTTGACCAGCGCGGCCTGCGCGGGGTCCTTCATGTCCAGCGCCGGGCGTACGTGCAGCACGCCGGCGTCGACGTGGCCGAACATGCCGTAGGCCAGGCCATGACCGTCCAGCAACGCACGGAACTCGGCGATGTAGTCCGCCAGTTGCTCGGGCGGCACCGCGGTGTCTTCCACGAAAGGCTGAGGCCGCACCTCGCCTTCGACGTTGCCGAGCAGGCCGACAGAGCGCTTGCGCATGACATAGACACGGGTCACCGCTTCGGACCCTTGCGCCAGGGTATGGCCCAGGCGCTCGACGCTGGTGTCCGCCTGCAGATGCGCGACAAACGCCTGCACCCGCGCATTCACCTCCTCGGGCTCATCGCCGCAGAACTCCACCAGGTTGATGCCCAGGGTCGGCCGGTCGGCGTCAGCGGGGAAATACTCGGCAACGCTGTGCCAGACGATGTCCTTCATGGCCAGCATCAGCACCTTGGAATCCACGGTCTCGATCGACAGCGGCTTGTGCGCCATCAAGGCATTGGCGTCGCGCAGGGCATCCATGAAACTGCTGTAACGCACGTTGACCAGCACCGCGTATTTCGGGATCGGCAGGACATTGAGCTTGGCCTCGACCACGTAGCCCAGCGAGCCCTCGGCACCGCACAGCACGCTGTTGAGGTTGAAGCGGTCCTGCTCGTCGCGCAGATGCGCCAGGTCGTAGCCCGTCAGACAGCGATTGAGCTTGGGAAAGGTGCTTTCGATCAGATCGGCCTGGGTCTGCTGGATGTCACGGGCAGTGCGGTACACCTCGCCCACGCGGCCCGGCGCGGCGCAGGCCTGCTCCAGCGCCTCATCATCGATGGGCAGGCTGTGCAGGCGCTCGCCCCCAAGCAGCACGCTGTGCAGCTCGAGGACGTGGTCTCGGGTCTTGCCATAGGTGCAACTGCCCTGCCCGCTGGCATCGGTATTGATCATGCCGCCGACGGTGGCGCGGTTGGAGGTGGACAGCTCCGGGGCGAAGAACAGCCCATGGGGCTTGAGCGCGGCATTGAGCTGGTCCTTGACCACCCCCGCCTGGACCCGCACCCAGCGTTCTTCGACGTTGATCTCGAGGATCTTGTTCATGTGCCGCGAGAGGTCGACAACGATACCGTCGGTCAGCGACTGGCCGTTGGTGCCGGTACCGCCGCCACGCGGGGTCAGCCTGACCTCGCGAAAGCGTGGTTCGCCCATCAGCGTGGCGATCCGCGCCACGTCGTCGGCATCCAGCGGAAACACCGCAGCCTGCGGCATGCGCTGGTAGATGGAGTTGTCGGTGGCGAGCACGGTCCGGGTGCCATAGTCGGCACTGAGCTGGCCCTTGAAGCCGCTGGCACGCAGGGCTTCGAGAAAATCGGGGTAGTGGGCGGCAGGTGCGGTGGTCGGCAGCTGGGCGATCATCAAGGGATGCCTCTTTTATCGGCTAATTCACGGAAAACCTGTCAACGCGGCATGAATCTGTCAGGCGCGGATGACGAATGAGTCAATGTTCCTGTAGTTTGCGTACGAGGGCAAACGGATAATCCTGCCGCTATTGATGACTTTTGTGAATGAATTACCGCCACCTGACCCCATCGATGTCGCTGCTGCTGGCCTTCGAAGCAGCTGCCCGGCACGAAAGCTACACCCGCGCCGCCGTCGAACTGTCACTGACCCAGAGCGCGGTCAGCCGCCAGGTGCAGGCGCTGGAGCAACAGCTCGGCCTGACCCTGTTCCGCCGCGAGGGGCGCCAGGTGCAACTGACCGACGTTGGCCGCCTGTACCAACGCGAGATGAGCGAAGCCCTGGGACGCATCCGCAGCGCTACCCTGCAAGCGCTGGCCTACCAGTCCGGCGTCGGCACGCTGCGCCTTGCAACCCTCCCGACCTTTGGCTCGAAATGGCTGTTGCCGCGTCTGCATGATTTCTACGCCGCGCACCCAGGCATGCTCGTGCATATTCATTCGCGCATTGAAGCCATCAATTTCGCCACCAGCGAGATCGACGCCGCCATCGGCGTGGCGAGCGGGGACCTGCCAGGGCTGGTCTGCCATCGCCTGCATGCCGAGGAGCTGGTGGTGATCCTGCCACCGGCGGCGGCGCGGGCGGGCGAGGACTGGAGCCCGGCGCGGATCAGCGAGCAGGTGCTGCTCAACGTGGCCAACAATCCGCATGCGTGGGGTGAGTGGTTTTCCCATCATGGCCTGGCGCACCGCTCAATGCGGCTGGGGCCGAGCTTCGAGCTGACCTCGCACCTGATCCAGGCGGTGCGTGCCGGAATCGGGATCGGGCTGGTGCCCAGGATCCTGGTGGCGGAGGAACTGGCGAACGGCGACTTGTTCAGCGCCGGCGTGCCGTTCGCCAGCCAGCGCAGCTATTACCTGATGTATCCGCCGCGCAACGAGGCGTTACCATCGTTGCGGGCGTTTCGGGGGTGGTTGCTGGATCAGATTTGAGGGGAGTTACTCGGCCACCGGCTTCACCACCCCATTACCCCGCGCAGCACGCCTGTTCTTCAACAGGTAGAACCCATACATCACCACCAGCCACACCGGAATCGCATACACCGACACATTGATCCCCGGGATCAGCAGCATGATGCCCAGGATCAGCACCACGAAGCCCAGGCACAGGTAGTTGCCATAGGGATACCACAGCGCCTTGAACAGCGGCTTCTGGCCTGTGCGGTCAAGGTGCTGGCGGAACTTGAGGTGCGAGTAGCTGATCATCGCCCAGTTGATCACCAGCGCGGCAACCACCAGCGACATCAGCAGCTCCAGCGCCTGCTTGGGCATGAAGTAGTTGAGCAGCACGGCCACCAGCGTGACCACGGCCGAGGCCAGGATCGAGCGCACCGGCACGCCACGCTTGTCGATCTTCGCCAGGCCCGCGGGAGCGTCGCCCTGCTCGGCCATGCCGTAGAGCATGCGGGCATTGCAGTAGGTGCCGCTGTTGTACACCGACAGCGCCGCGGTCAATACCACGAAGTTGAGCAGGTGCGCCGCGACGTCACTGCCCAGCAGCGAGAACACTTGCACGAACGGGCTGCTGCCGTAGCTGCCACCCGCGCCATCGATGCTGGCCACCAGGGCGTCCCACGGGGTCAGCGACAGCAGGACCACCAGGGCACCGATGTAGAAGATCAGGATGCGGTAGATGACCTGGTTGATCGCCTTCGGGATCACGGTTTTCGGCTGGTCGGCCTCGGCCGCGGTAAAGCCGAGCATCTCAAGGCCGCCAAACGAGAACATGATGATCGCCAGGGCCATGACCAGCCCGCTGACGCCATTGGGGAAGAACCCGCCGTGTTCCCACAGGTTGCTGACCGAGGCCTCGGGACCGCCGCTGCCGCTGACCAGCAGGTAGCTGCCCAGGCCGATCATGCCGACGATGGCGACCACCTTGATGATCGCGAACCAGAACTCGGTTTCGCCGAACACCTTGACGTTCATCAGGTTGACCGCGTTGATCAGCACGAAGAACACCGCGGCTGTCACCCAGGTCGGGATCTCTGGCCACCAGTAGTGGATGTACTTGCCGACCGCCGACAGTTCCGACATGCCCACCAGGATGTACAGCATCCAGCAGTTCCAGCCGGACAGAAAGCCCGCGAAACCACCCCAGTACTTGTGGGCGAAATGACTGAAGGAGCCGGCTACCGGCTCCTCGACAATCATTTCGCCGAGCTGGCGCATGATCATGAAGGCGATGAAGCCGCAGATGGCATACCCCAGGATCATCGACGGCCCGGCGGACTTCATCACACCGGCCGAACCCAGGAACAGGCCGGTACCGATGGCCCCGCCGAGGGCGATCAACTGGATATGACGATTTTTCAGGCCGCGCTTGAGCTCGCCTGACTGCGTGTTTTGTCCACTCATGAACGAAGTCACCTGCTTGTTTTGATCTGTGACGGGATCGGACCCACCGCGCTCGTGGCGCAGCGGAATGAGCAAGGTAAGGGTTACCTTGGATTCTTGGACGGGTGGGGTTCAGCCGTGCGCGAGCGCGGGGCGGATCAACCGGGAGTCAGCAAGAGTGCGCGGTACGCATTGGGGTCACAGGTAAAACGCGGCGCATTGTATACCCCTGCGCACGCGCAGGAGTCAACGCGTTGCGTATTTGTCTGACGACGAGACGCACCGGTCCTGGGGAATGGGCAAAGCCTGGGGGAATGAATGGCGTACATTGCGCCTCCGATTCTTGTTATCGGGGGTATCACACCGTGAATGCGGGCTTGGGGCAATACAGGCGGGTGGGCGCGGAGAGAGCGCACAGGGGAGATTCGGAAGGCTTTATTTACAGGCAGGGAAAAAATCGCAGTCTTGGAACGGAAAAGCCAACATCGCGTAACGGAAAATTTACAGCGTGGTTCAGAAAGTTTACGCCCGTTTGTGTAGGCCTCTTCGCGGCGGTTCGCCGCGAAGAGGCCGGTAAATCCTTTCGGGATTTACCGGCTCGCTACATCAAGGACGTGGCTTGCCGCGGCCGCCGCTTGGCTGGCGACCACCACCCGCTGGCTTGCCAGCAGGTGCCGGCTTGCCGGGACGCTTCTTCATGTCAGCCGGACGCTCGGCCACCGCGCTGCCACGGTTGCCTTTGCGTGGAGCTTCTTCACGCGGCTGACGCGCAGGACGCTCACCGCCAGCACCTTCGGCCGCAGGACGCAGGCTGCGCACGCGCTCGTTACGCCCCATCGGGCGGGTCGACTTGCGCTGCAGGCGCTCGAGCTTGTCCTTGGACTTGAGGTTCAACGACGGCAGAGCCACCGGCTTGAGACCGACTTCAGCGGCAAGGATGTCGATCTCGCCCTGGCTCATTTCACGCCAGCGGCCCATCGGCAGGTCGGAGTTCAGGAACACCGGACCAAAACGCACGCGTTTCAGGCGGCTGACGACCAGCCCCTGGGATTCCCACAGGCGACGGACTTCGCGGTTGCGGCCTTCCATCACCACGCAGTGGTACCAGTGGTTGAAACCTTCACCGCCCGGGGCTTCCTGGATGTCGGTGAAGCGCGCCGGACCGTCTTCGAGCATCACGCCGTTTTTCAGGCGGGTGATCATGTCCTCGTCGACTTCACCGCGCACGCGCACGGCGTATTCGCGGTCCATCTCGTAGGAAGGGTGCATCAGGCGGTTGGCCAGTTCGCCGTCGGTGGTGAACATCAACAGACCGGTGGTGTTGATGTCGAGGCGGCCGATGTTGATCCAGCGGCCTTCCTTCGGGCGCGGCAGGCGATCGAACACGGTCTGGCGGCCCTCTGGGTCGTCACGGGTGCAGATCTCGCCATCGGGCTTGTTGTACATGATCACGCGGCGCACGGTTTCCGCGGCTTCTTCGCGCTTGATCAGCTTGCCATCGACGGCGATTGCGTCGTGCAGGTCGACGCGCTGGCCAAGGGTGGCGGCAACGCCATTGACCTTGATGCGGCCCTGGCTGATCCAGGCTTCCACGTCACGGCGCGAGCCCACGCCGATACGTGCGAGGACTTTCTGGAGCTTTTCGCCCGCTGGCGGCGGCAGGGTCTGGGGTTCTTGCAGGTCTTGATCGTTCATCTGGGCACCTCCCGGTGTAGGACTGTAGTCTGTTTCTGGCGACGGAAGCGCCAAAAGGCCGCGCATCATACGCTGAACGCAGAGCGCGCGCACGTGAGAGTAGCGGCTTCAGGCAGCCGCGCCGAAGCTTTGCGCCCAACGGTTATCCAGCGCGTAAATTCCGGCGCGACACGTGCCGGGAAAGACCCTCATTCGCGCGGCGATTCAGCCGTTGCGTCATCCCCTGCAAGCTCCTCACGCAAGTCCTCGAAATCGGTCTTGAGGCCTTCTTCCATGGCATCGAGCTCCACCAGCAGGGTACGGAAACTGGTTTCCTCCGCGGGCGCTTCCGGCTCGTCGCCTTCTTCGAGGCTGGCGTCGGCCAGGGCCTGCAAATGCGCGGGCACCGGGGCGTCCTCGTCATCGTCGTGCAAGGGCGCCGGCTCCAGGTCGCGCAGCTCGGCCAGCGCGGGCAGGTCTTCAAGGCTCTTGAGGTTGAAGTGATCAAGGAACGCCTTGGTCGTGGCGAACATCGCCGGCCGCCCGGGCACCTCGCGGTAGCCGACCACGCGGATCCACTCGCGCTCCATCAGCGTCTTGATGATGTTGCTGTTGACGGCGACACCGCGCACATCCTCGATCTCGCCACGGGTCACGGGCTGGCGATAGGCGATCAGGGCGATGGTCTCCAGCAGCGCGCGGGAATAACGTTGCGGGCGCTCCTCCCATAGCCTGCCGACCCAAGGCGCGTACGTCTCGCGGATCTGCAGGCGATAGCCGGTGGCGACCTCCTTGAGTTCGAAAGCACGGCCCGCGCAGGACTTGCCCAGCACCTCCAGGGCCTTTCTGAACACCTTGGGTTCAGGGCGCTCGGGCTCCTCGAAGAGTTCATACAGGCGCTCAAGCGATTGCGGCTTGCCCGACGCCAGCAGGAAGGCCTCGATCAGCGACGCCAGGTCGCGGGGTTCATTCAGGTTCATGAGTGTGTCGGTTACTCTCTGCGTCACTCTGCCCGGGCGCGGACATGGATCGGGGCGAAGGGCTCATTCTGCACCAGTTCGATCAGCGATTCCTTGACCAGTTCGAGAATCGCCATGAAGGTCACCACCACGCCAAGCTTGCCCTCCTCGGCCGTGAACAGCTCGGCGAAAGGCACGAAGCCGCCGCCTTTGAGGCGTTCGAGCACGTCGCTCATGCGCTCGCGGGTCGACAGCGTTTCGCGGCTGATCTGGTGGCTCTCGAACAGATCACCCCGGCGCATCACCTCGGCCATCGACATCAGGATCTCTTCCAGGCTGACCTGCGGATGCAGCTTGCGCACCTTGGAGTGCGGCGCCTCCAGGCGCGGCACCACGACATCGCGACCCACCCGGCTGAGCTGGTCGATGCCCTCGGCCGCGGCCTTGAAGCGCTCGTACTCCTGCAGCCGGCGGATCAGCTCGGCACGCGGGTCGCCCTCCTCCTCCTCGACCGTCACGGTGCGTGGCAACAGCATGCGCGACTTGATCTCGGCGAGCATGGCGGCCATGACCAGATATTCAGCCGCCAGCTCCAGGCGTACCGTCTTCATCAACTCGACATAGCCCATGTACTGGCGGGTGATTTCCGCCACCGGGATGTCGAGAATATCGATGTTCTGCTTGCGGATCAGGTACAGCAACAGGTCGAGCGGGCCCTCGAAGGCCTCGAGAAAGACCTCCAGGGCATCCGGCGGGATATACAGGTCGACCGGCAGCTCGGTGAACGCCTCGCCATACACCAGCGCCAGCGAAAGCTGCTGTGGGGCCTCGACAGGGGGCTCGACAGGTTGTTCCTGGATACTCACGCGTTGACCAGGAAAGGCGCAGGATCGCCGCAGCCGACCCTCACCACCTCTGGCTCGCCGTCGGCCAGGTTGATCACGGTGGACGCCTTCAGGTCACCAAAGCCGCCATCGATGATCAGGTCGACATGGTGCTCCAGACGCTGGCGGATTTCATAGGGATCGGTCATCGGCTCGTCATCCCCCGGCAGGATCAGGCTGACGCTCATCAGCGGCTCGCCCAGCTCGGCCAGCAGCGCCAGGAGGATCGGGTTCGAAGGCACGCGCAGTCCGATGGTGCGGCGCTTGTCGTGCATCAACAGGCGCGGCACCTCACGGGTGGCGTTGAGAATAAAGGTGTAGGGCCCCGGCACATGCGCTTTGAGCAGGCGAAAGTTGGCCGTGTCGATCTTGGCGAACAGGCCCATCTGCGACAGGTCGCAGCAAATCAGGGTGAAATTGTGGTTCTTGTCGAGCTGGCGCAGGCGCCGGACCCGTTCGATGGCGTTCTTGTCACCAATCTGGCAACCCATTGCGTAGGAGGAGTCTGTGGGATACACCACCACCCCGCCCTTGCGGATAATCTCCACGGCCTGTTTGATCAGGCGCGCCTGGGGGTTTTCCGCATGAATCTGGAAAAATTGGCTCACATTGTCATCCTGTTCAAAGCGCGGTGGGCTGCTCATGGCTGAATCGGCGCCACAGAGGTGGCAGGTCCTCGGGCAATGGCCGATAGGCACCGATCTCGCCCCAGGTGCCGGGGCCATGGAAGTCACTGCCAGCGCTTGCCAGCAGACCGAACTCACGGGTGAGGATGGACATCGTGCCCACCTGCTCGGCCGGCATCATTCCATTGACCACTTCCAGCGCCTGCCCGCCTGCTTGAATATAGTCGGCAATCAGCCGGCGGCGCTTGCTGCGAGTCAGATCGTAGTGCATCGGATGCGCCAGGCTCACCCAGGCCTTCGACTCGCGCAGGGTCGCGACAGTTTCCTCGAGGGTCGGCCAATGCAACTTGACGTCGCCCAGCTTGCCGGCGCCCAGCCACTTGCGGAACGCCTCGCCACGGTCCTTGACCAAGCCTGCGCGCACCAGGTATTCGGCGAAATGCGGCCGCGCCGGGGCGTTGCCACTGTCACCCAGCTCCATTTGCACGGCGCGTGCGCCGTCCAGGGTGCCGGGCATGCCCTTGAGCGCCAGCCGTCGGTCGATTTCTTCCGCGCGCAGCCAGCGTCCCCGGTGCAGGGACTCGATCGCCGCCAGCAGCGGGGGGGCATCGAGAGGGAAGTTGTAACCCAGTATGTGGATGGTCGAGCCGCCCCAGGTGCACGACAGCTCCACGCCGCTGACCCACTGCATGCCCCGCGCCTGGCAGGCCTGGCGGGCCTCGTCCAGCCCTTCAAGGGTATCGTGGTCGGTCAGGGCAAGCGTCTGCACGCCGTGCTCGTGGGCGCGCGCGACCAGTACCGAAGGCGACAGGGCGCCATCGGAGGCCGTGCTGTGACAGTGCAGATCAACATTCATGGAGGAGCGCTTTCGCCGGGATTGATGTTTGTTATTATGCCGTGACATCCCGAATCTGGCTGCCATTGTGAAACAATTCATCGATTTCATCCCGCTGCTGCTGTTCTTCCTGGTCTACAAGCTCGACCCGCGCGTGGTCGACCTTGCAGGCCATGATTTCGAACTGGGCGGCATCTACAGCGCGACCAAGGTGCTGATCATCGCCTCCGTGGTGGTCTACGGCGCGCTGTTCATCCGCCAGCGCAAGCTTGAGAAAGGCCAGTGGCTGACGCTCGTCGCCTGCCTGGTCTTCGGCGGGTTGACCCTGGCGTTCCACAGCGAAACCTTCCTGAAGTGGAAAGCGCCGGTGGTGAACTGGCTCTTCGCCCTGGCCTTCACCGCCAGCCATTTCATCGGCGACCGGGTGCTGATCAAGCGCATCATGGGCCACGCGCTGACCCTGCCGGAGCCCGTCTGGGCGCGCCTGAACCTGGCCTGGATCGTGTTTTTCCTGGTCTGCGGCGCCGCCAACCTGTTCGTGGCCTTCACCTTCGAGGAATTCTGGGTGGACTTCAAAGTATTCGGCAGTCTGGGCATGACCGTGATATTCCTGGTGGCCCAGGGCGTCTACCTGTCGCGGCACCTGCATGACGGCGACGCGGCAACCCCGCCCTCCATTTCGAAGACCGAGGATTGACATGCTCTACGCAATCATTGCCAGCGATGTAGCCGATTCCCTGGAGAAACGCCTGGCGGCGCGCCCGGCGCACATCGAGCGCCTGCAGCAGCTCAAGGCCGAGGGCCGCGTGGTTCTCGCCGGCCCGCATCCCGCCATCGACAGCAACGACCCGGGCGCTGCCGGTTTCAGCGGCAGCCTGATCGTCGCCGAGTTCGACTCGCTGACCGCCGCCCAGGCCTGGGCCGATGCCGACCCGTACATCGCCGCGGGCGTGTACGACAAGGTCGTGGTCAAGCCGTTCAAGCAAGTCCTGCCCTGAGCTACCCCTGGCGGCACGCCTGCGTGCCGCACCGCTCATCAATGGTTTAATCGAGTGAGTCATGAGCGAGCTGTTACTGATTGACGATGACCAGGAACTCTGCGAGCTGCTAGGCAGCTGGCTGGCCCAGGAGGGCTTTGTAGTGCGCGCGTGCCACGATGGCCAGAGCGCGCGTCAGGCCCTGGCCACCCAGGCGCCGGCAGCCGTGGTGCTGGACGTGATGCTGCCCGATGGCAGCGGCCTTGAGCTGCTCAAGCAGTTGCGCAGCGAGCATGCCGAGCTGCCTGTGCTGATGCTGTCGGCACGCGGCGAGCCACTGGACCGTATTCTGGGCCTGGAGCTGGGCGCCGACGATTACCTGGCCAAGCCCTGTGATCCACGCGAGCTGACGGCACGCCTGCGCGCGGTGCTGCGGCGCAGCCACCCGACGGCGGCCACCACGCAAATGGAAATCGGCGACCTGACGTTCAGCCCGGCGCGGGGTGTGGCCAGCATCGAGGAGCGCGAGCTGAGCCTCACCCTGTCCGAGAGCCGCATTCTCGAAGCGCTGCTGCGCCAGCCTGGCGACCCGCTGGACAAGCAGGAACTGGCGCAGATCGCCCTCGGGCGAAAGCTGACGCTGTATGACCGCAGCCTGGACATGCACGTCAGCAACCTGCGCAAGAAGATCGGCCCGCACCCGGATGGCCGGCCACGCATCGTGGCGCTGCGCAGCCGGGGGTACTACTACAGCCTTTGAGTGTGCCGTGCGGCCATCGCCCCTGCGGGAGCAAGCCTGCCCGCGATAGCCGCACCGCAACCCCACTATCTTTACCCTGCCTTTACCCTCGCCTGACCGCCCTTGACCTTGATCTCCCTAAACTGGGCACATCCGGCAACGACCGGTCCATGACAGGAGAAACACCATGCGCAAGACCCTTATCGCCCTGATGTTCGCCGCTGCCCTGCCAACCGTCGCCATGGCCATGCCAGAAGGTGGCCCACGCCACGACGGCCCGCACCACCGCGGTGGCGCACCCTTCGCCCAGCTGGACCTGAGCCGCGAGCAGCGCCAGCAGGTCGACAAGCTGATGGGCGAGCAGATGAAAGCCCAGCGCGACATCACCAAGCGCTACCTGGAAAAGCTGCCCGCCGCCGACCAGAAAGCCATGAAGGACGAGATCAAGGCGCGCCACGACAAGACTCATAGCGAAATCCGCGGCGTGCTCAAGCCAGAACAGCAGAAGCAGTTCGACGAGATGGAAAAGAAACGCGCCGAGCGCCAGGCTGAATGGAAAGAGTTCCAGGCCTGGAAAGCTGCAAAGGCCGGCAAGGCCCAGTAAGCTGTCCCACCGCTGCCCGCCCGGCCTGCTACCCGCAGGCCGGGCTTTTCCTGTCTGGAGGTAACTGCCTTGCGTTCACTGTTCTGGCGCATCCTGGCCAGCTTCTGGCTGGCCATCGCCCTGGTCGCCGGGTTGTCGATCCTGCTTGGCCACATGCTCAACCAGGACGCCTGGATTCTTAGCCGCCATCCTGGGCTCAACACCTTGGCCAGCCGCTGGACCCAACACTACGAACAGCAGGGCATCGAATCGGCCCAGCACTTTCTCGAACGGCGCCGGCAGCGCTTCAAGATCGACGTGCAGGTACTCAACGACAGCGGCGAGGCCGTGGTCCCCGGTACCTTCCCACGTCGCGCCGCAGCGTTCGAGGCGCGCCAGCACAATGACCGCAGCCTGCCCTGGCGGCGCCTGACCGAGGAATACACCAGCCCCACGAGCGGCGAAACCTATCTGCTGATCTACCGGATTCCGCACCCGGAACTGGACGCATGGCACCGTGAGAGCCTGCTATGGCCGCTGAGCGCGCTGGGCATCGCGCTGGTGGTCCTGACCCTCTTCAGTCTGCTGGTGACGCTGTCCATCACCCGTCCGCTGAGCCGCCTGCGCAGCGCCGTCCATGACCTGGGCCAGACCACCTACCAGCAGAACAGCCTGGCACGACTGGCCGGGCGGCGTGACGAGTTCGGCGTGCTGGCCAATGATTTCAACCGCATGGGCGCCCGCCTGCAGAGCCTGATCGGCAGCCAGCGCCAGCTACTGCGCGATGTGTCCCACGAACTGCGCTCGCCGCTCGCGCGGCTGCGCATTGCCTTGGCCCTGGCGGAGCGCGCCGAGCCGGAGCAGCGCCAGGCGTTGTGGCCGCGCCTGACCCGCGAATGCGATCGCCTTGAAGACCTGATCAGCGAAATTCTGGCCCTGGCCCGGGTCGACGCCGAACAATCCCATGCCGAGACCGTCGATCTCAACGCCCTGCTGGGCAGCGTGCGCAAGGACGCGCTGCTCAGCGCGCCGGAGCAGGATATCCGCCTCGAAGCCACGCCCGGCCTGACCCTGCAGGGCTGGCCGACATTGCTCGAGCGGGCCGTGGACAACCTGCTGCGCAATGCCTTGCGGTTCAATCCGCCGGGGCAGGCGATCGAGCTGAGTGCGGGCGTGGATCTTGAACGCGTGGTGATCAGCGTGCGCGATCACGGGCCAGGCGCGGCCGCAGAGCATCTGGAGAAACTGGGCGAGCCATTTTTCCGCGCGCCCGGGCAGGCGGCCGCCGGGCATGGTTTGGGACTGGCCATCGCACGGCGAGCGGCGGAGCGGCATGGCGGGAGCCTGGTGCTGGAGAACCATCCCCAGGGAGGGTTTGTGGCAAGGCTCGAGTTGCCGTTGGTGGGGATGGTGGTCTGACGGACTGGGCTGGGGGGATTTCTGAGTGCGGATCACGCCCTTGGGGGAGCAACTGTCTTTGTTCCCTGCCAGCATCGCACAACGCATTAGTGATGTGCCCCGGCGAGGGCTACGCCCTCGCCGGGGCACAGGATTACGAGGTTATGCGATGCCGGCAGGGTACAGAGACAGTTCCCACAGGCATCAGTCAGCCCCGCCCCACCCGGCGACGAAGTCAGCGGTTTCCAGCACCGGCGCCGTACGCGGTTCGTTCTGCGGCGTGCCAACGTACAGGTAACCCAGCAGCTCCTCATTCTCGGCCAGGCCCAGACCTTCGAGCACATGAGCGTCATGCGCCATGTCGCCGGTCCGCCAGACCGCGCCGATGCCCTGGGCATGCGCGGCGATGAGAATGCCATGGGCGGCGCATCCGGCCGCCAGGCGCTGCTCGTCCTTGGGCACCTTGTAATGATCCTGCAGGCGAGCGATCACCACGATCAGCAAGGGCGCCCGCAGCGGCATGGCGCGGGCCTTGTCCAGCGCGCCCTGGCTGGCGCCGCCCTTGCGCTCCACCGCTTCGGCGAACAGCTCACCGAGCTTCTCGCGCCCCTCGCCCTCGATGGTGAGAAAACGCCAGGGACGAAGCTGACCGTGGTCCGGCGCCCGTAACGCCGCCTGGAACAGGGCTTCACGCTGGGCGGCGTTGGGCGCGGGTTCGGTCAGGCGTGCAACGGATACGCGGTTGAGCAATGCATCGAGAGCCTCCATCGGCTACCCCCAGGCAAGTAAATGTGCGGCTATTCTCAGGCTCTGAGCCGCAAGCTTCAAGCAGCGAGCAGCAAGACCACCAGGCGCGCCTCGGCCAATCTCGCTTGCAGCTTGCAGCCTGAAGCCCCGCGAGTAGAATGGCGCCCTTCCGTTTCGAGTCAGAGCAGATCACATGGCGTTGCCGACCTTAAGGATCCTGGGTTTCATCATAGGGATCTTCCTGATCACCCTGGCGGTGAGCATGGTCGTGCCCATGGCGACCCTGATGATCTTCGAGCGCACGGGGGACCTGCCGTCATTCCTCTGGTCCAGCCTCATCACCTTCCTCGCCGGCCTGGCGATGATCATCCCGGGGCGCCCAGAGCACGTGCACCTGCGCCCGCGTGACATGTACCTGCTGACGGTGTGCAGCTGGGTGGTGGTGTGCGTGTTCGCCGCGCTGCCCTTCCTGCTCACCCAGCACATCAGCTACACCAATGCCTTCTTCGAGAGCATGTCAGGCATCACCGCCACCGGGGCCACCGTGCTCAGCGGCCTGGACACCATGTCGCCGGGCATCCTGATGTGGCGCTCGATGCTGCACTGGCTCGGCGGGATCGGCTTCATCGCGATGGCGGTGGCGATCCTGCCACTGCTGCGCATCGGTGGCATGCGCCTGTTCCAGACCGAATCCTCGGACCGCTCCGAAAAGGTCATGCCGCGCTCGCACATGGTCGCCAAGTCGATCGTGCTGGTGTACATCGGTTTTACCGTGCTGGGCAGTCTGGCGTTCTGGTGGGCGGGCATGAGCCTGTTCGATGCGATCAACCACGCCATGTCAGCGATTTCCACGGGCGGGTTCTCCACGTCCGACCAGTCACTGGCCAAATGGGACGCTCCGGCGGTCCATTGGGTGGCGGTGGTGGTCATGATCCTGGGCAGCGTGCCCTTCACCCTGTATGTGTCGACCCTGCGCGGCAATCGCGGCGCGCTGATCAGGGACCAGCAGGTGCAGGGCCTGCTCGGGCTGCTGGTGGCGACGTGGATCGTGCTCGGGACCTGGTACTGGGCGACCACCGACCTGCCCTGGTTCGACGCCCTGCGCCATGTCGCGCTGAACGTGACCTCGGTGGTCACCACCACGGGCTTCGCGCTCGGAGACTACAGCCTGTGGGGCAACTTCTCGCTGATGCTGTTCTTCTACCTGGGCTTCATCGGCGGCTGTTCCGGATCGACCGCGGGCGGGATCAAGATCTTCCGTTTCCAGGTCGCCTACATCCTGCTCAAGGCCAACCTCAACCAGCTGATCCACCCACGGGCGGTGATCAAGCAGAAGTACAACGGTCACCGCCTCGACGAAGAAATCGTGCGCTCGATCCTGACGTTCTCTTTCTTCTTTGCCTTCACCATCTGCATCATCGCCCTGCTGCTGTCGCTGCTCGGGGTCGACTGGATGACCGCCCTGACAGGCGCGGCGGCCACGGTGTCCGGTGTAGGCCCTGGCCTGGGCGAGGTGATCGGGCCGGCCGGCAACTTCTCCACCCTGCCCGATGCCGCCAAGTGGATCCTCGCGGGCGGCATGTTGCTCGGCCGCCTGGAGATCATCACGGTCCTGGTGCTGTGCATGCCTGCGTTCTGGCGTCACTGACAGGCTCGCTGGCCTCTTCGCTGGCGCCGCCCAGGCGCGCCCGGTATTCGCTTGGGGTGACATCGAACCAGCGCCGGAACGCCCGGTAGAAGTTGCTGGGGTCGGCGAACCCGAGCAGGTAGGCGGTTTCAAGCAGGGTCATGCCCGGCTGCGCCAGGTACTGCTCGGCCAGTTCCCGGCGGGTGTCATCGAGCAGGGTCTGGAAACTGGTGCCCTCCTCCTGCAGCCGCCGTTGCAGGGTGCGCTGGGACAGGTGCAATGCTTTGGCAATCGTGTCGCGCTTGGGCTCGCCCAGCGGCAGGATCCGGCACAACACCTGCCGCGCGCGATGCGTCACCCGGCTTTCCGAAAAGCGCGCCAGGTACTCGCCGGCGAAACGATCATGCAGGGTCGCCATGGCTTCGTTGGCCGTCGGCAGCGGCGCCTCCATGTCGGCCCTCTCCAGCACCAGCGCGTCATGGGGCGCGCCAAACTCCAACGGTGAGTGAAACGCCGCCTTGTAGGGCTCCATGTCCTTGGGTTGCGGTCCCTGGATCAACACCCGCCGCGGCTGGATCGACCGCCCGCTGAGCCAGCTGCACAACGCCAGCGCACAGGCCAGCGACGCCTCGGCGCTGTGCCGGGTGGGCGGCAGGTGATCGCCGTGGACGGTCAGCACCAGGGCGTAGCCATCCGGCTCCAGGCGAAAGCTCAGGTCGGAGCTCTCGGCGATGATGCGCTGGTAGCGCACCAGCCGCTGGAACCCTTCGGCCAGGGTACGGCTGGACATCAGCGCATAACCCACCACGTGGAACGAGGCCGGCCGCACCACCCGGGCCATGTTCAGGCCGATGGCAGGGTTGCCGGACAGCTCCACGGCCAGCTGCCAGAGCCGGGTCATGGAATCCTGGGGGAAACGTGCGTCGGGGTCGTCGAGCGCGGCAAAGTCCAGCCCGAGTTGCCTGAACATGGCACGGCAGTCGAGCCCCTCGAGCTCGAGCGCTTTTACGATCCCTGATGCCCAGCTTGCTGACGTGGTTCTTTCGCTCATGACAGGCTTCTTGTGCTTCCTGCGGTGAATCCAAAGGATACTCAAATGGCGCTTATTGTCACTGGCCTGGCCAGTTAGTCACTCTAGACTCGAATCAGGCTCCACGCCGTGTATCCTCATCAATGACCAGCGCTTCGGGAAGCACCGCCATGAACCGCACCGCGCAATACCGCAGTTTCGCCGAGTTCTACCCCTATTACCTTGGCGAGCATAGCAACCCTACCTGTCGGCGCCTGCATTTCGTTGGCACCAGCCTGGTCATCGCCGTGCTTGCCTACAGCATAGCCAGCGCCAGCTGGTCGCTGCTGCTGGCGCTGCCGGTGTTCGGCTACGGCTTCGCCTGGGTTGGCCACTTCTGTTTCGAAAAGAACAGACCGGCCACCTTCACCCATCCCTTTTACAGCCTGATCGGCGACTTCGCGATGTTTCGCGATATCCTGCGGGGCAAGGTCAGCCTTTGATCCCCCCGGCGGGAAGGCGTTACCCACAGGCAATCCGTCGCGCTAGACTACAGGCCTGCCCGTGAGGAAGCTGCATGACGACCGCCCCGTTCTTCTCCCTGCGTCACTATCGCGAAGAGGTGATCGCCCATAGTCATGAACACGCGCAACTGGTGTTCGGCCTGCGCGGTTGCCTGGAGTTAGAGGTGGACGGGCGCGGCACGCGGGTCGACCGGCAAGACCTGATGGTGGTGCCGGCCGGCGCTCATCACACGTGCGGCAGCACTGCCGGCAGCCATTGCCTGGTGCTCGACATCCCGGACATGCCTTGGCTGAGCAAACAGCTAGGCGAGCACGCCGAGGCCAGTGAGCGTCTTGTCGATCGCGCCAGGAGACTGAGCCTGGACCATCGCCAGCAGCAATTGGTGGACTGGCTGGCGGCAAGCCCGGTAAGCGATTCACTGATCGCGCGCCAGGGGGCTGTCCTGCTTCTGGCAAGCCTTGATGCCGCGGCAGTTGCATCCTCGCCCGGGCGCCTGCCTTATGCCGCGTTCGACGCTCATATCGACAGGCATGCCGCCTACCCGCTGCAGGTCGCCGACCTGGCTCGCCTGGCGGGTTTGTCCTGCGCGCGCCTGCATGCGCGGTTCGCCAGCGAGTGCAATACCACGCCGATGGACTACATCCGCGAGCGTCGCCTGCGGCTGGCTCGCGACCTGCTCAAGGACACCCGTCTAGCCATTGGCGAGATCGCCAGCCGCGTGGGTTATAGCTCCCAGAGCGCCTTCTCGGCCGCCATGCTGCGAGTCTATGGCCGGTCTCCTCTCACGCTGCGGCGCGAGTCCGGCGACAACTGACGCAAGGATCGCGACAGACAGGGGGCAACTGCCAGCCCTACACTGGCCAGGCACTCCTAGCTGTCCACAAGGATCACCATGAATCACCGTACCGCTCTCGGCGCCCTGCACATCGGCGCGCTGTTCTTTGGCCTGACTGGCGTTTTTGGCAAGCTGGCCAGCGCGGGGCCGTCGGTCATCGTGTTTGGCCGTGCCGCCTTCGCGGTGCTCGCGCTGGGCCTGTTCGTCGGAGTCGCCCGCCAGTCCTGGGGTGCGCTGCGGGGCGCGGACGTGGGTCGGCTGGTACTGGGTGGCGTGCTCTTGGCGGGGCACTGGGTGAGCTTCTTCATCGCGGTCAAGGTGGGCGGAGTTGCGATCGCGACGCTGGGCTTTGCCAGCTTTCCGGCTTTCACGGTGATCCTTGAAGGGGTGTTGTTCCGCGAGCGCATCCGCCGCAACGAGGCCTTGCTGGTGGTGCTGGTGAGTGTGGGCCTGGTGCTGGTCACTCCAGCCTTTGACCTGGCCAGCGAGGCCACGGCTGGCCTGCTCTGGGCGCTGTTGTCCGGCTTGCTGTTCGCCTTGCTGTCGCTGGCCAACCGCGCAGGCTCCGGGCGGATTCGCGCCGTACAGGCAGCGCTGTGCCAGAACGCGGTGGTCGCCGGGTGCATGTTGCCGCTGGCAGGCCCCGCCCTGCCCAGCGTGCCGGCCATGGACTGGCTGTGGATCGGCTTGCTTGGCGTGTTCTGCACAGGCGTCGCCCACAGCCTGTTTGTCGCCAGCCTGGCGGTGATCAAGGCGCGTACCGCGGCGGTGGTGTTCGCCATGGAGCCGATCTACGGCATCGCCATGGCGTGGCTGATCTTCGCCGAAACCCCAACCCCGCGCATGCTGATTGGCGGCGCGCTGATCATCTTCGCCATCGTGATCTCCAGCCGCATGGCCGCGAGTCATGCCAGCAATGCCAAGGTCCTGGCCGAGGACACTTAACGGTCGTTGTGCCCCAGGTCGCGCTGCGGGTCGATCTGGTCGCGCACACGCTGTTTGAGCACCTTGGCCTCGGGAAAGCCGCCATCGGCCTTGCGCTCCCAGATCTGCACGCCATCACAGGTGATATGGAACGCCCCGCCGGTGGCAGGCTCCAGCGCCACCCGGGCGAGATCGTCGGCAAAGGTACTGAGCAACTCCTGCGCCAGCCAGGCGGCGCGCAGCAACCATTGGCACTGAGTGCAATACATGATGACGATTTCAGGCTTGGTCTGACTCATGGGAAACGTCCTACATAAGGTGGGCGCGCTTATACTAGCCGTCTTTGCCCATTGCTCCGAGACTGCTGATGCGCCGCCTGCTGTTCTGTCTGTTGCTGTCGATCTGTTGTGGCCCACTGCTGGCCGCCGAGCAGGCCCGCCCCAAGGTGGGCCTGGTGCTTTCTGGGGGGGCCGCGCGCGGCCTGGCGCATATCGGCGTGCTCAAGGCCCTGGAAGAACAGGGCGTGCGCATCGACGCCATCGCTGGCACCAGCATGGGTGCGGTGGTGGGCGGCCTGTATGCCTCGGGCTATAAGGTGGAGGAGCTGGAAAAGCTGGCGCTGGGCATCGACTGGCAACAGGCACTCTCGGATGCTCCGCCGCGCCGCGACGTGCCGTTTCGACGCAAACAGGATGACCGCGATTTTCTGGTCAAGCAGAAGCTGAGCTTTCGCGACGATGGCAGCCTTGGGCTACCGCTGGGGGTGATCCAGGGCCAGAACCTAGCCCTGCTGCTGGAAAGCAAGCTGGCCCACACCGCCGACACCCGCGACTTCGATCAGTTGCCGATCCCGTTTCGCGCCGTGGCCACCGACATCGCCAGCGGCGAGAAGGTGGTGTTTCGCCGTGGCCACCTGCCCCAGGTGATCCGCGCCAGCATGTCGATCCCGGCGGTGTTCGCCCCGGTCGAGCTGGACGGGCGCCTGCTGGTCGACGGCGGCATGGTCGACAACATCCCGCTGGACGTGGTGCGCGGGATGGGCGTGGACGTGGCCATCGTCGTGGACATCGGTACGCCGCTGCGCAACCGCAAGCAACTGGCGACCGTGGTCGATGTGCTCAACCAGTCGATCACGCTCATGACCCGGCGCAACTCCGAAGAGCAGCTGGCCGCCGTGCGCAGCGACGACGTGCTCATCCAGCCCCCGCTCGCACGCTACGGCTCGACCGACTTCGGCAGCGCGCGGGAGATGATTGAGGCAGGCTACCGGGCTACTCGCCTTCTTGATACGCGCCTCGCCGCCTTGCGCCAGCCGGAGGGCGACAGCGACCTGGCGGTGGCCCGCTCGCCGCGCCAGCGCACGCCCGTGATCACCGCGATCAGGATCGAAAACGACTCGAAGGTGAGCGACGAGGTAATCCGCTACTACATCCGCCAGCCGGTGGGCGAGCCGCTGGCGCTCGAGCGCCTGCAGACCGACATGGGCACCTTGTACGGGCTGGACTATTTCGACCGGGTGCAATACCGCGTGGTGCACAAGGGCGATGACCACACCCTGGTCATCAATGCCCGTGGCAAGCGCGGCGGCACCGACTACCTGCGCCTGGGGCTGAACCTGTCCGATGACATGCGTGGCGACAGCGCCTTCAACCTCGGCGCCAGCTACCGGGTCAACGGCATCAACCGGCTCGGCGCCGAATGGCTGACCCGCGCGCAGATCGGCGACCAGCAAGAGCTCTACAGCGAGTTCTACCAGCCGCTGGACACCGGCTCGCGCTATTTCATCGCGCCCTATCTGGACCTGGGCTCGCAGAACATCGAAGCCACGCTGGACAACGACCCGGTGGCCGAGTACCGGCTGGAGCGCTACGGGTTCGGGCTCAACCTGGGACGGCAGATCGGTACCTACGGTGAGGTACGCGTGGGTATAGGCAAGGCGTGGGGCGAGGCCAATGTGCGCATTGGCGCCCAGGACCTGCCCAAGGTCAGCTTCAATGAAGGGTTCTATGACCTGAAGTATTCGTTCGACACGCTGGACAACGTCTACTTCCCGCACAGTGGGGAAGACATCAGCCTGACCTTGCGCCAGTACGATGAGGCGCTGGACTCGGATCAGCGTTACCGGCAGTGGGAATTCAACCTGGACAAGGCCGTCAGCAGTGGCGCCGACACCTGGGTGCTGGGCGGGCGATATGGCCGCACGCTGGACGAGGCGCCGGTGGTCACCTCAAGCTTCGTGATGGGCGGCGCCCGGCAATTGTCGGGCTTTCGCCAGGACTCGGTGTCGGGACAGAACGTCAGCCTGTTGCGGATGGTGTACTACCGCCGGCTCACCCCAAGGGCCTACCTGCCCTTGGATTTCCCGCTGTACCTGGGGGGCTCGCTGGAACGCGGACGCGCCTGGAACAACGACAACGAGTTCGACAGTGGGTATATCAACGCCGCGAGTATTTTCCTGGGCATCGAGACACCGCTGGGGCCCTTGAACCTGAGTTACGGGGCCAACAGCGAGAACCAGAAGGCGCTGTACCTGAATCTGGGGCATACGTTCTAGCAGCCCCGGCGGACCGTCAGGACTTCTCGAGATTACCCAGAATCTTGGCGTGCACCCGCATGCAGACTTCAAGATCAGCCTCGTCGACGCCCATGAACAGTTCCTGGCGCAGCTGGTTGGCAATGGTCTCGATCTGGTCGATCAGCGGCTTGGCCGGGGGACACAGCAGGATCTTCTTCGCCCGCCGATCCTCCACCACCGCCTGGCGCCGGACCAGACCCTGGGCTTCGAGACTGTCGAGCAGCCGCGCCAGGGTCGGGCCTTCGACGCCAACACTCTGGGCAAGCTCGCGCTGGGTCGGCGCGTCCTGGAAACGGGCCAGGTGCAGCAGCACCAGCCAGCGTGCCTGGGACAGGTTGAGGCCGGCCAGGCGGCGGTCAAGCTCGGCGCGCCAGCCGCGGGACATCTGCGCCAGCTGCATGCCGAAGCGGTGTTGGTTGTCGGTAAGGGGCATAAGCAACTCAATCAACGAAACTAATTATTAGTCAGCTAATCATGCCCCGGGCCATCAGGCAAGGCTTGCCGATCAAAGTTCGAACTCCGCGGCCAAGGCCGCGCGCACGCAATACAGCACCCCTTCGGGGACGCGTTTGCTGAATTGCTCGGCAATCGCCGAAACCGGCGGCAACTCGCCCTCCCCATCCAGGAAAGCGTCCTGGATTTCCGACAGCAGGTCTTCGGGCAGGTCCAGTGCCTGGTCCAGGCTCAGTTCCTGGCGGCCGAGGGACTCGGCCAGCAGGCTGTAGACGTTCTTCTCGCTGCAGTTGAGCTGGCCGGCGATCTGCGCCGGGGTCATGCCGGCGCGGGCCAGGCTGATGAGCTCGTGGCGCAGGTCGACCACCACCTTGGGCGTGTCGCCGCCACCGCCCAGCACTTCGAGGAAGGCCTGGCCGTAGCGCTCCAGCTTGCGCGCGCCCACGCCGCTGACCCGGCCCATCTCGCTGAGGCTGGTCGGCTGGCTGCGCAGCATTTCGAGCAGGGTCGAGTCGGGGAAGATGACATAGGGTGGCACGCTGTGCTCCTCGGCCAGCTTGCGACGCAGGGCCCGCAGGGCTTCCCACTGCTCGCGCTCCTCGCCCCGCACCAGCTGGCTGGCAGGACTGCCGCCGGACGAGCCGGTCTTGGCCGAGGTCTGCGGCTTGAGGTCGCGACGCAGCTGCAGGTTCACCTCGCCGCGCAGCAGTGGCCGGCAGCTGTCGGAAAGCCTCAGGCCGCCATAGCCCTCCAGGTCGATGTCCACCAGCCCGCGCGCCACCAGCTGGCGGAACAGCGAGCGCCATTCGTTTTCGGCCATGGCCTTGCCGACGCCGAACACCGCCAGCTTCTCGTGGCCAAAATTGCGCACCTTTTCGGTATCGCGGCCCATCAGCACATCCACCAGGTGACCGACACCATAGCGCTGGCCGGTGCGGAACACCGCGGACAGGCCCTGGCGCGCCGGCTCGGTGGCATCCCAGGTCTGCACCTGGTCGACGCAGTTGTCGCAATGCCCGCAAGGCTGCTCGAGGATCTCGTCGAAGTAGGCCAGCAGCGCCTGGCGGCGGCAGCGGGTTTCCTCGCACAGGGCCAGCATGGCGTCGAGCTTGTGCTGCTCGACCCGCTTGTGCCGCTCGTCGCCCTCGGAGTTCTGCAGCATCTGCTTGAGCATCACCATGTCTTGCAGGCCGTAGGCCATCCAGGCGTCGGCGGGCAGGCCGTCACGGCCGGCACGGCCGGTTTCCTGGTAGTAGGCTTCCAGCGACTTGGGCAGATCGAGGTGGGCGACGAAACGCACGTTTGGCTTGTCGATGCCCATGCCGAAGGCGATCGTGGCCACCATGATCAGGCCTTCCTCGTTGAGGAAGCGCCGCTGGTTCGCCGCGCGCGTCTCGGCTGGCAGGCCCGCGTGATAGGGCAACGCGGGGAAACCCTGGTCGCAGAGGAAGCTGGCGGTCTCGTCGACCTTCTTGCGCGACAGGCAGTAGACGATGCCCGCGTTGCCCCGGCGCTCGCCGAGAAACGCCAGCAACTGCTTGCGGGGCTGCTCCTTGGGCACGATGCGATAGAAGATATTGGGCCGGTCGAAGCTCGAGAGGAACCGCTCGGCGCCTTGCAGGTGCAGGCGGCTGACGATCTCCTCGCGGGTACGCATGTCGGCCGTGGCGGTCAGGGCGATGCGCGGCACATGCGGGAACAGCTCGGCGAGCTGGCCCAGTTGCAGGTACTCGGGACGGAAGTCGTGCCCCCATTGCGATACGCAGTGCGCCTCGTCGATGGCGAACAGGGCGATGTCGAGGTTGCGCAGGAACTCCAGCATGCGCGGCTGCACCAGGCGCTCGGGGGCCAGGTAGAGCATCTTTATCTCGCCACGGCGCAGGCGGTCGGCCAGCTCGCGCTGCTGGTCGCTGTTGAGCGTCGAATTGAGGGAAGCCGCGGCCACGCCCAGTTCATCGAGGGTGGCCACCTGGTCGTCCATCAGCGCGATCAGCGGCGACACCACCACCGTCAGGCCCGGGCGCAGCAGGCCTGGGACCTGGAAGCAGAGCGACTTGCCGCCGCCGGTGGGCATCAGCACCAGGGCATCGCCGCCATTGGCCACGCATTCGATGATCGCCCCCTGGCGCCCACGGAAACTGTCGTAACCGAAGACATCCTTGAGAACGCGCTGAGCCTGTTCGAGCATAGAAACTCCAAAAAATCGCCGTGCCATCCTGAACACAGGCTGGACGAAAAACCGCTCTGGCGCCCTGACAAATGCGTAAGCGGTTTTTACCGGGGCCCTGGGCAAGGCTGCCCCTGGATGAAAATCGCGAAGTATACCCCACCCAGGCCTGGCGCAGGACGCTTGGCGATAGGCGTCTTCTTTGCATCGAACCGGCTGCAAGGTGCTAGAATTCACTATCGTTTATTCCCCAAGGTAGCCCTGTAATGTCCTTCGCCGAGCAATTGACCCGCCTGCAAGCCTTCCTCGACGCCGATGAGCTGCACGAAGAAGCGCTGGACTACGTTGCCGCCCACGGCTACCTGACCGCGCTGTCGATCTGTTCCGAAGACGTTCCGGAACGCGAATGGATCGACGCCCTCTTCGCCGAAGAGCCCCATTACAAGGACGAGGCCGAGCGCCAGGAGATCGAATCGACCCTGATCGCCCTCAAGGCCCACATCGCCCGCCAGCTGGCCAGCGACGAGGAATTCGAGCTGCCCTGCGACCTCGACCTGGGCGAGGAAGCCGACGACTCCGACCTGCGCGGCTGGTGCATCGGCTTCATGGAAGGCGTCTTCCTGCGTGAGGAAGCCTGGTTCGAGAACGCCGAGGAAGAAGTCAGCGAAATGCTGCTGCCGATCATGGTCGGCTCGGGCCTGTTCGACGAACAGCCCGAGTTCGCCGATATCGCCAGCAACGCCAACCTGCAGGACGACATGATCGTGCAGATCCCCGAGGCACTGACCGCCTTGTACCTGCTGCTGCATGCGCCGGACGAAAAGCCAGCACTGCTCAAGCCACGCCACCACTGAGTGTCGCCGGTGCGCTACCTGCTGCTGGCCGCCGGCTGGCTCAGCGTTGCGCTGGGGGTGATCGGGATCTTCCTTCCGGTGCTGCCGACCACCCCGTTCCTGCTGCTGGCTGCCGCCTGCTTTGCCCGCAGCTCCCCGCGTTTTCACCACTGGCTGGTCACCCATCCCCGGTTGGGGCCGTGGATCC
>NZ_DATELE010000324.1:0-19858 GCF_035277045.1 Pseudomonas sp. | reverse complement strand
CTTGCAACGATCTCGCTCACCGGCACCTGCTGCACCAGCGAGGTACCCAGGTCCAGGTGCGCGGCGCGGACCAGGAACTCCAGGTATTGCACGGACAGTGGCCGGTCGAAGCCAAGGCTGTGGCGCAGCATCTGGATATCGGCGAGGCTGGCGTTCTCGGGCACCAGCAGCAGCACCGGGTCACCTGCCAGACGCTGCAGGAAGAACACTAGGGTGATCACTCCGAACAGCGTCAGGGCCGCATGCCCCAGGCGATGCAAGAGCCGGCGGGTGGAGCTCATTGCGACCACGCCATGCGGTTGATGAACAGGCTCTCGTTGGCGGTGGGCTGCCATTGCAGGGATTTGCTGGCGCCGTACAACGCGACCGACTGGAACAGCGGGATCATTGGCACCTGCTCGTTGATGCGCTGGTTGACCTGGCGATACAGCGCCGCGCGGCGCGGCTCATCCAGGGTGGAGCGGGCTTCGAGCAAGAGGCGGTCGCTTTCGGCGTCGTGGAAGTTGGAGCTGTTGGATTGGCTGTACAGCAGGGGATAGAGGACCCCGTCCGCATCCTGGCAAGCGCACGACCAGCGGCCGAAGCCGAGGTTGCCGTCCTGCTTGGGGTCTCCCTGGGAGCGCTGCAGGAAGGTGGCCATGTCGGCCATGCTGATGCGCACCTTGAAACCGACCTCTTCAAGCATCTGCTGCAAGGCCTGGATCACCCGCTGGTCGAACACCGGGGTAGTGGAAAGCTCGAGTTCCGTGCCGGGACCTGCCGCGGCCAGCAGCGCCCGGGCCTGGTCCGGGTCATGGATGCTGGGTGGCAGCGCATCGCTCCAGCCGATATGGCTGGGCGTGAGCATCTGGTTGAGCGGACGCTCACGTCCGCCGAGCAAGGCCTGGTTGATCGCGTCCCGGTCGATGGCCAGTGCGGCGGCGCGGCGGACCTGCAAGTTGTCGAACGGCGGCTTGCTCGGGTTCAGGCGCAGGAATGCTACCCGTTCGGTCGCAGCGCTGAGCAGACGGGCGCGTGGGCTATTGGCGAGCTGACCGGCCTGATCGCTGTCCAGTGACACCGCCAGGTCGGCCGTCCCGCTTTGCAGGTCGGCCTGGCGCGTCGCCGCGTCCGGTACCGCGCGGAAGTTCACGCGCTCGAACACGCCGGCTTTGCCCCAATAGTCGGGGTTGCGCTCCAAGATCACGCCGACACCACGCTGCCAGCGGCTGAAGCGGTACGGGCCGCTGCCAATCGGGGCGGCATTGAAGGCCTGGTCACCCATCTTCTGCACGACCTGCCGAGGCACGACGGAAAGCTTCACCAACTGCGCCAGCAGGCCCGGGTAAGGGCCATCGGTGCGAATGCGCAGCGTTTGCGGGTCCATCACCTGCGTCGAGGCAATCTTGTCGAACTGGCCACGCTGGGGGCTGGCAAAGGCGGGATCGAGGATGCGCTGGATGCTGAAGGCGACGTCGTCGGCGGTGAGTGCGGAGCCGTCGTGATAGCGCACGTCATTGCGCAGCCTGAACTCGATTTCGCTGTCGCTCAGGTACTTCCAGCTCACGGCGATCTCGCCCTGGATCGCTCCCGCGTCATCACGGGTCAGCAGGTTGTCGAAGACGTTGCGGTAGACGTAGTAGCTGTCCGGGTTCCACTGGCGATGCGGGTCGAGTGTGGCCGGCTCGTTGACCAGGTCGACGACCAGTTGCTCCTTGCTGGCAAGGGCGGGCCCTGCCAGCGCGCCGAGCAGGGCCAATACCAATAAGCGTTTCATTCCTTTTGCTGCGCTCCCTGTTGCTTGCTGTGGCCGACTGCGGGCCTGGCCTTGCCGGTGCCTTGTGCCTGGCGGCGCTGACGCGGCGTCGCGGGGCTGCTGTCACTGGCAAGGTTTGCCGAGGTACTCAGCAGGCAGTCGGTGATGTGACGCTGGTAGTGTTCGATGTTGTCGAAAAGCGCGGTGCGGGCGGCGGTTTCGTCGCCGCTGGCCAGTGCGCTGAGCAATGCATGACGGCTGTCTGGCTGGTAATGCACCTGGACCTGGTCGAAGAAGTTCACGATGCGCGCGGCCTGGTTCCAGGCGTCGAGCAGCCAGCGCTGCAGCAGTCCGCCACGTTTGGCGGCAAGCAGCTCCAGCAGCTGGCGTTCCGCGCTGCGTGCGGTCATCAGCGACTGACGATCCTCGCGCCCTCCGAGCGCTTCGATCATCTGCGACAGGCTTTCAGCCTGTTGTTTTTCCTCTGGGTTCAGTCGCACCTGTGCCAGCACCGGCTCGAGCGCCCGGCGTGCCTGGATCAGCTCGCCGATGGCAGCCCCGCTGACAGGCGTCACCCGCCAGCCACGGCGAGCGTGGGCGGCGATCAGCCCCTCGGCGGCAAGGGTTGTCAGGCTCATGCGCACGGCCGCCCTGCCCAACGCGAAACGCTCGGCGATCTGCGCCTCCGAGTGTTCCTCCCCCGGACGCAGCTCACAGCTCAGCAATGCATGGCGCAGGCGCTTGAGGGCGAAGTCGGCCTTGGGCTCTACATCGCGATGAGGTGTACTGAGAAACGGCGAGTTGGTGTCAAGCATAGGTGGCTCCTGTAGCTCTGTGAGATCTCAATATCTGTTTAAAGAGATCCCATGGGAAAGAATTTAAAATTATAGTCATATGCGATAACGGTTCTGGAGCGACTGTTTCGATTCGTCGATACTCGGCCGCCGCGACCGACTGCCAGGACGATCGGCAGGCCATGACAGAAACCTCTGAATGGGTAGCAGGAGCAGGATCAAACCAAGGACGCGCCAGACAGGGCACCCGCTCATCCGCGCACCGACAATCGTTAAGGGATTTCCATGTCTGGAACGCGTTTCACGCTCAATACTCTGGCGCTGGTCATCAGTGGCCTGTCGTTTCATGCCCTGGCCGATGAACAGGCCCCCATCGCCGTTGAGGCCGCGACGGCCAGCGACACACAGCTTGGCAATGTGGTGGTGGTCGGTAGCCGGCGCAGTGATCTCACGGCGTTGCAGAGCGCGGTGCCCGTGGACGTGCTGACCAGCGAGCAACTGGTGTCCAGTGGCGCGACCAGCGTCTCCCAAGCCCTTGCCAAACTCTCGCCGTCGTTCAGCTTCCCCCAGCAGGTCGCGGGCGGTTACGCCGCCTCGGTGCCTCAGGGCGGCTCCCTGCGCGGGCTGGCCTCGGACCAGGTACTGGTGCTGGTCAACGGCAAACGCCGCCACACCGGGGCCAACATCACCCGCCAGGCACTGCCTACAGGCCGAGGCGCAGTGTCGGTCGACCTCAGTCTGATTCCGCTGGCTGCCGTGGAACGTATTGAGATCCTGCGCGATGGCGCATCTGCGCAGTATGGCTCGGACGCCATTGCCGGGGTGATCAACATCGTGCTCAAACAGGCGGACCAGGGCGGCAAGCTGGGCTTTCGCTACGGCCAGTACGCCAAGGGCGACGGCGAGAATCGTCTGTACAGCGGCTGGAAAGGCTTTGCCTTGCCCAACGACGGCTTCCTTACCTTGAGTTTCGATGCCGGTGGTTCGGAGTCGGCCAGCGTTACCTCGCGCGACACCCGCAAGTTCTACCCCGACACCACCAGCCTGAGCGATCCCCGCGAGACCAATGCCAACCGGCACTGGAACTACGGGCCTTCGGAAATCCGCGACCGCTACAACCTGGTGGCCAACGCTGAAGTCGGCCTGGCCACGGGCTGGAGTGCCTATGGCTTTGCCAGCTACGGGCATAAGCGCACCTTGGGCGACCTGCTGTTCGATACCCCCAATGCGTTGCTGAACAACTATGGCACCGATGCGTATGAGCGGTTTCCCGATGGCCGCGCGCTGGTCAACGCCTACACCGTCGACGACTACGCGGGCACCGGCGGCCTGCGCTATGAGGACGAAACTCTGGGCAATTTCGACTTCGCCCTCAACTACGGCCGCAACGAGGTCAGGTCGGCCGATGACAACGCGATCAACTACAGCTGGGGCGCGGCCAGCCCCCAGCATTTCTACACGGGCAAACGCGTTTCAGACCAAAGCAACGCCAGCCTGGACTGGATCAAGGAAGTCCCTATTGGCTGGCTTGCCCGCCCCCTGACGGTTTCCGCGGGCGTGGCGTATCGGCACGAAAGCTACGAGCTCAGCGCCGGCGATGCGCCCGCCTGGCAGAACGGTATCTATTTCAATACCCCGGACCGCACCACGGGTCGGCCGATCCCGGGCTACTACTCGGGCATCACCAACGTCGATGAAACATCGCTCACTCGTAACGTGTGGGCCGCCTACCTGGACCTCGAAGCGCAGGTCACCGACAGGTTGCAGGTGGGTACCGCAGTGCGTTCGGAACGCTATTCGGACTTTGGCAGCACCACCAACGGCAAGCTGTCGATGCGCTACGACTTCACCCCCAGCGTCGGCCTGCGCGGCAGCGTCAGCTCGGGTTATCGCGCCCCGGCGGTGCTGCAGAGCGGTTATTCCTCGTTTGCCTACGAGATCAACGGCAGCGGCGCGATCCAGCAGCAGCGCACCCTGCGTCCCGACAGTCCCGAGGCAGCCCTGCTTGGCGGCAAGGCACTGGACCCGGAGAAGTCGCAGAGTTTCTCGCTGGGCCTGGTGTGGCAACCGCTCGACAATGCTTCGGTGACGCTGGATGCCTACCGCATCGACGTCCAGGACCGTATCACGCTGTCCGACCAGCTGACCGATGCGACCACTGGCGGCGCGGTCTCACGCGCGTTCACTGGCACGGCCTACAGCGACATCCGCAACGCGGTGTTCTTCACCAACGCTCCGGACACCAGGACCCAGGGCTTCGAACTGGCTGGCAAGTACCAGTGGGACCTGCAGTCGCTCGGCAGTGTCGACCTGAGCGCAGGGTATGCACGCAACCGGACCGAGATCACCAAGCTGCGTTCGGTGGGCGGTATCGCCGGCGACCAGGTGATTGGCGCCGCCACCCAGACGCTGATCGAAAAAGGTGCGCCGAAGGACAAGTTCACGGCCAGTGCCTACTGGCAGTACCGGCAGTGGGACGTCACCCTGTCCGGGCGCCGTTATGGCCAGTGGACCACGGCGGTGAGCAACAGCCCGCTGACCATTCAGAGCTTTGGTGCGCAATGGCTGGCGGATCTGAACGTCGGCTATCGCTTCGGCTCGGGGCTCAAGCTCTCGGCAGGCGCGGTCAACCTGTTCGACAGCAAGCCGGACAGCGCCGACTATCGAGGTCCGTCAGGGGCGATCAAGTACAGCAGCGGCAGCCCCGAGGGCAACCAGGGCGCGTTCTACTACACCTCGATCGATTATGAGTTCTGATGCGCGCAGGACGCGCGACGGCGTCGCGGCCGATCGCGTCCTGCTTGTCGCGGTCCTGCAGAAGCGGGTTTGCCCGCTCACCCCAGAAGGTGCTTTGAGATCAGCCTGGAAATCTCGACGATCGCCGTCCTGCCGGTGAACTCGAACCGGACCTTGCCCAGGGACGAGAAATAGACCTCCAGTTCCGAATCCAGGTCGAACGTGCCGGAGGTCTCCACCGAGTACGCGACGATGTTCTTGTAGGGCAGGGAGGTGAAATCCTTCTTGCTGCCGGTGATGCCCTGAACGTTGACCGCGATGATCCGCTTGTTGGTGAAGACCACGCCGTCACGCATGGACTTGTAGGCATCGATGACCTGTTCGCCGTCCAGCAGCAGGTCCCTGACGCGCTCGGCGTACTCATCGTTCTGCTTGAGCTTGAAGAAGCCTTTGTTGTTGAAGTCGATCATTTCCCTGCATTCCCTATGAGGTCAGAAGTGGTAGCCATCGGACGTCGATTGTAGGGCGAAGACTGGCGGTTGGGCACGGTTATATCGATATAGCCAAGGTGTCTTGCCGAGGGTCCAGGGCCCCTTGCCGGCTGGCCTGCTTGGCGCTTAGCTAATCGATGGCCTTGACTCGGCCCGTGCGCCGATCCGGCCAGACCCTTCCATCCAACAATGGCGCGCGGACCGCCCGAAGGATGACGGCCGCGCGGATACAATCAGGTGCACGCCATGAGCACACCCCTGGATCTGAAAGCGTTGAAGGCCCGCCAGCAGGCGGCATGGGCCAGCGGCGACTACGCCGTGATCGGCACCACCTTGCAACTGGTCGGCGAACGCCTGGCCGAGGCCTGCGACTTGCGCTGGGATGAACAGGTGCTGGATGTCGCCGCCGGCAACGGCAATGCCACCCTGGCCGCGGCGCGACGCGGCTGCCAGGTCACCTCCACCGACTACGTCCCGGAGCTTTTAAAGCGCGCGGAGGAGCGCACGCGGGCCGAGCGTCTGAACAATGTGGTATTCCAGGCCGCCGATGTCGAGGCGCTGCCGTTCGATGACAGGACGTTCGATGCGGTCATCTCGACCTTTGGGGTGATGTTCGCCCCTGATCAGGCGCAATCGGCCAAGGAAATGATCCGTGTCTGCCGGCCCAACGGGCGGATCGGCCTGGCCAACTGGACGCCCCAAGGCTTCATCGGGCAGATGTTCAAGACGCTGGGGCGGCACATCCCGCCACCGGCGGGGGCGCTGCCGCCGTCTCGCTGGGGAGATGAGGAACAGCTGCACCAGCTGTTCGGGGATGCCGCCGGGTCAGTCAATGTGACCCGCCAGCATTTCAATTTCCGCTATCGCTCGGCGGCGCATTTCATCGAGGTATTCCGGACCTGGTACGGGCCGGTGCACAAGGCCTTCGCGTCACTGGAAGGCGACGCCGCCAGCGCGCTGGAAAAAGACCTGACCCAGTTGCTGAACGACAGCAACGTGGCCGGCGCTTCGTCGCTGGTGGTGCCCAGTGAATACCTGGAGGTTGTCATCCGGCGGCGGTGAGGGCGGGCCTTCGGTGGCCTGGGCGCCTGGGCAGTGCCAGGCGCCCAGGCGCTTGCCGTCACCCCGTACGGCTGTTGCGAACGGCACCCTGGCGGGCGACAAATTCACTGATATTGTCCACCGCGCTGTCCATCAGCTGCTGCATGGCGTCCTCGCTGCTCCAGGCGATGTGCGGGTTGAGCAGGAAGTCATCGCGGTCGATCAGGGCAAACAGCGGGTTGTCCGGACGCAGCGGTTCGTGTTCGACCACATCCAGCGCCACGCCACCCAGGCGATCGTGCAGCAGTGCATCGATCAGCGCCGCTTCGTTGACCACGCCGCCGCGCCCGGTATTGACCACCAGCGCATCGGGCTTCATCAGGGCCAACTGCGGGGCATCGATCAGGTTGTAGGTTTCAGGCGTCAACGGGCAGTTGATCGACAGCACATCGCAGTTCTTGAGCAGTTCGGCCAGCGGCCGGCAGTCGGGGCCCGTGCGCTTGCCGCCGCGATCCTCGAACAGCACCTGCATGCCAAAGGCCCGCGCCAGGTGCGCCAGGCGCAGGGCGATCGGCCCGCTGCCGATGATCGCCAGCTGCTTGTCGCGCACATCACGAATGCGATGGTTGAAGTAGATGTTCTGGTAGGCCGCCTCGCCCGCATGCACCTGGCGCATCAGCCGGGTAAAGGCCGCGGGGCGGCGGAACAGCTCCAGGATCATCGCCAGGCTGTGCTCGGCGACGGTGTTGGCCGCGTAACCCGGTACGCTGGAAACCTCGATGCCGTGAGCGTCGCAATAATCGACGTCGACGATGTCGCGCCCGGTGAGTGCCAGGGAGATCATCTTCAGCTTGGGTAGCTGGCGCAGATGCTCCTCGCGCAACGGCACGCTGCAGGTCAGGGCGACGGTGGCGTCTTTCAGGTGCTCAAGCACCTGGTCCGGGTGGGTATAGGCGAACTGCCGCCAGCTGTGTTCACAGTCCGGGCGTTTCAGGCGGGTGGAAGGCGCCAGGCCCTCGTCGTCGAGAAAAACGATCTGTTCGGTCACGATCGAATCCTTATTTCTTCTGCGCCGGCACATAGCCGGCCGGGGCCATGGCAACCAGCTGGCGGGTCACGAAACCGGCGTCCTGGTCATGGTCTTCGAGGGACTCCTTGCGCACCAGGGCATCACGCACCATGTGCGCGCCAAAGAAGCGGAACGGCTCTGGCGGCAGCAGTTTCATCTTCTGGTTGACCAGGCCACAGTTGGCCCATTCATCATTGGCGTGCAGGACCAGTGACTTGATGATGCGGCTGGCGAACACCGTGGTGGCCACGCCGTTGCCGGAAAAACCGATGCCGTAGCTGATGTTCCGATGGTGGTCGAGGTAGCCGAAATTGGGCAGGCCCTTCATCGCCCGGTCGATCGGACCGGTCCAGCTGCTGACCACGGGCACGTCCTGCAATTGCGGATACAGGCGGCGCAGTTCGGCGGCGACCTTGTCGGCTGCCGGCGAGGGCTTTTCATACAGGTTGCCGATGCGCCCGGCATAGGCGAACTGGCCCAGCGGCTTGCCGAACACCACGCGGCCGTCCGGCGTGTTGCGCCAGTAGTTGAGCACGGTGCGCGAGTCGGTCATGCATTCGCCACCCCTGAAGCCGATGGCGTCGAGCTTGGCCTTGACCGGGGCGGTGGCCACCATGTCGCTGGACATGATCGCAATCATCCGGCGCAGTTCCGGGAACTGCGCGCCCCAGGCGTTGAGGGCCAGCACCACTTGCTTGGCCTTCACATGCCCTTTGGCGGTGTGCACCACCGGATTGGCGCCGCGTTCAAGGTGCGTGAACGGCGATTTCTCGAAAATCCGTACGCCGAGCTTCAGTGCCACGCGGCGCAGGCCGCGGGCGAGCATGGCGGGCTGCACCGTGGCCGCATTGGGATCAAAGATACCGCCCAGCACCAGTGGCGAGCCGACCCGGCCGCGAATGGTTTCGCGGTCCATTTCCTGGAACGGGTTGACGTCGAGCTTCTGCAGGCCGTCGGTGAGCACGCGCCAGGAATTCATCTGACGCTGGTTGGTCGCCGTCCACAGCCAGCCATCCTTGCGGTACTGGGCATCGATGCCGTGCTCCTGGCAGAAGCTGCCGATCTCATCGATGGCCGACTCGGCGGCTTCGCAGATCCGCCGTGCCTCGACGTCACCGCAAATGGTGCGCACCGACAGGTACTTGCCCCACCAGTTGGTGGCGACGCCGCCGTTGCGGCCGCTGGCGCCGGAGCCGCAGCGGTCGCGTTCGACGATGACAACGGTCATTTCCGGGTGGGCCTGTTTCAGCCGGATCGCCGACCACAGGCCAAGGAAGCCGCCGCCGACGATGCACACGTCGGCCTGAATCGAATCCTGCAGAGCAGGGGCCAGATCGCTGTCCAGGTCAAGCGCCTGGGCATACCAGAATCCACGGTACATAAGGGGTGCCTTTGAGCAGGTATTGTCTTGTAGGCACATGATGCGAGCGGGGCGGGCTGCGCACTATGACGCGGGGGACAATTGATAGAAGAACGCTGCTGGGGGGATTACATAATGGCTGCGGTGCCGCTCTTGTTGGAGCTGTCCATGGTTCATGACAACCCCTGTGGGAGCGGGCTTGGCCCGCGATGGGCCGCGAAGCGGCCCCAGAATCGAACAGGCGCTGCAAGATCAGCCAGCTGTACTGGGTGGTCCCTGCCACCGCGCACACCGTACTCATGCGCCCCGGCGAGCGCGTAACCCTTCACATCTGGCCGAAAGCCTGGATCTCGATCCGGTAATCCGGCGTGGCCAGGGCCGCGCCGACACAGGCACGCGCGGGTGGCTGGTCGCCGACCCAGGCATCATAGACTTCGTTCATCGCCGCGAAATCGCCCATGTCCGCCAGCCAGATCTGGATGCGGGTGAGGTGCGCCTTGCCGGCGCCGACCTGCGCCAGCCACTGCTCCAGCTGCGCCAGCACGCAGCGGGTTTGCGCGGCGATGTCGCCAGGCGCCAGGGCGACGATACCAGAGGTCTCGATACGCCCCTGCACCAGCACCAGCTGGCTGGCACGCGGGCCAGGATTGATACGTTCGATCATGACCACATCCTCAGAACAGCACGTAGGTCTTGCGCAGCGGTTCACGAATGTCCCACACCCCCTCGCAGTTCTCCGGGAACAACACGGCATCGCCCGCACGCAGTTCGACCGGATCGCCACCGTCGGGGGTGAAGGTGCACCAGCCGCTGACGATATGGCTGAATTCACGGTTTTTCAGGTGACGACGGAACACGCCCGGGCTGCTTTCCCAGACACCGATGCTGGCGCCAACGGCGTCATCGGTCTGGGCCTGGCCGGTGGCGGCCACGGCAACGGGTTCACCGATCGGCAGGCGGGCGGGGGCGGTCTCGCCCAGGGGCGATGCGGCGGCGTTGCGAACGACGGTCAGGACTTGGCTCATGAAGATTTCCTTGCTGCAGCAGTTTGATAGGCGGTTCGTACTTTTGCATCGCCTTTGCCGGCGTGCATATAACGAAACGGACCAGTCATCGAATGCCGCGCGGCCCGGCGCCGCTTTGCACGCCACGGGATAATACAAATTGACCGGACCATACAATTCAGGGACCGACCACAGGACTAGAGTTCAGCGTATTCGGCAGCGCAAGACTGCCGAAGCTGTGCCGTTCAATCTGCCGCAATCCAAGACAATAACCAGAAAAGGTACGCGAAGATGTGCGAGTCCACTTTCACCCGTCGTTTGTTGCAGTGCGCCTCGGCCGTGGCGTTCAGCGTGGTCTGCCTGGGCGCCAGCGCCTCCGCGGACAAACCGGGGGAGGGGGTGAAGATCACCCCTGCGTTCCCGACGGTCGATGAAGAGCGCTTCCGCGGCGAAGTCGCGGTGGCGGGCCTCCGCGAGCTGGGCTACCAGGTCCAGAAACCCAAGGAAACCGAGTACGCCACCATGGTCCTGGCCGTCGGCTTCGGTGACGCCGACTTTACCGTCAACGCCTGGGACAAGCTGCACGCGGCCTTCTACGAGAAAGCAGGCGGCGATGCCAACATGCTGAAGGTGGGCAACATCCTGCCAGGCATCTTGCAGGGCTACCTGATCGACAAGAAAACGGCTGACCAGTACAACATCAAATACATCACCGACATGAAGAAACCGGAGATCGCCAAGCTGTTCGACACCGACGGTGACGGCAAGGCCGACATGACCGGCTGCAATCCGGGCTGGGGCTGCGAGCTGGTGATCGAACACCAGATCAAGGCCTACGACCTGGAGAAGTCGGTTCATGTGAACCAGGGCTCATACTTCGCCCTGATGGCCGACACCATCACCCGTTTCAAGGAAGGCAAGCCGGTGTTCTATTACACCTGGATCCCGCAGTGGGTAGCGGGGGTACTCGTCGAAGGCCGGGATGTGGTGTGGCTGCAGGTGCCCAGGACAGACCTGCCAGGTGGCGATAACAGCGTCGACACCGTCTACGAGGGCAAGAACCTGGGCTTTGCGCTGGACAAGGTTCAGGCGCTGGTGAATCGCACGTTCGCCGAGAAGAACCCCGCGGCGGTGAAGTTTCTCTCGCTGATGCAGATTCCGGCGGCGGATGAGAGCGCGCAAAACCTGAAGATGCAGCAAGGGGAGAAGTCCATGGCGGATATCCAGCGCCATACCCGGGAATGGATCACGGCGCACCAGACGCAGTTCGATGGCTGGGTGAAAGCGGCGCGCGCGGCGGCGACCCAGGCCAGCAACCCGTGACAACAACGGCACTCGGACGCTGAACGCGAAAAGGCCGGCTTGATGCCGGCCTTTTCATTTCTGTCACGCCCAGATATCACCAATGGTGAACCCTTCGGTAAACGGGTCGTCATGGTCCAGCACGTAGGTGTTCAGGCCGTAGATCCAGCTTCTGCCGGTCACGGTCGGCACCACCGCCCTCTGTGCCCCGATCGTGGTTTCCTCGATCAGCCGGCCGGTGTAGACGTTGCCGATGATCCCCTGATGACGGAAATCCTGGTTCAACGGCAGCTCGCCCTTGGCATGCAGCGTGGCCATCTTGGCGCTGGTGCCGGTGCCGCACGGGCAGCGGTCGAGGGCGCCGGTCCAGGTGGCCGGGTTATCCCAGGAGAAATCGCCCGATGCCATGGTGACCACGTTCTTCCAGTCGGCATTGGGGTCTTCGCTGGGGCCGGACAGCTGCGAGATGGTGATGCCCACCCCGGGGTATTCGGGGTGAGCGACCGGCAGTTGCTCGATCGCCGCCTGGCGGATCATCGACGACACGCGGGCGATCTCGGCACCGTGCTGCGGGATCAGCTCCAGGCCCTTGAACTGGCGCACATCGGCGATCACGTAGAACATCCCGCCCCAGCCCACGTCGACCCGCACCTTGCCCAGGTGCGGCACGTCGAGGGTCGCGTCCAGGTGCGCGGCGAAGGCCGGCACGTTCTGGAAAGTGACGCCCTTGACCTTGCCATTCTCGCACTGGGCCTTGATCCGGATCAGCCCGGCCGGCGCTTCCAGCACCAGCTCGGTCAGCGGCTCCTTCATCGGCAGCAGGCCCATCTCCAGCAGCACGGTGACCACCGAGATGGTGTTGCCGCCGGACATCACCGGGTATTCGATCTGTTCCATGATGATGTAGCCCGCGTCGGCTTCCGGATGGCACGGCGGCACGATGATGTTGCAGCAGTGCGCCGGATAGCCGCGCGGCTCGCGCAACATCAGTTTGCGCAGCTGGTCGTCGTGTTCTTCCAGCCATTTCATCTTCGCGTGCACGGTGTTGCCTGGGATGTGCGGAACGCCACCTGTGATCACCCGCATCGGGGTACCGGCATGGGTGTCGACGGCGTGGATGGTTCTCTTGAAAGACATGCTGTGCTCCTGGGTAAGGGGTGAGTTCAGGCGGCGCTGGCTTTGGCCAGGTCCAGCGAGCGGGTTTCGGGGGCCATCAGCCAGGTGAAGAACAGGCCGACCATGGAGATGCCGAAGGCCGCGATCATGGTGTTGGCGATGCCGATAGAGGACAGCGAGACAGGTACCAGATAGGTCCCGACCGCCGCCCCGATGCGCGACAGGGACGTTGCCAGGCCCACCGCCGAACCGCGGATTTCGGTCGGGAACAGCTCGTTGGGGTACACATACTGCAGCACCTGCGCCCCACCGATGAACAGTGCGTAGCTGCCGAACAGCACCAGGGTCAGCACGGCAGCGCCATCGGGGAACAGCCCCAGCAGGAGCAGCGCCAGCCCGGACCAGAAGAAGCTGTGCATCAGCATGTTTCGTCGGCCCAGCGGGTTGATCAGCTTGACCCCCAGCAGGCAGCCCAGCACGAAGATCACCGTGATCGCCACCGCCCCCCAGGCGGCCAGTTCACCGGTCAGGCCCATGGCGGCAAGGATCTTCGGAGCGAACGCGTAGATGGCGAACTGCGGAATGATCGAGCAGGTCCAGAAGACGCTCACGAAGAATACCCGCTTGCCGTAGCTTGAGTGGAACAGCGACCAGGCCGTCACCTTGCGTTGTGTGGACGGCTCGGGCAGGTCGTGGATGGAGAATCCGTCACCGTAGACTTTCTTGATCACCGCGTCGGCTTCCTGCATGCGGCCCTTGCTCACCAGCCAGCGTGCGGACTCCGGGGTGCCGGCCCGCATGACCAGGAACAGCACCGCCGGCACCACCGCGCTGGCCAGCGCCCAGCGCCAGGCCTCCGGCCCCATGCTGCGCAGGATCAGCTCACCGGCGACATAGGCCACCGCCGCGCCGACGAACCACATCATCACCAGGCTCGCAAGGATCGAGCCACGCTGTTTTCTCGGCAGGAATTCGGCGAGCAGCGACGTGGCCAAGGGATGGTCGGCGCCAATCGCGACGCCCAGCAGCAGGCGCAAGGTGATCAGGGCCCACGCGGAGGTCACCCAGAACTGGCCGAGCGAGAACACTGCCAGCATGACCAGCACCAGCACGTACAGGGTCTTTCGCCCGAGCTTGTCGGTGAACAGGCCGCCCACGAAACCTCCAAAGAACATGCCGATCAGCGAAGCGGCGGCGACCAGGCCTTCCTGCAACTGGGTAAGTTGCAGTGCCTGGCTAAGTTGAATGAGGACGACGCCGATGATGCTGAGGATATAGCCGTCGAGAAAAGGGGCGCCTGATGAATACAGAGCGAGTTTCCGGTGGAAACTGTTCAGCGGCGCATCTTCCAATGAAATATGGAGTTTGTTGGTCATGGAGTCCCTCTTGCCACGCAATACCGGCCGCATCATTCAAAACATCGAATAATGTGCCCTGTTGTTTTTAGAGTGTGTGCTGCGGAGTTCATCGGCGTCGCGCCTGGCCGTGGCGGTTCGCGATGTGGAGGGAAATATCGCACTGCGCGGACATCGCCGATATAACAGCGATGACTCGTTATGGGAGATTCGCAACCGTGTCATGGGCACGGCGAAGCGCCGGTGAAGCCGCGAGCAGGCTTCACCGGGGGATGGAACACCCGCTATCAGCCCGGCTCGACCAGGCGCGCCTGCTCGGGGACAACCACCGGTGCCGTGGCCAGCTCGGCGTTCGCGCCCAGGGCCCGCAACAGGCTATAGCCCGCCAGCCCCATGTAGAGGGCGATCGGTAGCCCGATCACGATGCTCGCCATCTGGATCGCCACCAGCCCGCCCGCGATGATCAGGCTTGCCGCGATCGCGCCTTCCAGCACGCACCACAACACCCGCAGCCAGTTCGGCGGATTGATGCTGCCCACCGCGTTGAGCATGCACAGCACCTGGGTGCCTGCATCCGCCGCGGTGACGAAGTGCACCGCCAGCAACAGGCAGATGATGATGCTGAGCACGCCGCCCAGGGTCTTGCCGTCCAGGCGTTCCAGCAGGGTGAACATCGCCGTGGTGGTTTCCTGGCGCGTGGTTTCCAGGATCGGTCCGCCGGTGAACGGGCCGGCCGCGGTCTGTTCGGCGACCGGCAGGTCGTGGTAGGCCTGGCGGGCCTTCTGTTCATCCTTGAGCGCCGTGCCGCCAAACACCGCCATCCACAGGATGGTCACCAGCGTGGGCACCACCAGCGCCCCTGCCACCAGTTCACGAATGGTGCGGCCCCGGGAAATCCGCGCGATGAACAGCCCCACGAACGGCCCCCAGGTCATCCACCAGGGCAGGTAGAAGGCGGTCCAGCTGTTCTGCCAGCCGCTGTCGCTCTGGCTGTCGGTCCACAGGCTCAGGCCGACGATGTTCTGCAGGTAGTCGCCCGTCGATTCGAACAGCAGGTTCATGATGTAGTGGGTGGGGCCCAGGGCGAGCACCACCAGCATCAGTCCCAGCGAGATGAACATGTTGAGCGTCGACAGGCGCTTCATGCCCCGCGACACCCCGGCGATCAGCGAGACGGACGCGATCACCGTCACCACGGCAATGATCCCCAGCTTGAACGACAGGCTCACCGGCACGCCGAATACCTGGTTCAGGCCGGTGTTGATCTGCTCGACCCCCATGCCAAGCGACTTCGAGACTCCGAACGCCGTCACGGCGGCGCCGATGATGTCGACGGTGTGGCCGATCGGGCCGTAGATGCGCTTGCCGATCAGCGGGTAGAGCACCGAGCGCAGCGCCAGCGGCAGGCCTTCGCGGTAGGCGAAGTAGGCCAGGCCAAGGCCGATGATGGTGAAGATCGCCCAGGGATGCAGGCCCCAGTGGAACAGGGTGATGCGCATCGCCATCGACGCGGCCTGGTCGCTCAGGCCCGGGGTGAAGGGGTTGCTGGCGTAATGCAGCACGGGTTCGGCGACCGACCAGAAGATCAGCCCCACGCCCATGCCGGCGCTGAACAGCATGGAGATCCAGGCGGCGAAACTGAACTCGGGCTTTTCGTCGGGACGTCCGAGTTTCAGGCTGCCGTGACGGCTGAAGGCGATGTACACCAGCACACCGAGTACCCCGCTGACCAGGGCGATGTAGAACCATTTGAGGTTGGCGAGGATGGCGTCGGAGGCATTCTTGAACACCCCGGCGGCCTGGTCGCCCTGGGCTGCGCACAGGACCACGAACGCCATGACCAACAGCAGCGACCCAATGGTCACCACGGGGCTCAGGCCCTTGAACGGGCCAGCTTTTGCACGCATCGGCTATTTCCTTTTTATTTTTGCAATGCCGGAGCCTGGAAATCGGAAAAGGCGCCCGAAGGCGCCTTGTCAGAGGTCGATCACCAGATCTGAAGTCGGGCGGCTGCAGCACAGCAGGCGCAGGCCCTTGTCGATTTCACGCTGGCGGATGCCGCCGTTGTGCTTCATTTCGACGCTGCCTTCGAGCAACGCGGTCTTGCAGGTGCCACAGACACCCTGGCTGCACGATGAGGGGACGACCGCGCCGGCCATTTTCGCCGCGCTGAGCACGGTCTGGTCGGCGGTCATGGTGAAGGTCTTGCCCGAGCGCGCCATGCGCACGGTGAAGGTGTCCTGGGCTTGGCCCGGGTCGCCGCAAGGCGCTGGCTCGGCCACCGCTTCGGCCGCGATGTCGAAGCTTTCCTGGTGGTAGCGCGCCAGGTCGAAACCGGCGTTGCCCAGCAGTGCCCTGGTGGCGTCCATGTAGCCTTTGGGGCCGCATGTGAACACCGAGCGCTCCAGGAAATCGGGGATCCGCCGCTGCAGCTCCTCGAGTGACAGCCGCCCGACCGGGCCGTCCCAGTCCGGCTCGTCGCCCAGGCCCTCGCAGAAGAACAGGGTGCGCAGGCGTGGCATGGAGCGCTCGAGGCGCGCCAGCTCTTCCCGGAAGATGATGTCCTTCGGGGTACGAGCGCTGTGCACGAAGACGATGTCGAGGTCGGCATGCAGGTCGGCGGCGGCGCGGGTCATCGCCATGAGCGGGGTGATGCCGGAGCCGGCGCTGAGGTACAGCAGCTTGCGCGCGGGGCCCGCCACCGGGGTGAAGATGCCCGCAGGACCCGAGGCCGCGATGGCGTCGCCGGCCTTGAGGTTATCGTGCAGCCAGTTGGACACCGGGCCACCCGGCACCCGCTTGACGGTGATCGAGAAAGTGAACGGGCGGGTCGGCGTCGACGACAGGGTGTAGCAGCGCGACACGCTCTGACCGTCGATCACCGGCGAAACGGTGAGGAACTGCCCGGGTTCGTAGGCCAGGGCCGGATAGTCCGGCGCATGGAAGGTGAAGGTCTTCACGTCGTGGGTTTCAGCCACGACGCTCAGGCATTCGATGCGTTTGAGCTCGCCGCTGGGCCATTGGGCGCAGTGGGCGGCCCAATGGTCGGAGTCGACGAAGCGCTGGTCCGCGCGCAGGCTGGCGATGTTCTCGAACTGGGTCATGGCCGTCATACCCCGTGCGCCTGGAGGCGGGCGTCGTACCAGCGCAGGAACTGGTCGACGTACGGCTCGGTGAATTCTGAGTAGGGGCCCGGAATGTAGGCCGGATCCTGGGTGCCGCTGTGGGTGATGGCGACCAGGTCGGCATCCTGGCGGGTGGTGGCGACCCACACCTCGGTCAGGCGCTGCAGGTCGTAGTCGACCCCTTCCACGGCGTCCTTGTGCACCAGCCATTTGGTGCGCACCAGGGTGCGGTCCGGCGACAGCGGGATGATCCAGCTGATCATGGCGTGGTCGCTCATCACGTGGGTCCAGGCATTGTTGCCCCACAGGTGGGTGTCGCCCAGGTCCTTGCGGCTCAGGTTGCCGAGCAGCCGGGTGCATGCCACCTTGGTGTCCAGGGTCTGGGATTCGCCGCTGCCGGCGATGATCATGCGCTGGGTGCGGAACTGCGTGGCGGCGTGGTCGTCCAGGTGCTCGAAGGTTTCATACAGATGGCCTTCGCTGGCCCAGTTGGCTTCGATGCCAGCCTTGCGGACTTGATAGGCATCATAGGAGGCGCGCTGTTCCTCGCTCATCTCCTCAAGACTCACGCCCAGGTCTTCGGACTGGTAGGACACCAGCAGTTCGGGGTGGGTGCCGTGACAGTGATAGCACTCGCGGTTGTTTTCCATCACCAGTTTCCAGTTGCCGTTCTCGACATAGTCGAGCTCATGGGCAATCCGGGTATTGGCCAGGTCATAGGGCGCGAAGCGCGCGCCCATGATTTCTTCCTGGACCGCGATGTCCTCGGGCGGGTTGTCGCCCAGGCAGACAAAAACGTGGGTGCCGATCACCTTGCAATGCACCTGGATCAGGCTGCGGCATTTCGGGTCGAAGCCCTTGCCCATGTGCGCGGCGTGCTTGAGGCTGCCGTCCAGGTCGTAGGTCCACTGGTGGTAGGGGCATACCAGCATGCCGACGGTGGATTTGCCGGGCGCCTTGAGGCGGGCGCCGCGGTGGCGGCAGACATTGCGGTAGGCGCGGACCTGCTCGTCGTCATCGCGCAGGACGATGACCGATGACTTGCCGATGTCGGTGGTGAAGACATCCCCCGGCTCGGGAATATCGGCGGTCACTGCGACAACGATCCAGTGTTGGGTGAAGAATATATCGACGTCGGTTTCAAAGATGTCCTGACGACTGAACACTTCACCGGGCATGCCAAAGCCGGGTTGCCGGGAAGCAACAACTTCGCGGTGAGTTTTAATAGGCGCAATGCTCATTATTGTTCCTCAGGCACTTTCTTGTAAGTATTGAATGCGGCGTGTGCGAGGATTATCTGAGTGGGTAAAAAACCCGTCAATGCGCTTATTTTTTAGTTTCGCATTACATTAAGTCATGGGGTGTTCTTGATAATGCCGAGAGCGGAGCGCGATCCTGCAGCCAGCGGATTACCGCCCAGGCTTCGGGCGTGGCGGGGCGCCCGTCGGGGATGATCGCGTAGTACGCGTCGGTCGGCCTCACCGAAAACGGTTCAAGCCGCACAAGTTCGCCACTTTCCAGCAGATGCTCGACCACGCGCCCCCAGCCCAGGCCGATGCCATGCCCGTGGAGCGCGGCGTGCACCACGTCGGCATGCAGGTTGCCGCGCAAGGTGTAGCGCAGCTTTTGCCCGCTCAGACCGAGCTGCCTGAACCAGCCTTGCCAGTTCATCCAGCCTTCGGAGGTGGAGTCGGAATCCAGCAGGCCAGCGCCGGCCAGTTCCTCCAGGCGGGTAGGCGCGGGGTTGCGGGCCAGCCAGGCGGGGGAGCAGACCGGGAAGATTTCCTCATCGAACAGGCGGATCACTTCGCCGTCCTTCCACTGGCCGTTGCCGTAACGCACGTAGAGGTCGGCGTCGCGGGTGCGCAGGTCTCCGGTGAACATCTGCGTGGCCAGGCGCAGCTGGAGGTCGGGCATTGCGGCGCGCAGTCCGGCCAGCCGGGGCATGATCTGGAACTGGGAGAACGAGGCGGTGACGCCGAGGGTGATTTCCTTGCAGCCGCTGCCTTGGTTGATCTCGTCGAACACGGTGGCGATCTTCTGCAACGACTCGGAGATGACGGCGAACAACGCCTGGCCCTGATGGGTCAGGTCGATGCTGCGGTGCAGGCGGTGGAACAACTGCGCCCCGACGTTTTCCTCCAGCATCTTGATTTGCCGGCTGACCGCGGCCTGGGTGACACCGAGCTCCTTGGCGGCCTCGGTGAAGCTTTTGAGGCGGGCGACGGACTCGAACTGCAAGAGTGCGGTCATCGACGGGATGATCCGTCTGTAGCCCTTGGATTTGCTGCCAGTTTCCTGGATGTTCATTGTTGTTGTTCTCGGGCATGTGCGGTGAGCTCGATTGCGGGACCTGCCCGCTCACACAGGGACTGGACCCTGCGGAGCGGGATTGTTCCGCGATGCAGCTCTTATGCCAACTGATATGTGGTCTTTACCCGCGTAAAGAATTGCCGCGCATGGGTTCCCTGCTCGCGCGACCCGAGGCTCGAGGCCCCGTTGCCACCAAACGGCACGTGATAGTCGACGCCCGCGGTGGGCAGGTTGACCATCACCATGCCGGCGCTGCTGTTGCGCTTGAAGTGTTCGGCGTGACGCAGCGAGGTGGTGACGATCCCGGCGGACAGGCCGAACACGGTGTCTTCGGCTGCCGCGAAGGCTTCTTCGTAGTCGCGAACCTTGAGCACGCTCAACACCGGCCCGAAGATTTCCTCCCGGTAGATGCGCATC
>NZ_DATELE010000323.1:0-2947 GCF_035277045.1 Pseudomonas sp. | reverse complement strand
CCTTCCACGAGAACGCCTGCCCGAACACTTCGAACACCGGGTCGGTCAGCTGGACGATCCAGGCCACGGTGCTAAGCAGCGCCAGGCGCATGACCAGCGCCATGCTGATACCGATCCGCCGCGCCTTGGAGCGAAATTGCTCGGGCAGCTTGTTGGTCAGGATGGAGATGAAGATCAGGTTGTCGATGCCGAGCACGATCTCCATGGCCACCAGCGTGGCCAGGGCAACCCAGGCGGTCGGGCTTGAAGCGAGTTCCAGTAGGTATTCCATGATTCAGTCCTGTATCGGGTCTGGGGTCAGATGTCCTGGGTGGGCTTGTCGTCCGCGCCTTGACGCGGCGGCTTGCCGGGTTCGGTGCCGAGGGTGTCGTTCAATGCCTGCTGGGCCGCCTTGTTGGTCTGATCGATGGCTTGCTTGGCCGACTCGGCAGCCTGGTCAAGCACCTGCTGCGCGGATTTCTCGGCCTGCTCGCAGCCGGTCATCGTCAACACCGCCAACAGCACCACCAGGGGCGTACCGATGGATTTGAACTGAAGCATGGGTCCCTCTCCTCTCAATGAATCGGCAGCGCCGTGCCCGGCGCGCCGGATGGGAAGGCATTCTAGAGAGTGCGATACATCAGGAAAATTCGGATTTTCAGGGCTTATACTTCGGTTTTTACGAATCGGGATCGCACTCCATGCTCAACTACCGACAGCTGCATTACTTCTGGGTGGTTGCCCGGACGAGCAGCATCGTGCGCGCCAGCGAGCAACTCAACCTCACTCCACAGACCATTAGCGGGCAGATCGGTTTGTTCGAGCAGACCTACGGTATAGAGCTGTTCAAGCGCGTGGGCCGGCAACTGGAGCTGACCGAAAGCGGGCGCCAGACGCTGGCTTACGCCGAGCAGATGTTCCAGATCGGCAGTGAACTGGAGACGATGCTGCGGGCAGGACCCGAAGAGCAGCAGATCCTGTTTCGGGTAGGGGTGGCCGATGTGGTGCCCAAGTCCATCGTCTACCGGCTGCTCGCGCCGACCATGGAGGTGGACAACGCGATGCGCATCAGTTGCCGCGAGGACAAGCTCGAGCGCCTGCTGGCCGACCTGGCGATCCAGCGCCTGGACCTGGTGATTTCCGACAGCCCGATGCCAAGCCACCTGGACATCAAGGGCTACAGCCAGAAGCTTGGCGAGTGCGGGCTGAGCTTTTTCGCAACGCCAGGGCTGGCGCGCGATCACGACCAGCCCTTCCCCGCCTGCCTGCACGGGGCGCCGCTGCTGATACCAGGCCAGGAGACCGTGGTGCGAAGCCGGCTGATGCGCTGGCTGTCCGAGCAGCAGGTGCAGCCACGGATCATCGGCGAGTTCGATGACAGCGCCCTGATGCAGGCATTTGGTCAGTCGGGCAGCGGCATCTTTGTCGCACCGAGCGTGATCGCCGATGAGGTGTGCCGCCAGTACGGCGTGGAGCTGATCGGCCAGACAGAGGCCGTGAACGAGTCGTTCTACGCGATTTCGGTGGAGCGCAAGGTGAAGCACCCGGGAATTGTCGCGATCACCGAGGGCGCGCGACGTGAGCTGTTTCATTGGTAAGCGCGGAAGCCCCAGGCGGTCTGTGCTAAAGTCGCGCCCTTTTTTCCAGATGACAGAGATTTTTCCGACATGTCTTCAGTCCTGCGCCTGTTGAACCGCACCAGCCTGGTGACCCAGATCGTCATCGGCCTGGTGGCCGGCATTGCCCTGGCGCTGCTGGCGCCCGCTGCCGCCGCCAACGTGGCGTTCATCGGCAAGGTGTTCGTGTCCGCCCTCAAGGCGGTAGCACCGATTCTGGTGTTCGTGCTGGTGATGGCGTCGATCGCCAACCACCAGCAAGGCACTCAAACCCATATGCGCCCGATTCTCTGGCTGTACCTGCTGGGGACCTTCTCGGCGGCCGTGGTGGCGGTCGTGGCAAGCATGAGCTTTCCCTCGCACCTGGTGCTCAATGCCAGCGAGGCGTCGCTGAGCGCGCCGGAGGGCATCACCGAGGTGCTGCAGGACCTGCTGCTGAGCGCGGTGGACAACCCGGTGAGCGCGTTGGTCAATGCCAACTTCATCGGCGTGCTGACCTGGTCGATCGGCCTGGGGATCGCGCTGCGCAGCGCCAGCGAGGGGACGCGACAGGTGGTGGATGACCTGTCCAACGCGGTGACGTCCCTGGTACGCATGGTGATCCGCTTCGCGCCCCTGGGCATCTTTGGCCTGGTGGCCTCGACGCTGGCCCAGTCCGGCCTGGACGCGCTGCTGGGCTACCTGCACCTGCTTGGCGTGCTGATGGGTTGCATGCTGTTCGTGGCGCTGGTGATGAACCCGCTGATCGTTTACTGGAAGATCCGCCGCAACCCTTTCCCGCTGGTGCTGCTGTGCCTGCGCGAGAGCGGCCTTACGGCGTTCTTCACCCGCAGTTCGGCGGCCAACATACCGGTCAACCTGGCGTTGAGCGAAAAACTCGGCCTGCACGAGGACACCTACTCGGTGTCGATCCCGCTGGGCGCGACCATCAACATGGCAGGCGCGGCGATCACCATCACCGTGCTGACCCTGGCCGCGGTCCATACGCTGGGCATTGTCATCGACCTGCCCACCGCGGTGCTGCTCAGCGTGGTGGCGTCGATCTGCGCGTGCGGGGCCTCGGGCGTGGCCGGTGGCTCGCTGCTGCTGATCCCGCTGGCCTGCAGCCTGTTCGGCATTCCGAGCGAAATTGCCATGCAGGTCGTGGCCGTGGGCTTCATCATCGGCGTGCTGCAGGACTCGGCGGAAACCGCGCTCAACTCTTCCACCGACGTGATCTTCACCGCGGCTGCGTGCGAAGCCCAGAAGCGCCAGGCCGCCTGATGCCGCTAGTTGTCTTTGCCCGTCCAGGCCCCTAGTCTAGGGGCCTTTCCTCGCACAGAGACTGGGCCATGTCAGAACACGAAACCGCA
>NZ_DATELE010000322.1:0-5699 GCF_035277045.1 Pseudomonas sp. | reverse complement strand
GCTGATCGTGTTCTTCACCGCGCTCATCTATGTCGGCTTCTTCATCTCCAACATCGTGCTGGCGGGCAAGTCGATCCATGGCATCGCCCCGAGCGTGCCGATGCCCACGGCCATTGTCGTGGGTGCCCTGAGCGCCACGGCCATTGGCGTGATCGGCTATCGCTTCATCCACACCCTCAACCGCATCGGTACCTGGGTGATGGGCTCGGCGCTGCTGGCAGGCTTCGTGATGATGTTCGCCCAGGACCTGCCGGCCGACTTCTTCAGCCGCGGCAGCTTCAATCTGTCGGGGTTCATCGCCACGGTATCGCTGGGGGTGATCTGGCAGATCAGCTTCTCGCCGTACACCTCCGACTATTCGCGTTACCTGCCGCGTGAAGTCGGCATCGCCAAACCGTTCTGGGCGACCTACTTCGGCGCCACGCTTGGCACCATCCTGTGCTTCAGCTTTGGCGCCATCGCCGTGCTGGCGGTGCCGGAAGGGACTGACGCCATGGCGGCGGTCGAGCAGGCCACCGGCTGGCTGGGCCCGATCCTGATGGTGCTGTTCCTGCTCAACATCATCAGCCACAACGCCCTCAACCTGTACGGCGCGGTACTGTCCATCGTGACCGCGATCCAGACCTTTGCCGCCAGGTGGACCCCGAGCATCAAGGTGCGGGTTGCGCTGGCCACGGTGATCCTGATCGGGTGCGGCATTGTTGCGCTGAGCGCCTCGGCCGACTTCATCTCGCAGTTCATCGGCCTGATCCTGGCGCTGCTGCTGGTGCTGGTGCCGTGGGCGTCGATCAACCTGATCGACTTCTACCTGATCAAGAAGGGCAACTACGACATCGCGTCGATCTTCAGTGCTGACGGAGGGGTCTATGGCCGCTTCAACAGCCACGCGATCATCGCCTATGCCTGTGGGATCCTGGTGCAGTTGCCGTTCGCCAACACGGCGCTCTACGTCGGACCTTACGCCAACCTGGTGGAAGGGGCCGACCTGTCCTGGGTGTTCGGGCTGCTGGTGACGTGCCCGCTGTACTACTGCCTGGCGACGCGTGGCCAACCGCAGAAGGTGGCGCGTGCGGTGGGGGCGACCGACTGAAAATTCCCTCGGTGCTGTCCGAAATATCCTGTTTAACGTGATGAATATGATATCCCGGACTCACCGACAGCCCTAGAATGACTCCATCGACCCCCCGTGGAGTCACCTTGCATGGCCACCCAACAACTACAACACTGCGCGCAGGTCAAACCCGACCTGCGCGTCGGCTTCGTGCTCATGGACCAGTTCACCCTGGTCCCGGTCGCCGGCCTGGTCGACTCGCTGCGCTTTGCCGCGGACAAGTCCTTTCGCAGCCAGCAGGTGTTCTGCCAGTGGGACTGGATGACCCTCGATGACCTGCCTATAAGCGCCAGTTGCGGCATGCCGGTCTCTCCGACCAAGCCGCTGAACCTGTGGGCGCAGTATGACTACATCGTGCTCGCCGGCGGCCTGCTGGACCAGACTCGCAATCCGCCGTCCTGGCTGCTCGATGCCCTGCGCGACGTGCATGCGGCCAACATCCCGATCATCGCGCTGTGTTCCGGGTCATTCGTGCTGGGCAAGGCGGGCCTGCTGGAGGGGCGGCGCTGCGCGGTGCACTTCACCCTGCGTGACGAGTTCAAGGAGCGCTTCCCCCAGGCCACTGCGGTGATCGACAAGAGCTACGTCGACGACCGCGGCATCATCACCTGCCCGGGTGGCACGGCGATCGACCTGGCGGCCAGCCTGATCCGCCGCCATTGCGGCGCGGTGCGGGCGCAGAAGGGGTTGGAGTACCTGCTGGTGGAGGAGCGCAACGAGGCCCAGGAGAACGCTACCAGCGACGGCGTGTACCACAATGACCGGGTTCAGCGGGCGATCGCCTTCATGCGTGCCAACCTGGATGTCGCGCTGTCGCTCAAGGCGGTCGCCGAGGCCGTGGGCACCCATCCGCGGCAGCTGCACCGTGAGTTCGTCGCCAACACCCAGGAGCCGCCGGCCAACTACTGGCGCAAGCTGCGCCTGGACCATGCCCGGCGGCTGCTGGTCAACACCAGCCTGAACATCACCAGCATCGCGCTGGCCAGCGGTTTTTCCGATGCCTCGCACTTCATCCTGTGGTTTCGCAAGCAGTACGGCGAAACACCTTACAGCTTTCGCAAGCGTCGCCACGAAGTCGAGCGGTTCGACTGGCATGGCGAGCCGGTGGGAGGCGATCCGGACCTCTAGCAGCCGCGGGGGGATCTCGTCAGCCGCTAGCGAGGTGGCAGTTGCGAACGCGTCAGCAGCGCATCGAGCACCACCTCGCATGCCGCGCCCCACGTCGCGCCGACTGGCTGGTGGTTGAGCACTTGCAGGCCGTCGGCGGTGAAGGTGCCAGGCGTGGCGATTGCCTGGCCCAGCGCCTTCAGGGTCTGTTCGGGCTGGCGCTGGGCACTGGCGACGCAGTCCTGAAGGTTGCCAAGCACCAGCGCGCGGGCCTGCTCGGCCGGCAGGCCCTTGTCGGCCAGCCACTGCTGCAGGTCATGCAGCAGGAAGTAGAACCACCCGTTCATGCAGGCCGCCACGGTGGCAAGCTCGAAGGCGCTTTCCTCTTCGAGCACCACCAGGCTGCCCAGCGGCCCAAGGCGCTCCTCGCAGGCCGCATCGGGCGGGCAGACCACGACGGTGGTCTGGTTGTACTGCGCGGCGTAGGACAGCATGGCCCGCACGCAGCGCGCCTGCCCAAACGCCTGCGCCAACCGCGCCAGGCCAACGCCCGCGGCGAGCGAAACCAGGGGCTGGCCTGGCTTGAAGCTGACCTCGGCAGCCAGCTGATCGAGCACTTCAGGGCGCACCCCCAGCAACACTAGCCCTGCCTGGTCGACCACCGCCTGGTTGTCGGGCATCACCTGGCAATCACAGTCCTGCGCCAGGGCGCTGGCCTTCTGTGCATTGCGTGGCGACAGAAAGATCTGCCCCTCGAATCCACTGCGGCGCAGGCCGCGTACCACTTTTTCGGTCAGCTCCCCGACCCCGAGAATGCCCACGCTGTTCATGGATGAGTCCTTGGCTTTGAGTTTTGCAGACTATGCCACCTGACGGCGCGCCGGCCATATAACGCGCGGGACGAGTCGTGGGAAATCGCTGCGGCGGGGCATGACTGCACCCGGGCCGGCTGACAGACGCAGCCTATCAACTTCCAATATCGCCTCTATTAGAACGACGCCATGGCTGGACTATCCTTTCTTTTCGCAGGCAGCGTCGGCGCAGACCGGCATTGCCGAAAACCTGATGTGGGGTAGGCACAGGCCACATGCCAGTGCTCATCGAACACCCGGCCTGGCCGGGAAATCCGGAAGAACCCGACCCAAAGGTACCAGCAGATGTCGACCGAATCGAAATGCCCATTCCATCAAGGTGCAGGCGGTGGGACCACCAACCGTGACTGGTGGCCGAACCAGCTGAACCTGAAGATTCTCCACCAGCACTCCTCCCTGTCCGATCCGCTGGGGCAGGATTTCGACTATGCCAAGGCGTTCAAGAGCCTGGACTTCCAGGCGCTCAAGGCCGACCTGCGCGCCTTGATGACCGACTCGCAGGAATGGTGGCCGGCGGACTTCGGCCACTATGGCCCGCTGTTCATCCGCATGGCCTGGCACAGCGCGGGCACATACCGCACCGCTGACGGGCGCGGGGGCGCGGGATCTGGCCAGCAGCGCTTCGCACCGCTCAATAGCTGGCCCGACAATGTCAGCCTGGACAAGGCGCGCCGGCTGCTCTGGCCGATCAAGCAGAAGTATGGCCAGAACATTTCCTGGGCTGACCTGATCGTGCTCACTGGCAACGTGGCCCTTGAGTCCATGGGGTTCAAGACCTTCGGGTTCTCCGGCGGACGACCCGACGTGTGGGCGCCGGATGAAGACGTCTACTGGGGCTCCGAAAAGACCTGGCTGGGCGGCGATGTGCGCTATGCCGGCACCGGCGACGGCCCGCTGGTGGCCGAGCCGCAGCTGCATGGCACCGAGGAGAGCCGCAACGAGGCCCCCGGCCGCGACCTCGAAAACCCGCTGGCCGCCGTGCAGATGGGCCTGATCTACGTCAACCCTGAAGGCCCGGAGGGCAATCCCGATCCTGTCGCGTCCGCCAAGGACATTCGCGAAACCTTCGGCCGCATGGCCATGAACGACGAGGAGACCGTGGCATTGATCGCAGGCGGCCACGCCTTCGGCAAGACCCACGGGGCAGGGCCCGCCACCGCCGTCGGCGCCGAGCCTGAAGCGGCGGGGCTGGAGCAGCAGGGCCTGGGCTGGCGTAGCAGCCATGGCAGCGGCAAGGGCCCGGACACCATCACCAGCGGCCTTGAAGTCACCTGGACGTCCACCCCGACCCAGTGGAGCAACGAATACCTGGAGAACCTCTTCAGATTCGACTGGGAGCTGACCAAGAGCCCGGCCGGCGCCAACCAGTGGCGGCCGAAGAACGGCGAGGGCGCGGGCCAGATCCCCGATGCCTTCGCCCCGGACAAACGGCGTGCCCCGGCGATGCTCACCTCCGACCTTGCCCTGCGTTTCGACCCGATCTACGAGCCGATCGCGCGGCGCTTCAAGGACAACCCCGACCAGCTGGCCGACGCCTTTGCCCGCGCCTGGTACAAGCTGATCCACCGGGACATGGGCCCGCTGTCACGCTACCTGGGCCCTGAGCTGCCACAGGAAGAGCTGCTCTGGCAGGACCCGCTGCCCGAGGTCGATCATCCGCTGGTCGATGACAGTGACATTACCGCGCTCAAGGCCAAGCTGCTGGATTCGGGCCTGAGCGTGGCGGAGCTGGTCTCCACGGCCTGGGCGGCGGCGTCGAGCTTCCGCGGTTCCGACAAGCGCGGCGGTGCCAACGGCGGGCGCCTGCGGTTGTCCCCGCAACGCTTCTGGCAGGCCAACCAGCCGGAGCAGCTGGACAAGGTGCTGGCCACGCTCGAGCGCATCCAGGGTGAGTTCAACGGTGCGCAGGGTGGGGGCAAGAAGATCTCCATCGCCGATCTGATCGTGCTCGGCGGCAGTGCCGCGGTGGAGCAGGCGGCCAGGGACGCCGGCCACAGCGTCAGTGTGCGGTTCACCCCGGGGCGCACCGATGCCACCCAGGAGCAGACCGATGTCGAATCGTTCGGTTTCCTCGAGCCCATCGCCGATGGTTTCCGCAACTTCAGCAAAGGCAAGTACCGGATCTCGGCCGAATCCCTGCTGATCGACAAAGCCCAGCTGTTGACCCTCACCGCGCCAGAGATGACCGCCCTGGTCGGTGGCCTGCGAGTGCTCGGCGCCAATGCTGGCGGCAGCCGGCACGGGGTATTCACCGAACGCCCCGGGACCTTGACCAACGACTTCTTCACCCGCCTGCTCGACATGGGCGTGGAGTGGACGCCGACCGAGCAAGACCCCGATGTCTACCAGGCGCGTGAGCGCAGCGGCGGGCAGGCGAAGTGGACCGCCACCCGGGTCGACCTGGTGTTCGGCTCCAATGCCCAGTTGCGGGCGCTGGCCGAGGTGTATGCCAGCGGCGATGGCAAAGAGCGGTTCGTGAAGGACTTTGTTGCGGCCTGGGGGAAAGTAATGGAGCTGGACCGGTTTGACCTGAGATAAACGCGTCTGCTGCAGGCGTTCGCCGGACGCTGCAATGTCGCATGGCCCGGGTCTAGCCGGGCCATGCATCC
>NZ_DATELE010000321.1:0-3624 GCF_035277045.1 Pseudomonas sp. | reverse complement strand
CGGCCGATCCGCGACATCATGTTGGCCATCGATATCTCCCAGTCCATGCAAGCCCAGGACTACACCAACGCAATGGGCCAGCGGACCGATCGACTCACAGCGGTCAAATCGGTGGTGCGCGGTTTCATTGAGCGGCGCACAGACGACCGCATCGGCCTTATCGTTTTCGGCACTGGCGCTTACCCCCAGGCTCCGCTGACCCTGGACCACGCCAGCGTGCGCCTGCTGCTCGATGAGGTCGGCATTGGCATGGCCGGCCCGAACACCGCCCTGGGCGATGCCATCGGGCTCACCATCAAGGTATTGGCGCAGGCCCAGGAGCGGGAAAAAGTCCTGATCCTGCTGACCGACGGCAACGACACCGGCAGCGCCATCACCCCCGGACATGCGGCTCGCCTGGCCCGCGCACAGGGCATCGTGGTGCACACCATCGGTATCGGTGACCCGGCTGCCACAGGCGATGACAAGGTCGACCTCGCCGCCCTGCGGGAGATTGCGCGCACCACCGGTGGTCAGTTCTTTCGCGCCGATGATCGCCAGGCGCTACAGCAGGTCTACGACACCCTTGATCGCCTGACCCCTCATCAGGTCAAGACCTTCAGCCACCAACCCAAACGGGACCTGTTCGTCTGGCCGCTGGGCCTGGCGCTGACGCTATTGCTGGCTGGGCATCTGCTGGCCTTGGCGCGCGCCCGTCTGGCTGGCCGCCGGCCATTGTCCGGGGAGCCGCAGGCATGACCTTCGATCCTGGCGCGTTCCATTTCCTGCGGCCGATGTGGCTGCTGATGATCGTCCCGGGCCTGCTGTTGCCCGTGCTGTGGCTACGCCGACAGGACCCGCGCCGGCAACTGGAGGGCATCATCGCGCCTCACCTGGTCGAGCACCTGATGACCACGCCCAGGCAACACCGACACCTGCGCCCCGTTCACCTGCTGGGCGCCGGCCTGGTGCTCGGTGCCCTGGCCGCCGCCGGGCCTGCCTGGGTGCAGGACACTCCGGATTTTCTCGATGACCGCGCCCCGCTGATCCTTGCCGTGGACCTGTCCCCGTCGATGGATGCCGATGATGTGCCACCCAGTCGACTGGCTGCCGCCAGGCTGGTTCTGCACGACCTGCTCAAACGCCGGGGCGGCGCCCGTACCGCACTTATTGCCTATGCCGGTAACGCCCACCTGGTGCTGCCTGCCACCGAGGATCCGGCGCTGCTCGACATCTTCATCCAGGCGCTGGCCACCGACCTGATGAGCGCCCCAGGCAAGGACGCATTGGGCGCGATCGATCTGGCCTTGAAACTGCTGGCGGCCGAGCGGACACCTGGCACCCTCGTGTTGCTGACCGATGGCGGCGACGCCAGCCAGTTCCCGGCGATCGCCAAACGCGTTTCCGGCTCGCCACTGCAAGTGCTGGTACTGGCGGTCGGTAGCCAGTCCACGGGCCTGCTGCGCGATGCCCAGGGCCTTCCTCGGCGCGATGGCCAAGGCCGCCCGGTCGAAGGCACCTTCGATGAGCAAGGCCTGAAGGGGCTCGCCAAGGCCGCCAGCGCACCGCTGGGCAGCCTGTCGGTGGACGATGACGATCTGGACTGGATCGACCTGCATGCCCAGCGCCATTTCAAGGCAGCCCAAGGTGACGACGCCCAGGTGCGCTGGAACGACGCCGGCTATTGGTTATGCTGGCCGTTGCTGCTGGTGGTGCTGGCAACTGTTCGTCGCGGATGGCGGGTGAACTGGCTCCCCGGTGTATTGCTGGCCCTGGTGCTGGGCGGCGCTGCCGAGCCTGCGCGGGCAGGCACGTGGGTGGATGCGTTCTTCACTGCAGACCAGCAAGGGCGATGGGCATTCGAGCGTGGCGACTACTCGCAAGCGGCAGCGCACTTCCATGATCCCTACTGGAAAGGCGTCGCCGCTTATCAGGCGGCGGATTTCGAAGCGGCGCTCGCCAGCCTGGGCAAGCTCGACAGCGCCTCGGCCTGGTTCTACCAGGGCAACAGCCAGGTGCGCCTGTTCAAGTTCCCCCAGGCCATCGCCGCCTACCGGCAGGCCCTGCGCCTGCAGCCGGCATTTGCCGAAGCCAAGGCCAATCTGGCGCTGGCCGAAGCTCTGCTGAAGGAATACGAGGACCAACAGGCGCAGGGACTGCCCAACGAAAAACCTGACAAGGTCGTCGAAGACCAGGCCCCTGCGCCGGGCGGCAAAGCACAGCAGCAGAAGACCGCGCAGGCGGCTTCGGACCAGCTGTGGCTGGACAACCTGAACACATCCCCCGCGCAGTTTCTCAAACGCAAGTTTTCGATCCAGGACGCTGCGCAACGGCCGCAGGCGAAGGAGGCACCATGAGGCGATGGGCCATGCTGCTTTGTTGCCTGGCGGGGTGGACGATGGCCGACGCGCCAGACGTGCGGGTGCAAGCGCGCCTGGTCCCCGACACCCTGGTCATGACCGGCGCTACTGTCAGCCTGGAAGTCGACCTGCTGGTCGACACCTGGTTCACCGACGCGCCCGTCCTGCCCACGCTGCAGCTGCCCGGTGCGGTGGTCAGCCCACCGAGTGGCGAGGCCCGGCACCTGAACGAGCGACGCGACGGCAAGGCCTTCTTCGGCCTGCGCTACAGCTACTCGATCACGCCTGTCCAGGTGCAGCGCTTTGACATACCGGCGCTGACGTTCCGCGTTCGGACCGGCCCGAACAACGAGACGCTGGCGGTCAGCAGCCAGCCCCTGTCGTTGAAGGTCAAGGGGTTCGCTGATGGCGGCGGTGAACCGCGCCTGGTCGCGCGCAGCGTGCGGCTGGGCCAGGACATCCAGTACTCGCGTCAGCCGCTGCGTGTGGGGGACAGTGTGACCCGGCACCTGCATGTCGCCGCCGAAGGTGCGCAAGCGATGCTGCTGCCGACATTGGACTTTACCGAGGTCGAAGGGCTCAAGCGCTATGTGCAGACGCCTGACGTCAAACCGCTCAGCGACGGCCGTGGTGGCACGCTGGGCGGCCAGCGCGATGACAGTGCCTTGTATGTGATAGCGGCAGCCGGCCGTTACCGGTTGCCCGCGATCGAACTCCATTGGTGGGACGCGGCCACCGGCGAGCCGCGCAGTGTGTCGGTGCCTGCGGTGGAACTGATGGCGGAGGAGGGCGTGCATCAGGCGCCGTTCTCCCTTGCCGATGACCTTCGCGCTTTGAGACAGGGCGCCAGCGTCAGCATGGCCACCCGCGGGCTGCTGCTGACGCTGGCGCTACTGCTGCTCGGAGGGCTGGCCTGGGCCGGGCGCGGCTGGGGCCGGGCCGGCTGGAAATGGCTGTGCGCGTGGCGCCAGCGACGGCGGCAAGCCTGGCTGAGGTCTGCAGGCTACGCCTGGCGGCAGGCGCGTCGTCAGTGCGCCAGTGAGCCCGCTCGCCTTGATGGTTTGTACCTGTGGTTTCGGCGGGCCACTGGGCATCGCACATTGTCGTCAAGTGAACATCCCCCTGGCGGGCAATGCCAAGCCGATTTGCTAGCCTTTTTCGAGGCTGCCTACGGCGCGCACCGCGTCAGGGAGCCCACCCCCGATTCTCGGCGGCGACTGTTGTCGGCCCTGCGCCACGGGCTCGATACGTGCAAGGCGACACGACCGGCGAAACATGCGCTGCG
>NZ_DATELE010000320.1:0-3440 GCF_035277045.1 Pseudomonas sp. | reverse complement strand
ATCCGCGATTCCGGGGCCAGCACTACGGTGAACAGTTGTTGCAGGCCGTGCATGACTGGTGCGCCGAAGACCCGCACACCCAAGGCGTGGTGCTGGATACCGGCAACGAGGACTACCTGGCGTTCTACCAGCGCCAGGGTTATCAGGAGATCGGCGAAGTTGCCGTGGGCCCGATCCGCGAGCGGGTGTTTTTTCATCCCGCCCCCGAGGCCTCCGTGGCAGCTCTGGCTTGATGCGCGGTGCGCCATGGCGCCAAGCTCTGGTAGCATGCGCCGCATGACGTATTCAGGAAGATTTGCCTGGGGCCTTGTTTTCATGGTCGCCAGCACCGCAGGTTGGGCACAGAGCGAACTGGTGGTCCGGGTCAAACCCGCCAACAAGGCGCTCAGGGCCAATGTCGAAGGCTACATCGGTACCTTGGGTGACCGCGATGAAGACGCGCTGCTGCGCTTCAGTCGCGGCGCCGAGGAGCAGGCGCGCAAGGCCGCCCAGGCGCTGGGTTACTACCAGGCGCAGATCGATACCGAGGTCAAGCCCTCCACCCGGGCCGACCAGCCGACTCAACTGATCATCAACATCGCCCCGGGCGAGCCCGTACGCCTGCGCAACGTCAGCGTGCGCATCGAGGGCGAGGCCAGCGAGCTCAAGGCGTTTCGGGTGCCCGACGGCAAGGCCCTGCGCCCCGGCGCGGTACTCAACCACGGGAACTACGAGGACGCCAAGCGGGCGATCCAGAACCAGGCCTCGCGCTATGGCTTCTTTGGCGGACGCTTCGCGCAGCAACGCCTGGCGGTCGATCCCCAGGCCGGGGTGGCCGACATCGAGCTGGTCTATCAGAGCGGGCCACGCTACCGGCTGGGCGCCGTCACCTTTGGCGGCGACACGCCGCTGGACAACGACCTGCTGCAACGCATGGTGTCCTTCAAGCCAGGCACCCCCTATGACTCCGAGCTGATCGCCGAACTCAACAACGACCTGCAGTCCAGCGGTTACTTCGAAGGCGTGCGGGTCGATGCGGCGCCCACCGCCGCGGTCGGCGAGCAGATCCCGGTGGCGGTCCAGCTGCAGACCCGCAAGCCGCGCACCATGGGCCTGGGACTTGGCTTCTCGACCGACGTCGGCCCGCGCGGCAAGGCCAACTGGACCCGCCACTGGGTCAACCCCCAGGGCCACAGCTATGGCTGGGAGACCGAGCTTTCGGCGCCGCGCCAGAACGTCGGCCTGTGGTACGACATCCCCCTCGACCCGCCGCTGACCGACAAGCTGCGCTTCGCGGGCGGCTACCAGTACGAAGAGATCGCCGGCACCGACACCCTCAGCAAGTTGCTGTCGATCGGCCCGGAATGGCACAGCAAGCTGCCCAGCGGCTGGCAGCGGGTGATCTCGCTCAAGTACCAGCGTGAAGAATACCGTCTGGGGGACGATTCGGGCCTGAGCAACTTGCTGATGCCCGGTGTGAGCTATTCCTACCTGCGCAGCGACAACCGCATCGACCCCCACAATGGCTACCGCCTGCAGTTCGATGTGCAGGTGGCCAAGGAAGGGCTGGTTTCAGACACCAACCTGCTGCACGGCAATGTGCTGCTCAAGGGCCTCAAGACCTTGGGGCAGAACCACCGCTTCCTGGGCCGCCTGCAGTTTGGCGGCAGCGCCACCAACGGCTACAAGAACAACATCCCGCCTTCGCTGCGCTTCTTCGCAGGTGGCGACCAGAGCGTGCGCGGCTACGACTACCAGACCCTCTCGCCTGAAAACAGCGACGGCGACCGCATCGGCGGACGCTACCTGGTGGCCGGCAGCGCCGAGTATCAATATTCGATTGCAGAGAAATGGCGCGTGGCGACCTTTATTGACCAGGGCAACTCCTTCAATTCGCTGGAACTGCCCAGCCTCAAGACCGGCGTCGGTTTCGGCGTGCGCTGGGTCTCGCCGGTCGGGCCGCTGCGCCTGGACCTGGCCAAGGCTCTGGATGACGACGGTGGGATCCGCCTGCACTTCTCCATGGGGCCAGAGCTGTGAGGCGCGTGCTCAAGCCGCTGCTGCTGACCCTGCTCGCCGTGTTGCTCCTGGTGACCCTGGCACTCGCCCTGGTGCTCGGCACCCAGGCCGGCAGCCGCTGGGTGCTCGGGATGGTGCCAGGGCTCGAGGTGGACGACTTCGCCGGCCACCTTGGCGGGCAGTGGCAGGCCAGCCAGCTGCGCTGGGTACAGGGCGAGACCCGCATCGAGCTGCTGGCGCCCCGGCTGCAGTGGTCGCCTGCCTGCCTGTTGCGCTCGACCTTGTGTATCCGCCGGCTTGAAGCCGAGCGCGTCGACATGGCCTTCGCGCCGTCCGCCGAGACAGCCGACAGCGGTCCGTTGTTGCTGCCGTCCCTGCGCCTGCCGGTGGGCATCGAGCTGGGCGAGGTTCGAGTCGGTCAACTGCGTCTTGGCGGCAGCGACCTGCTGGGCGACCTGCAGCTGGCCGCGCACTGGACGGGCGAGGGCATGCGCATCGACAGCCTGCACCTCAAGCGCGATGACCTGCAACTGAACCTGCAAGGCACGCTGCAGCCCGAGGGCGACTGGCCGGTGCAGCTCAGCGGCCAGGTGCAGCTGCCCCGGGTCGAGGACAAGCCGTGGCAACTGGACCTGCAACTGGCGGGTGAACTGCAGAAAACCCTGACCCTCAAGGGCAACAGCAGCGGTTACCTTGATGCCGAGCTGGCCGGCGAAGTCCAGGCCCTGGCCGAGCATCTGCCGGCTTCCTTGCAGATCCGCTCCGAGGCGTTCAAGCCCGCCGGCACCTTGCCCGATACCCTGCAACTCAATGGGCTGCTACTTGATGCCAGCGGTGACCTGGACAAGGGTTATCAGCTCAAAGGCTCGGCCACGCTGCCGGCCGAGCAGTCGCCCATCGATCTGGTGCTGGCGGGCCGCGTCGACGCCAAGGGCGCGCAGATCGCCGGACTGGACCTTGCCGCCAACGAGCAGCAGCGGCTCAGGCTGCAGGCCAATGCCGACTGGCAACAGGGCTTGCGCGCCGATGCGACGATCGACTGGCTGGATTTCCCCTGGCTGCGCCTGTATCCACTGGAACAAGCCCCACCGGTCAGCCTGCGGCGTTTCAATGCCCAGGTCGACTACCGCGACGGCAATTACCACGGCACCTTCAAGGGCGACCTCGATGGACCGGCCGGTGCGTTCAGCGTCGCGAGCCCCTTCGAGGGCGACCTGGGCCAGGTCCGCCTGCCACAGCTGGCGTTGGCCGCGGGGCAGGGCAAGGCTGCCGGCAGCGTGGCGGTGCGCTTTGCCGATCAGCTGGGCTGGGACGTCGACCTCCAGCTCTCGGCGCTCGATCCGGCCTACTGGGTCGCTGAACTTCCCGGCACCCTGGCCGGACCGCTGCGCAGCAAAGGCGAAATGAACAACGGGCAACTGTCGCTGAATGCTCAGCTCGAC
>NZ_DATELE010000319.1:0-2475 GCF_035277045.1 Pseudomonas sp. | reverse complement strand
GAAAAGATGGGCGTGTCGCGCTTCCTGGTGCCGGCCGGCGCGGGCGTGGGCTCGGCGATCGGGTTCCTGCGCGCGCCGTTTGGCTACGAGGCGGTGCGCAGTTCCTTCGTGCGTTTGTCCGAGTTCGAGTCGGACCGCGTCAACCTGCTGATCGAGGAGATGAAGCGCGAGTCACTGACCTTCCTGCGCCAGGGCATGCCCGAGGGCGAGCCTGAGATGGAGTGCACCGCGTTCATGCGCTACGTCGGCCAGGGCTGGGAAATTCCCGTAGGCCTTCCGTTCAAGGCCTTCAGCAACAGCGATACCCGCGAGTTCAAGGCGCTGTTCGAAGCCGCGTACACGCGCTTCTTCGGACGCCCGATCGAAGGGCCGGACATCGAGATCGTCAGCTGGTCGGTCAAGGCCAGTTCGCCGCTGCCGCCCGTGCAGGCGGTGGCGCAGGTCGGTGCCTCGTATCGTGCCCATGAGATCGCCCGTCGGCAAGTCTACGACGTGGTCGCCGGGGGGTTCGTCGACACCGGCATCTATCAGCGCGAGGAACTGCAGACCGGCGCCAGGATCGACGGCCCGGCCATCATCGTCGAGCGAGAGACCTCGACCTTCGTGACCTCGACTTTCACTGCCACGGTCCAGCCAGACGGCTGCCTGCTGGTCGTCCGGCGCTAAGCCGCATTCGTACGGAAGGCATCCTCCATGAGCGAAACCATGATCGATATTCAAATGCAGGTGATGTGGAACCGGCTGGTCTCTGTGGTAGAGGAGCAGGCACTGACACTGATCCGGACTGCGTTCTCCACCAGTGTGCGCGAGGCGGGCGACCTGTCGGCGGGGGTCTTCGACCGTGCCGGCAACATGCTGGCCCAGGCAGTGACCGGTACCCCGGGCCACGTCAACACCATGGCCGAGGCGGTGGTGCACTTCATCAATGACATCGGCCTTGAAAACATCTTCGAGGGTGATGTGTATGTGACCAATGACCCCTGGAAAGGTACGGGTCACCTGCACGACATCACCATCGTTTCCCCCTCGTTCTACAAGGGCAGGCTGATCGGCTACTTCGCCAGCACCGCCCACGTGGTCGATATCGGCGGCCGCGGGTTTGGTCCGGATGCCCGCGAGGTGTACGAGGAAGGGCTGTTCATCCCGATCATGAAGCTGTTCGAGCGCGGCAAGGTCAACCGTGACCTGATCAACATCCTGCGCAACAACGTGCGCGAGAACGACCGCGTGGTGGGCGACTTCTATGCCCTGTCGGCCTGCAACGAGACCGGCCACAAACGGCTGCTGGACATGCTCGACGAGTTCCGCCTCGATGACCTGGAACACATCGGCGGCTTCATTCTCGAGCACAGCCGCCGCGCCACCCTGGAATGCTTCAAGGCGCTGCCTCACGGCACCTACAGCAACAGCATGACCCTCGATGGCTATGACGTGCCGGTTACCTTGGCCGTCACCCTGACCGTCGGCCCGGATGGCATCAAGAGCGATTTCACCGGAACCTCGGGCATGAGCCAGTTCGGCATCAACGTGCCCCTGGGCTACGCCAAGGCCTACGCCTGCTACGGGCTCAAGTGCATTGTGGCGCCGGAGATTCCGAACAATACCGCGTCGCTGGCACCCTTCGAAGTAACGGCACCCGAGGGCTGCATCCTCAACGCCCAAGCACCCGGCACCGGTGTCGGTACGCCATGTGCTCGGGCATTTCGTGCCCGACCTGGTGCTTGGGGCGCTGCACAAGTGCCTGCCAGGCAAGGTCCCCGCAGAAGGCGCGAGCGCCTTGTGGAACCTGCACCTGAGCGTGCGTCCGCTGGAGAGCAACCCGAACGGTCGCAATGCCGAGATGCTGATGTTCAACAGCGGCGGCATGGGCGCGCGCTCCGCCATGGACGGGCTGAGTGCCACGGCGTTCCCGAGCGGGGTGCACACCATGCCGGTGGAGGCCACCGAGCATGCGGGGCCCGTGGTGGTGTGGCGCAAGGAGCTGCGTGACGGCTCTGGCGGTGCCGGCCTGCTGCGCGGAGGGCTGGGGCAGGAGATCGAAGTCTCGGCAGCCGCGGGCTACAGCTTCCGCTTCAGTGCCATGTTCGACCGTATCGAATACCCGGCGCGTGGGCTTGAAGGCGGGCAAGAGGGCGCGCAGGGTTACGTCGGGCTCGATGATGGCAGCCTGCTGCGCGGCAAGGGCCAGCAGTTCGTGCCGGCCGAGCGACGCCTGGTGCTGCGCCTGCCCGGCGGCGGGGGCTACGGTGATCCTCGTCAGCGCGACCGCGCCCAGGTCGAGCGCGACCTGCGTTTTGGCTACATCAGTGCCGAACAGGCACGCGACGACTATGGTTTCGAACCCAGGCAGGAGCGCTGAGACATGGAATTCCAAAGCAGCCGCGTCCGTGCGGTGAAAAGTTCGCCCAGCATGGCCGTGTCGGTGCTCGCCAAGCAGATGCTGGCAGCCGGCGAACCGGTCATCAACCTGAGCCT
>NZ_DATELE010000318.1:0-8341 GCF_035277045.1 Pseudomonas sp. | reverse complement strand
CCTGGCCCTCATAGGGACAGCCCAGCACGCATGAAACGTACCCCCGCACACGGATGCCCTGGTCGCGCGCGGCCAGCATGATCGGCTCGAAGCGGGTGAGGCTTTCGCTGATCGAACAGTTGATATTGCGTTGCGAAAAGGCTTCGGACGCGGCGGCGAACACCGCCACTTCCTTGACCCCGGCGGCCACCGCATCCTCGAAGCCGCGCAGGTTGGGGGCAAGGGCTGCGTAGATCACCCCCGGTCGCTGCGCGATGCCCGCGAACACCTCGGCCGAACCTGCCATCTGCGGTACCCATTTGGGCGACACGAAACTGCCAACCTCTATGTAGGAAAGGCCCGCCTCGCTGAGGTCGTCGACCAGGCGCACCTTGTCCGCGACGCTGATGGGCTGGGCTTCGTTCTGCAGGCCATCGCGCGGGCCGACTTCGACCAGGCGGACTGTTTCAGGCAGTGACATGGCGGGGCTTCCTGTGAGGGCTCAATGAGGGGTGTCCTGTTTGTCCAGCGTCGCGGCCAGGGCCTGCTCACAGCGCTCCTGGGCGGTGTCCAGTTCGAGTTGCATCTGCTGGATGTCGAGCAGTTGCTGTTCGAGCTGGCCGCGACGCTCGACGATCTTGGCCAGCATGCTGCGCAGCTGCTTGAGATTGCCGCTGCTGGGATCGTAGAGTTCGATCAGTTCGCGGCACTCGGCCAGGGAGAAGCCGATCCGCTTGCCGCGCAGGATCAGTTTGAGGCTGACTTTGTCGCGTGCCGAATAGATCCTCTCCAGCCCCCGCCGCTCCGGGCTCACCAGGCCCTGTTCCTCGTAGAAACGAATGGCGCGGGTGGTGATGTCGAGCTCGCGGGAAAGGTCGGAGATGCTGTAGGTCTGGCTGCTCATGCTCGGGCTCGAAAGGAGGATGAGGCTTAAGCTACTGGGTGCTTGACGTATACGTCAAGGCGCGGTCCGCGCGCTGGCGACCGTTGCGATTATGCCCGGGCCTTCCAGCAGGCCGGTCCCACATGGTAGAAGCCATCCTGGTCATCCAGAAATCGAATAACCTCAGGTCACCCATCGTGAAGTCAAATACAGCCCTGTTCGACCTCGACCTCCTGCGAGCGATCATCGTCGTGGCCGATTGCGGCAGCTTCACCACCGCGGCATCCCGCCTGCATTCGACCCAGTCCACCATCAGCCAGAAAGTCCGTCGCCTCGAAGACATGGTCGGCCACCGCCTGCTGGTACGCGGCAACCGCGATGTCCTCCCCACCGACGCCGGTCAGACCCTGCTGGGTTATGCCCGTCACATGCTGACGCTCAACGACCAGATGCTCGAAGCCCTGGCAGGTGCCACGGTCGGGGTCACGCTGCGTCTTGGCGTCCCGGAGGATTTCGTCGGCGGGCGAACCACCAGCGCGCTGGCGGCCTTCAGCCGCGAACACCGGCAGGTCAAGCTCGAGGTCACCAGCGGCCTGTGCCGCGACCTGAGCCAGAGCTACGACAATGGCGAGCTGGACCTGGTGCTGCTCAAGCAGCGGCGCAATACCCGCGAAGGCGTGGCGTGCTGGCCCGAACAGCTGCAATGGATCGACAGCGCCAGGTCGCCCGCCTTCGAGCTCGATCCCGTGCCGCTGGTGACGTTCCCGCCACGCGGCCTGTATCGCGATGACATGATCACCGCCCTCGAGGCGATGGGCCGGCGCTGGCGGATCAGTTTCACCAGCTCAAGCATCAGCGGCATTCAGGCCGCCGTCGCGGACGGCATGGGCATCAGCCTGCTGCCGCCGCGCGCGGCGATCCCCGAGCACCGGGTACTAGGCCGCGAGCAGGGCCTGCCGGTGGTGGACAGCTACGAGATTGTCATCGTCCATCGGCCGACGGCCGATCACCGGGTCAAGGCGCTGGCCGAGGTGCTTGCAGGGCTGCTGGCAGGGCATGCGATCTAGCATGGCCACCGGGGCGCTCATCCCTGGCTCAGGGCCTTGACCAACTGTTCCACACTGGCCTTGAGTCCCGCCAGGGTGTCGGGCGCCTCGCTGTCGAGCACCAGCAACCTGGCGCCGGACGCTGCGATGACCTCGGCCACGTCGGCATCCGGCTGACGATGATGCAGCACCAGCGCCACATCCTGCTGCTTCAGCGTCTCGCCCAGGGACTTCAACGCCGCCTCGTCCCATTTGTCATCCGCCGGCAAAGGCGAATCGACCACGTCCAGATTCAACCCGCTCACCAGATAGCCCAGGCGCTCGGAGAGGCTCACCACGCTGAGGTTGTCGGCCTCGGCCAGGCGCGTCTCGCTGCTGGACGCGAGCTCCAGCAACTGGCGCTTGATACCTGCAAGGTTGGCCTGGATCCGGGGCTTGTCGGCGGGCGCCAGGCGCTCGAGGTCGTTGGCCAGCACGTCGGCCATGCGCCCAAGATTGGTCGGGTTCAGCCAGGGGTAGGCGGCGAAGGCATTGTCGCCCTGCACGGCGATCCCCGGCAGTGCGCCATCCACCGGGCGCGCGGCGTCGATCTCGACAATGCGGATGTTGGTGCGCCGGGCCATCGGGTAGAGCGGGTCGTCCTGCCAGATCGACCTCAGGGCGATGACGGCGTCCGCATCCTGCGCCGCCTTTTGCAGACTGGCGCCACCACGGCCACTGAAATAGGACGGCTGACGCGTGGCGGGAAGAGTCGCCGGGGCGGCCCGCTTGAGTCGCACCGAGGTGCCCTCGAGCAGGGCACTGGCCAGGCTGTGGGTGACCGGTAACGAGGTCAGCACTTGCGGTGCCTCGGCGCTGGCAGGCTGCGCCGCGGAGGTCAGGGCCGGCAGCCCGCAGAGGGCGAGGGCGAGGGTCAGGTGCTTCAGGCGCAGGGTCATGCCGGGTTTCCTTGCAGACGGGGGACGAGAGCCCGGGCCAAGGCCGCGAGCGCGAAGCAGCAGCCGGCGACCAGGATGATCGCGGCCCCGGACGGCACCGGCAGGTCGAAGACGATGGGCATGAGGATGCCGAGCAGGGTGCTCAGGGTCGCGATCAGCACCGAGATCCAGAAGAAGCCCTTCAGCGACTGGCTGACCAGCCGCGCCGCAGCGGCCGGGATGACCAGCAGCGCGCCCACCAGGATCGCGCCGATCACCTTGACCGCGGCCACGGTCACCAAGGTCACCAGCACCACGAACAGATAGTCCAGGGTCTTGACGGCCACCCCGCGTACCGCCGCCAGTTGCGGGTTGAAGCTGGCCAGCATGATGCGGTTGTACAGCGGCAGCGCCAGGCCCAGCACCAGCAGCGCGACGATCCCCAGCACCAGCAGGTCCTGGGCGCTGACGGTCAGCACCGAGCCGAACAGCACGTTCTCGAGGATGTGCACGTTGATCTTGCCGGCCAGCATCAGTAACAGGCTTGCACCGAGCGCCAGCGACACCGAGAGAAACACGCCGATGAGGGTGTCAGGCGACAGGCCGGTACGGTTGCGCAGGAAGTTGAGGAGAATCCCGAACAGCAGGCAGTAGCCGAACAGGCTGCCGTAGGGCCCGGTGTAGGGCTCGCCGAGCAGGATGCCGATGGCCACGCCCGTCAGCGCGGCGTGGCCCACGGCCTCTGAGAAAAACGCGAATCGCTTGACCACCACCAGGGTGCCAAGCCCGCCGAGCACCGGGCCGATCATCAGGCCGGCAAGCAGGGCGTTGACCACGAACCCGTAGGCCAGGGCTTCGGGCAGGTAGCCTGCGTTGGCCCACGCCTGGACCAGCAGGCGGAATGCTTCGTAGTTCATCAGGCCAGGCTCTCGCTGCGAGGGTGGATGGAGAACAGCCCGAGCAGGCGTTCCGGCGTCAGCGCCTGGGCGGGGGGAGCATCGAACAGCACCTTGCGGCTCAGGCCGGTGACCCGGTCGGCCAGGCGCAGGACCGCTTCAAGGTCGTGCTCGATCCACAGCACCGTGGTCCCGGCTTGCCGCCAGCCGAGCAGCAACTGCTCGAACACCTGGGCACCGGCTTCGTCCAGCGCCGACATGGGTTCGTCCAGCACCAGCAACTGCGGCGCCGGGATCAGACCCTGGGCGAGCAGCACGCGCTGGCGCTCGCCACCTGACAAGGCGCCCATGCGGCGCTTGCGCTTGTCGAGCATGCCCACCCGCGCCAGCGCCGCGTCGATGGCCGGGGTGACGCGCCGGGACAGGCCAAGAAACGCCGGGCGCCGCTGGCACATGGCGGCCATGAAATCGTCCACGGTCATCGGCAGGCCGCGGTCGAACTCCAGCGCCTGGGGCACGTAGCCGATTACCTGGCCGTCGCCCGGCCAGTGCAGTGTCAACTGGCCCTGGTGCGGCATCTGGCCGAGCAGGGTCTTGATCAGCGAGCTTTTGCCGCCGCCGTTGGGCCCGACGATGGCATGCACGCTACCGGCGGCGACACCGAAGCTGACCTGCTCGAGGATGCGGGTACGGCCCAGCGTCAGGTCGATGCCCGCGAACTCGATTCGCGGCCCGCACGCGGCGATTACCGTCGCTGCAGCAGTCATGCGCGTGACTCCTGGATCGCCTTTACCACGGTGTCGAGATTGCGCTTCATCTCCACTTCGTACTTTTCCCTGGTGTAGTCGCCGTAGGAAATGTGCGTCAGTGGATAGATCTTCACGCCCGACTCGCGCTGGATGGTGTCGACATAGGCGGAAGGAAAGTCCATCTCCGAGAAGATCACCTTCACATCCAACGCCTTGAGCTGGTCGATGGTCTTCTTCAGCTGCGCGGGGCTGGGCTCGATCCCGTGGGCAGGTTCCACCACCGCGGTGACTTCCAGGCCGAACTCGCGCACCAGGTAGTCATAGGCGGCATGGATGGTCGCCACGCGAAACTCCGCCCCCGGCGCTTCGGTGACCTTGGCGAGCGCTTCGGCGCGCAGGGCGCGCAGCCGCTTGGCATAGGCGCGGGCGTTCTGCGTGTAGTAGCGAGCGTTGTCGGGGTCGATCTTGCCGAGTTCGCGGGCAATGTTGTTGACCTGGGCGATGCTGGCGCTGATCGACAGGAAGGTGTGGGGATTGACTACCTTGCCGGCACCCCGTGCGGCGATGCCGGTGGCTGCGAGCAGCGGCACGTTGGCATTGGCCTCTATGGTCTTGATGTCGGGCTTTTCGCTGGCGGCGATCATGCGGTCGGCAAAGTCGTCATGGCCGACGCCATTGAGCACGATCACATCCAGCGTGCCGATGCGCTTGATGTCTTCGGCCCTTGGTTCGTAGGCATGCGGGTTGAAACCTGCGGGAATCAACGGCACCACCTCGGCCTTGTCGCCGACGATGTTGCTCACATAGCTGTAGTAGGGGTGCAGGGTAATGCCGATGCGCAGCGGCTTGCCGCTGTCGGCCATGGCCAGGGCGGGCAGGGCGCAGGCGACCAGGAGGCTCAGAACACGGCGGGCGAGGGTGGAGCGGAACATGGGGCGTCCTTGTATCAGTGACGGTGTTGGCGGGTAACCCCGGCGTCATAGTGGGTGGCGATCTGCTGCCAGCCGGCGGCGATCAGCGAGTCGGCGTCCAGCACTGCGGGGGTCGAGCCTGCGCCATCGCGGCGCAGCCAGACATCGGCCTGGGCGTCGCTCGCCTGCGGCACGATCATCAGGAAACTGCCCGACACCTGGCGGTCGGCGCTCTGGCCCAGGTAGGCACCGGCCTCCAGCCATTGCCATTGATGACCTCCACGGCTGGCGCTGCTGGCGTCCACGACGAAAGGGGGGAAGCCTTTGTCGGCCAAGGCTTGGACGCTGGGCGTCGCGGCATTTTCCTCGCGCAGCAGCAGGATCTCGTCGAATGCCACCCGCAGGTCGGTGTAGATCCCTTGTTCGGCGGCATTCAGATCGCGGCGGGCGTCGAGCTGGTGGGCGGCGATCGCCACTTCGTCCACGCGCTCGCCGCGCAGCGACACCACGGCGGCGGCCAGCACCACGATCAACAGGCTGGTCAACAGTACGTACAGGGTTTCATGCCCGGCACCGGCCGGGCGTATGACCTGGGCGCGGCTCATGGCGCACCGATGTCGGCATGGTCCACTTCGACCACATGCCCCGGCCCCGCATCGAACAGCACGTAGAACTCGCCGTCCGGGCGCTTGAAGGTCATGCTCGAGTCATCCCCCAGCTTGCCCGGCACCAGGACCTGTTCGTCGTAACCAATCACATCGAGTGTCACCCCGGCGGCACCGCTGCCGTCGGAGAAGCCGCCGGTGCACTTGACCTGGTCGGTGCCGATCGCCTCGCACTCGCACATGGGGTTGTGAGCCAGCGCGGGGCCCGCGGCCAGCAACAGCAGGGGCAGGGGCAGGGTCAACTTGCGCAGGACGTGTTTCATTTCTTGCCTCCTTGGGCGGCGAGCCAGGCGATGGTGGCCGGCGAAGCCTTGGCCAGGGGAACCGAAGCCTGGTGCATGCTGCCGTCCCAGCCTTCGATGGTGATCCAGATGTCGGCGTCGGGCCGGGTCCGCGGTGGCACGGGCAGCGAGGTGACCATGCGGTAGGGCGTGCCGAAGAAGATGGTGCCCGCGGCGCGCAGGCTCCGGGGCTTGCCGATGCGCAGGTAGATGGCTTTCACGCCCTTGTCGCAGGTTTTGCAGAGGGCTGCGTTGAAGAGTTTGAAGTAGCCCGCCGGGCCATCGGCGCGAGGTGGCTCGGCCCGCAGCTCGGCCAGGTCAAGGCTCCAGGGGCCGACCTGGATGTCGTGAATCAGCGTGGCCCCAAGGCCCGCTTCGCCGCGAAACATGCGCGCATCGGCAAAATACTTGGGCATGAACCCAAGCGGCACGAGGATCAGCAGGATATTGATATGGAATCGCCATTTCAGCCAGAACTGCTTGAGCGGGCTGGCGTGAAGCGCTTGGGCCTGGCTCATGGCTGGACCTCCGTGGCGGGCTCGGGACGGGGTTGGCGTTGACGCGGTTGGCGCTCGCTGCGCTTGAGGGCGGCAGCAGTGGCCTGGGCGGTGCGCTTGGTCCAGATCAGCAGGCCGCTGAGCACCATCAGCGTCAGGATCAGGCCGAAGAAGGCCCAGATCAGCTTGATCGCCAGGCCGCCGAAGTCACCGGTATGCAGCGGGCGCATCGACTCGGTGACGAACTCCAGGGTCGAGCGGTCGCCCAGCAGGAACTGGCTGTCGACCTTGCTGGTGTAAGGGTTGACGCTGGCGCTCTGGAACATCAGCGGATACCAGCCCCGTCCGCTCAGGCTGACATGGCTGTAGGCAGTGGCCGGCATGAAGATGAAACTCACGTCCAGGCCCGGGATTTCCGATTGGGCAAGGCTCACGGCCTGGTCAAGGTCGATGCGCGGGGCAGGGCTGCCGTCGGCGCTCTGCGGCACTTGCTCGCGGGCGATCACCGGGACCACGGGCTCGGTGGAAATGGTGATGTGGTTGTCGCCCAGGATGGCCTGGATCAGGAACCACAGGCCGGTGATCGAGATCACCGCGATGAACCAGATCGACCAGACCCCGGCCAGCCGGTGCACGTCGCCCCAGAAGATGCGCGAGCCATGGCCCAGGCGCACGGGCTTGAAAAAGCCCCTCCAGAACTTCTTGTACACCACTAGGCCCGTGATCAGCGACGCCAGCATCGGCAGGCCGAGCAGCGACACCAGGTACCAGCCCCAGCTGTAGCCGTTGGTGAACGGCACCAGCCACCAGCCGTGCAGGGCACGGGTGAAGGCCTCGAAGTTGAAGTCCGGGCTCTTGCCCTGAATGACGCCGGTGTAAGGATTGACGTAGAGCGTTGGCGAGGTGCCGTCTGGCAGTGTCACGGCCACATTGAGGGCGAAGTGCGAGCCGTCGGGTTGGTTGAGGAACCTTACCGCCACGCCAGGCTCGGCCTTGTGCACGGCATCGAGCACCTGCTGGTAGCTCAGGCGCTGGGCGTCGTCGCTGGGTTTGGTTGCCCGCACGTCGGGGTTGGCCAGCCAGACGATCTCCTGGCTGACCACCGCGAGCATCCCGGTGAAGCAGACGATGAGGACGAAGAACCAGATCGGCAGGGCGAGCCAGCTGTGGACCAGGAACCATAGCCTGGATTTGGATTTTTTTGTTTGTTGTGCCATGGGACTTTCTTGGTTGGACGGATTGAGGTCGAGGGCTGACTCAACCTTGAGGCTGCACTAGTAAAGACGAATGAGAATGCAAATCCTGCCAACTAAAATGAAAGCAAATATTTCAGAGACGCCAAAACCCGACAGGGCCGGCCGGGCGCGTGTCGGGTTTGGGCGCCTTTACGGCACGTTGTCTGATGTTGATGCAGTTCTTGAACGAACCAGCGCCCGCGCGATTTAGCAGCGTTATTCACAGGCGGTGATTGGTAACCCCCAAAAAAGAGCGCGTCGCCTCAAGTGTTGCCAGAGGCG
>NZ_DATELE010000317.1:0-3286 GCF_035277045.1 Pseudomonas sp. | reverse complement strand
AGGTGGTCCTCGCCGTAGTTGATCCCCCCGATGAACGCGAGCTCGCCGTCGATCACCACGATCTTGCGGTGCAGGCGGCGGAACAGGTTGGTGCGCATGCCTACCAGGCGCCGCTGCGGGTCGAACACATGGAAGCTGATGCCCGCCGAGGTCATGGCGCCGATGAAGGCGTCATCGAGGTCGGCGGTTCCGTAGCCATCCACCGCCACCTCGACCCGCACGCCACGCTCGGCGGCGGCGATCAGTGCCTGCTGCAGCTGCTGGCCAACCTTGTCGTCGAAAATGATGAAGGTCTCGAGCAGGATCTCCTCGCGTGCCTGGCCAATGGCCTCGAACACCCGCGGATAGAAGTCCTCGCCGTTGATCAGCAGCTTGACGCTGTTGCCATCGACCCAAGGGCTCATAGGCTCACCTCGGCGGCCAGCGGTGCATGGTCGGAAAGGTGTGTCCAGGGGTAGCTGGACAGCACCTGGGCGCTGTGTGGCGTGGCATTGCGCAGGTAGATGCGGTCCAGGCGCAGCAGAGGCAGGCGGGCGGGGAAGGTGCGCGCCGGGGCTCCGCATGTCTTGCCGAAGGCTTCGACCAGGCGCTCGCCCAGCACATCATCGGCCTTGAGGCGCCAGTCGTTGAAGTCGCCCGCGACAATCACCGGGGCATTCGCCGGCAGGCTGTCGAGCAGTTCCAGCAGCAGTCGGACCTGCTCCTGCCGATGGGCTTCGCGTAGCCCCAGGTGCACACAGACGGCATGCACCTGGTCATGGCCCGGCACGTCCAGGCGGCAGTGCAGCAGGCCGCGCTGCTCGTTGCCGTGGATGGACACGTCGAGGTTGTTGTATTCCAGGATCGGAAACTTGGACAGCAGGGCATTGCCGTGGTCGCCATGGGGATAGACCGCGTTGCGGCCGTAGGCGAACTGCGGCCACATGCTGTCGGCCAGAAACTCGTACTGCGGCGTCTCCGGCCAGGCGGGGTGGCGCTGGGCATGCTGCTCATGGCTGCCATGCACTTCCTGGAGAAACACCAGGTCGGCGCCGGTGGCGCGCACGGCGTCACGCAGCTCGGGCAGGATGAAGCGCCGGTTGAGCGCGGTGAAACCCTTGTGCACGTTGATCGTCAGCACATGCAGGCGGTGAACCGCGGTCACGCGGTCGATGATGCTGGTGGGCGCGGGCATGGTCTTGGTCACAGTTCCACTCCTGGTTCCACGCCGGGTTCGGTCTGCAGCGCGTCGTCCAGCTTGAGGCTTTCAAGCAGTCGACGGGCGTCATAGGGCGCGTGTACTTTCTGGTCATTGTCGAAGTAGCAATAAACGTCACGGCTGCTGCGTGCCGGCGGCGCGTGGTCGTGGATCAGATGGGCATCGTCAGGTTGCCCGCCATGGCTCCAGGCTTCGATGCGTTTGCGCCAGCGGCGCAGCGCCGCGGCCGTGTAGCCACTGCTGTAGAGCTCCACGTCGCCGTGCAGGCGCATGTAGATGAAATCGGCGGTGACATCCTCGACATAGGGCCATTTGCCCGCACTGTCGGCGACCACCAAGGCAATCTTGTGCTTGCGCAACAACGTTACAAAGGCCTCGCACAGGAAGCTTTCATGGCGGACCTCGACCGCGTGGCGCAGCGGCGCGTTGCCCTTGATATCCGTCCCGCCGTTGTCGCGCAGCCGCTCGGCGCAGTGCCGCGCGCAGCGGCGGGCAGCCTGGCGATCAATGGGCAGCAACTCGAAGAAACGCGCGAAGCGTTCTTCGTCAAAGGGCATGTTCGCGGCAAATTGCCATAGGATCGGCCCCAGTTTGTCACCGAGCAGCAGCGGGCCGGATGCGAAGAAATTGGCCAGCGGCTCCTCGATGTCCTTGAGGCGGCGCATGTGCGTGATGAAGCGCGGCCCCTTCACTGAGAACACAAAGTCCTCTGGGGTGTCATCCCGCCAGGCTATATAGCGTTCGGGTGTCTGCAGGCTGTAGAAAGAACCGTTGATCTCGATGCTGTTGACCGCCCGCGACGCGAACGCCAGCTCGTCGGTCTGAGGCAGGCCCTTGGGGTAGAAGTCTTTGCGCCAGGGGCCGTAGCGCCATCCGGAAATACCGATGCGTATCTGGCTCACGGCGTCTCCCTTCGTTCGTCATGTGCCATGCTTTGCTTTACTCCTTGAATACGGCGTTCGAGAGGCAGCGCTCTCATGGATAACGACCCGGAAACGACGGCAAGGGTTCAGCGACAGTGGACGAGCGGAGCGGCGCCTTGGGGCGCCGGCAAAGTTTTGAACTTTGCGAGGTGGGGCGTCTCAACCAGATAGTCCGCCCGGGGCTGCCAGCGGTAGCCCGATCGTGGGGCGAGGAGGGTTCACGCGATGGATTCGCCATCACTGGAGCACACCATGGCCAGACACATCATTCACTTCACCGGCCCGATCAATTCGTCCACCTGCGGCAACCTGATCAACACCTGTACCCGGGCGCTGCAACAAGGCGCCGAACGCCTGCAGATCAACGTCGCGACCATGGGCGGGGAGTGCAGCTACGGCTTTACCCTGTACAACTTCCTGCGCTCGCTGCCGGTGCAGGTCGACACCCATAACCTGGGCACGGTCGAATCAATGGGCAACATCATCTTCCTGGCAGGCGAGCATCGAACCGCCTGCGCCTACAGCAAGTTCCTGTTTCACCCGTTCCACTGGACCCTGCACGGCTCGGTGGACCACGCGCGCATGGCCGAATACGCCATGAGCCTGGATTACGACCTGCGACTCTACGCACAGATCGTCGACGAACGCACCGAAGGCGCCGCCGAGGCGTTGGACATACCCCGTTGCCTGATGGCCTATCCACGCATCCTTGGCCCACGTGAGGCCCTGGCGAGCGGGATGATCCATGCGATCGACGAGTTGCCCATACCTGCCGATGCCAGCCAGTGGAGCGTTCATGCCTGAGCAACGCGCGGCCTGCGCGAAGCCATCAAAGCCTGGAGGAGTCACACTATGCGAGCACTGACCTATCACGGCGCTACCGATGTAAGGGTCGATACCGTGCCAGATCCCAAGCTGCAGGACCCGGACGACGTCTTGTTGAAGGTGACCGCGACGGCCATCTGCGGATCGGACCTTCACCTGTATCATGGCAAGATGCCAGCCGTGAAGTCGGGGGATATCTTGGGTCACGAGTTCATGGGCATCGTCGAGGAGGTCGGCCCCGAGGTGACGGCCGTCAAGCCGGGGGACCGCGTAGTGATTCCGTTCGTGATCGCCTGCGGCAACTGCTTCTTCTGCGAGCATGACCTATTCGCAGCGTGCG
>NZ_DATELE010000316.1:0-6085 GCF_035277045.1 Pseudomonas sp. | reverse complement strand
TGCGATAGATGTCTTGAATCTTTTTCATGGGAGTCTCCTCTCTTGGCTGAGGATCACCATACAGACAGGGCGAATAACGCGGTAGACCAAGAAAATGGCTTTGATCGTCCTATGGGTGGGACGCCATGCTCGCCGCTCTAGGAAAATGCCGATTCCACAAAGAGCAAGGGATACAGCGATATCACCAGCAGGGTCGCCATCAGCAGGTTGAACAGCATCAACCAGCGGGAGTTCTGCAAGACGTTGCGCAGCGCGCTGCCGAACATTACCCAGATCCCGACGCTGGGCAGGTTCACCAGCGCGAACACTGCGGCGATGACAATGACATTGAGTACGTAGCCTTGGGCTGGGGTATAGGTGGTGATGGCGCCCACCGCCATGACCCAGGCCTTGGGATTGACCCACTGGAACGCCGCCGCGCCCCAGAAGCCCAAGGGCCTGGAAGAGCCGGGGCCGGTTGTGCCCAGGGGGCCGGAGGTAGCGATCTTCCAGGCCAGGTACAGCAGGTACGCGGCGCCGCCATAGCGCAGGATGCTGTACAGCACCGGCCAGGCCTTGAACACCTCGCCCAGACCCAACCCTACCGCCATCACCATGACCATGAAACCGACGCTGATGCCCAAGGCATGGGGTATCGAGCGGCGTACCCCGAAGTTCACGCCCGAGGCCAGCAGCATGGTGTTGTTCGGCCCCGGGGTGATCGAGGAAACGAAGGCGAAGAGAACAAAGGCAGTGAGCAAGTCGAGTGAGGTCAGCATGGCAGGTAACTGTCGGCGTCAAGGTGCCCCCACACTAGCGGAGCGACGCCTTGCTGCACCCGTACAGTTAGCGTTAATTCTCCCTATACACTTCACTGTACCTTTCCTGGGTACGCGTGATGATCGAGAAATTTCCTACGAGCAATGCGGATTCGGCCTATATGAATTGAGTAGGTGCGCAAATCATGATCTCGCCCGTTTGCACCCGGACTACCACAGCGAGGCCTCGCTCATGCATACGGCAAAGTGCCCGACCGCGCCGCTCAAGTTCTATCTCTGCGAGCTTCTGAAGCACGATGTGAGCAATCCCGACGACGATCCCCACTGGAGTGGCGTGATGTTCTTCTGCGCCACGGACGAACACACCCGCACGCTGATCGAACAGATCGAGATGCTTGCCAGCGAGGCCTTCTTCGATGCCCGAGGGCGACCCATTCATCACCGGCTGCGCGCGGCCGCGGTGGAAGGCATCAAGGTGCGCCGGGTCAGGGATGCCCCGGCGGAACACACGGTGGTGCGCATTGCGCTTCCCGGGCGAGGCTATATCACGGTGAGCGCGGTGCGGCTCTAAGCCTTGCACGGGAGGCCGGCCGCCATCCTCGCGTGGGCATCTGCCCTGGAATCAGCGATTATCACCGCCAAGGCCGTTCATGAGCTACACCGTATCTGTGCAACGGCCGCGACTCAGGAATCGCCGTCGTCCCAGAACGCATCGGAAAGGAACCACACGCAGATGAACATCGAACAGATCGCCGTGATCGGCGCCGGCACCATGGGCAACGGCATCGCCCAGGTATGCGCTGTAGCGGGCTACCAGGTGACGCTGGTGGACGTGGCCGACGCCGCCTTGCAGCGGGGCATGACCACGCTGGCCAGGAACCTGGAGCGTCAGGTCAACAAGCAGACCGTGACCCGCGAGCAAGCCGACGCCGCACTGACCCGCATCCGCACCAGCACCGATTACGCCGACCTGCGCCCGGCGCAGCTGGTGATCGAGGCGGCCACCGAAAACCTGGCGCTCAAGCAACGCATCCTGCAGCAGGTCGCGGCCAACGTCTCGGCCGACTGCCTGATCGCCACCAACACCTCGTCGCTGTCGATCACCCAGCTGGCGGCTGCCATCGAATCTCCCGAGCGCTTCATCGGCGTGCACTTTTTCAACCCGGTGCCGATGATGGCGCTGGTCGAGGTCATCCGCGGCCTGCAGACCAGCGATACCACCTTCGCGCAGGCCCTGCTGGTGACCGAAAAGGTCGGCAAGACGCCGATCAGCGCGGGCAATCGCCCGGGGTTCGTGGTCAACCGCATCCTCGTGCCGATGATCAACGAAGCGATCTTCGTACGTCAGGAGGGCCTGGCCAGCGCCGAGGACATCGACACCGGCATGCGCCTGGGCTGCAACCTGCCGATCGGCCCGCTGGCTTTGGCCGACCTGGTCGGCCTGGACACGCTGCTGGCGATCATGGAGGCCTTCCTCGAGGGCTTCAACGACAGCAAGTATCGCCCCGCTCCGCTGCTCAAGGAGATGGTGGCGGCCGGGTACCTGGGCCGCAAGAGTGGCCGTGGATTCTTCACCTACTGAGGCAGGGCGCTGGGCTCACCGCTCAGCGCAGCAATTCCTGGATCTTGTCGTGCAGGGTATCGAGGTCGAACGGTTTGGCCAGGATCGGCGCCTTGCGGGCGATCGGGCTGCCGGATTCGAGGATTTCCGCCGGATAGCCACTGATGAAGATCACCTTCAGGTCAGGCCGCAGCTTGACGGCGGGCTCGGCGATTTCCACACCCGAGATCCCGCCGGGCAGGCGGAAATCGGTGACCATCAGGTCCAGGTGCGGCTTGCGTGCGAGGATATCGAACGCCTGCTCGCCATTTTCGGCCACCAGCACGTGATAGCCCTCCCCAGACAGGTAGTCCTTGAGGATCATCCGGATCGCGGGTTCGTCCTCGACGACCAGTACTACATCTTGTGCATCTTCACTCATGCCAACGCCTTGAATATCAATAGGATGGCCATACGACCCCAGGCTCAGGCAGAGGTTGCCTGCTCCCGACCACTTTCTTGCAGCGCCTCTGCAAGGGGCAGGTGGACGCTGAAGGTCGCGCCCTTGCCCTCCTCGCTCTCGACGCAAATCCTGCCGTTGTGCGCCAGGACGATCTGTTCGGAGATGTACAGCCCCAGGCCGAGCCCGGCACTGCCCTGATGCGCCGCCACGCGCTCGAACTGCTGGAAGATCCGTTGCTGGTTGTGCGAACTGATCCCGATGCCCTGGTCCTGCACCTGCACGCAGGCCATGCCGGCCTCCTCGAACACGCGCACCTTGACCGGCCGATGTTCGCCGTAGCGCAGGGCATTGCTCAGCAGGTTGGCGATCACCTGCTCGATACGGAACTCGTCCCACTGGCCTTCAAGGGTCTCGCAGCGTTCGAGCTCGATCACCGATGCCGAGGCGGCCGCCTGGGCCGCGAAGTTCTCGACCAGCCCCTGAACCAGGGGGCTCAGGTCGAATCGCTTGGGCCGGATCGACAGCTTGCCGGTGCGGATACGCGAGACATCCAGCATGTCTTCGATAAGCCGGATCAGGCTGTTGATCTGACGCTCGTCGCGCTCGACCATGGCGCGCATCTTGTCGAGGGTGAAGGCTTCAGCATTGTCGCGCGCCAGGTGCATCTTGCGCAGCTGGGTTTCGAGGATCAGGCCATTGAGAGGCGTGCGAACCTCATGTGAGACGATCGACATGAAATCATCGCGCATGCGCACGGCATGCTCGAGCTCGCTACGCGCCACCTGCAACTGCCCCAGCAACTGCTCCTGTTCCTGGCGGCTGCGCTCCAGGGCTTCAAGTTGCTGCCCGAGCGTCTTGCGCTGGCGGTAAAGGTCGACGAATACCGAGACCTTGCTCTTGACCGCGTGGTTGTCCAGCGGCTTGTGCAGAAAATCCACCGCGCCGCTTTCGTACCCCTTGAAGGCGTAATTGAGCTCGCGGCCAGCGGCGCTGACGAACACGATCGGGATGTTCTTGGTCTTTTCGGTGCCGCGCATCAGCTCGGCCAGCTCGAAGCCGTTCATGCCAGGCATCTGCACATCGAGAATGGCCAGTGCGAACTCATGTTCGAGCAACAGCGACAAGGCCGCCTCGGCGCAATTGGCTTTGTGCACTTCACGGTCGGCCCCCTGGATCAGCGCCTCGAGCGCCAGCAGGTTTTCCGGCAAGTCATCGACGATCAGCAGTTTGGCTGGGATAGGGCTTAGCATTCACTGGGTTCCAGGGTGGCGAGCAACTGCCCGATACCGCTCAGGGAAAGTATATGGTCTGGCTGGTGCAAGGCCAGTGCGGCCTCGGGCATCAACGCGACCTGTGCTTCGCGGGGATCCTGGACCACAGTCCGGCCACCGCTTTGTTTGATATAGGCAAGGCCGCGGGCACCGTCCTCGTTGGCGCCGGTCAGCAGCACGCCGAGCAACCCGCGGCCATAGGCATCGGCGGCCGACTCGAACAGGAAATCGATCGCCGGGCGGGAAAAATGCTCCGGGTCCTCCTGGCTCAGCGACAAGCGGCCATCCAGCTCCACCGACAAGTGGTAGCCAGGGCCTGCGACATAGATCATGCCGGGGGCAATCGGTTCCTTGTCCCGGCCTTGCACCACCGGGCGCAGCAGCTTGCGCTGCATCACCTCGGCCAGGTGGCTGTCACGGCCTTCTGGCAGGTGCAGCACGCACACCACGGGAATGGCGAAGCCCAGCGGCAGCGCACCGAGCACGGTAAACAGGGCCGCGACCCCGCCGGCTGACGCACCGATCACCACCGCACGGGTCCGGTTCATGACTTGCGGTAGATCCGTTCAGGCTTGACCAGCGCCTCGAAGCGCTCGCCGTAGGACGAAAAATCGAGGGTTTCCTTGCTGCCCAAAACCAGGAAGCCGCGATGGCACAAGGACTCGTGGAACAGGCCGAACGCGCGGTCCTGCAGGTCCTTGTTGAAATAGATCAGCACATTGCGGCAGGAGATCAGCTGGGTTTCGGAGAACACGCTGTCGGTTGCCAGGCTGTGGTCGGCGAACGTCACGTTCTCGCGCAGGCTGCTGTCCATGATGGCGTTGCCGTAGGCGGCGGTGTAGTACTCGGAAAAGTCCCGGCGCCCTCCGGCCTTGCGGTAGTTCTCGGCATAAGCCTGCATGTCCTGCATCGAGAAGATGCCCTGCTTGGCTTTCTCGAGCGAGCGCGGGTTGATGTCGGTGGCATAGAGGATGGTGCGATCAAGCAGGCCCTCTTCACGCAGCAGGATTGCCATCGAATACACCTCCTCGCCCGTGCTGCAGCCGGCAATCCATACCTTGATCGAAGGCCAGGTGCGCAGCAGCGGCACCACTTCCTGGCGCACCGCCAGGAAGTGATCGGGGTCGCGGAACATCTCGCTGACCGGGATCGTCAGGTACTGCAGCAGCTGCATGAACATGCCCGGATCATGCAGTACCCGCTCCTGCAGGGCCGACACCGTCCGGCACTCGAGCTGACGCAGCGCATGGTGGACCCGGCGCTTGATGGAGGCACCTGAGTAGTCACGAAAATCGTAGCTGTACTTGAGGTAGATTGCCTCGATCAGCAAGCGAATCTCGATATCGATGTTGGGTTGGCTAGTCAAATTCGCTCCAGCTGTGGCAGCCATACTCGGATCAGGGAGAACAGCCGGTCGAGGTCGATCGGCTTGGCCAGGTAATCATTGGCCCCGGCCTGCAGGCAGCGCTGCTGGTCATCCTTCATGGCCTTGGCGGTGACGGCGATGATCGGCAGCTTGCGCCAGCGCGCCTGCTCGCGGATCAGGCGCGTGGCCTCGTAACCGTCCATTTCCGGCATCATCACGTCCATCAACACCAGGTCGATGTCATCGTGCTGCTCAAGCCGCTCGATCGCCTCGCGGCCATTTCGGCCGATCTCCACCAGCGCGCCCTTGTGCTCCAGGGCGCTGGTCAGGGCGAAGATGTTGCGCACATCGTCGTCGACCAGCAGGATCTTGCGGCCCTCGAAGACCTTGTCGCGGCTGCGCGCAGTCTTGAGCATGCGCTGGCGCTCATGCGACAGCTGCGACTCGACCTTGTGCAGGAACAGCGTGACCTCGTCGAGCAGGCGCTCGGGCGAGCGCGCGCCCTTGATGATGATCGAGCGCGAGTACTTGAGGAGGTCGGCTTCCTCGTCGCGGGTGAGGTTTCGCCCGGTGTAGACGATGACTGGCGGGAAGGACCGGATATCTTCGGACGTCATGCGCTTGAGCAGCTCGTTGCCGAGCATGTCAGGCAGCTTGAGGTCGATGATCATGCAGTCGTAGATGTTC
>NZ_DATELE010000315.1:0-3498 GCF_035277045.1 Pseudomonas sp. | reverse complement strand
TCCCCGGGTGACGCTCGGCAAGCAGTGCGACCACCTGGTCCATGTATTCGAAGCTGCTGAAAAACGCCAGGTAGTTGCCCGGCACCGCCTGGTACTGGGCGGCGATCAGTTCGACGATCGGGGCCAGCGAGGCCTGCCGCTGGTGGTAACGGGTCGACACCTGGCTGATGACGCGCACCTTGAGCTGTTCGGCGCGAAACGGCGCGGCCACCTCGAGCCAGGCCGTATCGTCTGGCATGCCCAGCAGGTCGGCGTAGAAACGCCGGGGGCTCAGGGTCGCGGAAAACAGCGTGACACTGCGCGCGGCGGCCATGCGCGGTCCCAGCAACCGCGCCGGCACCACATTGCGCAGGCACAGACTGGCCAGGCGCCGCTGGCGCGGCCCGTTGCGGGGGCTGATGTCGAAGATGAAATGCTCGTCGAACAGTTCGCTGATGCGATTGAATTGCAACGCCTGGAAATAGAACTGCAGAAGCTGCGGCTCCACCTCGGTGGGCGCTTCGTTGAGGCGTTCCTGGATCACGCCGATGCACTGCTGCAACGCCTTGATGAACGCATCTGGCAGCTGCTCGCTGGCCTGGTACGGGGCGATCTGATCCTTGTACAGCGCGTTCCACTGGCGGTTGAGGCGGTCAAGCGCGCTGCCCAGGCCCACTGGCTTGCTCTGGCGCAAGGCCAGCAACTGGCCCTGGTCCAGCGTGGCGCTGTACATCTGCCGGCCACGTTCGACCAGGTTATGGGCCTCGTCGGCCAGCACCGCGACGCGCCACTGGTTGGCCTGGGCAAGGCCGAACAGCAAGGCGGAGGCGTCGAAATAGTAGTTGTAGTCGGCCACCAGCACGTCCACCCAACGCGCCATCTCCTGGCCGAGGTAATACGGGCAGACCTGATGCGCCAGGGCCACCTCGCGCAGGCTGCCCTGGTCGAGCATGGGCTGGCGGATGGCCGCTTCGCGCGCCGCCGGCAGGCGATCATAAAAGCCCTTGGCCAGCGGGCAGGCCTCGCCGTGGCAGGCGGTGCCGGGGTATTCACAGACCTTGTCGCGGGCCACCAGCTCAAGGCTGCGCAGGGCGAGGCCCGGGCTGCTGTCCATGAGCTGGTGCAGCGCATGCAGGGCCAAGGCACGCCCCGGGGTCTTGGCGGTCAGGAAAAACACCTTGTCCAGCTGCTGCGGGACCATCGCCTTGAGCAGCGGGAACAGGGTGCCCAGGGTCTTGCCGATGCCGGTGCTCGCCTGGGCCATCAGGCAGCGGCCGGTGCTCACCGCCTTGTACAGGGTCTCGGCGAGTTGCCGCTGGCCCTGACGGAAGTCCTTGTACGGGAACCCCAGCGCCTTCAGCCCCAGGTCGCGATTGGCCAGGCGGCCCTCCTGGGCCTGGGCCCAGGCCAGGAACACCTGGCACTGCTGCTCGAAGAAGCGTTGCAGGGTCGCGGCGTCCTGGCGCTCGGTGATCAGCGTCTGGCGGTCGCTGTCGACGTCCAGGTAGACCAGCGCGACGTCGATCTCGTCCAGTTGCCGCTGCTGGCACAGCAACCAGGCATACACCCGCGCCTGCGCCCAGTGCAAGGCGCGATGGTTGGCAGGCTGGCGCGCCAGGTCACCCCGATGGGTCTTGATTTCCTCGAGACGGTTGCGCGCGGGGTCGTAGCCGTCGGCGCGCCCGCGCACGCGCAAGCCGGCGTAGTGCCCCTCGAGAGCGACTTCGGATTCATAGCCGGCATCCCGCCGGGCCACCACCCGACGATGACCGCTGATGCCTTCCTGCGCGGTGGGCGACGGGGTGAAGCGCAGGTCCAGGTCACCGGCCTTGGCGGTGAATTCGCACAGTGCGCGCACGGCCACGGTGTAGCTCATGCCGCCTGCCCGACCCAGCGCACGTGCCAGACCTCCACGGGCAATCCATGGGCGTGGCAGAAGTCGAGCCAGCGCAGCTGGTTGTCCTGCAACCGGTCGCCCGGGCCCTTCACCTCGACCATGCGGTAGCGCCCTTCCTGCGGCCAGAACTGGATCAGGTCGGGCATGCCGGTGCGGTTGTTCTTCACATCCTGCAGCAGGCGCAGAAAGCATTGCTTGAGGTGGGCCGGCGGCAGGCAGGCCAGGGCCTGGTCGAGCAGGGTTTGGTTGAGCATGCCCCAGAACACGAAAGGCGACTGCAGGCCCTGCTTGGCCGCGAAGCACTGACGGATGCGCTGCTGGTAGCCGTCGTCATCGAGCAGGCCCAGGCACGCCTGGAACAGCTCGCCCCGGCGGGACATGAAGTCGGCGTCGTGCAGGTCTTGCGGGGCGGCCTGGAACGGGTTGAAAAACGCGCCCGGCACAGGCGCGAACACCGCCTCCCAGCAAAGCAACCCGAACAGGCTGTTGAACAGGGTGTTTTCCACGTAGTGCACCTGCCCACCCTCCTGCGCCAGGTGCAGCCTTACAGCCTCCTCCACCCCCAGCAACGACTGCTCCAGCGGCAGTTCGAGTTCGACCAGGCGCACCGTCGAGGCCCGCTTGCGCGGCTGCGGCGGCCCGCCCAGCTTGCGCCGCAGACGCGGCAGCATGCGCTCTAGCGCCTGCACCTCAAGCGGGTTGGCGGGCGCCGTTGCCAGCTCGCTGGCCAGTGCAAGCGCAGGCGCCCACTGTTCACTGCGCTCGAGCACGCGCACCTGGCGGATACGCGCCTGGGGGTGCCGGCAGTCGGCATAGACCGTCAGGGCCAGGTCCCAGTCACCCAGGCGCTCGCACTGCTGGCCCAGCTGGAACAGCAGGCGCGAACGACGCCGCACCAGCCACGGGTTATCGCTGTGCAACCCTTCGAGCGCCGCCAGCACGCCAGCCGGCGACTCCCCCTGCTCCAGGCGCTCGGCGCAGTCGTGCAAGGCCATTGCCAGCTCCACCTCGGCGCGTTGGCGCAGGGCCCGGGAATCGACGCTGAAGGCCACCTGCTCGTAACGCAGCAGGCCAAGGTCAGCGAGGACGAATTCGGACCAGTCCTGGTACAGATTGCCGAAGAACAGCAGGCGAAGGCGGTCGCACAGCGCCTGCAGGCGCCATTCGACGATAAGCTCGGGACAGCCGGGAAACCACTCGGCCAGCGGTCTGGCGGACAAGCCTAGCGATTGCAGCTGAGCCAGCAGCAGCGACTTGGCCGCGCGCGGCTGGGTGAGCTGCAGGGCGAAGCATTCGGCGAGCTCTTCCTTGCGCAGCAAGCCGAACAGCTGCTCGAGGGTGAGCGTGGCGTCGGTGCTGACCCACTGGTGTTGCAACAGGGGCTGCAAGGCCTGGCGTGTACAGCCGATCTCGGCGTACTCCAGCTTGCTGGCCCGAAACAGCTGCCCCTTGCGCATGACCATGCGCACCAGCAACCCGCGCGAGGCCTGGGGCAACAGGCCGAACGCACGGATGAAGGCCTGCTCCTCGGCCTCCAGCAGGTCGGCATAGCGCAGTTCCACCCACTCGAGTACCTGCTGGAAATTGTGCAGGTAGTAGAACGGGTCTTCGACGGAATGGGC
>NZ_DATELE010000314.1:0-7032 GCF_035277045.1 Pseudomonas sp. | reverse complement strand
AATAATCGATCGTCCGCTTCTGGCCGTTAACTGCGCAGGTCACCACCGGTAACTCAGGCTGCCGATCACTGTACGACGGGTCCCATAGAACACGGTTTCTTCATAGAACCCTGGGGTGAAGTAGCGCTTGTCGAACAGGTTGCTTGCGCTCAGGTCCACCGAAACGCCCCCAAGATCCTCGCTCAGGTGCACCAGGTCGTAGCGCACGCTGGCGTCGGTGAGGGTGTAGTGAGGGACCTTGACGGTGTTCCTGGCGTTGTAAGAGGAGCCGACATAACGCTGGCCGAAGCCCATGCCCAGGCCTTCCAGCGAGCCGCCTTGCACGGTGTAGTCGAGCCACAGCGAGGCGGTGTTCTTGGGCACGGAAATCGGCACGTTGCCCTCGAGGCTGTAGGCGGTTGCGCCAGTGCCCACGGGGTTGGCCTTGGTCACCTCGGCGTCGATGTAGGCGTACGAGGCGATCAGGTCCAGACCGCGGGTCAGCTCGGCCTTGCCTTCGAGCTCGAGACCACGTGAACGCTGCTCGCCGGTCTGGACCTGAAAGCTGGGGTTGGTCGGGTCGGTGGTGGTGACATTCTTCTGGGTCAGGTCATAAGCCGACAAGGTAATGAAGCTGTTGTAGCCTGGTGGCTCGTACTTGATACCCACTTCGTACTGCTCGCCCTCGGTCGGCTTGAAGTAGCTGCCATCCTGGGCCGTACCCGAGGTCGGCTGGAACGAGGTACTGTAGCTGGCATAGGGGGTGATGCCGTTGTCGAACAGGTAGGCCAGGCCCACGCGACCGGTGAATTTGTGGTCTTTCTGCACGCTGCGCGTGTCGTTCAGGTAGCTGTACTCGCGGCCCTCGACCCAGTCCGTGCGCCCGCCCAGGGTCAGGCGCCATTTGTTCAGGCTGAGCATGTCCTGGACGTACACGCCTTTTTGCGACACGACGCTCTTGCCGTCAGTCTGCAAGGTGCTGTTCCACGTCGGACTGGCGTTGTAGACCGGGTCGAAAATATCGACGGTCTGGTTGGAGGCGACACCACGGCGCGATTCACGGCCAGAGTAGTGGCCGTAGTCGAAGCCCACCAGCACATCGTGGCCAATGGCGCCGGTATTGAAGTGGCCGCCCAGGTTGTTGTCGAGCAGGAACGTATCGGTTTTCTTCGGCCGCTTCTGGTAGCCGAAGGTGTAAGTACGGCCGTCGGCGCCCAGTTGGCCGCTGTTGCGGGCACCGTTGCTGATGTAGTCAACGTCGACCTTCATGTAGCGGGCGTTCTGGGTGAACTTCCAGTCCTCGTTCAGATGGCGCTCGAAGACGTAGCCAAGCGTGGTGTTCTCCACCTCGTTCTTGCTCACGTGCGGGTCGCCCAGGTAGGTGCTCGACGGGATGTGGCCGAAGGGCGTGTTGCTCAGCGTGCCGTTCACCGGAAAACTCTGCTCGGCGCCGCCCTTGCGGGTCTTCAGATAGCTGGCCAGAAGCGTGATGCTGGTGTCCTCGTCAGGCTTCCAGGTGAGTGCCGGGGCGACGTAGGTGCGGTCGTCCGGCGAATGGTCTACCTGGGTACCGCTGTCGCGCTTGAGCGCCACCAGGCGGTAGGTGAACGTGCCTTGGTCATCCAGTCGTCCGCCGAGGTCGAGGGCGGTTTGCTTGCGATCGAAGCTGCCGCCCTGGATCTGGATTTCGTGAATAGCTTCGTCGGTGGGCCGCTTGCTGGTCAGGTTGACCATGCCCCCGGGAGCCATCTGGCCGTACAGCACCGAAGCCGGGCCCTTGATCACGTCGATGCGTTCCAGGCCGTAGGTTTCGAAGTCGGTGTCGTACTGGTTGAAGCCGCTGCGCAGGCCGTCCTTGTAGACACCGAACAGGTTGAACGAACGGAAGCCTCGCATGTAGATGTCCGGCGCCCCCTGGCCGCCCACGTAGTCGATGGCGCGAATGCCCGGGGTGTAGGCAACGGCGCTGTTGAAGTCCTGCACACCGCGCTTGTCCATTTCGTCGCGGGTGATCACCGAGATCGACTGCGGCACTTCACTGATAGCGGTACTGGTCTTGGTGCCGACCGAGGAACGGTTGGCAACGATGCCGTCGATGGGGGTGGTGATGCTCTGTTCCGCACGGCCACTGACGGTCGAGACGGGCAGTGTCATGCCACTCTCCGACTGCCCCTGTACCTGCAGGGAGTAACTTCCATTGGGCAGACGTACTGCCTGCAAACCAGTGTCAGAAAGCAGCATGGCCAGGCCGGCATCGATACTGTAGCTGCCGCGAAGCCCTTGACTATGCAGGCCTGCTACCTGATCGGCAGGGTAGGACAGCAGCAGGTTGCTTTCGTGGCCGAACCGGTTGAGCACATCGCGCAAGGCGCCGCCGGGTATATCGTAGCTGCGGCTGGTTGGTGCGGCGCTGACGACACCGGTGCCCAACAGCAAGCCGACAGCGGCAAGCGAGGGTACCAGGCTGCTGGCCATGGCGAAGGTCAGCGTCCGAAGGCGAAGGGGGGGATTCATGCCGTGCTCCACAAGAATGACAGAGGTCTTTCTGGTGGAGTCTCTCGAGCGCGGCAAACAGACCACCCTTTTCGCGATTTATTTTCAAGCCTGGGTGTTTTTCGGTTCCAGCGTCACCCAGTAAGGTGTGAAACGGCGCACCTCAAGACCCAGCGTAATCCCGAGTGTCTGCAGGATTCGGTCAGTGTCGGCCAGCGGATAGGTACCGGCGACGCGTACATCGGCAAGGCTGCGGGCGCAGCTCAGATGGCCATGACGATAACGCCCGAGTTCCTGAAGAAACCGGCCCAGCGGCATGTCGTTGGCCATGAGCATGCCGTCGGTCCAGGCCCGGTCTGCCTCGCTCAGCGTGCGCAACGGGCCGACCTGGTCGCGAGTGAACAATAGCTGTTGCCCGGCCTCCACGCGCAAGCCGGGCAGCCGTTCGGGGTACAGCGTGACCACGCCATCACGTACTGCCAGCCGACTGTGGCCTGGCTCCTGGCGAAGCAGGAAACGCCCCTGAGCGGCTTCGACCCAGCCCTGCTCGGTCTGCGCCCGGAAGGGTCGCAGGGCGCGGTCCATCACTGCCTGCACTTGTACCTCGCCCCGCAGCAGACGCAACTGGCGTACGGCCTGGTCAAACCGGACGTCGACCGCGCTGTGCGTGTTGAGCAGCAACTGGCTGCCATCGGCCAACGCCACGTTGCGCTGCTCGCCTACGCCACTGTGATAGTCAGCGCTCAGGTTCTGCCACAGCGCAGTATTGCGGCAGCCCCATGCCAGCGTTCCGGTGCCGACGGCCAGCACCAGGGCCTTGAGTGCGGTGCGCCGGTCAAGGCTGCTAGCGGGCCCAGCGGCCAGCGCGGCATGCGCAATGGGGGCATGGTTGGCCAGGCCAGACAGCCGCTCGGTAAACGCCTCTATGCGCTGCCAGGCACGGGCGTGTTCAGGGTCCTGACGCAGCCAGCGCTGCCATTGCTCGACGGTGTCGGCCGAGACCGGCGGCGTCTGCAGCTCGACCATCCATTCGACGGCCCGCTCGGCGACGGCCGGGGGGAGGGTGGTGGTCATGGCTGGCACCTGCTCATTCGGCGAAGCAACATTGCACACCAGCCTTGACGATGTAGCGCTTGACCGTAGTCACCGATATCCCGAGCCGCTCTGCGATCTCGGCATGCGCCATGCCGTCGAGCTGGGACCACAGGAAGGCCTGGCGCACCGGCACTTCCAGCCCGTCCATCAACCGATCGAGCTCCTGCAGTGTCTGCAACAGAATCGCCTGCTCTTCCAGCGAAGGCATTAGTTGCTCGGGCACCCTGGCAAGCGCTTCAAGGTAGGCGCGCTCCAGCTTCTGCCGGCGGAAGTGGTTGCTCAACACGCTGCGCGCAACGGTCACCAGCACGGCGCGCGAATCGCGGATCTGGATCGGCTCATGCTTGGCCAGCAGGCGCACGAAGGTATCCTGCGTCAGGTCGGCGGCGCTGGCGCAGCAGCCCAGCTTTCGTCTCAGCCAGCCTTGCAACCAGCCTTGGTGATCCAGGTAGAGAGCGTGGAAGTCAGTTGAGCGTGCGCTGTCAGTCGTTGACATGGTGGAATGAGCATCAGCCAATCAAAAGATAATAATTAACATGCGTAATTGATAATTGCTACTGATTGGCTGGCTGTTGAATCTCAAACGCGTGCTCCGTTTTCAGATCGCCTGCGATCACTCTTGACCGGCAAGCGGCACCCCATAGAATCAGGCAAACGTTTACACCCTCTATACAACGGAGAAACACATGACAGGAATCATTCATATCGCAGCGGCACTGATGCTCAATTCGGAAGGAAAGACATTGCTTGTCCGAAAACAAGGCACAACAGCATTCATGCAGCCCGGCGGCAAAATCGAGCAGCGAGAACAGCCCGTCCAAGCGCTTGTACGCGAGCTGAAAGAAGAGCTTGGTATCGTCGTCGAACCCTGCGCCCCCACCTATCTGGGAACCTATACAGCACCAGCAGCGAACGAGCCTGGCTGGAGCGTCCAGTGCGAATTGTTTCGTCTGGAGACGGACGTCGCAGTGCTTCCGGCCGCGGAAATTGCTGAGGCGGTGTGGGTAGATGCGTCGGATCTTGCCGATTTTGACCTGGCGCCGCTGACGCGCGATCTGGTTCTGCCACTACACTTCGACTGACGTGAGGATGCGCTGAACCGGAGAATCCATGTCTCACTACTGGCGTCACCCAGCTGTCCCCCATATCGAGATCCGCAATGTCGAGGATGGCCGTACCTTCAGCCACGCAAGCCATGCCCACGCGACCTTCTCTATTGGCGCAATCATGGCGGGGCAGAGTAGCTACCTCAACGGCCATCACACCCGCCACATTTCGGCCGGGAGTGTCGTGTTGATGAATCCAGGTGTGGTACATGCATGCAATCCTTTGCATGACCAACCATGGGCCTATCGCATGTTCTATGTCGATGCAGGTTGGCTCGCGTCGGTACAATGTCAGGGAGGTATCGGCGCACAAGACGGCTTCGTTCCCTTCGCACAGAACTACAGCACCGATCCCACCTTGTTTGCCGAACTGGATAGCTTGTACGTAGTGTTGACAGACACCGGCACTCCCCCTGACATCATGCAGGCTGCAGTGCTGAAATTCTTCCAGCGACTGGTGGCGCGGCTGCAGACGGCCAACGATCACACTGCGTGCGCGCCACGCAAGATGGTTGAGGCCGCAGATTTCATCCGCGAGCATTGCATGCATACCCTGCGCCTGGAGGATATCGCTGCTGTGGTGCAGCTATCGCCTTCCTACCTGATCCGCTCCTTCAAGGCGCACTACGGGCTAACGCCCCACGGCTACTTGATTGATTGCCGTCTGCAACTCGCCCGCGAAGGCCTGCGCCGGGGCGATGGCATCGCCGAGGTCGCGGCCCAGGCTGGATTCGCAGATCAGGCGCATCTGCAGCGTTTGTTCAAACGCACCCTGGCCGCCACCCCAGGTCAGTATCGGGGCTGATCACTCCAGCAACAAATACACGGCGCTACCCGCCAGCAATGTGGCCATACCCCGATTGAACCAGCGTATTCCAGCAGTACGCTCCAGATAGCCTCGCAACGAGGCACCGGCCCAGGCCCAGCTGGCCAGCGAGAGCCAGCAGATCACCAAATAGAGCAGGGAGAACACCCATACCATCAGCACGTCGCCGTCGGCCACAAAGGCGCCCATCCCGGCCAGGCAGGCTAGCCAGGCCTTGGGGTTGAGCCACTGCATCAATGCGCCGCCCATTGCAGAGGGGACCTTTTGCCCCGGCGCGGTGCTCAGTTGGCCGTCATCGCTTACCAACCGGTACGCCAGATACAGTAGAAACATCACCCCAGCGATACGAATCAGTTGGGTCAATAACGGCCACTGGCGCAGCACTTCATGCAGCCCCAGACCAATCAGCAAAAGCAGCAGGATAAACCCCAGCGTCGCGCCGGTGACATGCGGCAGCGCGGCGCGGAAACCGTACCGCGCGCCGCAGCCCAGGGAGATGATGTTGACCGGGCCGGGGGTGATGGAGCAGGCCAGGGCAAAAGCGGCCATGGACAAAACAATGCTCATTCAGAAACCTTCAGTGCTCGTAAGTGAGTGCTGAAGGTAGAGTGAAGCGACACAACGGTATTGAACGAAATTACCCTGCAGGAGGCTTTGCATCGATAGCTGCTCTATACGACTGGTTGTCGGCACGTCCGGCCAAACCGTCTTGATGGCTAAGCTGAATACCAGCGCTATCCCGGCTCGACCTTTGATCAGGGCGTCCCGTTTCTTCCATGCAGACGAAAACCAGGACGTCCGCTGAGCCTTGCGTAATAGTCGCTCACTGCCGGCAGGTGGGGATGATCCAAGGGTGTTTCAAACCATCGATTGACTGACAGACCAATGGGTATGTCTGCCAATGAAAAGGTATCACCGGCGACGTATGCGCCAGTTGAAGCGAGCTGTCGCTCCAGAATCTGCATGTGCCGGCACCAGTCTGCGCATCCGGCGGCGAGTGCGTGAGGGTTCTGGTGTGCAGGCGAGTGCCTGACCAGGGACATGAATGCGTAGCTCCAGGATCTGTTGAGATCCGACGCTTGCCAATCGATCCATTGGTCGACTCTGGCTCTTGCTCGCGCTTCGACTGGGTAGAGAGAGGCTGCCCAGTAGCGCGTGACCAGGTAGCGGATGATGGTGTTGGATTCCCAGAGTGTGAAGTCGTTGTCCTGGATGACCGGGACCATGGCATTGGGATTCAGCGCAAGGAATTCGGGTACGTCGGTGGATTTGAAAGGTGTTCCCCAGTCTTCTCGTTCAAAAGGGAGGTTGATCTCGGCACAGGTCCAGAGGACCTTTCGCACGTTGATGGAAGTGGATTTGCCTAAGATCCGTAGCATGTCAGCGTCCTTGTCTGGGGAGAGGCGATCATGTGTATGTCGGCGCGAAGGTGCAAATACTATCGGTATTCTCAAACCCACGCCTATTTGGCTACCCTTCTGAGTTCTGAATACGCCACACCATGGAGGATTCATGATTTATGGACAATAAACT
>NZ_DATELE010000313.1:0-13476 GCF_035277045.1 Pseudomonas sp. | reverse complement strand
GGAGATGCCCTGGGCGGCGATGAAGGGCTCGGGCCATGGGTGCGACATGTCGGTATTTGCGCTCGACGCTTATACCAGCGTGCGCCACGTGATGCTGGCACATGGGTGATCGGCGATGAACAAACCTGTCGTTATCGTAACCGGTGGCAGCCGGGGCATCGGGTTGGCAATCGTCGAGACCTTCGTCGCCCAGGGCCACCCCGTGGTCACCTGTGGCCGCGGTGCGCGACCACGTGAGCTCGACCCTTGTGTTGAATGGGTGCAGGCGGACGTGTCCAGGCCTGCTGACGCACGGCATCTTGTGGAGTGTGCCGAGCAGCGCTTCGGCAGGGTAGGGGTCCTGGTCAACAACGCGGGCGTGCAGCTTGAAAAAACAGTGCTCCAGACCACCGATGCCGAATGGGACGAGGTCATGGGCATCAACGCCCGTGGCACCTTCAACCTGTGTCGCGCGGCGCTGCCCAGCCTGCTCGAAGAGGGTGGCTCGATCATCAACCTGGGCTCGATATCAGGACTTGCCGCCGATCCGGCCATGGCCGTCTACAACGCCTCGAAAGCGTTCGTGCATGGCCTGACCCGGTCTATCGCCGTCGACCATGGCCCGAAGGTGCGCTGCAACGCGGTCAGCCCAGGCTGGATCATGACCGCCATGGCGCACGACGCGTTCGCGACGGCCAGCGATCCGGCCAAGGCCAAGGCCGACGCCCTGGCTCGACACCCCGCCGGCCGATTTGGCCAACCCCAGGATATTGCCGAAACCGTGGCCTGGCTCGCGTCCGATGCGGCGCGTTTCATTACCGGGCAGTGCTTTGTTGTTGATGGTGGCCTGACCAGTGCTTCTCCTTTACAACCGAGGTTTTTCTGATGACTGAATTTCAAAATGTGGCGGTGATTGGTGCTGGGGTTATCGGCGCGAGCTGGGCGGCGCTGTTTCTGGCATCGGGTCGCAATGTTGCTGTGTACGATCCCTCTCCAACGATGGAGGCTGATGTACGGTCGTATATCGACAACGCCTGGCCGACCCTGCGCGAACTGGGCCTGGCCGACGCTGAACCGGGGCAGTTGAGTTTCCACGCCGATATCGCCAGCGCGGTGCAACACGCCGACTTCGTGCAGGAAAGCGTACCCGAGCGCATCGCGATCAAACACGAGTTGTTCGCCAAGCTCGAAGCCGCACTCAGGCCTGGCGCTGTCGTGGCGTCGTCGGCCTCCGGCTTGCGGCTGGGCGAGATGCAGGCCGGCTGGAAAGACCCTTCGCGGTTCATTCTGGGACACCCCTTCAACCCGCCTCACCTCATCCCACTGGTCGAGGTGATGGGCAATGAAAGGACGGCCGCCGGCGTAGTCGAGCAAGCGGAGCGATTCTACGAGCTGGTCGGCAAGGTCACGATTCGCGTCAACCGCGAAGTCCGCGGCCATGTGGCCAATCGTCTGCAGGCTGCGCTGTGGCGCGAAGCCATTCACCTGGTCAAAAGCGGCGTTGCCAGTGTCGAGGACGTCGACAAGGCCGTGTGGGCCGGCCCAGGTCTGCGTTGGGCGGCGATGGGACCCACTCTGCTGTTCCACCTGGGTGGCGGGTCGGAAGGCCTGAGTTCCTTCTGCCAGAAATACACCGAGAGTTTCCACGGCTGGTGGGATGACCTGGGGGATCCTCGTCTCGACACCGAGACGGCTGCGATGTTGGTGGAGGGTGTTCACCAGGAAGCTGGGGACAACAGCTGGGCAGCGCTTGCGACACACCGGGATGAACTGATCACTCACATGTTGAAGGCGACCGCGCCGCTGCGCCGCCGCTGAGTTCAGGGCGCTGTTCTGGGCCCGGGGCAGCAAGCGCCCTGGGCCGATTTGCCGTTGCGTGAGGTGTGCCATGCCTGATGAAGTACTGAACCTGACAATAACCGACCTGATTGCCGAAGCCAAAGGCGTCATGGTCATCGAGCTGCGCGCTCCTGCCGGAGACGCGCTGCCGCCGTTCAAGCCCGGTGCCCATGTCGAACTGCACTTGCCCGGGGATATCGTGCGCCAGTACTCGTTGTGCAACGACGCACGCGAGACTCACCGCTACTGCGTAGGCGTGGGCCTGTCGCCCATCAGCCGTGGGGGCTCCCGGCACGTACACCAGTCCTTGAGGGTTGGCGATACGCTGAAGGTCAGCCCACCGCGCAACAACTTCCCTCTGGAAGAAGACGCGTCGGGCTTTGTGTTTTTCGCCGGCGGCATTGGTATCACGCCGGTCTGGGCGATGATCCAGTGGTGTGTCGCCAACCAGCGCCCCTGGCACCTCTATTACCTGGTGCGCAGTCGTCAGCGGGCAGCCTTCCTGGAAGACCTTCGGGCCTTTGGCGATCGGGTCACCTTGCATGCTGATGATGAAGCCGGGGGTCTGTTCGACGTCACGGCGGCGATCAGCCAGCAGCCGTCGAACGTCCACTTCTATACCTGCGGGCCGACGCCGCTGATGCTTGCCGTCGAAGCGGCGGCAGGCGGCTTCCCGGACGAGCAGGTGCATTTCGAGTGGTTTACCCCCAAGGAGCCCAAAGGCTGCGCGAAGGACACAACGTTCACCGTCCAGCTGGCCCGAAGTGGAAAATCCTTCGAGGTGCCCGAGGACCAAAGCATTCTTCAGGTGCTCGAGGCGAATGGCCTTCGGGTGGAAAGCTCTTGCCGCGAAGGGACATGCGCTTCATGCGAAATCTGCGTCCTGGACGGTACCCCAGACCATCGCGACAGCGTGCTGACAGCCGCCGAGCGCAAGAAGAACGATGTGATGATGATTTGCGTATCCCGCTCGCTTTCGCAAACCCTCGTGCTCGATCTCTGAAGCGTACCCATGATTTCTGGAAGGACTTGCTCGTGAACAACCTTCTGCTGATCCACCAGGCCACGATCGTTGAAGACTGGATCGACTACAACGGCCACCTGCGCGATGCGTTCTACTTTCTGCTGTTCAGCCATGCGACCGATGCGCTGATGGATCATATCGGCCTGGATGCCGATGGCCGCGCGGTGTACGGGCACACCCTGTACACGCTGGAGGCTCACATCAACTACCTGAGCGAAACCAGGCTGGGAGAACAGGTTCAGGTCTTCACCCAGATAATCGACCATGACAGCAAGCGGCTGCAGATCGTCCACCACCTGTACCGGCCCAAGGACGGCGAGTTGTTGGCAGTCAGCGAACAGATGCTCATGAATATTGCCACCGAGGCCGGTCGCGCCGCCAAGTTCGCGAGTTCCGTCGAGGCAAGGATCAGCCAGATATTCGCCTCTCACCAAACGCTGCCTCGGCCGGGATATTGCGGTCGTGTCATCGGGCTTCGTCGATAGGAACACTGCGTTTGCTGCACATAACAACAAGACCGCTTCGCCTCTGAAAAACAAGAACTGCCGCTTTCCATAGCTGCCACAGAGAGGATCTTGCGTCATGAGAACTGCACTTCGCGTAACCCTGTGCACCGCCCTGGCATTGTCCGTAAATGCCTACGCCGCAGAACCTTCCCAGTGTCGTTTGGTACGGATGTCCGACCCCGGCTGGACCGATATCCAGACCACCACAGCCATCGCCACCACATTGCTCAAGAGCCTGGGTTATCAGACCAAGTCCACGCTGGTCGGTGTGCCACTGACTTTCAAGGCCTTGTCCGAAGGCAAGCACATGGACGTGTTCCTGGGTACCTGGTTGCCCACCATGGAGCCTGACCTCAAACCCTATCGGGACGCCGGTTCGATCGACATCGTTCGCGTCAACCTGCAACACGCCAAATACACGCTTGCCGTTCCGCAGACGCTGTGGGACCAGGGATTGAAGGACTTTGCCGACATCCAGAGGTTCAAGGAGGGCCTGGGCAGCAAGATTTACGGGCTGGAGCCGGGCGATGGCGGCAACAACGCGGTGCTCAAGGCGATCAGCGAAAACGCCTTTGGCCTGAAGGACGCCGGGTTCACGGTGGTCGCCTCGAGTGAGTCGGGGATGCTGGCGCAGGTGGAGAGGGCACAGCGCCGCAATCAGTCGATCGTGTACCTGGGATGGGAACCGCACCCCATGAACACACGTTTCAAGATGAAATTCCTCACCGGCGGGGACGCCTATTTCGGCCCCGACTTTGGCGACGCGACGGTGTACACCAGTACCCGCAAGGGCTATGCCGACGAGTGCCCGAATGTCGGCCAGCTGCTCAAAAACCTCAGCTTCACCCTGGACATGGAGAACCACATCATGGGCTCGATCCTGTACGAGAACATGGAACCTGAAGACGCTGCCAGGGCATGGTTGAAGCAAAACCCGCAGGTGCTTGACGGTTGGCTGGCAGGCGTAACCACCTGGGAAGGTCAACCGGGGCTGGCGAAGGTCAAGGCGGAGGTGGCGCCATGAAAAAATCCATCCGCCAAGCCTGGGCCCAAAAGCGTCCGTCGGCCAGGTTGGCAGCCGGGGTCCTGTTGAGCGCGGTGAAGCGTGCGGCCAACTTGCACGGGTTGTGTTGAACAACTCGGTTGATCCTGCCCGTGACAAGGCTTGCCTTATAACAAGGATAAAAAATGAAAGTCGAGAAACGCAGTATCGAGTTCGTGCCCCATGGCGAGCGCTACGGCCGGCCGCGTCGGCTGTTCACGGTGTGGTTCAGCACCAATCTGCAGGTGACCGCCTTGATGATTGGCACGCTGGGCATTGCGTCCGGGCTCGGCCTGATGTGGACATTGCTCGGGTTGCTCATCGGCAGCATGATCGGCACGGTTTTCATGGCCGCGCATTCTGCCCAGGGGCCTCATCTGGGCGTACCGCAAATGATTCAGAGCCGCGCGCAGTTCGGTGTGCACGGCGCCGCCATTCCGTTGCTGGTGATGGTCACGGCAGCGGTATTGTTCATGGCGGCCAGCGGTGTGCTGATGCGCGATACGCTCAAGTCGCTGCTGCCGGTCACGGACAACCAGGCGATCCTGCTCATCGGTGTCATGACGTTCGTGATAGGTGTCGTCGGGTATGAGCTCATTCACCGGATGGCCGCCTGGATGACGTTGCTGTCGACGCTCGTATTCGGTACGGCGCTGGTACTCATACTCATCCGCGCCAGCTCGATGGATATGCTGCACAGCCCACCCGGCGGATTCTCCGGGCCGGCATTCAATCTGGTCATCGCCCAGGCCGCGTCCTGGACGCTGGGGTATGGCCCGTATGTCGCGGACTACTCGCGCTACCTGCCTGCCGATGTCCGCACTCGGGATACGTTCTGGACCACCTATTTCGGCTGCGCGCTGGGTTCGCTGGGGATGATGGGCCTTGGGGCGTTGCTCGCCTCGGTGGTGCCTTCGGCGCTTGACATGGACCCGGGCGCTGCCATCGCCGACCTGTTCGGCCCGTGGGCCTATATCGCACTGATGGTGGTGGTGCTCGGTGTCATTCAGTACAACGTGTTATGCCTGTATAGCGCCTACATGTCGTCCACCACGATCTTCAGCGGTTTTGCTCGTCTCCAGCAGATTCGACCCGGTATGAAGGCGCTGGTGATGGCGACGCTTTCAGTGCTGGCATGCTGGATCGCCACGCGGACCCAATACCATTTCGATACGTTCTTCGCGGACATACTGATCGGCCAGCTCTACTTGTTGATTCCATGGAGCGCAATCAATCTGGTCGATTATTACCTCATTCGGCGGGGCAAATACCATATCGGGGATCTCTATGATGCGCGAGGGCAGTACGGTCGATGGAACGGCAGGACAATGTTCGCGTACGCAGTCTCCGTGCTGGGGACTGTGCCTTTCATGAAGCTTTCATTCTTTGAAGGTTATTTCGCCCAGCTGATAGGCGCCGACGTCAGCTGGATCGCCGGGCTATCACTCGCAGGGCTTCTGTACTACCTGGTCCAGCCTCACGGGGCGGCTGCGGCAGAGACGAAAAAGTACCCGAATCGCTCACCATTGCCTGGCTGGGCCAATAGCGAAGAGCAGGGATGAGAGCCTGATCGCCAGGTGAGCCAGTGTCGGCCCGGATCATGCTCACCCGCCCGGGCGGACTGGCCGTTCGAGATGCCGCAAGAGTGAGGCAAGCGGTGTTGATGTGGCGGGTCTGTGTTGAACGGTAATGTGTCATAGCCGTTACATCCCGTGTCCTGCGGCCTGCAGATAATGTCCTGTTTTCATTACCGGGCGGTATGTCGTGGGCATAAAGAGTGGCGGTGTGATCGGTGGTGGAGATGACAGGCACATTCGCCGCGGTGTTCTTCTGTGCCTGCTTTCCATGTTGGTGTTTGCCGCGCAGGACGGTATTACCAAGTTTCTGGTGAAAGACTTTCCTGTCGCGCAGTTGCTGATGATTCGGTACTGGGTGTTTTTCGCGTTTGTCGCGATCTACATCGCGGTCAGGTCAGGTTTTCGTGAGGCTGCACGCAGCGCCTACCCCATGTTCCAGGTGGTCAGGGCGCTGCTGGCGGTGGCTGAGGCGTTGCTGTTCGGATGGGGGCTGCGGTATCTGGGGCTCGCCGAGAGTCATGCGCTGTTTGCGGTATTCCCTCTCATTACCCTGGCGTTGGCCCGCTGGACGCTGGGTGAGTCTGTCAGTATTCGACAATGGGCGGCTACCGTACTGGGTATGATCGGTACGCTGATCATTCTGCGACCCGGGGCTGATGTGTTCAATGCCATCGCCCTGGTGCCTTTGTGCGCCGCGTTGGTGTTCGCGATGTATAACATTCTCTCGCGCAAGGTCGGGCGGGCCGACACGTTCGCCACGAATGTTCTGTATATGGCAATCGTCGGCGTGGTGGCCACTTCATGCTTGGGAATCCCTGCGTGGCGCTCACCCTCGCTGGTTGAGTGGCTCTGGTTGAGTGCCTACTCGGTGGCGGGTATGGCAGGGCATTTGTTGCTGATCATGGCGTTGGCGTATGCGCCTGCCACTGTTTTACAACCGTTCAACTACACCCTACTGATGTTTGCCGCTATCGTCGGGCTGGTGGTGTTTGGTGAAATTCCAGGCGTGTATACCCTGTGTGGTGGTGGGGTCATCCTGCTTGCGGGTCTGTATTCGATCCGGGCCAGATAAGGCGCGCGGCCAGCACGCGCCATGCAGTGCTGCAGTACCGCCCGCGCACCTCATGCGGTGCTGCGCTGAACCATCGAGAGGATGAGCACATACAGCTCGTCACAGGCCTGGTCGTGGGTGATGGTGCCGGACACGGCCGCGCCCGAAAGGGTGTCGGCCGCGCCAAGCATGGCCCACAGGCTTGCCAGCGACAGACCCTGCGGGCCGCTGAAGGGGGCCAGCGCCAGGCGGTATTTTTCCAGGCAGTCCTGCTGGCATTGCCGTTTGAGTACCGTGAGTTCCGGCGACCCTTCCAGGGCCGCCAGCACGCCTGGAATCTCCCGTCCTTCGGCCAGGACGCACTTGATGTAGCTGCGTGCCAGCACGCAGGCCTTGTCCTCGAGGCTGTGACCGCTGGCGGCCAGGGCCGCGTCGATGATCTGGCCCTGGCGCACGTCGAAATCGCGGTAGAGCGCGGCCAGCAGCCCCTGGCGGGTACCGAAATGGTCATAGACGGTCGGCTTGGTGATGCCGGCAGCCTCGGCCAGGCGGCCCAGGGTCAACGCATCCGTGCCTTCTTCGTGGGCCAGTTGCCGGGCAACGTCCAGCAGCTGCACCAGCCGCTGCTCCTTGGTCATGCGCTTGCGCGTGTCCGCGGCGAGGGTAGGGGGGGTGGACATGGCTCAACTCCTGCGGGGCGGGAAGGTGACGGCGGCAGGCGTGCTCATCGGGTTTCCTGAACGGTCTGGCTGAAAAGGTCCCGGCCAATCTGGCCGGCTGTCTCGAAATGCGCTTGCGGGAAGCCTTTGTCGGCTTCGGTCAACAAGGTGGCGGATGCTACCGGAGCGCTGCAGTAGTTGAAAATCCCGTGTTCGATCTGCGTCTTGATGGCGGCGCTATAGCCGTGCTTGTCGTAGGTGGGTTTGCCTGACGCGCCCAGGCCGATCAGGTGCACGGGCAGGCGCTGCAGCAAACCGCCGCTCGTTTCGTCATAGGCCCAGCCGTTGGTGAATACACGGTCGATCCATCCTTTAAGCAGGGCGGGGAAGGACCACCAGTAGACCGGGTACACCAACACCAGCGCATCGGCACGATCGAGGCGCGCCTGTTCGGCCAGGATGTCCGCGGCAGGTTGTGTCGGGTGGCGGAACTGCTCGAGGTCGTGGGCGCTGAACGAGGGGTCGAAGCCCTCGGCCGCCAGGTCCGCGATTTCGAACGTATGGTGCGCGCCGTTGCCGGCAATGCCCTTGGCGAGTTCCGCGGCCACCTGGTGGGTGAGCGAGTCCTGCGCGGGATGAGAGATGACGATCAGTGCATGCATGGCGTACTCCTGTTCAGCATGTGCCGGTCAGTGCCGGAGACGGTAGTTGATTTTTCTGTGGCAAGGAGAATGGGCCCCTTGCCACGACCCGCTACGCATCCGTAACGAATCAGGCCCCGCAGGTTGCACCGACCCGAGAGGATAACTCGACTTCGAGCGCCGCGCGCACGGCGGGGCGCTCTGCAAGTCGTGCGATATAAGCTTGCACGGTCACGAATTCGGACAGGTCCAAGTCCACCAGCGTCGCCCAGCGGGTCACCGTGAACAGGTAAGCGTCGGCCACACTGAACTGCTCGCCATTGAAGTACGGCTGCCCGCTCAGGATGTTCTCGATGAAGGCGTAGTGTTTGCGCAGTGCCCGCGCGGCCTTGTCCTTGGTCTCTGGCGAAGCGGTCGAGCTGAACAGGTAGTCATAGTTTTTCGGCAGCTCGGTCGCGATGAAGTTGAGCCTGCTGTGCAACTGATAGCGCTCGAACGTGCCGTTGGCGGGCGCGAGGTGTTTCTCGGGTGCCTGGTCGGCAATGTACTGGATGATCGCCACGCCTTCGGCCAAAGGTTGGCCTTCGGCGGTTTCAAGGAAGGGCACGTAGCCCAGTGGGTTGATTGCACGGAAGTCGGTGCCGTCAGGCAGCGTAAGCGTCTTCAGGTCGACCACCGCCAGTTCATGCTCCAGGCCGGATTCCAGCATGACGATATAAGGAGAGAGTGCGCAGGTGACAGGGCTGTAGTAGAGCTTCATTGGAGTCCTCTTGAGCAACAGAATAAGTGTTGGATTCCCACTTGGAGCAGGAAGCGCGTCTGGAGCGCAACGCAACATACCAATGGTAGGATACTTTTGGTATGTTTGCGACCCTCTGCCGCCAGTCCCCTTCACAGCTCCATCTGAAAGCGACACATCCACACCATTTACGACCCCCTCGCCGCTTCAGCATTGCCGCCACCAGAAATCTGGCCTAACGTCATTTCACGATATCTGATCAGATATCACTGATCTAAGAGGCGATGAGATGACTGACATGCCAACGACAACAACCGTCCAGACTGTCGCCGTCATCGGTGCCGGCCTTATCGGCTGCAGCTGGGCGGCGCTGTTCGCCGCAGCCGGATACAACGTGCGCCTGTACGACACCCGTCCGGGCACCCAGCAACAGATGGCCGATTTCTGGGAAAACGTGAAGCCGACACTGATCCGCCTCGGCCTGGCCACCTCTGAAACACAGCCGCTGTTGCAGGTCTGCGACACCCTGGCCGACGCCGTGCACGACGCGGACTTCATCCAGGAATGCATCCCGGAACGCCTGGCGGCCAAGCAGGCGCTGTACGCCGAGATCGAACCGCTGCTCAAGGCCAGCGCCATCGTCGCCACCAGTTCGTCCGGCCTGAAACTTTCCGACCTGCAGGCGCAATGGCAGGCGCCGGGGCGAATCATCATCGCCCACCCGTTCAACCCGCCTCACTTGATCCCGCTGGTCGAGCTCTACGGTAACGAGCGCACCGCGGCCGACGTGCTGCCGACCGCCACGGCGTTGTACGAGCATTGCGGCAAGGAGGTCATCACCCTCAAGCGCGAAGTGCTGGCCCATGTGGCCAACCGGCTACAGGCGGCCCTGTGGCGCGAAGCCATTCACCTGGTGCTCGATGGCGTGGCCAGCCTGAAGGACGTCGACACCGCCGTGCGTGCCGGCCCCGGCCTGCGCTGGGCGGTGATGGGGCCGCACCTGTTGCTCAATCTCGGCGGCGGCGAGGCGGGCCTGCGGGCCTACTGCGAGCAGTTCCGCGACAGTTACCACCAATGGTGGGACGACCTTGGCCAGCCACGGCTGACCGACCAGGCCATCGACCAGCTGGTCGAGGCGCTGCAAGAAGAAATCGCCGACCGCGACTACGCCACGCTGCGCGACGAGCGCGACCAGAAACTGGTGGCGATCCTGGGCGCGATGCGTGATGTAGACAACCAGCGACGCCAGGAACAGGCCCGCTGAAACCCTACCGAACCTGAGGAGTCATGATGAAACGCAAAGTCGTACTGACCTGTGCCGTGACCGGCGATGGCCCGCTCAATCCGAAGTTCCCCGACTACCCGATCACCCCGGAGCAGATCGCCCGCAACTGCCTGGATGCCGCAAAGGCGGGCGCCGCCATCGTGCACATCCACGGGCGTAATCCGCAGACCGGCCTGGGCGACCGCTCACCGGCGATCTTCCAGGAGATCGTCGAGCGCATCCGCGCCGAGAATACCGACGTGGTCATCAACCTCACCACCGGCATGGGCGGCACCTTCGTGCCCGAGCCTGAAAACGAAGCGCTGGCGCATCCGAGCACCGACGTTGGCAGTGCGCTGGAGCGGGTGGCGCACGTCCGTGGCAACCGTCCCGAAATGTGCACCCTCGACATCACCACCATGAACCTGGAAGGCGGCATCGCCGGTGCCCCGGACTGCGTGTTCATGAACACCCCCGGCAAGCTCAAGGACATGGCCCACCTGATCAAGGAATACGGCACGCGTCCTGAGCTGGAGGTGTTCAACCCGGGCGACATCCTGCTGGCGCGCAAGATGATGGAGGACGGTCACATCGACTCGCCGGCCCTGTTCCAGCTGTGCCTGGGGGTCAAATGGTCGGCGCCGGCCGACGCCCGCACGCTGGTGTACATGCGTGACCTGTTGCCCGAAAACGCCACTTGGAGCGCTTTCGGCGTGTCGCGCTTCCAGATGCAGATGGTCGCGCTGTCGACGGTCATGGGCGGCCATTGCCGGGTGGGGCTGGAAGACAACATCTACCTGGAGCGCGGCGTGTTCGCCAGCAATGTGCAGCTTGTCGAGCGTGCGAGCCGCATCATCCGCGACCTGGGCTGTGATGTCGCCACCTCCGACGAGGCGCGCGAGATCTTCGGCCTGGCCGGCGGCACGGCGTACCAGCAATCGCTGTCGCGGGGGTGAAGATGCCTGCACTGCACATCAGCTCGGCGGTGGTCCACCAGTGGCACTGCGACCATTTCGGCCACATGAACACCCGCCACTACGCGGGGATGTTCGACGACGCGGTGTTCCTGTTCTGGAGTCGCTTCGGCGTCCAGGCGCCGGTACCGGGTGAGCCGCTGGTGATCCCGGTGACCGCCGAGATGAAAACCGGTTTTCTCGCCGAGGCCAAGGCCGGCACCAGCCTTGAGATTCACGCCAGCGTGCGGCGTGTGGGCGGCAAGTCCGCCACGTTGCACCTGCGGATGTCCAACGCCGCCAATGGTGAAGCGGTCGCGACCTGCGACATCGTCGAGGTGTTCTTCGACAACCAGTCCCGCACCAGCCAGGCAATTCCTGAAGCCGTACGGCACCGCCTGCTGGCGGCCGTGGAGGACAACGGCGCGCAGTGAGCGACGCGAACATAACAACAACGGCAACACGCAACACTTGAGTCCTTTGGATCACTGCTACCCCAACACTGTCGCGGGCGTACGGCCCGCGCGATCAGAACAAGAGCGAGGGCGTACCATGGTGTTCAAGAAGCAAGCCATAGCGGCACTGACCGCGAGTCTGTTGGCCTTTGGCGTGGCTCATGCCACCGCCGGCGAAACCATCAGTTTCGTTGGCTGGGGCGGCGGCACCCAGGACGCGCAGAACGCTGCGTGGGCCAAACCCTTCAAGCAACACGCCGGTATCGACGTGGTCATGGACGGCCCGACCGACTACGGCAAGTTCAAAGCGATGGTGGAGAGCGGCAATGTCGAGTGGGACGTGGTCGACGTGGAAGGCGACTTCGCCCTGCGCGCGGCCAGCGAAGGCCTGCTGGAACCGCTGGACTTCACCCAGGTGGATCGCGACAAGATCAACCCGCACTTCATCAACGACCATGGCGTCGGTGCGTTCCTCTATTCCTTCGTGCTCGGCTGGAACGAAAGCAAGCTCGGCGGTGCGACGGCCCCGGAAAACTGGGCGGCAATGTTCGATACCGCGAAGTACCCGGGCAAACGCGCCATGTACCGCTGGCCAAGCCCCGGCGCGCTGGAGGTGGCCCTGCTCGCCGATGGCGTGACCCCCGACAAGCTCTATCCGCTGGACCTCGACCGGGCCTTCAGGAAGCTCGACAGCATCAAGAAGAATATCGTCTGGTGGAGCGGCGGCGCCCAGTCCCAGCAGCTGCTGGCGTCGGGTGAAGCGAGCATCGGGCAGTTCTGGAACGGCCGTGTGCTGGCGCTGCAGGACGATGGCGCACCGGTCGCCATGAACTGGAAGCAGAACCTGGTGATGGCCGATTACCTGGTCATTCCCAAAGGCGCCAAACGCAAGGATGCGGCCATGAAATTCGTCGCTTTCGCCACCGGCGCCAAACCTCAGGCCGACTTCTCCAACTCCATTCCCTATGCCCCGGTCAACGTCGACAGCCTGGCGCTGCTGACACCGAAGATGGCGCCCAATCTGCCTACTGCCCATACCAAGGACCAGATCAACCTTGACCTGGCCTACTGGGCGAAGAATGGTCCCGCGATCGCAGCACGGTGGAATGAATGGCTAGTCAAGTGAAGCTCGCGATGCCGGCCAGCGCCGGCCAGGCCGCCGGCGCGCAGCGCGCTGGCGAGCGCAAGGCGGCCCGGCGTGCGCGCTGGGCCGGGGCAGGGTACCTGTGGCCGGCCACGCTGTTTCTCGGGGTGTTCTTCTTGGCACCGCTGGCGGGCCTGCTGCTGCGTGGCGTGCTGGAGCCGCAACCGGGGCTGGGCAACTACGCGCAGCTGTTCGCCAACGACGCCTATACCCGGGTGCTGCTCAACACCTTCTCGGTGGCCGGCATCGTCACCCTGCTCAGCGTGCTGCTGGGCTTTCCGTTGGCCTGGGTCATCACCCTGATGCCGCGCGGCTGGGGCCGCTGGCTGCTGAACCTGGTGCTGCTGTCGATGTGGACCAGCCTGCTGGCGCGCAGCTACGCCTGGCTGGTGCTGCTGCAGGATTCAGGGGTGATCAACAAGACACTCATGGCGCTGGGGCTGATAGACCAGCCACTGGAGATGGTGCACAACCTGACCGGCGTGGTGATCGGCATGACCTACATCATGATCCCGTTCATCGTGCTGCCGCTGCAGGCAACCTTGCAGGCACTGGACCCCATGGTGCTGCAGGCCGGCTCGATCTGCGGCGCCAGTCCCTGGA
>NZ_DATELE010000312.1:0-6594 GCF_035277045.1 Pseudomonas sp. | reverse complement strand
CGTCTTCGGTGCGGATGCCACCGGTGCCGACGATCAGCGGCAGACGGCCGTTGAGCACGTCCTTGGCCTGGGCGGCCAGGTCGAAACGCTCCTGGGCGGTGTGGGCGTAGTACTCGCCGGTGGAGCCGCCGATGATTACGCCGTGGATGCCGGACTCGACCAGGTATTCCAGAACCTCGGCAAAGGCGGCCTTGTCGATGCTGCCATCAGCGCTCAGGGGGGTGATCGCCGGGGTGTAGATGCCTTCGAATTTCATGGTTATCGCTCCAGATGAGGGTTGCCGCCGATCAGCTTTCCTGGCCGGCGCGGTACTGCCCCCACAACAGGTTGAAGTTCACGCCCAGGGCAACGATGGGCGCGGGAGGGTTGGCGCAGGGGCCAGGTGAATTGAGCACGAAGTCGATCAGTTCCGAACGCTCGCCCGCCAGCCAGTCGGCCATCAGCTTGCCGGTGGCGGTGCCGCGGGTGACGCCCAGCCCGTTGCAGCACAGGGCGCCGTAGACGTTCTCGCGCAATTGGCCGAAGTAGCCCGCGTGGTTGCGCGAAAGCGCCAGGGCGCCACCCCAGGTGTATTCGAACTGCACGCTCGGCAGCATGGGAAAACGCCGCTCGAACGAGGCGCGATGGCGGCTGACGAAGCGCTCCAGATATTTCGGGTTGCTGCGCCCGTCCGGGTTGAAGCTGAAGCTGTTGCGCACCAGCAGGCGGTTGTCCGGCGTGCGCCGCACGGTGGTGCCGAACGGGTCGGCCGGGATCACCCCCCAGTAAGGTCTGCCGCCGAGACGGGCCTGCTCGACGGGCGTCATCGGGCGGGTCAGGCTGGCGTAGGTGAACACCGGCAACATGCGCCCTTTGAGGAAGCCGAAACTCATGCCAAAGGCATTGTTGGTGAGGATCAGCTTGTCGGCGGTGATCGAACCGTTGGCATGCCTGAGCACGGTACGGGCGCCGTACTCGACTTCGCTGACCGGTGTGTTCTCGTACAGCGTGACATTGGCCGGCAGGCTGTCGGCCAGGCCCTTGACCAGTGCCGCGGGCTGGATCAGCGAGGTCCCGGGGGTGAACAGCGCCTTGCGGTAGAAATGCGTGCCGATGTGCTCGGGCAGTTCGGCACCCTCGATCATCTGGTAGGGCTGGCCGAGCTTGTCCAGGCCGCTGCGGTAGGCATCGAGCACCGCGATGCCACGGGGCTCGACCGCCGCCTGGTACTTGCCGCAATGCTTCATCTGGCAGTCGATGTCGTAGCGCTCGACCAGCTCCTTGAGGTAGTTCTGGCCACTGAGGTTGAGCTTCATGACCGTCCGGGCCGTGTCGATATCGCCGATGTAGTCAGGGGCCCCGATGTCGTGGGGCAGGTCGATGACGAACCCCGCGTTGCGTCCCGAGGTGCCGAAGCCGACTTCCTGGGCCTCGATGAGCACGATTTCCTGGTCAGGGAAGTGCAGCGCCAGTTGCCGGGCCGTGGCAAGGCCGGTGTAGCCCGCGCCAACGATCACCCAGCGGGCGCTGGTCTGGCCCTGGTGCGCGGGCCTGGCTTGGCGAGGCTTGCTCAGGTGATACCAGCCGCAGGTGGCGTCGTCGGCGGGCAGCGAAGAGATTCTTGTCATTGTCCGGTCCTGGCTAGAGTTCGTGACGCGCTTCCCTGGACGGTGGATAGCCAAACAGGGCGCTGTAGCACTTGCTGAAATGGCTGCTCGACACAAAGCCGCAGGCCAGCGCCACATCGGCAAGGGAGGAGCTTGAGTTCTGTATGAGGCGGCGCGCTTCGGTAATCCTCAGTTGCAGGTAATGCTTCTGCGGCGTGGTGAGGAGCTGTTCGCGAAACAGCCGCTGCATCTGGCGCTGGGACAGTCCCACGTAATGGCAGATCTGTTCAGGCTCCAGCGGATCCTCCAGGTTCGATTCCATCAGGCTGATGACCTCGCGCAGCGGGCCGGTCAGGCGTGGATGCCGGGTCTGCGCGGCGCAGCGATGGCGCGACTGGTCATAGTCGAGCATGTCGAGCACCGCATCGGCCAGCTTGCTGCCCGAGACCCTGGCCAGCCACTGGATCATCATCCGGAACGCGCCCGCAGGCGTCGCCGCGGTGAGACGGTCGCGATCGACCACCAGGGTTTCCATCGACACATTGGCATTGGGCGAACGCTCCGACAGCGCCATTCGCTGCTCGGGGTGGATGGCGCAGCGGTAACCGTCCAGCAGGCCCGCCTTGCCCAGGTACCAGGCACCGTTCCACAGGCCGCCCAGCGCGATGGGCATGCCGCCGAGCCTGTGCAGCAGGGTGGTCAGCCAGGACGGCATGGTCCTGGACGTGCGCAGCCCGCCGCAAATGATCATCAGGTCCAGTTCGGCCAGCCGCACGTCGGTGAACGGCGTGTCTGGGCGGATCGGGATGGCCAGGTCGCTCATGACCTGGGCATCGCTGTGGCTGAAGGTATGGACCCGTACGGAACCTGGCTGGATCACGTTGGCGGTCACCAGCACATCGAGGGACTGGGTGAAGCACGGCAGCGAAAAGTTCTCCAGCAACAGAAAACCTACCCGTGAGGTTTTCTGGCTGGCTTCGCCGGAACCCGTGCACAGCAGGTTGCGCTGTGCAAAGGTTCTGCTGAAGGTGCTCATTGCCCGGTGCTTACTGGCTGGCCTGGGTCGCCGCTGCGCGCGAAGCCTGCAGCCAAGTGTCGAACTGCTGTCGGTGCGCGGCTACCCACTCCTTGGCGTGGCGGGTGATGTCGGCAGGCTTCTTCTCGCCCTGCTGCATCTTCAGGTTCTGTGCGCTCTCGTCTGCGGTGCTGATCTGCATCACCGACAGGAACTTGAGGGCGGCCGGGTTCTTCTCGGCGAACTCCTTGTTCACCACGGCCTCGACCTTGTCCACGGCAAACCCGAGGTTCTTGCCCTTGTACATGGTGTCGACATCATTGTTGCCGTCAGGCAGGTCGGTCTTCGGCACCTCCAGCCACACCACATCCTTGTCCTCGACGAGCACGGTCGAGATCCACTGCGGTACCCAGGTGAAGTAGAAGATCGGCTTGCCTTCCTTGTAGCGGGTAATGGTGTCGGCCATCAGCGCGAAGTAGGAGCCTTGGTTGACCTTGATGCTCTTCTCCAGGTCGTAGGCCTTCATGTGGTGGTCGATGACCAGCTCGCAGCCCCAGCCCGGGTTGCAGCCGGTCATGTCGGCCTTGCCGTCGCCATCGGTGTCGAACAGCTTGGCGATCTCGGGCTTCTTGAGGTCGGTGATGTACTTGATGTTGTGGGCTTCGGCGGTCTTCTTGTCGATCAGATAGCCCTGCAATACGCCGGGCATGATGTCGCCCGCCTTGATCATCACGTCATCACCACCGGCCTGGCGATAGAACTTGTCGTGCAGCTTGTCCCACAGATGCACGGTGAAGTCCGCATCGCCGTTGGCCAGGGCGACCATCATCACGCCGTACTCGGTCTCCTTGGGCTCCTGGACCTTGTAGCCCAGCTCGCGCAGGCCCTCCATGGCGACCTCGCCGCGGAAGCGTTCCTCGGCGATCGAGGGGAAGATCGGGGTGACCTTGACGCCCTCGCCAGGCTTGTCCGCTGACGCGTGGGCGCACAGGGCGGACGCGGCAAGGGTCAGGGCGGTGGCGCATTTGAGCATGCTGCGGGTGAGCTTGAATTCGGACATCGTCGCGTACCTTCTTCTGTTTTTTATCTGGAAAAGTGCGGCAGATCGAATACGGCTGTTTCAGGCAGTCTTGCGCCGCCCTTCAGGTTTCGCGGCACCAAACAGGCGCATCACGCCACCGACGGGGCCGGTCTGGTACCAGCGCAGGCTCGGGTCGGCACCGGTGCGCGCGCCCATCGCCTGGGTCAGGCGGTCGAGGAAGATGGCCAGCAGCACCAGGCCGACGCCGCCAACCGTGGCCAGGCCCATGTCCAGGCGGCCGATGCCGCGCAGCACCATCTGCCCCAGGCCGCCGACCGAAATCATCGAGGCGATCACCACCATCGACAGCGACAGCATCAGGGTCTGGTTGAGGCCCGCCATGATGGTCGAGGTGGCCAGCGGCAATTGCACGCGGGTAAGCATCTGCCGTGGGGTGCAGCCGAAGGCGCGGGCAGCCTCGATCTTGTCCTCGGGTACCTGGCGGATGCCCAGATTGGTCAGGCGCACCAGCGGCGGAAGGGCAAAGACGATGGTCACCAGCACGCCCGGCACGTTACCGATACCGAACAGCATCACCACCGGCACCAGGTAGACGAAGGCGGGCAGCGTCTGCATGGCATCGAGGATCGGCCGCACAATCTGTTCGAGCCGGTCGCTGCGGGCACAGACGATGCCTAGCGGAATGCCGATCACCGCGCAGAAGAACACCGATGTCAGCACCAGGGCCAGAGTGGTCATCGATTCGGACCACACCCCGATCAGCCCGAGCAGGGTCAGGGTGATAAAGCACAGCAGGGCCATGCGCTTGCCGGCCAGCTGCCAGCCCAGCAGCGATGACAGGATGATGCCGATGCTCGGTGGAATGCTCTGCAGGATGAACTCGATGCCATTGAGCACCTGGTCGATCGGCCAGCGAATGGCGCGGAAGACGTCGCGGAAGTTGTGCACCAGGAAATTCAGGGTGCTGGTGACCCAGTCGCCCAATGGGATGGTGAGTGACTGGAACGGGTCGAGAAGGCTGAACTCGGACATGTTGGCTTACCTCTGTGAAGGTCGCGGGCGCTCAGTGGCGGCTCAGGGTCTGCAGCAACTGGTTCTTCGAGAGCGTGCCCTTGAGGGCGCCGTCCCGGTCGAGCACCGGCACCGGATAGGGCAGGGTGGCGGCAATGTCGAGCACTTCGTGCAGCGGGGTGTCGGTATAGATCGGCTGCTGCTCGTGCAGGTTGTGGCGGGCGGTGGCCGCCATGCCGCTGTCATCGGCATCGACCACGCCGAGCAGTTGCCCACGGTCGTCGATCAGGTAGCCGAACGGTACGCCCGGCTTGAAGCGCGGCGCCTTGCCGTTGAGCTTGCACACCACTTCGGGATCGAAGGTTGCGACATCGCCGGCCAGCAGTACCCGTGAGCTGTCGAAACCCTTGAAGAAGTTGCGCACATACTCGTTGGCAGGCTGGTTGAGCAGCTCCTGCGGCGTGCCGATCTGCACCACGCGACCGCCTTCCATGATCGCGATGCGATGGCCGATGCGGATGGCCTCCTCGATGTCGTGGGAAATGAAGATGATGGTGCGTTTCTGCTCGGCCTGCAGACGAATCAGCTCGCCCTGCATTTCGCTGCGGATCAGCGGGTCGAGTGCCGAGAAGGCCTCGTCCATCAGCAGGATCGCCGGATCGTTCGCCAGCGCACGGGCCAGCCCCACGCGTTGCTGCATGCCGCCGGACAGCTGGTGCGGGTAGCTGTGCTCCTGGCCTGCCAGGCCTACCTGGCTGAGGGCTTCGCGGGCGCGGTTGTGGCGCTCGGCTTCACTGACGCCGGAGATCTCCAGGCCGAAGGCGGTGTTTTCCAGCACGCTCATGTGCGGCATCAGCGCGAAGGACTGGAACACCATGCCCATTTCCTTGCGTCGCACGTCGAGCAACGCTTTGTCGGACAGGCCGGTGATTTCCTTGCCATTGAGGAAGATGCTGCCGGAGGTGGGTTCTATCAGGCGGTTGAACAACCGCACCATGGTGGACTTGCCAGAGCCGGAGAGCCCCATGATCACGAAGATCTCGCCTCGCTTGACGCTGAAGCTGGCATCGAAGACGCCGATCACCTGGCCGGTTTTCTCGAAGACTTCGCTCTTGCTGGCGCCGTCCTTGAGCATCTTCATCGCGACATCCGGCTGGGCGCCAAATACCTTGAAGATGTTTTTCACACAAATGATTTCATCTGAACTGGTCATCGCGTCCCTCCTCTGCATGCAGTGCTGCGAACGCGCTCCGTCAAATTGATAACGAGCGCTGTTAATACGAAGGGGCAGTACCAAGGGGGATATCCACGCATGACAGTTTACCTGTTTTTATTCTTGGCCCGCGGATCAGGGCTTTCAATCAAATCTATAAGCATCTCCCCGGCAAATCCAACAACATTTACAGGGCTTAGTGGATAACCTAACGTTATGGAACGCCGCTGAAACGACGGTCAGCGCGCATTTGCGACCCCTTGGTGGCCCGGGCCATGCCTTTGGGTTACGCTCCGTCGCCTTTCTCGATCTTGAGGTGGCTTTCATGCTGAGCAGACACGCCGATCCAGACACCTTGCTGCTCAGAATGCCGTCCTTGAGAGCCGTGAAGGCGTTCGTGGCGGCCGCCAAATATGAAAGCTTCACCCGCGCGGCCGAGGCGTTGTGCGTGTCGCAGGCGGCGATCAGCCGGCAGATCCGCGAGCTCGAGATCTACCTGGGGGCCCAGTTGTTCACCCGCGTGGGGCGCACCGTCGAGCTGACGTCCGCCGGCGCTGTGTTCTTCGAGGCGGCGCAGTTGTCCTTCGTCAATATTGCGCAAGCCGCCGAGCGAATCCGCAGCAGTCCCACTCAGAAACACTTGCTGACGATCTGTTGTTCCCCTGCGTTTTCTTCATTATGGCTGACACAACACTTGCCAGAGTTTCGCGCCAACAACCCGGATATC
>NZ_DATELE010000311.1:0-2847 GCF_035277045.1 Pseudomonas sp. | reverse complement strand
CTGGTAGGGGCCGTGTTCTTCGATCAGGCGGATGCCCTTGTCCTTGACGTTGCCCGCGACGATGCCCGAGAAGGCCCGGCGCAGGTTGGCGGCCAGTTCGTGGGGTGGCAGCTCGCGGTGCAGGGCCAGGTTGGCCATGTTCTCGTGGGTCGGGTCGAAGGGCCGCTGGAAGCTCTCCTCGATCTTCAGCAGCCAGTTGAAATGGAAGGCATCGTTGCGCTCGCGGCGGAACTGCTTGACCTCCTTGAGCCCGTCGACCATGCGCCGCGCCACTTCGGCAGGGTCGTCGATGATGATCGAGTAATGACGCTGCGCCTGCTCGCCCAAGGTCGAGCCGACAAAGTCGTGCAGCTGCTGCAGGTAGGGCTCGGCGCTCTTCGGCCCGGTAAGCACGACCGGGAAGGGCAGGGCCTGGTTGTCGGGGTGCATCAGGATGCCGAGCAGGTAGAGGAATTCCTCGGCGGTGCCGGCGCCGCCGGGGAAGATGATGATGCCGTGGCCCACACGGACAAAGGCCTCCAGCCGCTTCTCGATGTCCGGCAGGATCACCAGCTCGTTGACGATCGGGTTGGGCGCCTCGGCGGCGATGATGCCCGGCTCGGTCAGCCCCAGATAGCGGCTGCCGTGCATGCGCTGCTTGGCGTGGGCGATGGTCGCGCCCTTCATCGGGCCCTTCATCACGCCAGGCCCGCAGCCTGTGCACACATCCAGCTTGCGCAGGCCCAGCTCATGGCCGACCTTCTTGGTGTACTGGTACTCCTCGCTGCTGATCGAGTGCCCGCCCCAGCACACCACCAGCTTGGGCTCCACGCCCGGGCGCAGGGTGCGCGCGTTGCGCAGCAGGTGGAAGACGTAGTCGGTGATGCCCTGGGAGCTTTCCAGGTCGATGCGCTGGCTGGCCAGCTCGCTTTCGGTGTAGACGATGTCGCGCAGGGCGCTGAACAGCATCTCGCGGGTGCTGGCGATCATCTCGCCATCGACGAAGGCAGCGCCAGGGGCATTGAGCAGTTCCAGGCGCACGCCGCGGTCCTGCTGGTGGATACGCACCTCGAAGTCCTTGTAGGCCTCAAGGATGGTCTTGGCGTTGTCGACATGCGCGCCAGTGTTGAGAATGGCCAGCGCGCACTGGCGGAACAGGGTGTACAGGGTGCCGGTGCCGACTTCACTCAGTTGCTGGACTTCACGTTGCGACAGCGTCTCCAGGCTGCCTTTGGGGCTGACGGATGCGTTGATGACATTGCGTTGAGGCATGCTGGGTTTTCCTGTGCGGGTCAATCTTCCTACTTGACCATCACCATACCCATAATCATGGGCCGCTGCATACAGGGCGATGTGGTCCTGGCGGCCACCGGCTATGCTTGGCCTCATGAACGCCAACCTGCCGCTTCGCCAACCGTGCCCACCCGGCGCCTGCACCTGCGGGCGCGAACGGCTGCACGACGGGCCCGCGGACGCGCAGCGCATCCTGCTGCTGACCCGCGCCGAGGAAAAGCGCCTGGTCGAACGCCTTGAAAACGTGAAAAGCCTGGACGACCTGACCCATCTCCAGCAGCGCCTCTACGAACAACTGGGCATTCGCGTGCGTATTGCGCCGGGGTTCAACGAGGTGCGCACCATGCGCGGCATCCAGATCGAGCTGCAAGAGCAGCCTGGCCTGTGCCGCAAGACCCGCCAGGCACTACCGGCTGCGATTCGCAGGGGGCTCGAGCGTAATCCGCAGGTGGCGTTCGGGTTGCTCGATGCTCACGACCTGTTGCGTGATGCCTGAGCCGCCAGGGTAATTTCTTTACCATGACGATCGTCCTTTCCGTCATCGTCCCCCGCAGCGGGCCCAGCAGGAATGCCACATCAAGGAGACAGGCATGATTTTCAAGGAGACAGGCATGGTTTTCGTGTTCGACCCCGAGTCGCTCGCATTCCAGCCCACGGCGCGTTGCGCCGGCCTGACGAAGGAGCGCGCGTGTCCGAACTGACATTGCTGTGCCTGCCGTATTCCGGCGCCAGCGCCATGGTCTATAGCCGCTGGCGACGCAGTCTGCCTGCCTGGTTGCAGGTACGCCCGGTCGAACTGCCCGGGCGTGGCACGCGCCTGGGCGAGCCTTTGCAGACCGACATGCAGGCACTCGCCCGCCAGCTGGCCGGCGAGCAACTGCTGACGACGCCCTATGCCATCCTCGGCCATAGCCTGGGCGCGCTGCTAGCCTTCGAACTGGCCCACGCGCTTGAAGCCATGGGCTGTCCTGGGCCGGTAGCGCTGCTCGCCTGTGGCACCGCGGCGCCCACCCGGCGCGAGGACTACGATGGCGAACACTGGCGCAACCCGAAAACCGATGCCGAGCTGATCAACGACCTGCGCGAGCTCAACGGCACCCCTGAGGAAGTTCTCGCCAACCGCGAACTCATGAGCCTGACCCTGCCAGTGCTGCGCGCCGACTTCCTGATGTGCGGACGCTATGCCTATCGCCAGCGGCCGAAGCTGCGCTGCGCGTTGCATGTGCTAGGCGGCGAGGATGATCGCGCAAGCCAGGAGCAGCTGCTGGCCTGGCGAGGCGAGACGACAGGGGCGTTTTCGCTGCGGATGTTCCCGGGCGGGCATTTCTTCATCCACCAGCATGAGGCGCAGGTGCTAGGCGTTGTCGCCACGGCGCTGGAGGCGTTTCGCAAGACCTCGGCGCAGTTTTCCCCGGCCTGACCCTGGCCAGAGCTGACAGACCTGGCCTTGGCCTGATGTTCAACTGACGCCTCATTCAAGAACGATGAGGTGTCAGGATGTCGCTCCGGTTCACCATTGCCCGCAAAGGGCTGCTCGGCAACAGCCGTTCACTGTTGGTCGACGCGGGCGGCGAC
>NZ_DATELE010000310.1:0-8353 GCF_035277045.1 Pseudomonas sp. | reverse complement strand
CGCGCCATGTCGATCAACATCCACGCATCGTGCCTGAGCTATCGGCACAACTATCTCGATCTGGATCCGACCTACAAAGATGCTTACGGCCTGCCGCTATTGCGCATGACCTTCGACTGGAACGACAACGACCGGCGCATGGCGCATTTCATCGAGAAACGCGCGGTCGAGATCGGCAAGCAGATGGGGGCCCGGCACATTCATACCTTCAATGCCGCGGCCCAGTCGTGGACGCCCTACGACGAGTATTCCAACCATACCCAGGGCGGCATGGTCATGGGCGAAGACCCACGCACCAGCGCGGTCAACACCTACCTGCAGAGCTGGGACGCGCATAACGTGTTCGTGGTCGGCGCCTCGGCGTTTCCCACCAACGCGGGCTACAACCCCACCAGCACCGTCGGCGCGCTGGCCATCCGCACGGCCCGGGCGATCCATGAGAAATACCAACACAACCCCGGTCCGCTGGTGTGAGGCACTCCATGATCAACAAGAAAACCGCCCTGGTCGGTGGGGGCGTCCTCGCCCTGGCCGGCGCCGTGATGCTCGGTCTGGTGATCCAGGCCAACTCCACCGCACGTTCCGAGGTGGCCAACGATGACGTTCGCCTGAGCGACTTCAGGTCCACCGACGCCGCACTGGTAAAGCAGGGCGAATACGTGATGCGCAGCGCCGACTGCGCGGCCTGCCATACCGCCAAAAGCGGTGACTTTGCCGGTGGCTATGTGATCGGCACACCGTTTGGCGATATCCAGTCGTCGAACATCACCCCCGACCGCGACACCGGCATCGGCAACTACACCGAGCGCGATTTCTTCAACGCCGTGCGTCAGGGGCGAGGGCGGCACGGCATGTTGTTCCCGGCCATGCCGTATCCCGACTACACCCGCATGAGCGATGACGACATGCGTGCGCTGTGGGCGTTCTTCAGCACGTTGGAGCCCAAGACGCACAAGGTCGAGGAGCTGGCTGGCATGAACTTTCCGTTCAACCAGCGCCTGCTGATGGCCGGGTGGAACTGGATGTTCTTCGAGAACAAGGTGTTCCTGCCGGATGCCGCGCAGAGCCCGGAATGGAACCGTGGCCGCTACCTGGTTGACGGCGCGGGCCACTGCGCCGCCTGCCACAGCCCACGCAACATCATGGGCGGGCCGGTTGCCGCCAACGCGCTGCAAGGCGGTCTGGTCGGCACCTGGTTCGCGCCCAACATCACCAACGACCCGCACCTGGGCCTGGGTGACAGCAGCGTGGAGCAGATCGTCGACTACCTGAAGACCGGCAGCGACGGGGTGGCCGTGGCCAGCGGGCCGATGGCCGAAGCCATCGAGAACTCCACCCAGCACCTGACCGAGGCCGACCTGCGCGCCATCGCGGTCTACCTGAAATCGTTGCCCGGCGCCTCGCCACTGCCTCCGCCCGCGGTGGCCGCGACCGATGCCCGCATGCAACGCGGCGGACAAGGCTACGAGGTGCATTGCTCGGCATGCCATGGCACGGCCGGAGAAGGCGTCAGCCACATGATCACCGGTTTCGCCGGCAACAAGGCGATCCTGGCGGGCAACACCGACACCCTGACCAGCGTGGTGCTGGGAGGCGCCCGCGCCGTGCATACCCACACCTACGTCACCGGCGCAGGCATGCCGGCGTTCGACTGGAAGCTCAGCGACGCCGAGATCGCCGACATCCTCACCTTCATGCGCAACAGCTGGGGCAACAGTGCCCAGCCGGTCACGCCGGAGGAGGTGGCCAGCATGCGCAAGCAGCTCGACCTTGCGCCACAGATGCGCGCCAGCGTCCGGTAAGTCGTCTGGGGCCGCCCTCGCGGCGGCCCTTCTTCAGTTGATAACAAGAGAGACTCTGATGTTTTTCCCCGCACCCTCGCGTCGCCTGCCCATCACCCCCTGCTTGATTCTGGCCGCCGCCGTCTGCACCCCGCCTGCCATCGCCGCGCAGGCGCTGGCCACCGATTCGCCCTGGGCGCTTGGCGACTGGAACGGTGCCCGCACCGACCTGATCCGCCAAGGCATCGACCTTGAGTTTTCCTACGTCGGCGAGATCGGCGCCAATCTGGGCGGCGGCTACGACAACGACCGCAGCGCCCGCTACAGCGACCAGTACACCCTCGGTGCCGGTTTCGACCTGGAGAAGCTGCTGGGCTGGCACGATGCGCTGTTCCAGGTGACGGTTGCCGACCGCAATGGCGACAACATTTCCAACGCACGCGTCGGCGACCCCCGCGTTGGCACCTTGAGTTCATCCCAGGAAGTCTGGGGCCGCGGCTCGCACTGGCGGTTGACCCAGCTGTTCTACCGGCAGGCATTTTTCGACAAGCGCCTGGATATCAAGGCGGGACGCTTCGGCGAAGGCGAAGACTTCAACAGCTTTGACTGTGACTTCCAGAACCTGACCTTCTGCGGCTCGCAGGCCGGCAACTGGGGCGGCATCTGGTACAACTGGCCCGTCACCCAATGGGCGCTGCGGGTCAAGTACCGGCTCACGCCCGAGCTGTTCACTCAGGTGGGCGTCTATGAGCAGAACCCGTCCAACACCGAGTCGCGCAATGGCTTCAAGCTCAGCGGCAGCGGTACCGAAGGTGCGGTGCTGCCGGTGGAGGTGGTCTGGCAGCCACGGTTCGACGGGCTGCCGGGGGAGTACCGCGCCGGTTACTACTACAGCAGCGCCAATGCCCGGGATGTGCTCAAGGACGGTAACGGGCAGCCTGCCGTTCTCAGCGGCGCCAGCTACCGCAGCACGTCGAGCAAGCATGGCCTGTGGCTGGGCGCCATGCAGCAGCTGACCCGTCACGGGAATGATGCCTCGCGCGGCCTCACGCTGTTCGCCATGGCCACTGCCCATGACCGCGCGACCAGCAAGGTCGATCACTACGTCTCGGTGGGGGCGATCTACAAAGGCGCGTTCGATGCCCGTCCCCAGGACGATCTCGGCTTCGCCGTGTCCGAGGTGCATGTCAACCCGGCGTACCGCAAGAACGCCGCCCTGACCAACCAGGCTAACGGTATCGCGGACTACGACGACCCGGCCTACCTGCCGGTGCAGGAGACGGAGTACAACGCCGAGCTCAATTACGGCGTGCACATTGCCGACTGGCTGACGGTCAGGCCGAACCTGCAATACGTCCGGCATCCCGGTGGCGTGAGGCAGGTGGAGGATGCCTGGGTGTCCGGGCTGAAGGTGCAGGCGGCGTTCTGAAAACCGGCTGTTCCCGGTGCAAGGCCTCTTCTCAGGATTGCTCTGCGAAGAGGCTTCTTTCGACCCTCAGAAGTTGTACGTCATCCGCCCGAAGTAATACCCGCCGGTAAACCCGTAAGGCGAATACGAGCCATACCCTTTGGTCATGGTCTTGCTGCTGGGCGCTTGCCGTTCGGGATAGACATCGAACAGGTTGCGCGCGCCGATCGCCAGTTCCAGGTCCTTGGTCAGCTGGTAGCCCACGTCCAGGTCGGTGATCCAGCGAGCCTTGTAGTCGCGGTCCAGCGAGCGGTCATTGGCGTCGTTGACCTCGCGCCACGAGCCGTAGCGGGTCAGTCCCAGGTTGACCCGGTACTTGTCGTAGCGCCAGTTGGCCCCGAGGATCAGCTTGGTGTGCGGCTGCACCTCGGTCAGCAGGTTGCGCGCCTCGCGGTTCATCAGTTCGTACGGGGTGCCGAGGATGTTGACGTTCTGCTTGTAGTCGAGGATCTCGGTGTCGTTCCAGTTGAAGGCCGCCGTCCACTTCAGCGCGCCGGCGCCGCCCAGGTCCTGGTCGTAGCTGCTGACCAGGTCGAGGCCCTTGGTGCGGGTGTGGGCGCCGTTGGTGAAGTAGCGCCCGCCCGACGTCGAGTCGATGCCGTTGTCGAGCAAGGTCTGGGTCACTTCGTCGCCGAGCAGCGTGCCGGTGAGGGTGATGCGGTCGCGCACGTTGATCAGGTAGGCATCGGCGGTGAAGGCCAGGCGGTCGCTGGGCTGCCAGGTCATGCCGAGGCTGTAGTTGGTGGATTTCTCCGGCTTCAGCGACTCGGCGCCCAGCGCCTGCGCCGCGGCCGAGTCCACGGGTAGCACGCCGTAGTTGATCGACTGGTAGACGCCGTTGACCACGCCATAGGTGGTGGAGCGCGCGCTGAACAGGCTGTTGGCGAGCGACGGTGCGCGGAAGCCGTTGCTGACGGTGGCGCGTACCGCCAGTTGCGGGGTGAACTCGTAGCGGGTGGTCAGCTTGCCGCTGCGGGTGGCGCCGATGCCGCGGTCGTAGTGCTCGTAGCGCAGCGCCGCGCCCCAGTACCACTGGGGCAGGGGGTTGAAGCCCACATCCACGTAACTGGCGTAGCTGTTACGGCTGCTGCTGGTGGCTTCGGCCGGCGAGATGCCGTTGGTGACCTGGGCACCGGAGGCGGCGCAGTTCCCGGGGCTGACGCAGTAGCCCCCGTCCACCCAGCTGGCCCGGTCGCCGGCCTTGACCTGGTAGCTGTCGCGCCGCTGCTCCAGGCCCCAGGACACATCCAGCGGCTTGTCCAGGCCGATGTCGTAGCTGCGCCGCAGGTCGAGGTTGCTGGTCAGTTGCGAGGAGATCCAGGTGCCGGACTCGAAGTGATTGGGCGTGGCTTCGCCCAGCGACGGGTTCTGGTTGTTCCAGGTGCCTTGCTCGGCCTCGTTGCGCCCGTAGGTGCTGGACAGATCCCAGTCCCATTCGCCGACGAGGCCCTTGGCGCCAACGGCAGCCTGGAAGTCGTGCTCCTCGATGTACCAGGTCGGGCTGTACCCGGCGGGGTAGCCATTGGGGCCGGTGGTGATGGTGTTGACGATGGTCGGCAGGCGGAAATTCTGGCCCTGCTCGGCCTTGCGATACGACGCGGTGGTGAAGGAGTACAGACTGAGGTCGTCGCTGACCGGCAGCTCGGCATTGTAGCCCAGTGTCAGCAGGTTGATCTTTGGCGTGCCGTAGCCGCCATAGGTCGACTTGCCGGCCTTGTCGAAGGCCTCGGCGGTGCTGTAGCCGTTGGCGCTGGCCTTGTTGTCGTCGTTCTGGCTGCGAGCATCCAGCGCCAGTTGCAGGATGCCGTCGCGGCCGATCTCGAAGCCTTTGTTCAGGCTCTGCTGCACGGTCTGTTTCTTGCCGTCGTAGCCTTGCCCGGCGGTGGTCACCGCGGTGCCGCTGTCATCGGCCTTGAGGATCACGTTGATCACCCCGGCGATGGCGTCGGAGCCGTATTGGGCGGCGGCGCCGTCGCGCAGCACTTCGACATGGTCGATGGCGCTGATCGGGATCAGGTCGAGGTCGGCCGGCGCGGCGCCGGCATTGATGCCGCTGATATTGAGAGTGGCGCTGGTGTGGCGGCGCTTGCCGTTGACCAGCACCAGTACCTGGGCGGCATTCAGCCCGCGCAGGTTGGGCGCGCGGGCCATGCCGCTGGCGTCCCAGCCGGTCTTCTCGGGCAGGGTCAGCGACGGCACGCTGGCACTGAGGGCTTCCATCAGGCCGGGCTTGCCGGTGTCTTGCAGCTGCTTGGCGCTGATCACGTCGATCGGCACGGGGCTGGTGGTGACGGTGCGTTTCTCACCGCTGCGGTTGCCGGTGACGATCACGGTTTGCAGGGACGAGGCAGCAGGCTCGGCGGCCTGCAGGAGCTCACCGTGGAAACTGCTGACGAACGCGACGGGCAGCAGCAAGGGTAGACGCGAGGCAGTGGTCAAAAGTTGCTTCATGCAAAATGTTCCTTGTCGGCAGTGTGGCGCGCTCAGGGCGCCTTGGCTGCGATCGCTTCGATCTCGACCAATGCGCCGGGCAATGGCAGGGCCACCACCTGGATGGCGGTGCGGGTGGGCTTGCGGGGCTGCTCGGCGGTGGCGAAGAACTCGGTGTACGCCGCTTGCAGGCCGGCAAAGTCGAGCTGGTTGCCGTTGTCCGGGTCGCCCACCAAAAACACCCGCAGCTGGACGATATCGCCGACGTCGAGGTTCTGGCTGCGCAGGGCGGTCCGCAGCTTGTTGAGCACCGAGCGGGTCTGGGTCTCGGTGTTGCCGTAGGCGGCGATGCTGCCCTTGGCGGCCTTCGGGTCGGCGACGTCGGGCAGGGTGCCGCTGACAAAGGTCAGCTGGCTGCCGGCAGGCACCGTCACCAGTTGCGAGATGGGAAAGTTCGAACCTGGTGGATCGATACGGCGGATGGCGTCGGCGTGGGCGGTCAGGGTCAGGCTCATGAGGACTCCAGCGATCAGCGAAAGGCGTGGCATGGTCGGGTTTTCCTTTGGTCAGGCGGCGGTGCGGGTGGACTGGGCGGCATGCTGGGCGATCAGGCCGACCACCCGGCGGGCGGATTCGGCGGCGCTGTTCTGCCAGATGCCGACCCCGCCATGAGCGAGCGCATCACTGGCCAGCCAGGTGCGGCCCTGGGGCTGGTTGAGAATGTCGTAGGCCGGCTGGGCGACCTCGTCGTGGACAATCCACGGGCTCTCGCTGAAGGGGATCTTCGACCAGTTGATCGCCAGCGGGCGGCCGAGCTTGTGGCTGTGCCCGGGGTGCAGCGATTCGACGGCCTGGCGCGAGGAGTTGATCTGCGCGGACAGCGCCTTGGCGGCGAACTGTTCGGCGACCGCGCCGGTGTTGTAGGTGGCCACCAGCACGCCCTGGGCGCTGTTCAGACGATCACTGGGGTACCACAAGGTGCGCGCTTCGTGATTGATGTAGGAGAGGCCGCCGTAGATCTGGAAGTCGGTTTCCCAGAAGCGCGGCGACTGCCAGGCCACCTTGTTGGCTTTGTCGCCTTCGGCCTGGGCCAAGGCCTTGCGCACCTCGCTGCTGAAGTTGGTGTCCAGGCGCGCCAGCAGGGGTAACGGCAGGGTGACGATGGCGTAGTCGGCCTCCTCGACCTGGGTGCGCCCGGTGCGCCGGTCGCGCCAGGTCACCTGGCTGCCGTTGTCGCCAGTGCGCACGTTGATCACCTCGGCGCCCAGCTGCACGCTGTCCTTGACCTGGCGGTAGAACGCCTTGGGAATCTGGTCCATGCCGCCGACCGGCTGGAACATCGTCGAAGAGAACTCCGGAATTTCATCGAACACCAGCGGCAGCAGCAGGTTGTTGTCGAGCAACTGCTCCAGCGGCACAGGCTGACGCTGGATCGGCGTCTGGTCGCCGGCGCCGGCGAAGCGGGTGTACCCCGAACGTACCGAGCCGCGGTATTGCTGCTGGGCGTCGAGGTCGCCGTAGACCTTGAGAAAGTCCAGCAACGCCTTGCGCTGGGGCGCGCTGAGCTCCTTGTCGAGGCTGTTGCGGCTGACGCTGCGGGCCAGCAGCTCGCTGAAGTGGCCGCGGGTGTCGTTGACCGCCTGGCGCAGGAGCAGCGGGGGACGGGCAAGGTCAGGCTGGGCGAGGGCGTTGCGGCTGCTGTTGACCAGCACCTGCAGCTCGACCCCCAGTTCCCGGCAGTAGCCAAGAATGGTCAGGTGGTGGCTGGGCAAGCGCGCGGCCCCTGCGTTGAAGAACAGGCCTTGGTCGAATTCGACGGTCTGGCTGCTGCCGTCGTTGTGCTCGATGCGGTCGCCGCCGCGCAGCGTCCAGACCCGTCCGCCGACCCGTTCGCGGGCCTCCAGCACCTTGACCGAGAAGCCTGCCTTGCGCAGCTCGAAGGCCGAGACCAGGCCGCTGATGCCGGCGCCGACGATGACCACGCGCTTGCCGTTGCCGCCGTTGGCGGCCAGTTGCAGGGGTTCGAACGTGGCGGCAAGGGCATTCTGCCCCAGCGCGCCCATTGCCGCCGAATAGCCACCGATGGCGGCGAGGCGGGCGATTAGATCTCTACGGGACAATCCCATGTCACGTGCTCCGATAAGGGTGTGATCGGATTCGCGCAAACGGGTCGGGGGCGGGGTGTGACAGACACAATGAGCCCCGACGGCGGTTGGTGCAAATCCATTTGCCTCCGCCATGTCGGGGTCGGTGTAAATAACCTATCGCTCTTGTAACAGGATGTGAAAGGCTTTTTGGTTCTAAGTTAATTATGATTATCGGGAATGTTAGGTTTAAGTAATATTCCAAACTATGATTTTGACTATCCTGACCAACCAATCAGGCCCGACGAACGCTGCGCCCAGCCTCCCGCTGCTCCACCAGCGCCCGGATCCGCGGCAGCAACTGCTGCCCGTATTCGACCGCGTCACGCAACTGATCAAACCCGCGGAACAGGAAGGTCGTGACCCCTAGTTCGTAGTACGCCAACGCCGCTTCGGCGACCTGGTCCGGGGTGCCCACCAGCGCGGTCGAATTGCCCGCCGCGCCTGTCAACGCGGCAATCTCGGTCCACAGCCGGGTGTCATGCACCTTGCGCTGGCTGGCCAGCTCGACCAGCCGTTCGGACCCTGCG
>NZ_DATELE010000309.1:0-8348 GCF_035277045.1 Pseudomonas sp. | reverse complement strand
AGAAGTGAATGCCGGACGGGTTCAGGCGCGCTATGGCGCCAATGGGGATCGGGGTCCATGGGACTGCCCTCCTGTTCACGCTGTCTGCGAAAACGCAGCCCGACAAGGCCGGCCTGCAAGCGAGCGCAAGTCTGGCACCCGCCCCTCGTGAGGGCCAGACCGCTATCGGATATGCGTAGTCATCGAGGGAATAGCGCGCAGATACTCAGGTATACGAGGAGAGGGAAACACCGGGCAAAAAAAACCCGGGTTCTGGGGGGTGAATCCGGGTCAAGACCATTAGGAGTAAAACAAAGGTGCGCGGTCCGTGGGCACCTTCATCGGCGGGCGACATGGGGGGATGTCCCGCGCCAACATCTGAAGTATTGGTCAATATCGAGACGGCGCCACCGACGGCTGGTCGTTTTTTAAACAGTTTTGGAATACGTCACCGCTTGCTGCAGCCCTCAGTGCATGACGGGCCTGTAAATGCGGGATGCGGCGCTTGTTTGCAGCCAAAACGCATCATGAAACACAGCCGTGGGCGGAAGATCCGTGCAATTTCCTGCAAGTTAGGCATAATCATTCGCTTCGATTTTCATCCAGTCCCTCTTATGCAGAAAGAAACTCGTAAGGTCCGTGAGTTCCGCCGTCGTGAGCAAGAGATCCTCGACACGGCCCTCAAACTGTTCCTTGAACAGGGTGAAGACAGCGTCACGGTCGAGATGATCGCCGACGCCGTGGGCATCGGCAAAGGCACGATCTACAAGCATTTCAAGTCCAAGGCGGAGATCTACCTGCGCCTGATGCTCGACTACGAGCGGGACTTGAACGAACTCCTGCACTCGGCCGACGTCGACAGCAACAAGGAAGCCCTGTCGCGTGCCTACTTCGAGTTCCGCATGCGCGATCCCCAGCGCTACCGGTTGTTCGACCGCCTTGAAGAAAAGGTCGTCAAGGGCAACCAGGTGCCGGAGATGGTCGAAGAGCTGCACAGCATCCGCGCCTCCAACTTCGAGCGCCTGACCCTACTGATCAAGGGACGGATCAGCGAAGGCAAGCTCGAGGACGTGCCACCCTATTTCCACTATTGCGCGGCCTGGGCCTTGGTGCATGGCGCCGTCGCCCTGTATCACTCGCCGTTCTGGAGCAATGTGCTGGAGGATCAGGAAGGCTTCTTCCAGTTCCTCATGGACATCGGCGTGCGCATGGGCAACAAGCGCAAGCGTGATCCCGAACCCTCCACCTGACAGCGGCGGCTTGCCGGGTTCTGACCTGGCGTAAAAGCTGCATGGCCGGGCTGATCGCCGGTTTTTCGTCGCCGGCTTGTGGAGGAAGGATGCGTAGCCTGTTCTTGCTGCTGGCGCTGATGGCGCTGGGCGGCTGCATGAATGTCAGTGACATGGGGGAGGGGGTCCGCTATCACATGAGCGACGCCGGTCTGCTCGATCACAGCGATACCCGCCGGACCCTGTCGGTGCGCCTGCAGCCCGACTCGTTCATCTTCATCGGCCAAGGGGCCTTCGTGCCACCGGGCAAGGGCGCCTATCCGCGGCCGAACGTGGTCGCCGAGGAAGCCTTCAAGGGCTTTGTCGAATACTTCCCGCTGGTGCGCCGTGCCGAGGCCCCGCTGGGCCTGGAGGAAGCGCTGGCCGAGGCCCGTTCCGTGGGCGCCCACTACGTGCTTTACACGCGCTATGCGCGTACCGATGACCGTATTGGCACCGGTGACGAGTGGTATGACGAACAGGCGGTCGATCGCCTCGGTGTCGATACCGGCGTGGTCCAGATAATGCTCATCGAGACCAGCACCCGTTACCTGATCGATACCGCGCGCATCAAGAGCCGCGGCGGTTTGCTGACGTTCCATGACAACCGCCCGGAAGATTTGCTTGGTCCACCCCTGCGCGATTACGCTCGTAGTCTTTTGGGCATGAGCCGCTAGAAGGAGAGGGTGATGACCGATACCGGCAAGGCCAGTGATCTGCTGGGGCAGATCCCGGCGGCGGGCAAGGGCCTGCCACCGGTGCACCTGTGGAACCCGGCGTTCTGTGGCGACATCGACATGCGCATCGCACGTGATGGCACCTGGTACTACCAGGGCACGCCAATCGGGCGCAAGCCGATGGTGCGGTTGTTCTCCACCATCATCCGGCGCGAAGAAGATCGTTACTTCCTGGTCACGCCGGTCGAGAAGGTGGGGATCAAGGTCGATGATGCGCCTTTTCTCGCGGTGACCCTGGAGGTGCTCGGCAGCGCGGAGCAGCAGGTGCTGCGCTTCACCAGCAATGTCGAGGATCAGGTCGATGCCGGTCCCGCGAACCCTCTGCGGGTTCACATCGACCCGCAGACCCAGGAGCCGGCGCCTTACGTGCTGATGCGGGGCAACCTGGAGGCCTTGATTCACCGCAACGTTTTCTACCAGCTTGTCGAGCTGGCGGTTTCGCGGCAGATCAATGGCGAACAGTGGCTGGGTGTGTGGAGCGGCGGGGCATTCTTTCCCCTGGGGCAGGCCTGACTGTCGGTAATGTGGGCCTGAAACGAAAAAGCCCCCAGTGCTTGCGCATCTGGGGGCTTTTCAATGTTTGGCTCCGCGACCTGGACTCGAACCAGGGACCCAATGATTAACAGTCATTTGCTCTACCGACTGAGCTATCGCGGAATCTGTGCCGTATCTTACTGATTGCTAAGGGGAAGTCAAGCCTCCCCTTGGCAGTTTCAGCTTACAGCACCTCGACGATCGCCTTGGTCACGCCGTGGATATTGCTCTGGTTGAGGGTCGCGACGCAGATGCGGCCGGTGTCCAGGGCGTAGATCCCGAACTCGTTTTTCAGACGAGCGACCTGCTCAACGCTCAGCCCCGAGTACGAGAACATCCCGCGCTGGCGGCCAACGAAGCCGAAATCGCGCTTGGCGCCATACTCGGCCAGCAGCTGGACCATCTGCTTGCGCATGCCGTGGATACGGCCACGCATCTCGCCCAGCTCGGCTTCCCACATCTCGCGCAGCTCCTGGCTGTTGAGAACGGCCGCCACGATGCTGGCGCCGTGGGTTGGCGGGTTGGAGTAGGTGGTGCGGATCACGCGCTTGACCTGGGAGAGGACACGGGCGCTCTCATCCTTGGACTGGGTGACGATCGACAGCGCGCCCACGCGCTCGCCGTACAGCGAGAACGACTTGGAGAACGAGCTGGAAACAAAGAAGCTCAGGCCCGACTCCGCGAACAGGCGTACCGCGAAGGCGTCTTCGGCGATGCCGTCGCCGAAGCCCTGGTAGGCCATGTCGAGGAACGGTACGTGGCCCTTGGCCTTGACCACTTCAAGGACGTTTTTCCAGTCGTCCAGGCTCAGGTCGACACCCGTCGGGTTGTGACAGCAGGCGTGCAGGACGATGATCGAGCCGGCAGGCAGTGCCTGGAGGTCTTCGAGCATGCCGGCGCGGTTGACGTCATTGGTTGGCGCGTCGTAGTAGCGGTAGTTGCGGACCGGGAAGCCGGCGGTCTCGAACAGTGCGCGGTGGTTTTCCCAGCTCGGGTCGCTGATCGCGACCACGGCATCCGGCGAGAGCTGCTTGAGGAAATCGGCGCCGATCTTCAGGGCGCCGGTGCCACCCACCGCCTGGGTGGTGACCACGCGGCCCGCGGCCAGCAGCGGCGACTCGGCGCCGAACAGCAGCTTTTGCACGGCCTGGTCATAGGCGGCGATGCCGTCGATCGGCAGGTAGCCACGGGATGCGTGCTGGGCAGCGCGCTGGGTTTCGGCTTCGATCACTGCGCGCAGCAGCGGGATACGCCCTTCCTCGTTGCAATAGACGCCCACGCCCAGGTTGACCTTGTCGGTACGGGGATCGGCGTTGAATGCTTCGTTGAGGCCCAGGATAGGGTCGCGGGGTGCCAGCTCGACAGCGGAAAACAGGCTCATTGTTACCTTGGCTCTGATTGGAGTGTGATAGGAATTGCACGCTCCAGCCGGATGCACTGAAGCGGTGCACAAACGGGGAGTCAGTATAGTGATACCCGACGGTCACTGCGACACTCTGGCGCAGCTTTTCCTGCCGTTAGGGGTAATATTTTTCGACCGTTGACTCCATTGACCGGTCCATAACTAGGAATGCCCGCCGGCAGCTTCTGTTTGGGTATAGACTACTGGCTAAATTTACAGTGCCTGATTCGTCGGGCTCAGCACCGAGGTCCTCATGTCCGAGTTCCAGCTCGTCACCCGTTTCCAGCCGGCCGGCGACCAGCCCGAGGCGATTCGCCAGATGGTCGAAGGCATCGAGGCGGGGCTCTCGCACCAGACGCTCCTGGGGGTGACCGGTTCGGGCAAGACGTTCAGCATCGCCAACGTCATCGCCCAGGTCCAGCGCCCGACCCTGGTGCTGGCGCCCAACAAGACCCTGGCCGCGCAGCTCTACGGCGAATTCAAGGCGTTTTTCCCGAACAACGCGGTCGAGTATTTCGTTTCCTACTACGACTACTACCAGCCCGAAGCCTACGTGCCGTCGTCCGACACCTTCATCGAGAAGGACGCGTCGATCAACGACCACATCGAGCAGATGCGGCTGTCGGCGACCAAGGCGCTGCTCGAGCGGCGCGATGCGATCATCGTCACCACGGTGTCATGCATCTATGGCCTGGGCAGTCCCGAGACGTACCTGAAGATGGTGCTGCACGTGGATCGCGGCGACAAGCTCGACCAGCGCGCCTTGTTGCGGCGCCTGGCCGACCTGCAGTACACCCGCAACGAGATGGACTTTGCCCGGGCCACGTTCCGTGTGCGCGGCGACGTGATCGATGTATTCCCGGCCGAATCGGACCTGGAGGCCATCCGCATCGAGTTGTTCGACGACGAGGTGGAGAACATCGCGGCCTTCGACCCGTTGACCGGGGAGGTGATCCGCAAGCTTCCGCGCTTCACCTTCTACCCCAAGAGCCACTACGTGACGCCCCGCGAGACGCTGCTCGACGCGGTGGAAGGCATCAAGGTCGAGCTCAAGGACCGCCTGGAGTACCTGCATCAGGGCAACAAGCTGGTCGAAGCCCAGCGGCTGGAGCAGCGGACCCGCTTCGACCTCGAGATGATTCTCGAGCTGGGCTATTGCAACGGCATCGAGAACTACTCGCGCTACCTGTCCGGGCGGCCGTCAGGCGCGGCGCCGCCCACGCTCTACGACTACCTGCCGGCCGATGCGCTACTGGTGATCGACGAGTCCCACGTCAGCGTTCCCCAGGTGGGGGCGATGTACAAAGGCGACCGTTCGCGCAAGGAAACCCTGGTGGAGTACGGTTTCCGCCTGCCCTCGGCGCTGGACAACCGGCCCATGCGCTTCGACGAGTGGGAGGGCGTCAGCCCGCAGACCATCTTTGTCTCGGCAACCCCGGGGCCCTACGAGGCCGAGCATGCCGGCCGGGTGATCGAGCAGGTGGTGCGGCCCACCGGCCTGGTCGACCCGCAGATCGAGATCCGCCCGGCGCTGACCCAGGTCGACGACCTGCTCTCGGAGATCCGCAAGCGTGTGGCCCTCGAAGAGCGTGTGCTGGTGACCACGCTGACCAAGCGCATGTCGGAAGACCTCACCGACTACCTGGCCGACCACGATGTGCGGGTGCGTTACCTGCACTCGGATATCGACACGGTCGAGAGGGTCGAGATCATCCGCGACCTGCGCCTGGGCACCTTCGATGTGCTGGTGGGCATCAACCTGCTGCGCGAAGGCCTGGACATGCCCGAGGTATCGCTGGTGGCCATTCTCGATGCCGACAAGGAGGGCTTCCTGCGCTCGGAGCGCTCGCTGATCCAGACCATCGGCCGTGCGGCGCGTAACCTCAATGGCCGGGCGATCCTGTACGCCGACCAGATGACCGGCTCGATGCAGCGGGCCATCGACGAGACCGAGCGGCGCCGCGAAAAGCAGATCGCCTTCAACGAAGCCAATGGCATCGTGCCCAAGGGCGTGGTCAAGGACATCACCGACATTCTCGAGGGCGCCACGGTGCCGGGGGCGCGCAGCAAGAAACGCAAGGGCATGGCCAAGGCCGCGGAGGAGGCTGCGGCCTACGAAGCCGAGCTGCGCTCGCCCGGCGAGATCACCAAGCGGATCAAGCAGCTTGAGGACAAGATGTTCCAGTTCGCGCGCGACCTGGAGTTCGAGGCCGCGGCGCAACTGCGCGACGAGATCGGCAAGCTGCGCGAGCGGCTCATCGCGGGATAGGGGCAGGGGGCAGGCGTCAGCGGTGCCCGTGCGGATCGCTCGCGCCATTGCTGGAGCCCGGCGCCTGCTCCCTGTTAACATCGCGCCTTTGTTTCAGCACTAGTTCGAGACCGTCCATGACCACCGTTCGCACGCGCATCGCGCCATCGCCAACCGGCGACCCCCATGTTGGCACCGCCTACATCGCCCTGTTCAACTACTGCTTCGCCAAGCAGCACGGCGGTGAGTTCATCCTGCGGATCGAAGACACCGATCAGTTGCGTTCGACCCGCGAGTCGGAACAGCAGATCTTCGATGCCCTGCGCTGGCTCGGCATCGAGTGGAGCGAAGGTCCGGACGTCGGCGGCCCGCATGGCCCCTACCGGCAGAGCGAGCGCGGCGATATCTATGCCCGCTACGCCAAGGAACTGGTCGATGCAGGCCACGCCTTCTACTGCTTCTGCACCGCCGAGGAGCTCGACCAGATGCGCGCCGAGCAGATGGCCCGCGGCGAGACCCCACGCTACGACGGCCGTGCGCTGCTGCTGAGCGCTGATGAGGTACAGCGCCGCCTGGCCGCTGGCGAGCCGCATGTGATCCGCATGAAGGTGCCGAGCGAAGGCGTCTGCGTGGTGCCTGACATGTTGCGCGGCGACGTCGAGATTCCGTGGGACCGCATGGACATGCAGGTGCTGATGAAGACCGACGGCCTGCCGACCTACTTCCTGGCCAACGTGGTCGACGACCACCTGATGGGCATCACCCACGTGCTGCGTGGCGAAGAGTGGCTGCCCTCGGCGCCCAAGCTGATCAAGCTGTACGAGTACTTCGGCTGGGAACAGCCGCAGCTGTGCTATATGCCGCTGCTGCGCAACCCGGACAAGAGCAAGCTGTCCAAGCGCAAGAACCCGACCTCGGTGACCTTCTACGAGCGCATGGGCTTCATGCCCGAGGCGATGCTCAACTACCTGGGCCGCATGGGCTGGTCGATGCCCGACGAGCGCGAGAAGTTCTCGCTGGACGAGATGGTCGAGCACTTCGACCTGTCGCGTGTGTCCCTGGGCGGGCCGATCTTCGATATCGAGAAGCTGTCCTGGCTCAACGGCCAGTGGCTGCGCGATCTGCCGGTGGAAGAATTCGCCACGCGCCTGCAGACCTGGGCGTTCAACCGCGACTACATGATGAAGATCGCCCCGCACGTGCAGGGCAGGGTAGAGACCTTCAGCCAGGTCGCGCCGCTGGGCGGGTTCTTCTTCGAGGGCGGCCTCAAGCTCGATGCGAAGCTGTTCGAGCACAAGAAGCTGTCGCCGGACCAGGTGCGTCAGGTGCTGCAGCTGATCCTGTGGAAACTCGAGAGCCTGCGTCAGTGGGAGAAGGATCGTATCACCGGCACCATCCAGGCCGTGGTCGAGGCGCTGGAACTGAAGCTGCGTGATGCCATGCCGCTGATGTTCGCCGCCATCACCGGCCAGGCCAGCTCGGTGTCGGTGCTCGACGCGATGGAAATCCTTGGGCCGGACCTGACTCGTTTCCGTCTGCGTCAGGCCCTCGACCTGCTCGGTGGCGTGTCGAAGAAAGAAAACAAGGAGTGGGAAAAGCTGCTGGGCAGCATCGCCTGATCCAGGCTGCTGTTCGGTAATGCTGCGCTCGGCAGGAGGAAAAGCCCCGTAAACAGGGCGTTTCCTCCCGCCATCCCGGTAAGTGTTTGTTATCTGGGAAAAAATTTTCAAATATTTTCGAAAATATGTTTGACAGGTCGGCGATCCGATCTTAATATGCGCCCCGTCCACAGCGATGAACGAAACGAAACGCGAAGCACCCAGCCAAGCGGATCAAGTTCAAAGCGACATTGTGGGGCTATAGCTCAGCTGGGAGAGCGCCTGCATGGCATGCAGGAGGTCAGCGGTTCGATCCCGCTTAGCTCCACCAAATTCCGCTTCGCAGCCTTCGGGTTGCGAAGAAGACCGGGTCCAGCAACCGGGTCTTGAGGTAGAAGGTTCGTCCCCTTCGTCTAGTGGCCTAGGACACCGCCCTTTCACGGCGGTAACAGGGGTTCGAGTCCCCTAGGGGACGCCAGTTTCACACAAGCGATATCAACGATGTCGCTGGGCCGCGAGGCTAGAAATCTGGGGCTATAGCTCAGCTGGGAGAGCGCCTGCATGGCATGCAGGAGGTCAGCG
>NZ_DATELE010000308.1:0-2051 GCF_035277045.1 Pseudomonas sp. | reverse complement strand
TGCGCGGATCGCCCTGGGCGGCGTGGCGACCCGGCCGTGGCGCGCACTCGAGGCAGAGAAGGCGCTGATCGGGCAGAAGGCCTCGATGGAGGTCTTTGAACGGGCTGCCGACCAAGCCATGGCAGGCGCACGCGCGTTTGAGCACAACGGCTACAAGATCCCGCTGGGCAAGCAGGCGGTCATCCGTAATCTTCGCGACCTCAGCGCCTAGGAGCCGACCATGAACGATTCCGTTATCGGTACCCCGCACAAGCGCGTCGACGGCCGGCACAAGGTCAGCGGCCAGGCGCGCTACGCGGCCGACCAGCCGGTCGAAGGCATGCTGTTCGCCTATGGGGTGTACAGCACCATCGCCAAGGGACGTATCCGTGCCATCGACGACCAGCAGGCGAGGGCGATGCCCGGGGTGAAGGGCGTGCTGCACCACGGCAATTTCCCCGCGCTGCACCGTACGCCCAATGTCACGATCAACATGGCGAAGGACATCCTCGTCGCCAGCAAGGCCGACGAGCACCGGCTGCCCTTCGAGGACGATCGGGTGTATTACCCGGGGCAGTTCGTGGCGCTGGTGGTGGCCGACACCTTCGAACATGCCCGCGCGGCGGCCTATCAGGTCAAGGTCGACTATCAGGCTGAACCTGCGGTCAAGAGCCTGGAGGAAGGTCTGCGCAAGCAAGGCGTGCATGATGGCGGCGCCGGCCACAGCCGCGGCAACCCCGGCGCCGCCTTCGACGCCGCGCCCCAGCGCGTGGATGCGACCTACACGACGCCCGTCGAAACCCACAACCCCATGGAGATGCATGCCACGACAGCCTACTGGCTCGACGGCAAGCTGTATGTCTATGAAAGCAGCCAAGGCGTGCTCAACCACCGCAACCTGCTGGCCAACGTGTTCGACCTGCCGCCTGACCGTGTCGAGGTGCGTGCGCCGTTCATAGGCTCGGGGTTCGGTGGCAAGCTCTGGCCATGGCCGCATTCGGTCGCCGCCTGCGCCGCGGCCCGGGTCTTCGAACGCCCCGTGCAACTGATGCTGCCCAGGGCACAGATGTTCACCACCGTCGGCCATCGCCCGGAAACCCGGCAGCGGTTGCGCCTGGCCAGCGACGTGGAAGGCAAACTGGTGTCGATCCGGCATGAGGCGTTCAACAGCACCTCGACCCTGGACGACTACACCGAAACCTGCGGCAGCGTGACCAAGAGCCTTTATGGCTGCGACAACGTGCTGGTCAGCCACACGCTGGCGCCGGTCAACCGTGGCACGCCCACCTCCATGCGTGCCCCGGGCGCCGCGCCGGGCCTGTTCGCGCTGGAGTCGGCCATCGACGAGCTGGCATTGCTGAACAAGATGGACCCGCTGGCGTTTCGCAAGCTCAACCTGGCTCAAAAGGACCAGAGCCAGGACCTGCCCTGGTCGAGCAATCACTTGCCCGAAGCGCTGGACCAGGCTGCCAAACGCTTCGGCTGGGAGCGGCGTTCGGCGCAGGTTGGCGGCATGCGCGACGGTGACGAGATCATCGGCTACGGCCTGGGCGCCTGTAACTGGGAGGCGTACCAGATGCCGACCGAGGCGCGGGTGACGCTGCGTGCCGATGGCACGGCCCTGGCTCAATGCGGCCTGCAGGATATCGGCACGGGCACCTACACCATCGTTGCACAGACGGTCAGCGAACTGACCGGCCTGCCATTCGATCGCATCCAGGTCGAGCTCGGCAGCTCGGCTTTCCCGCCAGGACCGGTGTCGGGCGGGTCGTGGGCCACGGCCAGTATCCTGCCGGCCATCGCAGGTGCGACGCGCCAGGCCCTGGACCGGCTGCGCCAGTACGCCGTGATGAGCGGCGGCCACTTTGCCGGACAGAAACCCGAGAACCTGGCTGTGGAGGCCGGGCAGTTGTCCAGCGGGCGGCAGCGGGTCAGCTTTGCCGACGTGCTCGGCAAGGGGCGACTGGCTCGCGCCGAGGGCAGCTTCCACAGCGCGCCGCCGGGCGAGGCGAAGTTCTCCTATCGCTCGTTCGGCGCGCATTTTGTCGAGGTTCGCTGGGATCCGGGCATCT
>NZ_DATELE010000307.1:0-3523 GCF_035277045.1 Pseudomonas sp. | reverse complement strand
GTGGCGGATGTTATGGGAGGGCTGGGGCCTCAATTTGCGGAAAAAAGAGCCAATGCTTTTGCGGCGGAGTTGCTACTGCCGCAAGCCTCTGCTGAAGAGGCGGTTCGCAACTCAAGTGCTGAGATCGAATCGATCGCACTGCGACTAGAGCGGAAATTTGTTGTTAGTCGAGCAATGGTCTGTCATCAAATTCTAAACTCTAATGTTGCGACTGTGCTTGATTCTTCTCAAGTCACTGCATTGGAAGCCTGGGCTCGTTTGAGGCCGGGTTTTCCAGTTGTCCAGGCCTAGGCGATCAAACCTGAGCTCAGCTTCAACGCCCACTCCACGGATTCCTCGACGTCGCCGGCTATCACGTTGGTGTTTTCCTGAGCCTTTCTGAGCGCACTTTCGTTGTATTGCGCTGTACCTGTTCAGGGTCGGCGGCGGGGTTGCCCGGGCACAGATTGGTAATGCCGCTTGACCCGGTGCTAAGCGGCACCTAGCATTCGCGCGTCGAAAAATGATTGGCCGGTACGGTTATTCCGGCCCTCGTGCTCCACGAGAATTAGTCTGTCTTCAGAACCCACGGCATCTCCCTAATACACGTTTGGGGGTGGTGCCGTGGGTAGCTGTTTTTGCTGTCCATGCTCGCCCCGTTCTACAAGGAACATTTGCATGCATAGCAAGAAGGTTGTGATCACTGCCCAGGTTTTCATCTCTGCGATGATGGCTTTTCTGATGACGGGGTTCTTTTCGTTTCTTCATCTTGGCTGGAGGACGGCCATGGTGGAGGGGTGGGTGGACTCGTTTGTGATCGCCTGGCCTGTGGCGTTCGGGTTTTCGCTGGTGGTGTCGCCGGTGGCGTTCATGATGGCGGGGCGGTTGGTGGGCGGGCGTGTAGCGGCTGGGGCGGAGTGATCTGATAGCACAAGCAACTGTCTTTGTTCCCTGCCGGGATCGCACAACGCGTTAGTGATGTGCCCCGGCGAGGGCTACGCCCTCGATCGCGCGGTCCGGCGTCCCGGCACGGGCCTGCTCCCACAAGAGCTGGCGAAGCCAGCTCGGTTATCGATGCCCGGCCCGGCATAGCCAGGGCATTGTGGGAGAACTGGCTTTCCCCCAAGGTAATCACAGTCCCCGGCCCGGGGGCTTGGTGTGCCTGGGTAGAAGACAGGTGCTCGCACAGGGTGTAGAGGGGCTGGGCTCTATCAGAAATCAATCGTCCCCGAGAACTTCACCAACCGCGGATCACCCTGCGTCAGGTACCCGCCGTTAGCCGACGCCCAGTAATTCTTGTCCGTGATGTTTTCCACATTCACTCGCAGCGTCAGGTCTTTCTCCGACACCTTGAATTTGTACCGCGCCCCAGCATCGAACCGGTTCCACGTAGGCAAACTGACGTTGTTCGCCTGATCGACAAACTGGCCACCAGTGCGCAACATCCGCGCATTCAGCGCCAGCCCAGGTACGCCCGGCACATCCCAGTCAACGCTGGCGTTGAGCTGGAAGGTCGGTACGCCAATGGCGTGGTTGCCATCGGCGGTACCGCCGGAGGTTTTCTTCAGCTCGGAGGTCATGCGCGTGCCGCCTGCCATCAGGCGCAGGCCTTCGATGGGCTCACCGAACACGCTCAGCTCGACCCCTTTGTTGACCTGCTCGCCATCACGCACGTACTGGCGCCCCACGATGTAGCCGTCCGCCGGCTTCTCGATACGGAACACCGCCAGGTTCGCGCCGAAGCTCTGCACGTCGAGCTTGATACCTGCCTCAAGCTGCTTGGTGCGCCCAGGCGGGAAGGCCTGGCCGAGGTTGTCCACATCGCCCGAGGCCACGGGGCCTTGGGCAAGCCCTTCGATCCGGTTGGCGTACAGCGAGACGCTGTCGCTCGGCTTGAAGACGATGCCGTAGACGGGCGTGGTGATCGACTTGTCATAAGGCGCGCCGTTTCGGCTGCCGTCCTTGGATGGAGCGGGGCGCGTGGCGGAGAAAGTGCCGTCATAGAAGTAGTTCTCGACGCGCAACTGCTGCCGGCGAATGCCATAGGTCAGCAACAGGCGGTCGTCGAACAGACCGACCGTGTCGGAGAGGGCGATGCTGCGGTTTCGGGTCTTGCCGGTCACGCCCGGGTCACCCATCTCGCCACCCGTGCTGCCGATGGCCGATGGCTTGGGCAGCTTCACATGGTCGTAGATGTTGGTATTGCCGGGAGTCGAGGTATAGAAGGTGTAGGCGTTTTCCTGCTGCGCCCACATCGTGGTGGCGCCCAGGGCGATCTGGTGGCTGAACGGCCCCGTCTGCACGCGGCCGTTGAGCCCGGCGCTGAAGCTGGTGTTGTCCTCGCCGTGCACGATGTCCGAGCCGGTGATGGTGGCCCGGCCGCTGTTGCCGAGCAGCACGGGAGTGCCGTAGGTGCCTTGCTCGCGGGTATGGCGGGCGCCACCTGCGAGGTAGGCGGTCCAGCTTTCATTCAGGTCCCATTCGCCACGCACCATGCCGAAGGTGTCTTCCGACTCGCTGTAGCTCCAGTCCTGGCCGTAGTTGTGGCTGGCGCTTGGCGCGGTCGGAACCTTGGTGGCGCCGGCGCCGAGGCGCACGGAGTTGCGCAGGTGGTTGATCCGCTGCTTCTGATAACCCAGGTCGGTGGAAACCCGGAAGTTGTCACCACGGTAGTCGAGGCCTGCGATGAACAGCTTGGTGCGCTGATCCTGATCGTGGATCGCGGTCTCGCCTTCGCGCTGGCTGAGGTTCAGCCTTGCGCCGAAGCGGTTGTCTTCCCCGAAGCGCTGGCCGAGGTCCAGGTGTTCTCCGATGCGCCCGTCGGAGCTGATGTCCTGGGTGTAGCGGCGGGTTGGCAGGTCGTCGGCCCGCTTGGGCTGCAGGTTGACGTTGCCGCCCAGGCCGGTCCCGGTCGGGCTCACGCCGTTGAGGAAGGCATTGGGACCCTTGAACACCTCGACGCGTTCCACGCCGTCAGTGGACATGATCTGGCGCGGCAGGATCCCGTAGAGGCCATTGAACGAAATGTCGTCCCCGGCCAGCGGAAGACCACGGATCACGAACACCTTGGCCTGGTTGCCGAAGCCGAACGACTCTCGCACCGATGGGTCGTTGGCCAGCACGTCGCCGATGTCCTCGGCTTGCTGGTCCTCGATCACCTTTGACGTGTAGCTGGTCATGGTGAACGGCACGTCCATGTTGTCCTGGTTTCCCAGCACCCCCATCTGCCCGCCACGGGCGACCTGGCCTCCTGCGAATTCTTCGGGAAGCGCGCTGGAACTTGGCTTGACGGAATCGGCGTCGACATCGGTTGCGTCGAGCTGGATCGGTTCGGCAGCGTGCGCCATCAGACTGACGGAACAGCAGAGCGCCAGCAGCGCGGGCCTTGATGGGAAGCGGGATGCCATTGGGGGAAGTCCTGGGAAAGGGGGAAAGCGAGGGTGCGAATAGTAATGGTTCCCAGATGCAAACATCAACGGGGGTGGGGCAAGGTGCCACTTCCAAGGGTGAATTGTGCTCAGCCAGACAGACTTGGAAGATCATC
>NZ_DATELE010000306.1:0-3674 GCF_035277045.1 Pseudomonas sp. | reverse complement strand
CTGGATATGCTCGACCCGCAGTCGTGCCAGCTCATCCCCGCGAAAACCACGCCAGAAGCCCAGCAGCAGCAAGGCCGCATCGCGCCGGGCGCGCATCAGTCCAGGCAGGTCGTTCTGCTCGCGGGCGGCCTGCGCCTCGCGCTCGAACCCCGCGACGGCGGTTTGCAGATGCTGCAGCAACAGCGGCGCGGCTTGCCTGGGCAATGCCGGGTGCAAGGTGCGGATGCCGCGTAGCACCTGGCGCACCAGCGGAGCCTTGGTCGGGTCGGGGAAACCCTGGCTGACATGCCACTGGCTCAGGCCTGCCAGACGTTGCTTGAGGGTGCTGACGGCATGCTGTTCGGCATGATCGGATAGGTAACGGGCCACGCTTTCGGCCGTTGCCGGCAGGAAGCCGCCCCAGTGCGTTTCGAAGTGCTCGACGGCGGCCTGGTAGCTGCGGCGGGTATTTTCGCGGGTAGCGGCTTTGACGTAGCGCTCGAGGGTGCTCATTGCGGGGTACCGGCGGGTGGGGCGGGTGTGGTTGGGGAGGATCTTAACCTAACTTGAAAGCACATACTGGCCCGCAGGGGGGGCGTGGGCCCTGAGTCCGGGTTGTGTCAGGGTGAACGAGGTGGCTGGTTTTACGACCGCTTCGCGGCCGATCGCGGGACAAGCCCGCTCCCACAGGTTGCTCGGCTTCGCCAGGCACGGCGGTCCACCATGAACTGCCCCAGTGGGAGCGCGCCTTGTGCCGCGATCGAGGGCGGAGCCCTCGCCGGGCCACATCGCTACTGCGTTATGCGATGTTGGCAGGGGACAAAGACAGTTGCCCACCGGTTGGCGGTCCATCCATACCGGCAGGCTGAATCAATACCCCCGTCGCGTATCCACCAGATTCTCCAGGGCCAGCCCTTCGCGGTAGCGGTGGAAGTTGGCGATGAAGGCCTCGAGGAAGGCCGGGTAGCCGTCCTCCGAGATCGCCGAGGTGTGCGGGGACAGGAACACCCGTGGGTGGTGATAGAGCGGATGCCCGTTGGGCAGCGGCTCCGGGTCGGTCACATCGAGGCTGGCACGGCCGATAACACCGCTATCCAGGGCCTCGAGCAGCGCTTGCTGATCGAGCAGCCCGCCGCGGGCGATATTGATCAGGTGCAGCCCGGGCTTGGCATTGGCCAGCACGTCCCGGTCGATCAGCCCGCGCGTGGCCGGTGTCAGCGGCGCGGCGACGACCAGGTGATCGCTTCCGGCAAACAGCTGGGCCAGGTCATCGACGCGCTCCACGCCGGGCACCTCAGCGATCGGCTGTCCCGGACGGCTCAGGGCCAGTACCCGCATGCCCAGCGCGGTCGCCTTGCGCGCCAGGCTCTGGCCGATGCTGCCAAAACCGAGAATCCCCAGGGTACGGCCGCGCACGGGGGCCAGCGGCGTCAGGCGCCAGTCGGCATCCTTCACCCATAGCCCAGGCAGCTGCTTGGCCGCGGAAAACACCAGGGCCAGCGCGAACTCGGCCACCTGTTCGGCATTGGCGCCCTTGCCGCTGGTCACCTGCGGCCCCTCGAACACCCAGTCAGGGTAGAAGTCGATGCCCGACGACAGCAGCTGCACCCAGCTCAGCCCCCACGGCCAGCCCGGTGGCGGCGCGTCGATGCGCTGCCCGCGTATGTTGATGGGGCGAACGATGAAGACGTCCGCCGAGACCTCCAGGGCCAGCTGACCAGGGGCGATGTCGATGATTTCGTGGTCCGCCAGTTGCTCGCGCAGGTACTGGTTGGCCTGCGGGTCGAGCTGGCTGGCGATGATCGAGTGACTCATGTGCGCATTCCTGTGTTTTCAACGTTGATTCGGGCTGTGTGTGTTCGTCTTTTTCCTGTCGGGTGGCGCTGCCTTCAGCCGCTTGCCACCTGCAATCGCGCACTGTCCAACGGCGCTCCGGCCAGCCCCGGCATGTCCGCCAGCAGCCGCCGGGTGTACTCGCTCGCCGGCCGCTCGAAGACCTGTTCGGTGGGACCTTGGTCCACCAGCCGCCCCTGGCTCATCACCAGCACCTGGTCACTGATGCCGCGCACCGTGGCCAGGTCGTGGGAGATGAATAGGTAGGTCAGGCCCAAGTCCTGCTGCAGGGTCTGCAACAGGTCCAGCACCTGCGCCTGCACCGGGGCGTCCAGTGCCGACAGCGGTTCGTCGAGCACCAGCAATCGCGGCTCGGCAGCCAGCGCGCGGGCGATCGCGACACGCTGGCGTTGTCCGCCAGACAGCTGGCCTGGACGGCGACGCAGCACCTCGCCGGGCAGACCGACGCGCTCCAGCAGCTCCGTTACCCGTCGGCGATCATCCCGCCGCTGGCCGATCGCGAACGCGCGCAGGGGCTCGCTGACGATTTCCAGCACGGTGTGCCGGGGATCAAGCGCCGCCCAAGGGTTCTGGTAGACCAGTTGCACCTGGCGTCGATAGGCATGCAGCTGCTTGCGTCCCGCGCCCAGGATCTGCTGGCCGTCGAACAGCACGCTGCCGGCGCTGGCCTTTTCCAGGGCGAGGATGATCCGGGCCGTGGTGGACTTGCCCGAGCCCGACTCGCCCACCAGGCTGGTGGTGCTGCCGCGGGGCAGGCTGAAACTGACATCGTCCACCGCCGCCGGCCCATGGCGGTTGAAGCGCCGCTGCAGGCCGCTGACCTGCAGCAAGGTTTCGCCCGCGACGCTGGTCGAGCGGATGCGACGGTGTTGCAGGCGTTTCAGGGGCGACGCCTGGAGCAGCTGGCGGGTATAAGGATGGTTTGGCGCATGCCACAGCTGGGCTGGCGTGCCACTTTCGAGCAGGCGGCCGTGGCGCATCACCAGGATGCGGTCGGCACGGTCCAGCGCCACGGCCAGGTCATGGGTGATCAGCAACAGGCTGCTGCCGCGCTCGCGCACCAGTTGCTGCAGGCGGTCGAGGATCTGCCGCTGGACGCTGACATCCAGCGCGCTGGTGGGCTCGTCCGCGATCAGCAGAGGCGGGTCGTTGGCCAGGGCGATGGCGATCAGCACCCGTTGGCACATGCCGCCGGACAGCTGATGTGGATAGCGTCCGAGCAACGCCTCGGGCTGCTTCAACCCCACCTGGTGCAGCAAGGCAAGTCCTCGTGCGCGGGCTTCATGGCGGTCCATGCCATGCACGGTCATGGCCTCGATCACCTGCGCGCCGATGGTCTTCACCGGGTCCAGCGAGGTGCCCGGGTCCTGGGGCACGAAGCCCACCAGGCGGCCCCTGCGCTCGCGCCAGTCACTTTCATCGAACCGCTCCAGAGCCTGGCCCTGCAGCCACAATTGCCCGTGCTGGCGGGCGCCGGGCGGCAACAGGCCCGCCAGGGCCGCGGCGGTGGTGGATTTGCCCGAGCCGGACTCACCCACCAGGCAGACGATCTCGCCGGCGGCGATCTCCAGGTCCAGCCCTTGCACCGCAGCCTGCGGGCTCCCGGGGTAGTGGACGCCAAACTGCTGGATACGGACCAATGGTGTGCTCATCATGCGTCTTCCTGAAGGCGTTGCAGGCCGCGGGCCAGTTGCTGGGTGGCGAGAACCACGGCCGCCACGACCAGCCCTGGCAGGGTGGTGTACCACCAGGCGACCACCATGTAGTTGCGTCCTTCGGCGATCAGCAGGCCCCATTCGGGCTGGGGTGGCGGCGCGCCGAAGCCGAGGAAGCTCAGCGCC
>NZ_DATELE010000305.1:0-11534 GCF_035277045.1 Pseudomonas sp. | reverse complement strand
CCATCCCGAACTCAGCAGTGAAACGATGCATCGCCGATGGTAGTGTGGGGTTTCCCCATGTGAGAGTAGGTCATCGTCAAGATTCATTTCGCAAAACCCCTATCTGCGCGAGCAGGTAGGGGTTTTGTCTTTTCCGGGTCGCGATCGCGCGACACAAAAAGCCTCACACCCAGGTCCTGCGCCTCGACTGAAACGCGCGTTCCTCATGATAAGGTTCCCCGAGAACCAGCCGTCTCTCCCAAGGGAATCCCTCATGTTCGCTACCACCACGCTGCAGCCCGGTTTCATGATTGTCCACAGCAACCGGCTGGACGACTTGCGCAGCCTGGTGGTGAGCTGGATGCGCCGTTACCCCCTGGCGCCGCTGGAAAACGAGATCGCCCTGGTGCAGAGCAACGGGATCGCCCAGTGGCTCAAGCTGGCCCTGGCCGAAGACCCGCTGGATGATGACCTGGGCGGCTGTGGTATCGCTGCGGCCGTCGAAGTGCAACTGCCAGGCAGTTTCATGTGGCAGCTGTACCGGCGAGTACTAGGGCGGGACGAGATTCCCGAGGCATCGCAGCTCGACAAGGCGCCGCTGACCTGGCGGTTGATGCGCCTGTTGCCCGAATTGATCGACCGGCCGCATTTCGAGCCCCTGCGCCGGTTCCTGACCGATGATAGCGACCTGCGCAAGCGCTACCAGCTGGCCGAACGGCTGGCGGACCTGTTCGACCAGTATCAGGTCTATCGTGCCGACTGGCTCAAGGACTGGGCCGCAGGCGAGCATGTGCTCAACACTGCACGGGGCGAGCGCAAGCCGCTGCCCCCCGGCAATTGCTGGCAGGCCGAGTTGTGGCGGGCACTGCTGCTGGACGTCGGTGAGCAAGGCATGGCCCAGAGCCGGGCCGGGGTGCACCAGCGCTTCATCGAGCGCATCACCACGATCGAGCAGGCGCCGCCAGGCCTGCCATCGCGCGTCATCGTGTTCGGGATTTCCTCGCTGCCTGCCCAGGCACTGGAGGCGCTGGCTGGCCTGTCGCGGTTCAGCCAGGTATTGCTGTGCGTGCACAACCCCTGCCGACACCATTGGGCCGATATCGTGGCCGACAAAGACCTGCTGCGCCACCAGTACAAGCGTCAGCAACGCAAGCAGGGCATGCCCCTGCAGCTCGACGACGAGTCGATGCACCAGCATGCCCACCCGTTGCTGGCGGCCTGGGGCAAGCAAGGACGCGACTACATCAACCTGCTCGACAGTTATGACGATCCAGGCAGCTACCGCGGTGTGTTCAGCGAAGGGCGCATCGACCTGTTCAGCGAAGCGCAGCCCGATAACCTGCTCAATCAGCTGCAGGATGACATCCTCGAACTGCGTCCGCTGGCCGAGACGCGCAGCCTATGGCCTGAGGTCGATCCAGCCAGGGACCGCTCCGTACGTTTTCACGTCGCCCATAGCCCCCAGCGCGAGGTGGAGATCCTGCATGACCAGTTGCTGGCCCGCTTCAGCGCTGATCCTTCGCTGCGTCCGCGTGACATCATCGTGATGCTGCCGGACATCAACACCTATGCCCCGCACATCCGCGCCGTGTTTGGTCAGCTCGACCGCAAGGATCCGCGCTTCATTCCGTTTACCCTGACCGACCAGGGCCAACGTGGCCGCGATCCGTTGCTGATTGCCCTGGAGCATCTGCTGAAGCTGCCCGATAGCCGCTTTGCCGTCAGCGAGGTGCTGGACCTGCTGGACGTGCCGGCACTGCGGGCTCGTTTCGCCATTCATGAAAGTGATTTGCCGACACTGCACCGCTGGATCCAGGGTGCTGGCGTACGCTGGGGCCTGAATGCCGAACAGCGGGCATCGCTGGGACTGCCCGAGGGGCTGGAACAGAACAGCTGGCGGTTTGGCTTGCGGCGTATGTTGCTCGGATACGCGGTAGGCATGGGAGAGGGATGCGATGGCATCGAACCCTATGACGAAATCGGCGGCCTCGATGCCGCCTTGATCGGCCCGCTGGTTGCCTTGCTCGATGCCCTGGAGGTCGCGTGTCATGCCTTGACGCAGCCCGCCACCGCAGCCGAGTGGGGGGAACGCTTGCACGCCTTGCTCCAGGTATTCTTCCTGGCCGAAAGCGAGCATGACGATTACCTGCTGGTGCAGCTTCAGACGCTGCGTGAAACCTGGCTGCAGACCTGCGAGTCGGTCCAGCTTCATGACCTGCTGCCGCTGACCGTGGTCCGCGAAGCCTGGTTGTCGGGGCTGGACCAAGGCAAGCTCTCCCAGCGTTTCCTCGCGGGGTCGGTCAACTTCTGCACGCTCATGCCCATGCGCGCCATCCCGTTCAAGGTTGTCTGCCTGCTGGGCATGAATGATGGCGACTACCCACGTGCGCAGCCTCCACTCGATTTCGACCTGATGGCCAGCGATTACCGTCCTGGCGATCGGTCACGCAGGGAAGATGACCGGTACCTGCTGCTGGAAGCCTTGCTGTCGGCCCGTGAACAGCTTTACGTCAGCTGGGTCGGGCGCAGCATAAGAGACAATAGCGAGCGTCCCGCCTCGGTGCTGATCGGGCAGTTGCGCGATCACCTGGCCGCCGGCTGGCGACGAGCAGACGCGCACGAAGGTGGCAAGCTGGACGCGGGCGAGCAGTTGCTGCACGCGTTGACCCAGGAACACCCGCTGCAGCCTTTCAGTCAAAGGTACTTCCAGAAGGGCAGCCCGTTGTTCAGCTATGCCAATGAATGGCGTGTACTGCATGAGGCGTGCGCGCCACCCGCGGCCAGTGGGCAGGCCTTGGCCCCCTACACCAGTGACGAACCGCTGAGCCTGGCGTTGCTGCAGGACTTTCTGCGCCATCCGGTGCGGCACTTTTTCAGCCAGCGCCTGACGGTGTTCTTTGAAGCACTGCAAGCACCGCTCGCTGACGAAGAACCCTTCATTCTCGATGCTCTGCAGCGCTACAGCCTGAGCGAAACCCTGCTGAGCGCCGCGCTGGCAGAGCCGCAGGACAGCGATCGCGCGCTGCAATCCCAGGCGCGGCGCCTCCAGGCCAGCGGTCTGCTGCCTCTGGCCGGCTTCGGCGAGTTTCTGCAAGGGGAGCTGGTACAGCCGTTGCCAGCCTTGCTGGTCCGTCACAGCCAGCTGTTGCAACGCTGGCCACAGCTGGTCGACAGCGCCCTGCCGATTCGCTTCGAGCAGGGCGCGCATCGACTCGAGGGTTGGCTGGGCCGTGTCTACCAGGCCGGGGATGACAGCCTGTTGAGCATCACCACCGTGCCCAATTCCATCTGCAGCGGCCGCAATAGCCTCAAATGGCATCGACTGATACCAAACTGGGTGCTGCACCTGGCGGCCTGCGCGGTTGGCCATGCGTTGCATAGCGCACTGGTGGCCAGCGATGTGACCCTCCTGCTGGCACCCCTACCCCAGGCACGCGCCGCCGAACTGCTCGGTGACCTGGTGGTGGCGCGCCAGGCAGGCATGAACGCGCCCCTCCCTGTCGCGGCCAAGACCGCGTTTGCCTGGCTGGCACAGACCGATCCTGACAAGGCCCTGAGCGCTGCTGTCCGAGCCTATGAAGGCGATGGTCAGAACAGTTTCGGCGAGCGCAGCGAGAGCGTGGCGCTGGCCAGGCAGTACCGCGACTTTGCCGCGCTGAGCGCCGACGAGACATTCGAGGGCTGGTGCGAAGCCCTCTACCGACCGTTATTTGAAGCGCCCTGGCAAACCCTGGGCAACCAGGAGAACGCCGCATGACCCAGCAGGCCCGTCCTCTCGCACTGAGTTTTCCCTTGCACGGTAGCCAGCTGATCGAAGCGAGCGCAGGCACCGGCAAGACCTTCACCATTTCTGCCCTGTACCTGCGGCTGATCCTCGGCCATGGGGGCGAGGAGGGCTTCGAGCGTGAGCTGCTACCGCCGCAGATTCTGGTGGTGACCTTCACAGACGCGGCAACCAAGGAGCTGCGCGAACGTATCCGGACGCGTCTGGCCGAGGCGGCGCGTTTCTTCCGTGATGAGCTCAACGAGGCTGACCCGCTGCTCTGCCAGCTGCGCGATGATTACCCCCAGGAGCAGTGGCCAAGGTGCGCCAGCCGGCTGGAAGTCGCGGTGCAATGGATGGACGAAGCGGCGGTCTCGACCATCCACGGCTGGTGCCAGCGCATGCTGCGCGAGCATGCTTTCGACAGTGGCAGCCTGTTCACCCAGAGCCTGGAGACCGACCACAGCGAGCTGCTCGGGCAGGTCATGCGCGACTACTGGCGGCGCTTCTGCTACGCGATGCAGGGCGAGGCGCTCGGCTGGGTACGCGACAACTGGATCAGTCCGGATGCCTTGCTGCCCCGGGTGCGGCCGCTCTTCGGCCGTCAGCGGGTACAGAGCGCCGAGGAAGAGCCCCAGGCGCTGATCGACGCTGTCCTTCTGCAACGCGCCGAACAGCTGGGTGAGTTGAAGGCGCCTTGGGCGCAGTGGGCGGACGAGCTTTTGCAGCTCTGCCGTGAGGCATTGGCCACCAAGCAGGTTGACGGGCGGAAGATGCAGGCCCGTTATTTCGAGCCCTGGTTCGAAAAACTCAAGGCCTGGGCGAGTGACGAGCAGGCGCACGAGCTCGACATCGGGACCGGCTTCACGCGCCTGACGCCGACCGGCATGGCCGAGGCCTGGAAGGTGGGCGAGCCGCCAGCGCACCCGGCACTGGATGCGATGGAGAGCCTTCGCCAGCGACTCCAGGGGCTGCCGAGCCCGGATGCCTGCCTGCTGGAACACGCCGCGGCGTGGGTGGCCTCGCGCTTCGAAGTGGAAAAGCGCCGGCGCGCGGAGATGGGTTTCGACGACATGTTGCTGCGTCTTGAGCAGGCGCTCAGCGGCGAAGCTGGCGAACGTCTGGGCGCGCTGATCCGCGAGCAGTTCCCGGTGGCCCTGATCGATGAGTTCCAGGACACCGACCCGGTGCAGTACGGCATCTTCGAGCGCATCTATCGCATCAGCGAAAACCGTGTCGAGAACGGGCTGTTCATGATCGGTGACCCCAAGCAGGCGATCTATGCCTTCCGCGGCGCCGATATCTTTACCTACCTGAGCGCCCGTCGCGCCACGGCCGGCCGCCTGCACAGCCTTGACACCAACTTCCGCTCCAGCCAGGACATGGTAAGCGCGGTCAACCGGGTATTCCTGCATGCCGAGGCTCGCCCTGAAGGGCGTGGAGCTTTCCTGTTCCGCGAGGGTGACGAAAACCCGCTACCGTTCGTGGAAGTGCGGGCCAAGGGGCGCGATGAAGCACTGATCATTGCCGGGCAACCCAGCGCTGCCTTGCACCTGTGGCACTTGAGCAGCGACGAACCGGTCTCCGGCGCCACCTACCGCCATCATCTCGCGGCCAGCTGCGCGGCCCACATCGTCAGTCTGCTCAACAGCAGCCAGGAGGGCCGCAGCGGGTTCCGGGATGACAGCGGCACGCTGCGTCCTTGCCAGCCGTCCGACATTGCCATTCTTGTGCGTGATGGCCGTGAAGCCCAGCTGATCCGCGCGGAGCTGGCTGCCCGGGACGTGCGCAGTGTGTACCTTTCGGACAAGGACTCGGTGTTTGCCACCCAGGAGGCCCATGACCTCCTGGCCTGGCTCAAGGCCTGCGCCGAACCGGACTCCGAGCGGCTCCTGAAAGCCGCCCTGGCCAGCACGATCCTGGACCTGCCGCTGAGCGCCCTGGAGCAATTGAACCAGGATGAACGGGTGTGGGAACGATGGGTCATGACCTTCCGGGACTATCGCCAGACCTGGCAGCGACAAGGCGTGCTGCCCATGCTTCGGCGGCTGCTGCATGACTTCAGCCTGCCGCGCACCCTGATCGGCCGCAGTGACGGCGAGCGTGTGCTCACCAACCTCCTGCACCTGGCCGAGCTCCTGCAGCAGGCCTCCGCCGAGCTCGACGGTGAACAGGCGCTGATCCGTCATCTGGCCGAGCACCTTGCCAGCTCCGGCCAGGCCGGTGAAGAGCAGATCCTGCGCCTTGAAAGCGATGAGCAACTGGTCAAGGTGGTCACGATCCACAAGTCCAAGGGTCTCGAATACCCTCTGGTCTACCTGCCGTTCATCTGTACCAGCAAGCCTGTCGATGGCCAGCGCCTGCCACTTGCCTGGCACGACAGCGAAGGTCATGCGCATCTGACCCTGACCCCGGACCGCGAGCAGATCGAGCGCGCCGATGACGAGCGTCTGGCCGAAGACCTGCGCCTGCTCTACGTGGCCCTGACCCGCGCCCAGCATGCCTGCTGGCTCGGCATCGCCGATCTCAAGCGGGGCAGCAACAAGGCCTCGCAATTGCACCGTTCGGCGCTGGGCTATCTGCTCGGTGGAGGCGCGCAGTTGCCAAGCTCCAACCATCTCGAACAGTGGCTTGGGGCGCTGCAGTCGGAATGTGCGGCGATCGCCTGCCAGCCGTTGCCCGAGAGCACCGCTACGGCGTATCTCAACCCCAAGGCCGGCAGCGAGCTGCTGCCTCTGCGCAAGCCGCGGCGCCAGGCCGCCGAAAACTGGTGGATCGCCTCCTACAGTGCCCTGCGCATTGGCGAAGAGGGCCTTACCCAGGACAGCTCACAAGCGCAGCAATTGCTCGACGATGAACGTCCAGAGGTCCAGCAGTTGCGCGAGGTGCCGGCGGGCGGTGGGGATATCCATCGATTTCCGCGCGGACCGAACCCGGGTACCTTCCTGCACGGCCTGCTGGAGTGGGCCGGGCGCGAAGCATTCGCCCATGTCAGCGCCAATCCGCAGATGATCGAGCGGACCGTGGGACAGCGTTGCAACCGGCGCGACTGGACCGGCTGGATTCCCGCCCTCGACCAGTGGCTGCGGCAGTTGCTCGGTCAACCGATGCCCTTGTATCCGGATGGCCCGGTGCTGATGCTCAGCCAGCTTCGTCATTATCAGATCGAGATGGAGTTCTGGTTCGCCAGCCATCACGTCGATGCCACGCGACTCGATCAACTGGTGGCGCAACACACCCATGACGGCGTCGCGCGGCTGGCCGCGCAACCGACCCAGCTCAACGGCATGTTCAAAGGCTTCATCGACCTGGCGTTCGAGCTCGACGGCCGCTACTACGTGGCCGACTACAAGTCCAACTGGCTCGGTCCCGACGACCTGGCCTACAGCACACAGGCCATGGAGCAGGCCATTCTCGCCCATCGCTACGACCTGCAGTACGTGCTCTATCTGCTGGCCCTGCACCGGCAGTTGCGCGCGCGCCTGCCGGGCTACGACTATGACCGGGATGTTGGCGGTGCGCTGTTCATGTTCCTGCGTGGCACGGCGGCCGCGACTCATGGGGTGTATTTCGTCAAGCCGCCGCGCAGCCTCATCGAACAACTTGATGCGCTGTTCCGGGGCGAACATGCGCCAGAGCAGCAAGACCTGTTTACCGGAGCCGCCTCATGAGCCGACAACTGCACGACCTGCTGCCGACCCCGCTCGAGGCCGCGCACCTGGCAGCCCTGACACCCCTCAAGGCCAGCCGTGACCTGCTCATCCTGCTGGATCGCTGGGTCGAGCGTGGCTGGCTGCGCGCGCTTGACCGGGCCTTCGTCAGTTTCCTCGAGGAGCTTGCCCCAGGCAGCGACCCGTTGGTGCTGCTGGCGGCGGCACTTGCCAGCCATCAGCTGGGCCATGGCCATGTGTGCCTGGACATCGAGCAGACCCTGGCCGAGCCCGATTTCGCGCTGTCGCTGCCGCCGGAAGGCGATGCCCTGGCTGGCCCACTTTTGCTGCCTTCGCAACTGCTGGCCAGCCAGGATCTGGCCGCCTGGTTGCTACGGATAGCCAGCAGTCCCCTGGTGGCCGATGGCAGCACCTCCACGCACAGCGCGCGTCCCCTGGTGCTCAGCGGTCAACGCCTGTACCTGCGGCGCTATTGGGGATACGAGCGGCGCATCGACGCGGCCTTGCGCGATCGCCTGGCGCAAGCCGAGCCGGTGCCAGGCGATCTGCCGTCCCGGCTGGCGCAACTGTTCGAGGGCGGCGCCATGCCTGGCCAGGTCGACTGGCAGAAGCTCGCCTGTGGCCTGGCGACCCGCGCCGCATTCAGCATCATCACCGGTGGTCCCGGTACCGGCAAGACCACCACCGTGGTGCGCCTGCTGGCATTGCTGCAGGCCCCGGCGGTCGAGCAGGGGCGACCACTGCGTATCCGGTTGGCGGCACCGACCGGCAAGGCCGCGGCGCGCCTGACCGAGTCGATCGGGCAGCAGGTCGAACGTCTGACCGTCAGCGCCCAGGTGCGCGAACAGATCCCCACCGACGTCAGCACCGTGCACCGGCTGCTTGGCAGCCGTCCCGGCTCGCGGCATTTCCGTCATCACGCCGGCAACCCGTTGCCGCTGGACGTGCTGGTGGTGGACGAGGCCTCGATGATCGACCTGGAAATGATGGCCAATCTGCTCAACGCGTTGCCAGACAGGGCACGCCTTGTGCTGCTCGGCGACAAGGACCAGCTCGCGTCGGTGGAGGCGGGCGCCGTGCTCGGCGACCTGTGCCGTGATGCCGAGGAGGGCTGTTATTCCCCTGAGACCTGCGCCTGGCTGGAGCAGGTCAGCGGCGAGTCCCTGGCCGCCAGCGGTCTTCGCCCCGGTGATGCGCGACAGCACCCACTGGCCCAGCAAGTGGTGATGCTGCGGTTTTCGCGGCGCTTTGGCGAAGGCAGCGGCATTGGCCAGCTTGCTCGCCTGGTCAACCGCCAGCACGCGCAACAGGCGCGGGACTTGCTCACCCGGGCGCCCGACGATGTCTTCAGCCTGGCCCTGCGCGGCGAACAGGACCGGGCCTTCGACCGCCTGCTGCTCGACGGCCTGGGCCGAGGCGCCGATGGCCCCCAGGGTTACCGGTGCTACTTGCACACCATCGCCCGCAAGCGCCCCGCGCTCGGCACCCCGGCAGACGATCCGCGCTGGGAGCACTGGGCGGGTGACGTCCTGCAGAGCTTCGAGACCTTCCAGCTGCTCTGCGCGGTGCGCAAAGGCCCCTGGGGTGTCACGGGACTGAACGAGCGGGTCGAGCGCGTTCTGGACAAAGCCGGGCTGATCGATAGTCAACAGCCTTGGTACGAGGGCCGCCCCGTCCTGATGACCCGCAACGACTACGGTCTGGGCCTGATGAACGGGGACATCGGCATCGCCCTGCGCCTGCCTGACGAGCAGGGCGAACCCATCCTGCGCGTGGCGTTCGCCCGCAACGACGGCCGGGGTGGCGTGCGCTTCGTCCTGCCCAGCCGGCTGAACGAAGTCGAAACCGTGTTCGCCATGACCGTGCACAAGTCCCAAGGCTCCGAATTCAGCCACACCGCACTGGTCCTGCCTGACGCCCTCAACCCGGTGCTCACCAAGGAGCTGGTCTACACCGGCATCACCCGCGCCAAGGACTGCTTCAGCCTGATCGAGCCGCGGCAGGGGATTTTCGAGGAGGCGGTGACGCGCAGGGTACGGCGGATATCGGGGTTGATGCTGGAGGAGGTCTGATCGGGTCTTCTCAGCCCCCGATAAAACGCATCTCCCGCGTGGAACCCATCAGCAAGCCGGCGTTTTGCTCGGTGATGTCCCGGATGTACTCCCACAACAGGGTAATCCGCTTGAGCTTCCTCAAGTCTTCCCGGCAGTACATCCAGAACTGCCGCGTCACCTCCACCTGATCCGGTAGCACCGCCACCAGGCGAGGGTCCTGGGCCGCGAGAAAACACGGCAGTATCGCCAGCCCGCGGCCTTGCAGCGCCGCGGTGTACTGTGCGATGACACTGGTGCTGCGCAGGTGCGCGGTGGCATTGGGGATCAGGTTGGCCAGGTACAGCAGTTCGGAACTGAAGGCCAGGTCGTCCACGTAGCTGATGAAGGGGTGCCCGGACAGGTCGCTGGCCTGACTGATCGGGGCGTGGGTATCGAGGTAATCCTGCGTGGCATACAGGCGCAACCGGTAATCGCATAGCTTGCAGCACACGTACGGCCCGTGCTCGGGGCGCTCCAGGGCGATGACGATATCGGCTTCGCGCTTGGACAGGCTGATGAAGTGCGGCAGGGGCAGGATGTCGACGGTAATCGCAGGGTAGGCGTCGACGAAGTGGCTCAACTGCGGGGTGATGAAGAAACTGCCGAAACCCTCGGTGCAGCCCATGCGGATATGCCCCGATAACGCAACCCCCGAGCCCGATACCTGTTCGCACGCCATGTGCAGGGTGCTCTCGATAGACTCGGCGTACCCCAGCAGGCGCTGGCCCTCGGCGGTGAGCACGAAGCCGTTGGTGCGCGATTTCTCGAACAGCAAGGTGCCTAGCGCCACTTCCAGCGAGCCAATGCGCCGCGACACCGTGGTGTAGTCGACATTGAGGCGCCTGGCCGCGCTGCTGGCCTTGCGGGTACGCGCCACTTCCAGAAAGAACTTCAAGTCATCCCAGTTCAACGAGCTCAGGGACGTGAGGTTTTTTTGCATGATGGTCCGGCTTTTATGTGCGTTCTTGTTGGAAGTTTGCACATCTATACTCGAATTCAGCCTCGTCCCCAACAATAATTCCAGGAGAGCGCAGATGAACGCACCCCATACCCCAGACCAGGCCAAGGTCGAGCAGGTCAAGCTGCTGATCGACGGCCAGTGGGTCGAATCGAAGACAAACGAGTGGCGCGATGTGGTCAATCCGGCCACCCAGCAGGTGCTGGCGCGTGTGCCGTTCGCCACGGTGGAAGAAGTCGATGCCGCTGTCGCCGCTGCCCAGCGCGCCTTCAAGACCTGGCGTGACACCCCTGTCGGCGCCCGCATGCGCATCATGCTCAAGCTTCAGGCGCTGATCCGCGAGCATACCAAGCGCATCGCCCAGACCCTCAGCGCCGAACAGGGCAAGACCCTTGCGGACGCCGAAGGCGACATTTTCCGTGGTCTGGAGGTGGTCGAGCATGCCGCGTCCATCGGCACCCTGCAGATGGGTGAGTTCGCCGAAAACGTCGCGGGCGGTGTCGATACCTACACCTTGCGCCAGCCGATCGGCGTCTGCGCGGGCATTACCCCGTTCAACTTCCCGGCGATGATTCCGCTGTGGATGTTCCCGATGGCAATCGTGTGCGGCAACACCTTCGTGCTCAAGCCATCCGAGCAGGACCCGCTGTCGACCATGATGCTGGTCGAGCTGGCGCTGGAAGCGGGGGTTCCAGCCGGCGTGCTCAATGTGGTGCACGGGGGCAAGCAGGTGGTGGACGCCATCTGCACCCATAAGGACATCAAGGCCATTTCCTTCGTCGGCTCCACCGAGGTCGGCACTCATGTCTACAACCTCGCCAGCCAGCACAACAAGCGTGTGCAGTCGATGATGGGGGCCAAGAACCACGCGGTTGTGCTGCCGGACGCCAACCGCGAGCAGACTCTCAACGCCTTGGTGGGCGCAGGTTTCGGCGCGGCCGGGCAGCGCTGCATGGCGACTTCGGTGGCGGTGCTGGTGGGCAAGGCGCGCGAATGGATCCCCGAGCTCAGGGACCTGGCGGCCAGGCTCAAGGTCAACGCGGGGAGCGAGCCGGGGACCGATGTCGGAC
>NZ_DATELE010000304.1:0-4974 GCF_035277045.1 Pseudomonas sp. | reverse complement strand
AGCCGATGGCGGTGCTGGCGGCCACCGCCACCAGCAAGGCAAAGAACAGCACGCGCACTTCGCTGGCGCGCAGGTCACGCAGCAGTTGGCGCAGCGCCAGGCTGCACAGGCGGGTAAACGGCAGTCGCGTCATCAGGGCTCCAGGGGGGTAACCAGGTGGCCGGCGTCCAGGCGGATCAGGCGGCGGCAGCGGTGGGCCAGGCGTTCATCGTGGGTGACCAGCACCAGGGTGGTGCCACGCTCTTTGTTCAGCTCGAACAGCAAGTCGCTGATGCGCTCGCCGGTATGGCTGTCGAGATTGCCGGTCGGCTCGTCGGCAAACAGCACCGCCGGGTGCGCGGCAAAGGCGCGGGCAATGGCGACACGCTGCTGCTCGCCGCCTGACAGCTGGCGTGGCGAGTGGCTCAGGCGCTGGCCCAGGCCGACCCGCTCGAGCAGGTTGCGGGCCTGCTCGCGGGCATCGCGCCGGCCATCGAGCTCAAGCGGCAGCATGACGTTTTCAAGGGCGTTGAGGCTATCGAGCAGCTGGAATGACTGGAACACGAAGCCGACGTGCTCGGCGCGCACGCGCGCGCGCTGGTCTTCATCCAGCGGGCCGAGGTCTTGCCCGGCGAGGATGACGTTGCCGGCGCTGGGACGGTCGAGCCCGGCCAGCAGGCCGAGCAGCGTCGACTTGCCGGAGCCCGACGCGCCGACGATGGCCAGGCTGTCGCCCTGGTCCAGCGACAGCGAAAGTTGGTGGAGAATCGTGAGGTCGCCTTCCGCGCTAGGGACCACTTTGCTAAGGTTCTGCGCAACGAGAATGCTTGGGCCCATGGAGAATCCGATGCGAATGTGGTGGTTGAGTGCCGGTCTGGCCCTGTATTGCCTGAGCCAGAGCGCGGCGGCGGGTAACGTGCTGGTTGTGGGGGATAGTATCAGCGCCGGTTTTGGCCTGGATACCCGTCAAGGCTGGGTCACCCTGCTGCAGCAACGCCTGCGCGACGAAGGTTTCGACGACAAGGTGGTCAATGCCTCGATCAGTGGCGACACCAGCGCAGGCGGCCAGGCGCGGCTGGCGGCGCTGCTTGCGGCGCACAAGCCCGAGGTCGTGGTCCTGGAGCTGGGGGGCAATGATGGCCTGCGCGGGCAGCCGCCACAGCAATTGCAACAAAATCTTGCATCGATGATCGACCGCTCCCGCGCGGCGGGCGCCAAGGTGCTGCTGCTGGGCATGCGTCTGCCGCCCAACTATGGGGTGAGGTACACCACCGCGTTTGCCCAGGTCTATGAAACGCTGGCCAACGAAAAACAGGTGCCGCTGGTGCCGTTCTTTCTCGAGGGCGTCGGCGGCGTGCCGGAGCTGATGCAGGCCGATGGCATTCATCCGGCGCAGGGTGCCCAGAAACAGTTGCTTGAAAATGCCTGGCCCGCGATAAAACCCTTGCTGTGACGCTTTAATCGGACTGCGGTTTCGGCTAAGGTTGCGCCCCCGATCTGGAGCCCCCGATGCCGCGTCCCCCCTGGTCCCTGTTTGCCTATCAACTGATCGAACCTGATGAACAGCTCGACCTCTTCGCCTGCCAGGAAAGCCGCGTTCATCTCGTGAGCCGTCAGCTCGAGCTCGGCGGCGCGGCCGACCGTACCTTGTGTGGCGGCCTGCTGCCGGCGCAGCCGCGCTGGTCGATGGTCGACCGCACGGTCTACCGCGACAGCCGCCTGTGTCCGCTGTGCCGGGCGATACTCGAGGCCCAGCGACGGGGCACTCGTCCGGTCTGACCGGAACTCTGAGCGCCTTTCATCATCTGTAGTGCAGGCACAGGCCCGTTGTCTCCCGCTGGGGAAGGGCGCCGGTGTACAATTGCACGCCTGACTTACCTGAACTTGCGAAGGATTTCCCGGATGTTGCCGCGCTTTCCCGCCGTCACCCGCTGCCTGTCCCTGGCTACCCTGCTGGCAGCAGGCCCTGCCGCTGCGCTGGAGCTGCCCCTGCCACCCCCTGGCGAAGATGTCGTTGGCCAGGTCCAGGTGATCAAGGCCAAATACGAAGACACCTTCGCTGACATCGGTACCGCCAACGACTTGGGCTACCTGGAGATGATCGCCGCCAACCCCGGGGTCGACCCCTGGTTGCCGGGCGCGGGTACCGAGATCATCCTGCCGACCCGTTTCGTCCTGCCGCCGGGACCGCGCGAGGGCATTGTGATCAACCTGGCCGAATACCGTCTGTACTACTTCCCCAAGGGGCAGAACGTGGTCCACACGTTCCCGTTGGGTATCGGCCGCGAGGGCTGGGGCTCGCCCATCGCCAACACCAAGATCATCGCCAAGACGCCGAACCCCACCTGGACACCGCCAGCCTCGATCCGCGCCGAGCACGCTGCCGATGGCGATATCCTGCCGGCCGTCGTGCCGGCGGGTCCGGACAACCCGCTGGGTCCGTTCAAGTTTACCCTGGGCGTACCGGGCTACCTGATTCATGGCTCGAACAAGAAATTCGGCATCGGCATGCGAACCAGCCATGGCTGCTTCCGCATGCTCAACAACAACGTGCTCGAGCTGTCGACGATGGTTCCGGTGGGCACTCCGGTGCGCATCATCAACGAGCCGTACAAGTTTGGCGTCAGTGGCGGCAAGGTGTACCTCGAAGCGCACACGCCGCTGAACGAGCAGGGCGACCCGTCGGTGGTCGACAAGCACACCGCGGTCATCAACGCGCTGCTCAAGCGTGAAGAGCTGGCCAACAGCCTGCGCATGAATTGGGACATGGTGCGTGACGTGGTCGCGGCCGAGGATGGCATGCCGGTCGAGATCGCCGTGCCGATCGAGCAGGACGGCGCCGCGCCAATGGTGTCGAGCATTCCGCCCGAGCTGCAGTAGGCCGTTAGCGGTCACCGAAGCCTGCCCTGTGCAGGCTTTGTCGTTTCTGCGCACGGGACTTTTCGGGCAGGCACAAAAAAGCCGACCCACGGGTGGGTCGGCTTCTCAACAATCCCGAGGGACTATTACTTGCGGCTGGCTTTGTCCAGCATACGCAGAGCGCGCTCGTTGGCTTCGTCAGCGGTCTGCTGAGCCTTCTGAGCTGCAGCCAGAGCGTCGTCAGCCTTGCGATAGGCTTCATCGGCACGAGCTTGGGCGCGAGCTGCTGCGTCTTCGGTAGCAGTCAGACGAGCTTCGGTTTCTTTGGATACGCTGCTGCAACCGGTAGCCAGAACTGCGGCCAGAGCCAGAGCAGAGAATTTCAGAACGTTGTTCATCGTGTTCCCCTTCAAGGACTTTCTAATCTATTAAATAGCCATCTCTCGGAAAGAGAAACTGGCCGGCGTACATAGTACCCATTACTTGTAGTAAGTAAACTGACCAAGCGCAAGAACTGCAAAAAAAATGTCGCTGGAACGCGCGCGCGACGGGGTTTGTAGCAAAACCGTGATGTATCCGGCACAGCGACTGCAAACGGTTGTTGCTAGTGCAGTTTCTGCTGAACTAAAGGTGACTTTAAGTGTCGGCCGGCGTCTTAGTGCGACAACATCCGGCAACTGTAGATAGTCTAGCGGCCCGGTGAGGCGCGATGCCATTATCCTGTTTTTGCAGATTTGCAGCTTGAGCATTTCCGCTTGGGGCGCCTACTATTCGAAGAGACCGCACCCGTGCAGAACGATCGGCTGCGCGGCAGTGTCAAATGGGCATCAGGTGACGTGAACGTTCCTGCGCCGGATCAACATCGGTTAGGTAAAGGTCTGCAGACCAGACCTGCGAGGAGTAGTGATGAGCGAAGCGTTGACCATCCACCATGACCAGGCCGGTCATCAGTTCGAGACCCATGTGGACGGTCATCGTGCCTACCTGACCTACATGGACCTCGGCAAGCAGACGCTGGACATCTACCGCACCTTCGTCCCCAATGCCTTGCGCGGGCGCGGCATTGCCGCGGCGCTCACCGAGAAGGCGCTGGAGTATGCCGAGCAGATGGGCTACACCGTCATCCCGTCCTGTTCCTATGTCGAGCGCTACATGGAGCGCCAGCAGCGCCACTCAAGCAAGGCCTGATCGGGCCGCGGACACGAAAACGCCGGGCATGTGCCCGGCGTTTTTTTTGCCGCTGTCAGCCGCGCTGACGCTTGGGCAGCACGTCCTTGAGCTTGGCATGCATGCTGCGCAGGGTCTTCTCGGTTGCGCTCCAGTCGATGCAGGCGTCGGTGATGGAGACGCCGTATTGCAGCTCGTCGAGGTTCTTCGGAATTGCCTGGCAGCCCCAGTTCAGGTGGCTCTCGACCATCAGGCCGATGATCGACTGGTTGCCTTCGAGGATCTGGTTGGCCACGTTCTCCATCACCAGCGGTTGCAGGGCCGGGTCCTTGTTGGAGTTGGCGTGGCTGCAGTCGACCATGATGTTGGGCTTGATCTTCGCCTTGGCCAAGGCCTGCTCGCACAGGGCGACGCTGACCGAATCATAGTTCGGCTTGCCGTTGCCGCCGCGCAGCACCACGTGGCCGTAGGCGTTGCCCTTGGTGGTGACGATCGACACGCCGCCTTCCTGGTTGATGCCCAGGAAGCGGTGCGGGCTGGACACCGACAGCAGCGCGTTGATCGCCACGGTCAGGCCGCCGTCGGTGCCGTTCTTGAAGCCGACGGCCGAGGACAGGCCCGAGGCCATCTCGCGGTGGGTCTGGGATTCGGTGGTGCGCGCGCCGATGGCCGACCAGCTGATCAGGTCCTGCAAGTATTGCGGGGAGATCGGGTCGAGGGCTTCGGTCGCGGTCGGCAGGCCTTTCTCCGCCAGGTCCAGCAGCAGCTGGCGACCGATGTGCAGGCCGTCCTGGATCTTGAAGGAGTCGTCCAGGTACGGATCGTTGATCAGGCCCTTCCAGCCCACGGTGGTGCGCGGCTTTTCGAAATAGACCCGCATCACAATTTCCAGGTCGCCCTTCAGGCGCTCGCGCAGCGGCGCCAGGCGGCGCGCATAGTCCATCGCCGCTTTCGGGTCGTGGATCGAGC
>NZ_DATELE010000303.1:0-2580 GCF_035277045.1 Pseudomonas sp. | reverse complement strand
CGAGCACGCTCGCGATGGTCGTTAACGATAACGCGGGCTTACTGGCCAGACGCGGCGTTCTTGAGTCCATCGCGAGCATGCTCGCTCGTACAGGGGGACGTGTAGCGGCTCACGGCTATGGCGACGTGTGTCTCCTTTGTTCGCCTGGTGCTGTTCACACAAGAAAACAGGGTCGACTGTAGGAGCGAGCACGCTCGCGATGGTCGTTAACGATAACGCGGGCTTACTGGCTAGACGCGGCGTTCTTGAGTCCATCGTCGGAACGCCGCCCGGAGCATGCTCGCTCCTACAGGGGCGCGTACCGACTCACTGCTGTGGCAACGTCAGAAACGATCCAGCCTGTACGGCGCAGTCGCCGGCAGGCTGTGGGGCTGGGTGCCGGTCAACGGGGTGGCCATTTGTGCAATCATTTCTGCCGTGACCGCGGCCTGGGTCAATCCCAGATGCTGATGGCCGAAGGCGAGCAGGACCTTGCCGTCGCACACCCGGTCGATGATCGGCAGGGAGTCGGGCAGGGAGGGGCGGAAACCCATCCAGGGTGTCGCTGCTTCGGCACTCAGATCTTGCTTGAACAGGCCTTTGCTCAGGCGGTGCAACTGCCAGGCGCGTTCCATGGTTGGCGGGCATTCCAGGCCTGCGAATTCAACGGTACCGGCCAGTCGCAGACCCTCGCTCATTGGCGTCATGATGAACTTGCGCTCCAGTGAGGTGACGGCAAACGGCAAGCGCCCCTGTTCGTGGGGCAGCATCAGGTGATAGCCGCGTTCGGTATCCAGCGGCACCTTCTTGCCGGTCAGCGCGGCGGTGAGCTTCGCCGAATGGGCACCACAGGCAATCAATACCTGGCGGCTGCTGAAACGGCCTTGATCGGTGACCAACGACACGCCGTGTTCATCCAGTTGCCCGCCCTCGACCCGCTGCTTGAGGAACTGCACGCCGCTGCTTTTGGCTGCGTGGACCAGTTCACCGACCACCCGGAAGGGATCGAGAAAATGCCCGGTGCGCGGGAAAAACAAACCACCGCGAATCTGTTCGCTGAGTTGCGGCGCCACATCGCGGACGGCCCTGGCCTGCCAGAAGTCCACCGGAACCTGCTGCTGGCGCATGCGCGACTGTAGCGCTTCGATCGCCTGCTGCGAATCGGGACGCTCGAACACCAGCAGCGAACCGTCTTCTTTCATCAACCCTGGACGGTCGATGGTCTCCAGCAACCGGTGCCAGGCACCCAGGCTGCTTTCATTGAGCGCGCGGATGCCGGCCACGGTGCGCTGGAACGGTGCCGGGCGCAGGTTCAGCAACAAGCGTGCGAACCAGGGCAGGGCCCGGGGCATGTATTTCCAGTCCAGGCGCAGCGGGCCCATCGGGTCCAGGAGCATGGCGGGCAGGCGTTTGAGGATCGACAGGTCGGCGATGGGGAACACCTGCTCCGTGGCGAGGTGCCCGGCATTGCCGAACGAGGCGCCACGACCGGGTTCCTGCTGATCGATCACCACCACCCGCCGGCCCTGACGGGCCAGGCGCAGGGCGCTGGCGACGCCGATGATCCCGGCGCCGATCACGGCAACGTCCGCCGCTGCGTGGGGAGGGTTGAAATGGGATTGGTTGGACATGGCCTAGGCTTCCCTCTGGCCGTCGAGCAGGCGACGCAACTGCAACGGGTTGCCGTGCTTGAGCGCGGCCGGCAGCAAGGCGTCCGGGAAGTCCTGGTAGCAGACCGGGCGCAGGAAACGCAGGATGGCGGCGGTGCCGACCGAGGTGCTGCGCGCATCGGAAGTCGCCGGGAACGGGCCGCCATGGACCATGGCATCGCACACTTCGACCCCGGTCGGCCAGCCATTGACCAACAGGCGCCCGGCCTTGCGCTCGAGGATCGGCAGCAACGTCCTGGCGCTCTCCACGTCGCCATCGTCCAGGTGCAGGGTGGCGGTCAACTGGCCTTCGAGGTGTTCGATGACCTGGCGAATCTGCTCGTCGCTGGCACATTGCACGACCAGTGATGCCGCACCGAACATTTCCGCCTGCAACGCCGGGTCGGCGAGAAACTCGCTGGCCCGGGTGACGAACAGGTGGGCCTGGCACTGGTTAGGCGTTTCGCCTTTGAGGCCGACAGCCACTGTTTGCGCGTGGGCATGCTCGGCCAGCGCACCGACGCCAGCCTCGTAGGCGTTGAAAATGCCGGGGGTGAGCATAGTCTGCGCCGGGCTGCGCTGAAGCTGTTGCGCAGCCGACTGGATGAAACGCTCAAGGTCGGGCCCCTGGCGGGCAATCACCAGACCCGGGTTGGTGCAGAACTGGCCGGCGCCCTGGGTGAGGGAGGCGACGAAGCCTTGCGCCAGCGCTTCGGCGCGCGATTGCAGGGCTGCAGGGAACAGCAGCACGGGATTGATCGAGCTCATTTCGGCGTACACCGGGATTGGCTCGGGACGCGCCTGGGCTGCGTTGCACAGGGCGATGCCGCCGCTGCGCGAGCCGGTGAAACCCACGGCCTTGATGCGCGGATCGGTGACCAGGGCGATGCCCACTTCGCGGCCGGAGCCGTACAGCAGCGAGAACACGCCTTCGTGTAGCCCGCACAGTTTG
>NZ_DATELE010000302.1:0-2829 GCF_035277045.1 Pseudomonas sp. | reverse complement strand
GGTGAGTTGCGCAGTTTCGTAGCCCTGGGCTGCGCGGGCCCCAACCAGGCCAAGTCGTTCGGCCGTTGCGGCATGGGGCCGTGCCAGGGGCGCCTGTGCGGGCTGACCGTCACCGAGGTGATCGCCGACGCCCGCGGCGTGCCAGCGCAAGAGGTGGGCTACTACCGCATCCGTCCGCCCATCAAGCCCATTACCCTGGGAGAGCTTGCCGGTGATTGAGTCGAGCGCACGCCATGCCGAGGTGCTGGTGATCGGTGGCGGCATCCACGGGCTGAGCACCGCGCTGCACCTGGCTCAGGCCGGGGTCAAGGTGACGCTGCTGGAAGCGGACTACTGCGGCCGGCATGCCTCGGGGGTCAATGCCGGGGGCGTGCGCACCCTGGGCCGGCATGCCGCGGAAATACCCTTGGCGCTGTCATCAAGGACGCTGTGGCATGAGCTCAAGGGAATGCTGGGCGATGACGGCGGCTTTGTCCCCAGCGGGCAGCTCAAGCTGGCTGAAAGCGTGGCCGAACTGGAGGAGTGCCGGCAGCGGGTGCGGCAGTTGCAGGCCCTGGGTTTTACCCATGAAACCCTCATCGAACAGCAGGAGGTCTTCGAGCGCGTGCCAGCGGTAGCGAGGCATGTGGTGGGCGGAATCTGGGTGCAGGACGATGGCTACGCGCAACCCTTCAGGACCGTCACTGCGTTTCGCCTGGCGGCGCAGAAGCGTGGCGTACGGGTGCATGAACAGACGCCTGTTCAGCGAGTCGAGCAGACGGGTACCCGCTGGCGCGTGACCACCCCGGAGGGCCACTTCACTGCCGAGCACCTGGTCGTTACCGCTGGCGCCTGGGCCGGCGAGCTGGCCGCGCAAGTCGGCGAGCCGGTGCCCGTGCGGCCTGAAGGGCTGATGCTGATGGTGACCCACCGCGTCGCACCGTTTTGCGGACCGGTGCTGGGGGCCACGGGCAGGGCGCTGTCGTTCAAGCAGTTCGCCAATGGAACGCTGGTGATCGGCGGAAAGCTGGTGGGGTCGCTGGACTTTCCGGCACGGCATGGCGAAGTCGAGATGGACCAGCTGGCGACCAGCGCGCGCACGGTCACAGACCTGTTCCCGCACCTGAAGCACCTGGCGGTCAACCGCGTCTGGGCCGGCGTGGAGGCGTTCATCGCGGACGATCTGCCGGTGATTGGCGCCAGCCGCAAGGCCAGCAACCTGAGTTATTCGTTTGGTTTCTGTGGCAGCGGTTTCCATATGGGGCCCGGCACCGGCAAGCGCCTGGCCCAGCTCATCCTGGGAGAGGCGTCCGACATTTCCCTGGACGCATTTGCCATTGATCGATTCAACACGGCGTCCGCAGGGCCGTCAGCTATTCAACCCGCAACAACCATCGCTCAACATTGAGGAGTTCACATGCTGGAAATTACCCGTATCGAGACCAACCAACGCATGAGCCGCGTCGTTCAGTGCAACGGCTTCACCTTCCTGGGCGGGCAGACCGCGACTGACCGCACGCTGGATATCAAAGGGCAGACCGCTCAAGTGCTGGAGAAGATCGACAACTACCTGGCCAAGGCAGGGCTGGACAAGACCCGGATTCTCAGCGCGCAGGTCTGGCTGTCGGATATCGAGGCGAATTTCGCCGGGATGAATGAAGTCTGGGATGCCTGGGCGCCGGAAGGGCATGCGCCTGCCCGGGCCACGGTCGAGTCGCGGTTGGCCGCGCCGGAGCTGTTGGTGGAGATCACGGTTGTAGCGGCTGGCTAAGGAGAGCGGTGAAGGCCGACACCCGGATTTCGACCCTTGTATGCACACCGCAATGGCAGCTACAGTCCCCCGCCTGTAGGCGCCATTGCGGGTCACCCTGGTGGTGAGCCCGGAGTGAAAAGGAATCGGAACATCACCATCACAAGGAATGTGCACCATGAAAACCATCGACAGGATGTTGCTGGGCGCGGGGCTGCTGATACCGTTCTGGCTGTTGATCGGGGTAACGCTGACGGCGCTGGCCTATCCGGGGTACAGCCATCTCGACCAGGCCATGAGCATGCTGGGCGCTCAGGGTGCGCCTACCCACGGGTTTTCCGCGTGGGTGAACAATTTCCCGCTGGGCGTGTTGTTTGTCTTGTTCGCCGCCGGGGTCGCCCGGCGCTTCGTGGGGTCGTGGCTGGCGTTGGTCAGCGCGGGGTTCATCCTGCTTCATGGTCTGGCGAGCTTCGGGACCGGCTATTTCCCATGCGATGCCGGCTGCGCGCCGGCGGTGCCTTCCGAGTCGCAGATGAGCCACAACCTGGCAGGGCTGGTGATGTTTCTGTCGCTGACAGCGGCGATGGCGCTGTGGGTGCTTGCCGGGAAGCGCGTGCTTGCATCTCCTGGGTTCGCGGTGTTTTCGGCGCTGTGCGTGATCGGGTCATTCGTGACGGCCCTGATGATGGGAAAGGCGTTGGATGAGGGCCACATGTTCGGGTTCTACCAGCGGCTGAACTATGGGGTTTGTGTTGTCTGGGTGGCGGCGCTGGCTGTGTTGGCGGGGAGGGACAGGGCGCTTGCGGTGAATTGACCAGCAGTGGAATGCCCGGGCCGTTGCCACCGACCACCGACCCGCTCTGACAGAGTTCTTCCCGCTGAGCGGGCTCGATGGTGACAACGGCGCCAGGGCCAGCAGATTCAAGGCGTCACTTGATAACCACGTTGCTGCATGCAACTGCTGTAGGCGGAGGAGGTCGCCGTCGTACTCTGGGTATTTCTGCGATCCTCACGACGATCCTGGCGCTGCCTGGATCCGCCGACCACCGTTCCGGCCACCGCGGCATCCTTCGCCTTGTTCTGGCGGTACTCCTGTTTTA
>NZ_DATELE010000301.1:0-3928 GCF_035277045.1 Pseudomonas sp. | reverse complement strand
CTGCTGGGCAACAACGGTCTGATCAACGATGCCTTGCAGGCGCTCGGCATCACCGAGCAACCGGTGAAGATGCTGTTCACCCAGTTCGGCGTGATCATCGCCCTGACCCACGTGCTGGTGCCGTTCATGGTGATCGCGGTGTGGGCGACCCTGCAGCGCCTCGACCTGCAGGTGGAATGGGCCGGGCTGTCCCTCGGGGCCCCTCGGTTCACCGTGTTTCGCCGCATCATCCTGCCGCAGATCATGCCCGGCGTCCTCTCGGGCTCGATCATCGTCTTCGCCCTGGCCGCCTCGGCCTTCGCCACCCCCGCGATCATCGGCGGGCGCCGCCTGAAGGTGGTGGCCACGGCGGCCTACGACGAGTTCCTGGGCACCCTGAACTGGCCCTTGGGCGCCGCCATCGCGATGCTCCTGCTGGTTGCCAACCTGATCATCATCCTGGGTTGCAGCAAGCTGGCCGAGCGCCGTTTCAAACACGTCTTCGAGTAACCGGCCATGCACAAGAACGGATTTTTCTCGTTGCTGTTCCACGTGTCGTTCGTGACCTTCATCGTCGCACCGCTGCTGGTGGTGGTGGTCATGTCATTCACCAGCAAGGGCTACCTGTCGCTGCCTACCGACGGCCTGTCACTGCGCTGGTTCCGCGCGGTGCTGGACAACCAGGAGATGCTCGACGCGTTCTACCTGTCGCTCAAGCTCGGGCTCGTCTCGGCCACGCTGGCCACCTTGCTGGCGATTCCGGCGGCCCTGGCCATCAGCCGCTACGACTTTCCTGGCCGCAGCACGCTCACCGGCTTCCTGCTGTCGCCGCTGATGATTCCCTCCGTGGTGCTGGGCATCGCCTTCCTGCGGTTCTTCTCCCTGGCGCAGATCGGCGGCTCGTTCTGGGCGCTGAGCATCACTCACGTGATCGTGGTATTGCCCTATGCCTTGCGCCTGACGCTGGCCTCGACCATCGGTCTTGAACGCGACATCGAGCAGGCGGCATTGTCGCTGGGCGCGCGGCGCTGGACAGCGTTTCGCCGGGTGATCTTGCCGCGCATCCGCACCGGCGTGATCGGCGGCTGGATGCTGGCGTTCATCCAGAGCTTCGACGAACTGACCATGACCGTGTTCGTCGCCACCCCCGGCACCACCACCTTGCCGGTGGCCATGTACAACCAGATATCCCAGACCATCGACCCCTTGATCACGGCCGTCTCGACCTTGCTGATCGTTGCCACGGTGCTGCTGATGGTCATCCTTGACCGGCTGGTGGGGCTCGACCGGGTACTGGTGGGAGAAGGCAAATGAGCCAGGACATCAGGCAAGCGCAGGTGATCGTGATCGGCGGCGGGCTTGTGGGCATGGCCGTGGCCTATGGCCTGGCCCGCGGCGGCGCCGACACGCTGGTGCTCGACCAGGGCGACGACGCGTTTCGCGCCTCGCGGGGGAACTTCGGCCTGGTCTGGGTGCAGGGCAAGGGTCATGACCTGCCCGATTATTCGCGCTGGACACGCTCCTCGGCGACGCGCTGGCCGACCCTCGCGCAGGCGCTGCTGGCCGACAGCGGCGTCGACGTGCAGCTCAGGCAACCGGGTGGTTTTCACATGTGCTTCAGCGACGAGGAGCTGCTGGAACGCCAGTCACGCTTGCGCACCCTGCAGGCGGCGCTGGGCGACTATCCCTTCGAAATGCTCGACGCCGCCGACCTCAAGGCGCGGCTGCCCTTGATCGGGCCCGCCGTCGTCGGCGCCAGCTACTCGCCCCAGGACGGCCACGTCAATCCCTTGAAATTGCTGCGCGCACTGCATGCCTCGGCCCAGGCCAAGGGCGCGGTGCTGCGCAGTGGCGTGCACGTCGAGCGCATCGACTGCGCGCCCGGCGAGTTCCGCGTGGTCACCGCCCAAGGCAGCTTCACCGCACCGCGGATCGTGCTCGCCGCCGGGCTCGGCAACCCTGGGCTGGCGCGGCAGGTGGGCCTGCATGCGCCGGTCGCGCCCAACCGCGGCCAGGTGCTGATCAGCGAACGCGTCCGGCCGTTTCTCGACTATCCCACCATCAACGTCCGCCAGACCGACGAAGGCACCGTGCAGCTGGGCGACTCCATGGAGGAGGTGGGCTTTGACGATGGCACCTCCATCGACGTCCTCGCCGCGATTGCCCGGCGCGGCGTCTCGACCTTTCCCTTGCTGCGCGATGTGCGGCTGGTGAGGGCCTGGGGCGCACTGCGGGTGCTGAGCCCGGACGGCTTTCCCATCTACCAGCAATCTTGCGCCCACCCCGGCGCCTTCGTGGTCACCTGCCACAGCGGCGTCACCCTGGCGGCCGCCCATGCCTTGCGCCTGGCGCCGTGGATCATGGGCGGTGCCTCACCCGCCGAGCTGCAGGCGTTCAGCGGCGAGCGTTTCCTCAATCACAAGGTGTATGCCCATGCGCACTGATCCGCTGTTCCAACCCGTCAAGAGCGAAGCCCGCGCGACGCGGACCGTGCGCCTGAGCTTCAACGGCCAACCCCTGACCGTGCCCGCAGGGCTCAGCGTCGCCGCCGCGTTGCTGATGTCCGGCGTCCAGCGCTTTCGTGCCACCCCGGTCAGCGAAGCGCCGCGCGCCCCGTATTGCATGATGGGCGTGTGCTTCGAGTGCCTGGTGGACATCGACGGCGTGCCCAATCGCCAGAGCTGCCTGATCGAGGTGGCCGAAGGCATGCGCATTCGTTCGCAAGAAGGTGCCCGTGACCTGATTTACCAGCCTGCCACGGTGCAGGTCGTGGAGGTGCAGCCATGAGCCGTGAAATCGTCGACGTCGTCGTCATCGGCGCAGGCGCCGCCGGCATGGCCGCCGCCACCGCCATGGCCGACCTGGGCCTGCAGGTGGTGTTGCTGGACGAGCAGGGCAGCCCCGGCGGGCAAATCTACCGTGGCATCACCCTGGCGCCGCTGTCGCGCCGCGACATGCTGGGCCCCGACTATGCCCATGGCAACACGCTCGCCCAGGCGCTGGCGGCCTCCAGCGTACGCTACGAAAAAGGCGCCGCTGTGTGGCAGGTGACGCGCGATCATCAGGTCAGCTACCTGCGCGAAGGCCGCCTGCGCACGCTGGACGCCAAAGCCGTGTTGCTCGCGACCGGGGCCATGGAACGACCGTTTCCCATCACTGGCTGGACCTTGCCCGGCGTGATGAGCGCAGGCGCCGCGCAGATCCTGTTGAAAAGCGCCGGCCTGGCGCCGAGCGAGCCGGTGGTGCTGGCCGGCTGCGGTCCTTTGCTGTATCTGCTGGGCTGGCAGTACCTGCGCGCCGGCGTGCGGATCAAGGCCCTGGTCGACACCACCCGCCCCGAGGATTACTGGCGTGCCCGCCGCCATCTGTTCGCCGCGCTGCGCGCCTGGCCGTATCTGCGCAAGGGCCTCGAGCTGATGCGCAGCCTGCGCGGTGCCGGCATAGCGCATTACATCGGTGCCGAGCACTTGGTGGTGGAAGGGCAGGATGCAGCGCAGGCACTCAGTTTTCGCGTGGCGGGCAAGGCGCAGCGCGTCGATACCCGGTGTGTCCTTCTGCATCAGGGGGTCGTGCCGAATATCCAGTTCAGCCAGTCGCTACGGGCCCGTCATGAATGGGACGCTGATCAACTGTGCTTCCGTCCCGTGACGGACACCTGGGGCGAGCTCGATGTGCCCCATGTCTACGTCGCAGGCGATGGCGCAGGCATCGGCGGCGCCCAGGCAGCGGCGGTGCAAGGACAGCTGGCGGCACTGGGCATCGCCACGCAACTGAAGAAAATCAACGTTGCCACCCGTGACCAGCAGGCCGGCCCGCTGCGCCAGCAGCTGGAAGCCAACCTGCGCATCCGGCCCTTCCTGGACGCGCTCTATCAACCGAAGCAAGCCAACCGCATTCCCGCCGACGACGTCATCGTCTGCCGCTGCGAAGAAGTGACGGCAGGTGAGTT
>NZ_DATELE010000300.1:0-20069 GCF_035277045.1 Pseudomonas sp. | reverse complement strand
AGCGCCTGATGAACTCCGACGGCCTGACGGGACTGTCCAACCGCCGCCACTTCGACGAGTACCTGGAGCTTGAGTGGCGCAGGGCCATGCGCGAGCAGACCCAGCTGTCGCTGCTGATGATCGACGTCGACTACTTCAAGTCGTACAACGACGCCTTCGGCCACCTGGCCGGGGACGAGGCGTTGCGCCGTGTCGCCGAAGGCATCCGCAGTTCCTGCTCGCGGCCCACCGATCTGCCGGCGCGCTATGGCGGTGAAGAGTTCGCGCTGGTCTTGCCCAGCACCTCGCCGGGCGGCGCGCGGCTGATTGCCGAGAAGCTGCGCCAGACGGTGCTCGCCTTGAACATCGCGCACACGGCGCCTGCGGCCGACTCCAGGCTCACGGTGAGCATCGGGCTGGCGACGCAGACCCCGGCGATCGGCACCCAGTGCCGGCAATTGATCTCGGCGGCGGACAAAGGGCTGTACATGGCCAAGAACCAGGGGCGCAACCAGGTCGGGATCGCCTGAGCGCAGGCGCGAGCGGCACGCCTGCCGGCGCGGGCGAGCGCCGGGCCCTCCTGTCGCTTGTGGCTTGGCGCTTGACGCCACAACTCAGTTATACTCGTCGGCTTTTCACCGAATCCCGCACGAGAGCTGCCCGCCCATGGAAATCAATCCGATCCTGAACACCATCAAGGACCTGACCGAGCGTTCCGAGTCTATTCGGGGGTATCTTTGACTACGATCAACGGCATGATCGCCTGATCGAAGTCAACCGCGAGCTCGAAGACCCGAACGTCTGGAACAAACCTGAATACGCCCAGGAGCTGGGCCGCGAGCGCGCCATGCTGGCGCAGATCGTCGAGACCCTGGACAAGCTGTCCGGTGGCCTGGCCGATTGCCGCGACCTGCTCGACATGGCCGTCGAGGAAGACGACGAAAGCGCCGTGGGCGATGTGGTCAGCGAGCTGGAGAGCCTCGAGGCCTCCCTGGCCCAGCTCGAGTTCCGCCGCATGTTCAGCGGCGAGATGGACATGAACAACGCCTACCTGGACATCCAGGCCGGCTCCGGCGGCACCGAGGCGCAGGACTGGGCCAACATCCTGCTGCGCATGTACCTGCGCTGGGCCGACAAGCGTGGCTTCGACACCACGATCATGGAACTGTCCGAGGGCGAGGTCGCCGGCATCAAGGGCGCTACCTTGCACATCAAGGGCGAGTACGCCTTCGGCTGGCTGCGCACCGAGATCGGCGTGCACCGCCTGGTGCGCAAGAGCCCGTTCGACTCCGGCAACCGCCGCCACACCTCGTTCTCGGCGGTGTTCGTCTCGCCCGAGATCGATGACAAGGTCGAGATCGAGATCAACCCGTCGGACCTGCGCATCGACACCTACCGCTCCTCCGGTGCCGGTGGCCAGCACGTCAACACCACCGACTCGGCGGTGCGGATCACCCACGTGCCGAGCAACACCGTGGTCAGCTGCCAGAACGAACGTTCCCAGCACGCCAACAAGGACACCGCCATGAAAATGCTGCGGGCCAAGTTGTACGAGCAGGAAATGCAGAAACGCAACGCCGCCTCCCAGGCGCTGGAAGACAGCAAGTCGGACATCGGCTGGGGTCACCAGATCCGCTCGTACGTGCTCGACGCGTCGCGGATCAAGGACCTGCGTACCGGCATCGAGCGCAGCGACTGCGACAAGGTGCTCGACGGCGACCTCGACGAGTACCTCGAAGCCAGCCTCAAACAGGGGCTGTAACGCTTCAAGCCCCTGCAAGACCCTCGCCCTCGAGCGAGGGCAATGAATCCCTGATGGAAGATGTGACGACATGAGCGACCTCAAACTCGACCCGCAAGACCTGCAACAGGAAGAAAACGCCCTGATCGCCCTGCGCAAGGACAAGCTTGCCGCCGAGCGCGCCAAGGGCCAGGCCTTCCCCAATGACTTCCGCCGCGACAGCTACTGCGATGACCTGCAGAAGCAGTACGTGGACAAGACCAAGGAAGAACTGGAAGCTGCAGCGATCCCGGTCAAGGTTGCCGGCCGCATCATGCTCAACCGTGGCTCGTTCATGGTGATCCAGGACATGACCGGGCGCATCCAGGTCTATGTCAACCGCAAGACCCTGCCCGAGGAAACCCTGGCCGCGGTCAAGACCTGGGACATGGGCGACATCATCGCGGCCGAAGGTACCCTGGCCCGTTCGGGCAAGGGCGACCTGTACGTCGAGATGACCACCGTGCGCCTGCTGACCAAGTCGCTGCGCCCGCTGCCGGACAAGCACCACGGCCTGACCGACACCGAGCAGCGCTACCGCCAGCGCTACGTCGACCTGATGGTCAACGAGGACACCCGCCACACCTTCCGTGTGCGCTCCCAGGTGATCTCGCACATCCGCAGCTTCCTGGCCCAGCGCGACTTCCTCGAAGTCGAGACGCCGATGCTGCAGACCATCCCCGGCGGCGCCGCGGCCAAGCCGTTCGAAACCCACCACAACGCGCTGGACATGGCCATGTTCCTGCGGATCGCCCCGGAGCTGTACCTCAAGCGCCTGGTGGTCGGTGGTTTCGAGAAGGTCTTCGAGATCAACCGCAACTTCCGTAACGAAGGCGTCTCGACCCGGCACAATCCCGAGTTCACCATGCTCGAGTTCTACCAGGCCTACGCCGACTACGAAGACAACATGGACCTCACCGAAGAGCTGTTCCGCGAGCTGGCGCAGCTGGTTCTGGGCAGCACCGACGTGCCGTACGGCGACAAGGTCTTCCACTTCGGCGAGCCGTTCGTGCGCCTGTCGGTGTTCGACTCGATCCTCAAGTACAACCCCGAGCTGACCGCCGCCGACCTGCAGGACGTCGACAAGGCGCGCGACATCGCCAAAAAGGCCGGCGCCAAGGTGCTGGGCCACGAAGGCCTGGGCAAGCTGCAGGTGATGATTTTCGAAGAGCTGGTCGAGCACAAGCTGGAGCAGCCGCATTTCATCACCGAGTATCCATTCGAAGTGTCGCCGCTGGCGCGCCGCAACGACCACAACCCCAACGTCACCGATCGCTTCGAGCTGTTCATCGGTGGCCGCGAGATCGCCAACGCCTACTCCGAGCTCAACGATGCCGAAGACCAGGCCGAGCGCTTCCTCGCCCAGGTGGCCGAGAAGGACGCCGGTGACGACGAAGCCATGCACTTCGACGCCGACTTCGTGCGTGCGCTTGAATACGGCATGCCGCCGACCGCGGGTGAAGGCATCGGTATCGACCGCCTGGTGATGCTGCTGACCAACTCGCCGTCGATTCGCGATGTGATCCTGTTCCCGCACATGCGCCCGCAGGCCTGAGCAGTCTGAACAAGCCGCCTTTTCAGGCGGCTTTTTCTTGGGTCCGCACCGGCACTGCAAGTGTCAGATCTTGACGAGGTCCCCATGACCCCCGCAATCGCCCACCAAGGCGCCGCCGGCATCGCCAGCGCAGTCGCCGAAAACGTGCAATACCAAGGCCGCAAGACCAGCCGCCGGGGCAGCGAACAGCGGCGCCAGCAGATCCTCGACGCCGCCATGCGCATTGTCGTGCGCGATGGCGTGCGCGGCGTGCGCCACCGCGCCGTCGCCGCCGAGGCTGGCGTGCCGCTGTCGGCCACCACCTACTACTTCAAGGACATCGAAGACCTGCTCACCGACACCTTCGCCCAGTACGTCGAGCGCAGCGCGGCGTACATGGCCAAGCTGTGGGCCAACACCGAGGTGGTGCTGCGCCAGCTGCTCTCCCAAGGCGATGGCAGCCCCCAATGGCGCGCCCGCCTGGCCGATGAGGTGGCGCGCATGACCGCCGACTACATCACCCGCCAGCTGACCAACCGTCGCGACTTCCTGATGGCCGAGCAGGGCTTTCGCCAGGAGGCCCTGCTATGTCCGCGCCTGGCCGAACTGGTGCGCGCCCACGAGCAGATCCTGCTGCACGGCGCGCGGCAGATGCTGCAGGTGGTAGGCTCGCGCGAACCCGAGCAGGACGCGCTGGTGTTGACGGCGATTATCGAGCAGATGGAATATCAGGGACTGCTCAAAGACGCCAATGCGCAAGCCGATGGGCAGATGCTCGCTATCCTTACCCGCTACCTGCACCTGGTGCTGGCGGCGGTGTGACCCGCGACCGATCGTTCAAGGAGACCTCGATGAAAGCCTGGCGTGTGCTGATGAGCCTGTCGTTCCTGCTACTGGGCGGTTGTCTGGTGACCTTCAACGAACCGCTGCCGAGCAACCAGGCGGCGCCCAAGGCCCTGCTGGGCCAGTGGAGCAGCAAGGACGCCTGGGGCGAGCCGCTGCGCCTGAGCATCAGCCGTCTGGGCGGCAACGCCTACAAGGCGGTCACCCGGGGCAAGGACAACAAGGCCGAGGAATACGTGTTCAGCGTGTCCAGGCATGGCAACCGCTGGTACCTCTCGGCCGGCGTGCCCAAGCGCCTGGGCGGCAACTTCCTGATCGGCGGCTTCGACGTGGTCGATGGCAAGGAGCTGGTGCTCTACAACCTCGACGCCGAGCAGGTTCGCCAGGCGGTGGAGAAGAAAGAGCTCACCGGCCGCAGCACCGAGGTACCCGAAGACAATGGCGAGGGCGTGCTGATCGACAGTACCCCGGCGCGGGTGCTGGCCTACCTGGACGATCCGGCCAATTCGGACCTGTTCATCGAAGTGGCGCGTTTCCAGCGGGCCGGCAAGTAAGCGATCCGAATTCAGGAGTGTGTGTGGACGAGTACCAGCAGACGATACGCGCGTTATCCGACCGGATTGTCGTCGCGCAGACGCCCATTCGCGTGCTCGACGCGGTGAAGTGGGACGACAGCATCCGCCAGGGTTTCCTCAAGGCCAAGGGCAAGGAGCCACCCGCCGTGGACCGGGCCTATTACCAGGCGCGGCCCTTGTCGTTCGACTCGGGCGCGGTGAAATCCGAGTTCCAGGGCATCGAGCGTGACATCACCCGCCAGCTCGGCCAGTTCAACCCGGTCGGGCAGATCATGCGGCGCATGTGCAAGGAGTACCGGATGGTCGTGCGCATGCTCGAGGCGCGCGGCACCGAGGACTTCGGGCTTATCTCGCAAGAACTGTACGGCGCCGCGTCCGACGCTTTCCATGCCGGCGACCCGACCCTGGCGGACCTGGGACTGATGCTCTCGGACTACCTGAACAACATCGATGGCCGCGGTGACCTCAAGGACGAACCCAAGAGCCTCTCGGCCAAGGAAGCGGTCGATATCCTCCAGCGCCGCCTGAACAAGGTGTTCGGCGAAGCCGAGGAAACCATCCGCGTGTTCGAGTCCGACGGTATCGTCGCCGATGCCGCGGCAGGCGCCGACTACATCAAGATCCGCGCCGACGCCATGTTCAACAGCCGCGACGTGCGCGCGCTGGAAGTCCATGAAGGCCTGGTGCACGTGGGGACCACCCTCAACGGCCTCAACCAGCCGATCTGCACCTTCCTGTCCAAGGGTCCACCCTCCTCGACAGTGACCCAGGAAGGCCTGGCGATCCTCATGGAAGTCATCGCCTTTGCCTCTTATCCCAGCCGCCTGCGCAAACTGACCAACCGGACCCGGGCCATCCACATGGTGGAGGAGGGCGCGGACTTCATGCAGGTGTACGAATTCTTCCGCGGCCAGGGCTTCGAGATGGGCGAAAGCTACGGCAACGCCAGCCGGGTGTTCCGCGGCTCGGTGCCCAACGGCCTGCCGTTCACCAAGGACCTGTCCTACCTCAAGGGCTTCATCATGGTCTACAACTACATCCAGTTGGCCGTGAAGAAGGGCAAGCTCGAGCAGATCCCGTTGCTGTTCTGCGGCAAGACCACCCTGGAAGACATGCGCACCCTGCGCCAGCTGGTCGACGAAGGCCTGGTGGAGGCGCCCAAGTACTTGCCCGAGCAGTTCCGTGACCTGAACGCGCTGTCGGCCTGGATGTGCTTCTCCAACTTCCTCAACCACCTGAGCCTGGATCGCATTGAAGCCGACTACGCGAACATTCTCTGACGGCTGCAAGGGCCTGGCGCTGGGGTGCCTGCTGCTCGGCCTGGGCGGCTGCAGCAGCCTGCTGTTCTACCCCGAGCCCGGCCAGCCGTTCACCCCGGAGCGGGCGAAACTTGCCTTTCGCGAGCTGACCCTGACCGCGGCCGATGGCACGCGCCTGCACGCCTGGTGGCTGCCGGCCAAGCCTGGGGTGGAGGTCAAGGGCACGGTGCTGCACCTGCATGGCAATGGCGGCAACCTGGCCTGGCACCTTGGCGGCAGCTACTGGCTGCCGGAGCAGGGCTATCAGGTGCTGATGCTCGACTACCGCGGCTATGGGCTGTCCGAAGGCAAGCCGAGCCTGCCGGCGGTCTACCAGGACGTCGGCGCGGCGCTGGACTGGCTGGCGCAGGCGCCCGAGGCGCGGGGCAAGCCGCTGGTGCTGCTGGGACAGAGCCTTGGCGGGGCCATGGGTATCCACTACCTGGCGGCGCATCCGGAGCAGCGCCAACGCTTCAAGGCACTGGTGTTCGATGGCGTGCCGGCCAGTTACCGTGAGATCGGCCGTTTCGCCCTGGGTAATACCTGGTTCACCTGGCCCCTGCAGGTACCGCTGTCCTGGCTGGTGCCCGACGGCGACAGCGCGATCCGCTCGGTCGAACGCCTCGACAGCCCGCCCAAGCTGTTTTTCCACAGCATCGACGACGCGCTGGTGCCCATGGCCAGTGGCATCCGCCTGTACCAGCATGCGCCACCCCCGCGCGTGCTGCAGCTGACCCGCGGCGGGCATGTGCAGACCTTCGCCGACCCGACCTGGCGCCAGGTGATGTTGCGATTCCTCGACGACCCCACCCATTTCAATGGCTTGCGGCGCCTGGGCGAAGTGCCCAACTACCCTGACGAGAAAAACAGGCAATGAGTGAAGAACGCAACGCCATCCCGCTGATCCTGACCGGCGTGGGCAGCATCATCGTGACTGTGGGTTCTCTCTGGTACTACGGCTACCTGCACTTCGCCAAGCCCGAGGATGCCCTGCTGCTGTCGGATTTCACCATGCTCAAGACACTTCCCGGCGAAGACTACAAAGTCGCCCTCAGCCCCGCGCCGCAAGTCGCTCAATGCATCGATGGTGTGCTGGTGCTGTTCGACACCCAGCAGAAGGGCCTGAGCGGTGTGCTGGTCGACCGCAAGAAGCAAGCCGTGCGTTGCATGGGGCAGGACACCCCGCGGCAGGAGAAATGAAAAAACCCCGCCGAAGGGCGGGGTCTTGTTCAGCAGCTGGACGGGTGATCAGCGCTGGCTGACCGAGCGCGGTGCGACCGGCTGGTTGTCGTTGGAAATGGTCACTTCCACTCGACGGTTCTGCGCACGGCCCGAGTTGCTGGAGTTGTCGGCAACCGGGTATTCCTTGCCGTAGCCCTGGGCAACCACGCGTGCTGGGTCGACACCGGCACGCAGCAGCGAACGGCGGACCGATTCGGCGCGGCGCTCGGACAGGCTCTGGTTGTAGCTCGCCGAACCCACGGAGTCGGCGTAGCCCTCGACGATCACCTTGCGGTCAGGGTTTTCCTGCAGGAAGGTGGCCAGGGTGGTGATGTTCGGCAGGGCGCTGCTTTTCAGGTCGGCCTTGTTGAAGTCGAACAGCACGTCACCGAAGGTCACCAGGGTGCCGCGGTCGGTCTGCTTGGCGTTCATGCTTTCCTGAAGCTTCTTGATCTGCGCGTCGCGGGCGTCCAGGCGGGCCTGGGCACGCTGGGCGGCGGCGTTCTTCAGATTGGCTTCGGAGCCGCGCAGGGCGATGGTCTGCTTGGCCACTTCGATGCGCTGGTTGGTCAGGTAGGACAGTTGGTCGACCTTCTTCTCATCGTCGCGGTCCAGGTAGGCCTTGTCGGCCTTGTTCAGCCAGTCCTGGGCATCCTTGGTCTCAAGGGCCGCGACTTTGCTCGCCTGCGGGTCGCTCTGCAGGGCGGAGAAGTTGGTGCGGGCCGACTCAAGGTTCGGGTTCGGCTGGTGCGAGCAAGCGGCCAGGCCAACGCTCAGGGCCAGCAGGGCGGGGATCATGACGTGTTTACGCATAGTGGTTCATCCTTTGATCGATAACGAATGCATGGGTCGGGTGGGCAGGCTTATTCAGCGCTGCGCATGCCTTCCTCACGCAGGTCCTCTACGCCTTGGCGGGCGTCCTGAACGGCCTTGTCAGCCTTGGCGGCCTGCGCCTTGCGCTCGGCGACGCGGGCGTCCCACTCGGCCTGTTCGGCCAGCAGTTTGGCTTCGTCATACTTCTTGTCGTGCATGGCGATTTCGGCTTTCTTGAACTTGTCCTGGGCCGCCTTCATTTCAACGGCCGCGAACTCGGTGCCGCCGGCACTGACCGCAGAATTGACCGCCGACTGGGTCACGGCGTACTGCTCGGTGGGCGGATTGCCAGCACAACCTGCCAGCACCAGGCTGCTGCCCAGCGCCAAGGCTGCCAGCTTGAAGGTGCGCAGGTGAGTGAGTGACGATTTGTCGGTGCGGGTCTTCATGGTGGTCAACTCCATTGGATCACTCCTGATAAACGACGATGTCCGTAGCAGTCCATCGCTTCCCTGACGGTTTCGAGCGCCTCGCCTCAAAGCGCGGCATGCCCGTAATTGCAGGGTTCTACCGTGATGGCTTATTGGCTCGGACTCGAACGTTTTTGCAATAGTTCACAAAAATAGGCGATGTATTCAGATTTTTATCTGACTGAATGGTCAGCGCCCGGCGCCGCCCCCGGGGATTACTTGTCGTCCGTTTCGCGGGTCTGGCTCAGGTCATGCAAGTACCGTCGCGACAGCGCCAGGAAGCGCGGCGTGGCGCCAATATCCTCGTACAGCGGATCGCCTTCCTCGTCGGTGGCGATCACCTGCTGGCCCTGGATATAGGGGAAACTCGCCTCCAGCTCCTCAAGCGCGGCGGCCACCAGTTCGCCGAGCAGTTCCTCGGTCTGGCGCTTGGGGTACATCTCGGTCAGCGCGGCCAGGCGCGCTTCGGCTTCCAGGTCCAGGCGCAGCACGTGGCCGGTGGGACTCAGGTTGCCCTTGGCGTTCTGTTCCCAGTGCTCTGCCAGCTCTCGAATCTTCATGGTGACCTCTCGTGAATGGCGTGATGTGTGCGGTTGACCACGCGGTCTGGCAGACGTTTTACCGAGAGCGCCTGTCTTGAAAGCCGGCGCGGCAGGCGGCACTCTGTCGTCAGTGCTGTTTCCTGAGCTGGTGCGCGGCAGGCCGCGCTGGAGAGAAGGCCCGATGACCGATATTGATCTGCGCTTGCGTGAGGATGTGCATCTGTTGGGGGAGCTGCTGGGCGAGACCATTCGCCAGCAGTACGGCGATGATTTTCTCGGCAAGATCGAGGACATTCGCCACAGCGCCAAGGCTGATCGACGCGGGGGCGCCGAGCAGCTGAGCTCGGCGCTGGATGACCTGGCCGACGAGGACCTGCTGCCTGTCGCCCGGGCTTTCAACCAGTTTCTGAACCTTGCCAATATCGCCGAGCAGTACCAGCTGATCCGCCGCCGCGACGCCGGCCAGCCCGAGCCTTTCGAGACGCGCGTGCTGCCCGAACTGCTGGCCCGTCTCAGGCAGGCCGGGCACAGCGACGATGCCCTGGCCCGGCAACTGGGCAAGCTGGACATTCAGCTGGTGCTGACCGCCCACCCCACCGAAGTGGCCCGCCGTACCCTGATCCAGAAGTACGACGCGATTGCCGCGCAACTGGCCGCCCAGGACCACCGCGACCTGGCGCCGGCCGAGCGCGAGCAGGTGCGCGAGCGTCTGCGCCGGTTGATCGCCGAGGCCTGGCACACCGAAGAAATCCGCCGCACCCGGCCAACGCCGGTGGACGAGGCCAAGTGGGGCTTCGCCGTGATCGAGCATTCGCTGTGGCAGGCCGTCCCCAGTCACCTGCGCAAGGTCGACAAGGCCTTGTTCGAGGCGACCGGGCTCCGCCTGCCGCTGGAGGCCGCGCCGGTGCGCTTTGCCTCGTGGATGGGCGGTGATCGCGACGGCAACCCTAACGTCACCGCGGCGGTCACCCGCGAGGTGCTGCTGCTGGCGCGCTGGATGGCCGCCGACCTGTTCCTGCGCGACATCGACTTCCTGGCCGCCGAGCTCTCCATGCAACAGGCCAGCGCTGGCCTGCGCGAGCGGGTAGGCGACAGCGCCGAACCCTACCGCAGCCTGCTCAAGCAGCTGCGCGAGCGCCTGCGGGCCACGCGCAGCTGGGCCCATGCGTCGCTCGCGGCCCCGCAGCCGGCAACTGCCGACGTGCTGGTGGACAGCCGCCAGCTGATCGAGCCGCTGCAGCTCTGCTATCACTCCCTGCATGAATGCGGCATGGGGGTGATCGCCGACGGGCCACTGCTTGACTGCCTGCGCCGGGCGGTGACTTTCGGCTTGTTCCTGGTGCGCCTGGACGTGCGCCAGGATGCCGCCCGGCACAGCGCCGCACTGTCGGAAATCACCGACTACCTGGGGCTTGGCCGGTATGACGACTGGGACGAAACGCAGCGCATGCGCTTTCTTCAGGACGAGCTGAAAAACCGTCGTCCCTTGCTGCCCGCGCACTTCAGGCCCGAGGACGATACCGCCGAGGTACTGGCGACCTGCCGCGAGATTGCCGCCGCGCCCGCGGCTTCGCTGGGCTCATATGTGATTTCCATGGCCGGCGCCGCCTCGGACGTGCTGGCGGTGCAACTGCTGCTCAAGGAAGCCGGCCTGACCCGGCCGATGCGCGTGGTGCCGCTGTTCGAGACCCTGGCCGACCTGGACAACGCCGGGCCGGTGATGGAGTGCCTGCTGCAGCTGCCGGGCTACCGCGCCAGCCTGCATGGCCCGCAGGAAGTGATGATCGGCTATTCCGACTCGGCCAAGGACGCCGGCACCACAGCGGCCGCCTGGGCGCAGTATCGTGCCCAGGAAACCCTGGTACGCATCTGCCGCGAGCATCAGGTCGAGCTGCTGCTGTTCCACGGCCGTGGCGGCACGGTGGGCCGCGGTGGCGGACCGGCCCATGCGGCGATTCTTTCGCAGCCCCCGGGCTCGGTCGCCGGGCGGTTCCGCACCACCGAACAGGGCGAGATGATCCGTTTCAAGTTCGGGTTGCCCGGCATTGCCGAGCAGAACCTCAACCTGTACCTGGCCGCGGTGCTGGAGGCAACGCTGCTGCCTCCGCCGCCCCCGCAGCCGGCCTGGCGCGAGGTAATGGACCAGCTGGCCGCCGATGGCGTCCAAGCCTATCGGGCGGTGGTGCGCGAAAACCCCGATTTTGTCGACTACTTCCGTCAGTCCACGCCTGAGCAGGAACTGGGCCGCTTGCCACTGGGCAGCCGGCCGGCCAAGCGCCGCGCCGGCGGTATCGAAAGCCTGCGGGCCATTCCGTGGATCTTCGGCTGGACCCAGACGCGGCTGATGCTGCCCGCGTGGCTGGGCTGGGAGACGGCATTGACCAACGCCCTGGCGCGGGGGGAGGGCGCGCTGCTGGCCGAGATGCGCGAGCAGTGGCCGTTTTTCCGTACGCGCATCGACATGCTGGAGATGGTCCTGGCCAAGGCCGACGCAGAAATCGCCCAGGCCTACGACCAACGTCTGGTGCAACCGTCACTGCTTCCTTTAGGTGCACAATTGCGCGACCTATTGTCGCAGTCGTGCCAGGTGGTGCTCGGCCTGACCGGGCAGCAGGTGCTACTCGCGCACAGCCCCGAGACCTTGGAATTCATCCGCCTGCGCAACACCTACCTCGACCCGCTGCACCGCCTCCAGGCCGAGCTGCTGGCGCGCTCGCGCGATCGCCAGGCCGCTCTGGACAGCCCGTTGGAGCAGGCCTTGTTGGTGACCGTGGCAGGTATCGCGGCCGGGTTGCGCAACACCGGCTAGGGTTGTGCCGAGGGTCGGCAGAGGGTCCTGTGGACGGCACGGCAGGCAGGCTTGGCAAGGTGGTTGCGCCGGTTGCAACCACTGCGCGAACGGGCCGCCAGCGGGGTGGCGTTCCTGCCCGGGGATGCTTGTATGGGTGTCGGGCGCTGTGTATCTTGAGCAGCCTTTTGACCCATTTGTGGTCGATACCCGTTTTTCCGGACTTGGCCCTGCATGCCGAATCCACTGATTTGCTTACAAAAAATTGAGGAGCACAAGATGCGCGTGATTCTGCTGGGAGCTCCCGGGGCCGGTAAAGGTACTCAGGCAAAATTCATCACCGAGAAGTTCGGTATTCCACAGGTTTCCACCGGCGACATGCTGCGTGCCGCGGTCAAGGCTGGCACCCCGCTGGGCCTGGAAGCCAAGGCGATCATGGACGCTGGCAAGCTGGTCTCCGACGAGCTGATCATCAACCTGGTCAAGGACCGTATCGCCCAGCCAGACTGCGTCAACGGTTTCCTGTTCGACGGTTTCCCGCGGACCATCCCGCAGGCGCAAGCCCTGGTTGCCGCTGGCGTCGAGCTCGATGCCGTGGTCGAGATCGCCGTGGCTGACGAAGAGATCGTCCAGCGTATCGCTGGCCGCCGCGTGCACGAGGCCTCGGGCCGCGTCTACCACGTGGTCTACAACCCGCCGAAGGTCGAAGGCAAGGACGACCTCAGCGGTGAAGAGCTGGTGCAGCGCAAGGACGACACCGAAGAAACCGTGCGTCATCGCCTGTCGGTCTACCACGATCAGACCAAGCCGCTGGTGGATTTCTACCAGAAGCTCTCGAACGCCAATGGTGGCAAGCCCAAGTACAGCCACATCGAAGGTGTCGGCTCGGTCGAAGCCATCACCGCCAAGGTGCTGACAGCCCTGAGCTGATCCGTCCCTTGATGCACACGACGGCCCGCTTGCGGGCCGTTGTCGTTTATACTGCCGCTCTTTTTCTGACACCTGGAACCGCTTTCGATGACCACCTTGCTGGCCCTGGATACCGCCACTGAAGCCTGCTCCGTTGCCTTGCTGCACGAGGGGCGCGTCAGCAGCCATTACGAGGTGATCCCGCGCCAGCACGCGCAGAAGCTGTTGCCCATGATCCAGGCGCTGCTGGCCGATGCCGGCGTCGGCCTGAACGCGCTCGACGCCATCGCCTTTGGCCGTGGGCCAGGCGCCTTCACCGGCGTGCGCATCGCCATCGGCGTGGTGCAGGGCCTGGCCTTCGCCCTCGACCGTCCAGTGCTGCCGGTGTCCAACCTCGCGGCCTTGGCCCAGGGCGCCTTGCGTGAGCGCGGCGCGCTGCAGGTGGCCGCTGCCATCGATGCGCGCATGGATGAGGTGTACTGGGGCTGCTATCAGGCGTTTGAGGGCGAAATGCGCCTGTGCGGCCAGGAGACGGTGATCGCGCCCGAGCGCGTGGCCTTGCCCCCCGGCAGCAGCGGTGACTGGTTTGGTGCCGGCACCGGCTGGGGCTACGCCGAGCGGCTGGCCGTGAAGGCCTGCGCCAGCGATGCCAGCCTGTTGCCCAACGCGCTCGACCTGCTGAGCCTCGCAGGCTTTGCCTGGACGCGCGGCGAAGCCATTGCTGCCGATCAGGCGCAGCCGGTCTACCTGCGTGACAATGTGGCCACGCCGAAGGCGCGTTGAGTGCAGTTCGTCGGCTATCGCCAGTCGCTATAAAACCTTTTGTCTGGTCTGTGGTCCAGTTATCACGTGGGCATTAGCGAAGGGACTCTGATGCTGCTAGATTGCTATCATTGATCCCGAGTAGCCCTTTCATGCGTATCGACGGTTTTTCCTCGTCTTCCTACCCAGTCAAACGTGCCCCGCGCAAAGCGCCGGCCCGCGATGAGAGCGTGGAAGACGCGGAACTGATCGGTGAGCCGGAGGTGGCCCAACCGGCCAGGGGTGCTCGCCCGTCCAGTGGCCTGCCGGCCCGCCAGCAAGACATGATCCACCCCCGCGCCCAGGACCGGCGCACGGCCACCGCCCTTGCCAGCTACCTCAGCACCGCGGGTTTCGTGGACTGGGAGATAGAAGTGATGGGGCTGGACCTGTACATTTGATGCATGATCGCATCCCCTGCGCCTTATTACCTCGGTTGCCCCTCGTGGAGTGAAAACGCCTGGCGCGAGTACCTCTATCCCGCCGACGCTCGCCCTGCCGACTTCCTTGCGCTCTACAGCCAGGTCTTCAATGCCGTTGAAGGCAATACCACCTTCTATGCCCGTCCCGCCGTCACGACGGTAGAGCGCTGGGCTCAGGTGATGCCACCGCACTTCCGCTTCACCGCCAAGTTCCCTCGTGATATCAGCCATGCCGGTGACCTGCGCGAGCGTGTTGACGCTGCTTTTGATTTCATGCGGCTGCTGGCACCGCTCGGCCCGCGCGTTGCGCCCTACTGGCTACAGCTTCCCGCGGGTTTTGGCCCCGCCAGAATCGGCGAACTGATGCATTTTCTTGACGAGGTGGGCTCGCCCGTGGCCGTGGAGGTGCGCAACGACGCCTTCTTTGCGCGGGGCGAGGCGGAGCGCCAGCTTAACCGCCTGTTGCATGAGCGTGGCGTGGAGCGAATCTGCCTCGATCCGCGCGCCCTGTTCAGCTGCACCTCGCGCGAGCCTGGCGTGCTGCACGCCCAGGCGAAGAAACCCAATGTGCCGCCGCGCCCGGCGGCGTTCAGCCAGCATCCACAGGTGCGCTTCATCGGCCACCCGGTGCTGGAGGCCAACGAGCCGTTCCTGGTGCCCTGGCTGGACAAGGTCGCGGCATGGGTCGAAGAAGGCCGCAGCCCCTATGTCTTCCTGCACACCGCCGACAACCTGCAGGCCGCCGCGCTCGCCCAGCTGTTTCACCGGCGCTTGATGGAGCGCCTGCCCGGGCTTGCACCTTTGCCGGAATTGCCGCGCGCGCCCGAGGTCGAACAACTGGGACTACTCTGACGACTCCTTTCTCCTGCCTGAGGTTGTGACCATGGATGTGCAAACCCTGCGAGCCGAAGCCTTCAAGGCCCTGCATGAGCGAGACGGCGCTTTTGTCATTCCCAATCCCTGGGATGCAGGCTCCGCCCGGCTGCTGGCGAGCCTGGGCTTCGAGGCCCTGGCGACTACCAGCGCGGGGCTGGCATTTTCCCTGGGCCGCCCGGATGCCGAAGCGGCGATGAGCCTGGAAGAAACCCTGGCCAACGCCCAGAGTATCGTCGATGCCACGCCGTTGCCGGTGGCGGCTGACCTGGAGAACGGTTTCTCCGACCAGCCCGAAGGCTGCGCCGAGGCCATCCTGCGCGCAGCCCAGGCCGGTCTGGTGGGTGGGTCGATCGAAGACGCCAGCGGGCGGGCCGATGCACCGGTCTATGATTTCGGCCGCGCGGTGGAGCGGGTCCGGGCCGCCGTCGAGGCTGCCCGCAGCCTGCCATTTCCCTTCACCTTGTGCGCGCGCGCCGAGAACCTGCTGCATGGCCGGCTCGACCTGGATGACACCATCAAGCGCCTGCAAGCCTTCGCCGAGGCGGGTGCCGATGTGCTCTACGCGCCGGGGCTGCGCAGCATCGACGAGATCCGCGCGGTGGTGCAGGCCGTGGCGCCAAAACCGGTCAACGTGCTCATGGGCATGAGCGGGGTGCCGCTGTCGGTGAACCAGTTGCAGGACCTTGGCGTGCGGCGCATCAGCGTAGGCTCCTCGCTGGCACGCGCGGCCTTCGGTGCGCTGCAGCGTGCGGCCCTGGAAATCCGCGACCAGGGCACGTTCCGCTACGGTGAGCAGGCCTTGCCGTTCGCCGAGCTCAACGACCTGTTCCGCCGCTGAGGCGCCATGCGTCCGTCGATGATCCTGCTGCTCATCCTGCTGCTCGCGGCAGGCGTGGCCTGGTACCAGGGCTGGCGCCTGCCCGACGCCTGGAATCCTTGGGCCGCGTTTGATGTGAAGCAGGCGCCGAACCTGCTGACCCCCTACAAACTGTCTCGTCTGCGCGATGACCCGATGCTCTGCGAGCAGGCGCTGGCGACCTCATCCGTGCGCTACCGCAAGCAGGCCGACAGCCCGGCCTCGGCCAGTTGCCCCTTGAACAACGTACTGCGCATCGAAGCCGGCCAGGCACGCCTGTCGAGCAGCTTTCTCGCCAGCTGCCCGCTGGCATTGGCCTATGCCCTGTTCGAGGAGCATGGCCTGCAGCCGGCGGCGCAACGCGCCTTTGGCCAGCGCGTGACGCAAGTCGAGCACCTGGGCAGCTTCGCCTGCCGCAACGTCTACCACCGCAAGCAGGGGCGGCTGAGCCAGCACGCCACGGCCAATGCGCTGGACATCAGCGGCTTTCGCCTGGCCGATGGGCAGCGCGTGGTGCTGTCGAAGGACTGGCAGGGGCAGGGCGCCAAGGCCCGGTTTCTGCGCGATGTGCAAAAGGCCGCGTGCGAGAGCTTCAGCACGGTATTAGGGCCTGACTACAATGCCGCCCACCACAATCACTTCCACATGGACATGGGGCGCTGGCAGATCTGCCGTTGATGTCAGGCGTAGGCGCGAACGTTGTTCAGGACCACGGGGCGGGCCCAGTGATTGTCGAAGTCCAGTGCCGATTGCTGGGCGGCGAGCGTGGGTTCGTCGAAAGGCTCCGGGGCGTTTTCCAACAGGCTCGTCTCGAGCTCGGCGATTGGCAGGAACAGCGCACGTGGGGCTGGGCCCGGGCCGGGTTCGGCAGGCGCCTGCCCCTGGTTCATGACCACCGGGCGCAGCCAGCTGGTGTTCAGGTCGAGGTCGCGCTGTTGCTCGATCAGCTCGGTCGCGCTGAAGGGTTCGGGTGCGGGGTCGAGCAGGTCCATCTCGAACTCGGCCTTGGGCAGGAACAGCGGCTCGGGCGGCGCGACGACAGTGTCACTCACTTCGCAGAGGCGCTGGGTGTTGATCAGGGCCAGCACTCGCGCGCCACCGACAGGTTCGCCGCTGACCTTGTCGTAGTGCTGTTCGGTGGTGACCGCGGCTTCGCCATCGTCGCCTTGCTGCTCGGCCAGGGCCCGGGCGAAGAAGTCCTGCCACAGATGGCTGACGCCGCCCAGTGCCTGGGTGTTGTGCCGACTGTAGTCGCCAACGGGCGAAAGGTAGGCACTGCCGAGTGGAAGGGTGTCAGTCATGGCAGTCGCGGGTGTAGGGCTCTGGCACAATAGCGGATACTGCATGTATCGGCCCAGGCCGGAGCTTTCTTGAATTTTTTTGAGCGTGTGAACTGATGGACGAGCAAGAGCAGGTAGGCGGCATTCGGGTCGAGGCCCTGGCCCCGGAATTCCAGGCGCAGGCCGAGGCGTGGGCGCAGCGTCTGGGGTTACCGCTGATGGATGCCGAGGCCGGGTTTGCCGTGCAGGTCGGCACCGACGGCTTGCAGGTCCAGCAACTGGGGCCGCAGGCGCCAGGACCGGTGCGTGTTGACTTCGTCGAAGGCCAGGCGGCGCATCGGCGCCTGTTCGGCGGCGGCAACGGGCAGATGATCGCCAAGGCGGTGGGCATTTCCCAGGGGGTACGCCCGCAGGTGCTGGACTGCACGGCCGGGCTGGGCAAGGACGCTTTCGTGCTGGCCAGCCTCGGCTGCCAGATGACCCTGATAGAGCGCCAGCCGCTGGTTGCCGCGCTGTTGGAAGACGGGCTCATGCGTGCCCGCGACGACGCGGAAATCGGCGCCATCGTGGCGCGCATGCGACTGCTGACCGGTAACGCCATCGAGCACATGCGCCAATGGCAAGGTGAGCCGCCCCAGGTGATCTACCTTGATCCGATGTTCCCCCATCGCGAGAAGAGCGCCTTGGTGAAAAAGGAAATGCGAGTGTTCCGGCCATTGGTGGGCGATGACCTGGATGCACCGGCGTTGCTCGAAGCGGCCTTGGCGCTGGCGACTCACCGGGTGGTGGTGAAGCGCCCCCGCAAGGCGCCGATCATCGAAGGGCCCAAGCCGAGCCATAGCCTGGAAGGCAAGTCGAGCCGGTACGACATCTATCCCAAGAAGGCCTTGAAGCCCTGACGCGGTGGCCGGGCCCCCAGGCCGCTCTCCGTGCTCCCTGCCCTGACCGCGCGAACCGGTAGTCCTGCGCGAAATGAGGGCGGAGCCCTCACCGGGGCGCTGGATCACAAGCTGATGCGATGCTGGCAGGGTACAAAGACAGTTGCCACAAAAGCGGGCACGACCATCTCGGTCATACGCCGTGAAATCTCCGCTTAAAAGGGCAGGCGATGCGATGATCAGGCACGGTAAGCCCGCATGAACATCCCCACCACCTCCCGCACATGCGCCTCCGCCTGCGCGCCGTCCAGCGCCGGGGCGCACCCCAGCAGCAGGCGATAGTCCGGCGCGCCCTTCACCAGGCACAGGAACTGCTCGGCCGCCCGCGCCGGATGCTCGATCCGCAGCAGCCCGCGGGCATCCACATCGCGCAACAAGGCTTCCATCTCCCCCAGCACCCGTTTTGGCCCGGCTTCATAGAAATACTGTCCGAACCCCGGATCCTGGTTGCCCAAGGCAATGATCAGCCGGCTCAGCTTGATCGCCTCGTCACTGCTGATCAGCGCCTGGAAACTGCGGGCGATGGTCAGCAGCACCTGCTCCACCGGCACATCCGCCGACAACTCGAAGATCATCTCGGGCAACTGCGCCTGGCAGGTCGCCATGACCGCCGACTCGAACAAGGTCTGCTTGTCGGTGAAATGGCTGTAGACGGTGAGTTTTGAAACACCTGCCGCCGTGGCGACCGCATCCATGCTGGTGTTGGCGTAGCCAAGGCTTAGAAACAGGGCCTTGGCAGCTTCGAGGATGGCCTCGCGCTTGGCCAGGTCCTTTGGCCGGCCTGGGCCGATGGGTGCGTGCTTGGGCATCGTGGTGTGCATGTGCTGAATAAGGTCGCTCATGTTACCGGGTTGTGCAGACGACCGCTGTAACCGGCCGCCAGTTCATAAATACGTTTTTTCTCACCGCCGCCGACTTCCGCGACTCGATTTCCCGGATTAATATACTGGTCAGTATAAATATTCGAAATGCCCCTCGCAGAAGGTCATTCACCATGTTGCGCCATGTCTTGCCCCTTGCCGTGCCCACTGTAGTTGCGCTGTTGCTCGCTGCCTGCGGGGAGCAAGCCGCGCCGCCCGCCGCGCCGCGTCCGGCGCTGGTGGTTCAGCCCCGGCCGGCCAGCGCCGCTGCCGACAGCTACCCGGGCGAGGTGCGGGCGCGCTTCGAGCCTGAGCTGGCATTCCGTATTGCCGGCAAGGTCAGCAAGCGCCTGGTCGAGGAAGGGCAGCGGGTCAAGGCCGAGCAGCCACTGGCCGAGCTCGACCCGCAGGACGTCCGGTTGCAGCTGGATGCCAACCGCGCCCAGCTGGCGGCGGCCGAGGCCAACCTAAGCCTGGTGCGCGCCGAACGCGACCGCTACCAGAAACTGCTGGACCGGCAGATGGTCAGCCACTCCCAGTACGACAGCGCCGAAAACCTCTACCGGGCCGGCATGGCGCGGCTCAGGCAAGCGCGTGCCGAGGCCGACGTGGCCGGCAACCAGGCGGGATACGCGGTGCTGCGCGCACCGCGTGACGGGGTGATCGCCAAGCGCCTGGTCGAGGTCGGCCAGGTCGTCGCGGCGGGCCAGACGGTGTTTACCCTGGCCGCCGACGGCGAGCGGGAGGTGGCGATCGGTGTGCCCGAACAGCAGTTCGGCCGGTTCACGGTGGGGCAGGCGGTCAGTGTCGAGCTGTGGTCGCAGCCCGACCAGCGCTTCGCCGGACACATCCGCGAACTGTCGCCCGCGGCCGATCCCCGTTCCCGTACCTTCGCGGCGCGCATCGCCTTCACCGCCAACACGGTGCCCGCGCAACTGGGCCAGAGCGCCAGGGTGTTCATCACCCAGGCCGAGCACGCGACGCTGGCGGTGCCGTTGTCGGCGGTCACCGCTGAAAATGGCCAGGCCTATGTCTGGCGGGTCGCCAAGGATAATCGACTGGAGCGCGCGCCGGTGCGGCTCGGGGCGTATGGCACCGACAGCGTGTCGGTGCTCGAGGGCGTGGCGCCGACGGACTGGGTGGTCGCGGCAGGCGGCCACGTATTGCAGGAAGGACAGCAGGTGCGGCCCGTGGACCGTACCAACCGCGTGGTGAACGTGGCGGCCAAGGAGTAGGTCCCGATGGGTTTCAATCTTTCCGCCTGGGCGCTGCGCAATCGGCAGA
>NZ_DATELE010000299.1:0-4037 GCF_035277045.1 Pseudomonas sp. | reverse complement strand
ATCCTCATGGACATCCGCGGCCATGGGCGCTCCGACAAGCCGCGCGACGGCTATACCATCGCCACCTTCAGTGAAGACCTGCTGGCCCTGCTCGAACACCTGCAGACCGGGCCCGTGCATTTCATCGGGCTGTCCATGGGGGGCATGGTGGGCTTTCAATTCGCGGTCGACCATCCCGACTGGCTGCGCAGCCTGTGCATCGTCAACAGCGCCCCCGAGGTCAAGCGCCGTACCCGCGGTGACTGGATCTGGTGGGCCAAGCGCTGGAGCATGGCGCGTCTGCTCAGCGTCGATACCGTGGGCAAGGGCCTGGCCCAGCGCCTGTTTCCCAAGCCCCAGCAAAGCGAGCTGCGGCGCAAGATGGCCGAGCGCTGGGCGCGCAACGACAAACGCGCCTATCTGGCCAGTTTCGATGCCATCGTCGACTGGGGCGTGGCGGAACGCATCTGCCAGATCCGCTGTCCTACGCTGGTGATCAGTGCGGATCAGGATTACACCCCGATACAACTGAAAGAGCGCTATGTGGCCCTGATACCCCAGGCGCGACTGGCGGTCATCGAGGATTCACGGCACGCTACGCCGCTTGACCAACCCCAGGTCTTCAATCAGACCGTGCTGCAGTTCCTGGCAGCCGCATCCACCTCTCAAGGATCATTGAGCCCATGCTGAAAAAAATCCTCCTCGCCGCCTGCTCCGTTGCTTTTGCCACCAGCCTGATGGCCGCTGAAAAGACCCATGTCCTGCTGGACACCAGCTTTGGCCAGATCGAGGTCGAACTCGATGCCGACAAGGCGCCGATCAGCACGAAGAACTTCCTCGAGTACGTCGACAGCGGCTTCTACAACAACACCATTTTCCACCGCGTGATCCCGGGCTTCATGGTCCAGGGCGGCGGTTTCACCGACCAGATGGTGCAGAAGAACACCCGCGACCCGATCCGCAACGAGGCCAGCAACGGCTTGCACAACGCCCGCGGCACCTTGTCCATGGCCCGTACCTCGAACCCCAACTCGGCCACCAGCCAGTTCTTCATCAACGTTGCCGACAATGCCTTCCTCGACCCCGGCCGCGATGCCGGCTATGCCGTGTTCGCCAAGGTGACCAAGGGCATGGAGGTGGTGGACCAGATCGTCAACTCGCCGACCACCATGAAGAAAGGCATGCGCGATGTGCCGTCCGACCCGGTTTACATCAAATCCGCCAAGCGCCTCGACTGAACATGAGCATCACAGGGACGTGATCTCGATGCGCGATCGAGCCGAACAGGAGTCATGATTTCCATGTTGTACCGCCGTTTCGAGCAACTCATCGACATCTTCCGCGAAGCGCCCACCGAGGCGCCGCCCAGCGGTGTCCTGCGCTTCTACCTCTACTATCTGCGCCAGGTCTGGCCGACCTTCGTGGCGTTGCTGGTCGTCGGGCTGGTGGTGGCCCTGGTGGAGGTGGCGCTGTTCAGTTACCTGAGCCGGATCATCGACCTGGCCCAGGCGGGCTCTGGTGAAAACTTCTTCAGCGAGCACGGCGGCGAGCTGGCCTGGATGGCAGTCGTGGCCCTGCTGATACGGCCGGTGTTCGTCGGCCTGCACGACCTGCTGGTGCACCAGGCCATCAGCCCGGGCATGACCAGCATGATCCGCTGGCAAAACCACACCTACGTGCTCAAGCAGAGCCTCAACTTCTTCCAGAGCGATTTTGCCGGGCGCATCGCCCAGCGCATCATGCAGACGGGCAATTCGCTGCGCGATTCGCTGGTGCAGGCCATGGACGCGCTCTGGCACGTGCTGGTCTACGCCATCAGCGCGCTGGTGCTGTTCGCTGAAGCCGACTGGCGGCTGATGCTGCCGCTGATTGTCTGGATCGTCTGCTACAGCGTCTCGCTCTATTACTTCGTGCCGCGGGTCAAGGAACGCTCGGTGGTGTCCTCCGACGCCCGCTCCAAGCTCATGGGGCGGATCGTCGACGGCTACACCAACATCGCCACGCTCAAGCTTTTCGCCCACACCGACTTCGAGCAGCAGTACGCCCGCGAAGCGATCACCGAACAGACCGAAAAGACCCAGCTGGCCTCGCGCGTCATTACCAGCATGGACGTGGTGATCACCAGCCTGAACGGCCTGCTGATCGTCGGCACCACGGGACTGGCCCTGTGGCTGTGGACCCAGTCGATGATCACCGTGGGGGCCATCGCCCTGGCCACCGGCCTGGTGATCCGCATCGTCAACATGTCGGGCTGGATCATGTGGGTGGTCAACGGCATTTTCGAGAACATCGGCACGGTCCAGGACGGACTGGAGACCATCGCCCAGCCCGTTACCGTGACCGACAAGCCGAACGCGCCGCGGCTCAAGGTCGAGCGCGGCGCGGTGCGTTTCGACACGGTCAGCTTCCACTATGGCAAGACCCGCAAGGTGATCGACGGGTTGAACCTGGATATCCGCCCTGGCGAAAAGATCGGCCTGATCGGCCCGTCGGGCGCCGGCAAGTCGACCCTGGTCAACCTGCTGCTACGCCTGTATGACCTGGACAGCGGCCGTATCCTGATCGACGGCCAGGACATCGCCGACGTCAGCCAGGCCAGCCTGCGCGCGCAGATCGGCATGATCACCCAGGACACCTCGCTGCTGCACCGCTCGATCCGTGACAACCTGCTCTACGGTCGCCCCGATGCCACCGAGGAGGAGGTCTGGAATGCGGTATGCGGCGCACGTGCCGATGAGTTCATCACCCACTTGACCGACGCCGAGGGGCGCACCGGCTTCGATGCCCAGGTGGGCGAGCGTGGGGTCAAGCTCTCGGGTGGCCAGCGCCAGCGCATCGCGATCGCCCGCGTGCTGCTCAAGAACGCGCCGATCCTGATCATGGACGAAGCTACCTCGGCACTGGACTCGGAGGTGGAATCCGCGATCCAGGAGAGCCTGGAGACCCTGATGCAGGGGAAGACCGTGATCGCGATCGCCCACCGGCTCTCGACCATCGCCCGCATGGACCGGCTGGTGGTGCTGGACAAAGGGCACATCGCCGAAACCGGCAGCCACAGCGAGCTGCTGGCCCGGCAAGGGCTGTATGCGCGGTTATGGCATCACCAGACTGGCGGGTTCGTTGGCGTCGATTGAGCCGCCCCGTTCCTACGCCTTGCGGTAAGGCAACGCGGCCCACGCCTGCTCGGCGTAGGCCCTGACCCCTTCCCGCTCCTGCTGCAAAAAATCCTCCACAGCCCGGTGCAAGCCGGGGTGCAGGAGGTAGTGCCAGGAGCGCGTCAGCACTGGTTCGAACCCGCGGATCAGCTTGTGCTCGCCCTGCGCGCCGGCATCGAAATGCTGCAGTCCTTCGGCAATGGCGTAGTCCATGCCCTGGTAGAAGCACGTCTCGAAATGCAAGCGGTCGAATTCATCCAGGCAGCCCCAGTAGCGGCCATACAGGCTATCCCCGCCGATCAGACTCAGGGCCATGGCCACCTCGCGGCCACCTTGCACCGCCATCACCACCCGTAGCGATTCGGGCATGCGCTCGGCCAGCAGGCTGAAGAATGCCCGGGTCAGGTACGGTGCCCGCCTGCGGACCGCGTAGGTGTTGGCGTAGCAGGAATAGACAAAGTCCCACTGCGCTTCACTGAGCTCGTGCCCTTGGTACCAGCGAAACTCCATCCCGTGTCCCGCCACTTGCTCGCGCTCCTTGCGCATCTGCTTGCGCTTGCGCGAGCTCAGGGTATCGAGGAAGTCCTGGAAATCCCGGTAGCCGCGGTTACGCCAGTGAAACTGGCAGCCGAGGCGCTCCATCCAGCCAGGCAACTGCCCTATCTGTTCATCCAGCACGCTGTCGGTGAAGTTCAGGTGCGCGCCCGATAGCTCGCCTTTTACCAGGTACTCGGGAATGGCCTGGAGCAACAGCAGCGCATCGGCAGGTTCCACCGCCAGCAACCGCGGGCCGGTCACCGGGCTGAAAGGCACGGCACCCAGAAGCTTGGGATAGTAGGCGATACCGGCGCGCTCGCAGGCATCGGCCCAGCCGTGATCGAACACGTATTCGCCAAACGAGTG
>NZ_DATELE010000298.1:0-40840 GCF_035277045.1 Pseudomonas sp. | reverse complement strand
AAATGTAAATCGTACAGGCGCGAGAGCCAGAAGCGCAACGCGCCGGCGCGCAGCAGGGCAGGCCACAGCGAGTGTTCGGCGGCGGTGAAGGGCCGCACGGCGTGGTAGGCGTCCAGCATGGCGCGCACGCGCGCTTCGTCGAGCGCGCCGGTAGCCAGGTCGATGCACCAGTCGTTGACGGTCACTGCGACGTCGAACAGCCAGCTATCGCAGCCGGCGAAGTAGAAGTCGAAGAAGCCGGTCAGGCGCTCGCCGTCGAACATCACGTTGTCGCGGAACAGGTCGGCGTGCAGGTTGGCCTTGGGCAGGGCCAGGATCTGTGCCTTGTGGGCATTGATCTCGTCCAGGCTGGCCTGCAGCAAACGGCCCTGTTCGGGGGTCAGGCGCGGCAGCAGGTCGGCGCCGGTGTCCAGCATCCAGTCCAGGCCGCGATCGGTCCTGCGGGTGATCATCCGGTCGCGGGTGGCCAGGTGGATATGCGCGAGCAGCTCGCCCACCTGGGCGCAGTGCTGGTTGTTCGGCGCCTTGATGTGCTTGCCCGAAAGCCGCGGCTGCAGCAGCGCCGGCTTGCCCGCCAGTTCGCGCAGGGCGTTGCCGTCGCGGTCGCGCAGGGCATAGGGCACCGGCATGTCGGCTTCGTGGAGGACGTCGAGCAGTTCGATGAAGAACGGCATGTCCTCGACCGGGCCACGTTCGACCAGCGTCAGGACAAATTCCCCTTGTTCCAGGCTGATGAAGAAATTGCTGTTCTCTGTACCTGCTGCAATGCCCTGGAAATCGAGCAGGCGGCCCAGGCCATAGGGCGCCAGAAAGGTTTCCAGCTCCGGCCGGGTCACGGGGGTGAAGACTGACATGATCAAAAAATGCCCATACGGGCACTTCCGCCTGGAAGTGCCAGGTTGATGTGAAGGGTACCGCGCTACCTTACCACTCGAAGATCTTCCACGATGGGATCAGCATGTCCGGCTGGTCGGATCGTACGAAGTTGCCTTCCGAGCCGTCGGCGCGTACCAGGAAATAAGGCTTGCCAGTCTTCGGCGTCACCTTGATCGCATACAGGAAGCCGTTCTGGCGGTACTCCTGGATGGTTTTGTCGCCTTCCGTGCGAATGGTCACCTCGGGATCGGCCGAGGGGGCGTCGTCCGCCGCCAGGGAGACGACAGGCGTGGTTGCCAACAGGCTGAGCAGTAACAGGCGATTGAGTGTCCGCATGATAACCTTGTCCCTTTGTCGTCCAGTTTTCCGGATATTCTAGCGCCGGACCCGTCGAAAAGGTTGATTCTGCTCATGAGCCTAGCGCCCCTCGTCCTTGTGGACGGCTCCTCCTACCTGTACCGCGCGTTTCACGCGCTGCCCCCGCTGACCACCTCCAAGGGCATGCCGACGGGCGCGGTCAAAGGCGTGCTGAACATGCTCAAGAGCCTGCGCAAGCAGTACCCGGACGGGTTGTTCGCGGTGGTCTTCGACGCCAAGGGCGGTACGTTCCGCGATGCCATGTTCGCCGAATACAAGGCCAATCGCCCGAGCATGCCCGATGACCTGCGTGTGCAGATCGAGCCGTTGCACGCCAGCGTGCGAGCGTTGGGCTATCCGCTGCTGTGCGTGGAAGGCGTGGAGGCCGACGATGTGATCGGCACGCTGGCCCGCAGCAGCGCCGCGGCGGGCCGGCCGGTGGTCATCTCCACCGGCGACAAGGACATGGCGCAGCTGGTCGATGGCCATATCACCCTGGTCAACACCATGACCGGCAGTGTGCTGGACGTGGCCGGCGTGCACGAGAAGTTCGGCGTCGGCCCCGAGCACATCATCGACTTCCTGGCGCTGATGGGCGACAAGGTCGACAACATTCCGGGCGTGCCTGGGGTGGGCGAGAAAACCGCCGTGGGCCTGCTGACCGGCATCGGCGGTGGCCTGCGTGAGGTGTATGACAACCTCGACAAGGTCGCGGGCCTGAGCGTGCGGGGTGCCAAGTCCCTGGCGGTGAAGCTTGAGGAACACCGCGACGCGGCGTTCATGTCCTATCAGCTGGCAACCATCAAGATCGATGTGCCGCTGGAGGTCGAGGTCGAGGCGCTGGTCTGCGGCGAGCCCGATCGCGAGGCGCTGCTGGCGCTGTACACCGAGATGGAGTTCCGCAGCTGGATCGCCGAGGTGCAGCGCGACGCCGCGCGCTCCGGTGAACCGGTGCCCGAGGTCGCCGAGGAGGTTGCGCCAGCGCAAGCCGTCGAAGCGAAGTACGAGACCATTCTCGACCAGGCCCGCTTCGACGCCTGGCTCGAAAAACTGCGCCAGGCCCCGCTGTTCGCCTTCGACACCGAGACCACCGGGCTGGACGCTCAGCGTGCCCAGCTGGTCGGCCTGTCGTTTGCGGTCCAGGCCCATGAAGCGGCCTACGTGCCACTGACCCATGACTACGCCGATGCCCCCGGGCAGCTGGACCGCGACAGCGTGCTGCTGGCGCTCAAGCCCTTGCTCGAAGACCCGGCCAAGGCAAAGGTCGGCCAGAACGCCAAGTACGACATCAATATACTTGCCAATTGCGCCCTTGGCGGTGACCCGTCCCAGGGCATCCACATGCGTGGCGTGGCGTACGACACCATGCTCGAGTCGTACGTGCTGGACTCCACGGCCACCCGCCATGACATGGACAGCCTGGCGCTCAAGTACCTGGGCCACACCACCATTGCCTTCCAGGACGTGGCCGGCAAGGGTGCCAAGCAGCTGACCTTCAACCAGATCCCGCTGGAACTGGCGGGGCCGTACGCCGCCGAAGACGCCGATATCACCTTGCGCCTGCACCAGGCCTTGCAGGCACGCCTGGAGAAGACCCCGAGCGTGCGGCCGGTGCTGGCGGACATCGAGATGCCGCTGGTGCCGGTGCTGGCGAAGATCGAGCGCCAGGGCGCGCTGGTCGATGCCGCGCTGCTGGGCATCCAGAGCCAGGAACTGGGTGTGAAGATGGCCCAGCTCGAGCGCGAAGCATTCGAGATCGCTGGTGAAGAATTCAACCTCGGCTCGCCCAAGCAGCTGGGCGTGATCCTTTACGACAAGCTTGGCATGCCTGTGCTGAGCAAGACCGCCAAGGGCCAGGCCTCCACCGCCGAGGCCGTGCTGGCGGAGCTGGCCGAGCAGGACTACCCGCTGCCGCGGGTGCTGATGCAGTATCGCTCGCTGAGCAAGCTCAAGAGCACCTACACTGATCGCCTGCCCGAGCAGATCAACCCGCGCACCGGGCGCATCCACACCTCCTACCAGCAGGCCGTGGCTGCCACGGGGCGCCTGTCGTCCAGCGACCCGAACCTGCAGAACATCCCGATCCGTACCGCCGAAGGGCGGCGTATCCGCCAGGCGTTCGTCGCAAGCCCGGGCTACCGCCTGCTGGCCGCGGACTACTCGCAGATCGAGCTGCGCATCATGGCCCACCTGGCCAAGGATGAAGGCTTGCTGCATGCCTTCCGCAACGATCTGGACGTGCACCGGGCCACCGCCGCCGAAGTGTTCGGCGTAGCGCTCGAAGCGGTCACCAACGATCAGCGCCGTAGCGCCAAGGCAATCAACTTCGGCCTGATCTACGGCATGAGCGCGTTTGGCCTCGCCAAGCAGATCGGCGTCGACCGCAAGCAGTCCCAGGATTACATCGACCGCTACTTTGCCCGCTATCCCGGCGTGCTCGCCTACATGGAGCGCACCCGCGCCCAGGCCGCGGAGCAAGGCTTCGTCGAGACGCTGTTCGGCCGGCGCCTGTACCTGCCCGACATCAACGCCAAGAACCAGGCCCTGCGCAAGGGCGCCGAACGCACGGCGATCAACGCGCCGATGCAAGGCACGGCGGCCGATATCATCAAGCGTGCCATGGTGGCGGTGGATACGTGGCTGTGCGAGTCAGGGCTGGATGCGCGGGTGATCCTGCAGGTACACGACGAACTGGTGCTGGAGGTTCGCGAGGACCTGGTGGAGCAGGTCAAGGCCGGGATCCGCCCGCACATGAGCAATGCCGCGCAACTTGACGTGCCGCTGCTGGTGGAAGTGGGCGTGGGCGCGAACTGGGACGAGGCGCATTGATCCATCGCAAATAGTTTGCACTTCGCTGGAACTTTCGCGACGCATTGTGACTCTGAGTACTCGATTGGCTGGTGAAGCCTTTCGATGCTCCTATGTTGTGTTAAGTGTTGGCAGATATTCGGACCCCGCCCTAGCGGTCCGAACTTGGACCCCGAACTTCCCCCTCCCCATACGAAGTCCGGGGTTTTTTTTGCCCGCGATTTGACCTGTGGAAGCTTCCCCGGTGCAGCTCGAACCCCTGTGGGAGCGGGCTCGCCGGGGCGCCGGACCGCCCGCGATCGGCCGCGCAGCGGCCGCTCCCGATCCAGAAAGGCTCCCCAAAGCCTCACGCCTCCGGCTTGTCCTCCAGCTCCATCCAGCCCGCCAGCACCCCGTACGCCTCTTCCAGCCCCTGGCGCTTGGGCGCCGAGAACAGCTGGATGGTCACGCTTTCGCCCCACCCCTTGCGGATCTCGCTCTGCACCTTGAGCAAGGTGTTCTTCGCGGCGCCAAAGGTCAGCTTGTCGGCCTTGGTGAGCAGGATGTGCATCGGCATGCCGCTGGCCAGCGACCAGTCGAGCATCATCTTGTCGAAGTCGGTCATCGGGTGGCGCACGTCCATCATCAGGATCAGGCCCTTCAGGCATTCGCGGCTGCCCAGGTAGGCCTCGAGGTGGCGCTGCCAGTGCTGCTTGAGCGGGATCGGCACTTTTGCGTAACCGTAGCCCGGCAAGTCGACCAAACGCCGTTCATCGTCCAGACTGAAGAAATTCAACAGCTGGGTGCGCCCCGGGGTTTTCGAGGTCCGTGCCAGGCTTGCGTGGGTCAGGGTGTTGAGGGCGCTGGACTTGCCAGCGTTCGAACGGCCAGCGAAAGCCACCTCGTAACCCTGGTCGTCCGGACATTGGTCGACCTTGGCCGCGCTGATGGCGAAAGTGGCTTTCTGGCAGAGGCCGAGGATGGGGTTTTTGACTTGCATGCGATATCCGATGTGGGTGTTGCCAAGGCCTTGCCCGGCAAGCAGTGTCGTTTCCGTATGGACCACGGAAGTATATAATGCCTTAGTTTTTGTGTGCGCATTATCCCAGCGTAGGACGATGCGCACAGGGTGCCGGTTTCAAGCTCGCGCAGCAGAACGCAGCTCGGTCCCCAACCCTGAAGGTCATTGCAAATGACCAGATGGCTGATGGTCGTCGGTGTCTTGATACCGTTTTTCAGCGCGCAGGCTACACAGGATCCCGTGGCGTTGTACAACCGCACGTGCGCGGCTTGTCACGCAGGGCAGTTGCCGCAGGCGCCCAGGGTGGGTGACCGGGCGGCCTGGGAGCCGAGGCTCGCGCAGGGTATGGAGAGACTGGTGGCACATGTTACCCAGGGTTTCAAGGCTATGCCGCCGCGTGGATTGTGCATGGACTGTAGTACCGACGACTACCGCGCAATCATCGAGTGGATGAGCGGCAGTCCCGGCACATAACATTTCACCCTTAGCCGTGTTGGATTAGCTGATGAACAAGACAATCGTGAGTCTGCTCTTGACCTTGGGGGTCGCAGGTGCGGCCAATGCTGCGTCCGTCATCCAGGGCGATGCCGCGGCCGGCCAGGCCAAGACCGCGGTATGCGGCGCCTGCCACAACCCGGATGGCAACAGCCTGGTACCCAATTTTCCCAAGCTGGCCGGCCAGGGCCAGCGCTACCTCGAAAAGCAGTTGCATGACATCAAGTCGGGCAAGCGCGTCGTGCTCGAGATGACTGGCATGCTCGCTCCCTTCACCGAGCAGGACCTGGCAGACATTGCCGCGTACTACGCCGCCCAGAAAGGCAGCGTGGGCGCGGCCGACCCGCAGCTGGTCGAGCGCGGGCGTGCCTTGTTCAACGGGGGTGACCTGGTCAAGGGCGTGCCGGCCTGCACCGGCTGCCACTCACCCAACGGCGCGGGCCTGGCCCTGGCCGGGTTCCCGCACCTGAGCGGCCAGCATGCGCAGTACGTGGCCAAGCAACTGACCGATTTTCGCGAGGGCAACCGCACCAACGACGGCGATGCCATGACCATGCGCTCGATTGCCGCCAAGCTCGGCAACAAGGACATCGAAGCTCTGGCCAGCTACATCCAAGGGCTTCACTGAGCGGGGTTAACCCTGTGTTAATACTGCCGGGGCAAACATGAAAGGGTGGCGCGAGCCGCCCTTTTTCATGTTCACTGCCGTTACACTAAAGAACTTGAGCCCTCCATGACCTGTCTCAATACAGGTCGCGGTAGAGGCGACCTTTGAATGCTCAGGAGTAAAGCATGCGTAAACTGATTCTCGGCGCTGCGCTGGTCGCCGCCAGCGCCTTCGGCATGGCCGCTGTCCAGGCCGCCGAGCCGGCCAAGGCGGGTGAGCAATACATCGAGCTGAGCACCCCCGTGGCGGTCTCCCAGCCGGGCAAGATCGAGGTGGTGGAGCTGTTCTGGTATGGCTGCCCCCACTGCTATCACTTCGAACCCACCATCAACCCCTGGGCAGAGAAGCTCCCTGCCGACGTCAATTTCAAGCGCATTCCGGCCATGTTCGGCGGCCCGTGGGACGCACACGGCCAGATGTTCCTGACCCTCGAAGCCATGGGTGTGGAGCACAGCGTGCATGCGGCGGTGTTCGATGCCATCCAGAAGCAGCGCAAGCAACTGGTCAAGCCTGAAGAAATGGCCGAGTTCCTCGCCACCCAGGGTGTCGACAAGGACAAGTTCCTGGCGACCTTCAACTCCTTCGCCATCAAGGGCCAGGTGCAGAAAGCCAAGGAGCTTGCGAAGAAGTACGAGATCACCGGCGTGCCAAGCATGGTCGTCAACGGCAAGTACCGCTTCGACCTGGGCACCGCGGGTGGGCCTGAAGGCGTGCTCGACGTCGCCGACCAGCTGATCGCCAAGGAGCGCGCCGCCAAGTAGGCGGCGCCTGCATGCGACGCTGGACAGCCCCGCGCATCGTTGGCCTTCATGAGCCGAAGGTCAACGAAGCTCACCTCAAGGCCTCGGGGTTGCCCGAGGACGGGCGCTTGCGGCTGCTCAGCTTCAATATCCAGGTCGGCATCAGCACCGAGCGTTACCGGCACTACCTGACCCGCAGCTGGCAGCACCTGCTGCCGCACATCGGCCGCGCCGGCAACCTGCAGAAGATCGGCGAACTGCTGGGCAACTTCGACCTGGTGGCCCTGCAGGAAGCCGATGGCGGCAGCATGCGTTCGGGTTACGTCAACCAGGTCGAGCACCTGGCCCACCTGGGGTCCTTCCCCTACTGGTACCAGCAGCTCAACCGCAACCTTGGACGCTTCGCCCAGCACAGCAATGGCGTGCTCAGCCGTCTCAAGCCGCAGCTGCTCGAGGATCACCCCCTGCCAGGCCCCGCCGGGCGCGGGGCGATTTTGGTGCGGTTCGGCGAGGGCAAGGACGCGCTCATCGTGGTGATGATGCACCTGGCCCTGGGTTCCAAGACCCGCGCCCGGCAGTTGGCCTACATCCGCGAGCTGATCGGTGGCTACCGCCACCAGGTGCTGATGGGTGACATGAATACCCACGCCAACGACCTGCTGCAGCACTCCCCGCTGCGTGACCTGGGGCTGATTGCCCCGCAAGTCCAGGCGACTTTTCCCAGCTGGCGCCCCCAGCGCTGCCTGGACCATATCCTGTTGAGCCCCAGCCTCACGCTCGAGCGTTTCGAGGTGCTCGCCCAACCGATTTCCGACCATCTTCCGGTCGCCGTCGAGATTCGTTTGCCTGATGCCCTGACTGTGGATACGCTGCCGGTTTTGAGCTAATTGCCATAACCCCTTGCGGACTCAAGGCATGACCGAAGAAGCCGAGCGCTGGAAAGAAAAATACCTAAAGAGCCTCGAACAACAGGAAAAGCAGGAGCGCCGCTGGGCGGCCCGCCTCGACTTGCTGCGCCGTGGCCTGGTGCGCAGCACCCTGGCGGCCGAGGGCAGTGACCGGGCGGTGGACGAGTGCATGAAAGAGATGCGCGACGTCATTCGCAGCGACAACATGGACGCTGCCTTGTCCGGGCTGATCCCAAGGCTGGAGAAGGCCGTGCTCGACTCCGAGCAGCGTCGCGAAGTCCGGACCGGGCAGGTCAGCACGGCCTTGACGGCGCTGGTCGCTCAGTTGCAAACGCTGCCGCTGCCCGGCGAGGTCCGCCGCCCCCTCAAGAAGTTCGCCAAACAGCTCGAAAGCCGCGTTACCCAGTCCCGTGAAATGCCCTTGTTGCTCAGCGAGCTCAGTGGCTTGCAGGGGCGTGCCCTCTCGGCGCTGGAGCCCCCGGAACACGCCGCGCGGCCCGGCTTGCTGCAACGGCTGTTCGGTGGACGCGAGGGCGAGGCGCAAGCAGCCCCCGAAACGGCGGCCGCACCGGTCGAAACAGCACCGCCACCGGTGACGAGTGAAGGTGAGCCTGAGACGCCGCCACCTGTCCCGGATCAGGAACCCGCGGACGATGCCGATGGGCCAGGGCCATTCGCGCAACCTCAGGCGCAGGCCGAGGATGTCGCACGGTCACCCCTCGAACTGCCAGAGCCATCTCCCGAGCTGCCCGCCGAGCCGCCCGAACCCACCGTGACCGTGCTGCCCCAGGGGCCAGAGCCACACGCTCGCGCCGAAGTGGTCGACGAAGACGGCCCCTACGCCCTTCCCGATGCCCGCGAGCCTTCCTACAGCTCGGTGGCCACGCATATCGAGCAGACCCTGGTCGGCCTGCTCGACGAGCTCAGCCTGCCTGAACACCACAAGGCCCAAGCCCTCGCCATGCGCGAGCGCGTGGTGCATGGGCTGAACTGGTACGAACTGATCCCGGTGCTCGATGACCTGGCAGTGTTGATGCTGGCGATCAGCGACAGCGGCCAGCACGAATTCCAGGCCTATCTGCAACAGCTCAACGAGCGTCTGGAATCGTTCCAGAGCAATTTGCAGGAAGCCAGCGCCGGTCATGCCGACAATACCGACGCCGCGCGCGACCTCGACAGCGAGCTGCGCGAGCAGGTCGATGGCCTGCAAAGCAGCGTGCACGGCGCCGCCGACCTCGCCGGCCTGCGGCAGGTGCTGGACAACCGGCTCGAAGGCCTGCTGCTGACCATGGATGATCACCGGCAAAAGCGCGACCAGCGCGAGCAGGACCTGGCCGAACGGCTGCATGGCTTGTCCGAGCGGGTGGCGGACATGGAGCAGGAGGCGATGGGCTATCGCGAGCACCTTGAGGAGCAACGCCAGAAAGCGCTGGTCGATCCATTGACCGGCTTGCCCAACCGGGCTGGCTGGGCCGAGCAGGTCGAACAGCAGGTACAGGCCTGGCAGGCCAACGGCGGCCACCTGTCGATGGCGATTCTCGACCTGGATCATTTCAAGCGTATCAACGACGGGTACGGTCACCTGGCCGGCGACAAGGTGCTCAAGATCGTTGCCAATGTATTGCGCAAGCACCTGCGGGGCCGTGACGTCATCGCCCGCTTTGGCGGCGAGGAGTTTGTGCTGCTGCTGCCGCAAACGCCGCTGGCAACGGGCAGCCAACTGGTGGAAACCCTGCGCGCGGCGATCGAGGCATGCCCCTTCCACTTCAAGGGCGAGCGGGTGGTGACCACCTTGTCGATCGGCATCAGCGCCTTCCGCTCGGGCGAGCGTGCCGATAGCGTGCTCAAGCGGGCGGATGAAGCGTTGTACCTGGCCAAGGATCGCGGGCGAAACCGCGTCGAGCACAAATAGCCCGGACCGTGCGCATACCTCGGTAACCCTGGCGCTCCACGGTCAGCGCACGTATCTGGAGCCGCCGCTGATCGATAAAGTGCCAGGCGCTGCGCGTTGAGCAGGGCGCACGTTATACTGTAGCGATTTCGCGCAGACCCTAACGTGCCCTTCTCAATGAAAAAACTTGTCGCCGCTTTGCTGTTGCTCACCCTCGCCGGCTGTTCGACCGGCCTGCGCATCGACCGTAGCCACCCCTCCGCCAACCATGACAACCGCATCCAGTTTGTCGTGCTGCACTACACCAACGCCTCGCTGGATCGCTCGCTGGCGCTGCTCACCCATGGCGAGGTCAGCAGTCACTACCTGATCGGCGACGGCCCGGCCAAGGTCTACCAGCTAGTGGACGAAAGCCGGCGCGCCTGGCACGCCGGCGACAGCCAGTGGGACGGACGCACCTGGTTGAACTCCAGCTCCATCGGCATCGAGATCGTCAACCCGGGCTTCACCGATACGCCCACCGGACGGGTCTGGTATCCCTACAGCGAAGCCCAGGTCCAGTCGCTGATCGCCTTGCTCAAGGACATTGTCCAGCGTAACGGTATCAACCCGCGCTATATCATCGGGCACAGCGACATCGCGCCGGCGCGCAAGCTCGACCCGGGGCCTCTGTTCCCCTGGAAGCGCCTGGCCGATGCCGGCCTTGGGGTCTGGCCGGATGCCCGCGCGGTCGCGCAGCAGCAGGCGCGCTTCACGGCCAGCCTGCCGAGCATCCTGTGGTACCAGCAGCAGCTCGCCCGCTTCGGCTACGCCATCGAGCAGACCGGCGAGCTGGACGTCACCACCCGGCAGGTCCTGGAAACCTTCCAGATGCGCTTCCGTCCGCAACGTTTCGACGGTGTGCCGGATGCCCAGACCGCCGCCATGCTCCAGGTGCTGAACAGCAAGCGTTAAGGCGCCGCCCAACGGCGACGCTGTTTTGCGTCCCAGTTGCTATACCTCATGGTACTCAACTGGATGCTTGCAGATGTCACCCACCCTCGCCGCTCTGCGCCATGTGTTCTACAGGCCCTGGCTGCTGGCCTCCCTTGCGGCCTTGGCCAGCGCGGGACTACTGCTGTTCGCAAGCGTCGGGGTGATCCTGCACCAGGCGCGCGAAAGCGAAAGCGAGCGGATGAACGCCCGGGGCGAGCGCTTCCTGCAGCGCCTGGAACAGGTGTTCGGGCAACTGCGAGAAGGCGTCGACCAGCTCCAGGGCCAGCCCTTGCGGGGTTGCGACGCGTACATGCTTTCGGCCCTGCAGCAGGTTGGCCTGAGCTCTCGCTTCATTTATGAAGCGTCCTACGTTGATGGCAATGTCGCCTGTTCCAACCGGGTGGGCGAGCACCTGGTCCATTCCTTGCGCCCTCCGGATATCCAGGGGCCGACGTACAGCTACTGGCTCAACACCACCACCGAACCGGACGACAACCTGGCCGCGCTGATGCTCGGCCGCGGCAAGTTCAGGGTCTCGACATCCCGCGGGCACCTGGCCGATGTGGTCGACCTGCCGCCAGGCGGCAGCTTGCTGGTGGTGCTCGACCGTGGCGGGAGGGCAATCCCCGTGCTTGGCCCCGCCCAGCCCTGGCCGCCGCAGGCCCAGTGGCTATCGCCTGATACATCGCTGCTCGAACCCACCGACCGCCTGGTCTACCGCATGCCGACGAACTCGCCGGACTACCAGCTGGCGCTGATCGTGCCGCGGGCCAGCATGCCCTTGAAGATGCATGGCATGCTCTGGCTGCTGTTTCCCGGCAGCCTGTTGCTGGCCAGCTGCATCGGCTGGCTGGTGCTGCAACTGATCCGCCAGCGCCACTCGATGAGCGCCGAGTTGCAGGGGGCGCTGCGCCGCGGCGAGCTGCAGGTGCTCTACCAACCGATCTTCGAACTGGAGAGCCGACGCTGCGTGGGTGCCGAAGCCTTGGTGCGCTGGCGGCGGCACGACGGCACCCTGACCAGCCCAGAGCTGTTCATTCCCTTGGCCGAGAACACCGGGCAGATCCGCCAGATCACCGATTTTGTCCTGCAGCGGGTGCTCGAGCAGCTCGGCCAGCTGCTGCGCAGCAACCGCCATCTGTATATCTCGGTGAATCTCGCGGCCTGCGATGTGATGGTGCCACGCATCGGCGTGGTGGCCGCCAGGTTGCTGGCGCTTCATCACGTCTGCCCCAACCAGATCGCCTTCGAGGTCACCGAGCGTGGGCTGATAGATGTCGTGGTGGCGCGTGACAACCTGCAGGCGCTGCGCTCGGTGGGGCACCAGGTACTGATCGATGACTTCGGCACCGGCTATTGCAGCCTGGCCTACCTGCAGACCCTGCCTGTGGATTGCCTGAAGATCGACAAGGCCTTCATCGATGCGCTGGGCCATGATGCGGCCAGCAGTGGCGTTGCTCCGCACATCATTCGCATGGCGCACGCGCTGCAGCTGCGAGTGATCGCCGAAGGCATCGAGTATGAAGACCAGGCCGAGTTGCTCAACAGCGAAGGCGTCAACTACGGCCAGGGCTGGCTATTCGCCCATCCGCTCAGCGCCCGGCAGTTCAGCGAGCTGATCACCCGTGGCCGGCGCATGGGCGCCCGGCGCTTTGGCGACGAGGCCTGAGCCGCGTCACGCCGGCAGCGCCATGTAGAACTGGGTGCCTTGACCAGGACGGGAGAACACACCCATGCGCCCGCCGTGCAGCTGCACGATCTCCTTGCACAGCGCCAGGCCCAGCCCCGCCCCGCCCTTCTTGCGCCCGACCTGGACGAACGGTTCGAAGATGCGTCCCTGCTGGCCATAGGCGATGCCTTCACCATTGTCCTCGACACTGATGATGACACGCTCGGCGTGGCGCCGGGCATGCAGGCGGATGCGCCCGCCGCTGGCGGTATGGCGGATGGCATTGTGCAGCAGGTTGTCCAGCACGCGGTCGAGCTGCGCCATGTCGGCCTGGATGCGTGGCAGGGGCTGCTCCAGCTCGTTGACCAGCTCGATCTGTTTGTCCGCGGCCTGGTCGGCAAAGCGCAGCCGGGCCCGGTCAAGCAGTTCATCGATCACGCAAGGCGACAGCTCAAGCTTCTGCAATCCGCTTTGGTAACGCGAGAAATTCAGCAGGTCGTTGATCAGTTGGGTCAGCCGTTGCATCTCCTCGCCAATCGTCTCGAACAGGTCATGCTCGCGGCTATCGGCGCCGAACTTCACCCGCTCGCTGAGCAGGCCGAACGCCATGTGCATGCCGGTGACCGGCGTGCGCAGCTCATGGGAGGCGCGTAGCACGAATTCGCTGCGCACCCGTTCGAAGGCGCGCTGTTCGGTGACATCGTGCAGCACCATCACCGCGCCAAGGATCGGGCCTTGAGGGTGGCTCACCGGCGTCAGGCTGTAGGTCAGCAGGCGTGATTCCTCTTCGACCTCCAGGCACAGGTCTTCCGGCAAACGGTCGAGGGTGCCACCGCGCAGTACCTGGCGCAGTTGCTCGTCCAGCTCCGGGCGCTGCAGGGCATCGCCCAGGCCACTGCCCAGGCGGCTGTCGTCCCAGCCCAACTGGCGCTGGGCCACCGGGTTCAGGTGCTCCAGGCGGCCTTGACGATCGATGATCAGCAGGCCGTCGTCAATGCTGTCGAGCACTGCCTGCAAGCGCTGCTGGCCGGCCAGCAATTCGTCGATGTTGGTGGCCTGGTGCTTGCGCAGCGCCTGGGCCATCAGGCCGAACCGCCGGGTCAGCTGGTTCAGCTCGGTGGCCTGGGTTACCGGCAAGGTCACCTCGAAGTTGCCTTGGCCGACCTGGTCGGCGGCCTGGGCCAGGGCTTCTATGGGCTGACCGAAGCGCCGGGCAATGCTATGGGCAGTGATGAAACCGAGGATCAGCACGGCCAGACCCATCAGGCCGAGCATCCCACCGATCAGCAAGGCGCGGTCGCGCGCTTGCTCCTCGCTGCGGGCGATGTGCTCCAGGGCCTGCTTGTGCGATTCGATCAGGTCGGTGCGCACCTGGTTGAAGGACGCCCCCAAAGGCTCGTCCACCCCCATGCTGTTGGCGGGGACCGGCGTGCTGCGGTACGCCTGCAGGAAGGCCTGGTAGTTGCTGCTGGTCTTGCTCAGGCCGGAGCGTTCGCCGCCCTGCTCCAGTCCCTGGTCCAGCAATTGCTGGAATCCGCCCTGCAAGGCCGCAAGGCTTTTCGGGTCGGGCGTATCGTCGAGAATAAGGATCAACTGCTCGCCGAGGTTCTGGCGCAGCTTGAGGCCCACCTCCAGGACGTGCGTGGCATCGCGCACCAGCGTCTGCTGCGACGACGCCATCTGCAGCACGCTGACCAGGCCGATCACCAGTCCCAGCAAGGCAACGGTGATCAGCGCCGATATGCTGAGGAAAAGCCGCGTGCGCAGCTTCATCGCCCACTTCACAGGTTGTACTGCTTGCGTTTGCGATAAAGCGTCGAGGCATCGATGCCCAGTGTCTTGGCGGCTTGGTCGAGGGTGTCGCTGGTTGCCAGGACCGCACCGATGTGCGCCCGCTCGAGCTCATCAAGGCTCAGCGCGGCGCCTACCCGAGGTGCATTGCCAGCAGGTTGTTCTCCCATGCCCAGGTGTGCGATTTCTACCCGGTCTTGCGCACAGATGATACTGGCTCGCTCGATCACGTTTCGCAGTTCGCGAATGTTGCCCGGCCAGCGGTAGTTGAGCAGCGCGGCGCGAGCTTCGTCGCTGAAGCCTCGGGCGGGGCGCGAATATTCCTTCACGAAGCGCGCCAGGAAACGCTCGGCGAGGGTCAGGATGTCTTCGCTGCGTTCGCGCAGCGGCGGCAGGTGCAGGGTGATCACGTTCAGGCGATAGAGCAGGTCTTCCCGGAAACGCCCTTCGCGAACCATGTCCTCGAGGTTGAGGTTGGTGGCCGCGAGGATGCGCACATCGGCCCGGCGCGTGACCGGATCGCCCACGCGCTCGTATTCCTTGTCCTGGATGAAGCGCAGCAGCTTGGGCTGCAAGGTCAGCGGGAAGTCGCCGATCTCGTCGAGGAACAGCGTACCGCCATCGGCCTGGTTGACCCGCCCCAATGTGCTTTCGCTGGCGCCGGTGAACGCACCGCGGCTATGGCCGAACAGTTCGCTCTCCATCAGCTCCGCGGTCAGTGACGGGCAGTTGATGGTCACGCAGGACTTGCGCGCACGCTTGCTCCAGCCGTGGATGGCACGGGCCAGCTCGCCCTTGCCTGTGCCCGACTCGCCGAGAATGAGGATGTTGGCATCCGTGGTGGCGACCTGCCGCGCGGTCTCCAGCACCGCCATCATGGCCGGGCTGTGGGAATCCAGGCCGTCCTTGGGCTTGCGCACCTCGCCTTCAAGGGCCTCGAGGCGTGCCGATAGCTGTCGAACTTCCAGCTGCTTGGCCGTCGCCAGGCGCAGTTGATCGGGGCTGCACGGTTTTACCAGGTAGTCGGCGGCGCCGGCCTGGATGGCGTCCACGGCCGTGTCGATCGCCGAATGAGCGGTCACGATGACCACCCGCATCCAGGGTGCCTGGATACGCATCTGCGCCAGTACATCCAGGCCGTTGTCCTCGCCCAGGCGAAGGTCGAGGAAACACAGGTCGAAGACCTGGCGTTGCAACAGCGTCTCGGCCTGGGCCGCGCTGTTGGCGGTCGCCACGCTGTAGCCCTCGTCCTCCAGGCAATAACGAAAGGTCCGCAGAATGGCGGACTCGTCATCCACCAATAGAATGCGGCCTTTGTTGTCCTGGGCTGATTCCATTTCCTACGCTCCTTTGGGATAGATCTTGGTTAGTGTCGGAAAAATCGGGCAAGTTGCATGGTCAATTCTGATTGATTTTCTTGATTGCATGCTAGCCGCTTGATCAACCTTACGCTAACTCATTGAAAAACATCCAAATTCTCGCGCGGTGTCATTTGGCATGCAGGTTGCGAGGATCTTGGGTTTTAGCCCTACGGAGGTGTCTTATGCCCATTCCACGTCCATTGGCCGCGGTGAGTGCCGCGGTGGTGCTCGGCCAGATGCTGATGATGCCGGTGGCTAGCGCCGACGGCGTGCAGGATGCGCGGCGTGAAGGTGCATTGCAGACGGCCCTGACGCTGAACCGCGTACTCAACGCGTACCCCATCAAGGTTCAGGTGAGCGACAACACCGCGCGGTTGAGTGGCGAAGTGGAAAACTCCGTGGAGCGTGACCTGGCTGAGCGCGTCGCGCTGGCGACCAAAGGGGTCGAGCAGGTCGACAACCAGTTGCGGGTCAACCCGGAACTGGTGGAGCAGCCGCTGGAGCTGCGCGCCTATGCCCAGCGCCTGGAGGACGCCACGCTCGGTGCGGTCATCCGTGCCCGTCTGCTGTGGAGCCGGGTCACCCATGAAGCGCCGATCGAGGTGGAAAGCCGCGAAGGCGTGGTTACCCTGCGTGGCAAGGTCGCCAGCGCAGAGGCCAAGGAGCTGGCCGGTATCCTGGCCCGCTCCACGGACGGGGTCTACCTGGTCAACAACCTGGTCAGCATGGATACCGCCGCGATGGCCAAGGCTCGCGAAACCCCGGTTGACGCTCCCAAAGGCCCGCAGCCAAGTGATAGCTGGATCATCGACAAGATCCAGACCAGCTTGCGCTTCAGCCGCAATCTGGACGGCCTGAACATCAAGGTCACGAGCCAGGAGGGCATGGTGTGCTTGTCTGGGGAGGTGGTCAGCGCCGAGCAGAAAACCATCGCCAGCGAGGTCGCGCGGCAGATCAACGGTGTGCGTGGTGTTGACGCCGACATGCTCAAGGTCGCGACCAAGGTCGAGGGCTGATCATGCAAATCGCACGACCTGGCAGGGGGGATCGTGCAGGATACGTCCTGCCTAGCACTCTAAGTACGTGCTAAGTAGTTGATTTTAAAGGATTTTGTGCGGTTTCAAAAGCTGGCATGCAGGCTGCAATACTCCTTGCAGGGTTTATAAAAAGTACAGCAGGAGAAGCCGGCATGAACCGCCAAGACGTCAACAACTCGCAGATCACCACACTGCCCCTGCGCCAGGTCCTGTTTCTGACCCTGGCGCTGATGTTGACGCTGGTCGCCGGTCAGCTGTACCACAGCTGGCAGACTGCCCGGCTGGCCGATCAGGTCGCCGCGCAAACCGCCTTGCTCGCGCAGATCCAGTCGACCCGTGCCAGCACCTTGGTGCAAGCCGCCGATCGGCTGCCGGAGACAAATGCTGCACCGGCCACGTTGAACACTGTCGTACCCCAGGAGCGCTGGGTTTTCTAAGCGCCGTCCGAAATGATTTCGGACAAAAAACAGTAAGGAGAATCACCATGCTGAGTTGGGCCATTACTTTCCTGATCATCGCCATTGTCGCTGCCGTACTGGGCTTCGGTGGTATCGCCGGCGCCGCTACCGGTATCGCGAAGATTCTGTTCATCGTCTTCCTGGTCCTGTTCGTCGCTTCCTTCTTCTTTGGACGTCGCGGTCGAGGTTGACGATGAGTCGGGCGTTTTGCGCAGCCCTGGCCACTGCCCTGCTCCTGGGCAGTGGTACTGCGGCGATGGCGGCCAATGACGGCCAGCTCCGCGTCAATCAACTGTTGAGCGCGGACCCTGAATACAGGGATACCTGGCAGGACGTGGTCCAAAAGGAGGAAAGGCTGCCGGACTGGGTGATCAACCTGAGCGGTAGCTCCGAACAACAGATGTCTGCCGTCGAGGAAGACGGCGACAAGTATCTGGTCGGGCCTGTGTGCGAGACAGAGCAGAATTGCCTGAACAAGCGCCTGATCGTGGCGTTCAGCTGGGACAAGGACAAGGCCTACGGAATGCTGGTCGAGGTTCCCGAGGGGCTGCCCGCTGACAAGTCACCAACGCGTCATGCCCAGACTCGCTGGCTCGGCGAACCGGATGAAGGCATGCAGGCGTTGCTTCGTGAACAGCTCAAGCGCGATCCGAACTGGTACTGAGCACAATTCATCGCGTTGTAACTGTATAGAAGCCGAACGTTCACGTATTCGCGTTTCTATAGTGCGTCACTTGAAGAGAGTCGATGCATGACCAAGGGGTCGGGCTGTTCTGGTTGCTACAGGACCGGAGTGGCCTAGGGGTACAGGGAGTACCTCCTTGATGGGCCGGGTCAGGTAAAGCAGCATCGGAAGCTTCAGGTCAGCAGAGTCAGACATGACGCTTCACTGGCCTGGCTTCCGGAGCGCTTATGGAGTGAATCTTCTTGCCCTTACGTAGGATTATTCCTATAGGGCACATTTGCGGGCGACCGTATATCGATATTTTTTCCGCTCCGACATGCTGTGTCACCCGCCTTTCGACAATCATTCGGATTGTCGAACACCTATGCGATGCCCTCGAATGCATTCGGACTAATCTGCCGGATTCTGGCGCTTGAGCCATGTTCGGGAAACCGAACGTGTCCGGATGCCGCTGTCCACGCACCCTTTTCAGCGTCACTTTCCTATGCCGAATCGGTATGGGGTAGTCGTTTCCGGCATTAGACTGACCCTCCTCCCATGGCAATAGTTGCGGCCTTTTTCGCAGGCCACGGCGCGGTTGCGTTCGCCTGCGACGATCTTCCACACCGTCGCCGCGCGCCGCGCCATGTCTTTCCAGGTTGCCCAGGATGGCTCTAGGACAATGGTTTTAGCCCGGTTTCAGTGTCCACTTGAAGTAAAGGTAATGACATGAAGAAGGCAAAACTAAGCCTCGCCTGGCAGATCCTCATCGGCCTCGTCCTCGGCGTCGCGGTTGGCGCTCTGCTGAACCATTTCAGTGCGGAAAAGGCATGGTGGATCGGCAACGTGCTCCAGCCTGCCGGCGACATCTTCATTCGCCTGATCAAGATGATTGTCATCCCGATCGTGATTTCGTCGCTGGTCGTGGGGATCGCCGGGGTTGGCGACGCGAAGAAGCTGGGCAGCATCGGCCTGAAGACCATCATCTATTTCGAGATCGTGACCACCATCGCGATCGTGGTCGGCCTCGGGCTGGCCAACGTGTTCCACCCGGGCGCCGGCATCGACATGAGCACCCTGGGGACCGTCGACATCTCCAAGTACACGGCCACCGCGGCCGAGGTGCAACATGAGCATGCCTTCATCGAGACCCTGCTCAACCTGATCCCGTCGAACATCTTCGCGGCGCTGATGCGTGGCGAGATGCTGCCGATCATCTTCTTCTCGGTGCTGTTCGGCCTGGGCCTCTCCAGCCTGCAGGCCGATCTTCGCGAGCCGCTGGTACGCACCTTCCAGGGCGTGTCGGAAGCCATGTTCAAGGTCACCCACATGATCATGAACTACGCGCCGATCGGCGTGTTCGCCCTGATCGCCGTGACCGTGGCCAACTTCGGCTTCGCCTCGCTGCTGCCATTGGCCAAGCTGGTGCTGCTGGTGTACTTCGCCATCGCCTTCTTCGCCTTCATGGTGCTGGGCCTGGTGGCGCGCCTGTTCGGCTTCTCGATCATCAAGATCATGCGCATCATGAAAGACGAGCTGGTGCTGGCGTACTCCACGTCGAGTTCCGAGACCGTGCTGCCGCGGGTGATCGAGAAGATGGAAGCCTACGGCGCGCCCAAGGCGATCTGCAGCTTCGTGGTGCCGACCGGCTACTCGTTCAACCTCGACGGTTCGACGCTGTACCAGAGCATTGCAGCGCTGTTCATTGCCCAGCTGTACGGCATCGACCTGTCCTGGAGCCAGCAGCTGCTGCTGGTACTGACCCTGATGGTCACCTCCAAGGGCATCGCCGGTGTTCCGGGCGTATCGTTCGTGGTGTTGCTCGCCACCCTGGGCAGCGTCGGCATTCCGCTGGAAGGCCTGGCGTTCATCGCCGGTGTCGACCGCATCATGGACATGGCCCGTACCGCGCTGAACGTGATCGGCAACGCGCTGGCCGTGCTGGTGGTTTCCCGTTGGGAAGGCATGTACGACGCCGCCAAGGGCGAGCGCTACTGGAACTCGCTGCCGCACCTGCGCGGCCAGCAGGCGGCCGCCGTTGGCGAGACCGCCAATCGCTGAGCCAGCGTTGAGCTGAATCCGAAGCCCCGACTTGTCGGGGCTTTTTCATGTCTGGATAGCCACATCCTCCGGGCTGGAGACCACAAGATAGGCTATGATCCCACCCATTTTTCACGGGGACTTTTCGGATGCTCAACGGCCTTTGGCTCGGCTTTTTCCTGGTGGCGGCCGTCTCCGCGATGGCGCAGTGGCTGATCGGGGGCAATGCGGGCATCTTCGCGGCCATGGTCGAGAGCATCTTCGCCATGGCCAAGCTGTCGGTCGAGGTGATGGTGCTGCTGTTCGGTACCCTCACGCTGTGGCTGGGCTTCCTGAAAATCGCCGAGAAGGCGGGCATCGTCGAATGGCTGGCCAAGGTGCTCGGCCCCTTGTTCGCCCGGCTGATGCCCGAGGTACCGCCCGGTCACCCTGCCCTTGGCCTGATCACCCTGAACTTCGCCGCCAATGGCCTGGGCCTGGACAACGCCGCCACCCCGATCGGCCTGAAGGCCATGCGCGCGCTGCAGGAACTCAACCCCAGCAGCACCACGGCGAGCAACGCACAGATCCTGTTCCTGGTGCTCAATGCCTCGTCCCTGACGCTGCTGCCGGTGACCATCTTCATGTACCGCGCCCAGCAGGGCGCGATGGACCCGACTCTGGTGTTCCTGCCGATCCTGCTGGCCACCAGTTGCTCGACCCTGGTCGGCCTGCTGTCGGTCGCGGTGATGCAGCGCTTGCGCCTGTGGGACCCTGTGGTGCTCGCCTACCTGATCCCTGGCGCGGTGCTGCTGGGCGTGTTCATGGCCTTCCTGGGCACCCTGTCGGCGGCGGCGCTGGCCAGCCTGTCGTCGATTCTTGGCAACCTCACCCTGTTCGGGCTGATCGTGCTGTTCCTGGTGATCGGGGCGCTGAAGCGGGTGAAGGTGTACGAGACCTTCGTGGAAGGCGCTCGAGAAGGCTTCGATGTGGCCAAGAGCCTGCTGCCGTACCTGGTTGCCATGCTCTGCGCGGTGGGTGTGCTGAGGGCCTCGGGCGCGCTGGAGCTGGCACTCGATGGGATTCGCCATGCAGTCGACTGGATGGGTATGGACACCCGCTTCGTCGAAGGCCTGCCCACCGCCCTGGTCAAGCCGTTCTCGGGCAGCGCTGCGCGCGCGATGCTGATCGAGACCATGCAGACCCATGGCGTCGACAGCTTCCCGGCGCTGGTGGCGGCGACCATCCAGGGCAGCACCGAGACCACCTTCTATGTGCTGGCGGTGTACTTCGGCGCGGTCGGCATCCAGCGTGCGCGCCATGCCGTGGGCTGCGCGCTGCTGGCCGAGCTGTCGGGCGTGATCGCGGCGATCCTGGTCTGCTACTGGTTCTTCGCCTGAGCCTGGCCTTGGGTGGTTGACGCATCGTCGACCACCTTGAAGCGCAGCACACCGATCACCTGGCCGTCTTCGGTGAGTACCCGGACCTGCCATCGGCCGACCGGATCAGGGGGGAAGTTCTGCTTGTGGGTCCAGGCCCGGTAGCCTTCCTTGCGCCCGCCCTTGATGTCGAGCGCGATACGGTCGACCTCTTTGCCGTTGAGCTGCCAGACATGGTAGATGCGCTCGTTCAGGCCGCGCGGGGCGTTGATCGCGGTGTAGGCATACAGGCCGTTACCGCGGATGCGGCTGGCGGCCACCTCGTCGAGCGAGTCGCCGGGCGTGCGGTTCTGCAGCTCGGTGCTCACCGCCACCTCGGTCATCCACAACGTCGCGGGCGGCACCCAAGAGCGCAGCAGCCAGCCGCAGCCGCCGACCGCCAGGGTCAGCGCCACCAGGCCCACGCCGCGGCGCCAGTCGGTGATCGGGAAGCTGCTCGCCAGGCTCGGGAATGACAGCACCATGGCCGCGATCAAAGCCAGCTTGAAGCTCTGCGAGGTGGTCAGGTGCAGGATGATCGGCAGCGCCGTGAGCAGAGCCGCGAACAACGTCAGGGTGTGCAGGGCCATGAACAGCCAGCGCCGTGGCGCGAGCCAACGGTAGTACAGCGGGTCGATGATCGAGATCAGCCCCGCCGCGCCGAGCAGGCCGGTGAACAGCAGCTGGCCGCTGTTCCAGGTGGTGGTGATGAAGAAGAACGGCAGGACGAAGAACAGGCTTTCCTGGTGGATCATCTGCGTCGCATAGCGCAGCAGCGGTTGCGGGATCTCGCGGTGGAAGGTGCGGCTGAACAGCCGCGTGACGGTGTTCTCGAGCATCAGCCAGACCCAGCTGACCAGCATCAGCACCGCGATCCAGCTGGCCAGCCCGGCCTGACGGTCAACCAGGATGAAACTGCCGATTCCCGAAAGGAACCCCCCAAGGGCAATGACCCCGGGGTAGCGCTTGAGCAGTTCGATCACGCGCTGGATGAGTTGCGGTATAGGAGGCATGGAGGGCCGTCTGGATTAAGTACCTGCACAGGATACCGCCGATTCATCGATCCCGTGTAGCGCCGCTCGGGGGCGGCGGTGCGTGGCGCCGACGGCGTAGCAGGCCAGCGGCCAGGATCAGCCCCAGCACCAGTGCCACCATGCCGTACAGCTCGTCATAGCCGAGCAAGGGTTTCTCGATGCGCAGGTAGCCCGGCTCCTTGAGCAGGCCGTCCAGCGCCTCGTTGGCGTCCTTGAGCGTTACTTCGCGCAGCTTCTTGACCGGGTCGGTGAAGCGGCCATCGGTGTAGTCGTTGAGCGCCCCCCAGTAGTAGTCGGCCAGGGCGCTGTTGCCTTGGGTGGTCCAGCTCTCGCGGGCGATGGCGGCCTGCTTGATGCGCTCGAAGGTATCGGGGTCGAGGCCGTCCTTGCGCAACTGCTCGAACAATTCCTCCAGCACCTTGACCGCCTTGTCGAGGTCCTGGCGCTCGAGGTCGGCGTTCAGGCCCAGCATGCCACTGTTGCCGAAGCTCTCGCGCTGGATGCTCGGCCCATAGGACAGGCCGTTGCGCAGGCGCAGCTGGTCGTACAGCGCCCAGTCCATGTAGCGCGACAGCAGCTCGAGGGTCTGGTCGTGGGCGTTGTCGAGCACCGGCTCGATGAATAGCCAGTGCAGCTTGACGCTGTCGCCTACCCAGCCGCGCGTCAGGTCGCGGCGATGTTCGGCCTGCTGGGTGATCGACTCCAGGTCGCGTCGCTCGGCCGGCTCCACCGCCGGCAGCTCGCCAAAGGTGCGTTCCAGGTAGGCCGGCAGCAGGCGGTCGAGGCCGCCGACCATGATCAGGGTCATGTTGTTGGCGGCGTACCAGTGGTTGCGCAAGGCCTCGACCTGCTCGAGGGTCATGTCGTCCAGCGACGAGCGCTCAGGGCACTTGAGGCCGAGCTCGATCGCCAGCTGGTCGCTGGCGCGATGGCCGATGTCCTGGCGGTCGAGCCAGCGCTGCAGGTGGCCGTAATGGCCGCCATCCTCTCGCTCGATGATCTTCCTGGCCGTCGCCAGCGCCTTGGCATCGATACGGGTGTCGTGGATCACGGCGAACAGCAGGTCGAGCACCTTGCGCTGGTTGCGTGCGGGGGCCTCGATCACGAAGGTGGTGTCGGTGCTGCTGGTGTAGGCGTTCCACTCCCCGCCCAGCGCCTGCATGCGGGCTTCCAGGCCGCCCTCGCCGGTGTCGTCGACGCCGCTGAACAGCAAGTGCTCAAGCAGGTGCGGCAGCTCTTTCTGCTCGCAGTTGAAGTCATCCAGGCCCACGCCGACCACCAGGCGTATCGCCACGTGGTCACGCTCGTAGCCAGGCTTGAGAATCACCTGCAGGCCGTTGGGCAACAGGTAGCCCTCGGTCCTCGTGCGGTCAAGGGCAAACCCCGGAAGGCTGCAGATCAGCAGGCAGATGAGCAACAGGCAACGCATGAAAGCTTCCAGGCCAGTGTTTGGAAAATGTGCGGGTCAGGACAGGCGGGCCTCGTCCGGCACGCTGTCGAGCATCAGCCCGCCGGTGTCCGCGCTACCCAGTACCACATAGGCACTGCTGCAGAACAAAGAGTTCAAACGTTTCATGTCGGCGATCAGTTCCAGGTGCAGCGAACTGGTCTCGATGCTCTGCACCACCTTGCGCTGCAGCCGGCTGACATGGGCATGCGCCAGGCGCCGTTCCTGGGCGCGAAAACGGCGTTTCTCCCGCAGCAGCTGGCGTGCGCTTTCGGGGTCCGCGCTGAGAAACACCGACAGGCCCAGGCGCAGGTTGGCCAGCAGCTGTTCCTGCAGGCCGGACAATTCCTGCAGGCCCACCTCGGAGAACTCGCGGCGCTGGGAGGTCTTCTGCTGCTGGACCTTGCGCAGCATGCGCTCGATCAGGTCGCTGGCAAGCTTGAGGTTGATCGCAAGCTCGATGATCTCCGCCCACCGCCGGTTGTCCTGCTCGCCCAGGTCCTCGCGCGGCATTTGCGCCAGGTACAGCTTGATGGCGTTGTACAAGGCCTCGGCGTCCTCCGCCGTGGCACGCACCTGTTGCGGCAGGGCTGACTGAGTACCACGCAGCGCGCCAAGCATGGCATCGAGCAGGTTGTCGACCAGATCGCCCAGGCGCAGGGTTTCGCGAACCGCGTTGGCCAACGCCAGGCTTGGCGTCACCAGCGCGGTGGGGTCCAGATGACGGGGGCGCGCGCGGCCGTTGGTGTCCTCGCGGTCAGGCAGCAGCCAGGTGCACAGACGCGCCATCGGGGTGACAGTGGGCAGCATCAGCAGGCAGCGCAAGGTGTTGTAGAGCAGGTGGAAGCCGATCACCAGCTCCTGCGGGCTGAAGCGCAGCTGGTCCATCCAGCGCACCAGCGGGTCGAGTACCGGAATCACCAGCAGCAGGCCGATCAGCTTGTACAGCAGGCTGCCCAAGGCGACGCGGCGCCCGGCGGAGTTCTGCATGCTGGTACTGAGGAAGGCCAGCAGGCCGCTGCCGATGTTGGCGCCGATCACCAGGCCGATGGCCACCGGCAGGCTGATCAGCTCGGCGCCAGCCAGGGTCGCGGTGAGCAGCACCGCTGCCAGGCTTGAGTAGGAGATCAAGGCGAACAGCGCGCCGACCAGGGCATCGAGCAGGATATCGCCGGTCAGCGAGGCGAACAGCACCTTCACGCCCTGGGCCTGAGTGATGGGCGCGGCGGCTTCGACGATCAGTTGCAAGGCCAGGATGATCAGCCCCAGGCCGATGCCCACCCGGCCCAGCTGGCCTGCGCGAGTCTGCTTGCGCGAGAGGAAGAAGATCACGCCGAGGAAGATCAGCAGCGGCGACAGCCATGACAGGTCGAACGTCAGCACGCGCGCCATCAATGCCGTGCCCACGTCGGCACCGAGCATGATTGCCATGGCCGGCGTCATCGCCATCAGACCCTGGCCGACAAACGACGTCACCAGCATGGCGGTGGCATTGCTGCTCTGCACCAGCGCGGTGACCAGGATCCCGGCAATGAATGCCAGTGGACGCCTGGACATGTTCTGGCTCAGCACTCTTCGCAAGTTCGACCCGTAGACCCTGAGGACACCGGTACGCACGATATGCGTGCCCCAGATCAGCAGGGCCACGGCGGAGAGCAGGTTGAGCAGGGTGAGCATAAGGCAGGCCCCCTGTGGGTGACGCCGTGGGCCGTGCCTGGCCGCGGGCGTTCTTCTTGGTGTAGTCGGCTCATGGCCGTGCCGCCAGCATCGCACAGGCTGAAACATTTTTGAAACAACTCTGGCGCCCCCGGCGGGCACGAAAAAAGGCCCCGAGGGGCCTTCTTGTGCTGCAGTCCGAACGCTTACTGGCCCGGATAGTCCTTGCGCAGCTTCACGGCCTCGCGATCCTGCCCGCGCTTGCGTGCCAGGGCGGTGCGCATGCGAATGTTGATGGCTTCGACCGCCAGCGAGAACGCCATGGCGAAGTAGACGTAGCCCTTGGGCACGTGCACATCGAAGGCCTCGGCGATCAGCACGGTGCCGACCACGATCAGGAACGACAGCGCGAGCATCTTCAGCGACGGGTGCTTGTCGATGAAGTCGCTGATGGTGCCAGCGCACAGCATCATCACCAGCACGGCAACGATGATCGCGGCGATCATCACCGGTACGTGCGAGACCATGCCAACCGCGGTGATCACCGAGTCGAGCGAGAACACGATGTCGATGATGGCGATCTGGATGATGGTGTAGAAGAACTGGCCGCCGGTGCCTTTGGGCTCCTCGCCGCTTTCGTCCTCGCCTTCCAGGCCGTGGTAGATCTCCTGCGAGCTCTTCCACAGCAGGAACAGGCCACCAAAGAACAGGATCAGGTCCCGGCCCGAGATGCCCTGGCCGAACACCTCGAACAGGTCGGCCGTCAGGCGCATGACCCAGGTGATCGAGAGCAGCAGCAGGATGCGCGTGACCATGGCCAGGGCCAGGCCGAAGATCCGGGTACGGGGCTGCATGTGCTTGGGCATGCGGCTGACCAGGATCGAGATCATGATGATGTTGTCGATGCCGAGAACGATCTCAAGCGCTGTAAGGGTGAAAAAGGCAACCCAGATTTCCGGGTTGGTCAGCCATTCCATGTCTATTCCTTCGAACGATAAAGGCGATGCGCCCGGAGTCAGGCGCATCGCGGGGGTGATGCGGGATTTCTAGAGGCTGCTGAACAGCGGGAAAATGCCCATGAGCAGCGCGGCGAGCATTATGCACAGGCAGACCAGCACTGCCCACTTGAGGGTAAAGCGCTGGTGATCGCCGAACTCGATACCCGCCAGCGCGACCAGCAGGTAGGTAGAGGGTACCAAGGGGCTGAGCAGGTGTACGGGCTGTCCGACGATCGACGCGCGCGCCATCTCGACCGGGCTGATGCCGTAGTGAGCGGCAGCTTCGGTCAGTACCGGCAGCACGCCGTAGTAGAAGGCGTCGTTGGACATGAAGAAGGTGAACGGCATGCTGACGATGGCGGTGATCACCGCCAGGTACGGCCCGAGCGCGTCCGGGATCACCGCCAGCAGGCTCTTGGACATGGCATCGACCATGCCGGTGCCGGACAGGATGCCGGTGAAGATACCCGCTGCGAAGATCAGCCCGGTCACGGCCAGCACGCTGCCGGAGTGAGCGGCGATACGGTCTTTCTGCTGCTGCAGGCACGGGTAGTTGACGATCATCGCGATGCTGAAGGCGATCATGAACAGCACCGGCAGTGGCAGCACGCCGCTGATCAGCGCAACCATCAAAGCCACGGTCAGGGCGGCGTTGAAGTAGATCAGCCGGGGGCGGCGGGCCTCGGGGAACTGGGACACGCTGATCTCGCTGTGATCGACCTCGTCACCCGGCAGGTGCAGCTCGCCCAGGCGCGCGCGCTCGCGCTTGCCGTACAGGTAGGCGATGGCCAGGATCGCGCACACGCCGAACAGCATGGCCGGGATCATCGGCACGAAGATGTCCGAGGGGTCGACGTGCAGCGCGCTGGCGGCGCGCGCGGTGGGGCCGCCCCATGGGGTCATGTTCATCACGCCACCGGCCAGGATGATCAGGCCGGCCATGATCCGCGGGCTCATGCCCAGGCGGCTGTACATCGGCAGCATGGCGGCGACGCAGATCATGTAGGTGGTGGCGCCGTCACCGTCCAGCGACACCACCAGGGCCAGCACGGCGGTACCGACCGAGACCTTGAGCGGGTCGCCCTTGACCATCTTGAGGATCTTGCGCACGGCCGGGTCGAACAGGCCGGAATCGATCATCAGGGCAAAATAGAGAATCGCGAACATCAGCATCACGCCGGTCGGCGCAAGCTTGCTGATGCCTTGCAGCATCATCGGGCCGATATCGGAGTAGAAACCTCCGAACAGGGCGAACAGGATGGGTACCAGGATCAGTGCGATCAAGGCCGACAGGCGCTTGGTCATGATCAGGTACATGAAGGTGATGACCATGGCAAAGCCGAGGAAGGTCAGCATGGCAGTACTCCAGGCGTGGCGCGGCGAACGGGAATGGCGTTTCGGGCGTTGGGATCAGCGCGGGTGGCGCTGCGCAGGGAGTCGCGGAGGGTGTACGAAGGGAAGGCGGGCGCGGAAGGACATCAGTATCACCATTGTTGTTGTTAATTGGGCCGGGCGCGGAGTTTTCCGACTGCCCTGGCTGACCGGTCTTACGCCGGTAGTGACGCTATCCTAAGAGCCAAAGCTTTCATTCAGCTTTCGACCCCAGGCAGGAGGTGGCATGCATGTTTGACGTTCACGAAGGCGGATGCCATTGCGGGGCACTGCGCTATAGGCTGGAAGGTGCACTGGAAGATGTCGCCCACTGCCATTGCTCGATCTGCCGCAAAGTCAGCGGCGGCCTGCTGATGACCTGGGTCACCCTGCCCTACGCGCGCTTCCAGTGGCTGGCGGGCACGCCGCGCGCCTACCGGGCGCCGGCCAGTTGCACCCGGTACTTCTGCGGCAGATGCGGCGCCCATGTCGCGTTGATCACGCTGCACAGTCCCCAGACCATCGACATCACCGTAGCGACGCTGGACAGGCCGCAACTGGCCCCGCCGCGGCGGCATATCTGGACCGACAGCCGCCTGCCCTGGCTGCGCCTGGACGAGCATCTGCCTGGCGAACCTGAGGAATCGCCCTAGTCCCGGTCTGCCAGGCTCAGGGCAGTTGCAAGCCGCCCGCGGCCTTGTGCAGGGCGCGCAGGTGTTCGCCGATCTGCTTGACGTTGGTCTCGACGGCCGCGATCTCCTTGGCGCGGGCGGGTTCGAGCAATGCCCGTGCCTCTTTGTCCAGGTCGGCGCTCAGGCGATGCAACTGCGCCTGGCGCTCGCTGCTGGACTTCTGCAGCTGCCGACGCTCGTCCGCCTGCGGCAGGCCGTAGCCCTGGGTGCCCAGCAGTTCGGCCGGACGGCTGAGGAAGCCGCTGTTGGCGAGGATCTGTTGCAGGGTCTGGTTGGCCTTGGCAATGGAGCCGTCGTTCTGCGCGCGAGCGGTGAAATAGCGCTGCTTGACCTCGTCCTGGGCCAGCAGCAGTTGCCGGCGCAGGCTGGCCTGTTCGAGCAGCAGCAAGGCGGCACTGGTGCGCAGGTCGGCCTTGGCAAACCACTGGCGGCGTTGCTCGGCATCCTGTTCCAGCCAGCCTTCGACCGTTGTCTGCGGAATCGGCAACTGCTGCTTGAGCACCTGGAACATGGCCTGGTAGCGGTCCCGGTAGGAGTCGAAGCGATAGCCCATGCGCAGCGCTTCGCGCGGGTCGTCGAGCACGCTGGTGTCGGCGAGGCCGCGGCCCTTGAGCACTTCGAGCAGGCCGTTGGGCATGATGCTGTCCAGGTCGGCCAGACGCGGATTGGCGCTGCCGCTGCGCAGCAGCTTGAGGGTTTCGACCGCGCAGTTGTTGGACAGGAAATAGTAGTTGCCGTCGTAGCTCCAGTGCATCTCGGCGGCCTGGCGTACCAGGTTTTCGAGCTCTGTGCGGCTGAACTTGAGGGGGATCGAGGCGAGGCTACGCAGCTCGGTCTTGGTGTACTCGTCGATCACCTGTCCCAACGGCAGCACGAACAGACGCGATGGGTAGGCGCCGGTCAGGCCATCCCAGCTCGACAGCTGCAAGTCGTTGACGAAGGCGCGGTAGGACAGCACCAGGTGCTGGTCCAGGTCCAGGCGACAGTCTGGGCCGCGTGGGCGGCCTGGGGCACAGATCACCAGGCGCAGCATGCTGTGGCCCCAGCGGCTGACCCAGTTCTGGTTGGCTTCGGCCAGCAGGTAGTCCACCGAGTAGACGCGCTCGGGGTCGATCTCGCCCAAGGGCTGACGGGCGAAGTCGTTGCCCGCATTGAGGAACGGCAAGCCCTTGGCGCAGCTGGACTGCTGCGGCGCCCAGCTGAAATGCTCGCTCAGGTAGCGGTTGAGCGCCGGACGGCGGCAGGCAAAGCTCGGGTCGAGGAGAAAGTACTCCATGTTGACCGCGATGAATTCCTTGGGGCTGCTCAGCTCGTAGCTGTCGGGGCTGCGCACCAGCTGGCGGTTGTGCTGCTCGCGCTCGCCCCGCCGGCCAACGTACTGCGGCCAGCCAGCCAGGTCGAGCAGACGCGGGTCATCGCTGAGGGTGAAGCGGCGTTCGGTCTGACCGCGGCAGTGTTCCGGCAGGCCGATGTCGCCGAGGCTGGAATGCTGGCGCTTGCAGAGGTTGATCTCCCGCCGCTCGGGGCTGGACCACAGGCGGGCCCGATCATAGATATGGGTGAGTTCGTGGAGGACGGTGGCCAGCAGCTCCTGGCGCACCGTGCCGTGGGGACGCCCAGTCTGCTCGCGGGCAGCGCTGCCATCCACCAGGCCGGGGAGCAGGCGGCGGTTGAGTTCGAGGGTGGAAACCAGCGAGGCCTGGCCGTAGGCATCGGTGCGCATGTCATCGCGCCAGCTCACCTTGACACGGCGGTCGAGCTGCTGCCTGAACCTGGGCGGCAGCTTGCCTAAGGCCTCGTCGAGCAATGCCTGGGTTGCACGCTGCTGTTGCGAATCAAGACCCGCGGCCTGTAGCTCAAGCTGCAAGTCGGCAAGGGCGGGCGCGCCCAGCAGCGTCAGGGCGCAGCCAAGCAGCCAGGCACGCACGCACTTCACAGGGCGAGAATGGCTTCGGCCAGGACCTGGTCGCTGGCATCGCGAGCCTCGGGCACGCGCTGGCGCACGGTATCGAATGCGGCTTCGAGCTGGGCGCCACGGATATCGCCGTTGCTGGCGACAAAGCTTGCGGCGTCATCGTGGGCCTCGCGCACAACCTTGGAGTCACGGATCGAGGTGGTGGTGTCGGAGGTGAAGTCGATCGACCGGCCAAAGGCGCGGACGATGATGTTGCTGGTGGCCACCAGGGTTTGCGCCTGGGCCACATCGGCCAGCATGAGGAAGCCGAGGGCGGCGGCGATCAGCGGTTTACGCATGGAGCATCTCCGGGTAATACAGGGAGTCATAGGATGGTCATTGGACGAGGATTGCCTGCGCCAGTTCAAGGTCGTCGACGGATTCCCGCGGGTACTGTTCGTGCAGCGCGGCAAGGGCGGCCTGCAGGCGTGCGCCGCGTATCCGCCCATCACTGGCGACAAAGGCCGCGGCATCGTCGCGGGCCTCCAGCACCAGCTTGCGGTCGAAGGGCGCGGTGGTCACCTGGCTGGTGACATAGCCGCTGGCGACCAGGGTCTGGGTGGTGACGTCCATGGCATGGGCAGTGCCCATCCCTGCAAGCGCGAACAGCAGTAGCGACAAATAACGCATGGGTCTCGAAGACTGGTATTGAGGGGGCGCCAAGGCTACCCCGAATGCGCCGGCCTGGGCCAGCGCATCGGGTAATGCATCAGATGGCGAGGATCGCCTGGGCCAGCTCGGTGTCGCTGGCTTGCAGGGCAGGCATCTGCTGACGGATGTGGGCGAAGGCGCTTTCGAGCTTGACGCCACGAATGGCGCCTTCGCTGCCGACGAAGCTGGCGGCATCGTCACGCGCTGCGCGCACGACCTTGTCGTCACGCAGGGACGAGGTCATGTCGGAGGTCGCATCCGTGGACTCGGCGACCGCACCGACGACCGCGTCCGTGGTAACGATGAAACTGGTGGCATTGGCGGCACCGGCCAGTGACAGCAGCAACGCGGCGCCAAACAAATGGGTACGGAACATGATCGATTGTCTCCTGCATGGGCTGAGGGTGGTTCTTGCTTTCAGACGCACTCACAGCTTGTTGCGGTACTTTTTACCAAGCTGGTGACGCACAAGCGTACCACGTGGCGCCGTGGCGGGAGCGCGCCTGCTGCAGAGTGAAGGTGCGCATGCGCACGTTGCGCAACAATACAGTTATGTCGGTCATTGAATATGACCAGTACAGTTTATGCGTACACATAAAAAAACCCGTCACAGTCACCTGCAACGGGTTTTCGAATTCGGTGCCGGCCTTGGCCGGCTGCCTGGCTCAACGCCAGAACGGCTTGCTCAGCTCTTCGTAGCGCTGGGCTTCGCTGATACCGGCGTCAGCCAGCAGGCGGGCATCCAGGCGAGCCAGTTGACGGCGGCTCGAGAGGCGGCGCTGCCACAGCAGCAGGTTGGACAGTACGCGCAGCGGCAGCGAGGCGTGGGACTGTTGGGCGTTGCTTTCAAAAACCATGTCGGAACTGAGGGTACGTTCCATGATGTTTTTCCTTCCGCTTATGGCGGCATTAGAGAGTGATTTAACTGGTGCCAATGATCCTCCTCTCCCGCCCAGAACAGTAGATACAGTTCAACAGTAAAGCGATCACTCAGTTAACTGATAGACCCTACTGTTGCACTTGAAAATGGCGCAACTGTACCGGTCTGCTCCTATATGGTGCATTTCGAGTAAGGGCGTCAGGCAGGACGGGGTCGAAGTGGGGGTTTAAAGCGGTACAGTAGTACAGTTTAGGAGGGCGTCAGTGCAACAGTCATCCGGTCGGTACGCATTGCACGTCACCGACCGGGTATCTGTGCTGGATCAGACCGCGATCATGCGCCCTGTCTCTTCCAGGTTGTCATGCCAGGCCAACGCCTCGCGCAGGATATGCGGGGTGTGGCCACCGCGCTGGCTGGCGCGCTCGAAGTAGTCGTTCAGCGCTTCGCGGTAGTCCGGGTGGACACAGTTGTCGATGATCACCCGGGCGCGCTCGCGTGGCGCCAGGCCGCGCAGGTCGGCGAGGCCCTGCTCGGTGACGAGGATATCCACGTCATGCTCGGTATGGTCCACATGACTGACCATCGGCACCACGCTGGAGATCGCGCCGCCCTTGGCAATCGACTTGGTGACAAAGATAGCCAGGTGCGCGTTGCGGGCGAAGTCACCCGAGCCGCCGATGCCGTTCATCATCCGGGTGCCACAGACGTGGGTGGAGTTGACGTTGCCGTACAGGTCGAATTCGAGCGCCGTGTTGATGCCGATGATCCCCAGACGGCGGACCACCTCGGGGTGATTGGAGATTTCCTGCGGGCGCAGCACCAGTTTGTCCTTGTAGCGCTCGAGATTGCCGAACACGTCGGCATTGCGGCGGCTCGACAGGGTGATCGAGCTGCCCGAGGCAAAGCTCATCTTGCCCGCGTCGATCAGGTCGAAGGTCGAGTCCTGCAGGACTTCGGAGTACATGGTCAGGTCTTCGAACGGCGAGTCGATCAGCCCGCACATCACCGCATTGGCGATGCTGCCGATACCGGCCTGCAGTGGGCCGAGCCTGTTGGTCATGCGGCCAGCCGCTACTTCCTGCTTGAAGAAGTCGATCAGGTGATTGGCGATGCCCTGGGTCTCGTTGTCCGGTGGCAGCACAGTGGACGGCGAGTCCGGCTGTTCGCTGATCACGATCCCGACGATCTTGGCCGGGTCGATCGGGATGGCGGTGCTGCCGATGCGGTCATCGACCTGCACCAGCGGAATCGGCGTGCGCGTCGGGCGGTAGGTGGGGATGTAGATGTCGTGCAGACCCTCGAGATTGGCGTTGTGCGCCAGGTTGATCTCGACGATCACCTGCTTGGCGAAAATCGCGAAGCTGGCCGAGTTGCCCACCGAGGTGGTCGGCACGATGTGCCCCTGCTCGGTGATGGCGACGGCTTCGATGACCGCGATGTCCGGCAGCGTCAGCTGCTTGTTGCGCAGCTGCTCGACGGTTTCCGACAAGTGCTGGTCGATGAACATGACCCGGCCATCGTTGATGGCCTTGCGCAGCGTGCTGTCGACCTGGAACGGCATGCGACGGGCCAGCACACCGGCCTCGGTCAGCTGCTTGTCGAGGTCGTTGCCCAGGCTTGCGCCGGTCATCAGGCTGATTTTCAGGGGCGAGTGCCTGGCGCGCTCGGCCAGTGCGAGAGGCACAGCCTTGGCTTCGCCGGCGCGGGTGAAGCCGCTCATGCCGACGGTCATGCCGTCCTCGATCAGACCAGCGGCATCAGCCGCACTCATTACCTTGCTGTGCAGGGAGGACAAGCGGATACGATCACGGTACATGGATTGTTATCTCGGGCTACTGAAGCTAGATGCGCAGTCTAGTGATTTAGCCCCGCCCCGTCCCACGACCAAGGTCGAATGCCGGCCTTCCTCATGAAAAGGCCGGGCATCAGCGCCCTACTCCACCGCCTTGACCATGTCTTCGATCACTTTCTTGGCGTCCCCGAATACCATCATCGTCTTGTCCAGATAGAACAGCTCGTTATCCAGCCCCGCATAACCGCTGGCCATCGAGCGCTTGTTGACGATGATCGTCTTGGCCTTGAACGCCTCGAGAATCGGCATGCCGGCGATCGGCGAGCCGGGGTCGTTCTTCGCCGCCGGGTTGACCACGTCGTTGGCGCCCAGCACCAGTACCACATCGGCCTGGCCGAATTCGGCATTGATGTCGTCCATCTCGAATACCTGGTCGTACGGCACTTCGGCCTCCGCCAGCAGCACGTTCATGTGCCCCGGCATGCGCCCGGCCACCGGATGGATCGCGTACTTCACGGTCACGCCGTTGTGGGTGAGTTTTTCGGTGAGTTCCTTGAGCGCATGCTGGGCGCGCGCCACCGCCAGGCCATAGCCCGGGACGATGATCACCGTATCGGCGTTGCTCAGCAGGAAGGTGGCATCGTCGGCCGAGCCGGTCTTCACCGGGCGGGCTTCCTGGCTGCCGCCCGCGGAGGCCGCTGCCGTCGCGCCACCGAAGCCGCCGAGCAGCACATTGAAGAACGAGCGGTTCATTGCCTTGCACATGATGTACGACAGGATCGCACCGCTCGAGCCGACCAGGGAGCCTGCGATGATCAGCATCGAGTTGTTCAGGGAAAAGCCGATCCCCGCCGCCGCCCAGCCCGAGTAGCTGTTGAGCATCGACACCACCACCGGCATGTCGGCGCCGCCGATCGGAATGATGATCAGCACGCCCATGACGAAGGCCAGAACCAGCATCAGGGTAAAGGCGCTGTAGTGGCCGGTGAAGGTGAACAGCAGGCCCAGGGCCAGGGTCGTGATGCCCAGGATCAGGTTCAGCTTGTGCTGGCCGTTGAACTGCACCGGCGCGCCCTGGAACAGGCGGAACTTGTACTTGCCAGACAGCTTGCCAAAGGCAATGACCGAACCCGAGAAGGTGATCGCACCAATCGCCGCGCCGAGGAACAGTTCCAGCCGGTTGCCCGCGGGGATCGGGTCGCTGATGCTGGCGACGATGCCCAGCGACTGCGGCTCGAGCACCGCGGCGATAGCGATGAACACCGCGGCCAGGCCGATCATGCTGTGCATGAAGGCAACCAGCTCGGGCATCTTGGTCATCTCGACGCGCTTGGCCATGATCGAGCCGGCGGTGCCGCCGATCAGCAGACCAAGGATCACGTAGCCGATGCCCTGGGTCGCAAGCTCGGCGCCGAGCTTGTAGATCAGTCCCACCGTGGTGACGATCGCCAGCGCCATGCCAAGCATGCCGAAGACATTGCCGCGCCGCGAGGTGTTCGGATGCGACAGGCCCTTGAGCGCCTGGATGAAGCAGACCGAGGCGACAAGGTAGAGAAGTGTTACCAGGTTCATGCTCATCTTTACGTGCGCCCCTCAGCCTTCGTGGCTTTCTTTCTGAACATTTCCAGCATCCGCCGGGTGACGAGGAAACCACCGAATACGTTGACCGCCGCCAGGGCCACGGCCAGCGTGCCCATGACCTTGCCTGCCGTGGTCACGGTCAGTGCCGCGGCCAGCATGGCGCCGACGATGACAATCGCCGAGATGGCGTTGGTGACCGCCATCAGCGGGGTGTGCAGCGCGGGGGTGACGTTCCATACCACGTGGTAGCCGACATAGATCGCCAGCACGAAGATGATCAGGTTGTAGAGACCGTCTGAAATCAGCATGTCTTCCATCGTGTTGCTCCTTACCCGTTCTTGCGGATGACCTGGCCGTCGCGGCACATCAGGCACGCGGCGACGATGTCGTCTTCGAGGTTGATCGACAGCGCGGCCTGCGGCGTGCAGATCAGCTTGAGGAAATCCAGCAGGTTGCGCGCATACAGCGCCGAGGCATCGGCCGCGACCTGGGCCGGCAGGTTGGTCGGGCCGACGATGGTCACGCCCTGCTCCACCACCACCTGGTCGGCCACGGTCAGCGGGCAGTTGCCGCCCTGGGCCGCGGCCAGGTCGATGACCACCGAGCCCGGCTTCATCTGCGCCACGGTCTCGGCGCTAAGCAACGTGGGCGCCTTTCGGCCCGGGATAAGCGCGGTGGTGATGACGATATCGGCCTGCCTGGCGCGCTCGTGCACCGCCTGGGCCTGGCGCTGCATCCAGCTCGCGGGCATTGGCCGCGCATAGCCGCCCACGCCTTCGGCGCACTCGCGCTCCTCGTCGGTCTCGTAGGGTACGTCGATGAATTTGGCGCCGAGCGATTCGATCTGTTCCTTCACCGCCGGACGCACATCGGAGGCCTCGATCACCGCGCCCAGGCGCTTGGCGGTGGCGATGGCCTGAAGTCCGGCGACGCCGGCACCCAGGATAAGCACGCGGGCGGCCTTCACGGTACCGGCGGCGGTCATCAGCATCGGCATGAAGCGTGGGTAATGGTGCGCGGCCAGCAGCACAGCCTTGTAACCGGCGATATTGGCCTGGGACGACAGCACGTCGAGGCTCTGGGCGCGAGAGGTGCGCGGTGCCGCTTCCAGGGCAAAGGCGGTGATGCCCTGCTCGGCCATCCGGGCGATCAATTCGCTGTTGAAGGGGTTGAGCATGCCCACCACGACGGTGCCGCTGTTGAGCTGGGAAAGCTCGCTGTCGTGCGGGGCGACGACCTTGAGCACCAGTTCGGCGCCAAAGGCATCGGCGGCGCTGCCGATCGAGGCACCCGCGGCTTCATAGGCGCTGTCCAGGATGCTGGCATTGACGCCGGCGCCTCGCTGGACAGTGACCTGGTGGCCTTGGGTGACCAGCTTCTTGATGGTTTCCGGCGTGGCGGCAACCCGTGCCTCACCTGGGTGTGTTTCGAGAGGAACACCAATGTGCACGACTTATCTCCTGCGTGACCTTGTTCTTGTAGGGGTGCATCAGCGCACTGCGGATGGTGCGTCTGGGGCGGCCGATCAGCACAGGCTACTCGCAGCTTAGGGGAAAAAAACGCAAGCACTCGGGAGAGTTCGCCCTTGCATTCACCGAGGTCGTAATCAGCCCAAACCCCCGGAATATCGGGACCAAACCGAGGGTTTTCCGCAACTTGAGGAAAATTCACTTTGGTTTCAAAAGCTTACGAGGGGGCGTTTAATATAATTGACTGGGTGGTCATGGCGGCGTGAGCCCCTCGTGAGTAGCGGCGTAACGATGGGCCTGGCGGACCAGCCAATCCCGAAACGCCCGTAGCGAAGCGGACTCGACCTTGCGGTCGGGGATCATCAGGTAATAGGCCCTGGTGCTGGACAGTGCCTGGGTATTGGCAATCACCAGCCTGCCCTCCTCCAGCTCCCGCTGGATCAGGAACGGCGGGATCAGGGCGATGCCCATCTCGTGCATCGCCGCCTGGCTCAGCATCGAGAATAGTTCATAACGCGGGCCTGTCATGTCGCGGTCCACGGTTATCCCTTGACTGTCGAACCATTGTCGCCAGGCATACGGGCGCGTGGTCTGCTGCAGCAGCGGCAACCGGGAGATCTGCTTGGCATCCAGTGCGTCCTGCCCCTCGAGCAGGACCGGGCTGCACACAGGCATCGGGTTCTCGCCCATGAGGCGGTGGGACTGGGTGCCCGACCAGTCGCCGTCACCGAAATAGATGGCGGCGTCGAAGGTAGTGTCGGCAAACAGGAAGGGTCGCGTGCGATTGGTCAGGTTGACCGTGACCTCCGGGTGCAACTGCTGGAAGTCCTTCAGGCGTGGCAGCAGCCATTGGGTGCCGAAGGTGGGGACCACCGCGAGCTCGATCACGCTGGCGCCCTGCTGGCGCATCACCGAAAGGGTGTCGCGTTCAACCGCGTCCAGCTGCGCGGCAACCTGGCGGCTGTAAGAAAGGCCGGCCTCGGTCAGCTTCACGCCCCGGTGAGAGCGGCGGAACAGTTCGACATTAAGGAAGGCTTCGAGTCCGCCAATCTGGCGGCAGACGGCGCCTTGGGTCAGCGCAAGCTCGTGGGCGGCCTTGGTAAAGCTTTCATGGCGCGCGGCGGCCTCGAAGCAGATCAATGCGGTGGTGTTGGGGATTTTGCGGCGCATGTACATCTACCTCACTCATGAAGGTCTGATTGCCCCTGAATTGGTAGCACGGAGTGAGAGATCGGCACAGGGGCATGCGCAATCCTCGTTTGTCGCGTCCCCGGATCGCGCCTAGGATCAATGCACAAGAACCAGCGCCCCTACTTCGAGGTATCCGCAATGGCCGGTAAAGCACACTTCAACTGGATCGACCCGCTGCTGCTCGATCAGCAGCTCACTGACGAAGAGCGCATGGTGCGTGAAAGCGCTTATCAGTTCGCCCAGGACAAGCTGGCCCCGCGCGTGCTCGAGGCCTTCCGGCATGAACGGACCGATCCCGCGATCTTTCGCGAGATGGGCGAGGTCGGCTTGCTGGGCGCGACCATCCCTGAGCAGTACGGTGGCAGTGGCCTCAACTATGTGTGCTACGGACTGATCGCCCGCGAGGTCGAGCGTATCGACTCGGGCTACCGGTCGATGATGAGCGTGCAGTCTTCGCTGGTGATGGTGCCGATCAACGAATTTGGCACCGAAGAGCAGAAGCAGAAGTACCTGCCCCGGCTCGCCAGTGGCGAATGGATTGGCTGCTTCGGCCTCACCGAACCCAACCACGGCTCGGACCCGGGGGCGATGATCACTCGGGCGAAGAAGGTCGACGGCGGCTATCGCCTCAGCGGCAGCAAGATGTGGATCACCAACAGCCCGATCGCCGATGTGTTCGTGGTGTGGGCCAAGGACGATGCTGGCGATATCCGCGGCTTTATCCTCGAGAAAGGCTGGAAGGGCCTGAGCGCGCCGGCGATTCACGGCAAGGTCGGCCTGCGTGCGTCGATCACGGGTGAAATCGTCATGGATAGCGTGTTCGTGCCGCAGGACAACGTCTTCCCTGATGTGCGCGGCCTCAAGGGTCCGTTCACCTGCCTGAACTCGGCGCGTTATGGCATCTCCTGGGGCGCCCTCGGTGCGGCCGAGGCCTGCTGGCACACCGCGCGCCAGTACACCCTCGACCGTCAACAGTTTGGTCGTCCACTGGCCGCCAACCAGCTGATCCAGAAGAAGCTGGCCGACATGCAGACCGAAATCACTCTGGGCCTGCAAGGCTGCCTGCGCCTGGGGCGCATGAAGGACGAAGGCACCGCGGCGGTGGAGATCACCTCGCTCATGAAGCGCAACTCCTGCGGCAAGGCGCTGGATATCGCGCGCATGGCTCGTGACATGCTCGGCGGCAACGGTATCTCCGATGAGTTCGGCGTGGCGCGTCACCTGGTCAACCTCGAAGTGGTCAACACCTATGAAGGCACCCACGATGTGCATGCGCTGATCCTCGGGCGCGCGCAGACGGGCATCCAGGCGTTCTATTAATAGAGGGGCCGGTTCATGGGCGCGTTATCCCATCTGCGGGTGCTGGACCTGTCACGCGTGCTGGCGGGCCCTTGGGCCGGTCAGATCCTTGCCGACCTTGGGGCTGATGTCATCAAGGTGGAGCGCCCGGGTAGCGGTGACGATACTCGCGCCTGGGGGCCACCTTTCCTCAAGGACGCTCAGGGCGAGAACACCAGCGAGGCGGCCTACTATCTATCCGCCAATCGTAACAAGCGCTCGGTGACCATTGATTTCACCCGGCCCGAGGGCCAGCGCCTGGTCCGCGAGCTGGCGGCCAAGTCCGATATCGTCATAGAAAACTTCAAGGTAGGCGGGCTCGCCGCGTATGGGCTGGATTACCCGAGCCTCAAGGCGGTCAACCCGAAGCTGATCTATTGCTCCATCACCGGCTTCGGCCAGACCGGGCCGTATGCCAAGCGCGCCGGTTATGACTTCATGATCCAGGGACTGGGCGGCTTGATGAGCCTGACGGGTCGGCCGGAAGGCGAGGAGGGTGCCGGGCCTGTGAAAGTGGGCGTGGCCTTGACTGACATCCTGACGGGTCTGTACTCGAGCGTGGCGATCCTTGCGGCCCTGGCTCATCGCGACCAGGAAGGCGCGGGCCAATATATAGACATGGCGTTGCTGGACGTGCAGGTGGCCTGCCTGGCCAACCAGGCCATGAACTACCTGACGACGGGGGCGCCGCCGCGTCGTCTGGGTAACGCCCACCCTAACATCGTGCCGTATCAGGATTTTCCCACGGCCGATGGCGACTTCATTCTTACCGTGGGTAATGATGGCCAATTCCGCAAGTTCGCCGAGGTGGCGGGCCAGCCGGGGTGGGCGGACGATCCTCGGTTTTCCACCAACAAGCAGCGGGTTGCCCATCGCGCCGAGCTGATCCCGTTGATCCGCCAGGCTACCGTGTTCAGGACGACGGCCGAATGGGTGGCGCTGCTGGAGCAGGCAGGCGTGCCTTGCGGGCCTATCAATGACCTGGCGCAGATGTTCCAGGATCCCCAGGTGCTGGCGCGGGGCTTGTCACTGAGTCTGGCTCATCCTCTGGCTGGCAGTGTGCCGCAGGTGGCCAGCCCGATCCGGCTGTCCCGGACGCCTGTGGAATATCGGCATGCGCCTCCTTTATTAGGAGAGCATACGGACACCGTGCTGGGCGAGATGCTGGGTCTGGAGGCGGATCATGTCCGCCGACTGCGCGAAACCGGGGTGATTTGAAGTATTTGAAACATTTATGAAATAAAGGGTTGACGGGCTTTTGAATCCCCTTATAATGCGCCCCACTTCCAGCGTAGTGGGAGCGCGAAACTCCTTGAGAATCAACGAGTTAAACGTTTCAGGCAGCGCTGGAGGGGCTTCGATCGAAAGATCGGCAGCGGTGAAAAAAGGTGGTTGACAGCGAGTTGAAACGCTGTAGAATTCGCCTCCCGCTAACGAGAGATCGCAGCGAGTCAAGTGTTTGAAGTTAAACAGGTTTCTGGTTAAAAACTTCAAAATAAACGCTTGACAGACTCAGAGGAAAGCGTAGAATGCGCACCTCGGTTCAGCAAGCCAAGCGCTTCGAACCAACCGCTCTTTAACAATTGAATCAAGCAATTCGTGTGGGTGCTTGTGAGTACGGACTGATAGTCTGCAAGATTATCAGCATCACA
>NZ_DATELE010000297.1:0-2561 GCF_035277045.1 Pseudomonas sp. | reverse complement strand
AGCGCCGAGCCGCACGAGCTGGATCACGTCGAACGCATACCGATCGGCGGCCGGGCCCGGGCCAACCTGATCATCGCCAGCCACGCCAGGCGAACGCTCGATGACTCCATGCTGGTGCGTTCGCTGGCCGGCCTGCTGGGTGTCGAGCTTGAGCGCCTGATGATCCAGCGCGACCAGCAGCGAGAGGAAGGCGCGGCCTTGCTGCGCGACATGATCGACAGTACGACCGAGTTCACCTTCGCGCGCCCCATGCTCGAGCGTCACGGGCTTGCCGGCACGCTGGTGAGCCTGGCGATCCTGCCAGGTACCAACGGGCCATGGAGCGCGGAAGATATCCATCACGCCCCTGCCCTGCACTCGGCCGGCCCTTTGTTGCTGAGCGAAAAGGGCCTGTTGCTGGCGGTCAGCCGGGACGAGCCCGCCCTTTTCGAGGCCTTGCGCAGCAACCTCGGCGCCGGAACCATGATGGGGATCAGCGGGCCGATCGCCTCGGCCACGGGTCTTCGGGAAAGCTTCAGGCAGGCACGTCTCGCGCTGACCCAGGCGCAAGAGCTCGAGAAGGCGGTGTTGCACTATGGCGAGGCGCACACCGGGCTGATCATGGCACCCAGGACACTGCCCGAGGCGCGCGCCCTGGTAGGCCGCTACCTGGGCCCGCTGATCGAGCACGACCGCGTCCAGGGCGCGGCGCTGCTACCGACGCTGGCCACTTTCCTCGAGAACGATGGCAACTGGAAGACAACCGCCTTCGACCTGGGCATCCATCGCCAGACCCTCGTCTACCGGTTGAAGCTGGTGGAACAACTGACCGGTATCAAACCGACCACAACCCGCGGCATCGCCCGCTTCTGGATCGCGATCCAGGCGGGCAAGAACACCCAGCTGATCGAAACGAATCGCTGAATGCAAAAAGCCCCGCTGCGTGGGCGGGGCCTTCTGCCGTCAGCTAGCCGCAGCCATCAATGGCTGGTCGGCATCGCGAACTCCGCGCCCTTGGCGATTGCCTGGGGCCAGCGTTGCATGATGCTCTTCTGCCTGGTGTAGAAGCGCACGCCCTCCTCCCCGTAGGCATGCATGTCGCCGAACAGGCTCTTTTTCCAGCCGCCGAAGCCATGCCAGGCCATCGGTACCGGGATTGGCACATTGATGCCGACCATGCCGACCTGGATGCGACGGCCGAACTCACGGGCGATGTGGCCATCGCGGGTATACAGGCTCACGCCGTTGCCGAATTCGTGTGCGTTGATCAGGTCGACCGCCTCTGCGAAGTCCTTGACCCGCAGGCAGGCCAGCACCGGGCCGAAGATTTCTTCCTTGTAGATGCGCATGTCAGGGGTGACGTTGTCGAAGAGCGTGCCGCCCAGCCAGAAGCCATCGCCGCAGCCTTCGCCAGCGGTCTGGCCATTGAAGCCACGGCCGTCGACCAGCAGCGTGGCGCCCTCCTTCACACCCTGGTCGATGTAACCGGTGATGCGCTCCAGCGCGGCACGGGTGACGATCGGGCCCATCTCGGCCTCAAGGTTGGTGCCATTGAGCACTTTGAGGTCACGGGTGCGCTCGATCAGCTTGGGCATGACCTTCTCGGCCGTGCCGTCGCCGACGAACACGGCCACGCTGATGGCCATGCAACGTTCGCCGGCCGAGCCGTAGGCCGCGCCGATCAGGGCGTCGACCACCTGGTCGATATCCGCGTCAGGCATCACCACCAGGTGATTCTTGGCACCGCCCAGGGCCTGCACGCGCTTGCCGTGACGGGCGCCGGTTTCATAGATGTGGTTGGCGATGGGGGTGGAGCCAACGAACGAGACCGCCTGCACATCCGGATGCTCGATCAGTGCGTTGACCGCGTCCTTGTCGCCCTGCACCACGTTGAACACGCCGTCTGGCAGGCCAGCCTGCTTGAGCAGCTCGGCGATGAACAGGCTCGGGCTCGGGTCCAGCGGGCTCGGCTTGAGCACGAAGGTGTTGCCGGTGGCCAGCGCGACCGGGAACATCCACATCGGCACCATCACCGGGAAGTTGAACGGGGTGATGCCGGTGACCACGCCCAACGGCTGGCGCAAGGTCCAGTTGTCGATGTTGGTGCTGACCTGGTCGGTGAAATCGGTTTTCAGCAGCTGCGGCGCGACGCAGGCGAACTCGACGATCTCGATGCCGCGCATCACTTCGCCCTGGGCATCGGTGAACACCTTGCCGTGCTCGGCGGTGATCAGCCGCGCGAGGTCGTCACGGTGCTCGTTGAGCAGCGCCAGAAACTTGTTCAGGACCCGCGAACGGCGCAGCGGCGACAGGTTGCTCCAGGCCGGGAACGCAGCCTTGGCCGATGCCACCGCGGCGTCCACGTCGCGCTGCGCGGACAGTTGCACCTGGCCGGTGAGCACGCCGGTGGCCGGGTTGTAGACCGGCGATTGCTGGCCGCTGGTGGCCTCGGCAACTGCGCCGCAGATCCAGTTCATGATGGTTTGGGTCATTGTCTTTCTCACATCAAGGGCTATCGGTGGTGGCCCGCGATCGGGCGCGTGCCACGCTGAGGTTTCGGTAAGGGGCGTCAGTAGATGGCG
>NZ_DATELE010000296.1:0-5180 GCF_035277045.1 Pseudomonas sp. | reverse complement strand
TCGGGCAGGCGTTCTCGTGGAAGGACATGATCCTGATCGCTGGTGGCCTGTTCCTGCTGTGGAAGGCTACCAAGGAGATCCATGAAAGCGTCGACCCGCGGGGGGCCAAGGAAGAAGCCAAGGTGTCGAGCGCGATCACCCTGGGCTTTGGCGCGGCGATCTTCCAGATCCTGTTGCTCGACATTGTGTTCTCGGTCGACAGCATCATTACCGCCGTGGGCATGACCGAGCATTTGCCGATCATGATCATCGCCGTGGTCAGTGCCGTGATCGTCATGCTGGTGGCCGCCGACCCGCTGGCCAACTTCATCAACGACAACCCGACCGTGGTGATGCTGGCGCTGGGCTTCCTGATCATGATCGGCATGACCCTGATCGCCGAAGGTTTCGGCGCCCATGTTCCCAAAGGCTATGTATATGCCGCGATGGCGTTCTCGACCCTGATCGAGATCCTCAACATCATGACCCGCCGGGCGCGCCTCAAGCGCGAGGCTGCTGAAGGCTGAAGGAGTGTAGGAGCGGCCTTGTGCCGCGATCGGGTCCGAAGGAGCCGTGAAATCTGCAAGCACACACCGTCTGGCACGGTGCGCTGGCAGGCTTCGCGGCCCCTTCGGGCCCGATCGCGGCACAAGGCCGCTCCCACAATGTTTACCGCTGTGGAGTGTTCATGCCCCACCGGCCGTGCGTGAGCCGTGGTAGCACTCTGTCAATGAGCATTGATGTGCCGGCGCAGCCGTCGCGCGGCCTTGGGCGGGGCCTGGTGATGCGGGTGATGGCGACGCACGATGCGCATCACCCCCCAGAGCATGGCGGCAGCGACACTGACCCACATACCAATCAGCATGAGTATTGCCATAGTCAGACTCATCGAAGCCTCCTCCCTGCAGACTCTACAAGTCTAGCCGGTCCCCCGTGACGTTCCATTGACCGATGGTCTATCGCCCTTCGTCCCGCCGTCCTATCATCAGCCCCCACTGCCGGGCGCTGCCTGCCGGGCGACAGTAAAGCGAGTGTCCATGTTGCAAGTTACCGCAAAGTCCCTTGCCGCCGCGCCACGGCGCCTGCTGGCTGCGTGCCTGGTGGCCGCCAGCCTGGCCGGTTGCGCCAGTCAGCCCTCGTCCTCGTTACAGGGCCTGCCCCAGCGCGTCGAGCTTGGCAGCGTGCCGTTCTACCGTGGCAACGCCAACCACAGCGGGGCGATGGCCCTGGCTGCGCTGCTGTCCCAGCAGGGCGTGCAGATTACCCCGGGACTGCTCGACAAGCCGCTAAACCTGCCCCAGGGCGCCGAGGCGCTGCAAACCGGCATCCCGACCGCTGCCCGTGAATACGGCATGATGGTCTATCCACTGGAGAGTCGTCTTGATGCCTTGCTGACGCAGGTCGCCGCCGGTAATCCGGTGCTGCTGCGCTACCAGGAAGGCTCGGCGTTCTGGAGCGAGCCACGCTATGCCTTGCTGGTGGGCTATGACCGATACAAATCGCGGGTGTTGCTGCGCGCCGGGATGAACCGCCGGCAGCCGATGGACTTCGCAGACTTCAACGCGGCCTGGGCCAAGGAGGGAAGCTGGGCGGTGCTTGTGCAGCCGCCGCGGCGGTTGCCGGCCCAGGTCGACCGGCAGCGCTGGTTGCAGGCGGCGCAGGAGCTGTCGGGCGCGGGGCAGGAACTGGCCGCGCGCCAGGCGATCAGCGCCCTGGGGCAGTGACCGCCGGCCAGGCGCTACTCAAAAGCCCAGGCGGTCGCGCAGGCTGTAGTACCAGGCGCCCAGCGCGCTGAACGGTACCCGCAGCATCTGTCCACCCGGGAAGGGATAGTGCGGCAGCCCGGCAAACGCATCGAAGCGCTCGGCCTGGCCACGCAGGGCCTCGGCCAGCACCTTGCCCGCCAGGTGGGTATAGGTGACACCGTGGCCACTGCAGCCTTGGGAGTAGTAGATGTTGTCGCCCAGGCGACCGACCTGCGGCAGGCGCGACAGGGTGAGCAGGAAGTTGCCGGTCCAGGCGTAGTCGATCTTCACATGCTTGAGCTGCGGGAAGGCCTTGAGCATCTTCGGCCGGATGATCGCCTCGATGTTGGCCGGATCCCGCGCGCCGTACACCACGCCGCCACCGAAGATCAGGCGCTTGTCGCCTGTCAGGCGGTAGTAGTCGAGCAGGTAATTGCAGTCCTCGACGCAATAGTCCTGCGGCAGCAGGGTGCGCGCCAGCTCATCACCCAGCGGCTCGGTGGTGATCACCTGAGTGCCGCACGGCATCGATTTGGAGGCGAGCTCCGGCACCAGGTTGCCCAGGTAGGCATTGCCGGCGACGATGATGAACTTTGCCCGCACCTTGCCCTGGGGGGTGTGCACCACCGGGTTGGCGCCGCGCTCGATGCGAATGGCCGGGCTCTGCTCATGGATCACGCCACCCAGCGACTCCACGGCCGCCGCCTCGCCAAGGGCCAGGTTCAGCGGATGGATATGGCCGCCGCTCATGTCGAGCATCCCGCCGATATAGCTGTCGCACGCGACCACTTCGCGGATGCGTCTCTGATCCATCAGCTCGAGCTGGGTATGGCCGTAGCGTTCCCACAGGCGTTGTTGCGACTCCAGATGGCCCATCTGCTTGGGCGTGAGCGCCGCGAACACGCCACCATCCTTGAGGTCGCACTGAATGTTGTACCTGGCCACCCGTTCACGGATGATGCGACCGCCCTCGAACGCCATCTGGCCGAGCAGCTGAGCCTGCTGTGGCCCGACCGTGCGCTCGATCACATCGATGTCGCGGCTGTAGCTATTGACGATCTGGCCACCGTTACGGCCCGATGCGCCGAACCCGACCTTGGCGGCTTCGAGGATGGTCACCTTGAAGCCGTTTTCCAGCAGGAACAGCGCGCTCGACAGGCCTGTATAGCCCGCGCCGATCACGCACACGTCGGTTTCCACCTCGCCCTGCAGCGCCGGACGCGGCGGCACCGGGTTGGCCGAGGCGGCATAGTAGGACTGGGGGTAGGGGGTGTTGGCCATGATCGGTCGAACCTCTGTGTTATATTTTTAACGAATGTACCGATTCTATCAATAATAATAAACACCCGCTAGTCGTGCGTTAAAAATCCCTGACACCTCGCCTGAACAAATAGTTTTTAGATTCAGTGAGTTAGCTTGAAAAAAACAGTTGACACGTTTTTCTGAATGGGTAGAATGGCGGCCACACGACAGGCACATAGCTCAGTTGGTTAGAGCACCACCTTGACATGGTGGGGGTCGTTGGTTCGAGTCCAATTGTGCCTACCAAATTGAAAAGGGCGATCCCGCAAGGGTTCGCCCTTTTTGCATCTCGCGATTCGTAACAGCCAGTTACATCGCGACACTGCGCCACTCTTTTGTCCAAGGGTAATGCACACACCCGCATGCTAGACTCCGTCGCTCGAAATCAGGAGATACGCGCGTGCGCAAAGTGGTGGCGGTAATGGCAGTGCTGGCCCTGGCCGGCTGTGAGAACGAAGTCGAAGGCGTGCACAAGCAGGTCGCCGAGCATCTGCAAAACCCCAAGACAGCCAAGTTCGCCAACGTGCGGTTCGATACCGACGGCTCCATCTGCGGCCAGGTCCGCGGCAAGGACGACGCTGGCGTGTTCGAGGCCTATCGCAGCTACGTGGCAATCAAGCGCGATGGCAAGTACGACATCATCATCGACACCACCGGCAATGACCTGCGTATCCGCGAACGCTGCGGCGGCGCCGACCTGCAACGCCGCGCCGATGCCCTGGCCGATCAGCCGGCACCCCAGGGCTGGGATGTCGAGGTGATCCAGGGCCCGAACATGGGCGCCCTGACCGACATGACCGCACGCCTGATCGAGAAGGGTATCCCGTCTTCCGTCGAGTACCGCGACGGCAAGCCCGTGGTGCTGCTGGGGCCGTTTCCCAGCAAGGCCGACGCCGAGGCGCGCAAGGCCGACGTCATGGCCCGCCTGGGCACCGACACCATCGTCATCCAGCACGGCGCTGAACGATAGCTGTCAATCTCGTATAGGGCATTGAACTTGTAGGACATTTCCCCGACTATGCTGGGTAATAGAGGCGGTGTAGTCATCGCCAGTGCCGTGGCGCGTCATTGACGACGCGATCGTTAAGCAGGAGGGCTTCATGTCTACGCTGGAGCGGGCTATCGCAGTGGCTGCCAGGGCGCATGAAGGGCAGCGCGACAAAGGCGGTTCGGCCTACATCCTGCACCCCTTGCGGGTGATGATGCGGGTGCAGACGGCCGAGCAGCGCATTGTCGCGGTGCTGCACGACGTCCTGGAAGATTCGGGCATCACCCTCTCGGACCTTGCGCGCGAGGGTTTCAAGCTCAAGATCCTCGCCGCCGTACTGGCACTGAGCAGGCGCAAGGGTGAAACCTACGAAGACTTTGTCGTGCGCGTGGGTGACGACCCGCTGGCCCGGGTGGTCAAGCTGGCGGACCTCGCCGACAACAGCGATCTCTCCCGCATTCCTTGCCCTGGCGCCGCCGACCTCGATCGGCTGGCCCGCTACCAGCAGGCCAGCGCCTACCTCCAGGCACTGGCCTGAGCCCTGGAGACAGGTCTGGGAATCGACGCAGGCGGTCAGTCTTCCTTGGGTACGGTCCAGAAGATCTGCACAGCCCCATCATCACGGTGGGCGATGGTGACGTTGTCGTTTTCGGCAATCTCTTCAAGCAGGGTTTCCCAGTCGTCGGGTGACTCGTGCTCCAGGCGGATGAGCAAGGCCGTGCGGCTGCGCTGGGCGGTAGGGCCATTGATGATCTTCTGGATGCGGGTACCTAGGATCTCGTAACTGCTTGGAGTGGAAGCGGCGGGGTTGGCCACGAGGCATGTCCTTGTTTTGCTGTATGCGCGTACAGTATTTCAAAGCGGCCGTTTTCGCAATACAGCTCCTGCAAGCCCCCGCAGGGCTCCATAGTTTTTCTTTCGAAGGGTGTTCGAATTTCCAGAAAATTCTCGGATAATCCCCACGCCCTGGACGCCTCTACCGGCGCCCCGCCAGCATTTGACAAATTTCAATGCCGTTCCCATAGTTAGCTTCTGCAAACGTTTGCGCCCCGACAAGAATCACAAGATCCGGAGTCAACACATGCAATTGCCCTTCACTGGCCGATTCCTGGCCATTGCAGTTCTCGCAGCGCTGTCCGTGTCCCAGGCCCATGCCGAAGAAAAGC
>NZ_DATELE010000295.1:0-5935 GCF_035277045.1 Pseudomonas sp. | reverse complement strand
ATGGGTGATGCTCCGTCAAGGTTGTCGGGCGGGAAGCGTTTTCTCGAACGCACGGGCCAGTTCGGTGGCGAAGCGCTGCTCCTGCGCATCGCTGGCGCCACCGGCGATGCCGATGCCGCCCACCGGCTGCCCCTCCTGGCGGATCACCACCCCGGCAACGGCGGGCAGGATGCCGGGAATACTGCCGAGCTGCAGGTTTTCCTTGCGCGCCAGGTCGTAGAACACCACGGTGTCCACATCATTGACCGCCGCCGAGTTGGCCTTTTTGATGGCCGCCTCGATGCAGCCTGGGGCAGCGCCATCCATGCGTTTGAAGGCCAGCAAATAGCCGCTCGCATCCGTCACCGCGATGCACGGATGCACGCCCTCGCTCCGGGCCTTGGTGACGGCGCTGTCCAGCAGCGCCGTCGCTCCCGCGAGGGACAGGTTGAGGCTCGGGCGCAGCGCGGCGCCGGTATCGGCCGCCTGGGATGCGGGGGCGATCATCATCGCCACCAGCGACGGCAGCAGCAGGCGCGCCAGTGCGCCCGGTTTCAAGTACAGGCTCATGATTGTTTCCTTTCGAACGTTGCAACCACGCCTCCTGCCGTGATGACCAGGCAGGAGGCCTCCAGGCTCAGCGGAACGTGGCCGAGACGTCCTCGGCCAGTTTCTGCTCTGTCAGGTCGGTGTCGCCGCTGATGCCCACGCTGCCGATCACATTGTTGCCGTGCTTGACGACCACCCCGCCCACCGCCGGCAGGATTCCGGGAATGGTGCCGATCGCCAGGTTCTCCTTGCGAGCCAGGTCGTAGAACGTGACGGTGTTGATGGCAAACCGCGCCGCCGAAGTGGCCTTGGCCATGGACGCTTCGACGCACCCGGCATAGGCGCCTTGCATGCGGGTGAAGGCCAGCAGGTGGCCGTCGGCGTCCGTGACGGCGATGCAGATGCTCATGTTGCGCGAGCCCGCCAGTTGCGTCGCGCGCTCCGCCAGCTGCTGGGCGGCGAGGGTCGACAGGTTTTCCTGGGTCACCACCGTGGGCGCCGGGGTGGCCGCCTGTGCCGGTGCGAACGAAGAGGCAAGGGCTGCGAATGCCAGGGCGGCCATGGTCATTGTTGTTTTCATTGTCTACATCTCCTGGTTTGACGCCTGCGCGAACCGTCGCGCAGGCGAGCGCGACCCGCGAGTCGCCGGAGCGCTCGCAAGATCAGTCGGGTGTGGAAGAACGGCCGGTCGCGTCAGCGCGACCGACCCGATGGGCTATTTAACGGCGGCCGACAACGGCGTGCCTGACACCGGCGGCACCTTCTCGCGCGAGCCCAGTGCAGCAGGCAGTTGCACCTTGTAGAGTTTGAAGGGCCGTTCGAGCGCATCCTTGCCGCCCGGCCCGCGGTTCGACGCCATGCGGGCGCTCTGCGGTACCGGAATATAGAGCTCTCGCTGGTCGGAGATGATCATCGCATCGGGGTTCCATAGCCGCGGGTCCTCGGCGACCACCCGCACAGCCCCGTCCGGGGCAAGGACGCTCACCCTTGGCTTGTCGTACTCGCCCATGTAGACGTTGCCTGCACTGTCCATGGCGGTCCCGGTCAGGGGGCTGGTGTCATGCACGAACTCCACGCGTTCGCCCAGCGCCTTTTCACTGAGCCGGGTGTCCCGCAAGGCTTGCGTTGGCACCCGCCAGAGCGGTCCGCTCAGGGGTTGGTAATACAGCCACTGCCCGTCCGGGCTGATCTCTATCGGGTCTGAATGCACCTGGTGATCGCTGCCATCGGCCAGCAGCAATACCTGGCCACCCTCACCAATGGGCCGTCGAGCGGGGTTCATCTGCGTCGAAGGATGCCCGGCCAGGCGCCTGGTCGCTTCGCCCGTGCGCAGGTTGACCACGATGATCGCGCCGAGGCCGGAATCGGTCACATACGCATGCTCGCTGTCCAGGCGCAGGTCATTGAGATTGGCCCCGGCCGGAAGCACGCTGGCGGGCAAGGAGATACTGCGCAGCAGCTTGCCGTCACGGGTATCGAACTGCAGGATCTTCTGGCCGGCATTGATGCCCTCGGGCCCTGCATCCTCGCCTTGGTCAATGGCCCAGAGGGTGTCGTCGTCAAAGATGTGGATGGTATTGATCTTGACCAGGGCATGGCTGTTCGCCTTGCCCGGTGCCCAGTCATTCCACTGGCCACCAGGAAAAGGCTTGAGGCTGCCATCGGCAAGCACCTCAGCGATCGACGGGGTCTTTTCGAACCCCGGCCAGCGCGGCAGGCCCACGAACAGCCTGCCATCGGTGGTCAACGCGACCGCGTTGCACAACCAGTCCAGGCGCGCCACTTCGGTCAGGGGCTGTCCCACAGACGGTAATGGGCTGGCGTGTGTCATGGGGCCGTAGGCCAGTGCAAACGCGCAGCTTGCGATTCCCAAGGCTCGGGAGAAGTGTCCAGACATGTGCATCATGATTTTCCTTATCGTGAGTGGCTGCCCAGGGGCGGACTAGCGCGCAGCCATGGAGCCGAGGTCAGTGTCCGGCCGGGTATCGTCCTGTACCGTTGGCGTGTCGTCCGGACGCTGCAGCGGCCCCACGATGAACAGATAGCTGACGAACGCGCCAACCGCGTTGAGCGCTACATAGATCAATGCGCCGTTGAACGAGTTCATCGACTGCACCATGTAGCCGATCACCACCGGGGTGACGATGCCCGCCAGGCTGCCGAACGTATTGAAGATGGCGCCGTTCATGCCGATGCTGGCCTTGGGCGAGACGTCGGCGATGATCGCCCAGCCCAGGGCGCCCATGCCTTTCCCGAAGAACGCCAGGGCCATGAACACCACCACCAGCAGGTCGGTCTCGACGTAGTTGCACAGGATCATGCTCATCGACAGGGCCATGCCGATGAAGATGGGCAGCTTGCGCGCAAGCGTCAGGGAGACGCCCTTGCGCAGCATCCAGTCCGAGACCATGCCGCCGCTGATGCCGCCCACGAAGCCGAAGATTGCTGGAATCGCTGCCAGCAGGCCGGCATCGAGCAGCGATAGCCCCCGCTGCTGCACCAGATAGACCGGAAACCAGGTCAGGAAGAAAAATGTCAGCGTGCTGATACAGAACTGCGCGAGGTAGATCCCCAGGAACATGCGCTGCCTGAGCAGCGCGCGCGCCCGCTCCCAGGTCTGCCTCCAGCCTTCGCCCTTGTCCGAGCGGACCGCGTGCTCGCGCAGGCTGGCGCCACCTTGGCGGATGTCTTCGAGTTCGCGGGCGCCCAGCGTCGGGTGATCGACCGGCGCTTTGATGCGAAGGATGAACACCATGCCCATCGCGATGCCAGCAATGCCCATCACATAGAAGATCCACGGCCATCCCCAGCGCGTCGAAATCCATGCCAGCAGAGGCGTGAACACCACCGCCGCGAAGTACTGGGAGGAGTTGAAGATCGCCGTGGCAGTGCCTCGCTCGGCGGTCGGGAACCACATCGAGACGATCTTGCTGTTGGCCGGAAAACACGGCGCCTCGGCCATCCCCACGAGAAACCGCAGGAGAAATACCGCGGCGAAGGCCATGCCTACCGGCATCATCGCGACCGTGCCGATCAGCCCCGTGAACACCGACCAGGCAAGGATCGCAAGCCCCAGTACCTTGATGCTGCCAAACCGGTCGATCGCAAGCCCTCCCGGAATCTGCAGCATCATGTAGGCCCAGGCGAAGGCCGAGAACAGCCAGCCCATCTGCGCGTGCCCCAGGCCCATTTCGGCCGCAAGGCTCGCGCCGGCAATCGACAGCGTTGCACGGTCGCCCTGGTTGATGATCATCATCACGAACAGCAAGGCAATGACTTCATAGCGCCGGTGCTCGGCAATGAAACGGCGCAGGGATCCTGTTTTTTTCATTTTTGTTCTCGGTACCGGAGGGAGAGTGGCAGGCGAGCGCGGCCCGCCTGAATCGCCTAGCAGCGGGTTTCCCGGATGATCGCGTCGGCGCGGCGCCGGACTTCAGGCCGCAGGGCGGTGCCCAGCCCGGGCAACCTGGGCGCATGGGCGAAGCCGACATCGATCCGCGGAAGGTGCGTGACCAGCTCGCCGTACCAGGTGGACAGCGACGCCCTGACCACCTCCTGCAACACCGCGGTTGGCGCGTGCAAGCCCAGGTGAAGCCCGGCGAACAGTGCCACCGGCCCGGTGCAGTCGTGGGGGGCCAGGGGCTTGTTGTAGGCTTGCGCGAGCGCGGCGATCTTGCGTGCCTCGGTGAAGCCGCCACACCACACCAGGTCGAGCATCAGGTAGTCGAGGCTGCCCGCGTTCAGCAGCTCGCGATAGGCGGTGCTGCCGCCCAGTGTTTCACTGGCGCAGAGGGGGACGCGGGTGCGGTTGCGCAGGTCGGCGAGCGCTTGCGCATCGTCCATCTTGCACAGCGGGTCTTCCACCCAGTAGAGATCGAAGGGCTCCAGCGCCTCACAGATGCGCAGCGCCGCGGTGGTGTCCCAGAGACTGTGCAGCTCGCACATGATCTCGATGCGGTCACCCACCGCCTGACGGATCTGGCGAAACGCCTCGCAGCCCTTGCGCACTTCGTCCAGGCTGATGGTGTTGGCACCCGGCTGGCGCGCGAACTGATCGAACGGCCAGATCTTCATCGCCGTGTAGCCTTCCTCCACCAGGCTGACGGCCAGGGCCCCCGCGTCCCGGCTGAACGCCAACTGGTCATCGTAGGGGCCCTGCGCCCGGTCCGCCGCGGTGATCTCGCGCCGTGCGCCTTGCTGGGTGTTGAACTCGTAGCCGGCGCAGGTGTTATAGACACGGATGCGGTCGCGGCAGGCGCCACCCAGTGCTTCATGGATGGGGATGCCGTGGCGCTGCCCCTTGATGTCCCACAGCGCGATGTCCACGGCGCTGGCAGCGCGAATCTCGGCGCTGGCGCTGTGGTAGCCGATGTAGGGCGTGGTGAGCTCGACGGAAATCGCCTCGATCTGCCTGGAGTCACGGCCGATCAGCCCAGGGGCGATCAACTCGTGCACGGCGGCTTCGACAGTGGCAGCGCCGCGGAAGGTCTCACCGAGGCCGATCAGTCCTTCATCGGTCTCGATTTCCAGCCAGATGAGCTTGGGGCGCTCGGGCAGGCGCAAGGTACGTACACAGGTAATCTTGGACATTATTCTTATCCTGAATCCATTTATCCTGAATGGTATCGTTACCATTTCTGGATAAAAAGCTAACGCAACATCTGCATGAGAACAAGCCCCATATGGCTTTAATCAGGAAAAATGAGATTTTGTTAGCGTTATCAGGGAAGCGCAGTTGTGGTGGCACGCTGGACCAGGCGAAAGCCGATATCCAGCGTTTTCGGTGAGTCATCCAGCCCTTTCAGGCGATCCAGCAGCATTCTGGCGGCCATTTCCCCCATCAGGGTGCCGTCGACCTTGACCGTCGAAAGCGCGGGAAAGGTATGCGCCGCAAAGCTCATGTCACCAAACCCCATCACCGCAAGTTGTTCTGGAACCTGTATGCCTCGGGCCGCCGCTTCGGTCAGCACGCCGTGGGCGATGGTGTCTGAGGTGCACACCACCACCCACGGTGTCTCCGGGCTGGATTTGTGGTGCGCAAGCAAGGCAGTCAAACCCTGGCGGCCCTGCTCCAGCGTCGGCAAGCCTTGCCAGGTCTGCCGCGGGACTTCGGTGATCCCTTGCTCGGCGAGGGTCCTGATGAAGCTGTCGGCACGCCGTAACCCACGGGGATCATCGACTTCCAGCAAGGTGAACCGCCGGTACCCCTGGCTCACCAGGTGTTGCGCGACTTCGCGTCCGGCCTGTTCGTGGGAAAATCCGACCAGCATGTCGATGGGTTCCGCGGTCAGGTCCCAGGTTTCCACGACCGGTACGCCCGCGGCGCGCAGGCGATTACGGCTGGTCGGCGTGTGCAGCGTCCCGGTCAGGATGATTCCGTCCGGGCGACGGCTGAGGATCACTTCGA
>NZ_DATELE010000294.1:0-2191 GCF_035277045.1 Pseudomonas sp. | reverse complement strand
CCAGGAAATCCCCGCGTCATGAATGCCCCGACCGACGCCGCAGCTTTCGAATCCCGCCTCTTCGAAATTCTTGGCGCAACCCTTCGCGCTTTCGGCAGCGTGCTTCCCGGCAATGCCGAAATCGTTCTGCACGACCTGCGTAGCCCCGAATTCTCGATCGCCGAGATCGTCAATGCCCATGTCACGGGCCGCAAGAAAGGCGACTCCGTGCTGGCCGGCATGCGCACCGACAGCGCCTTCACCGGCGCACTGGAGGTGTCCGCTGATCCGGTGACGCTGCTGCTCGACTACCCGACCTATTCCCGCGATGGCAGCGCCCTGCGCAGCAGCACAGCGTTCTATCGCAGCCAGCCAGGCCGCCCGTTCGCCGCGCTGTGCATCAATGTCGACAATGCAGGTATCGACACCGCCATCAAGCTCCTGCAAGGCCTGGTCGGCGCCGAAGCCCCCGGGCCCCAAGCGTCAGCGCCCGCGCCGGCCGTCAGTGAACAGCCCCACGGCAACATCGAAGACCTCATGCGCGAAATCATCAGCAGCGCCGCCGGCCTCAATCCCGGCAGCACGCGGGCCGATACCAAACGCGCCAACCTGCTGGCGGTTCAGGGAATGCAGGAAAAGGGACTCTTCCTGATCAAGGGCGGCGTCGAGAAAGCCGCCGCTGCCCTGGGCGTCACCCGCTACACCATCTACAACTACCTGGACGAGCTCAAGGGCGCGGCCACCTGAGACACGCGAGCGAGATCACCATGAAGCGATACACCAGCACTCTTCCATACCCGTTCGCGCGGGCCGTGGAGGCCAACGGCTTTCTGTTCCTGTCCGGCCAGGTGTCGATGAACGCCGAGGGCGAGCCGTTGCATGGCTCGATCCAGGCGCAGACGCTCACCATCATGAACAACATCGCCGAGACGCTCCAAGCCTGCGGATCTTCTGTCGACAAGGTCATCAAGGCGACCGTCTGGCTGTCGGACATGGCTCATTTCCAGGCGTTCAACGAGGTCTACCGGACCTGTTTCCCCGCGGGCTTCCCGGCCCGGACCACCGTCATCAGCCAGCTGGCGTTCGGGCTTGATGTCGAGATCGAAGTTCAGGCGCTGGCTTGAAGCCCCTTTGTTTTTACGGAGTTCACCGCATGCCGCTTCACATCCGCACACCTCTGCTCGAATCCCTGCCGCTGTCCCGGCTCACTGGCACCCAGGTCTGGCTAAAGATGGAGGCCCTGCAGCCTTCCGGATCGTTCAAGATCCGCGGGATCGGGCACGCCTGTGAACAGCACCTGGCCAACGGGGCGCAACGTTTCATCTGCTCATCGGGCGGCAACGCCGGGCTGGCCGTGGCCTACGCGGGCCGTCGCCTTGGGGTGCCGGTGGTGGTGGTCGTGCCGCGCACGACGTCTGAGCGGGCCAGGCATCTGCTGGCGCTGGAAGGGGCTGAGGTCGTCGTTCACGGCGAGTCATGGTTCGAGGCCAACGAACGGGCGCTGTCGTTGAAGACGGCCAACGACGCGTTCCTGCATCCCTTTGATGATCCGCTGTTGTGGGAAGGGCATGCCTCGACGATCGACGAGGTCGTGGCCGAGGGCGTGCGGCCGGATGCGGTGATTCTCTGCGTCGGCGGGGGCGGGTTGCTCGCCGGTGTCGATGAAGGGCTGCGGCGCAATGGGCTTGGAGAAGTCCCTGTGTATGCCGTCGAGACCGAGGGCATGGCCTCGTTCAATGCGTCGGTCCAGGCTGGGCGGCGGGTCGAGCTGGCTGGCGTTTCGGGGGTGGCGACATCGCTCGGCGCCCGGCAGGTGTGCCAGCGGGCGTTCGACATCGCGCAGGCGCGGAAAGTGGTGCCGGTGCAGGTGACCGATCGCGAGGCGGTGGATGCTTGCCTGGCGTTTCTGGATGACCACCGGGTGCTGGTGGAGCCGGCGTGCGGGGCATCGCTGGCGACGCTGTACGGCGCCAAGATGGCGCTTGGCGACTTCGACAATGTGCTGGTGATCGTGTGTGGGGGCTCGACGGCCACGGTCGAGGCCTTGCGGCAATTCTAGAGCGCCTGGCATGCCGCGGGACCTCAACCGTCCCGTCGCCGCGCAATGCCGTGATGCCGCAGCTTTCGGTACAGGGTATTGCGGCTCATGCCCAGTCGGGCAGCCACCCGTCCAACATGCCACTGCTCCTCCTCGATCAGGGTCATCAGGGTC
>NZ_DATELE010000293.1:0-4298 GCF_035277045.1 Pseudomonas sp. | reverse complement strand
AGGGCTCAACGTAGCCGTGGACAGATGATCCACTGCCGTTTGCTGTGGGTACTCGAGGGCACCCCACAGCTCAACGGCAATCTGAAGCAATTGTTCTGGGCCGAAGTGCCTGAGGGCGATATCCCACAGTTGGGCTTCCTGACATAGTGACAGCCTTTTGCTATTAGCCGCCCTTGGCGGCTAATCCTGGTCTAGCTGGCACAGCCGATCCATCGTGGTCTGTAGCCCTGACTGGTTAGAATGAGCACATTCATGAAGGAGGCAGTCACACATGGCAACCCTCGATATTCCGTCAAAAAACCTGGCCTCATTCATTCGTGCCTTGGCCGAACGCAATGGTGTGGACTTTGTTGAGTCGACATGGGATCGGGTTGCTCGCGTCGCCACTCGACTGGCGGGGGATGATGTAGAACCTGATGAAGTCGAAAGACTGCTCTTGCTCCTGAATCGTAAAGGCTGCATCACCAGTTCAGAAATGATCGTCCTGCACTCTCGATACCTTGACGAAATCAAGCTGATTCACGCTGCACGATGAGTGGGTCGGCCCACCGCACTTCTAATTCAGGTTCAAGCAAACACGTCACTCAATTCTTCAAAGTAGAAAGCGCCGCGGCACGTTTTCAAGCCCGGATCCCCGGAGCATTCAACGCTCGGCAGTAGTAAGACTTCGTAAAGGGCGCAGACGCCTTTTCCAATTCGCTCAGTTACCGGCGAGTAATACCTAATCGCTCGGCGAACTGCACCTTGATCATGCCGCAGATAGCGCGCATCTCGGCAATCCTCTTCCCAAAGCGTCCGGCAATCACAGAATCCTACATGTTACGTAGACCCGACTTCAGGAACGGAATGTCACGTAGACATAACATGCACTGCCTTGACGACAACGACCCTATCGCTCACGACCGATTTGGCTAAACGCGCTGCGTTGCAATCGCGCGCTGCTGGCCCAGACGGCTGAGCCATACTGACCCCAGAATCACCCCACCCCCCACCAGCAGCCTTCCCAGCGGCTCATCCTGGTTCCAGATCAGCAGGTTGATCAACAACCCCACCGGCACATGCAGGTTGTTCATCACCGCCAGCGTCGCGCCGGGGACCAGGCAGGCGCCCTTGTTCCACCAGTACAGGCCAAGGGCGGTCGGGCACAGGCCGAGGAACAGCAGCACCAGCCATTGCACGTCGGTGCTGGGCAGGTGCTGGCTGTTGCCGAATAGCAGGAAGGCCGGCAGCACCACCAGCAAGGCACCCAGGTAGAAGTAGCCGAAGCGCCGGTAGTGCGGGAGGTCGCTGGGATTGCGGGCGATGAGGTGGCGGTACAGCACTTGTCCGGCGGCGTAGGTGAAGTTGGCCAGCTGCAGCAGCAGGAAACCTATGAAGAAGTCACCGGTGATGCTGTCGAAACGGATCACCGCGGCGCCGGCGACGGCCACCAGGGCGGCAATCAGGGCCCATGGATTGAAGCGCCGGTTGAGGGCGTCTTCGATCAGGGTGACGTGCAGGGGGGTGAGGATGGTGAACAGCAGCACTTCGGGCACAGTGAGCACGCGGAAGCTGAGGTAGAGGCAGACGTAGGTGATGCCGTACTGCAAGGCGCCGATCAGCAGCATCGAGCGCATGAAGCGTGGCTCGACCTGGCGCCAGCGGGTCAGCGGCAGAAAGACCAGGCCGGCGAGCAGCACGCGGGCGAGCACGGCGAAGTAGCTGTCGACGTGGCCGGCTAGGTATTCGCCGATCAGGCTGAAGGAAAACGCCTGGATCAGCGCGACGATGATTAGGTAGCCCATGGGTGGCCCTCGGAAAACAAGGCGGGGACCTTAGCGGCTGGGCGGGGTTGGGGCAACCTTTGTGTTGGGGGTGGGTGCTTTGGTGGTTAGGCGGATCAGTCTGGGGGGGTATCAGGGAACCGAAGTGGGAAATGCTAGGGTGCGTGGCAATACCCTGGCAGCAACTGTCTTTGTCCCCTGCCGGCATCGCACAGACTTGTAATCATGCGCCCCGGCGAGGGCTTTGCCCTCGATCGCGGCACAAGGCTCGCTCCCACAAGGCCCGGCGCTGCCGGGCCGGGGGCTGAGATCGCCTTGGGTGGAAGACAGTTGCTCCCACAAGAGCTGTGACAGCTGGCTTCCCAGCGAAACAGGCGACATCCTTGTAACAGGGGTGCTCACGCCACCGCGGCGAGCTGGGCCTTGGCCTGGTTCAGGCCTTTTTCATGGAAGTCGCCGCTCATGTTGAGGCCTTCGGCGTGGATGAAGGTGACGTCATGGATGCCAATGAAGCCCAGCACCTGGCGCAGGTACGGTTCCTGGTGATCGGTGGCGGCGCCGGCATGGATACCGCCGCGGGCCGTGAGCACGTAGGCGCGCTTGCCGGTGAGCAGGCCTTGGGGGCCGGTCGGGGTGTACTTGAAGGTGATGCCGGCGCGCAGCACGTGGTCGAGCCAGGCTTTGAGGGTGCTGGGGATGGCGAAGTTGTACATCGGCGCGGCAAGCACCAGCACATCGGCGGCCAGCACTTCATCCGTGAGCGCGTTGGAGCGCGCCAGGGCCTGCAGCTCCTCGCTGCTACGCTGCTCTTCAGGCTTCATCCAGCCGCCCAGCAGGTTCGCGTCCAGGTGCGGCACCGGGGTGACGGCCAGGTCGCGTACGGTGATCGGGTCCGCCGGATGGGCCGCTTGCCATTGCTGGATGAAATCACGGGTCAGCTGGCGAGACACGGAATCCTGCTGGCGGGCGCTGCTTTCAATGATCAGTACGCGGGACATGGTTGCCTCCATCGGCAAATAAGGGTGCGATTCGATGGAGGTGAGAGTAGAGGTTGACCTATCGATAAAAAAGCGTAAAAACTGGGGCTAATCTATCGATCAATCTGGTCTATTGCGGTTTGCAGTCCAGCGCGATGCGCAGCTTGATGATCTGCCGGTTGAACTTGGCGTTGACGTCCACGCGCTTTCCGGGGGCCACCTGGACCCGGCGCACGCGAGGCGCCTCGGGGCCGTTGCGGAACGTCACCCGGCACTGGGCGGGCACCTGCCCATAGTTGTCGAGGGTGATCGAGCCCATGTCCTGGTCGGTGTCGTAGGTGATGTAGTCGAGCTTCACGCCAGTGACCTTTTTCTCGACGTCGATCGGGTAGGCAACGGCGCTCAGGGGCAGCAGCAACAGCAGTACCGCACAACTCTTCTTCATATGGCGCTCTCCATGAAAGAGCGCAGCTTAGGACAACAGGAGCCGTACATGAAAGCGCCGCGCGTTACCCTGGATCAGTGGCGGACCTTGCAGGCCGTGGTCGACCACGGCGGTTTTGCCCAGGCCGCAGAAGCCTTGCACCGCTCGCAGTCATCGGTGAGCTATACCGTCGCGCGCATGCAGGAGCAGCTCGGCGTGCCACTGCTGCGCATCGACGGGCGCAAGGCGGTGCTGACCGAAGCCGGAAACGTGCTGCTGCGCCGCTCGCGCCAGCTGGTCAAGCAGGCCAGCCAGCTCGAAGACCTGGCGCACCATATGGAGCAGGGTTGGGAGGCCGAAGTGCGGCTGGTGGTCGATGCCGCCTACCCCAGCGCCCGCCTGGTGCGGGCCTTGAGCGCCTTCATGCCGCAGAGCCGGGGCTGCCGGGTGCGCTTGCGCGAAGAAGTGCTGTCAGGGGTCGAGGAGGTGCTGCACGAGGGCATCGCCGACCTTGCGATCAGCGCCGTGAGCATCCCGGGCTACCTGGGCAACGAGCTGAGCGCGGTCGAATTCGTCGCCGTAGCCCACCCCGAGCACCCCCTGCATCGCCTGGGGCGCGAGCTCAACTTCCAGGACCTCGAGAGCCAGCTGCAGGTGGTCATCCGTGACTCGGGCCGCGCTCAGCCGCGCGATGTCGGCTGGCTGGGCGCCGAGCAGCGCTGGACCGTCGGCAGCCTGGCGACCGCGGCGACCTTCGTCGGCAGCGGGCTGGGCTTTGCCTGGCTGCCGCGCCACCTGATCGAACGCGAGCTGCGCGATGGCGTGCTCAAGCCCTTGCCAATGGATAAAGGTGGCAGCCGCCATCCGCTGTTCTACCTTTACTCCAACAAGGACAAGACCCTCGGCCCGGCCACGCAGATCCTCATCGAGCTGCTGCGCAGCTTCGACACCGCGCCGCTGGACGTGCCCTTCGCCGCCCCCGCCCAAGCCTGACAGGACCGCGCCCATGGCCTATTTCGAACACGAAGGATGCTCGCTGCACTTTGAGGAATATGGCCAGGGCGAACCCGTTGTACTGCTGCACGGCCTGGGCTCCAGCTGCCAGGACTGGGAACAGCAGGTGCCGGAGCTTGC
>NZ_DATELE010000292.1:0-4988 GCF_035277045.1 Pseudomonas sp. | reverse complement strand
TGTTTCGGGCACAGGTTGAAGGAGAAACGCAGGCAGTGCTTGGTGATCATCACCGGCACCTCGCCGGTTTCCTCATGGGCCTCGTAGGCCGCGTCGATCAGCTTGACACCGTGGCGGTGGTAGAAGTCACGGGCCTTCTGGTTGTAGACGTTGGCCAGAAACGACAGGTGCGACTCTGGGTACACCGGTGCCGGCACCGTCTCGGCCTTGCGGTTGCCGCGAGGGTGGGCTTTGATGCGTGCGGTGGTGAGCGCCTCGATGACTTCACGGCGCAGAGCCTTGAGCTGCGAGTTGGGAATGAAGAACGCCTGGGGCGCATCCAGCTCGATGGCGTTGGCGTGGTACTGGGTGGTACCCAGCTGGCCGAGCAGGTCATGCAGTTGCTCCAGCGCCTGTTCCGGCTTGTTGGCGACGCCAAACGGACCGTTCAGGGTGACGCTGGCACTGATGCCTTCCTCGCTGGTGGCGGTGAGTTCAAGACGCTCTTCACGCAGGCGGGCAACCCACGACAAGCCGATCCGGCGCTCGGCCGAGGTGCGCTGCAGGGCTTGCTGCCAGTCGTGGTCCAGGTTGCGGCTCAGCGGATGGCTTGGGCGCAGACGGTGCATGCCCTCGGGCATCTCGTTGGGCTCGACGCGGTAGCGGTAGCGCTTGGCGCCGTCTTCCTCGAACTCGCCCTTGAGCTCGGCGATGTTCGCGCGGAAACCCACCACCTCACGCTTGATCTGCACGTTCAGGCCATCGCCGTTGGACAGCGGCGCGTGGGTCACCACCATCAAGTCGCGCTTGCCGGCTTTTTCGACCACGCCCACCGGAAGGCCGGTGAAGGTCGGGGTGTCGAAGGCGCCAATGTCGATCTTGCGGTCGGTGACGAAATAGTCGGTGCTGCCCCGGTGGAAGGTCTTGTCCGGATCGGGCACGAAGAAGTGCGCGGTACGCCCGCTGGAGGCACGGGCGAGCTCCGGGCGGCCTTCCAGGATGTCGTCCAGGCGCTGGCGGTAATAGGCGGTGATGTTCTTCACGTAGCCCACGTCCTTGTAGCGGCCTTCGATCTTGAACGAGCGCACGCCAGCATCGACCAGATCGCGCAGGTTGGCGCTCTGGTTGTTGTCCTTCATCGACAGCAGGTGCTTCTCGAAGGCCACGACGCGGCCCTGGTCGTCTTTCAGCGTGTAGGGCAGGCGACAGGCCTGGGAGCAGTCGCCGCGGTTGGCGCTGCGCCCGTTCTGCGCGTGGGAGATGTTGCACTGGCCAGAGAAGGCCACGCACAGGGCACCGTGGATGAAAAACTCGATCGCCGCGTCGGTTTCATCGGCGATCGCGCGGATTTCCTGCAGGTTCAGCTCACGGGCCAGCACCAGCTGCGAGAACCCGGCCTGGTCGAGGAACTTGGCCCGCGCCAGGGTGCGGATGTCGGTCTGGGTGCTGGCGTGCAGCTCGATCGGCGGGATGTCGAGCTCCATCACGCCCAGGTCCTGGATGATCAGCGCATCGACACCGGCATCGTGCAACTGGTGGATCAGCTTGCGCGCAGGCTCCAGCTCGTTGTCGTGGAGGATGGTGTTGATGGTGGTGAACACGCGCGCGTGGTAGCGCCGGGCGAACTCCACCAGCTGGGCGATCTCGCCCACCTCGTTGCAGGCGTTGTGCCGCGCGCCGAAGCTCGGGCCACCGATGTAGACGGCGTCGGCGCCGTGCAGGATGGCCTCGCGGGCGATGCTGACATCGCGGGCAGGGCTGAGCAGTTCCAACTGATTTTTGGGCAAGGACATGTAGTTTTAGTCTGGCTTGTCACGGTCAAGGCGCGCATTGTAGCCGCGAAATGCCCGCGCGGCACCCGCGCGCTGCCCGGTGGCCCGGTGGCCGCTGGCGCATTTTCGCTGAACGCTTGCCGACAGCCCCCGGTCGTACCTTGATAACGCAGCTTGCTGCGATAAAAAAGCACGAACCGTGAGGTCTTTATGAGCGAGATGACAACGGCCCAGGCCGGGCAGGCGATCAGCCTGACCCTCAATGGCCAGCCCCGACAGCTGCAGGTGCAACCGTGGCTCACGCTGCTGGACCTGCTGCGCGACCAGCTGGACCTGGTGGGCAGCAAGAAAGGCTGCGACCACGGCCAGTGCGGCGCCTGCACGGTGTTGCGCAACGGCGTGCGCGTCAATGCCTGCCTGACCCTGGCCATCATGTGCGACGGCGATGAGCTGACCACCATCGAAGGCCTGGCTGACGGCGACCAGTTACACCCGATGCAGCGTGCCTTCATCACCCAGGATGCCTTCCAGTGTGGCTACTGCACGCCTGGGCAGATCTGCTCGGCGGTCGGCCTGGCCCGAGAAGGCCGTGCGCGGACCCGCGAGCAGATCCAGGAGTTGATGAGCGGCAACCTGTGCCGCTGCGGCGCCTACAGCAATATCATCGCGGCCGTCGAGGAGGCACTGCCGCAGATGCAGGACAGCCAGCGGGGAGGGCAGCCCTCATGACACCGTTTGCCTACAGCAAGCCCACCGACGTCAGCGAGGCCGTCAGGCTTGCCGGGCCGGCCACCCGCTTCATCGCCGGTGGCACCAACCTGGTCGACCTGATGAAGGAGAACGTCACCCGTCCCGAGCGGCTGATCGACATCAACGGGCTGCCGCTGCACGACCTCCAGGAGACCGCCAGCGGCGGCCTGATGATCGGTGCCTTGGTGAGCAACGCCGACCTGGCCTGGAACACGCTGATCGAGCAACGCTACCCGCTGCTGTCCGAGGCCATTCTGGCGGGCGCGTCACCCCAGCTGCGCAACATGGCCAGCACCGGTGGCAACCTGTTGCAGCGCACCCGCTGCTACTACTTCTACGACGCCGCGACCCCGTGCAACAAGCGCGAGCCGGGCACCGGCTGTCCGGCGCGCGAAGGCCTCAACCGCATCCATGCGATTCTTGGGGCCAGCGAGGCCTGCGTGGCGGTGCATCCCTCCGACATGTGCGTGGCGCTGGCGGCCCTCGAGGCCGTGGTGCACGTGCAGGGCAAGGCGGGCGCGCGCCAGGTCGCTTTTGCCGACTTCCACCGCTTGCCAGGTGATACCCCGCAGCGTGACAACCAGCTGGCCGACGACGAGCTGGTCACCGCGGTCGAACTGCCGGCGCCACGCTTCACCGGCCACAGCCGCTACCTCAAGGTCCGCGACCGCGCTTCCTATGCGTTCGCGCTGATCTCGGTGGCCGCGGCGCTGGAACTCGACGGCGAGCGCATCAGTGATGCCCGCCTGGCGCTGGGCGGCGTGGCGCACAAGCCATGGCGCGATCCGGCGGTGGAAGCGCAGCTCAAGGGCCGGCCCGCCACCCGCGGGACCTTCGAGCAGGCAGCGGATGCGCTGCTCAAGGGCGCCCGGCCCCTGGCCCACAATGCCTTCAAGATCCAGCTGGCGCGCAACGCCATCGTGCGCGCCTTCAGCGAAGCCGCCGGAGGGACTGCCTGATGAATCGCCCCAGAACGGTTTCCGGCCAGCCCATGGACCGCGTCGATGGCGTCGCCAAGGTCACCGGCCAGGCGCGTTACGCTGCCGAATATCCCCAGGACGGCCTGCTGTACGGCAGCGTGGTTTCCAGCAACATCGCCAGCGGCCAGGTGCTGAATATCGACTGCGACGCCGCGTTGCAGGTGCCTGGCGTCGCCTTGGTGCTGACCCACCGCAACCGTCCGCGGTTGGCCAGTTACGATGATGATTACAGCGACCAGGACGCCGCCGACGGCTCCCCATTTCGCCCACTGTACAACGACCGCGTGCTCTACAACGGCCAGCCGCTGGCCCTGGTGGTCGCCGACAGCCTCGAGCTGGCGCGCTATGCCGGCTCCCTGATCAAGGTCGAGTATCGCCAGGACAGCCACCAGACCGACCTGCTCGCCGGTCTGGGCAACAGTCATGACGCGCCCGCCGAGCTGCCCAAGCCGCGTGGCGATTTCCAGGGCCAGTTCGCCAGCGCGCCGGTGCGCGTCGACGCTCGCTACAGCACGCCGTCCGAGCACCACAACCCGATGGAACCGCATGCCTCCACGGTCATCTACAAGCCCGATGGCAGCCTGGAGATCCACGACAAGACCCAGGGCACGCAGAACTGCCAGGACTACCTGCACAAGGTTTTCGACCTGCCCAAGGAGAAGATTCGCGTGCGCGCCTCGTTCGTCGGCGGTGCTTTCGGCTCGGGCTTGCGCCCGCAGTACCAGTTGCCCCTGGCGGTGATGGCCGCGCTCAAGCTCAAGCGCTCGGTGCGCGTGACCCTGACCCGCCAGCAGATGTTCACCTTCGGCTATCGGCCGCGGACCTTGCAGCACCTGCGCCTGGGCGCCGATGCCGAGGGCCGGCTGCTGGCGGTGTCCCATGAAGCCACCGGGCAGACCTCCCGCTTCGAGGACTTCACCGAGCATGTCGTGGAATGGAGCGGCATGCTCTATCACTGCGATAACGTCGACCTGGGCTACAGACTCACGCCGCTGGACGTCTACACCCCGCTCGACATGCGTGCGCCTGGCGCGGCGCTGGGCCTGATCGGGCTTGAATGCGCCATGGACGAGCTGGCCGTGGCCAGCGGCATCGACCCTGTGCAGCTGCGCCGCATCAACTTCGCCGACAGCAATGGCAACGAAGGCAAGCCCTATTCCAGCAAGGAGCTGCACGCCTGTTACGACCAGGGCGCCGCGGCGTTCGGCTGGGCGCGGCGCAATCCTGAACCGCGCAGCATGCGCCAGGATCACCGCCTGGTTGGGTGGGGCATGGCCGGCGGCGTATGGGAGGCGATGCAGATGAAGGCCAGCGCCAAGGCACGCTTCGACAGCCAGGGCAAGCTGACCGTCAGCAGCGCCACCACCGACATCGGTACCGGCACTTACACCGTCATGACCCAGATCGCGGCTGACGCGGCAGGTGTGGCCGCGCAGGACGTGACGTTCCTGCTGGGCGATTCCTCGCTGCCCACGGCGCCGCTGCAAGGTGGCTCGTTCACCGTCTC
>NZ_DATELE010000291.1:0-14618 GCF_035277045.1 Pseudomonas sp. | reverse complement strand
AGCCGCCGCACCCGCCGCCACCGCGCCAGCGGCTGGCAGCAACGCCAAGGTTCACGCCGGCCCGGCCGTGCGTCAGCTGGCCCGTGAGTTCGGCGTCGAGCTGGGCGCCGTCTCGGCCACCGGCCCGCACGGCCGCATCCTGAAAGAAGACGTGCAGGTCTACGTCAAGGCCATGATGCAGAAGGCCAAGGAAGCACCGGCCGCTGCCGCCGGCGCTACCGGTGGCGCGGGTATCCCGCCGATCCCGGCCGTCGACTTCAGCCGTTTCGGCGAAGTCGAGGAAGTCGCCCTGACTCGCCTGATGCAGGTCGGCGCCGCCAACCTGCACCGCAGCTGGCTGAACGTGCCGCACGTCACCCAGTTCGACTCGGCCGACATCACCGAGCTCGAAGCCTTCCGCGTTTCGCAGAAGGCCGTGGCCGAAAAGGCTGGCGTCAAGCTGACCGTCCTGCCACTGCTGCTCAAGGCATCCGCCCATCTGCTCAAGGAGCTGCCGGACTTCAACAGTTCGCTCGCCCCGAGCGGCAAGGCGATCATCCGCAAGAAGTACGTGAACATCGGCTTCGCCGTGGACACCCCGGATGGCCTGCTGGTGCCGGTGATCAAGAACGTCGACCAGAAGAGCCTGCTGCAACTGGCGGGCGAAGCGGCGGCCCTGGCCGAAAAGGCGCGTACCAAGAAGCTGTCGGCCGACGACATGCAAGGCGCCTGCTTCACCATCTCCAGCCTCGGTCACATTGGCGGCACCGGCTTCACGCCGATCGTCAACGCGCCTGAAGTGGCGATCCTGGGTGTGAGCAAGGCCACCATCCAGCCTGTCTGGGACGGCAAGGCCTTCCAGCCCAAGCTGATGCTGCCGCTGTCGCTGTCCTACGATCACCGCGTGATCAACGGCGCAGCAGCCGCGCGCTTCACCAAGCGCCTGGGCGACCTGCTGACCGATATCCGCACCATGCTGCTGTAACGGCCGCACCCCTGCCTTCTTCGGAAGGCAGGAGCTTTTTTCGAGCTGCCACGCTCGTACCTCAACCCCGCCAATGAGCGGGGTTTTTTTATGCCTGCGGGGGCCGCCTCGATATGTCCTACAGAAAACCTGCCCCCTGCCGATACACCGGTATCACCTCCCCTGCACTTCTGCTTGTCAGGCCCGGGGGACTTGATGCAACCTTGCCCGAACGCGTTGCTGGCCTTTGCATGGCCAGCGCCAACCGTCCTCTTCAAGCGAGCCTTCGATGAAAAGCCATCCCGATGCTGCCAGCCGACTGGTAGCCGAGGTCGTGACGCAGTTGCCCGTGCCTTCGCGGCTCGGCATGCTGCGCTTCGAACGGCTGAATGAAGCCAGCTGGGCCATGCTGTACCTGGACCCCAACTGCGAGCGGCACTTCGGCCTGCCTGCCTCTGAGCTCTGCGCCCTGCTCGGCTCGCCCTATGCCAGCCTGATGGAGCCCGAGGCCCGCTACAAACTGCACGACGAGATCCAGGCGCAACTGGCCCTGCGTTCGTACTACCTGGTGCGCTACACCCTGCACGTGGCCGATGGCACGCTGCGGCTGCTGGAGACCGGCGAGCCGTACAAGCAGCACAACCGGCATCTGCTGCGTGGCTACCTGACCACGCTGGATGACACGCTCGAAGAGGCTCCCGACCTCGCCGCCAGCGAGCTCGAGAACCGCAACAATCGCCTGCAAATCGCCCTGCAGCTCAACCAGCGCGCCCAGCAGGAGCAACTCGAGCATCTGGAGCGTGTCCGCGCCCAACAAGACCTGATCCTGCGCCTGGCGCGCCAGCGCTACAGTGCCAGCAACTCGCTGCTCGAGGCCGCCGAGCTGATCACCCGCAGCGCCTGCGAGATCTATCGCATCGACTGCGCCAGCATCTGGTACCTGTATGACCAGCGCCTGGAGCCGATCTCGGCCTATTACCGCAGCACGCAGGAGTACCGCCTGCCGCAAGCGATAGACGCCAGCCTGTTCCCTGACTACCTCGACGCCCTGCACACCAGCCGCGCCATCGATGCCCACGATGCCGGCGAAGACCCGCGCACCCGTGACATGGCGGACAGCCTGTTCAGCACCCAAAGCAATGCCATGCTCGATGCCAGCATCCGCGTCGACGGCCAGGTGGTCGGTGTGCTGTGCCTCGAACACACCGGCTCGTCGCGGGCCTGGCAGGCTGACGAGATCGCCTTCGCCGGCGAGCTGGCCGATCAGTTCGCCCAGGTCATCAACAACCACAACCGGCGCACCGCCACCAGCGCGCTGTACCTGTTCCAGCGGGCGGTGGAGCAAAGCGCCAATGCCTTCCTGCTGGTCAACCGCGACGGCGTGGTGGAGTACGTCAACCCGAGCTTCACCGCGATCACCCAGTACAGCACCGATGAGGTCCAGGGCCGTCACCTGGGCGAACTCCCGGCGCTGGAAAACCTCAGCGAGCTGCTGTTCGACTCACCTTCGAGCCTTGCGATGGGCAACAGCTGGCAAGGTGAGTTCCGCAGCCGGCGCAAGAACCTGGAGCCCTACTGGGGCCAGCTGTCGATATCAAAGGTGTATGGGGACAACCGCGAACTGACCCACTACATCGGCATCTACGAAGACGTGACCCAGAGCAAGCTGGCCCAGCAGCGTATCGAGCGGCTGGCCTACACCGACAACCTGACCAACCTGGGCAACCGTCCCGCGTTCATCCGCAACCTCGACGAGCGCTTCGCCACCGGCGACGAGAGCCCGATCAGCCTGTTGCTGGTGGACATCGACAATTTCAAGCGGATCAACGACAGCCTGGGCCACCACACCGGCGACAAGCTGCTGGTCAGCCTGGCCCGGCGCCTGCGCAACAGCCTGAGCGCTGGCGGCAGCCTGGCGCGCTTTGCCAGCAACGAGTTCGCGGTGCTGCTGGAGCACACCTCGCTCGAGGATGGCCAGCACGTCGCCCAGCAACTGCTGCACACCCTCGACAAGCCGATGTTCGTCGACAACCAGCTGATCAACGTCACCGCCTCCGTGGGGCTGGCCTGCGCGCCGGTGCATGGCCGCGACCCGCAGACCCTGATGAAGAACGCGGGCCTCGCCCTGCACAAGGCCAAGGCCAACGGCAAGCACCAGGTACAGGTGTTCACCGAAGTGCTCAATGCCGAGGCCAGCTACAAGCTGTTCGTCGAGAACAACCTGCGCCGCGCCCTCAGCCAGAACGAGCTGGAGGTGTTCTACCAGCCCAAGCTGTGCCTGCGCACCGGGCGCTTGCTGGGCCTTGAGGCGCTGCTGCGCTGGAACCATCCCGAGCGCGGGATGATCCGTCCCGACCAGTTCATCAGCGTGGCCGAGGAAACCGGCCTGATCATCCCGATCGGCAAATGGGTGGTGCGCCAGTCGTGCCGCATGAGCCTGGAACTTCGCGAGGCGGGCCTGGGCGAGCTGCAGGTGGCGATCAACCTGTCGCCCAAGCAGTTCTCCGATCCCGAACTGGTGGCCTCGATCGCCAGCATCATCAAGGAAGAAGGCCTGCCGCCGAACCTGCTCGAACTGGAGCTCACCGAAGGCCTGCTGCTCGAAGCCACCGAGGACACCCACCGCCAGCTCGATGAGCTCAAGCAGTTGGGCCTGACCCTGGCCATGGACGATTTCGGTACGGGTTACTCGTCGCTGAGCTACCTGAAGAAGTTTCCGATCGACATCATCAAGATCGATCGCAGCTTCATCAACGAGATCCCCGACAACCAGGACGACATGGAGATCACCTCGGCCGTTGTGGCCATGGCCCACAACCTCAAGCTCAAGGTGGTCGCCGAAGGCATCGAGACCCCCGCCCAGCTGGCCTTTCTGCGCCGCCATCGCTGCGACGTAGGCCAGGGCTACCTGTTCGACAAGCCGATCCCCGGACGCGAGCTGGTCGAGCGGCTGCGGCGCTACCCGCGTGGGCCGGTAGCCTGACAGCGGCGAAACACTCGGGCACACTACCGGTCTGTCTCTTATCCACCTGACAACAGAGGAACGGCCATGGTCCTGCGTTCGGAAATCCTGGTGAACAAAAACGTTTTGCCCACCGCGGAACAGGCCCTGCCTGGCCGCGAAACCCCGATGACCCTGCCCGAGATGCATTACGTATTCGAAGGCACCCCGCTGCTCGGCCCGTTCTTCGAGGGCAGCATCGACTTCGCGATCTTCGGCCTGGGCTGCTTCTGGGGCGCCGAGCGGCGCTTCTGGCAGCGTGAAGGCGTGGTCAGCACCGTGGTCGGCTATGCCGGGGGCTTCACCCCCAACCCTACCTACGAAGAAGTCTGTTCAGGCCTGACCGGCCACACCGAAGTGGTGCTGGTGGTGTTCGACAAGGACAAGGTCAGCTACAAGGAGCTGCTGGCGATGTTCTGGGAGCTGCACAACCCGACCCAGGGCATGCGCCAGGGCAACGACATCGGCACCCAGTACCGTTCGGCCATCTACTGCACCTCGCCGGAGCAGCTGCAGGCCGCCGAAGCCAGCAAGGCGGCCTACCAGGATGAGCTGTCCAAGGCCGGCTTCGGCGAGATCAGCACCGAGATCGCCCAGGCGCCGACCGTGTATTTCGCCGAGGCGTATCACCAGCAGTACCTGGCGAAGAACCCTGAAGGGTACTGCGGCATTGGCGGCACTGGCGTGTGCATGCCACCTAGCCTGCAAGGCAATTAAGCCCCGCTGGGGGAGTGCCTGGGTGTTCAGCACTCAGGCTTGTCGGCCGTGAAGCGGCGGGCGGGGTTCACCGCGGCCTTGAACTCGCGCAGCGCCTTGGCGCCAATCAGCAGCGGGTAGTTGAAGCTGCTGCGGTCAGTAAGATTGACCTCGACGGTGCGCTTCTGGTCGCCCAGGCACAGTTCCAGGTCAACCACCGGCCGCTTGGCCACTTCAGCGCCTTCGCCGTCTTCATCCTCGTCGGACCGGCTCTTGATCTTGCTGATCCGGGACACCTTGTGTTCGTAGACCTTGCCGTCGCCATCCTTGGTGGCGAGGCGGAACCGCACCCAATCCTCACCGTCACGGGTGAACCGCTCGATGTCCTTGGCCGACAGCGAGGCGGTCAGCGCGCCGGTGTCCATCTTGGCCTTGAGGGTCTCGCCGATCTCCGGCAGCTTGATGTATTCGTACCGCCCGTAGAGGGTCGGATCGGCGGCCATGACCGGCATGGCCAGCAGCGACAACAGTGCGAGCAAAGATTTCACAGGGGACGCTTCCTTGAATTGAGTCAGTGGTTAGACTGCGCGGCCAGCAGAGGTTCGACGTTCAACCATACGCCACACACCGTGAAACATTTGTTCGGCCCACTCGAGCCACGGCGTTTGGCGTAGGAACAAGCGCTGCTTATCATTGCCCCACGTTTAAATCCCACGACAAGAGTCTACCTATGCGTCGCCTGCTTACCGGCACCTTCGTGACCCTCCTGCTGCTGCTCAACACCCTCGTGATGATCGGTCCGCTGCTGGTCTTCGCCCTGCTCAAGCTCGTGCTGCCCAGCCGCTACCGCGTCTATGCCTCTGCTGGGGTGATGTGGATGGCGGAAAGCTGGGCCGAGGTCGACAAGCTGATTTTCGCCCTGTGCATTCCTACCCAGTGGGACATCCGCGGTGTCGATACCCTGCGCAAGGACACCTCCTACCTGGCCGTGAGCAACCACCAGAGCTGGGTCGATATCCCCGCGCTGATCGAAAGCCTCAACCGGCGCACGCCGTTCTTCAAGTTCTTCCTCAAGAAGGAGCTGATCTGGGTGCCGCTGCTGGGCCTGGCCTGGTGGGGGCTGGATTACCCCTTCATGAAGCGCTACAGCAAGGCCTTCCTCGAGAAGAACCCGCATCTCAAGGGCCAGGACCTGGAGATCACCAAGGCCGCCTGCGAGCTGTTCAAGCGTCAGCCGGTCACCGTGGTCAATTACCTGGAAGGCACCCGCTTCACCGAGGCCAAGCACCGCGAACAGCAGTCACCGTTTCGCCACCTGCTCAAGCCCAAGGCCGGCGGCGTCGCGTTCGTGCTGGCCGCGCTGGGCGAGCAGCTCGATGCGTTGCTTGATGTGACCATTGTCTACCCCGGCGACAAGGCGCCCGGGTTCTGGGATCTGCTCAACGGCAGCATTCCCCGGGTGATCATCGATATCCAGGTGCGTGAGCTGGATCCGGCGTTGTGGGCTGGGGATTACGAAAGCGACCCGGAGTTCCGGCAGAGGGTGCAGGGCTGGGTGAACCAGCTGTGGCGGGAGAAGGATGAGCGGATCGAGGTGTTGCGGGCTGAGTTGCGATGAGACCTTTTGCCCTTTGCACAGACCCAGCGTATAAGTCCGGGAACCACTGCTGATTCGGAGCGTTGTCATGCGCAATCTTCTCGACGCCGTCGTAGAGATCTCCGACGATTCGTATGAAGCGATGATGGAGCGTCTAGACGATCTTTACCTGGCTGAGATAGCCAAGACCCGATCGAGTGACGAATCCGTTCCTGTAGATCTGGACGACCTCTAAGTACGGTTCCATCCCGCTAAAATCACGTACAGACGCCGGACTTCGAGGATGCTCTCGAAGTCTCGGCGCCGCACCCTACACCGAAGGCGGGGTGGCCGTGGTAGCCGGTGTGCCCCACAAGCTATCCAGGCTTTGCAGCAACGAACCTGCAATGCCCTGCTGTCCCAGATACTGCAGGATCAGCGGCGCGAACTGCCCGATCATCCCCGTATCCATGCCCAGCGCGCTGAAGGCGTTGTTCAGGTCGCTGCGGTCTTCGACGTTGCCCAGCGCATTGCTCAATGCCGAGGTGCTTTCGTTGTTCTTGCCCAGCAGCTCGCCCAGCCCGTTCAGCCCGCCCAGCGCGTTGGCTCCGGAAATCACGTCCAGGCCCGGCACGGCCTTGGTCAGCTGTGAGTAGTCGGCATCGCTCAGGTTGTTGCGCGCCAGGCCCAGCATCGCCCCGGCGCCGCCCACGGCCTGCTCGGGGGTGACGTTCAGCTGGCTGCCCAGTGTATTGAGCAGGTTGGCCGAGGCCTCTGGCGCCTGCACGGCGGCGCCCTGCTTGTTCTGGCCCTGCATGGCGGAAACGGCATTGGCCGCATCGTTGAGGTTGAAGGCGAAGACCGGGCTCGCGGCCAAGGTCATCAGGGTTGCCAGGGTGAATGCTTTCATTGGAAGAGACCTCTTCGGCCGTTGTGGCCAGGGAAAACGAGGTGTTGGACTGGGTCCAATCACGAATGTTCCGGCCCGGCCGTCGATGGTTTCATGTCAGTTCAAGAGCTGGCATGGCCAGCTCGGTTATCCTGGGGGCAACTGTCTGTCTGTGGGAGCGGGCTTGTCCCGCGATGGGCTGCGCAGCGGCCCCAAGATCGCATGAGCGACGCAGAACCAATTGGATACCTGCCGACACCGCAGAGCCTGAAAATGCTTTGGCCCGGCGAGGGCTTCGCCCTCGATCGCGGCACAAGGCGCGCTCCCACAACGCCAGCTGCGCTGGGCGGGCATCCAACGGATGCTGGCCTCGCCAGCTCTTGTGGGAGAACTGTCTTCTACCTAGATACTCACAGCCCCCGGCCCGGCATCGCCGGGCCCTGTGGAAGCGTGCCTTGTGCCGCGAAACGAGGGCGGAGCCCTCGCCGGGGCGCAGGATGACCGGTTCACGCGGTCGTTGCAGGGAACACTGCAGGCGCCCCCAGTTTTTTGCAGCGCCTGAATGCACCCGTGCGCGCTATGTCTCTGAGAAGAACGCCGAGTCCGGCGACTGCCGCAACGCGCCAACCAGCGCATCCGCCTGCCCAAGCGCGATCTCGATGTTCTGCATGCTCACCGTCAGCAATTTCTCCACCTGCTCATCAGCAGCGGCCTGATGGGCATGGAAGGCATCGTTGTAGGCAAATATCAGGTAATGACAAAGGTTCATCAGCACCTCCTCGATGGGCACCAGGCCCTGGAAGATGGCAGCGGAGAGGGACTGGCCGGGGGGTAGCTCGAATTTGGTGTGCAGGTCTTCGGGTGGGTCTGGGACGATCTTCTTCATGAGGATTCCTTGATGAGCATGAAGCTGCCACCACCGTTTCCACACGAAGGGTGGCAACTGTACGCGGGGTGGAAAACCAGGTCATCAAGGTACCCCGGCAGGCCATGAGGCCTCCCGCGCACAGCTGCCATAACGACAGGATCCTTGATTGACACCCGGGTTTCCACACCCGATCGCTGAACCTACAGCGACCCAGCGAGACTAGTAGGACAGGCTACCCGGGGCAATCAGAAGGGAGTCGACAGAGCGCGTAGGATATTTCCATGCACCCCTTCCTGCACAGTAAATAAATGTTTCGAAGCGCTGCGAGAGTCCGGATTAAAGCCTCCCTGGCCCGGTGTAAACCCCGGGACTGAATGTCACCTGATATTTCTGTCAGTTGCGTTAACTTCCTCCGGACGCAGAAACTGGCTGCAATCAGATCCGCAAGACAGTCGCCGGTATGAGGTATGACAGAGAATGAAAAGTAATGAGAGCAGCACACTGTATTTTTATCAGGGCAACCACTTGCACATGCACCTTCAAGGCTCACAGAGCCGTGCAATCTTCCGTACCAAGGAACAGGCCTTGGCCGAAATCAATCCAAATGAGCAGCGCAATTCAAAGCTACTTGCCACTGATGCCCAAGGATCCGTAATGCAGGCTCAGAGCGATCAGGGCGGAATGGAATTCAGCTATACCGCTTATGGGCATGACTCATCTGCAGCTAGCGAAACATCCCTATTGAACTTCAATGGGGAGTACCCAGATCCTATCACTCATAACTATTTGCTGGGCAACGGCTATCGAGCCTACAACCCTGTGACAATGAGGTTTCAGGCATCAGACAGTTTTAGCCCCTTCGGAGCAGGTGGACTGAACAGTTATGCCTACTGCTTGGGCGACCCGATGAATATGCTAGACCCAACGGGGCATGCGGGCGTCAGTCAAATTTTGCTCAGGCGAAACAACAGAAGGCAGGTTAGATATCTGGAAAAAACCCGGCCAGGCTACGTAGTAGAATCTTTTGGCAGTCCACCCACCCAGAGCCTGGACGCACCTCCTCTCTATCACCCCAGCAAAGCGATGCCTGCTACTTCGCGTTTTCCGGGCAAAACCCCTCCGTCTTACTCTCAGATACCAGGAGAAAAAGAGCGCACAATAGCTCTTTCGGTTTCACAACCTGCAGACGGCGCAAATGTATGGGCCTGGAAAGTACCATCCTCCATCACCAGCCCCCCCGCTTATGAGTCCTGGAACGCAAAGGCAGTTTCGGCCACGACTCCAAGCCCTGCCGTTGCTGCTCGAAGACTTCAAGCATTTGAGCAGCGCATGGTCATTGTTCGCGCGGATATGAGGTACATGACACGCGTATTTGGGTCTATACCGGATCATCTGACGGAGGAGCTCGCTGCCCTTACGGCGAGAGCTGAACACATAAGGGCGCGCTCTTCCTGATCTAGGAGGACAGGGTAGAAAGCAGACCCCCGCCTCTAACTGAATAGCAAGAAACAAAGCCCTTCATAAAGGGCTTTGCTCTCACTCATCTCACGCCGCACTGAACGTCTTGTGCGGATCGATCACAAACTTCTTCAGCACCCCTTCATCGAACTCGCCATACCCCTGCGGCGCCTGGTCCAGGCTTATCACCTGCACGCCCACCACTTCGGCGATGTTGATGCGGTCACACGGACTGCGCAGCATCAGCCTGTCTTTGGGCCCGCTCCTGCACCCCGAGCAAGTGTGCCTACCTGCCCAGCCAGGCAAACGAGACCTGGCACTCCTACCAGTTGCGCCAGCTTGCCCGGAACCAGACATTAGTTGCCCTACCGTCCTGCCCAAGCCCCCGCGGAGTGAAAATACACGCAATGAGCACAACCCGAACTTCCCGAACCTTGTTCTACCAAGGCGACAAGCTGACCACCGTTGCACAGGCCGGTCGAAACCAGTCGATTCTGCGCCATCAGAATCAGCCCCTGGCCGAGCTGCACACTGAAGGTGAGGACAAACAACTCACCAGGGTCATGCAAACCGATGCACAAGGCTCCGTTCTGCGTGTAAATAGCTCAATGGGCGCCGAGTCCCATTGCTACACCCCGTACGGCCATGAACCGCCGCCAGTGTCAGAAAGTGCTCTGCTCGGTTTCAACGGACAACCAAAGGACCCGGCCACGGCAACTTATCTGCTGGGTAACGGTTACCGTGCCTACAGCCCCTCTACAATGAGATTCAATGCACCCGACAGCCTGAGCCCGTTCGGCGATGGCGGTGTCAACGCTTATGCCTACTGTACGGATGATCCGGTCAACCACGGCGATCCTTCCGGGCATATGCGGGTTTATCTGCGTAACGGTCAAATGATGCAAACATCAAAAAACGGCGCAGTCGCGGCAGGCTCCTGGATCAAGCCAGCGCTAAAAGATTACAGCTATCGCGATTCCCTGATCAGCAAAAAGCTCCAGCCTCCCCGTACCGTGGCGGCAGACAACCCGGTAGCCGAGGGACGAACGCATGTACGGGTCGCGGAGGTGTTCCGACACCCGCAAAGTTCACTTGATATCGTGCATGTACCGCTTATGGACATGTTCGAGTTCCAGCGCAACCGGGCGCAAATGTCGGTGCTTGCGAAATTGAAGCAACAACCGCATGCGCCTTCTCTGGACTATGCGGGCAGGATTTCGGAGCTCTTCGACAAGAACAAGGAATTGATAGCGCGTGGCGAGCGTTACTGGGCGAAGTCGAACAAGGTCGACCCTGCCGTTTCCAGGATCAGAAGCACTAGCCCCGACTGAGCACGCTCAAAACAAGAACATGCCCCCGCAACGGGGGGCATGTATCTATCACATCAAGCCGCGCTGAACGTCTTGTGCGGATCGATCACAAACTTCTTCGGCACCCCTGCATCAAACTCGCCATAGCCCTGCGGCGCCTGGTCCAGGCTGATCACCTGCACGCCCACCACTTCGGCGATGTTGATGCGGTCCCACATGATCGCCTGCATCAGCTGGCGGTTGTACTTCATGGTCGGCGTCTGGCCAGTGTGGAAGCTGTGCGATTTGGCCCAGCCAAGGCCAAAGCGGATGCTCAGCGCACCGAGCTTGGCGGCGGCATCGGCGGCGCCCGGGTCTTCGGTCACGTACAGACCGGGGATGCCGATCTTGCCGGCCACGCGGGTCACCTGCATCAGCGAGTTGAGCACGGTGGCCGGGGCTTCGTGCTTGACGCCCTCGTGGCCATGGCCGCGCGCCTCGAAACCAACGGCGTCGATGGCGCAGTCCACTTCCGGCTCGCCCAGCAGGTTGGCGATCTGCTCGTGCAGCGGGGTGTCCTGGGACAGGTCGACCACTTCGAAGCCCTGGGACTTGGCGTGGGCCAGGCGGGCGGGGTTGAGGTCGCCGACGATGACCACGGCAGCGCCCAGCAGGCGGGCGGAAGCAGCGGCGGCCAGGCCAACCGGGCCGGCGCCTGCGACATACACCGTGCTGCCTGGCCCGACGCCTGCGGTGACGGCACCGTGGTAACCGGTCGGCAGGATGTCGGAGAGGCAGGTCAGGTCACGGATCTTCTCCATGGCCTTGTCGCGGTTGGGCAGTTTCAGCAGGTTGAAATCGGCATAGGGCACCAGCACGTATTCGGCCTGGCCGCCGGTCCAGTCGCCCATGTCGACGTAGCCGTAGGCGCCGCCGGGACGGGCCGGGTTCACGGTCAGGCAGACGCCGGTGTGCTGTTCCTTGCAGGAGCGGCAACGCCCGCACGCGACGTTGAACGGCACCGAGACCAGATCACCGATCTGCAGGCGCTCCACATCGCGTCCCTTCTCGATGATTTCGCCGGTGATTTCATGGCCTAGCACCAGGCCGACCTGGGCAGTGGTGCGGCCGCGGACCATGTGCTGGTCGGAGCCGCAGATGTTGGTGGACACCACCTTGAGGATCACCCCGTGCTCGATCTTCTTGCCGCGGGGGTCTTGCATTTTGGGGTAGTCGATCTTTTGTACTTCGACTTTTCCGGAGCCGAGATACACCACTCCACGATTGCCAGACATGCTCTTACCTCGCTTGATTTGTAGTTATGCAGCGGTGGTGGAAGCGCCGCCCGTCCTGGGCTGCATTGGGGACTGGAATGGAGGAATTGTCGGCTTGTTGCGGGGGGTGGGCGTGGCTGGATGCGACAGTGACTTGTCTATTAGCGTTTGGGGGGGTGGTGACGGGAACATCTAGGGCATTCAGATGTTTTTGCAGCGGCTATGCGATTTTGGGGCCGCTGCGCGGCCCATCGCGGCACAAGGCACGCTCCCACAGGGCCCGGCGATGCCGGGCCGAGAGGAATAATAACCTGGTTTAAGACAGTTGCTCCCACGGGGTTCGGCCATACCGGGCCGAGAGGTATGAGTAACCCGGTTGAAGACAGTTGCTCCCACAGGTTCAGCGGCGCGCTGGCGATCACTGCTGTACCGGTGGGAGCTGCGGTTCGGCGCCCCGACTTGCCAGCGAATGGGGCACTGCGGTGCCTAGAGAACCACCGTCCGGTTGGCGTTCAGGAACACCCGCCGCTCGATGTGGTACCCCACCGCCCGGGCCAGGGTCAGCCCTTCGATGTCGCGGCCCTTGGCGATCAGATCCTCGGGATAATGACTGTGATCGACCACCTCGACGCCCTGGGCGATGATCGGCCCTTCGTCCAGGTCGTTGTTGATGTAGTGCGCCGTGGCACCCACCATCTTGACGCCCTTGTTGTACGCCTGGTGATAGGGCTTGGCGCCCTTGAACCCAGGCAACAGCGAGTGATGGATATTGATCGCCCAGCCATCAAGCTTGCGGCACAGCTCCGGCGACAGCACTTGCATGTAGCGCGCAAGGATCACCAGCTCCGCGCCGGTGTCCTCGATCACCTGCAACACCTTGCGCTCCTGCGCCGGCTTGTCCTTGGGATCAAGGGCAAAGTGGTAGTAGGGAATGCGGTGCCAGTGGGCCAGGGGCTCGAGATCAGGATGGTTGGACACCACCGCGACCACGTCCATGGCCAGCTGGCCGATGCGCTGGCGGTACAGCAGGTCGTTCAGACAATGGTCAGCCTTGGACACCATGATCACCACCTTGGGGCGGTGATTGGGCGCGGTCAGCTCGAAGGTCATGCCGAACGCATCACTGCGTTCGGCAAGGCCGGCCCGGAAACCCGCCTCGTCGAAATCATCCGGCTGGCGAAACTCCACGCGAATGAAGAAGCGCCCCGACAGGCGGTCATCGAAGGAATGGTGCTCCGTGACGTAGCAACGCTGCTCGTAGAGAAACCGCGTGACCACGTCGACGGTACCGAGCAGGCTCGGGCAATCGGCGGTGAGGATCCAGGTGTCCGGTGCTCGGCTCATGAGGTGCGCTCCTAGGCTTCGATGCTCAGGCCGTATTCGGCCGAAGCGTCCTGCAGCCACAGCCACCAGTAGTCGGAGAAACTGCGGCGGATCACCAGCTCCCAGGTGTCTTCGGCCGTACGGCGGATCACCAGCTGCGACTTGGCGAACACGGTGCCGACAGCCTTGCCGACCGGGAAGTTGTTAGGGTGCACATCGTAGCTGGTGGACTTCATCAGCACATCGCGCACGTTGGGGCCGCGCAGCTCCAGCAGGCTTTGCCCGCCGCTGACGTTGACCACCTGGATGTGCTGGCCTTCAAGGGCAGCGCGCAGCTTTTGCTCGGCCTCGAACTCCTGCCCGGCCGGGACGATCAGCAGCCATTCATCAGGACCGACCCATTGCAGCGACGTGTCACCGTTGGCGACCACGGTCAGGGCAACGGGCAGTTCCAGGCCCAGGGCCTTGGCGACGCCGCTGGCGAAAGCCGCGTCGTGGCCGTTGCCACGGATGGTCAGGTGACCGAGGAATTTCTTCTCGCGCAGGGTCACGCCTGCGTTCTTGCGGCCCTTGCCGATCAGGCTCGACAGGTCGGCATGGTGCAGCGGCGACTCGGTTTTCACGGCGGCGCCGGGATTTTGCTGGTAGACGTTGGTAGCGCTCATTTGTTACCTGCCTTGAATTCTCTAGTTCAGAACGGCGGCGATCCTGCAGGAGCGGGCAAGCCCGCTCCCAGGTCCGGCCTCAGACGTTCTGCTGCTCACCCTTCGGATCGAAGAACACCGACGAACAGATCTCTGCCTCGATCACGCTGCCATCGACCTGCGGCGAGTACACCCGCTCACCGATGCGCTTGAGACCACCCTTGACCACGCCCATGGCGAACGAATAGCCCAGGGAGTTGGCCAGGTAGCTGGAGGTGACGTGCCCGACCATGTCCATCGGGATCGGCTGCTTGGGATCGAACACCAGCTGGGCGCCTTCAGGCAGCCACTTGGTGGGGTCCACAGGCTTCAGGCCGACCAGCTGCTTGCGGTTGTCGCGCACGCAGTCCGCACGGTTCATGCCACGCAGGCCGATCCAGGAGAACGGCTTGTTGCGGCCCACGCACCAGCTCATGTTCAAGTCGTCCGGGGTCATCGAGCCGTCGGTGTCCTGGCCGACGATGATGAAGCCCTTCTCGGCGCGGAGCACGTCCATGGTCCCGGTCCCGTACGGCGTGATCCTGAACCGCTCGCCGGCCTCCAGCAGCGTCTCCCAGAGGTGCCGGCCGTGCCAGCCGGCGACGTGGACCTCGACCG
>NZ_DATELE010000290.1:0-3269 GCF_035277045.1 Pseudomonas sp. | reverse complement strand
GTATCGCCATGGCGGCAGGCGGGCAGTAATGTTAAAAGTAGTGATTCGTTGACCGTTCACCTGGGTCGATCACTGCTGGACGCGCACCACGCGCAGGAATAGACGCGTTTTGAAGAAATCCACCGCAACCCCACCCCCATTGCCCGTGCCGCTCTGGCGACAGCAGCTGCACTATCGCCTCAAGGAAGGCGCACTGATCGCCATCGGCGCTTTGTGCCTTTACCTGTGGATGGCCCTGCTGACCTACGACACCGCCGATCCTGGCTTCAGCCACACCAGCAACGCCGAGCAGGTGCAGAACGCCGCCGGCCGCGCCGGGGCGTACTTCGCCGACATCCTGTTCATGGTGCTGGGCTACTTCGCCTACATCTTCCCCTTGCTGCTGGCGGTCAAGACCTGGCAGATCTTCCGCGAGCGGCACCAGCCGTGGCAATGGAGCGGCTGGCTGTTCTCCTGGCGGCTGATCGGCCTGGTATTCCTGGTGCTCTCGGGCGCGGCGCTGGCGCATATCCACTTCCATCCGCCGCAGAGCATGCCGTTTTCCGCCGGCGGCGCGCTGGGCGAAAGCCTCGGCGACCTGGCCAAGAGCCTGCTGAACGTGCAGGGCAGCACCCTGATGTTCATCGCGCTGTTCCTGTTCGGCCTGACCGTGTTCACCGACCTGTCGTGGTTCAAGGTGATGGACCTTACCGGCAAGATCACCCTCGACCTCTTCGAGCTGGTGCAGGGGGCCGCCAACCGCTGGTGGGCCGCGCGCAACGAGCGCAAGCGCCTGGTGGCGCAGCTGCGCGAGGTCGATGACTACGAGGTCCCCGCCAAGGGGGCCGCCGACAAGCGCGAGCCGGTCAAGGGCCGTGATCGCCTGACCGACCGCGACCCGCCCATCACCAAGCCCGTGCCCGAGCGCGTGCAGCCGACCGTGTCGGCGCCACCGCCGGCAGCCGCGCCGGCAGTGCCTGTCCCTCAGCCAGTCGCACGGCCGGCACCGGTGATCATGCCGCCTGCGGCCAGTGTCCCTGAACCCGCCAAACGGGTGGTCAAGGAGAAACCGGCGCATCAGTTCGTCGATAGCGCCGTCGCAGGCACGCTGCCGCCGATCTCGATCCTCGACCCCGCCGAAGCCAAGAAGGTCAACTACTCGCCGGAATCCCTGGCCGGCGTGGGCAACCTTCTGGAAATCAAGCTCAAGGAGTTCGGCGTCGAAGTGTCGGTCGACTCCATCCATCCAGGCCCGGTGATCACTCGCTACGAGATCCAGCCCGCGGCCGGGGTCAAGGTCAGCCGCATCTCCAACCTGGCCAAGGACCTGGCGCGTTCGCTGGCGGTGACCAGCGTGCGCGTGGTCGAGGTCATCCCGGGCAAGACCACCGTCGGCATCGAGATCCCCAACGAGGACCGGCAGATCGTGCGCTTCTCCGAGGTGCTGTCCTCGCCCCAGTACGACGAGGCCAAGTCGCCGGTCACCATGGCCCTGGGCCATGACATCGGCGGCAAGCCGGTGATCACCGACCTGGCCAAGATGCCCCACCTGCTGGTGGCCGGTACCACAGGTTCCGGCAAGTCGGTGGGTGTGAACGCGATGATCCTGTCGATCCTGTTCAAGGCGGGCCCTGAGGACGCCAAGCTGATCATGATCGACCCGAAGATGCTCGAGCTGTCGATCTACGAAGGCATTCCGCACCTGCTGTGTCCGGTAGTCACCGACATGAAGGACGCCGCCAACGCCCTGCGCTGGAGCGTCGCCGAGATGGAACGGCGCTACAAGCTGATGGCGGCCATGGGCGTGCGTAACCTGGCCGGCTTCAACCGCAAGGTCAAGGACGCCGAGGAAACCGGCGAGCCGATCTACGACCCGATGTTCAAGCGCGAGAGCATGGACGATGTGCCGCCCCTGCTGCAGACCCTGCCGACCATCGTGGTGGTGGTGGACGAGTTCGCCGACATGATGATGATCGTCGGCAAGAAGGTCGAAGAACTGATCGCGCGTATCGCGCAGAAGGCGCGCGCGGCCGGCATCCACCTGATTCTCGCGACCCAGCGCCCGTCGGTGGACGTGATCACCGGCCTGATCAAGGCCAACATCCCGACCCGCATGGCCTTCCAGGTGTCGAGCAAGATCGACTCACGGACCATCATCGACCAGGGCGGCGCCGAGCAGTTGCTCGGTCACGGCGACATGCTCTACATGCCGCCGGGCACCAGCCTGCCGATCCGCGTCCATGGCGCGTTCGTCTCCGACGACGAGGTGCATCGCGTGGTCGAGGCGTGGAAACAGCGTGGCGCGCCGGACTACAACGATGACATCCTCAGTGGTGTCGAAGAGGCCGGCAGCGGCTTTGACGGCGGCGGCGGCGGGGGCGACGGCGACGATCCGGAAGCCGACGCGCTCTACGACGAAGCCGTGCAGTTCGTGCTCGAAAGCCGTCGCGCGTCCATTTCCGCCGTGCAACGCAAGCTCAAGATCGGCTACAACCGCGCCGCGCGGATGATCGAGTCGATGGAGATGGCCGGCGTGGTCACCCCAATGAACAGCAACGGCTCGCGGGAAGTGATTGCCCCGGGTGGCCCGCGCGATTGATGATCTACCTGCCGGGCGCCGCTGACGGCGCCCGGCCCATTCACTGTTCGACGAGGATTTCCATGCGCGCGATTCGCATGCTGTTGGTTTCTGCCCTGGTCATGGCGCCCCTGGTGGGCCATGCCGATGAAAAAGACGTGGCGCGCCTGACCCAGCTGCTGGAGAAGTCGCAGACCATCACCGCCCGTTTCTCGCAGCTGACCCTGGACGCCAGCGGCACCAGCCTGCAGGAAACCCAGGGCCAGATGTCGGTGAAACGCCCGGGCCTGTTCTACTGGCACACCGATGCGCCGCAGGAACAGGTCGTGGTGTCCGATGGCAAGATGGTCACCCTGTGGGACCCGGACCTGGAGCAGGCCACCGTCAAGAAGCTCGATGCCCGCCTGAACCAGACCCCGGCGCTGCTGCTGTCCGGTGACGTGTCGAAGATCAGCGAGAGCTTCGACATCACCTCCAAGGAGCAGGGCAACGTCATGGACTTCACCTTGAAGCCCAAGACCAAGGACACCCTGTTCGACTCCCTGCGGGTGTCGTTCCGTGGCGGCCTGATCAACGACATGCAGCTGATCGACAGCGTTGGTCAGCGCACCAATATCCTGTTCAACGGGGTCAAGGCCAACGAGGCCATTCCGGCGAGCCAGTTCCAGTTCAAGGTTCCGGAAGGCGCGGACGTCATCCAGGAATAAGAGGT
>NZ_DATELE010000289.1:0-19383 GCF_035277045.1 Pseudomonas sp. | reverse complement strand
GTCCTTGACCTTGAGACTGGCGAATTCGCCCACCTGCAGCTTGGACTTCTCGGTCGTGGCGATCAGTTTGTCTTCGCTGTCGAGATAGACAAAGACGTTGAGCCAGTCCTCGACCTCGGTCGGCTCGTCCTTGGGAATATAACGGTTGGGCAGGAGGATCTCGCCATCGGCCCCGCCGTCCAGGTACAGACCGAAGTCCGTATGCTTAACGATTTGCAAACTGTTGTAACGCCCGACAAGAGCCATAACCAGAAATCCTCATCACAAGGGGGCTATTTTCCAGACACCGACAGCCTGGTGTCAAAGACCATTACGCCCTGCGCCACAAATCAGTGGTCACGCCGCGTCGCGCCTGGGACACAATCTGCTCGGCGGTGACCGGGTGGCCAAGCAGAAACCCTTGCAATGTATCGCAACCAAGGCTTGTCAGCAGCGTCTGCTGCTCGACTGTCTCGACACCTTCGGCGACCACCTTCATGCCCAATAGCTGCCCGAGCTCGACAATCTTGGAGATGATGACCGTATCTTCTCTGCTGTCTGACAGATTGTGCAAAAAGCCTTTATCGATTTTCAGCTCCTTGGCCGGAAGCTTTTTCAGGTACATCAGGCTCGAATGCCCCGTGCCGAAGTCATCAATGGAAATACATACCCCCATCGCTGAAATCCGGTCGAGAATCTTCAGACTCGAAGCGATGTCTTTCATGGCCGTGGATTCCGTCACCTCCAGGGTCAGGTACCGTGGCTCCACATTGTGGGTCAGCAGCGCACGTTCGATACTGGGCAGCAGCCCGGGATGAGAAAACTGGACGGCGGACAGGTTGACCGCGATGCTCCAGGTGTTGAAGCCGCTATCGTGCCAGCTGCGCAACTGGCGGCAGGCCTGGTCGAGCACCCAGTTGCCGATGGGAATGATGACGCCGGTTTTTTCCGCGAGCGGCAGAAACTCCATCGGCGGGATCAGACCGCGCACGGGGTGCCGCCACCTCAATAACGCCTCGGTCCCGATGATCGGGCCGGTTGGCGCCGCGAATTTTGGCTGGTAATGGAGTTCCAGCTCATTTCGGTCGATGGCCAGGCGCAATTCCTGAAGCACCAGCAAATGCTGCTGTGCATTCGCGTTCATCGAGGCCTCGAAGAAGTAGAACCCATTTCGGCCATGCTCCTTGGCGTGATACATCGCCGCGTCGGCATGCACCAGAAGCTCGTGCCGGTCCTGGGCGTCATCAGGATAGAGGGCGATGCCGATACTCGCGGTAATGGTCAACTCATGCTGGGAAATCCGGTAGGGCGCCTGAATCGTCGCGACAAGCTTGGAAGATATCCTTGCCGCATCGCTGGCAGCCGTGATCCTGGCCATGATGACGAACTCATCCCCGCCCACGCGGGCAATGGTGTCGTCTTCGCGCACGGCATGGCGGAGCCGGCTTGCAACCAGGACGAGCAACTGGTCACCCAGATGATGGCCATAGACGTCATTGATGGCCTTGAAACCATCAAGGTCGAGAAACAGCACCGCAAACTTTTCACCCTGGCGCACCGCTGACTTGATGGCCTGGTCAATCTTTTCGTTGAGCATCGTTCGGTTCGAAAGTCTGGTCAGCGGGTCATGCAGTGCCAGTTCAAGCAGCTCGCTGTTCGCCAGGTCGAGCGAGGTGGAGAGGGTCCGGGTGCGCTGCTCCATTTTCATGTCCAGCACCGAAATGATAAGCGCGATACCAATCACGAAAAGCGTCACGACAATGACAAGCACCGCCAACCAGCCAATGCTGATGCCCTGATTGGCCGCGCCGCAAAAACTGTTATCCGGAAATCCGGCGGCCGCCATGCCCGTGTAATGCATGCCAACGATGGCACTGCCCATTACAACCGCTGCCGCCGCCCTGCGAAGAAAGATGTTTTTCGTGTGATTCTTTAGCTGAAAGGCGATCCACAGGGCGCTGGCGGACGCGATGACCGCGATCAGGGCCGAGAGCAACACCAGGCCCCAGTCGTAGACGATGCCGGGTTCCATCTTCATCGCGGCCATGCCGACATAGTGCATCGCGCAAATGCCGCCCCCCATGGGAACAGACCCCCACGCCAGGCGCGCCGGTGACAGGTGAAGCCTGCAGACCGACCACAGGGCAAAAGCCGAAGCGCCGATTGCCATGAGCAGCGAGCAGAAGGTCAGCAGCAGGTCGTAGCCAAGAGAGATAGGCAAGCTGAACGCCAGCATCCCGACGAAGTGCATCGACCAGACACCCAAGCCCATCGCGAATGCGCCGCCCGCGAGCCACGTCCTGGCGTAATGCCCGGACGTTGATGCGATACGGCCCGCCATATCCAGCGCTGTATAGGACGCCAGGATCGCAACGATGATGGAAAAGGCCACGAGAAGCGGGTCGTATGAACTCGTCAACATGGGAGAACTCTCAATCAGACAGACACGGGTTCGAGGCTTGAGTCATCTGGAATACAGTGATGAGAATGCACTCATGGCGCCCACCACCGTGTGCGCGCCTTGATGAATCTCATCAATGACCTGACCCAGTTGCGCGGTTAACCGCGCGCCTTCCTCGGCCTTGGTTCTGCTGTCCAGCATCTGCTGCACAGCCTCCTGCGCCAGTTGGCAGTTCCTGTCCACCCGGTTCACGATCTCGGAAGCCGCCTTGTCTGTTCTGGAGGCCAGGTTTCGGACTTCGCTCGCCACAATGGCGAATCCTCGACCCTGGTCGCCCGCACGCGCTGCCTCGATCGCCGCGTTCAGGGCAAGCAGATTGGTCTGCCCTGCTATGTCCTTGATATCGCTGACCATCCCTTTGATGGTTTCAGACTGCTCGTTCAGGTCAACGAAGCGAGCCGATGCATCACGCATGTCCGTCGCCAGTGAATGCACGATATCGATCGCATTAGTGACCGCCCCCTTCCCCGACAGGGTCACGCTGTCGGTACTGAGCGAGGTCTCATAGGCCAACTTCGCGGCAGCCGTCTCCTTGGCGCGTTGCCTGACCTGTATGGTCTCGTCGCTGGCAACCTTTATCACGCCAGACAATTGTCCACTGGCATCGAACAGTGGTGTGTAAGTCGCATTCAACCAGATCTCCTCGCCCGCCTTGTTGATTCGGCTGAACAACCCGGAGGTATATTCACCGGCGCGCAGGGCGTTCCAGAATCCCGCGTATTCCGCACTGCCGGCATACCCTGGACTGCAGAACATCCGGTGATGACGACCCAGTATTTCACGCATGCTGTAACCCGTTGCCTGGAGAAAGTTCTGATTGGCGGAAACAACAACCCCAGAGGTATCGAACTTGATGACCGCCATCGAGCGGTCAAGCGCTTCAATCAGGCTTCGATTCGCATTTTCCTCCTGCACAAGACGCGTGATGTCCGTCGCGACCTTCACCACTTTCACGACGGTATTCTGTTCATCCATGACCGGAATATAGCTCGCCTCCAGCCAGACCTCCTGACCGTTGCTGTGAACCCTCTTGAAACGGTCACTGAAGGTTTCCCCACGCGCCAGCCTTGCCCAGAACGCTTTATATTCCGCGCTGGCAGAATATTCCGGGGTGCAAAACAGCAGGTGATGTTTGCCACGTACTTCCTCTGGCCTATAGCCCAACACATCAAGAAAGATCGGGTTGGCGTCGATGATTTCGCCCTGAGGCGATAGTTCGATCATCGCCATCTGGGATTTCACAGCCTGTAGCAACCTGAGCACATCGCCATATTGATCATGCAGGCTGGTTATCTTGCGGACATGAGATGACTTTCGAAGAAACATACGTAGCGCACCGGTTGATGCCCTAGTGATGCGACCGTCTCAACCCTTGGAGCCTGTGGATTGATCGCGCATGTTCAGGCGTGGAAGTGAACCCCTACCGCGATGGTAAAATGGCATCACGACCAAAATCCTGACGAAATTATGATGAAAGCACACCCTCGGCCCTGGCTATGCGCGTGCCGCGGGGCGGGCGTTCTCAGAGACGGGCAAACACCTTTGCAACAATCCGCTGGTACGCCTGATGGTCCGCCAGGCCTTGATTTTCGGGAGAACGCAGAGAGATCGGCAAAAAGCCGCAACCCAGGGCGGCGGCTTCCGACAGGTAGTTGAGCGCCTCGTCGACCTTGCCCAACAGAAGCATCCCTGAGGTGAACGTCGCTCTCATGCTCGGGTTGTGATGGACGTGGGCATCGAGCAGCGATTGCGCCCTGTCCATTTCTCCGCATCGGGCCAAGGCGTATACCACCGATGAGGGCGCGAAGCTCCAGGCCAGATCTCTCTCGCCAAGCTCCAGCAACCTGGCCGCGAGATCTTCGCCAGGCTCCATGAGAGACTCGTATGTCAGCGCGTAGACATAGACCATGGCATTACCGGGATGATCGATCACCGCCTGCCTCATGATCGCCATGCCCTTGTCCGTCTGCCCGGTAAATGTACAAGCCCGCGCCAGCATTATCGACAATGCGGGAGAGAAGGGTACAAGGTCACAGGCGGTATCCAGCGCCTCGATGGCGCGCAACGGTTCATCGCGCGCGAGAAGATGCCATCCGTAGTGATAATGCGTCGCCGGATCACGCTGCTCGAACTCCCTGGCCTGGGCATGATAGAGGAGCGCCTCGTCAAACTCCCAGGCGCAATCAAGAAGATGGGCCTTCTCACTGTAATAACCCGAGCCCGGGCGAAAGGCTTTAGGGATTTTCTCCAGGACGTCCAATGCCTCCTGGATATTGCTTCTTCTCAAGCCCCATTCACAACTGACCTGGGCCGATATGCACTCTGCGAACGCACGCCTTGCTGGCTGGCACTCCGGCTGCTCCACGATGATCCTGCGCAACAGCGTCTCTGCCCGTTGCATGGCCGAGGTGGTGCGCTGATGGATCAGGTTTTTCGAGTGCCTGACAGCTTCTGCTGTTTTTGACTCCGCAAGAGCATCCCCAAAATAGCCATTGTCCATCGCAGTCCCTTCAGACCGGGAAGACTCAATGGAAATAATCTGTAACTGATAGCCCTTGCCATATAGCGCAACAACTTTTATCCGCTTGGCTACGGTCAATGCCTGGCGTATCTGCGCGACACTTCGAACCAGACTTTCATCGGACATCGCGCCCTTCCAGATATGAGTTGCGAACGAGGCCTTGGAGACCGCGGCCGGCCAACTCCTGATGAGCATGTGCAGAACAGCCCGCTCTTTTGGAGCGAGCTTCAAGGGTGACTGATTCAGGAATACATCCCCGTCCTCTCCGGCCTCAAGGCCCAGTTCCTTGGGAGAAATCACTTTCACCTACCTGCTTGAACATGTGCGTTTTCCGATAACACTATATACCAACTCCCTGTTGCCCCCCGCTACCCGATCAGTAACCCATGCCCGGCGCAAGTGCCCGCCAGCTCAACCCTGGTTGTCCGATCATCAGGTTTGGCAGGTGCACCACGAATGTTCATGAATTGCCGGGCCGCACATCTGCGGAACCGCCGCAGCCTTCCCGCGTCTACAAACAGGCCAGCCCTTGCAAGGATTCGCTCATGTCGCTCAGCCTGTCCAAAGTCCTGCGTGCCCTGCTGCTGACCGCCGCAGCGCTTGTGATGGTGGCGTGTAGCCGCATCGACCTGGCCTACCGCAACCTCGACGTGCTGGTGCCCTGGTCCCTGGGCGACTACCTGGACATGAACCGCGAGCAGAAGAACTGGCTCGACGAGCGGCTCAAGCAGCACCTCGCCTGGCATTGCCAGACCCAGCTGCCCGGCTACCTGGCCTGGCTCGACCAGATCCGCCAGATGGTGGCCGAGGACGACGTCACCGACCAGCAGTTGCAGCAACGCACCGCTGAAGCCCGCGACGCCATCGGCCGTGTGACAGCGGAGGTCACCCCGTCGGCCATCGAGCTGCTGCGCGGCATGGACGATCAGCAGGTACGGGAAATGCGCGAGGCGTTCAGCGAGGACATTCGCAAGCGCCAGGCCGAGTACGTGGATACCCCACTGGCGCGCCAGATCGAAAAACGCGCCGAACGCATGGAAAAGCGCCTCAAGCCCTGGTTCGGCGAGCTCAACGCCGAGCAGCGCGTGCGCGTGAGCGTCTGGTCGCAAGCCCTTGGCGAACAGAATCGCCAGTGGATCGCCAACCGCGCCCACTGGCAGCAACAGCTGAGCCTGGCCATGGACCAGCGCCAGGACGCCAGCTTCGCGCCACGCCTGGCGCAACTGCTGCAGCAGAAGGAGCGTTTGTGGACACCAGAGTACCGCGCCGCCTTCCAGAACACCGAAGCCCAGGCGCGTGGCCTGCTGGTCGACCTGATGCGCCAGAGCAGCCCGGCGCAGCGTCAGTTCCTGCAGGATCGGCTAGCCAAGGTCAGGACTGATTTCAGCCAGATGAAGTGCCTCAAGCGCTAGGCTTTGTACGAAAAGTGCCTGCGCGGGCAGGCATGTCTTCATCGCTGCTTGCGCCGGTACGGAAACACATCGATCACCTTCCCCTCGCGGATCGCGGCCTGCAGCCCTTTCCAGTAATCCGCGTCATACAGCTCACCGTGCAGCCGGCTGAAAAGCCGGCGCTGCGCCATGTCGGCAAACAGAAACGGCGGGAATTCCTCGGGAAACACGTCATGCGGTCCGATCGAATACCAGGGCTCGCCTGACAGCTCGTCCTCGGGGTACCGGGCAGGCGGGATATGACGGAAATTGACCTCGGTCAGGAAACTGATCTCGTCATAGTCATAGAACACCACCCGGCCATGGCGGGTGACACCGAAATTCTTGAGCAGCATGTCGCCCGGGAAGATATTCGCTGCCGCCAGTTGCTTGATCGCCAGCCCATAATCCTCCAGCGCTTCGAGCACCTGGCCTTCACTCGCCTGCTCCAGGTACAGGTTCAGCGGCGTCATGCGGCGCTCGGTCCAGCAGTGGCGGACCAGCACCGTCTCACCCTCCACGCTGACGGTTGAGGGCGCCACCTCCAGCAGCTCGGCCAGGCACTCGGGCTCGAACTTGTCGAGTGGAAAGCGAAAGTCGGCGAACTCCTGGGTATCGGCCATGCGCCCTACCCGGTCGACGCTCTTCACCAGCCGGTATTTTTCGATGACCGTCGCGCGGTCCACCGTCTTGGAGGGCGAGAAGCGGTCCTTTATGAGCTTGAACACGGTGTTGAAGCCCGGCAGCGTGAACACGGTCATCACCATGCCGCGCACGCCAGGGGCCATGATGAAGCGGTCATCGGTGGCCGCCAGGTGATTGATCAGCGCGCGGTAGAATTCCGATTTGCCCTGCTTGTAGAAACCGATCGAGGTATACAGCTCGGCGATATGCTTGGCGGGCAGGATGCGCTTGAGAAAGCCGACGAACTCGGCCGGCGCCGGCACATCGACCATGAAGTAGGAGCGGGTGAACGAGAAGATGATCGACACCTGCGCCTCGTCGGTGATCAACGCGTCGATCTCGATACCATGACCTTCGCGGTGCAGCAGCGGGATCACCAGCGGCCATTGCTCGTCCAGCGTGTACAGCCGCCCTACCAGGTAGGCGCCCTTGTTGCGGTAGAGAACCGGCCGGAACAGCTCCACGGTCAGGTTCGGGTCCTTGCACACCCAGTCAGGCAGGCTCTCGCGCAGTTGCGTCTGCAGACGTGCCAGGTCGCCTTCAAGGTCCGCGTACGCCACGCTGAAGCCGTAGTCGGCGAAAATCTGCCGCAGAAGCCAGGACAGCTTGCCTTGCGGGCGGTAGGTGCGTGTCTGGGCCGCGCGCTGGTGGGGGCGCAGCGAGGGCCGGGTGGTATGGATGAACATGCAGCCATCACTGATCAAGTCATGGTGGAACAGGTTGCAGAAAATCGAGTTGTACCAGGTTTCCGACAGTTCATCGTCCAGGCGCGGGTCGATGAGGTCGATATAGGCGCTCTTGACCAGCGGCCACTGGCTCACGTCGAACAGTACGGTCTCATCGAAACCCTGGCGCAACCCATGGCCTGCCTCGCCGACCTTCTCTTCATAGAGATTGATCCGCGCGGCCGCCGCGTGCTGGATCTCCTGCCAGCGTGCCTGCTCGAAGCGCTCGCGGGCGCCGATGGTGATCTGCCGGAAGTGCTCGCGGTAGTCGTCGAACGCGTCGAGGATCATCCGGGCGATGTCGGCCGCCGGCCATGACGGGGGCATAAGCAGCACCTCTGCGCAAGGGATCAGGTGCTGAGCTTAGTCAGCGGGCGGGTAGCTGCGCCAGTCACGATGCAGCGCAAGAAAGCACAAGAAGCCTGTGCGCGAGGTGGCGTACACTCGCGCCCTGCCCTTGTTGCCGGAGACTTGCGTGAGCCCCATTGCCTTTACCCGCCTGCTGACCCTCGCCGCTGTGTGGGGCGCCAGCTTCCTGTTCATGCGCATCATCGCGCCGGTGATCGGCACCGTGCCGACCGCGTTTTTCCGGGTTTCGATCGCCTGCCTGGGGCTGATGGTGATGCTGGCGGTAATGCGGGTGCGCTGGGACTTCAAGGGCAAGCTGGGTGCCTGCCTGCTGCTGGGGATGATCAACTCGGGGATTCCGGCGACCTTCTATTCGGTGGCGGCGCAGGTGCTGCCGGCCGGCTATTCGGCGATTTTCAACGCCACCACGCCGCTGATGGGCGTACTGATCGGCGTCTTGTTCTTCCGCGAGCCGATGACCATCGCCAAGCTCTGCGGTATTTTCCTCGGCCTGTTCGGGGTAGGCATCCTCAGTGGCGCGGGACCGGTGGCTCTGGACATGGCGTTGGTGCAAGGGGCGCTGGCGTGCCTGGCGGCCACCACCTGCTACGGCTTCGCCGGGTTTCTCGCACGCCGTTGGGTCGATGGCCTGGACAGTCGCCTGTCCGCGCTGGGCAGCATGCTCGGCGCGACCTTGCTGTTGACGCCGCTGTTCATCTGGAGCGCCGTGACCGAGCCACCGGCCAGCTGGGGCGGCTGGCCGGTGTGGGGGTCGCTGCTGGGACTGGGGCTGGTGTGCACGGCCTTTGCGTACATCTTGTACTTCCGGCTGCTCAGCGAGATCGGCCCGGTCAAGGCCAGCACCGTGACGTTCATGATTCCCGCGTTTGGCGTGCTGTGGGGGGCCTGGTTGCTGGATGAGCCGCTGTCGATGGCGCACCTTTACGGCGGGCTGATGATTGCCGCGGCGTTGTGGCTGGTGTTGAAGCCGGCGCGGCCGGTGAGATAGGGCGGGGATCAGGTCAGGCAGACAGAATGGGGATACCGGTTTTGCGGCCCCTGCGGGTCCGATCGCGGCACAAGGCACGCGCCCACAGGGACAGGACCCGTATCCTCAGAACAACCAGCGATACAGCAGATACGCCACCACCACCGCCAGCACCGGCCGCAACACGCGGTAGGCCTTGGGGTTGGCGCGCTTGAAGGTCTTGACCCGGCTGCTGATCACATTGCTGAACCGCTTGCTCCAGGCATACGCCTGGTTGATGCCGCCCACACGCTCGTCATCGGTATTCTGCGGCGCGGTCGCGCGGCCAAGGAAGGCACTGACCTTGCGGTTGACACGGGTCATGAACGGACTGGTCAACGGACGCTCGACGTCGCAGAACAGAATCACGCGAGTAACGTCGGTCTCGTTCTTGACCCAGTGCACATAGGTCTCGTCGAACATCACGTCCTCGCCGTCCCGCCAGGCATACACCTGGCCGTCGACATAGATGCGGCAGTCGTCGGAATTGGGCGTGGACAACCCCAGGTGATAGCGCAGGGAGCCGGCGAACGGGTCACGGTGCGGGTTCAGGTGGCTGCCGCCGGGCAGCAAGGCAAACATCGCGCCCTTGACGTTGGGAATGCGGCTGACCAGTTCAACGGTCCGGGGGCACAGCGCCTCGGCCGAAGGCAGCGGTTTGTCGTACCACTTCAGGTAAAAGCGCTTCCAGCCTTTCTTGAAGAACGACCCGAAACCCGCGTCATTGTCCTTCTCGGCGGCGCGGATGTAACCCTCGTCGAACAGGCGCATGGCCTCCTCGCGAATTTCCTGCCAGTTGTCCTTGAGCACGTCGAGCTCAGGGAAGCGCGTGCGGTCGAGGTACGGCTTGGACGGCACACCGGAAAACAGGTACATGAGGGCGTTATACGGTGCGAACAGCGCCGAATGGTTGACGAACTGGCGCAACACCGGCAAACGCGCCTTGCCGCGCAGATGCACGAACAAGACACTGCCGATGAACAACAGCAGCACGCCCGCCTTGGCGACAAAGGAAAAGGTCATGCAACACTCCTTGAATAGGGATCAGGCCATCACAGCCTGCCTGCATACGAAATCAGCCGGCTATGATAAACCCATCCAGCGCCGGTAAAAACAGCCGGCGCCGGACAGCAGTGTTGAAGATCGTGCAATAAAGCCCTGCGCCCTGCCTTGCGCCGGGTCAGCAGTCCAGCGCTTACTGCTGGATTTCCTGGTCGGTGAACAGATCGGCGAAGAGCATGCTCGACAGGTAGCGCTCGCCCGAATCAGGCAGGATCACCACGATGGTCTTGCCTTGCATCTCGGGTTTCTCGGCCAGACGCACGGCGGCCGCCATGGCTGCGCCACAGGAGATACCGCAGAGAATGCCCTCCTCCTGCATCAGGCGCAGGGCCATGGCCTTGGATTCTTCGTCGCTCACGGTCTCGACCTGATCGACCACCGCCAGGTCAAGGTTCTTGGGCACGAAGCCTGCGCCGATGCCCTGGATCTTGTGCGGGCTGGGCTTGAGCTCCTGGCCCGCGAGGGTCTGGGTGATCAGCGGCGACGTCTCCGGCTCGACCGCCACAGCCAGAATCGACTTGCCCTGGGTGTTTTTGATATAGCGCGACACGCCGGTGATGGTGCCACCGGTACCCACGCCGGCCACCAGCACGTCCACCGCCCCGTCGGTGTCGTTCCAGATTTCAGGACCGGTGGTCTTTTCGTGGATCGCCGGGTTGGCGGGATTCTCGAACTGGCCAGGCATGAAGTACTGCGCCGTATCACTGGCCACGATCTCGGCGGCCTTGTCGATCGCGCCCTTCATGCCTTTGGCCGGGTCGGTCAGCACCAGTTCGGCACCGAGCGCCTTGAGCACCTTGCGCCGTTCCAGGCTCATCGAGGCCGGCATGGTCAGCATCAGCTTGTAGCCGCGCGCGGCGGCGACAAACGCGAGGCCGATGCCGGTGTTGCCCGAGGTCGGCTCGACAATGGTCATGCCCGGCTTGAGCTTGCCGCTGCCTTCGGCGTCCCAGATCATGTTCGCCCCGATCCGGCACTTGACCGAGTAGCCAGGGTTGCGCCCTTCGATCTTGGCCAGGATGGTCACGCCGCGCGGGGCGATGCGGTTGATCTGCACCAGCGGCGTGTTGCCGATGGAGTGCGCGTTGTCAGCAAAGATACGGCTCATGTCAGGGGTTCCTATACACCGTGCGGAAAAACCAAAGGGTAAGCCTGCCGCGAGAGGTCGTCTACCCCGTCGAACTCCCCGGCGTAGACGAGGGTCAACCGATCGGTCACCCGCAGGAGAACCGTCCATGAAACGCCGCTACAGCTGGCCCTTGATCGGCCTGGCAAGCCTCATCGTGCTGCTGGTCGCGCTGCACCTGGCGCTGCCCATTCTGGTGCGCGACTACCTCAATGACCGGCTTGCCGACATGGGCGACTACCGTGGCCAGGTCACCGACGTCGATCTCGCATGGTGGCGCGGCGCCTACAAGATCAACGGCCTGGAAATCGTCAAGACCACCGGCAAGGTGCCCGTGCCGTTCGTGCAGGCGCCGCTGATCGACCTGTCGGTAAGCTGGCACGCGCTGTGGTACGACCACGCGGTGGTCGCCAAGGTGGCGTTCCTCAAACCCGTGCTGAACTTCGTCGACGGCGGCAGCAAGCAGGCCTCGCAGACCGGTCAGGGCACCGACTGGCGCCAGCAGCTGGACAAGCTGCTGCCCATCACGCTCGACGAGGTGCGCATCGACGATGGCACCCTGACCTTCCGCAACTTCAACTCAAGGCCCAAGGTCGACCTCAAGGCCACTGACCTGCAGGCCAGCATCCGCAACCTGACCAACGTCAAGGATGTCGAGGGTCGCCGCGATGCCAGCTTCGAAGCCACCGCGCGCATGCTCGGCGACGCCAAGGTCGAGAGCCGCGCTACCTTCGACCCGTTCAGCGAGTTCGAGGACTTCGAATTCCGCCTGCGCGCCAGCGGCATCCAGCTGCGCCGCCTCAACGACTTCGCCAGCGCCTACGGCAAGTTCGACTTCAATGCCGGCCACGGCGACGTGGTGATCGAGGCCCAGGCCAGGAATGCCCAGCTCAGCGGTTATATCAAGCCCCTGTTGCGCGACGTGGACGTGTTCAACTGGCAGCAGGACGTCAAGGACGAGGACAAGGGTTTCTTCCGTTCGATCTGGGAGGCCGTGGTCGGGACCACCGAAACCGTGCTCAAGAACCAGCGCAAGAACCAGTTCGCCACCCGCGTCGAACTCAGCGGCAGCGTGCACAAAAGCGACATCAGCGCCTTCGAGGCCTTTTTGCAGATTCTGCGCAATGGATTCGTCCAGGCGTTCAGCGCCCGCTATGAACAAGAATCACCCAAGTCCGACTGACGCCGCGCTATAGTCCTCAATGACAATTCCAATACTCAAGGCCCGCCCTGCGGCGCCCTTTCCAGAGGACCGGTTCATGAAGTTCGAAGGCACCCGCGACTATGTCGCCACAGACGACCTGAAACTGGCCGTCAACGCGGCGATCACCCTCGAGCGTCCCCTGCTGGTCAAGGGTGAGCCGGGCACTGGCAAGACCATGCTCGCCGAACAGCTGGCCGATTCCTTCGGTGCCCGCCTGATCACCTGGCACATCAAGTCCACCACCAAGGCCCACCAGGGCCTGTACGAGTACGACGCGGTCAGCCGCCTGCGTGACTCGCAGCTAGGGGTGGACAAGGTGCACGACGTGCGCAACTACCTGAAGAAGGGCAAGCTCTGGGAAGCCTTCGAGGCCGACGAACGCGTCGTCCTGCTGATCGACGAGATCGACAAGGCCGACATCGAGTTTCCCAACGACCTGCTGCAAGAACTCGACAAGATGGAGTTCTACGTCTACGAGACCGACGAGACCATCAAGGCGCGGCACCGCCCGATCATCATCATTACCTCGAACAACGAAAAAGAGCTGCCCGACGCTTTCCTGCGCCGCTGCTTCTTCCACTACATCGCCTTCCCCGACCGCCAGACACTCCAGCAGATCGTCGACGTGCACTACCCGACCATCAAGCAATCGCTGGTCAGCGAGGCGCTGGACGTGTTCTTCGATGTGCGCAAGGTGCCGGGCCTGAAGAAAAAGCCCTCCACCTCAGAGCTGGTCGACTGGCTCAAGCTGCTGATGGCCGACAACATCGGCGAAGCCGTGCTGCGCGAGCGCGATCCGACCAAGGCGATCCCCCCGTTGGCCGGCGCCCTGGTGAAAAACGAACAAGACGTGCAGCTGCTTGAACGCCTGGCGTTCATGAGCCGGCGCGGCAACCGCTGACGGGGGCCGGGCCATGCTGCTCAACCTGTTCAATGAAATGCGCGCGGCCAAGGTGCCGGTGTCCGTGCGCGAGCTGCTCGACCTGCTCAACGCGTTGCAGCAGCGGGTCATCTTTGCCGACATGGACGCGTTCTACTACCTGGCACGCGCGATCCTGGTGAAGGACGAGCGGCATTTCGACAAATTCGACCGCGCCTTCTCCGCCTATTTCAAAGGCCTGGAAAACCTGGATCGACACCTTGAAGCCCTGATTCCAGACGATTGGCTACGCAAGGAGTTCGAGCGCTCGCTGACCGACGAGGAGCGCGCGCAGATCCAGTCCCTGGGCGGGCTGGACAAACTGATCGAGGCGTTCAAGAAGCGTCTTGAAGAACAGAAGGAACGGCACGCCGGTGGCAACAAGTGGATCGGCACAGGCGGCACCAGCCCGTTCGGTTCAGGGGGCTACAACCCCGAGGGCATCCGTGTCGGCGAGGCCGGCAAGCGGCAAGGCAAGGCGGTGAAGGTCTGGGACCAGCGCGAGTACAAGAACCTCGACGATCAGGTGGAGCTCGGCACCCGCAACATCAAGCTGGCCCTGCGCCGCCTGCGCAAGTTCGCCCGCCAGGGGGCGGCCGACGAGCTGGACATCGAGGGCACCATCGACCACACCGCTCGCGATGCCGGCCTGCTGAACATCCAGCTGCGCCCCGAACGGCGCAACACCATCAAGCTCCTGCTGCTGTTCGACATCGGCGGCTCGATGGACGCCCACGTCAAGGTCTGCGAAGAGCTGTTCTCGGCCTGCAAGACCGAGTTCAAGCACCTCGAGTACTACTACTTCCACAACTTCGTCTACGAGTCGGTGTGGAAGAACAACCTGCGCCGCACCTCCGAACGTTTCTCCACCTTCGACCTGCTGCACAAGTACGGCGACGACTACAAGGTCGTCTTCGTAGGCGACGCGGCGATGGCCCCCTACGAGATCACCCAGCCCGGCGGCAGCGTCGAGCACTGGAACGAGGAGGCCGGGTATGTCTGGATGCAGCGGTTCATGGAGAAATTCAGGAAGCTCATCTGGATCAATCCGTACCCCAAGGACACCTGGGGCTACACGGCATCGACGCACCTGGTGCAGGAGCTGGTGGAGCAGCGGATGTTTCCCCTGACGTTGCAGGGGCTGGAAGACGGGATGAAGTTTCTGTCGAAATGACGGCTCTGCCTCACCAGGCCCGCCTAGCGCCAGCTTTCCTTCACTTCCTTGCGCCGCCCGCCGAGCGCGGCCCAGGCCAGCAGCATCAGCAGGCTTTCGATGAGCAGCGCCAGCAGCAGACCGCAGCCCAGCCCCCAGGCAATCGCCTCGGGCACCAGCAGGATCTGGTAGCTGTAGCCTTTGAGGGTTTCCTCGCGAAGCTGCGTATCCGGCGTTACCAGCACATGCCAGGTGCGGGCCAGCCAGGGCCCCTTGAGGATCTGCCACTCGCGCTCGAACGCCTGGTTGCGCACCAGGATGCTCTCGATGCTATTGGCATCGCTGTTGAACACCGGGTCGTTGCTGCTGCGGTAGTGCCGCACCAGGGCCTGCAGGTCGCCATTGAAGAACCGCTGGGCGGTCTGTTCGAAGCCCTTGAGGGCTTCACGCGATTCCAGCAGGTGCGCCTGCACCCGCTGGGTGTAGTCGGTGATCAGGCCAGGGACCTGGATGCCGGCCAGCAGGCCAAAGGTGAACAACAGCAACCGCAGGTAACTTCTGAACATGAGGCGACTTCCCTGGCTTCAGCTCTGCCCTTGGGCGACGCATTCGCCATGCCGCCAGAGGGCCCATTGACCTGGCGTGTAGCGGTGCCAGGTCTCGTTTTCGGTAAGCGGCTCGGTGGCGATCACCGTGACCACGTCATTGGGCGTGGTCTCGGCCTGGAAGTCGACGATCACATCGACGTCCTTGAGCCGCGCCGGGCCGAATGGCGCGCGACGGGTGATGTGCACAAGCTTTGTCGAGCAGAAGCAGAACAGCCAGTCGCCATCGCTGAACAGGCAGTTGAACACACCCTTGCCGCGGTACTCGTCACATGCTTGGACCAGTACCGGTAGCAGTTGTTCGACCTCGACAGGCTCGGGAAACGCTGACCGCACGCGATTGAGCAAGTCGCAGAACGCCGCTTCGCTGTCGGTATCGCCCACCGGGCGATAGAAGCTGACCTGCCCGTTGAAATCGGCGATCTGACCGTTGTGCGCGAAGCACCAGTTACGGCCCCAGAGTTCGCGCATGAACGGATGAGTGTTGGTCAGGCAGACCTTGCCGACGTTGGCCTGGCGGATATGGCCGATGACCACTTCACTCTTGATCGGATACCGCTGCACCAGGTTGGCGACCTCGGACTCGCTGCTCGCGGCCGGGTCCTGGAACAGGCGCAGGCCACGGCCTTCATAGAAGCCGATGCCCCAGCCGTCACGGTGCGGGCCGGTACGACCTCCGCGTTGCATCAGGCCGGTGAAACTGAAGACGATATCGGTCGGGACGTTGGCACTCATGCCGAGCAGTTCACACATGGCTTGGCTCCAACCTACAACCTGGGCTCGACCCGGCCGCGGCCGGGGCCACCCGGGGCCGCGGGCTGCGGTTCAAGGTAACGGTCACGGTGGTCCGCCGCGAAGGGCTCATCCGCCACCACGTCCTGGGCGGCGTCCTGGGCGGCAGCGGCCTCGGCGTGCTCACGGCGCTCACGGGCACGCTTGAGGAACGGCCAGCGCAGCAGGACGAAGACAAAATACAGGCCGAATGCGATCAGGCCGTACATGGCAAGGTCGGACGCCGCGCGCCAGGCGTTGTTGCCCACCTTGAACAGCATGTCCAGCGCCGTGATGGCGATGGCCGGGGCGAAGCTCTCCTTGACCGGGTCGATGATCGTCGGCGTCAGCAGCAGCACGGCCATCACCACGCGCAGGGGCTCGCGCAGCCAGCGCCACATCCAGCGGGTCAGACGAAAGCCTACCAACAGGCAGCCCAGTGCTGCGACGGCGTAAAGGCCCCAGGCCAGCAAGTAATCGTTCTCGGTCATGGTGTTCGTGCAAGCCAGGCAAAGAGGCGCTTATCATAAACACTTTTGCGTGCACAGGCGCCCTTATCAAAGCCCGTGTGGCAATTCCAGCCAAGGAACCCCGCATGCCAGCCAACAACTCCGCTCACCGAGCCCCGATCGCCCGCCAGGACCAAGGGGCCGATCCCTACGCCTGGCTGCAAGCCCGTGACACACCCGAGGTGCTGGCCTACCTGCAGGCGGAAAACGCCTATCAGGAAGCCTTGCTGGCCGACCAGGCGCCGCTGCGCGAGCAGCTGTTCCAGGAGATCAAGGGGCGCATCCTCGAGACCGACCTGTCGCTGCCTTCGCCTTGGGGCCCGTGGCTGTACTACACCCGCACCACCGCGGGCGACGAGTACCCCCGGCACTACCGCTGCCCTCGCCCGGCCGATGATTCCAACACCGTCGATCAGGCACAGGAGCAGTTGCTGCTCGACCCCAACGCTTTGGCCAATCATGGCTTCCTCTCGCTCGGCACGTTCAGCATCAGCCAGGACCACCGCCTGCTCGCCTACAGCCTTGATACCACGGGTGATGAGGTCTACACCCTGTACGTCAAGGACCTGGCCAGCGGCGCCATCACCGAGCTGCCCTTCGAGGACTGCGATGGCAGCATGACCTGGGCCAACGACAGCCAGACGCTGTTCTTCGCCGAACTCGACGATACCCATCGTCCGTGGCGCCTGATGCGCCACCGCCTGGGCCAGGACGGCGCCGACCTGGTGTTCGAAGAGCCCGACGGGCGTTTCTTCCTGCACTGCTACCGCGCCAGCTCCGAACGCCAGCTGGTGCTGCTGCTCAACAGCAAGACCACCAGCGAGGCCTGGGTGCTGGATGCCGAGACCCCGCAGGCTGAGTTCACCTGCCTGGCGCCGCGCGTAGAAGGCCATGAATACTTCGCCGACCACGGCCAGCTCGATGGCCAGTGGCGCTGGTTTATCCGCAGCAACCAGGACGGCATCAACTTCGCCCTGTTCCACGCCCCGGCCGACCACGTGCCGACCCGCGCGCAGTGGCAGGTGCTGGTACCGCACAGCGACACGGTAATGCTCGAAGGCCTGAGCCTGAACGCCACCGCCCTCAGCCTGAGCCTGCGCGAGGGCGGCCTGCCGATCATCGAGGTCCGCCCACAAGGCCTGGCCGCCTACCGCGTGGAGCTGCCGGATGCCGCCTACAGCCTTTACGTGCAAGACAGCCTGGAGTTTTCCAGCACGCGTATCCGCCTGCGCTACGAGTCGCTGAACCGTCCCGCCCAGGTCCGCCAGCTCGACCTGCACACCGGCGCCCAGCACGTGCTCAAGCAGACCCCGGTGCTGGGCCCGTTCGAGGCCGACGACTATGTCAGCCAGCGCCTGTGGGCGACGGCGGGCGATGGCACCCAGGTGCCGATCAGCCTGGTGCGCCGACGCACCGACCTCGACCGGCCGGTGCCGCTGTACCTCTATGGCTATGGTGCCTATGGCGAGAGCCTCGACCCCTGGTTCTCCCACGCCCGCCTGAGCCTGCTGGAGCGTGGCGTGGGATTCGCCATCGCCCACGTGCGCGGTGGCGGCGAACTGGGCGAGGCCTGGTACCGCGCTGGCAAGCAGGAGCACAAGCAGAACACCTTCGATGACTTCATCGCCTGCGCCGAGCACCTGATCGCCGAGGGCGTCACCACCGCTGACCGCCTCGCGATCAGCGGCGGAAGCGCGGGGGGGCTGCTGATCGGCGCAGTGCTCAACCAGCGCCCGGAGCTGTTCCGCGCGGCGATCGCCGAAGTCCCGTTCGTCGACGTGCTCAACACGATGCTCGACCCGGAACTGCCGCTGACCGTCACCGAGTACGACGAGTGGGGAAATCCCCAGGAGCCGGACGTGCACGCGCGCATCAAGGCCTACGCCCCGTACGAGAACGTCAAGGCCCAGGCCTATCCCGCCCTGCTGGTGGTCGCCGGCTACAACGACAGCCGCGTGCAGTACTGGGAGGCCGCCAAGTGGGTAGCCCGTCTGCGCACCCGCAAGACCGACGACAACCTGCTGCTGCTCAAGACCGAAATGGGTGCAGGCCATGGCGGCATGAGCGGACGGTATCAAGGGTTGCGGGATGTGGCGCTTGAGTATGCGTTTGTGTTTGGGGAGATGGGCATCCTGGAACGTGGCAGCCTGGCTTCAAGCTGACCGGATGAACACCAATGGACTCAAGCCCTGGTAGTTGGCGGTCGGGTTGGCTGTCTCCACGCACCGCTACCGGTCAACCCGGGGCCGGGGCTTGGCCTGCTCCTGCTGCAGGCCAGGCAACGGCTGGTCCCGCGGCGGCCCAGGCACGGGAATCGGGGGAAGCAAGGGCGCCCCGGGCTTGCTGTCTCCCGCCCTGGGCGGCGTCACCGGAGTAATCTGCGGATAGGGCGTAGGCGTCGCCGTACCGGGTGCGCCGGGCACCGGGCCGATGCTGCGCGGCTGCAGCTCGGCAGCCAGCACCGGCTGCAGCCCGGCAAGCAGCAGCGCGGCAAGAATTGCGAGGCGCATGCGCGGCCTCCTGTCGGATACGTCCCCACAGCCTACCTGCAACCGCGCGCTTTTGCCTGTTCGCCGTGCACCACGGCGCGCTAGACTCAACGGTATAACCGTCATCAGCCAGACCAGAAAAAGGTAATTCCCATGAGTTCGGCCTCCAATGCCGCCGCCACCGCCCGCCTCGACCGCATCCTCGCCGATGCCAAGCGCGACAAGGAAATGGGCTATCGCGACAAGGCCCTGAAGATGTACCCGCACGTGTGCGGCCGCTGCGCCCGCGAGTTCGCCGGCAAGCGCCTGAGCGAGCTGACCGTGCACCACCGTGATCACAACCACGACAACAACCCGCAGGATGGCTCCA
>NZ_DATELE010000288.1:0-3788 GCF_035277045.1 Pseudomonas sp. | reverse complement strand
GCTGGTGGGTTCACCACCGAGAAAGTGCTCGGCAGCGTCAGTACCTATCGGCGCGGTGCGTATGACGGCGTGCTGGGCAGGGCGCTGGTGGCCGGTGATCGCCTGGGGTTTGCATCCAGTTTCCGCAATGCTCCGAGAATTGTCCTCCCTGCAGGCCTCACGCGCTCTGTCGAGCGTGAGGCGGATGCACCGATCCGCATCATTCCCGGTGGCGAGTGGGGGGCTTTTACCGAAGAGGCCAGGCTCAGTCTGTTGACCAGTCAGTACCGTATCGGCAACGACTCGGAGCGGATGGGTTATCGCCTGCAAGGCGAGGCGCTGCCGCTCGAGCATCCACTGGAACTGCTTTCCGAAGCGGTCACCTTCGGGACGGTGCAGGTGCCGCCCAATGGGCAACCCATCGTGCTGATGGCGGACCGGCAAACCACGGGTGGCTACCCGCGGATCGCCCATGTCATCAGTGCCGATCTTCCCTTGCTGGCCCAGCGCCTGCCCGGCGAAACCGTCCGCTTCGAGCTGACCACCCTGGAACACGCCCAACGCCTCGCCGTGAAGCGCGCCCGACTGCTGACCCAACTGGAGCATGAGCATGCCTGAGATCGATTTCAACAGTGACCTGGGCGAAGGGTTCGGGCTGTATCGCATGGGCGATGACGAGGCCGTACTGGCCCAGATCACCTCGGCCAACATCGCCTGCGGCTTCCACGCCGGTGACCCCCGCATCATGCGCCAGACCGTGGCCGCCGCCGTGAAGCACGGCGTGGCGATCGGCGCCCATCCGGGTTTTCCGGACCTGCAGGGCTTTGGCCGGCGCAAGATGAGCCTCAGCGCAGATGAGGCCTATGAGTGCGTGCTGTATCAGATCGGCGCATTGAGCGCGTTCGCCTGCGCGCAGGGCACGACGCTGCAGCATGTGAAACCCCATGGCGCCCTGTACAACCAGGCCGCAGCAGACCCTGTCCTCGCCCGGGCGATCTGCGAAGCCGTTCGGGACTTCAACCCGGACCTGTATCTCTACGGCCTGGCCAACAGCGCATTGACCACCGCCGCAGAAGCTGTTGGCTTGCCGGTGCGCCACGAAGTGTTCGGCGATCGCAGCTATCAGCCCGATGGCTCACTGACGCCTCGCGGCCAGGCCAACGCGATGATCACCGATACCGGCCAGGCCGTGGCGCAGGTGCTTTGCATGCTGCGCGAAGGGCATGTGATTGCCGTCGACGGCACCCGGGTACCGGTGCGGGCCGATACGTTGTGCATTCATGGTGATCAGCCGGGCGCGGCGTCATTCGCGCGTGCGATCAGGGAGGCGTTGATTCGTGAGGGTGTGGCCGTGCGTGCTCCGCGATCGGTCTGAGTCGCAGGGTCATGGCTTGATGGTGTGGCCGGCGAAGGGATTCGCCGGCCACACGTGCTCAAGGCTGATGGCAGGCCTTCAGGCCGCGTCCTTTCGCCAGGTAAGCGTCGTACTCATCATCGGGCACCATGCTCCCACCTGTTCCCCAGACAAGATGGGTGGCGCTTCGCAGCTGCGCTGGCGTGAATCCCATGCGGCTCAGGTAGTCTGGCGATTCCAGCACCTTGATCATACCCGGCATGCCCGCCAGGGCCGAGGGCTCAAGTTTCACGCCATCCAGCTCCCATGCCGCGACCAGCAGCCGGTAGAGCTCTTCATCGGTGACCGTGTAGTAGCCGTCAATCAGACGCTGCATCGCCTTGCCCACGAAGCCGGACGGGCGGCCAACCGCGAGGCCGTCCGCGGCTGTCACGTTGTCGATGCCAAAGTCCTGCACGCTGGTTTGATCGTGCAGCCCCGTATACACGCCCAGCAACATGCAGGGTGAATGCGTGGGTTCGGCAAATATGCAGTGAACGGCATCGCCGAACACCAGCTTGAGCCCGAACGCGACACCTCCTGGCCCACCGCCGACGCCACAGGGAAGATAGACGAACAGCGGGGCATCCGTGCTGACGCTGATCTTCGCCTGCGCGAACTGGCGTGCCAGGCGTTCAGCGGCGACCGCATATCCCAGGAACAGGTGTGGGGAGTTCTCGTCATCAACGAAATAGCACGTGGGGTCGGCGGCCGCCTGCAGCCGGCCTTGTTCTACCGCGACGCTGTAGTCGGACGCGTACTCGATCACCGTGACGCCATGGGCGCGCAGCTTGTCCTTCTTCCACTGGCGTGCGTCCGATGACATGTGAACCGTCACCTGGAAACCCAGCTTCGCACTCATGATGCCGATCGACAGACCAAGGTTGCCCGTCGAGCCAACGGCGATGGTGTACTGACTGAAGAAAGCCTTGGCTTCATCACTGGCGAGAACCGTGTAGTCATCCTCAAGGGTGATCAAACCGGCCTGCAGCGCTCTGTCCTCGGCGTGCTTGAGCACTTCGTGGATGCCACCCCGGGCTTTGACCGACCCTGAAATCGGCAACTCGCTATCGGCCTTGAGCCAGAGCGAACCCGCGCCTTGCAGGGCGGACTGTTCGATCAGCAGGTCCCGGGTGTTCGTCAGCGGTGTGATACGAGACTCGATAATGCCGCCTGACGGCGCCGTCGCGGGAAACACGCTTGCCAGGTAGGGAGCAAACCGCTGGAGCCTGGCGCTGGCCAGCTGGACATCGGTAGCGGACAGCCCGACGTCACCAAGTGCCTCGGTGCTCGGTGCGATGTCTGGGTTGAACCAGGAAAGTGGTTTCAGGGAAATCAGGTCTGCGACCAGAGGATGGCTCGATTTCCATGCTTCTATGGTTTTGCCGTGGATCATTTCGGGCTCCGTGAAGACTGGGGTGCGTCATGGCGGCCGGCGCCAGCCATGACGGGATGCTCAGATGCCTAGACGGCTGGCCGTCCCACAGCCGGGCTGCCGCTGAGCTCTGGGGGCAGAGGAGGGTGGGTGACGGGCGTCAACAGATTGATATCGCTTTGTGCCAGCGCGGACAGGTCAGGTGTTGGCCGTGAAAGCTCGGACGTGACGTTGCAGTGAGCTTCCAGCGCTTTCGCGGCCATCAACAGCTCCAGGTCGCCGCGAAACTTGCCAATGACCTGCATGCCGAAAGGCATGCTCAGGTGATCGACGCCCATGGGCATCGACAGCGCAGGGTTCGTGGCCAGGGTGACCACGTAGGTGAGCGCGAGCCACCGGTAGTAGTTCTCCAGCTCCACCCCATTGACGCTGGTCAGGTAGGGTTGCTCCCAAGGGAAGGCCGAGACGGGGGTGGTGGGAGAGAGGATCAGGTCGTACTGCCCGAAGAGCTTCTGGAAGCTGCGGAAAATACGGGTTTGTTCGCCATTGGCCCAGACACAGTCCTTGAGCGACATGCGCGCGCCCATCTCGTAGTTTGCCCGAGGGTTGGGGCCCAGGGCGTCAGGGTCCTTTTCGTAGGCTGCCTGCAAGCTGCCGACGAAGGCTTCGGCGCGCACCACATCGAAGCAGCGATGAGCGTGCTGCATATCGACCTCGACCTCTTCGCAAACTGCGAACAGGCCTTTGAGGCTGGCGATCTTCTTGCGAAATACTCGCCGGATGTCGTTGTCCACGTCGCACACGCCGAAGTCTTCGGTGTAGCCGACGCGCAAGCGGGAGAGGTCTACCGGGCCCAGGCTGTCCATCGACGCCGGCATGTGGAAGTCGTAGCTCAGCGGATCGTTTGGGGCGACACCTGCTGTTGCTGCCAGCTGCAGCCAGGTATCGGCCACGTCGCGGCCCATGGGGCCCACGACCGAGATAGGGGTCCAGCCCAGCAGCTTGCGTTCACTCGGAACCAGGCCAGGGGAGGTGCGCAGA
>NZ_DATELE010000287.1:0-2660 GCF_035277045.1 Pseudomonas sp. | reverse complement strand
CTGTTTGCTGCACGAGGCGCTCGACGAAAAACTCCAGGTGCCCGCGCGGATTGGCCGGCAGCGGCCAGGAATCGACCTTCTGCGCGATAGCCTTGAACGCCAGCGAGCACTTGGAACGCGGGAACGCCTCGTAGACGGCACGCTGCTTCTGCACAGCCTTGCGCACACTTTCGTCATAGGGCACCGCGCCGACGTATTGCAGGGCGACGTCGAGGAAGCGATCCGTGACCTTGGTCAACTTGGCGAACAGGTTGCGCCCTTCCTGCGGGCTCTGGGCCATGTTGGCCAGGACGCGGAAGCGGTTCATGCCGTAGTCGCGGTTGAGCAATTTGATCAAGGCGTAGGCATCGGTGATCGAGGTCGGCTCGTCGCACACCACCAGCAGCACTTCCTGGGCTGCGCGCACGAAACTGACTACCGAGTCACCAATGCCCGCAGCGGTGTCGATCACCAATACGTCGAGGTTGTCGCCGATATCGCTGAAGGCCTGGATCAAGCCAGCGTGTTGCGCAGGGCTCAGATGAACCATGCTCTGTGTGCCGGATGCCGCCGGAACGATACGGATGCCGCCAGGCCCCTGCAGCAGTACATCGCGCAGTTCGCAGCGGCCCTCGATCACGTCGGCCAGGGTACGTTTGGGTGTCAGGCCCAGCAGAACGTCGACGTTCGCCAGTCCCAGGTCGGCGTCCAGCAGCATGACGCGCCGGCCAAGCTCAGCCAAAGCCAGGGACAAGTTCACTGACACGTTAGTTTTCCCGACGCCACCTTTGCCGCCGGTCACCGCGATCACCTGTACGGGATGCATGCTGCCCATGTTATTTCTTTACCTTGTCTTGCATAGACGGAGGCCACATTACTGGCTGCGCGTTCGTAAACGGAACAATGCATGGCAGACCATCGATGTAGGTACAAAAACTGTTCATTATTACCTTAGCCGACCTGCTTGGTCGGGCTGTGGTAGATGTCAGCGAACATGTCAGCCATGGCTTCTTCGCTGGGTTCTTCCTGCATTTGCACGCTGACGGCGCGACTGACCAACTGATGACGGCGCGGCAGATGAAGATCATCCGGAATCCGCGGACCATCGGTCAGGTATGCCACCGGCAGCTCATGACTGATGGCCAGGCTCAACACCTCGCCCAGGCTTGCCGTTTCATCCAGTTTAGTCAGGATGCAGCCAGCGAGCCCGCAACGCTTGTAACTATGATAAGCAGCGGTTAGAACCTGTTTCTGGCTGGTGGTTGCCAGAACCAGATAATTTTTCGCGCGGATGCCACGACCGGCCAGACTTTCAAGCTGCATGCGCAGGGCCGGATCGCTGGCCTGCAGGCCGGCGGTATCGATCAGCACCACACGCTTGCGCAGCAATGGCTCCAGGGCCTGCACCAGGGACTGGCCCGGATCGACGTGGGTCACCGACACATTGAGAATGCGCCCCAGGGTCTTGAGCTGCTCCTGGGCTCCGATGCGGAAGCTGTCCATGCTCACCAGCGCAATGTTCTGCGCGCCGTACTTGAGCACGTAACGGGCCGCCAGCTTGGCCAGGGTGGTGGTCTTGCCCATGCCGGCAGGGCCGACCATGGCGATCACACCGCCCTCTTCCAGCGGCTCGATTTCCGGGGTAACGATCATCCGTGCCAGGTGCGCCAGCAACATGCGCCAGGCCTGGCGGGGCTCTTCGATTTCCGTGATCAGCGCCAGCAAATCGCGCGACAGCGGCCCAGACAGGCCGATGCGTTGCAGGCGACGCCAGAGATTGGCCTGGTCCGGACGGCTGCCTTGCAGCTGATTCCAGGCCAGGGAGCCGAGCTGGACTTCCATGAGCTCGCGCAGGCTGTTGAGCTCGAAACGCATCGAGTCCAACGCGCGCGGGTCCACGCCAGCGGATGCCGGTGCAGCGGCAGGCGCGGGGCGAAGGGGTTCGCTGTACGTCGGCTCGATCAGCGGCTCGGCGGCGGTCAACGGCAGGCCGGCGAACAACTGACGGTTGGTGCCCTTGTCGCTCTCGCCTTCGCCGCGCAGGCTCAATTCGGCCTGGGCGGTGACGATCCGCGACTGTGTCTTGCGCAACTCGTCTTCGAGTTCCATGTTCGGTACACGCGGCGCCAGCGCCGACAACTTGTAATCAAGCGCTGCCGTCAGCTCGACCCCGCCGGCGATCCGGCGGTTGCCGATAATGGCGGCATCGGCGCCCAGCTCATCGCGAACCAGCTTCATGGCCTGACGCATATCGGCGGCGAAAAAACGCTTAACTTGCATAAACCACTACCTCAGCCGTTGGGCCCTACTGTCGCAACGATGGTCACTTGCTTGTTGTCAGGGATTTCCTGGTAAGCCAACACGTGCAAACCCGGGACTGCGAGGCGGCCGAATCGCGAGAGCATCGCGCGAACCGGACCGGCCACCAGCAGAATCACCGGCTGACCTTGCATCTCCTGGCGCTGCGCCGCGTCGATCAGCGAGCGTTGCAGCTTCTCAGCCATGCTTGGCTCCAGCAGAACGCCCTCTTCCGAGCCTTGTCCTGCCTTCTGCAGACTATTGAGCAATATCTGTTCCAACCTTGGCTCCAGCGTGATAACTGGCAGCTCCGACTCAGTGCCTACAATGCTTTGCACGATTGCACGGGATACGCCAACACGCACGGCGGCCACCAGCGCGGC
>NZ_DATELE010000286.1:0-9756 GCF_035277045.1 Pseudomonas sp. | reverse complement strand
CAATTTGCGCGGGTCAACGTGAGGTGGAATCGGGTCATTCAACATAGGCGCAGCATTCTAGGGATGCCCCCCGCCCCTGTCAAAGGAAATTCGGCGGCAACACGCATGATAGAATCGGATATCTGACCAGGAGTCCACCATGCTTCCCTTGTTACTGGCTTCCAGCTCCCCCTATCGGCGCGAACTGCTGCAGCGCCTGCGCCTGCCCTTCACCTGGGCAAGCCCCGACATAGACGAGTCGCGCCTTCCCGAGGAGCCAGCCGCGGCGCTGGTGCGACGCCTTGCCAGGGAAAAGGCCGAAGCTCTGGCCGAAAGCCATCCCGGACACCTGATCATCGGCTCGGACCAGGTCGCTGTACTGGGCGAGCAGATCCTCGGCAAGCCCCACGACCATGACCGGGCGTGCGAGCAACTGCTCGCGGCCAGCGGGCAGCAGGTGAGCTTCCTGACCGGCCTTGCCCTGCTCAACAGCGCCACAGGGCAGTGCCAGGTCGATTGCGTGCCTTTCACGGTAAACCTGCGCGAGCTGGACCTGCCGCGCATCGAGCGCTACCTGCAGGCGGAGCGGCCCTACGACTGCGCAGGCAGCTTCAAGGCGGAAGGACTGGGCGTGAGCCTGTTCCAGAGCACTCACGGGCCTGATGCGACGAGCCTGATCGGGCTGCCGCTGATCAGGCTCGTGGACATGCTGATGAAAGAAGGCGTGCAGATTCCCTGAACCACAATGCTCCGGGGAGGGACCGGACTCAGCGCAGCGCCGGACCCTGGAAACCCATCCACATGGCCAGGCGCTCGGCGACACTGGCGCCGAGGCGCTTGGAGAAGCGGTCGAACGGCGACTCCTGCACGGTGAAGTCGACGATGTTCTTCTCGCCCACCACATCGCGCGCCACGTAGCTGGCACTGCCCAGGGCATCGACCAGGCCAAGGTCCTTGGCCTGCTCGCCCGACCAGATCAGGCCGCTGAACAGCTCCGGATGGTCCTTGTCCTTCAGCCGCTCGCCACGCCCTTCCTTGACGCTGGCGATGAACTGGCGATGAGTGGTCTCCAGCACCTGCTGCCAGAACGCCGTTTCATCTGGCTTCTGCGGCTGGAACGGATCGAGAAACGCCTTGTGCTCGCCAGCGGTGTAGGTACGCCGCTCGACGCCCAGCTTCTCCATGGTACCGACAAACCCGTAGCCGGCGGCCGTCACGCCAATGGACCCCACCAGGCTGGCCTTGTCGGCATAGATCTGGTCGGCGGCACTGGCGATGTAGTAGGCACCGGATGCGCCCAGATCACTGATCACCGCATAGAGCTTGATGCCGGGATGCTCGGCGCGCAGGCGACGGATCTCGTCATAGATGTAGCCCGACTGAACCGGGCTGCCGCCCGGACTGTTGATCCGCAGGATCACCGCTTTGGTCTGCTCGTCCTTGAAGGCATCGCGCAGGCCGGAAATGATGTTGTCGGCGCTGGCCGGCTCCTGGTCGGCGATCATCCCCCGCACTTCGACCAGCGCTGTGTGACTGGCGCTGCGCGAAGAGGCCTTGTCGAAGTCCATCAAGGGCGAGAACAACGCCAGCAGGCCAAACAGGTAGACGAAGGTCAGCAGCTTGAAGAAGATGCCCCAGCGCCGCGCGCGACGCTGCTCCTGCACGCCCGCCAGCAGCGTCTTCTCCAGCAGTCTCCAGCTTTTGCGCTCTTCCCGTTCCTCGGGGTCGGATTCGGGCGCTTTCCACTCGTCAGTCATGCTCACCTACCTGGGACGTTAGCGTGCGCGATGCCGGCCGAGCCAGTCGCGCAACTGCGAAAAATGATCGATGCACAGCTGCGGGCCGAATTCGCTCAAGGCCTGCAGCGACATGGCACCGTAGCCGACCGCGACGCTCTGCATGCCCGCATTGCGGGCCATCAACAGGTCGAACGATGAATCTCCGACCATCAGCGCCCGCGCCGGTTCTACCTGGCAGTGGGCGAGGATCTCCTCGAGCATCCGCGGGTGCGGCTTGCCGCGGCTTTCATCGGCGGCACGGGTGATATCGAAGTAATCTTCCCAGCCGTTGGCCCGCAGCACCCGGTCCAGCCCGCGCCGGGCCTTGCCGGTCGCCACGGCCAGGCGGTAGCCCTCGGCGCGAAACGCCTGCAGCGACTCGACCACGCCTTCGAACAGCGGCGAGGGCTGTTCATCCAGAGCCATATAGATGTCGGCGTAGTGCTGGCGAAAGCGCGCGACCTGATCCGCATCGAGGTGCGGATAAAGCACGCTGATCGCCTCGGACAGCGCCAGACCGATGATGCCCTTCACCGCGTTCTCGGCACTTGGGGCCTCACCGGCGCGCTCGGCCGCCGCGTTCATGGCCAGAACGATGCGCCCGATGGAATCGGCGAGGGTGCCGTCCCAGTCGAAAATCAACAGGTCGTAGTCAGGGTGCACTCAGGCGCTCCACGGTCTTGGCCCACATTTCGTCCACCGGCGCCTCGACCTTCAACTGGCCACCATCAGGCAGCGGCACGGTCAGGGCATAGGCATGCAGGAACAGGCGCTTGCCACCGAGCTCGCGAATCTCGCGGCTGAAGTCTTCATCGCCGTACTTGCTGTCGCCGGCAATGCAGTGCCCGGCATGCAGGGCATGCACGCGGATCTGGTGGGTCCGCCCGGTGATCGGCCGCGCCTCGACCAGGGTGGCGAACTCGCCGAAGCGGCGCAGCACGCGGAACAGGGTCAGCGCTTCCTTGCCTTCGTCGTCGATTTCGACCATGCGTTCGCCCGAACGCAGATTGCTCTTCTGCAGCGGGGCGTTGACCTGCTTCTTCGCGCTCGCCCAGTGACCGCGCACCAGCGCCATGTAGCGCTTGTCGACACCGTCGCCGCGCAACGCCGCGTGCAGATGGCGCAGCATGCTGCGCTTCTTGGCGATCATCAGCAGACCCGACGTGTCGCGGTCAAGCCGATGCACCAGCTCCAGTTCCTTGGCATCGGGGCGCATCTGGCGCAGCGCCTCGATCACCCCGAAGCTCAGGCCGCTGCCGCCATGCACGGCGATGCCGGCCGGCTTGTTGAGCACGATAAGCGCCTTGTCCTCATAGACAATGGCCGCCTCAAGGCGCTGCAACAAGCCCTGGGCCACCGGCGCCGGCTCGTCGCGCTCGGGCAGGCGCACCGGCGGCACGCGCACGATGTCACCAGCCTGCAGCTTGTACTCGGGCTTGATGCGGCCTTTGTTCACCCGCACCTCGCCCTTGCGCAGGATCCGGTAGATCAGGGTCTTGGGCACGCCCTTGAGCGCGGTGATAAGGAAATTGTCGATGCGCTGGCCGGCAAGTTCCGGCGCGACCTCTATCAGCTTCACGCCGGAGGTCGGAGGGGTATTGGTCGTCATTTGGGAATCATAACAATTTTTTATGGATTTGAAGCACTTAATGATTGCTGCTATAGTCGCGAACGCCGCCAAAAGCGGTAGGTCAGCGGCATATGGCACAGCGCCGGCCCTGGCCAACGCAATTCTCCAGGACGCGAGGCCGTCCTACGGGGTTTTCGCCAGTTTACGGAATGCCTGGAATCGCCACCAGCGCCGAGTTCGGAAGACCGAAAAAAAACGACAAGAGCGGTGTTTCACCCCCTTACCTGTTATTTTTCGCTGCACTCTGCCAGCACCGTCGTTTCCACGCAGCCCAGGCGAATGCTTCGGAAATACCTGCCTTGGACATGAATGCGCCAGCTCCCTGTGGGAGATGGCGATAAATGCAACCCGTTGCGGATTCAGCGCGCGGCAGCACCCGATTATCAGGGATACGTGTAGGGTGGAGATGCACAACCATCGGACCGTGTAGCACTGCGTCCGGCCACCGGCCACTGTTTGGCCCGGCGAGCGGACCCGGTCTTGATCAAGATGCCCCAAGGGCGTCCACGGCCGAAGGCTGATTCCTCCTCCTGACTGAGTGCATGTTGGCACCACAGCAAGCAGGACGCGTCGTCGCGACTTCGGCAGCACTGGGCAACCAGTCGGTACTGAATGTTGCTGGACACGGGGGTGGCCCGCCACCCTTTGCGCACCCTGACACCGACCGTGAGAAGTCGTGTGTGCCGAACGCCGTTTCCGGCAGCCCGGAAACCGACGGTACTACATGAAAAGAATGCTGATTAACGCAACTCAACCCGAGGAGTTGCGTGTAGCTCTGGTGGATGGCCAACGTCTGTACGACCTGGACATCGAGTCTGGCGCGCGTGAGCAGAAAAAAGCCAACATCTACAAGGGCAAGATCACCCGCATCGAACCCAGCCTCGAAGCCGCCTTCGTCGACTTCGGCTCCGAGCGCCACGGCTTCCTGCCGCTGAAGGAAATCTCCCGCGAATACTTCAAGAAGACCCCCGAAGGCCGCGTCAACATCAAGGAAGTCCTGAGCGAAGGCCAGGAAGTCATCGTCCAGGTCGAGAAAGAAGAGCGTGGCAACAAGGGCGCCGCCCTGACCACCTTCATCAGCCTGGCCGGCCGCTACCTGGTGCTGATGCCCAACAACCCGCGTGCCGGCGGCATCTCCCGCCGCATCGAAGGCGAAGAGCGCAACGAACTGCGCGAAGCCCTGAACGGCCTTGTCGCCCCCGCCGACATGGGCCTGATCGTTCGCACCGCAGGCCTTGGCCGCAGCAGCGAAGAGATGCAGTGGGACCTGGACTACCTGCTGCAGCTGTGGACCGCCATCAAGGAAGCCTCACTCGACCGCGCCGCGCCTTTCCTGATCTACCAGGAAAGCAACGTCATCATCCGCGCCATCCGCGACTACCTGCGCCAGGACATCGGCGAAGTGCTGATCGACAGCATCGATGCCCAGGAAGAAGCCCTGACCTTCATCCGCCAGGTCATGCCGCAGTACGCCAGCAAGGTCAAGCTGTACGAAGACAGCGTCCCGCTGTTCAACCGTTTCCAGATCGAAAGCCAGATCGAGACCGCCTTCCAGCGCGTCGTCGAACTGCCATCGGGCGGCTCGATCGTCATCGACCCGACCGAAGCACTCGTTTCCATCGACATCAACTCGGCGCGCGCCACCAAAGGCAGCGACATCGAGGAAACCGCCCTGCAGACCAACCTGGAAGCGGCCGAGGAAATCGCCCGCCAGCTGCGCCTGCGTGACATCGGCGGCCTGATCGTCGTCGACTTCATCGACATGACCCCGGCCAAGAACCAGCGCGCCGTCGAGGAAAAGGTGCGCGAGTGCCTCGAAGCCGACCGCGCCCGCGTCCAGGTCGGCCGCATCTCGCGCTTCGGCCTGCTGGAGATGTCCCGTCAGCGCCTGCGTCCATCCCTGGGCGAAAGCAGCGGCATCGTCTGCCCACGCTGCAGCGGCACCGGCATCATCCGTGACGTCGAGTCCCTGTCGCTGGCCATCCTGCGCCTGATCGAGGAAGAGGCCCTGAAGGACCGCACCGCCGAGGTTCGCGCCCAGGTGCCGATCCCGGTCGCGGCCTTCCTGCTCAACGAGAAGCGCAACTCGATCACCAAGATCGAGCTGCGTACCCGCGCACGGATCATCATCCTGCCGAACGACCACCTCGAGACCCCGCACTTCGAAGTCCAGCGCCTGCGCGACGATAACCCCGAAGCGCTGAGCGCCCAGTCGAGCTACGAGATCGCCGCGGCCGAGGTCGAGGAACTTCCGCAGACCGCCGCCACCCGCACCCTGGTTCGCCAGGAAGCCGCGGTGAAAACCGCTCCGGCCCGCGCCAACGCACCCGTGCCAGCCACGCCCGAGCCGCAGCCTGCCGCCCCTGTGGCCCCTGCCCCGGCAGTGCCTGAGCCGAGCCTGTTCAAAGGCCTGGTGAAATCGCTGGTCAGCCTGTTCGCCGCCAAGGAAGAGCCGGTTGCCGCCGCCCCTGCCGTGGCCGAGAAGCCTGCGACCGAGCGTGCGCAGCGCAACGAAGAGCGCCGCAATGGCCGCCAGCAGTCCCGCAACCGCGGTGGCCGCCGCGATGAAGAGCGCAAGCCGCGCGAAGAGCGTGCCGAGCGCGCCCCACGCGAAGAGCGTCAGCCTCGCGAGGAACGCGCCCCGCGTGAAGAACGTGCACCGCGCGAAGAGCGCGCCCCACGTGAAGAGCGCCAGCCACGCCAGTCGCGTGACGAGCGTCGCGGCAACCGCGAAGAGCGTGTTCGCGAACTGCGCGAGCCGCTGGACGCGGCCCCTGCCGCCCGTGAAGAGCGTCAACCGCGTGAGGAGCGTGCTCCTCGTGAAGAACGTGTAGCCCGTGAAGAACGCGCCCCGCGTGAAGAACGTGCGCCACGTGAAGAGCGCGCACCTCGCGAGGAACGTGCCCCGCGTGAAGAGCGTGCGCCTCGTGAAGAGCGCGCGCCTCGTGAGGAACGTGCTCCGCGTGAAGAGCGTGCCCCGCGTGAAGAGCGCGCGCCTCGTGAGGAACGTGCGCCGCGTGAAGAACGTGCGCCGCGCGAAGAGCGCCAGCCGCGCGTACTGCGTGAAGAGCAGCAGCCACCGGCCGCCGAGCAGGTTGAGGAGATTGCCGACGAGCAACTGCCGAACGAAGAGCTGCTGCAGGACGAGCAGCAGGAAGGCGCCGAGGGCGAACGCCCACGCCGTCGCTCCCGCGGGCAGCGTCGCCGCAGCAACCGCCGCGAGCGTCAGCGTGACGCCAACGGTGACCTGATCGAGGGCGGTGAAGCCGAAGGCCAGGCCGAAGGCGAAACCGAGCAGCCAAAAGCCACCGGCCTGGGCGCCGAGCTGGCCGCAGGCCTGGCGGTGACCGCCGCTGTTGCCACCAGCAACATCAGCGCCAACGCCGAAGCCCAGGCCCACCAGCAGGCCGAGCGCGCCACTGAAGGCACCGCCGAAGCCGAGCCGGCTGCCGTTGCTGCCGAGCCCGCTGCTCCAGCCGTTGTGGCCGAAGCCGTGACCGCCGCCGACGAAGTTGCCGCCGCCCCAGTGGTCGAGCAGCCTGTCAGCGAACCGGTTGCCGTGGTCGAGCCGAGCGCCGAGCCAGTGGTCGAAGTGGTTCCTCAGCCGGTTGTTGAAGCAGTTGCGGTCGAGGCTCCGGCTATCGAAGCTCCGGTTGCCGAGGCTCCTGTGGTCGAGGCTCCTGTGATCGAAGCGCCGGCTATCGAGACTCCGGCAGTTGAGACGCCAGCTCTCGAAACGCCGATCACCGAAGCTGAAAGCCAGGTGATCGAGGCTGAAATTGCCAAGACCCCAGCGGTTGAAGCTCCGGCTGCCGAAGCGTTGGCTCCGGTTGTCGAAGTGCAGCCAGCTCCGGCTGAAGAAGCCCCCGTGGTGGTCGAGCCCGCGCCTGTCGCAGAGCCCGCTGCCGAGGAAGCACCTACCGGCTTCCTGCCCAATGGCCGCGCGCCGAACGATCCACGTGAAGTGCGTCGCCGCAAGCGTGAAGCCGAAGCTGCAGCTGCCCTGGCCGCAGCCCAGGAGCACAAGCCTCACGGCTGATGCTCAGCGCTGAATGAAAAAGCCCCGCCAGTTCGCACTGGCGGGGCTTTTTCATGCCTGGCAATTTCTGGGGGGGCGGGGTAACTGTGGGACTGGACTAACTGCGGGACCGCTCCCAAGGGATCTCGGTACCCACCAGATCAGTACAGGTTCGGCTCCATCTCAAGCTCCACGCCGAAGCGCGCGTGGATATCCGCCTGGATCTTGCCCGCCAGCGCGTGCAACTGCGCGCCGGTGGCCTGGCCATGATTGACCAGCACCAGCGACTGCAATCGATGCACACCGGCGTCGCCTTCACGATACCCTTTCCATCCGGCCTGCTCGATCAGCCAGCCAGCCGCGAGCTTGACCTGGTCATCCCCCTGAGGGTACGCCACCAGGCCTGGATGATCCCGGCGAATGCGTTCGGCCAACACCATGGGCACCACAGGGTTCTTGAAGAAACTGCCCGCATTGCCCAGTTCGGCCGGATCAGGCAGTTTTTCCCTGCGGATGGCGCAGATCGCGTCACTGATGGCCTGCGCTGTCGGCTGTTCGATGCCCTGCTCGCGCAAACGCTGGCGGACCGGGCCGTATTCCAGGTGCGCCTGCAGGGTACGATGCAAGGCGAAACGCACGCGCAGGATCAACCAGCGGCCCGGCGAGCGCTTGAACACGCTCTCGCGGTAGGCGAATGCGCAGTCTTCCAGGCTGAACTCGCGTGTCTCGCCGCTGTGGCGGTCAAGCGCGGTCAGCCCGGCGAACACATCCTTGATCTCCACGCCGTAAGCACCAATGTTCTGCATCGGCGCCGCACCGACGGTACCGGGGATCAGGCTGAGGTTTTCCAGGCCGGTGAAGCCCTGGCGCAATGCCCACTGCACGAAGGGATGCCACGGCTCACCGGCTTCGGCCTCCACCACCACCCGCTCGCCATCGTCTTCGAGCACGCGAAGCCCCCGGCTGGCCATGTGCATGACCAGCGCCTGGACGTCACCGGTGAGCAGCAGATTGCTGCCGCCGCCGACCACGAGCACGGGAATATCCTCGGCCGCCGCGCCAGCCAAGGCCTGGCGCACCTCGACGTCGTCGCGCACATGGGTGAAATAGCGCGCGTTCACATCGATGCCAAAGCTGTTGTAAGGCTTGAGGGAAACCTGCTCCTGCCACTGCGCAGTCACTTCACGCCTCCAGCAAGCGCCGCACGCGCTCCAGGTCTTCAGGGGTATCCACGCCTACCGGCGGCGCCTCGATGGCATCGTCGACATGAATGCGCACGCCATGCCACAAGGCCCGCAGCTGCTCCAGCGACTCGGTCTGCTCCAGCCAGCAGGGGCCCCAGCCGACGAAGTCATGCAGGAAGCCGGCGCGGTAGGCATACATGCCAATGTGCCGGCGATAAGGCACGTCCGCAGGCAGCACATCGCGCGCCTTGGCAAACACGTCCCTCGCCCAGGGCAGCGGCGCGCGGCTGAACGTCAGGGCCAGGCCGTTACGATCGCTGACAACCTTGACCGCATTGGGGTTGAAGACCACTTCGGGCTCGGTGATGGGCTCGGCCAGCGTCGCGATGCCCGCCTCCGGGTGCGCCGCCAGGTTGGCCGCCACCTGGTCGATGATCACCGGCGGAATCAGCGGCTCGTCGCCCTGCACGTTGACGACGATCGCGTCCGCCGCCATGCCCAGTTGCGCGGCCACCTCGGCCAGGCGATCGGTGCCCGATTCATGGTCGGCGCGGGTCAGCAGGACCTCGGCGCCAAACGCCTTGCAGACCTCGAAGATGCCCGCGTCGTCGGTGGCGATCACCACGCGCCTGGCGGCGCTCTTGCGCGCCTGCTCCCAGACATGCTGGACCATCGGCTTGCCCGCGATCGGCAGCAGCGGCTTGCCCGGCAGGCGCGTGGAGCGCAGGCGGGCTGGAATCACTACGGTAAAGTCCAGGCTCATTTATCCAGGCGCTCGTCGTCGGTCAGGGTACGGGCCTCGCTTTCGAGCATCACCGGGATGCCGTCACGAATCGGATAGGCAAGCCCTGCGCCCTTGCTGATCAGTTCGGTCTTGTCGGCACTGAGCTTGAGCGGACCCTTGGTGATCGGGCAGGCAAGGATGTCGAGCAGTTTGGTGTCCATGGGAATTCCTTGAGGCCAATGGCCGGAAAAGTGAAAGGGCTCAGGGCTGGCGATGCCCGCGCAGCAAGCGCTCCAGCTGCCCGTCGAACCAGACGGCAAAGGCGGCGGACGGCACGGCGTCCACCGCCAGGTACCACCAGTCCTTGGCCGCGAAGGCCCGGCATTTGACCGCATCCTTCTCGGTCATGACCAGCGGCAGCGGCGGACTGAACGCCAGGCGCT
>NZ_DATELE010000285.1:0-4196 GCF_035277045.1 Pseudomonas sp. | reverse complement strand
GTGCGACGGATGATTTGTCGCTAGCCTCTCATTGCCCGAATCGCCATATTCAGGCAGCCCCTGAAGGCGTTCGATATCACGGCTCGGTCTTCTAACTTACCTTCAGACTTACCCTAAAGAGCACAGGATGCCCACATTGCTCCCTGCGGCGATCGCGCAAACTGGTAGCCATGTGTCCCGGCTAGTGCTTCGCCCTCGTTTCGCGGCACAAGGCACGCTCCCACAGAGCCCGGCTATGCCGGGCTGGGCGGCTGCGTGGGTAGGGGACAGTCGCTCTCTCAAGGTCCACGGGTGCGGCGTCACAGAGTAAGTTCAGGCGGGTCTATGGGTGGCACTTTGCTGAGCACTTGATGAGCGGTGAGTACGAATCTCTTTCGGTTGGGTCGTCGGTGAGGGCAAGCCATACGCGCTTTTCGCGTCCGAAACATTAAACAGATTCTAGAAATGCGGTGATTTATGTTTAAAGAACTTCCGATTTATCCTCTATCTTGTAGGACATTTCCGAATTACCCTGATACCGCCTTTGAGCGCTTGCGGTGGTCATGTTGCGGGTCTAGTCTCGGCCGGTCGTTGCAATTCAACGATCGGCTTTGACAGGCCGGAATATCAAGTAAACCGCAATGTGCGTCGCGTTATGGCGGCTGTACGTGGGGCACTTCGGTGCGCCGGTTTTTCTTACTTTTTCCGGTCTGTCAACCCGCGTATAGCTGCCACCTTCCTGACTGACAGCGGGGCTGTGGCGGCTTAACCACTCAAAAAAGGTAAGAGTTCGCCATGTTGAAGATCGTCCCAGATCCACCACAATCCACCGATTCACCTACTTCCATCGAAGCCTTGCTTCTCCAGACCTCGGAATACCTGGTCTGCGCTTTGACCGTCGCGGAACAGACGGTGCTGCTCAATCCCAAACCTGCAGGGCAGGTGATGACCTTGGCCGCGATGCATGAGATTGAAAATGCCCAGACCTTGGTCGAGATGGCATTGGCTCGGGTGCGGGTCACGCATTGAGTCAGTCAGACCGAGCTGGATTCAATCGCGGGACAAGCCCGCTCCCACAGGGACTCGCGTGCGCGCTTGGACGCGTGCGATGGAGGTTACGTATGAGTAGCAACACGAAGCTTGAAGATTTGAAAACGTCTGGCGTCGGCACGTTTGGCGAGGGCCTGGGCGGCAAGATAGCTGACCGGCTGTTCAAGGTGATGCCAGGGCACGATGCGCTGCATGCGATGCAGCAGGCGACAGCGATGATGGACTGCGTTTACAAGATGACGCTCGAAGCCGGTGTGGAGGGCAATGGTCAGTACGTTTGGGGTGTGCATTACCTCAGCGGGATGGCCAAGGCGCTGATCGAGGATGTGACACACGGGATGATGACTGAGCCGGTGCGTTAGTCCTGTAAAGTCGATGGCGAGGGCGAGCTATGCTCGCCTTCCGCCTTCCATGTCGCGGGACGAACCTGGGCTGGGCTTTGGTTTTTGAGACCGAGAAGGTTCCATGCACAAGCCAAAACACGAACCTGAGCCAATCATGGCTGCGCGCATGCGGGTAGAAGCTCGCGGCATGCTGGCGATGCGAGCTGACAAGCGCCGCCGGTTTCTGGACGTAGTATTTTCCAGCGGCCGCGAGTTCGAGCCAGTAGGTCGGCTGGCCGGCTAAGGATACCGTCAGAACGCTTCCATTTATCGCCGTGGAAGAGATCTTGACGACGACTTCAACAGGCGGTCATGGCCCCGCATGGAGCAAAGTCCTGCCATTTGGCTGCGGGCTGGCGCATTAGCGCTCTGCCGTGCCTAAGCTATTAATATGCCGCAACAATTTCCCCTCACTCCCACCCTCCACGCCACTCCACGACACCCAGGGAAACGCTCATACTAGCGTCCTCTTGAAGCCGCCACTCCATCGCTGCTCTAACGCCTAATGTCCGGACCCCCCAGTGGTCCGCTAGCCTATAGCGCCACACGCAAGGTATTTGCACATGATCTGGTTTCTGGAAGGGCAGGCCTCGCAGCGCGACATCATTCTCGGTGCCCTCGAGGCCTTGCCCCCAAGCGTACGGGTATTCGCGTCCCACAGATGGGACCGGCCCGAAATCACTAGCCTGGCTCACGTGAGCTTCCAGGAGCCTGAAGACAATGCAGAACGCGTCGCGTGGGTCATCCGCACGGCGCTTGAGCATTCGGTAAAGGTCGTGGTCGCCGGACGCGTGGGGGCATTCTACGAAGCACATCGCGATGCATTCGAGGCGGCGGGGCTAACCCTCGTCACGGGCGGCGCAAGCCCGCGCACCTTCGAACTGGTGGACGACAAGGCCAGGTTCACGGCCGAGGCCGAAGCGGCCGGTCTTTCGTGCATCCCGGCCATCACGGTACTCAACGCGGATCAGCTGCGCGCGGCGCATGCGGTGTTCAGCGCCAGTGGCGAGGTCTGCATCAAGCCGGTGGTAGGCATCTACGGTCAGGGCTTCTGGCGGTTCAGGGCGGGTGTCGATCCTTTCCGGTGCTTCGCCAATCCGGATGCGAGGGAGGTCGACTTCGAGACGTATCACCGCATCTATGCAGCCGGGGCCGAAAGGGAACCTATGCTGGTAATGCCGTACCTGCCAGGCCCGGAGTGCTCCGTGGACATGGTCTGCGAGGCGGGCACGGTTGTTGAGTATGTGGGTCGTCGCAAGGCGGGCATCCACCAGACCTTCGAGCGCGACACGGCGGCAACCGAGCTGGCAATCGCCGCGGCGCGGCATTTTGGCTGCGACGGGATCATCAATGTGCAAACCCGCGACGATGCCGAGGGCAAGCCGCACCTGCTTGAAATCAATCCGCGCTATTCCGGGGGTGTGGGCTACACGCGCGCCACCGGGGTCAACCTGGCGGGCACCTTCGCGACCCGCCGGCTGGGCTGTCCGGAACCTGAAAACAACTGGATAGACGGCGTGCGGGTCAAGGCGATTACGGTTGCCGTCCCGATTCCGGGTTGATATTAAAATGCCGTCTTTCTTGGTACGCTTGTTACCTGATCTCTCGACAGGGAGTCATTCCACTCATGGAGCGAGACATGCTGACGCCGGGCGCGAACATTGCCCTGGGTTCGCCTAGAGCCTGCTGGACACTGGAGTCCTCCCATCTCACCGCGTTCGGTTCGACGGCTGCGGTGGCGCTGGTTCCGGTAGACGAAAAGCGCGCGCCGCGCGGGCCTGCGGCGCTGTTTCAGACCGAGCAGTCAACGTGGATGTCCTGGAGCGGTACCCCGGAGCGTATTGGTTGCACGCTCGAACTGGATCGCCTGCCAGCGGGCAGCGACCGCGTGCTGCTGGTCGTCTACCGGTACTCGAACCTCGGTCCTGTCAGCGCCCTGAAGGCGCTAACGCTTCAGATCAACGAATCTGTCCTCTACACGCTCGACGTGACCGCCCAGGGCGAGAGCGCGCTGGTGCTGGGTGAGTTCTATTGCCGCGCGGGGCAGTGGAAGTTTCGCGCCCTCGCGGAAGGGTCCGCCTACGGGCTAGCGGCTTTCGGCCGGCGCATCGGGCTGGACATCGACGAATCCAACCCTGATCACCCTGACCGTCCCCACGGCAACCCACGACCTGGGGACAGCGGCGGCTGCGCCAGCGGCACCGGCTTTGCCGTTTCGGCCAGCACGGTGCTGACCTGCGCGCATGTTATCCAGGGCATGACGTCCATCGAGATCAATTCGTTCAACGGCCGCCATCGTGCGGAGCCTGTCATGGTGGACGAGACCAACGATATCGCCTTGCTCCGTGTCGACGGCGCGCACCTGCAGCCGGTTCGCTTCGCGGCAGCGACGGGGTGCTCGCTGGGCGATCCGGTCACGGCCGTCGGTTTTCCGATGGCGGGGCTCGCAGGCGGTGGCGCTCATGTAACCCAGGGCGGTGTCTCGGCGCTGTTCGGCCTGCGCAACGATGTCAGCCTGATGCAGTTCACCGCGGCGATCCAGCCGGGCTCCAGCGGAAGCCCGCTGTTTGACGCCCGGGGGAATGTGGTCGGGATGGTCACGTCCACGCTGCCGGATGCGCAAAACATGAACTTCGCAGTGAAATCGCACTTGCTCGCTGCGTTCCTCGAGGCGTGCCACATTCCTGTCACGCTGAACGAGTCCAATGCCACCAAAACGCCAGCTGATATCGCCAGGGGTATTCAGCCTTCGCTCTGGAAAGTTGAAGCGCGCAGCTAACGATA
>NZ_DATELE010000284.1:0-2790 GCF_035277045.1 Pseudomonas sp. | reverse complement strand
CATTCAGGCCCCGGTGGCAACCGGGACCGCTCGGGGGGTCCGACCGCAGGTTGCCGGTAAAGGTCATTCGACCTTACCAGCGGTCATGCCGCTACAGGTTTTCGTAGCGGTTCATGTCCAGTACACCCGCCTCCACCGGGTCAGTCTCCTGGATGTAGTGGTCCAGGTCGTGGAAGTACGTCCAGAACTGCGGATGGCTGCGGCGCACGCCCCAGCGCTGGACGATGCGCTCGAACCTGGCGGTGTCGTCGCGCGCGGCTTCCATGTCCTCGACAAACTCGGGCACTTCGCCGGCCGGGATGTTGAACATGAAGTTCGGGTAGCTGCTTAGCACGCCGGGGTACAGCGTCAGTGTGTCCAGGCCCGGCTGGTAACGGTAGGCTTCGCCCAGCATGAAGGCGACGTTGCTGTGGGCGCGGTTGCGCAGCAGGCTGTAGACCTGGCGCTCGCCGCCCTGCCCTTCGATGCGCAGCATGGTCGCTTCGGGCAGCTGGTTGATCACCTTGAGGCCCGCGGCCGGGCGCGAGACCAGGCGGCTGAGCGACTGCTCGGCATTGCGCAGGGCCTCGCTCAGGCCAGGCCGCGAGCAGTAGGCGCCGTTGCAGCGGTTGATCGGGTCGGGCGAGGCATTGAGGCTGGCGCTGAGCTGCAGCAGCCTGAGGCCGAAGTCGCGTTTGGGATCGCGTGGGTCGAGCTTGATCCCGCTTGGGGTATCGGTGTCGATGGCCTCGTAGTCCAGCCACATCTTCACCTTGCCGCTGTTCTGGTACCAGTCGCTGAGGATGGCGCCGCGCTTGTCGGCGGGCATCAGGCGCAGGAAGTTGACCTCGGCGCCATTGCGGATCAGGTCGAAGTACAGGCGGGTCTGTGCCTGGTGCGAAACGTTGCCATACACGTCGAAGTTGACCGCCAGCTGGTAATAGGTGCGCTCCAGCAGCGGGTAGTCGAACAGCCACATCGTCTGCGGCACGTCGCCGATCAGGCCCTTGGTCACCGAGGCGCTGTCGAAGTGGCGGAAGATGCTCAGCAACGCGTTGTCGTTGCCCGCCCACAGGGTCGACCAGCCCGGTGCCGGGAGTTCGGCATAGGCCTCGCGGCGCAGGTTCTCGTAGTCGTTGCGCTTGTCGCGGTAGGCATGCCACAGGCTGAGGATGCTGCCGACATCGTCGATCTGTCCCGGCATCGCCAGCAGCGGGGTGGCCTGGCCCCGGTAGGCGGCATCGGTGATGTAGCGGTCATGCGCGGGCTCCTGGAACACCACCCAGAAATTGTCGCGGATCACATCGGTGGCGATCTGCCCACGGCACACCGGGCCGCGGATGAAGGTGCGCACGAAGTACTCGGCATTGTCGAGCATGAACTGGTACCGCGCCACCGCCGGGATCGCCTCGAAGGTCTCGAAGGGATTGGAGCGCCGGCGCGGGCCGTAGCCTGGCAGCGACGAGGCATGCCAGTCGCCACTGTAGAACAGTTGCTTGATGCGTTTCAGCTTCTGCGGGCCCATTGGGTAGGTGATGTGCGTCTTGTGCACGATCACGCCCTGCACCGGCATCAGGCGGTAGTAGAAATCAGTGCCGGGCGGGTCGTTGGGGCGGCGCGTGGCGATCAGGTCTATCGGCTTGCCGCTCAGCGTGCGCGAGCGCACCCACTGGAAGAAGTGGCCTTGCTCGCCCCCGACGAAATGCACGTGGGCGAGGAACAGGTGCTCGTACAGCCAGCGCGCCACCAGCGCCTCGGTGGACCCCGGGCGGTTGAACAGCGCTTCCCATTCGGCGATCTGCCGGGCCTCGCTCCTGCTTGGCTGGATCGGCGCCTGCTCGACTGGCGCGCCCGCCGCGAGCCAGCGTTGCAGGGTCTGGTATTCGGCGTCGGTCAGTCCGGTGACGGCCAGCGGCATGCCTTCTTTGGGATGCGCGCCGGCGTAGCCGTCGAACTCCTGCGGCAGCGGGCACATGTTGGCGCGCTCGAGCCCCAGGACGATGTCCTTGGGCAGCTTGGCATTGGGCTCGATCGGGGTCTTGTGGCCAAGCTCGAGCATGCGCGCCATCAAGGCGGCCTGGCTGCCCTGGTTGTCGAGCACCGAATAGAAGTCCTTCCTGCGCCAGGCGTCCTCGCCCTGCGCGTCGTAGAACAGCCGGGTAGGCGCTTGCGCCGTGCTGCGGTCGCCCTGGTACACCGGGATCTTCGAGGCGCCACGCTGCACGCCCTCCCCGCTGCCCAGGTTGAGCTGGCAGGCGGCGTCGTTGCACGCATGGCACGCGACGCACTTCTCGGTGAGGATCGGCTGAATGTCTCGGGTATAGGAAATGGCCGAGCTGGATTGGGGGGCTTGCCCGAGTGCCACGCCGCTGATGAGCAGGGCGAAAAGGCCGGCAAGAAAACGATGCACCATGTACCGAAAGTCCTGGGTTCTTGGAGAAGCTATCACGTGTCTATCGGCCGGCGGGCGCGTCAACATGAGCAGGATTCATGTAAAAGCCGGACAGGCCTAAAATCCCTGCAACCTTGCTATCATTGCGCACCTCTGTTTTTGCCCGACCAGGTAGTCCTATGTCTGACCGCAGCGCTCGTTACCAAGCACTTCAGCACGCACTCAAAGAGCGCATCCTGATCCTCGATGGCGGCATGGGTACTATGATCCAGAGTTACCGCCTGGAGGAAGCCGACTATCGTGGCACGCGCTTCGCTGATTGGCCAAGCGATGTTAAGGGCAACAACGACCTGTTGCTGCTCAGCCAGCCGGATATCATCGCGGCGATCGAGAAGGCCTACCTGGATGCCGGCGCCGAC
>NZ_DATELE010000283.1:0-2836 GCF_035277045.1 Pseudomonas sp. | reverse complement strand
CGCACACCTCGACACCGGTCGGGTAGCCATTGATCAGGATGCGGCCGACCTTTTCCTCAAGTAGCGGCACCAGCCAGGCGTAGGCCTGCAGATCCTCGGGCTCGCCGATCAGGGTGGCGGTCAGCTGACCGCGCAACCCCTGCAGCGCAGCGCGCAACTGCGCATCGTCACTGACTTCCACTGCCACGGTGGTGGGGCCGAATACTTCTTCCTGAAGCAGCGGATCGGCATTGACCAGCAGGCTGGCATCGGCCTTGAACAGCTGGGCGCGGGCCTGGTTGCCCTGCTGCGGCTGGCCGGCCAGGTGCTCGATGCCCGCATGGCCCTGCAGGTGTTCAAGGCCTTTGCTGTAGCTGCGCAAGCCCCCGGCGTTGAGCATGGTCTGACCGGCCTGCTGGTCCAGGTGCTGGCCAAGGTCGCTGAGCAGCTGGCTGTACCCGGATGAACGCAAGCTGATGACCAGGCCAGGATTGGTGCAGAACTGCCCGCAACCCAGGGTCACCGAACCCGCGAGCTCGCGGGCAATGGCCTCGCCACGCTTGGCCAGGGCGCCCGGCAGGATGATCACCGGGTTGATGCTCGACATCTCGGCGAATACCGGGATGGGCTGCGGGCGTTCGGCGGCCATCTTGCACAGGGCGTTGCCGCCGTTGAGCGAGCCGGTGAAACCCACCGCCTGGATGGCCGGGTGCTTGACCAGCCACTCGCCGACGCCCGAGCCGAATACCATGTTGAACACGCCCTTGGGCATGCCGGTGCGTTCGGCGGCGCGCTGGATGGCGCAACCTACCAGGTCGGCGGTGGCCATGTGGCCGCTGTGCGCCTTGAACACCACCGGGCAGCCAGCGGCGAGCGCCGCGGCGGTGTCGCCGCCGGCGGTCGAGAATGCCAGCGGGAAGTTGCTGGCACCGAAGACGGCGACGGGGCCGACACCGATGCGCATCTGGCGCAGGTCGACGCGCGGCAGTGGCTGGCGGTCGGGCAGCGCCAGGTCGATGCGTGCGCCAAGGAAGTCACCGCGGCGCAGCACCTGGGCAAACAGGCGCATCTGCCCGCTGGTGCGCCCGCGCTCGCCCTGGATGCGGCCAGCGGGCAGGGCGGTTTCACGGCAGACGATGGTCACGAAGGCATCGTCCAGTTCGTCCAGCTCGGCAGCGATGGCGTCAAGGAAGTCGGCGCGGCGGGCAGGGCTGAGCTGGCGGTATTCGACAAAGGCCGCGGCAGCTGCCTGCGCCGCCTGGTCGACTTCGCTCTCCGTGGCCTGGGCAAAGCTGTAGGGCAGTGCTTCGCCCGTGGTGGCGTCCAGGCTTTGCAAGCGCTGCTGGCCGGTGGCGCTGCGCTGGCCGGCGATGAAATTGTGGCCGAGGATCTCAGGCATGGTGTGCTCCTTGGTTAGAAATTCGGGCGTCCCGGCGCGAGGCCGCAGATGAACGGCTTGCGCCGGTGATCAAGTCACCGGCGCCGGGTTGAACAAGGTGATGTCGTTATGCAGTTTGTGTTTCTCGGACCAGGTCAGCTCGCGGCCGCTGGCAACGTCGAGGTAGTAGCGGAACAGCTCCCAGCCTAGTTCCTCGATGGTCGCGCGGCCGGTGGCGATGCGTCCGGCGTCGATGTCGATCAGGTCCGGCCAGCGCTGGGCCAGCTCGCTGCGGGTACACACCTTGACCACCGGCGCCATGGCCAGGCCATAGGGGGTGCCGCGGCCGGTGGTGAACACGTGCAGGTTCATGCCGGCGGCCAGCTGCAAGGTGCCGCAGACAAAGTCGCTGGCAGGCGTGGCGCAGAAAATCAGGCCCTTGCGGTCCACTCGTTCGCCAGGGCCAAGCACGCCCTGGATGGCGCCACTGCCGGACTTGACGATCGAGCCGAGGGATTTCTCGACGATGTTCGACAGGCCGCCTTTCTTGTTGCCAGGCGTGGTGTTGGCGCTGCGGTCAGCGGCGCCGCGTTCCAGGTACTTGTCGTACCAGTCCATCTCGCGTATCAGCGCCTCGGCGACTTCCGGGGTCTCGGCGCGCGAGGTGAGCATGTAGATGGCATCGCGCACTTCGGTGACTTCCGAGAACATCACCGTGGCGCCCGCGCGCACCAGCAGGTCGGCGGCGAAGCCCAGCGCCGGGTTGGCGGTGATACCGGAAAACGCATCGCTGCCGCCGCACTGCATGCCCAGGATCAGCTCGCTGGCCGGCACGGTTTCGCGGCGGCGCAAGTCGAGCTTGCGCAGGCGCGCGTCGGCCAGCGCCATGATCTGCTCGATCATCTCGACGAAGCCCAGGCTGGCGTCCTGCAGGCGGTACAGCCAGGGCTCGCTGAGGTCCACGGAAGGATCGTTGTCGTGCATCACCTGGCCGGCCTGGAGCTTTTCGCAGCCCAGGCTGATCACCAGGGCTTCGCCACCCAGGTTGGGGTTGCGCGCGAGGTTGCGCACGGTACGGATCGGGATGTAGGCGTCGCGCGCGTTGATCGCCACGCCGCAGCCGTAGCTGTGGGTCAGCGCCACCACGTCGTCGACATTGGGGTACTTGGGCAGCAATTCTTCACGGATACGCTTGACCGCATGGTCGAGCACCCCGGTCACGCACTGCACCGTGGTGGTGATGCCGAGGATATTTCGAGTGCCCACGGTACCGTCCGCGTTGCGATAGCCCTCGAAGGTATAGCCCTCGAGCGGCGCAAGGGGCGCGGGGATGGCATCGCAGCGCGGCAGGCTGTCGAGCTCGGGCGCGGCCGGCATGCCCAGCTGGTCTTCCTTCACCCAGCTGCCTTGTGGCAGGTCCTGGAGCGCATAACCGATGATCTGGCCATAACGGCGCACCGGTGCATCCTTGGGGATGTC
>NZ_DATELE010000282.1:0-2941 GCF_035277045.1 Pseudomonas sp. | reverse complement strand
GCGACCCTCAAGCGCAACATCGCCCAGATCACCGGAGGTGCATGAGATGGCTGAATTGCTGAGCAAGGCCCAATACGCGGACATCGCCGCCAGACTGGAATTGCGGACCCAGGCGTTCATCGACGGCGAGTTCCGCGATGCCATCTCGGGCCGCACCTTCATCACCACCAACCCGGCCACCGGCAAGCAGCTGGCTGAAGTCGCCGCCTGCGACACCCAGGATGTCGACGTGGCCGTGGCGGCCGCCAAGCGGGTGTTCGAAGACGGCGCCTGGTCGAAGCTGCAGCCTGGCGAGCGCAAGCACGTCCTGCTGAAGTTCGCCCAGCTGCTGGAAGACAACTCCCACGAGCTGGCTGTGCTGGAAGCGCTGGACAGCGGCAAGCCGGTCAGCGAGTGCCAGAACGTCGACGTGCCGGAAACCATCCACACGATCCGCTGGCACGCCGAGCTGATCGACAAGATCTACGACGCCACCGCGCCGACCGGCAATGCTGCCGTGACCATGGTGGTGCGTGAAGCCATCGGCGTGGTCGGCCTGGTGCTGCCGTGGAACTTCCCGCTGCTGATGCTGGCCTGGAAGATCGCTCCGTCGCTGGCCGCCGGTTGTTCGATCGTGGTCAAGCCTGCCAAGGAAACCACCCTGAGCGCGCTGCGTGTCGCCGAGCTGGCGCACCAGGCTGGCATCCCGGCCGGCGTGTTCAACCTGGTGCCTGGCGGTGGCCGTGAAGTGGGCGAGGCCATCGGCCGCCACATGGACATCCCGATGGTCAGCTTCACTGGCTCCACCGACACTGGCCGGTTGTTCCTCAAGTATTCGTCCGAGTCCAACCTCAAGCGCGTGGTGCTGGAGCTGGGCGGCAAGAACCCGGCCGTGGTGATGAATGACTGCGAGGACCTGGACGAAGTCGCCCAGTTCGTCACTGCCGGTGCGTTCTGGAACATGGGCGAGAACTGCTCGGCGTCCTCGCGCCTGATCGTCCACAAGGACGTCAAGGACGAGCTGCTGGGCCTGATCGGCAAGCACCTCAAGGACTGGAAACTGGGCGACCCGCTTGATCCGGACAACCGCCTGGGCGCGATGGTCAGCAAGTCGCACTTCGAAAAGGTGCGCGAATACCTGGACTACGCCACCGAGCAGAAGCTCAGCGTGGTGCAAGGTGGCGAGACCGAGCAAGGCGTCTTCGTGCAGCCGACCATCGTCGACAACGTGGCGCGCGACAGCCGGCTGTTTGTCGAGGAGATCTTTGGCCCGGTGCTGAGCGTGACCAGCTTCGAGACCCTCGATGAAGCCATCGAACTGGCCAACGACACCATCTACGGCCTGGCCGCCTCGGCCTACACCGGCAGCCTGCGCAACGCCCTGCGCCTGTCGCGTGAAATTCGCGCCGGGGTCGTGACGGTCAACTGTTTCGGCGAAGGCGACGCGTCGACGCCCTTCGGAGGCTACAAAGAGTCCGGATTTGGCGGTCGCGACAAGTCCATTTGGGCGCATGATCAGTACACGGAGCTGAAGACCATCTGGATCAATGCTTCGTGATTGAAACGGTGCTGTTCTGACGGAGTTCGGCACCCCGGCCACCGCCCCACGCAGGCGGTGGCCAACCTGATTTCATTTCTGTTGCAAGGCGGATAAGCAGCTCGGCCCGTCAGGGTCAGACAACGCTGCGGCGCTCAAGGCACCCGGATCACCGGGGCCACACATCTCCCCAAATAAACAAACCCGTGCACAGGTCCGCTGGGGAGTGGCTGCGTGCGCATACTTTATAGATTCGACTGCCCATGATCGCTTCAGATGTAAACGCTATCGTCCAAGGGACGAGTCCCCGCCACGCCCTCGTGGTGGCCCATATCGCCGCTGTGCTGTTCGGTCTGACCGGCATCCTCGGCGCCCTCATTCATGCCGATGCGACCATCATTACCTATGGCCGCGCCGCCTTCGCCGTGCTTGCCCTTGGCCTGGTCGCCCAGCTGCAGCGCCGTGCGCTGTTCAAGGGGCTCGACCTGCGCAAGCTGATGGTCATGGCGCTCACCGGCGCCCTGCTGGCCGCGCACTGGGTGACCTTCTTCATCGCCATCAAGGTGGGCGGCGTCGCGGTCGCCACGCTGGGCTTCGCGAGCTTCCCGGCCTTCATCGCATTGCTTGACCTGGCCGTGTTCCGCGAGCGTATCGGTGCCAGCGAAGCCATGCTGCTGTTGCTGGTGAGCATCGGGCTGGTGCTGGTGGTGCCTTCATTCGATCTGCTCGACCAGGGCACCATCGGCTTGCTGTGGGGCCTGGCTTCCGGTTTGTCGTTTGCCTTGCTGGCCATCGCCAACCGCCGCGCGGTGCGCGGCATGGATGCATTGCAGGTGGCCTTCTGGCAGAACGTCACCGTCGCCGTGCTGGTCGCGCCGTTCGCGCTGAGCCATTTCGAAGCGCCCGGTTTGCAGATGGCGGACTGGGTGTACCTTGGCTTGCTGGGCGTGTTTTGCACCGGGCTGTCGCAGTTCCTGTTCGTCAAGAGCCTGGAAGGGCTGGAGGCGCGCAGTGCCGGGATGATCATCGCGCTGGAGCCGGTGTACGCCATTGCCTGCGCATGGTGGCTGTTCAACGAGGAACCGTCGGTACGGATGCTGGTCGGGGCAGGGGTGATCATCCTGGCGACCGTGCTGTCGGCCTGGGGCAAGGTCAACAAGACCAGTGAGCGGGTGCGCTGACTGAAGACTGATAGCCTCACTCATCCTGTGGGAGCGGGCTTGTCCCGCGATCGGGCCCGAAGGGGCCGTAGACCCTGCCGGCGAGTGGATATCCTGGTGATCGGGATTATGCTTCAAGAGACCTCGCCGCACGGCGGGGCCGTCAGTCTGTGTTCCATGCTTTCGTGCGATCCGCGGTTCGATGACAGTCGTTCGAGGACGCAGCCCGATGAGAGCAGCCCGATGACATCAGCCCCAGGGCCAG
>NZ_DATELE010000281.1:0-55254 GCF_035277045.1 Pseudomonas sp. | reverse complement strand
TGAGCCTCCCTCTCGCAGGCTTACTTTGATCTGCCATGGGCCCTACACTTGCGCTGGCCGGGCGGCCCTCTACGCCGCCTCCCTCCAACCTGCAACGAGTAAACCATACTATCGCCGGAACAATTCTCAGGTTTCCTGATCGCCGCAATGCTCATCACCGCCACGCCGGGCCCGGACAACCTGATGGTGCTGGGCATGGGGATTTCCAAAGGCCGCAAGCAGGGCATCATGTTTGGCCTCGGCTGCGCGATGGGGTGCCTGAGCCATACGCTGCTGGCGGTGGTGGGCATCAGCGCCCTGATCGCGGCGTCGGCCGTTGCGTTCACCTTGCTCAAGGTGGTGGGCGGGCTGTATCTGATCTGGCTGGGCTTCAACGCATGGCGTAGCGCTGGCGCGGTGAACGTCAAGGCGGTGGGCCCGGTGGAAACGTCGTTGGCGAGGCTGTTTTTCAAAGGCTGCTTCGCCAATGCGATCAACCCCAAGGTGGTGCTGTTTTTCCTGTCGTTCCTGCCGCAGTTCGTGGTCGCCGAGCACGGCCAGGTCGGCGCGCAAATCGCCGCGCTTGGGCTGACCTTCACGGTGCAGGCGGCTGTGCTGTTTGGGTTGCTCGGCTACTTCTCGGGGAGTATCGGCCAGTGGCTGAACCGCAAGCCTGCGGCGGGGGTGATTCTTGACCGGGTGGCTGGCACGGTGTTCATGGGGTTGGGGTTGAAGCTTATCTTTACCCGATAGCTGCCTCGTACCACTACATGGCCGAAATCTACAATCACTGGGGCATTTTCGGACATACAGTACAGAGTCCTGAGCTGCGCCTGTGGCGACAGCGAATGATTCCAGGCGAGGCTTTCACAGCGGGGCTTCGCCTACTGCCACGGAGAATGCGAACGTGCGGTTCATCGGTTCTGAACAGATTCAATCGGTACTCGAGTGGGAGGGCGTGCTTGACGCGCTCCACCAGGCTCACCTCGGCCAGCGGCCGCTTGCCGACAGTTATTTCATTGGTGATGCGGCCTACGGTCTGTTCAGCCGCGGGGTGGTGATGCCCGGCCGCGGCGCGGGGGTGAAGATCGCCTCGATGTGCCCGGCCAACGCGCAGGCATCACCGCCACGGCCGACCGAATACGCCGCCTTCCTGGTTATCGACGAGATCAGCAAAGCGGTGGTCGCGGTGCTGGATGGTCCTTCTATTACGGCCTGCAAGACTGCCGCCGATTCTGTCCTCGCCGCACGGTACCTGAGCCGGAAAGACAGCGAAGTGCTGCTGGTGCTCGGCGCCGGCCCGGTGGCCAGGGCCTTGACCGACGCCTATCTGCACATCCGCCCCTCGATTCGCGAAGTGCTGTTGTGGAACCGCTCGCCGCAGAAGCTTGAGGCGGCGCGCGAACAGCTCAGCCAGCGCGGGATTGCGGTGTCCATTGTTGACGACCTGGATGCGGCAGTGGCCCGCGCTGACATCATCAGTGCCGCGACAAGCAGTGCTTCGCCCCTGATCCACGGGCGTCACGTGCGCCCTGGCACGCATGTCGACCTGGTCGGTGGTTTCCGGCCTGACATGCAAGAGGCCGACACCGATCTGCTCGGCAAGGCTCGCGTGTTCGTCGATGATCGCCAGTCGGCGGTGGTGGCGGGGGATATCTGCAGTCCGATCGAACGCGGGGTGCTGCGGGAAGCTGATATCGAAGGGGACCTGTTCGACATCTGCCAGAAAAGAGACCTCGCCCGCGCGGGTGATGAGATCACCGTGTACAAAAATGCCGGCGGAGCGCATCAGGACCTGGTGGTGAGTCAGTATGTGATTTCTCGGCTCTGAACCTGCGCGGGGCACGTCTGAGAGCAACTGTCTTCTGCCGAGGTAATCACAGCCCCCGGCCCGGCAACGCCGGGCCCTGTGGGAGCGTGCCTTGTGCCGCGAAACGAGGGCAGAGCCCTCGCCGGGGCGCAGAATTATCGTGTTGTGCGGTAGTGGCAGGGGACACTGAATGCAGCCCGCTGCCCCCTTGTAGCGCCTATACGATTTTGGGGCCGCTGCGCAGCCCATCGCGGCACAAGGCGCGCTCCCACAATGTCCTAACTGCGCCGGTCAGGGCGAAAAGAGGATTCCTTTCATCCCCCATCAGACTCCCATGGACGGTCAACCACCATGACACACAGCTACCAAGGAAGCTGCCTCTGCGCAGCTGTCCGCTACGAACTCCTCATGCCGCCCAAAGCGGTGAGTCACTGCCATTGCAGCCAATGCCGCAAAGGCCACGGGGCGGCGTTCGCAACATACGGCAGCGTCCCGCGCAGCGAGTTTCGAATCCTCAGCGGCGCAGAGAACATCACAGCCTATGCATCTTCCGAAGCCGTGCTTCGCCAGTTCTGCTCGCACTGCGGCTCAACCCTGTTCTGGTCGAAGTCCCAGGGCGATCATGCCGACTGGATTTCTGTCGCGCTGGCTACGCTCGACACGCTGTTCATTCCGACGAAGCAAAGGCATGTGCATGTGGAATTCGGGACTACTGGGTAGTTCTCCAAGGATGTTATGGAAGTACAGCGCCTCTGCTACTCGACCAGCTCGACGTAATTGGACTCACCACCGCCAGTCGCGCCGGACAACCACCCCCAGACAAAGTGAAGCGTCGTGCGCCCAGCCTGATCAGCGCCCACCGTGCCGCGCGACCAACCGGCGAGAATCTCGCCATCGGTGGTGATGCAGTGGTAGAGAAGCTCGATGGTATCCGGGCCTGTGACTCGGCCAACCTGGTGACCTGTGCGGATTCGGCCGCCTTGGTAGGTGCCGGTGATAGCGCGGTCTTCGACAAGGTAATGGAAGACTGTGTCTGATCCGGAGAGACCTTGGGAGTTGTTGGCTACTATGAAGCGGCGATTGTGAAGGCGTTGGTTGAGCTGGGGGAAAGCGTTTTCCATGAGGGTGTGTCCTTACTCGAAGCAATCCATTCATTTGATGTGCACCGTGAGCCGCGCAGCACGGTTATGTGAAACGCTGGCGAAGCCTACCCCGCAAGGGCAAGACCATACTGTCCAAGGTAACTGCCTAGCCTCGGCCTAGCATTGGTCCACACTCTTGATCGGCCCGAATCGCTTGAATGTACATTTCAACCGCATCGTTCGAGGTAGTCCTTTTTCGACGTTCACACGTCGAAGCTGATCGATTGTGACGTCTGGATCAGCCGAGGCGGCCGCGGAACTTGCGCACGATCCGGCAAGACAGACCTTGTGGACTACCAATTTGATAGCCTTGGCGTCATCCACGTGCTGCCCTTTCCCATTAGCGGCAGTATTGGAAACAGTGGTAAGTGCGTTAGCGGCACTGTTACCAACAACACCGGAATTTTCACAGGAATGTAGAGCGGCGCAGACAGCCAAGGAGCTTAGTACAGACAATCCGGTACCCAGCACAGTATCAGCCATCGCTCCGCTGTTTTCGACGTAATCCGCTGCCGGGCCTGCGTAAAGTTCGGTGACGGAATAGGTGACCCTGGCGTTTCCGTCATCAGCAACCTTGTAACCTGCTGCTTTCAAGCTCGAATTGACGCTCCGAGCAATGTCGTCGCGCCCATCGGTGGAGATAGCGCTTACAGTACCCGACCAGCTGTCAGCGTCCTGCAGATAGCGATTCACAAACGCCGATTGAACATGAATCGGACCGTCATCGAAGACAGCCAGCCTGTTGGGAGAACTACATCCCCCTAAGGCAGCGACCATGAACAACACGGGAAAGAGCGAACAGGTTTTGCCCTTCAAAACACGAGCCTCGATGGATTAGGGTAATCGGCATAGGATACTGGCCTTATGCCATTGGAACTACTTTCTAAAAGACCGTTTGCTGTGAAAGAAGTGAACTAGAACATACGCCATCATGACGTTAATCAACGCCACCAGCACGCTTCTCAGAAACGACTCGACTAGCGACATTTCACCAAGGCCATGAAGCAAGGCCGTCTGGCAAACCAGGATCAGCGTACAGACACCCGCGACGCGCCAGTATCTTTTGCGCGCCAACGCCGGGGTTGTTACACCGACACAGATCAGGCCCCAGAGGCCGCTCAAGATGGAAAGTCCGTTAAACACCATGCTGTCTCTTCCCTGAGGCATTCAAAAGAACGGATCTTACACGGCCTTCCAATCGACGCCACCAGGTGTAAAGCAGCCGTTCGCCGAGGACGTAGCGCGAGCTGCCGCTGTAATGGGGGTAAACCTGATGGATCAGTCGCCTCGGTCAAAGCCAGACCGCATCCCAATGTGGATAGTCCCCCAGCCGCTTCACCAAGCCCGCCCGCAGCGGGTTCATCACGATGTACCGGGCCAATGTCTGGATATCATCCTCACGCCTCAACGCCCGGTCGTGAAAACCCTGCTGCCACAGCTTCCCCGTCCGGTTGCGAGCACGGTTGATGCTGCGAGCGCTCTGGGACTTGACCCGACGCATCAATGTTTTCAAGGTGACGTCCTGTAGTTCGACAAGCCAATGGAAATGATCTGGCATGATCACCCAGGCAAGAGACCGGGCTGAATGCTCGTATTGGGCGCGTCGGAACTGGTCGACCACCAGGCGAGCCGACTGGAAGTGACTGAGCAGAGGAGCGCGGTCTTGAATGACAGTAGTCAAAAGGTAGAGTCTTCCTGGCTCTGAGAACCTGCCGCGGCGAAGTGCTTTTGAATGTGAGAGATCCATTTCACATGCTCCTTGAAGGGTGGTTTCAAGGTAGCCAGCGGCTGGTGGACTTGTGGGATGTCTGTGGCACTGGATGTGTCTGGACCATTCGCTGGCAAGCCAGCTCCCACAGGTACGGCGCCGCCTCCAGGATCAACGCCGTGCCTGTGGAAAACTGGCTTGCCAGCGAAAAGGCCACCCCGACACTGCGCCAACGTCAGTATCAGCACCCTACGTGTGGGAGCTGGCTTGCCAGCGAATGGGCCTCCCAGACACTGCGCCAACCACAGTATCAGCGCCATAACTGTGGGACTGGCCATCAGCTCACAACCCCTTGCTCTTCAGCCGCGCCGCATGCTCCAGATACAGCCGCACCGGGCTCACGTTCCAGCTGGTTATCCCGGCCATCTGGTTCACGGCGTCGAAATGGTCCATGGGGTAGTCCGAGCGGATCACCTTGCCCAGGTGCGAGCTGTAGCGCCCGACCAGTCCATCGTTGGCGTCCTTCTCGTTATAGAACAACTTCGACAACACGATGCTGTTCAGATGACTTGGATCGAGTGGCTGCAAACTTTGAAAGTTCTGCACGATCCCGCTCCAGGAATAGTAATACACGCCGTTTTCAACTTCGTTGCCTTCTCCGCCCCAGGTGGTGGGCAGGCCTTGGGGGTACTGGTGGTTGAAGTCGGCCAGGCCTGCGCTGGTCAGCGATCCGAACGCTGCTTCGGGGTCGATCGGGTTGTGCGGGTGGCCGCTGATGAAGGAGATCAAGGTACCGACCGCGCCCAGCAGGGCCAGCACGAAGGCTTCGGGCAGTTCGCCTGGGGTCAGGGCTTTGTGCAGCTGGTCGGCGATTTCGGAGCCGTGGTTGGGGCAGCTGACCGAGGTGACGGATGCGACCTTTTCCGGGTGCAAGGCGGCGACGTAGCGGGCGGCGAGGGGGCCTTGGCTGTGGCCGATCAGGTTGACCTTGGCGGCGCCTGTTTCGCGCAGGATGCGGTTGACGTGTTCGAGCAGTTTTTTTCCGCGCTCTTCATTGCCGTGGACGGCTGGAATGTTGACGGCGAATACAGTGGCGCCGGCGCGTTCCAGGGCTTCTTCGATTTCGAAGAAGTAGGGATAACCGGCGATTCTATCGAAGCCGAACAGGCCGTGAACCAGAACAATGGGGTATCGGGTGGACGCAACGTTGTCCATGTTCATACCTATTGATAGTGGTGGCTAATGGAATAGATATAACGGACTGCCTGGGCTGTTGCGGGTGAAACGTAGTTTATAAAGTTGGCGGGCGCAAAGGCGCTTGGTCGGCTTCGGACCAACTGCCCTGCGCGCCGGCCACGCTTCAAGCCGGGCGGCGCAGCACCACTACGCGCGACATGGATCGCTGGCAGACTTCGTCGCGCTGGTTGAGCACCAGGCTTTCCACATGGGCGATGCCTCTGTCGGGGCGCGACCGGGAGGGAATGATCTCCTGCACGGTGGTGATGACCCGCAGCACGTCACCGGGCCGCGTCGGTTGGGGCCATCGCACTTCGCTGCCCGCGCCGATCAGGCCGCCGGCCACGGGCAGGCTTTCCACGAGCAGGCGCATGCACACCGCCGCGGTGTGCCAGCCGCTGGCGGCGAGGCCCTCGAAGAACGTGTCCTTGGCGAGCTCAGGGTCGGTATGGAAGGGTTGTGGGTCGAATTCACGGCCGAAAGCCAGGATCTTTTCGGCGTCCATCAGGTAGGTGCCGCTGGTGAAAGTGTCGCCCGGGGACAGGTCCTCCATGTAGAGCGGGGCTTCGGGGGAAGGCTTGGCTTGCATCGGGGTTCTCCGCCGGTGGGTGAGCCTTGATGCTAGGTCTGGAATGGCGGCTTATCAACACTGGCGGTTGGGCGGTGGAGGCGCGGCTGGATCGTCAGAAGGCTGGACGTCGATGGCGCGGTGGAGGCAGGGGGCACCGTATATAGCCAGTGCCCTTTGCAGCGGTTATTCGATTTCAGGGCCGCTTCGCGCCCCAATCGCGGCACAAGGCCCGCTCCCACAGGTTGCTCGGCTGCGCCGGGCACTGCTGCGTCTGGGACTGCGAAGCAGTCCCTTGTGGGAGCGCGCCTAGTGCCGCGATCGAGGGCGGAGCCCTCGCCGGGGCGCATGCCTGTCAGGCCCCTCGGTTGAGGCAGGGAACACTGTCCATACCCAGCGACCCTGCCTCACATCTATCAACCAGCCTCCTGCCCCGCAAGCCCAACCCCGCGAGTACCCGCCCGCGCCCGCCAGGCAAACACCAGCACCATCACCAACCCCAATCCCGCCATCATCGCCCCGGCCAGCGAAATCGCGGGATACCCGAGCCCGGCATTGATCACGGCACCCCCCAGCGCAGCACCGATCGCATTGCCAAAGTTGAACGCGCCAATATTCACCGCAGACGCAAGATTCGGAGCATCCTTGGCCGCATCCATCACCCGCATCTGCAACGGCGGCACCAGGGCAAAGCTGGCAGCGCCCCACACCAGAATCGCCAGTGCGGCCGGCAACGGCCAGCGCATCAGCACCGTGAACGCCAGCAATACCACGATCAACACCGCCAGCGAGACGATCAAGGTCCGGTCAACCGACCGGTCCGCCGCCCGGCCGCCCCAGATGTTCCCCAATGTCAGGCCAACCCCAAAGAGCACCAGCATGGCGGTGATGAAGGTAGTGGAGGCATGCATCTGGCTATGCAGAATCGGCGCGATATACGTGAACACGGTAAACATCGCCCCCGAGCCAACCACGGTCAGCGCCAGCGCAGCCAGCACCGGCCCGCGCCCCAGCACGCGAATCTCGGCCAGCACACCGTCGTTTTTCGGCAGCGGCACATCTGGCAGGGCGTACCACAGGGCGGTCATGGCCAGCACACCAAGCCCGGCGATGCCCCAGAACGCGGTGCGCCATCCCAGCAACTCGCCGAACCAGGTGGCCAGCGGCACGCCGCCAATGGTGGCGAGCGTCAGCCCCATGAACATGGCGGCCACGGCACCGGCGCGCTTTTCAGGAGGCACTACGCTGGCCGCCACGATCGAGCCGATGCCGAAGAATGCCCCATGGTTGAGCGAGGTCACCACACGGGCGATCAGCAGGCTCTGGTAATCAGTCGCCAGCGCCGACATCAGGTTGCCGAGCGTGAAAATGGCCATCAGCCCGATCAACAGCTGGCGCCGTGGCACCTTCACCGTCGCCAGGGTCATCAACGGGGCGCCGATCAGCACGCCCAGTGCGTAGGCGCTGACCAGCAACCCCGCCGTGGGGATCGATACCCCCAGGTCAGCGGCGATGCTGGGCAACATGCCCATGGGGGCGAACTCGGTGACACCGATGCCAAAGGCACCGATGGACAGTGCAACCAAAGGTGGATTGAAACGCATGAAGGACTCCTTATCTGTGCCGCTAATGCTACGATCCGTCCTTTCGAAGCGGTAGCCCGTTTTATGGGCAATCACCTTTGCGCTAGAGGCACAAATGGATGTAAGCGGGCGGTCTGGAGAGATGGAAGTGTTTGCCACCGTGGTGCAGCAGGGCAGCCTGTCCGCCGCGGCGCGGGAGCTTGGCCTGACGCCCTCGGCGGTGAGCCGGATCATCGCGCGTGCCGAGCAACGGCTTGGCACCCGCTTGCTGTTGCGCACCACCCGCGCGATCACGCTCACCGCCGAGGGCGAGGCGTACTTGCGCGGCGCGCGGCGCATTCTGGCTGACCTCACCGAGGTGGAGCAGGCGATCACCGACCAGGGCATGCCCAGGGGCCGATTGCGGGTCAGCGCGGCCCTGGGCCATGGCCGGCTGTCGATCGTGCCCCTGGTGACAGCGTTCAGCGCCCAGTACCCGGAGGTGCTGGTCGACCTCGCGCTGGGGGACGAAGTCGTCGACATTCTTGGTGGCGAGGCTGATGTGGCAGTGCGCTTCGGCCACCTGCCCGACAGTCCCTTGAGCGCGCGCTGCATCGGCAGCACCGGTCAGGTCATCGTCGCATCGCCCGCGTATCTGCAACGTCACGGCACCCCCGGTGCACCTGAAGAGCTGGCCCGGCACAACTGCCTGCGATTCAACTTCCGCCGAGCTGCACCCGATTGGCCGTTTCGCCGCGAGGGCCAGGACTTTTCCCTCAAGGTGAGTGGCAATATCGAATGCAGCAGCGGCGAGGCCCTGGCTCAATTGGCCAGGCTCGGCGCCGGGGTGGCGCGCATCGGGTCCTTCACCGTGGCCGACGACCTGGCGAGCGGCCACCTGGTACCGTTGCTCGAAGCCTTCAACCCCGGGGACCGGGAGCCGGTGCATGCTGTCTTCGTCGGCGGCCCGACTATGCCGGCACGGGTAAGGGTGTTCGTCGACTTTCTGGTGGAGCATCACCGGATGTAAGCCCGCGGTAAACCCGCATCCGGATCAGAGGCGAAGCCGGTGAGAACGACCGCTTGCAACCAAGGCTTTGGCTATTTAACAGGCGCTTGATAGAACTTTTTTCTATTAATCGGTCTATGTGGATGAGCACATCGGCTCGGCAGCTGCGCCTCGCAGTCTTGCTCAGCCAGATGGCCACACGTCCAAATTGCCAAGAGGTTGCCTTCCTCATGAAATTCCATGACCCACGGATAATGCTCTTCGCCCTGTTTGCGTTCGCGGCAGTGGGCTCGGCATCAGCAACACCGATGAAGACCCCAGCCTCTGTGGTAGCCACCGCGCAGACGCCCGCAAATCCCTGGCCAAGCCTGGCCAGCGTGACCGACCGCCAGCCAGGGCCGCTGCTGGCCCATGACGATCGAGACCGGCATGACGGCCGCTGGCACGATCACCGGGACGACCGGCGCCACGACTGGCGCAAGGATCAATGGCGCAGGGAGCAGGCCCGCCGCGAAGCCGAGCGCCGCCGCTATTGGGAACGCCATCATGACCGCGCCATGGGCCATCATCGCGGCGACGATCACCGCTACTATCGCCGCTAGTCCGCTGCCTGGGTCAACGCCGCTCCGCAGGCGCGGCGTTTGACCTCCATGAAGCAAGACTTGAAGTGCGCCAGGGATTGCTTTCAAATCACGGCCTCGACTTTTCCGATAGCAGGGGCCCATGAATTCGCCGCGTAACGATTCGCCCCTGCCTGAAGACCTGCGCGTGTTTCTGACCGTGATCCGCAAGGGTAGCTTCGCGGCCGCCTCCGATGAGCTCGGCGTTTCCCCGGCCTACATCAGCAAGCGCATTCGCGTGCTCGAGGAAGGCCTGGGCACGCGCCTGATCCACCGCACCACACGGCGCATCGCGCTGACCGACGCCGGCGAGCGCGCCCAGCGCTGGGCTGTCCGCATCCTCGATGACCTGGACGACTTCGTGGGGGAAATGAGCAACGTGCGCCAGGAGCCCCGCGGACTGCTGCACATCTGCAGTACCTTCGGCTTCGGCCGCAATCACGTCGCCCCGGCCGTGGCGCAGCTGTCGTCGGCTTACCCGAGTCTGGAAATCCGCCTGGATGTGTTCGATCGGGTGGTCGATATCATCGCCGAAGGCTTTGATCTGGAGATTCGTATCGGCGACGACCTCCCGCCCCAGCACATGGCCCGCAAGCTGGTCGACAACCAGCGGGTGCTCTGTGCCACTCCTGAGTATCTGGAGCAGCGTGGCATTCCTGGCAGCCTCAAGGACCTCGATGGCCACGACTGCCTGGTTCTGAAGGAGCGCAACAATCCCTTTGGGGTTTGGCACCTGCAGTACGAGGGGCGCGAGGAGTCGGTGCGGGTCAATGGGCCACTGTCGTCCAACAATGGCGAGATCGTATTGCAATGGGCGCTGGGAAGCCGTGGGGTTCTGCTGCGGTCGTACTGGGACGTGAAGCCGTTGATCAAGGCGGGCAAGCTGGTGCGGGTGCTGGACGGCTACACCCAGAGCGCCAACATCTGGGCGGTGTACCCCACGCGGCTGGCGGACTCGGCGAAGCTGCGGGTTACCGTGGAGTTTCTCGAGCAGTATTTCCGGGCGTTGGCTGACCGGTAGAACGACATGAGCCCGCAGGGTGGGTTTGTGGGTGGCTACGGGGCCGACCGGTTGGTTGTTTGGCGTTCGGCACCCTGCCATTACCGCGTAAACCGGTAATCCTGCGCCCCGGCGAGGGCTTCGCCCTCGATCGCGGCACAAGGCTGCTCCCACAGGGCCCGGCGCTGCCGGGCCGGGGGCTGGGGGGTACCTCGGTAGAGAGCCTTGTGCCGCGAAATGAGGGCGAAGCCCTCACCGGGGCGCAGGATCACAGGACTGCGCGATGCTGGCAGGGAACACAGACAGCTGCTCCCCCAGCGCCCGGCTACGCCGGGCCAGGGGCTGCGATTCCGGATGGAACACCATACCCCCCACCCCTCAAGCAAAAATCCCAAGCAAAACCGTCGCACCAATCACCGTCGCCGCACCCCCCAACCGGGTCGAGATCTGCGCGAAGGGCATCAGCTCCATACGGTTGGAGGCCGAGAGTATCGCCACGTCCCCCGTACCGCCCAGTCCGCTGTGGCAGCAGGTCACGATGGCGGATTCGATAGGAAACATCTTCAACAGGTTACCCACCAAAAACCCCGCCAGGGTCATGGCGACCACCACCGAGGTGCACACCAGCACATAGCCCACCGAGAACACGTTCATCACGCTGTCCAGCGGCACATAGAGCATCCCCAGGCCGATCATCACCGGCCAGATGAAAGCCGTCGACACCAGTTTGTAGAACTGCTTGCTACCCTTCTCCAGGCGCGAGGGCAAAACCCGCAGATATTTGAACAGCACCGCCACGACGATCATCATCACCGGCCCCGGAATATGCACGATCTTTTCCAGCAGCCCGCCAAGGATGAAGAAGCTGCAGATCAGCAGCACCCCTGCGCCCATGTAGCGGAAGTCGATGGCATCGGTGTCTTCCTTGTCCTTGAACAGGTCGTTTTCTTCGCGGGCGCGAATCAGCATGCCATTGCCGCTGAGGCTGGGCCGCCTGGCGGCGAGGCGCGCCAGGATGCCCGCGCAGATGATGGCGACGATGTTGCCGACGACAGCGGCCGGCACCAGCTGCGCCACATACTGCTCAGGCGTGCCGCCAAGAATATGCGAATAGGCCAGCGACAGCGGCAGGATGCCTTCGCCTATGCCGCCACCAATGATCGGCACGATGATGAAGAAGAACGTGTGGTGCAGCGAATAGCCAAACAGCACGCCCACCAGCATCCCGGCGCTGACCGCGGCCAGGGTGCCGACCACCAGCGGCACGAACATGCGGATCATGCCCTGCACCAGGATGAAGCGGTTCATCCCCAGGATGCTGCCCACCACCAGGCTGGCGATGACGAAGTAAAGGAAGTTGGCATCCTTCATCAGCATCTTGGTGGCATCCAGCGTGGCGCTGCCGAAAAAGCCATGGAACACCAGCACCGACGGCAGCAGCAGGCAGAGGATCGCGCCCCCGCCGATCTCGCGCAGGATGGGCAGGCGCTGGCCGACCTGGCCGAAAAACATCCCCAGCGTCATGATCACCGCCAGGCCGCCAATCATGGTCTTTGGCAGGTAGCCGTAGTGTGCGGAGGCGAACACGATCATCGCGATGCCCAGGAAATACGGCAGGGGTATCACGCCGATTTCGTAGGACAGTAGCCGGCGCAGGGGGGAGGGCGATGCGCTGCTGCGGTCAGCGGCGCTGTCGAGTGTGCTGTTCATTGTCTTTCCTCTGTTGTTCTTGTACGAGGAGGTGTCGAGTGGGCTCGATCACGTATCGAACCCCGCCACGGTCAGGCGGGGTTCGTCTTACCGGGCTCAGGCAAGCCAGGGATTTGCAGCCAGGTGACGCGTTTCGAACTGGCGGATCTGTTCCGTGCGCTGCAGCGTGCTGCCGATGGCGTCCAGCCCCAGCAGCAAGGCCTGCTTGCGCAAGTCATCAAGGGTGAAGTCGATGCAGGCACCGTCGTCGAGGACGATGCGTTGGCCCTCGAGGTCGATGGTGATGCGCGCGCGATCGGGCTCGCTGACCACCTGGCCAAGCTCCTTGTGACTGGCGTCGTCCAGCTGGATCAGCAACACGCCATTGCGCTGGCAGTTGTCGAAGAAAATACCCGCGAAGCTGGTGCCGATGAGGGCGCGGATCCCCAGTTGCCTGAGCCCCCACACCGCATGCTCGCGGCTTGAACCGCAGCCGAAGTTGGGCCCCACGACCAGGAAGCTCGCAGCACTCCACGGCGCCTGGTTGAGCACGAACGCGGGATTTGGCGTGCCGTCCGGCAGGAAGCGCAGGTCGAAGAACAGCCCGCGCTCAAGGCCGTTGCGGTCGATGCCCTTGAGAAACTGCTTGGGCATGATGACGTCGGTGTCGACATTGGCGGCCAGGAAAGGCGCGGCGATGCCGGTTTCACAAGTGAACGGTTGCATGCTCAGGCCTCCTGGACCAGGGAACGGACATCGACAAGGTGGCCCGTCACCGCCGCCGCGGCGACCATGGCAGGGCTCATCAGGTGGGTGCGGGCGCCAGCGCCCTGGCGGCCTTCGAAATTGCGGTTGGTGCTGGAGGCGCAACGGTCTCCGGGGCTGAGCACGTCGTCGTTCATGGCCAGGCACATGGAGCAGCCCGACTGACGCCACTCAAAGCCCGCGTCCATGAACACCTGCGCCAGGCCTTCCTGCTGGGCCCGTTCGCGCACCTGGGTCGAGCCCGGCACGATCATCGCCCGCACGCCAGCGGCCACCTTGCGCCCGCGTACCACGCGCGCCGCGTCGCGCAGGTCTTCGATACGCGCATTGGTGCACGAGCCGATGAAGGCATGGCTGATACGGATGTCGCTCAGCCGCGTGCCGGCTTCGAGGCCCATGTAGCGCAGGGCGCGCTGCAGGTCCTGGCGGCGGATCAGGTCGGTTTCCTGCAGCGGGTCGGGCACGCGGTCGGTGATCAGCGCCGCCTGGTCCGGGCTGGTGCCCCAGGTGACCATGGGCTCCAGGGCGCCGACGTCCAGCTCCAGGTCCTCGTCAAAGACCGCGCCGGGGTCGGTGAACAGCGTCCGCCACTGCTGCAGCGCCTGTTCCCACAGCGCGCCCTTGGGCGCGCGGGGTTTGCTGGCAAGGTACGCGTAGACCTTTTCATCCGGCGCCATGAAGGCACCGCGGGCGCCGGCTTCCACGGCCATGTTGCAGATCGTCATGCGCGCCTCGACGCTCAAGGCGGTGATGGTCGGGCCGCTGAACTCGATCGCGTAGCCGGTGGCGCCAGACGCACCGATGCGGCGGATCAGCGCCATGATGATGTCCTTGGACACCAGCCCCGGGCCCAGCTCGCCGCGCACGGTCACGCGCATCGACTTCAGGCGTTTGTAGACCAGCGTCTGGGTGGCGAGCAGGTGCTCGATCTCCGAGGTGCCGATACCGAAGCCAAAGGCGCCAAGGGCACCGTAGGTGGTGGTGTGGCTGTCACCGGCGGCCACCACCATGCCGGGCAGGATAAAACCCTGTTCGGGCGCGACCACGTGCTCGATGCCCTGGCGCTTGTCCAGCACATCGAACAGCTCGATGCCGAAGTCGCGGCAGTTCTGTTCGAAGTACGTCACCTGCAACGCACCGCCTGCGTCAGGCATGGCGGCGATGCGTTCAGGCGCCGTGGGGTTCACGTGGTCGACCACCGCGAGGGTGCTGGCCGGACGCCACGCCTTGCGCCCGGCTTCACGCAGACCGCTGAAGGCTTGTGGGCTGGTGTATTCGTTGGCGACCTGGCGGTCGATGTACAGCAGCACATGACCCTGGTCGTCCAGGGTGCAAACGGTGTGGGAATCGATGTGCTTCTCGTAAAGGGTCCTGGGGCGGGTCATGGCGGTTCTCACAGGCTTTTTTATTGGCACGTCCGGGGACGTCACGGTGGCGGGTGGGCCAGTGCTGTAAGAGTATTGCGTGCGGTGTGTAGATCAACTGGGTAGGTGTGGAGGGTTGGTTCACGATTTGTGAAGGATCGAGTGCTGAGACGGGGTGTGCCAGTAACCGTTTCCACAGTCTGGAGACTGATGGTGTGTTTCCTCCTTGCATCGCGCAGTCCGGTAATGATCCGCCCCGGCGAGGGCTACGCCCTCGATCGCGGCACAAGACGCGCTCCCACAAGGGACTGCTTCGCAGTCCCAGACGCAGCAGTGCACGGCGCAGCTCTCGCCGGGGCGCATGTGTGCCGGTATATGCGTTTACGACAGAGGGCACAGATGTAGCGCACTCGCGAGCGCGAGTTCACTGGCAGGTGATCGGGCGGTCAAGAAGCTCGGAGGACAGGGCCTTCACCACCGACGCATGCGTACCCGGCACCACCACCACCTGAGCGCACTCCGGCCGAACCTTCCGGAGATACCCCATCCCCAGCTCCGCCTTGATCACCTTGTCATCCGCGCCGACAAAATGCCGCTGGACAATCGTGGCCAGCTTTCCCGTGTCGTCCAGCGGATCCATCGAATCTGCAAGAGGCGAGAGCCTGTCAAGCTTCACCCAGGCAACAGGATCAAGGTTCCCGGCTATCGTCTGGAGCTGCACGACATCATCACGTCGCTCCGCCAGAAGCAGGGCTACCGCTGCCCCACCTGAATAGCCAATCAGCTCGAGCGAAGACGCTCGATACCGGGCTTTCAACGCATCCACCGCCGATTGCATCGACTCGATAACCGCCACGCTGAAGCGCGCATCGGTCCAGAGCGCGCGCTGGCAATTCCGGTTCATGACGAACTGGCATGGCCGCGCCAGATAGACGCCTGGATGACGGGCATCCAGCGCCAGCCGGGTGATGCCGAGGGCATGAGGCGATGGATCGAGACTTGGCTGGGTGGCGGTCGCCCAGGCATGGCCGTCACCTTCTATATAGATTGTCAGGGGCTTGCCCAGGGGCAGGGCTTTGGGCGCCACCACTTGCAGGGGAAACAAGGGGGTCTGGAGAACGCGGGCCTCGGCATCCGAGGCGGACGCGAGGGCCAGGAGCCTGTCTTGCGCGGTCGTGCAGCCCGAGAGATGCAGCAGCGCGAGACAGGCGAGCAGGGGTTTCAACATGTTCCGGGCTCCAGATGATCAGCCCGCCAGAAGGCGGGCTGATCGGCACACAGACACTGGAATCAGAAGTCGTAGCGCACTTTGGCGGTGAACGAGTCCGCGTCGAAGCCGGTCTTCATCAGGCGGTCGTAGCTGCCGCTGAGGGTCACCGCGCCGAGCTTGTAGTCAGCGCCGATGCCCACTTCGTAGCTGTCACGCGCCGGAGTCACGCCGGTGGCAACGAACGAGGTGCCGCCCAGGGTGAAGGCGGAGGTGGTGCTCGATCTGTCGGCGATCAGGTCGTGGTAGCCCATGACCTTGAACTCGGGCTCCAGGGTGCCCTTGCCCAGATCGAAGGATCCGGCGATGCGCACACCTGCACCGATTTCACCCACTTCCAGGCGCTGGTCGCCGGTTTTCAGGGCGGCGGACGAGCCGTGCTCGGTGAAGCCGTCGATCGACAGGTTGGTGTAGCGGGCGGCCACGCGTGGCTCGACCAGAACCGCGTGGTCGAAGTGGAAGCCGTAGCCTGCGATCACGTTCAGGCCGAGCATGTCGCTGTCGTAGCTGCCCTTGGCGGTGGTGCCGGAAACGTAGCGCTTGGAGTCGTTCTTGCCTTTGCCGTAGGACAGGCCGCCGTCGACGAACCAGTTGCCTTCGGTCCAGGTGCTGTAGGCGGTCAGGGTATTGTTTTCGACATCGGTCTTGTTGCCGTTGTCGGAATCGACATCGGTCTTCACGTAGCTGTAGGCCACGCCCAGGACGGTGTTGTCGGTGACCTTGTGATCGGCGCCGATGGCGAAGCCGCGGGAGTCGGCATCGTAGCCGGCAACGCCCGAACGTACGTCCTGGTTGGCCTGGCTGCTGAGGATCTGGAACCAGGCACCGGTACCGTCGAGCGCATCGCCCGACGACTGGCCGGAGCGCAGGCCGGCCGCGCGATTGTTGACCGCGTTGCTGAGCAGGGTGAAGCTCGAGTGCGCGGCCGAGGCAGCGCCGCCGTTGACCTCGGGGGCGAGCGTGCTGGCGACCTTGGCGATGGCTTTGGCGTCGTTGCCCGCGGCGACCAGGGCCTTGAGCACCAGGTCGTCAGGGCTGCGCGTGGCCAGCAGCTCAGCAACGGACATGAAGGACTTGGCTGCGCCCTGGACCTGCGCGTTACCACCACCGCTTTCGATGACGGTGACGGCTTCATCGCCGCCGACCGCGCTGACATTGACGCTCAGCGTCCCGTCCGCCAGAGCGGAGCTGTCGACATTCAGCAGCGCCGAGCTGCTCGTGATGGCGACGTCTGGCGCGATGTTCAGGGTTTGCGCGCTGATCAGGTCATAGTTGACGCCGCCCTTGGCGAAGTCCGAACCCTTGGCGTTGATCACCAAGGTGGAGCCGCTGGCCAGGTTCGCCTCGCCGGTCACGTTCAGCACGGGTTTTCCGGCCTGGGTGTCCACGCTCAGGGGCAGGCCCAGGGTGGCGCCGCTGCGCAGGTTGAACTTGCCGTCGACAGTGGTGTGGGCGTTGTTCAGGGTGAGGGTGGCGCCGTCGGACACTTCGACCCGGTTGCCTTGCATCGCATCGCCGTAGAACTCGGCTGGGCCGATGACATTGATTTCGTCCAGGCCCTTCAGGTCGCCGCGGATGATCGAGGTGCCACGGTCTTCAGTGTTGCCCCAGACCAGGTTGACGCCGTTCTTCACAGGGGTGCCTGCACGGAAATCGTCGCCGCTGCTCTCGACCAGGATGGCGTATTCGCCGCCAGAGATTTCGCCCTTTTCGGCAAGGATCTGCAGGTTTTTCTGGGTGATCAGTTCACCAACGCCAGGGGCAGCGCCCCAGTAACCGTTTTGCATCACGTGGTAGTCGACATCGATACCGACCGCTTCGCCTTTGATGGTGCCGCTGTTGACCACGGCCTGGGTGCCATCGTAGAAGGTGGCGCCGTCGATCAGCATGCCGCGCGAATCTGCGCCGGTCCCCTCGATGGTGCCGGCGTTGTCGACATGGCCCAAGGTGGTGTTGAACATGCCCGCTGCATCGGCATCGAGGTCCAGGCCGACACCGCCACCGCTGATCAGGCCGTCGTTCTGCACCGTGCCGGTGAGCTCGGCGCCGCTCAAGTGCAGGCCGGTCGAGCCTTCGCCGGTGGCAACGATCTGTGCGGACTGGGTGTTGTACAGGCTGACCGCGTCGGTGTGGTCGACCTTCATGGCGTTGGATTCATCACCGTTGGACGTCACCACGCCACGGTTGATGATATCGCCCTGGAAAGGCTGGTAATCGATGTCGCCAAGCTTGCCGGCACCGGTTGTCAGGCCAGTCGAGCCAGCGCCGACGGCCGAGATGGTCGCGGTGTTGACCAGATAGCCATTGATGTCAGCGTCGGCCACGGAGACGGGACCGAGGGTGCCGCTCAAGGTCAGTCCGCGGCTGGAGGAAACCGAGCCTGAGGTGTTGTCGGCGCTATTTGCGAACGCTGGCGCGCTGATGACTGTGGTGATGGCGACTGCCAAGAGGCTCTGCTTGAGGTACATCACTTTCCTTAATCGCATTCCGTTTGTTTTCTTCGATGGACGGAAGGGACAAGGTGCCCGCGTTCCGTCGCATTGGCGGGGCGGAATGTACGGGGATGGGGAGTGTGTGTCAAATTGCCATTATGCTCTAAAGCCTTGATCTAGAGCGGTTATGGAGCTATCCGAAGCTGAAGCGTTGCTGCGCTGCTGGGTGGTGCCATGGTAAAAAATACAGATGGTGTTCCCTGCTTGCACCGCGCATTCCGAAAATCATGCGCCCCGGTGAGGGCTTTGCCCTCATTTCGCGGCACAAGGCCTGCTCCCACAAGACCCGGCGATGCCGGGCCGGGGTGGATTGCCCTCGGAGCGTTGGACACCACAATCCACTTCCCTGGGAACAGGCCATGTCAGGAAATTATCAGACCTTCAACACCAGCTTCCCGAAGTTCTCACCACTGAACAGCTTCAACAGCGTCTCCGGGAAGGTCTCCAGTCCTTCCACCACGTGCTCTTTGCTCTTCACCTTGCCACTGTCCAGCCAGCCGGCGATCTCCTTGGCGGCAGTACCGTAATTGGCGAGGTGGTCGAAGACGATGAAGCCTTCCATGCGCGCGCGATTCACCAGCAGCGCGAGGTAGTTGGCCGGCCCTTTGACCGCTTCCTTGTTGTTGTACTGGCTGATCGCCCCGCAGATCACCACGCGGGCGCGCAGGTTGATGCGCGTCAGCACGGCATCAAGGATGTCACCGCCCACGTTGTCGAAGTACACGTCGACACCTTTGGGGCACTCGCGCTTGAGGCCGTCGAGCACCTCTTCGGCCTTGTAGTCGATGACCCCGTCAAAGCCGAGTTCGTCCTTGAGGTACTGGCACTTCTGCGCGCCACCCGCGATACCGACCACGCGGCAGCCTTTGATCTTGGCGATCTGCCCGACAATGCTGCCGACCGCGCCCGCGGCGCCGGAGATGACGACGGTGTCGCCTTCCTTGGGCTGGCCCACTTCAAGCAGGGCGAAGTAGGCAGTCATGCCGGTCATGCCGAGAGCCGACAGGTAGACCGGCAGCGGCGCCAGGCTGGGGTCGATCTTGTGCAGGCCCTGGGGCTCGCCGACAAAGTAGTCCTGCACTCCGAGGGCGCCGTTGACGTGGTCGCCGACCTTGTAGTCGCTGTGATTCGAGGCAACCACTTCGCCGACACCGAGGGCACGCATGACGTCACCCAGGCCGACCGGGGGGATGTAGGACTTGCCCTCGTTCATCCAGCCGCGCATGGCGGGATCAAGGGACAGGTAGAGGTTCTTGACGACGATCTGGCCGTCGGCCGCTTCGGCAACAGGCACTTCCTCGAAGGTGAAGTCATCGCGGCGCACGGCGCCGACGGGGCGTTTGCTGAGCAGGAAGCGTCGGTTTGTCTGGGTCATGGGAAGGCCTCGAGTGGATGGGCAATGTGTGTAGATAGTCTGTCAGCCGCCGATCGGCAAGGTTCAACGGCCTCGGCGAATGACAAACGATCATTTTCAGTGATTGCGCACGCACTCGACAATCATCCGGCCCTATGGTTGGGCGTGATGATCGAACAGGCAGCTGTCAGCTGCGCCGCGGATTGAGGATCAGCAGGGTCAGCACCCCCGCGACGATGCCCCAGAACGCCGAGCCGATCGAGAACAGGGTCAACCCCGAAGCGGTGACCATGAAGGTGATCAAGGCAGCCTCGCGCTCGCGTGCTTCGCTCATCGCCACGGTCAGGCCGTTGATGATCGAGCCGAACAGGGCCAGGGCCGCGATTGACAGCACCAGCTCCTTGGGCAGGGCAGCGAACAGCGCGGCGAGCGTGGCACCGAAGACGCCGGCGATGCCGTAGAAAATCCCGCACCACACCGCGGCGGTGTAGCGCTTGGACGGGTCTTCATGGGCGTGGGGGCCGGTGCAGATGGCGGCGCTGATCGCGGCAAGGTTGACCCCGTGGGAGCCGAACGGGGCCAGCAGCAGCGAGGCGAAGCCGGTGGCCGAGATCAGCGGCGAGGCGGGCACCTGGTAGCCGTCGGCGCGCAGTACGGCGATGCCGGGCATGTTCTGCGAGGTCATGGCGACGACGAACAGCGGGATGCCGATGCTGATGGTCGCGGCGAGGGAGAAGCTTGGCGTGGTCCACACCGGCGTCGCCACTTCCAGCTGGAAATGGCTGAAGTCCAGCAGGCCCAGCGCGCCGGACAACGCCGTGCCGACCACCAGCGCGGCAAGCACGCAGTAGCGCGGCGACAGGCGCTTGACCAGCAGGTAGCTGAAGAACATGCCGAGCACCAGCAGGGTGCGGTGCTGGGCGGCGACGAAGATCTCGCTGCCGATCTTGAACAGGATCCCGGCCAGCAGCGCCGAAGCCAGGGACGCGGGGATGCGCCTGACCAGACGCTCGAAACTGCCGGTGAGGCCACAGGCCAGTACCAGCACGGCGCAGGTGATGTAGGCGCCGATGGCCTCGGCGTAGCTGACGCCGCCCAGGCTGGTGATCAGCAGTGCGGCGCCGGGAGTCGACCAGGCCACCGTGACCGGGGTGCGGTAGCGCAGCGACAGGCCGATGCTGCACACGGCCATGCCGATGGACAGGGCCCAGATCCACGAGGAAATCTGCGCGCTGGTCAGCCCCGCGGCCTGGCCGGCCTGGAACATCAGCACCAGGGAGCTGGTATAGCCGGTGAGCATGGCGATGAAACCTGCGACCACGGCGGAGGGGGAAGTGTCAGCCAGCGGGCGCAGGGGCGCGGTGGTGGTGGCGGGCATGGGGGACGGTCCTTGTACGGGTAAGCAATTGTTTCAGCGTACCGTGCGAGGGGAGGGGGATTGCGATACAGAGAGGGGGTGATTCGCCCGTACAGTCGATCGCGGGCCGCCGATGCCAACAATGGCTATGGGCCACGATGGCAACCCCCACAGCAAATTCAGACCGCGGAGAACCGCTGATCCAGATACGCGATGATCGCCTTGGACTCATACATCCAGGTCGTCTTGCCGTCCTCTTCGATCCGCAAACACGGCACTTTCACCCGGCCACCGCCTTCGAGCAGGGCCTGGCGGTGCACGGGGTCGTTCTTGGCATCACGCAACGCCACCGGCACGTTCAACCGGTGCAGGGCGCGGCGGGTCTTGACGCAGAACGGGCAGGCGTGGAACTGGTACAGGCTGAGCCCGCGCGCCTGCTGCTCGACCAGGGCCTGGGCGGCGGGGGCGCGCTTGCGCTTGGCGGGGCGGCTGATCCAGTCGCCGAACACGATGAGCTGGCCGAGGCCAACCCGCAGGGCTTTGACGATCATGGCAACTCCTGATCTTTCATCAATGCAGAAAAAAGCCGACCACAAGGGTCGGCTCCTGGCCCAGGCCGATCACTTGATCAGGCTGAGAAACTCCATGCGCGTGGCGGCATTGTCGCGGAACGCACCGAGCATCACCGAGGTGACCATGCTCGAGTTCTGCTTCTCGACACCGCGCATCATCATGCACATGTGCTTGGCCTCGATGACCACGGCAACACCAACGGCGCCGGTCACCTGCTGGATCGCCTCGGCGATCTGGCGGCTCATGTTTTCCTGGATCTGCAGGCGGCGGGCGTACATGTCGACGATCCGCGCAACCTTGGACAGGCCCAGCACCTTGCCCGACGGCAGGTAGGCGACGTGGGCCTTGCCGATGAAGGGCAGCAGGTGGTGCTCGCACAGCGAGTACAGCTCGATGTCCTTGACCAGGACCATTTCGCTGTTGTCGGAGCTGAACAGGGCGCCGTTGGTGACGTCTTCCAGGGTCTGTTCATAACCGCGGCAAAGGTACTTCATGGCCTTTGCAGCCCGCTTTGGCGTGTCGAGCAGGCCCTCGCGGGAGATGTCCTCGCCAATCTGGCCGAGAATCTCGGTGTAGTTCTGTTCCAGGGACATGGATCCTAACCTGTGGGGAATATTCGCAAAGGCGAAGGGTACGGCGGCAATGCCAACGCTGCAAGCGCGGCGTTACTCGTCGCGTCCATCGAGCATGGTTCGCTTGAGCATCACATACACCGCGCCAGTGCCGCCGTGACGGGGCTGGCACGAGGTGAAGCCGAGCACTTGCGGGTGCTGGCGCAACCAGGTGTTGACGTGGCTCTTGATCATCGGCCGCTTGCCATCCAGGCGCGCGGCCTTGCCGTGGGTGACGCGCGCGCAGCGCACTTCCAGGCGGGTGGCCTCGGCGATGAAGGCCCACAGCGTCTCGCGGGCCTTCTCCACGCTCATGCCGTGCAGGTCGAGGCTGCCTTCAAAGGGGATCTGCCCGAGCTTGAGCTTGCGCAGCTGGGTTTCCTGCACGCCGTCGCGGCGCCATTCGAGCGCGTCCTCGGCACCGACGTCGATGACGAACTGGTCCGACAGCCCGTCGATCACCAGCGCCTGGCCAGTGCTCACGGTGGCGTTCTGGCGCAGGCCTGCCAGCTGCTTGCGGTCAGCCTTGGGCTTGCCAGTCTCGGCGCGGTCGTGCCTGATCGGCTTGACGCCCCGCACCTCGCTGCGGAACAGGGAAAAATCGTCGTCTTGCATGCATGCCTCCACCTGGGCGGCGTAGTTTACGCGAGACCTCGGCGTCGTCGTACAGTCAATCGTGCTTTTTCATCAGGTGCGGGGAGAGGTTGAGCTCGCGGCCGCGGCGCAGGCGGATACGGCTGCGCCGCCAGAAACGCACACCAAGGTAGAGCAACAGCAGGCCCGCCCCCAGGAGGATGAGCGCGAGCGGGCGGTTGGCGTTGAGTTCGGCGAGGGCGGCGTAGTTGCCCAGCAGGCCGGCGAAACCGGCCATGGCCAGCAGGATGCCGAGGGTCGCCAGCAGGGCGGAGAGGGCGGCGGCCAGGCGTGCGCCCCAGTTGCCGGGTTCGCGTTGGCGCAGGCGCTTGGCGTCGAAACCATCGGAGCGTTTCATCGCGACTTCCTCAGTGGATATTCGAGGTTGGATTCGCCGCCTGCCCACCGGTTCCGCCCGGGCTGCCGGGCGGTCGCCGATCAGATCAGGCTGGCCGTGGGGGCCACGCAAGCGAAGTTGTCGGCCATCACGGCCATTTCGCCCTGGTGGATCTGCGCGGCCGGAATGAGCGTGTCCTTGTAGGCCAGGTCGCGGGTCGCCGAGGCGTCTTCGACCAGGGTGCAGCGATAACCATAGTCCTTGGCGCGGCGCACCGTGGTGCTGACGCTCGAATGGCTCATGAATCCGCAGACAATCAGGTCCAGGGTGCCGAACTGCTGCAGGGTCTCGTGCAGGTCGGTGTTCTTGAACGCGTTGGGCATGCGTTTTTCGATCACGGTCTCGTCGCCACGGGGCTCAAGGCCCGGGATGAACTCGCCGCGGCTGCCCTGGGGGTCGAACAGGCCGCCCACGGTGCCCAGGTGCCGGACATGGACAATCGGGCGACCGGCCTTGCGCGCGGCGTCGATCAGCTTGGCGATGTTGGCCACGGCCTCATCCATGCCCGAGAGCGCCAGCGGACCGCTGAGGTATTCCTTTTGCGCATCGATAATCACCAGGCTGGCTTGGCTCAGCTTGGCCGGCGGATAGGCGCGGCCAGTGAGGTGGAACATCGTCGTTGGAACGGACATCAAGGGCTCCTTTGGATAGGGCTTTTGCCGGCTATTGTCCCTTGCCTTGACGCCGTTGGGAATGCTTGACAGTGCAACCTGCATGATTGCTGGCCTGCGGGCTCATCGCAGGGCACGGCGACGACCATTTAGCCGGCAGGGCTGTTAGACTTTCGCACTGTATTCAAAGGAGTTTGCCGTGATCACTTCTCGCCTGCGCACCCTGCGCGACCATATCCGTTGGGCGGTCAGCCGCTTCCATGAGCACGAGCTGTTTTTCGGCCACGGTGCCGACAATGCCTGGGACGAAGCGCGCATGCTGGTGCTGGGCGCCGTGCACCTGCCGTGGGAGGTGGCCGACAGCTACCTGGACTGCCAGCTCGAGGACGATGAGCGCGTGCGCCTGCAGCACCTGCTCAAGCGGCGCATCGATGACCGCATCCCGGCGGCCTACCTGCTGGGCGAGGCCTGGTTCTGCGGCATGTCGTTCAAGGTCGACGAGCGCGTGCTGGTACCGCGTTCGCCGATTGGCGAGCTGATCGAAAAACGCTTCGAGCCATGGCTGGGCCAGGAACCTGCGCGGATCCTCGACCTGTGCACCGGCTCTGGCTGCATCGGGATCGTGGCCGCCGATGTGTTCCCCGAGGCCGAGGTGGTGCTGGCGGACCTGTCGTTCGAAGCGCTCGAGGTCGCCAACCAGAACATCGAGCGCCATGGCCTGGAGGAGCGGGTGTATACCGTGCAGGGCGACGGCTTCGCGGGGTTGCCGGCGCAGCGCTTTGACCTGATCCTGTCCAACCCGCCGTATGTCGACGCCGAGGACTTCGCCGACATGCCTGCCGAGTACCATCACGAGCCCGAGCTGGGCCTGGCATGCGGCAGCGACGGCCTGGACCTGGTCCGGCGAATGCTGGCCGAGGCCGCGGATCACCTGACCGAGAAGGGCTTGCTGATCGTCGAGGTCGGCAACAGCCAGGTGCATGTCGAGTCGCTGTACCCCGAGGTGGACTTCGCCTGGCTGGAGTTCGAGCGCGGCGGGCATGGCGTGTTCATGCTGACGGCCGAGCAGTGCCGGCAGCATCAGGCGGTGTTTGCTTCGCGGGTTTGAAAGCCGGAAGACCGAACTGCACCGTAAGTAGATGACCGCATCCTGTGGGAGCGGGACAAGCCTGCTCCCACAGGTGCCGTGAGCTACGCCGAGAGGTGTGAGTCCAGGTGAAAGACAGTTGCTCCCGCACGTACCTACCGCGTAGCCATCCAGATCAGCAACCCCGCCTGAAACAGCGCGAACGCCACCAGGCAGGTGATGGTGAATCGCAATCCGCCATCCTCGCGCTGGTACTTGGCGACCCGCTCATCCCGCTCGCGCAGCTGCACTTCCTTTTCCTGCAGGTTCTGCTCGGCCTGCTGCAGCATCCCGGCGGCATCGATGATGTCCACGCGCTGCACTTTGTCGGTGTTCCAGCCACCTTTCAGGTGGCCGACCGGCACCGCTTCGAAACTGCCCTTGAGGTGCTGGGTGTCGGCATACGTGACCTCCAGTCCGTGGCTGCGCAGCAGGTGGTCGCGGCGCAGGCGGCTGTCTTCGTTGAGGGCGTCCTTGCTGGGCAGCGCCATGCCCTGGAGCTGGTAATGCGGCCATCTGCGCTGGGCCCACTGCACCGCGTGGGCGACGAGAAAACGGCCCAGGCCGCGGCTCAACGGCTCGAGCTGCAGGCCATGGTCGTCGCCAATGCGCACGCGCTGCTCGGCATGGTCGACCCAGACGTCCAGCTGGTTCTGTTCCTTGCGGGTTTTCTGGCCGGGCAGGCGGATGTCCAGGCGCAGCAGGCTGTGCGCCTTGTCGTGCCGCTCGGCCTGGCCGAACTGCACGAAGCGCAAGGGCCGCGCGCCGCTGCTGCGGTCGGTGGGCAAGGGCGCCAGGCGCAGGAGCTGGAACTGCTCGGCAGCCACCTCGGCCCAGGGCAGGGGGGCGGCTTGCGGGGCCTCGGTCGCGTCGGGGGCGGCGTCAGTCATCAGGGGGTGTCCGGTTCGTCCTCAATACCGCGTTATCGGCCGAAGCGCCCAGGACCTGAGACCGATTGCCTCAGGTGCGCGGCAATGCACGGATAAATGCGACGATCCGCGTGCCCAGTTCGCTTGCCAGCGGCAGTTCGGGATTGTTGTAGCTGTCGCGCTGTTCGCTGATGTCTCGCGGGCTGATGCGCAGCATGTGGTTCATGCCGTTGATCAGCGCGAGCGTCGCGTCAGGCTTGGCGGCCTGCAGGCGCTGGGCGTCCTCGACTTCGACCTGCACGTCATTGCGGCCCTGGACGATCAGCGCCGGCACCTTGAGCCGGGCGAAGGCTGCCGCCGGGTTCTGGCGGAACAACGAGATCAGGTAAGGCTGCACGCTGGGCCGGAACACCTCGCGCAGAGGGCCGGGCACGTCAAGGCTGGTCTGGCCGGCTTGGAGGTGGTCCATCAGCACGTTGCCCCGGGCCAGGTCATCGGGTTTCAGGCGCTGGGCGAGCTGCTCGCGCAGCACCTGGTCGACCGGACGACCGCTGCCGGCCAGGGTGATCACGGCGCTGGCGCCGGCCTGTTCGGCGGCAAGGCTGGCGATCAGCGCGCCCTCGCTGTGGCCCAGGACGATCAGCGGACCGAAGCGCGGGTCGGCCTTGAGTTTCTGCCCCCAGGCCACCGCATCGGCCACGTAGCGCTCGACGCTGAGGTCGCGTTCGTCCGGCGTCGCCGGCTGGCTCGCGGCCACCCCGCGCTTGTCGTAGCGCACGCTGGCGATGTGCTGGCGGGCGAGCAGCAGGGCCAGTTGCTTGAGGTTGTCGATGCGCCCGCCGGCCGGGTTGTTGCCATCGCGGTCGGTCGGGCCCGAGCCCGCGATGATCAGCACCACTGGCGGCGGCGTGTCGTCGCGCGGCAGCAGCAGGCTGCCCTGCAGGGTGCCCTGGTCGGTGTCGAGGCTGATCGGACGTTGCAGGACGGTGGGCGCGGCGGCCTGGGCGAGACTGGCGCAGAACAGCAAAAGCAGGGCGGCGAGGCGTGACTTCATGGGGGTACTGTCAGGGGGGATGGTGGTTCGACTCGGCGGGCGGGAGAAGGTTCGGGGTGCTTGTCGTGGGGGGGATCGTACTGCTTCGCGGAGCGGGCGCTTCGAAGAGCGCCACAACCCGCAAGTCCGCGTATACTCCCCACCTTTCCCAAATTCAGGCTGATTCGCGGAGCGTCCTGCATGTCCGGCAATACCTACGGCAAGCTGTTCACTGTCACCACCGCTGGCGAAAGCCATGGCCCGGCGTTGGTCGCCATTGTCGATGGGTGCCCGCCGGGCCTCGAGATTTCGCTGGCCGACCTGCAGCACGACCTCGACCGGCGCAAGCCGGGCACCAGCCGGCACACCACCCAGCGCCAGGAAGCGGACGAGGTCGAGATCCTCTCGGGGGTCTTCGAGGGCCGCACCACGGGCTGCTCGATCGGCCTGCTGATCCGCAACACCGACCAGAAATCCAAGGACTATTCGGCGATCAAGGACCTCTTCCGTCCCGCCCACGCCGACTACACCTACCACCACAAGTACGGCACCCGCGACTACCGGGGCGGTGGCCGCAGTTCGGCGCGCGAGACCGCCATGCGCGTGGCCGCCGGCGCCATCGCCAAGAAATTCCTCGCCACCCAGGGCATCGTGGTGCGCGGCTACATGAGCCAGCTGGGCCCGATCGAGATCCCGTTCAAGACCTGGGATTCGGTCGAGGAAAACGCCTTCTTCAGCCCCGACCCGGCCAAGGTGCCGGAGCTCGAGGCTTACATGGACCAGCTGCGCCGTGACCAGGACTCGGTCGGCGCGAAGATCACCGTGGTCGCCGAAGGCGTGATGCCGGGCCTGGGCGAGCCGATCTTCGACCGCCTGGACGCCGAGCTGGCCCATGCCCTGATGAGCATCAACGCGGTCAAGGGCGTTGAAATCGGTGCCGGCTTCGCCAGCGTGGCCCAGCGCGGCACCGAGCACCGCGACGAGCTGACGCCCGAAGGCTTCACCAGCAACAACGCCGGCGGCATCCTGGGCGGGATTTCCTCCGGCCAGCCGATCGTCGCGCACCTGGCGCTCAAACCGACCTCCAGCATCACCGTGCCGGGCCGTTCGATCGATGTCGATGGCAATCCGGTCGACGTCATTACCAAGGGCCGTCACGACCCCTGCGTTGGCATTCGTGCCACGCCGATCGCCGAGGCGATGATGGCCATCGTGCTGATGGACCACCTGCTGCGCCACCGCGCGCAAAACGCCGATGTGCGGGTCGCGACCCCCGTGCTGGGCCAGCTTTGAGCGCGCGCGCGGGCATTGCGGCCACGGTTCGCTGAGCCGTGGCGCCGATTCCCTACTGGCGACTGTCCAGTTTCTACCTCTGCTACTTCGCCTTGCTCGGCGCCACGGCGCCGTTCCTGGCGCTGTACTTCGACCACCTCGGCTTTTCACCGGCGCGCATTGGCGAGCTGGTGGCCATTCCCATGCTCATGCGCTGCATCGCGCCTAACCTGTGGGGCTGGCTGGGGGACCGCAGCGGGCAGCGCCTGCTGATCGTGCGGGTGGGCGCGCTGGCGACACTGGCCACGTTCTCGCTGATCTTCTTCGCCAAGAGCTATGCCTGGCTGGCGCTGGTGATGGCCTTGCATGCCTTCTTCTGGCACGCGGTGCTGCCCCAGTTCGAGGTCATCACCTTGGCGCATCTGCACGGGCAGACCTCACGCTACAGCCAGGTGCGGCTGTGGGGCTCGATCGGCTTCATCCTCACCGTGGTCGGTCTTGGCCGGTTGTTCGAATGGCTGAGCCTGGACGTCTATCCGGTGGCGCTGGTGGTGATCATGGGCGGGATCGTCCTCGCCAGCCTCTGGGTGCCCAATGCGCACCCGCCCGAGCAGGCCGAGCGCGGCGACCGCGGCGGTTTTCTCAGGCAACTGATGATGCCTGGCGTGGCGGCGTTCTATGCCTGCGTGGCGCTGATGCAGCTCAGTCATGGCCCGTACTACACCTTCCTGACCCTGCACCTTGAGCAGCTGGGCTATGCCCGCGGCACCATCGGCATGTTGTGGGCGCTGGGGGTGGTGGCTGAAGTGCTGGTGTTTCTGGTGATGAGCCGGATCTTCGCGCGGGTGTCGATCCGCCGCGTGCTGCTGGCAAGCTTTCTGCTCGCGGCGGTGCGCTGGGTGTTGCTGGGCAGCTTCGCCGAACTGCCGGCGGTGCTGCTGCTTGCCCAGGTCATGCACGCCGCGACCTTCGGCAGCTTCCATGCCGCCGCCATCGCCTTCGTGCAATCGAGCTTCGGCGCCCGTCAGCAAGGGCAGGGGCAGGCCCTGTACGCGGCGCTTGCCGGGACCGGCGGTGCGCTGGGCGCATTGTATTCGGGCTACAGCTGGAAACTGTTGGGCCCCGACTTCACCTTTGGTATGGCCAGCGTCGCGGCGCTGCTCGCAGCCGTTATCATTGCCACCCGCATGAAAGAAACCAGGAACCCCTCATGAGCATCCTGAGCGTTTATCCCGACTCCAGTCCCGAGGTGCCGAACAAGGTACTGACCCACCACGACGACATCGCCAGCACCCTGGCCGAGCATGGCGTGCGCTTCGAGCGGCGCCAGGCGAGCGTGTTCGAGGGGGATGCGGTCGCGGCCCACAGTGAGCAGGTCGACAGCCTGATGACCGAGCAGGGCTATGTGAGCCACGCGGTGCTCAGTCATGAAGACGAGTATCAGGGGCTGGGTGACGAGTACGTGCTCGAAGCCCAGGAATTGTGCTGGTTCGTGGCCGGGCGCGGGCAGGTGAACCTGCACATTGAAGGGTATGTGTACGCGATAGTGTGCGAAAAGCACGATCTGGTGGTGATACCGGCAGGTACGCGGCGGTGGGTGGACCTGGGTGAGCATCCACGGTGCGTGGCGATCCGGTTGTTCAGTGGCGATGCGCGGTTCGCTTACACCGGTGACGCGATAGCCCAGTTGTACCCGCGCCTGGACGATTGAGGTCTATTCCCCGAATCTGACAGTCACTGTGGCAACCACAGGATGCTTACAGCGTTCCCTGCCTCTACCGCGTTACCCGATAATCCTGCGCCCCGGTGAGGGCTTCGCCCTCATTTCGCGCGGTCCGGCGTTCCGGCACAAGGCACGCTCCCTCAGGGCCCGGCGATGCCGGGCTGGGGGATGGGAGTAGCTGGGTATGAGGCAGTTGGCGAAACTCAGCGATAGGTCGGCAACGCGAACCGTTGCTGGCTCTGCAGCATCGAGATGGTCGGCAGCTCGCTGGCCTGTTCGGCAAGGTCGCGGCGGATGGCGCTGATCGCCCAGGACAGCTGCTCGGCACTGTGCATCTGGGAATACGACAGCACGCGACGGGTCACCTTGCCATCAGCCCCACGCAGGGACAGCAGGATGCCGCCATCAGGACGCGGTTGGGTAGCGACTTGGAAGGCAGCGAATACCGAGGCGAATTTTTCCTGAATGAGGTCCATGACAGCTCCTGGCAAGTTGATTTGCAGACATGCAAGGATGTTTGCAGTGACCGTGCCAGCTTTTGAAAGCTGAAAAAACCTATATAAAACAATGAGTTAGCGGTTATTTGAAAATACCGCCCCGTGCATTGTGCATGCTCGTGCATTTTGCACAGTGCATTTTGCATGGTGATAGCCATGCTCTGTCAGCCCCATTGATTTGGAACCTTTGACCCCGAGGCCTGCCTGACTAAGACTTGGGCTTTGCCATGTGCCAGGAGGTTCCGAATGTCCGACCAACGTCAACCCGCTCCCATGACCGAAGACGAGGCCGCTGCGTTCGCCGCCGAGGTCTTCGATCGCGCCCGCCAGGGCGACGCGCAGATGCTCGAGCGTCTGCTGGCCAGCGGCCTGACGCCGAACCTGCGCAACCACAAGGGCGACACCCTGCTGATGCTGGCCAGCTACCACGGCCATCACGAAGCCGTGCGCGTGCTGCTCGCCCACGGCGCCGACCCGCTTGTCGCCAACGACAACAACCAGCTGCCGATCGCCGGCGCGGCCTTCAAGGGCGACCTGGAAATGATCCGCCTGCTGGTCGAGCATGGCGTGGCGGTCGATGCCGCCGCCGGTGACGGGCGCACCGCGCTGATGCTGGCCGCGATGTTCAATCGTCTGGAGATCCTCGAGTACCTGCTGGCCAACGGCGCCAACGCGGCGCACCGCGACGCCCGCGGCGCCTCGGCGCTGGATGCCGCGCGCACCATGGGCGCCACGGACGCCGCCGACCGGCTGGCGTCGCTGGCCTAACCTGAACGGGGCATTTGCGGCTATCCTTGGCGCCTTTTTTCCAATGCCGCAGGGCCCCGTCATGACTACCCCATTGCTCGAACTCATCAGCCTGATCGGTGCCGGCTGCATGCGCCCGGAGGACATCGAGCGCATCGCCGACGAAGCCGCCCAGGCCTACGCCGACCCAGCCGCGTTTCTCGCCGCCAACCCCGACATCAACTACGACGACAGTTTCCCGATTCCGCTGGGAGAGTGGATCGTAGTCGGCAGCCTGCCCGACACCGTGCTGTTCCAGGCCGACACCTACCCGGACCTGTTCGGACAGATCAAAGGCTCGTTCGACAAGAGCATCGCCTTCACCCTCAATCCCAAGCAACTGGCCAAGACCGAGGCGCTGACCGCGCTCAACCGCATCCAGGTGCAGATGAGCGCCCTGAACAAAGAGGCAGGCGGCTACGTGCTGGTGAACTTCAGCCAGTTGCTCGATGACGAGCTGCAGGTGGTGCTGGTCGCCCAGAACGACCTGGCGCGGGTGCTGGAACTGTGCGCCGAGGCCGGCATCGCCGCGGCGCCCTCCCTCGAGGCGCTACGCGTCGCCGTTCACGTCTAGGCCGTTCACCGCTAGCCCAAGGCGGTATCCAGGAACATCATCACCGCGAACCCGCCCATCAGGCCGATGGTGGCCGCGCTCTGGTGGCCGTTGCGGTGGGTTTCGGGGATCACCTCATGGGACACCACGAAGATCATCGCGCCCGCCGCCAGGCCCATGCTGATCGGGTAGGCGAGGGCGAAGCCGGTGGAGATGCCCAGGCCGATGATCGCGCCAAGGGGTTCCATCAGGCCGGAGCCGATGGCCACCAGCGCCGCGCGCAGGTTCGAAAGGCCGGTGGCGCGCAGGGCCAGGGCAACGGCCAGGCCCTCGGGAATATCCTGGATGGCGATGGCCGTGGTGAGCGGCAGGCCGATGTTCAGGTCGCCGTTGGTGAAGCTCACGCCGATGGCCATGCCCTCGGGCAGGTTGTGCAAGGTGATCGCCAGCACGAACAGCCACACCCGGTTGATCCGCGCCGCGTTCGGGCCCAACGGGCCGGTGCTTTCATGTTCATGGGGCGTGACCCGCTCAAGGCCGAGCATCAGCAACACGCCCAGACCCATGCCGAACACCACGGTCAGCGCGGCGGCCGGCCCGTTGCCGGTGATCTCCCGCGCGGCATCGAGACCCGGCAGGATCAGCGAGAACGAGCTGGCGGCCAGCATCATTCCCGCCGCGAAGCCCAGCATCACATCCTGGCTGCGCGCGCTGATGTCGCGCATCACCACCGCCAGCACCGCGCCCAGCGCAGTGGCGCCAAAGCCGCCCAGGCCGCCGAGCAGGGCCAGGTGCAGGTTGTGCGCGTGGTCACCGTTGACCGCGTTCCACATGCTGGCCAGCAGCAGGATGACAATGGCCAGCAAGCTCAGGCCCAGGCCCGCGGTGACCCAGGGCGTGCTGCGGGCATGTTCGCGCCACAGCGCCCAGAAAGAGGAGGAGGGGGCGACGCTTTCGACGTGAGCTGGGGGCATGCGAACCTCGTGCGATCTTTGGTTACAGTTTAAACATCGACTGTCACCCATCGACAAGGATTCCCTCTATCGGATCGATAGCGCGCTATGCTGAGCAGCACGCGCAACGGTTGGAGGTGCCGGCATGGGTTCCACATTCAACGGCCTGGTGGGCCTGATCATTCTCGCGCTGGATATCTGGGCGATCCTCAACGTGGTCAAGAGCAGCGTGGGAACAGGGGCGAAGATTCTCTGGGTCTTGCTGATCCTGCTGTTGCCGGTGCTGGGCCTGATCATCTGGGCGATCGCCGGGCCACGGGGCATGGTGCGGCCCTGAGCGGGCGATGAACAAAATTTTCACACCCGATTTCCGACAATCCGCGCCGCGCAATGCTGCCATCGCCCAATTGTCGTGCCAAGCCACGTCAGTTGAGGCACATTACGCCCCCTCGTAAACCCGGATACCAGGATCAAACCATTCATGGCCAACACGGATGCCTTGAAGCAACGGGGCGTGCCACGCCCGTTCTCGCCGACGCTCAAATCTCACCTGGCCTACACGCTGCTGTGCGCCTTGGTGATCATGTTCATGCTCAGCCTGGTGCGCCTCGGCTTGCTGGTCTACAACAGCGACATGATCGGCGACACGCCCTACTTGACCGTTGCCGAGGGCTTCCTCAACGGCCTGCGCTTCGACCTGCGCGTGGTGGTCTACTTGAGCATCCCGCTGCTGCTGGCGATGCTCTCGCCGTGGGCCATGGCCAGGCGCTGTGTCTTCCGGGCGTGGCTGACCCTCGCCGCCAGCGCGGTGATGTTCCTCGGCCTGGTCGAGATGGACTTCTACCGTGAGTTCCACCAGCGCCTGAACGGCCTGGTCTTCCAGTACATCCAGGAAGACCCGAAAACCGTCATGAGCATGCTCTGGTACGGCTTCCCGGTGGTGCGCTACCTGCTGGCCTGGGTCTTCGGCACCTGGCTGCTGAGCCTGCTGTTCAAGGGCATCGACCGCCTGACCCGTGGCGAGACCGCCGCCGTTACCCCGTGGTACAACCGCCTCGCGGTGTTCATGGTCATCCTGCTGCTGGCCGTGGTCGCCGCCCGCGGCACCCTGCGCCAAGGGCCGCCGATGCGCTGGGGCGACGCCTTCACCACCGACTCGAACTTCGTCAACCAGCTAGGCCTGAACGGCACCCTGACCTTGATCGATGCCGCCAAGAGCCGCTTCGGCAAGCACCGCTCCAATGTCTGGAAGGCCACCCTCGACCCCGAGGTGGCCCAGCAAAGCGTGCGCGACCTGCTGCTGACCCCCAACGATCGCCTGGTCGATGCCGACAGCGCCGCGATCCGCCGCGACTTCACGCCGCCCGCCGAGCGCAGCCTGCCGATCAAGAACGTGGTGGTGATCCTCATGGAAAGCTTCGCCGGTCACTCGGTGGGCGCCCTGGGCAGTCCGAACAACATCACCCCCTACTTCGACAAGCTGGCCAAGGAGGGCCTGCTGTTCGACCGCTTCTTCTCCAACGGCACCCATACCCACCAGGGCATGTTCGCCACCATGGGCTGCTTCCCCAACCTGCCAGGCTTCGAATACCTGATGCAGACCCCGGAGGGCGGTCACAAGCTGTCGGGCCTGCCAGCACTGCTGAGCGCGCGCGACTTCGATGACGTGTACGTCTACAACGGCGACTTCGCCTGGGACAACCAGTCCGGTTTCTTCGGCAGCCAGGGCATGACCACCTTCATCGGCCGTAACGACTTCGTCAATCCGGTGTTCTCCGATCCGACCTGGGGTGTCTCCGACCAGGACATGTTCGACCGCGCCGCCCAGGAGCTTGCCAGCAACTACGGCAAGAAGCCGTTCTACGCGCTGCTGCAGACCCTGTCCAACCACACGCCGTACGCGCTGCCCAAGGACCTGCCGGTCGAGCCGGTCACAGGCCAGGGCCGCCTCGACGAGCACCTGACCGCCATGCGCTACTCCGACTGGGCGCTGGGGCAGTTCTTCGAGAAGGCGCGCAAAGAGCCGTACTTCAACGAGACGCTGTTCGTGATCGTCGGCGACCACGGCTTCGGCAACAACCAGCAGGTCACCGAGCTGGACCTGGGCCGCTTCAACGTGCCGCTGCTGCTGATCGCCCCGGGCATCCAGGGCAAGTTCGGCGCGGTCGACCACACCGTTGGCACCCAGGTCGATATCGTCCCGACCATCATGGGCCGCCTGGGCGGCGAGACGCGTCACCAGTGCTGGGGCCGCGACCTCCTCAATCTGCCGGCGGGCGACCCGGGCGTGGGCATGATCAAGCCCTCGGGCAGCGAGCAGATCGTCGGCCTGGTGCAGGGTGACCGCATCCTGATCGAGTCCAAGGACATGACTCCGCGCCTGTACCGCTACCAGCTGGGTCGCGAGTTCAAGGCCGAACTGATCGAAAGCCCGGACCAGCCCGAGATGCTGAAGAAGCTCGAGGCCTACATCCAGACGGCGACCAAGAGCCTGCTGGACAACACCGCCGGGGTGGTCCACGGCAAGCCTGACTAAGCGCGCCTGCGTGCAAGGGCTCGCCGGACGACCGGCGGGCCTTTTTTTTTGTCCGCACGGCAATTCGTGCTGAACATTCAAATGAGGTGAAGGGTCAAGCAATAACCAGCTGCATTCACTGTTGTTCTTTGATTGAGGGCTATTCAATGAAAGAGTGGGAAGTCATCTTCGCCAACCAGAAAGGCGAGCCGACCTCGTTGTTGATTTCCTCGGAGCAGCAACCTAGCGAGGAGGAGGCCGCACGGGTCATCCGCTCGCAGCTGTTCCCGCTGCTGGATGAACTGGACCTGAATGACTTCGAGGACCGAGCCCATTCCCCTACCGCGCGCTGGCTGAAGGAGCAGAACGGCGTGACCATCAGCTCCATCTCACCGCGGCCGTGAGCATGCGCGTGCTGGCGCAGGGTGGAGGCCAGAGCTAGCCTGCACCCTGCGTGGGTCCTGTCAGCAGGCCGCGCTTCACGTTCGCGTCTCGTATCAGCTCGACTGCCTGGCCCGTTCAAGGCGCCCAGGCAGGTGCCCCGTGCACCGAAAGTCTATCCATTGCATTGCCGGAGGACGAAGCATGAGCAGCCATAACGACGACATCAGCAGCAATGTTCTTCGCCAGATGAAAGCTGGCGGTTTCGATTTCACCCGCATTCACCCGATCGAGTTCTATGCCGTATTCCCGGACGAAGACATGGCGCGCCGGGCCGCGGGCAAGTTCCGTGGCGAGTCGCTCAAGGCGCAGGTGCGCGAGCTCGACGATGGAGGCTGGCACCTGGAACTGAGCAAGGTGATGTTCGCCACCTATGGTGGTATCGGCGAGTTCGAGCAGGACTTCGAGTCGGTGATCGGTCCGCTTGGCGGTGAGGTGGAAGGCTGGGGGGTGAAACAGGAGCGGCCGGTGGCCTGATCTGCAATCGGTGTCGCCCCCTTCGCTGGCTTGCCAGCGAAGGGGGCACCACCCCTCTCAAGGCCGCCGCGCAGCCATATGCCCCAGATAGGCAATCACCGCATCCAGCTCGGCATCACTCAGCACCTGTTCCCCAAACCCGGGCATCTTCGCCTGCGGCCAGTGCCGCAGGCTCTGCGGATCACGTATGAACCGGCGCAGGTACCCCGGCTGGAAGTACTCCGTGGGATTGTGCGGCACATTCAGGTCCGGCCCTAACTGCGCGTCTCCAGCCCCATTGAGGCGGTGGCACGCCAGGCAGTTCTGCTGGAACAGCGCAAACCCCAATCGAACCGGATCATCCTCGGCCAAGCCGGCTGCCGGTAACAGCGCGGGAAAACGCTCGGCCACCGTCGCCAGCCGTCGAATACTCGCCACCTGGAACGGCCACTGTTCCGGGCGAATCCCGCTGGCCTGCGGCTCGGTCCACACCAGGTAGAACGGCCCGGCGCTGGGCTTGCCCTTGCCCAGCGCTGGCCAGGGGTGGGCGGGGTCTTCAATGGCCAGCCACGCCCGCGCCGGGCCTGCCTGCAGCAACGGGCCGGCCGGCATCTCGGCGGCAAAGCCATCGAGCGCCACGGCTTGCAGGTGCTCGCCTTCATTCACGCCCTGGAGCAACGCGGAAACGGGCACGGCCCGGTAGCGCATCGGCCGCTTGTAGGTGACATCCTGCGCGATGCTGATGTCTTGCGCCTGCGGGTGGGCAAGCAGGGCTTCGGTCTGCCAGTGGCGGGCACCGTCGCCCAGGTCGAGGGTCAGCTGCGCCGCCACGGCTGGCAGGCAGATGAACGACAGCAGCAGGGCAAGGCAGCGGCGCATGGGCAGTCTCCAACCAAAGGGCCGGCAGATTACCTGTGTGTGGCGCGGCGGCGCCACCTGCGCGTCAACCGAATAGCCGCGTCAGGTTCGGCAGGATGAGCAGCAAGGTGGTGGCGAACAGAATGAGTCCGGCCTGGCGAAATTTTGATTGTCTGAACATGGCAAACCGCCTATTTGTTGTTATTCCTGAGTGCCTGATGGCTTCCCTGTCGAGCGGGTCGATAGCAGTCGGCGCCCCCTGACGCCCCATGACTGCTTGCCTCTCCTGTGGATATAAACCACCCGGCGAGTCGACGTTACCCATCCGTGAGAACCATTTGTTATATCGGTATCAAACACTGCGTTATTACCGTTATGAATCCGCCTGAACACCGAGGTGCATCCGCCCACTAGAGAGGCGCGGCCCTCGCAGGCATCAACCTTCACTTCAGTCGCCGTTCGTCAGTGCATCCTACTTGCTTGTGGCGCGCATTCGCGGCAGGCTTCGCAGGGTTATCCCGTCAATGTCGTTCAGGAATATCCCTATGTCGCTACGCATTTGCATCCTGGAAACCGATGTCCTGCGACCCGAGCTGGTCGAGCAATACCAGGGCTACGGAAGGATGTTCGAGCAGCTGTTTTCACGTCAGCCGATCGCTGCCGAGTTTCGCGTGTACAACGTGATGAATGGCGAATACCCCGACGCGAACGAAGTCTTCGATGCCTATCTAGTGACCGGCAGCAAGGCGGATTCGTTCGGTTCCGATCCGTGGATCGAAACACTGAAGGCTTATCTGCTGGAGCGCTATGCGCGCGGCGACAAGTTGCTGGGCGTCTGCTTCGGCCATCAGCTGCTGGCGCTGCTGCTGGGGGGCAAGACCGAACGCGCGAGCCAGGGCTGGGGCGTGGGGGTTCATCGCTATCAGTTGGCCGCCCATGCGCCCTGGATGGACCCCCAGGTCTCCGAACTGACGCTGCTGATCAGCCATCAGGACCAGGTGACGTCGCTGCCCGAAGAGGCCACGGTGATCGCTTCGAGCGACTTCTGCCCGTTCGCGGCGTACCACATCCGCGACCAGGTGCTGTGTTTCCAGGGGCACCCGGAGTTTGTCCATGACTACTCGCGTGCATTGCTCGATGCCCGCCAGCAGCACTTGGGGGATGAGGTGTACCAGCGGGCACTGGCGAGCTTGTCGGAAGGGCACCAGGGCGACCTGGTCGGGGAGTGGATGCTGCGCTTCGTGGGGCATCCGGGCAAGGACGGGGCAGCCTAACCGCCTGGGGCCGCCCAGCGGCCCCGCAGTTTCCGGTTTAAAGCCATCCCGACCGCTTGAAGCTCGCGAACAGCGCCGTGCAGCCCGTGGCGACCAGCCCCAGCACCGCGAAATACCCGTAGTGCCAGGTCAGTTCGGGCATGTTCTCGAAATTCATCCCGTAGATCCCCGCCACCGCCGTCGGGAACGCCAGGATCGCCGCCCAGGCGGCGAATTTGCGCTGCAGGATGCTCTGGCGCGAGGCCTCCAGCAGCATGCCGATCTCGATGGTCTGGCTGGCAATGTCCTTGATGCTGGCCAGGTCCTCCATCTGCCGCGTCACATGGATCTGCACGTCGCGAAAGTACGGGCGCATGTTCTTGTCGATGAACGGGAATTTGAGGCGCTGCAGCTCCTCGCTGACCTCGACCATGGGTGCCACGTACCGGCGCAGGCGCAGGATGTCACGGCGCAGGCTGTGCAGGCGCTGGATGTCGGTTTCCCTGAGCGAGTCGCTCAGCACGCTTTGCTCCAGTGCTTCGATCTCGTCATGTATCGCCTCGCTGACCGGCTGGTAGTTCTCGGTGACGAAGTCGAGCAGGGCGTACAGCACGAAATCCTCGCCGTGTTCGAGCAGCAGCGGGCGCGCCTCGCAGCGCTGGCGCACCAGGGCGTAGGACTTGGAGTGGCCATTGCGGCAGGTGATGACATAGCCGTTGCCGGCGAAGATGTGCGTCTCGATGAACTCCAGCCGCCCTTGGTCACGCACCGGTGAATAGGTGACGATGAACAGCGCGTCGCCGAAGGTCTCGAGCTTGGGCCGGCTGTGCTTTTCCAGCGCGTCCTCGATGGCCAGTTCATGCAGGTTGAACTGGCGCTGCAGGGTGGCGAGCAGTTCGGCGTTGGGCTCTTCCAGCCCGATCCAGACGAAGTGCCCGGGCTTGCTCGCCCACTGGCTGCCTTCGTCGATGCTGATGTTGGTGACTTTCCTGCCGGCGCTGTACACCGCCGCTGCGACGACTCGACCCATGGGTTGCTACTTCCTCGGTTGATCCCGCCTACAGCTTGGTCGGTGTGGCGCAGGAGAGCAACCGCTCAGGGCGGGACACGTTTGGTGGCGATCAGCCCAAGGGTGCCTGGTCGAGCGCGATGGCTTCGTCCAGGCTGTCCAGCAGCGCCTTGCGTACCTTGAGCTTGGTGTTGCGGTGCGCCAGCATGTTGAGCTTCTTCAGCTCGCGGGCGGCGGCCAGGGCGGCGTCCTGCAGTTGCTCGGCCGGCACCACCTTGTCGAGAAAGCCGGCGTCCACGGCGGCGTGCGGGTTGAACACTTCGGCGTTGATCACCGCGCGGTGGAAAGCTGCGCGGCGCAGGCGGTCGCGGGCCAGCTCGATGCCGGCGTGGTGCATGGTCATGCCGATCTGGACTTCGTTGAGACAGATCTTGAACGGACCCTCGACGCCGATGCGGTAGTCGGCCGACAGCAGCAGGAACGCGCCCTTGGCCACCGCGTTGCCTGGGCAGGCGACCACGATGGGGAAGGGGTGCGAGAGCATCCTGCGGGCAAGGGTGGAGCCGGCGGTGACCAGCGCGACGGCCTCCTTGGGGCCGGAGGTCATTACCTTGAGGTCGTAGCCGCCGGAAAGGATGCCCGGCTGGCCGGTGAGGATCACCACGGCGCGGTCGTGCTGGGCGCGGTCCAGGGCGGCGTTGAATGCCGTGATGACCTCGGGCGAGAGGGCGTTGACCTTGCCGTTGTTCAGGGTCAGCGTCGCGATGCCGTCTTCGGCGTGGTAGGTGATGAGCTCGCTCATGACAGGGTCCTCTGGGTGGCGTGCTGCCGACGTTACTGACCCATTGGCGCCAGGTAAAGCACCCAGCAGAAGCACGTCCTATATTGGCAGCATTGCCACGTTGGCTTAAGCGCATGAAAATTCTGAAAAAAACCTTTGCCATCCGGAAAGCTTTCGACTACATTAGCGCGCCTCGACAGGCTGAATAGCTTGAAGAGATACGGTGAAGTGTCCGAGTGGCTGAAGGAGCACGCCTGGAAAGTGTGTATACAGGAAACTGTATCAAGGGTTCGAATCCCTTCTTCACCGCCATATTCGACGAAAGCCCCCGTACCGAAAGGTGCGGGGGCTTTTTGTTTGCCTGGATTTCAGGGTGCAGCCAAATCCTGTTGGGGGACGGCTGTCCTTGCACCCTCCCACCATTGCACAACCCTACAATCCTCTGCCCCGGCGAGGGCGGAGCCCTCGCCGGGGCAGAGGATCACCAGATTGCGCGATACCGGCAGGGAACACAGCCAATTGCCCCCACAGACTGGGCCTAAAAATTCACTTGCGCACTGACCCGCGCAGTCCGGGGCGCGCCCTGGAACGCGTAGTTGTCACCCAGATAATCCCCGACATCCCGCCAGTACCGCTTGTCCAGCACGTTATCCACCGTCAACCGCCACACCGTCTCATACCCCGCCACCCGCGTGCGGTAACGGCTGCCGAGATCAAACACGGTATACCCCCCAGCCTGCACGCTGCCGGCCTGGTCGGCATACTTGCTGGCGCTATAGCGGGCGCCCGCGAGCAGGGCCAGGCCGGGGACCGGCAGCTGGTAGTCCGCCTGCAGCGCAGCGCGCAGGTTCGGCACGTTGAGCGCCTGATGGCCTTCGTAGGCTTCGGTGCCGCTGCCTTTGACCCGGGCACGAATAGCCGCGGCGCTGGCGTGCACCTGCAGGCGTGAGGTGAGCCAGCCGCTGGCGCCCAGCTCCAGGCCGGTGTTCTTCTGCTGACCCTGCTGCACGTAAGTGAACCCGCCGTCACCCTCGGGACGGGCGTACTGGTTGGCCTGGCGGATCTGGAACAACGCCGCGCTCAGGCTCAGCCGCTCCCAGTCCCGCTTGATGCCCAGCTCCAGCTGGCGCGACAAGGTCGGCGCGAGGATCTGCGCGGCATTGCTGGCAAACCACGGCGCCGTGCTGCCGGCGGACAGGCCCTTGCTGTAGCTGGCATAGAGCGTCGTGTCCTCGCGCGGTTTGTAGATCAGCGCGGCATTTGGCAGCAACTGGTACTCGCGGGTGTGGCGGCCAGCCGTGCCGTCCTCGTCCCAGGTCTGTTCGTCCAGGCGCACTTCGCGGGCCCCGATCACGGTCTGCCATCGATCGTTGAAGGTGATTCGGTCGCTGATGAACAGTCCGTACTGGCGGCTGTCCAGGCGGCGGGTGCTGGCGCCCACGGAGCGCTCGGACGGCTCGACGGCAGGGGCGTCGGCACCGATGTTGCCACTGCCGACCAGCTCGTTGTAGTAGGGCCGCTGGTCGAGCGTGCGGCGCTGGGCGCTGGCGCCCAGGGTCAGGTCGTGGCCGAGCCCGAAGGCTTCGAAGCGGCCACGCAGCGCCGCCTGGGTCTCATCGATGCGCCGGGTGTCGTCCGGGCTGCGGTAGTCGTAGATGTCGTAGTCGCCCTCGGGGCTGAAGTGCGAGACCCAGCCATCCTCGCTGCCCCAGGCAAACGCGCTGTAGTCGTCGATCACCACCTGGCTGCGCGAGGCGCTGAGGTTGCCGGTCCAGGCATCGTTGAAGCGGTACTCGAAGCGCGCGCCGAGGTTGAACGAGTCGATTTTCACCGGCTTGGCCCAGCGCTGGTAGGCCAGGCGATCCTCGGGGTCGACCCCATGGGGCAGGGCAGTGCCACCGAGAAGCTGGTAACCGGGCACCGAACGCTGCTCGCGCTGCTGGTAGTCGGCGTCGAGCTGCAGCGTGGCGTCCGGGCTGATCTGCCAGTCGAAGGCCAGGGAGGCAAAATCGCGTCGGCCGTCGGCGTGGTCGACGTAGGAACGGATGTCCTCATGGGCCAGGTTGGCGCGCAGGCCGAACTGACGCTCGCTGCCAAACCAGCCACCCAGGTCGGTGGCGATGTAGCGCTCGCCCTGCTCATTGCTCGACACGCTGACGCTGCGCACGTCCTCCGGGCGCTTGGTCACGTAGTTGACCAGCCCGCCGGGCTCTGACACACCGCTCTGCAGGCCGGACAAGCCCTTGAGCAGTTCGACCTGCTGCTTGTTCTCGAGCGCCACGTTCTGCTCGCCGGCGATGATCTGGCCATTGATCTTGTAGCTGTTGGCGGCGCTGAGCTCGAAGCCGCGCACGTTGACGTTCTCGTAGTAGCCGATCGGCGCGTAGCTGTCACCGACCGAGGCATCGCTCTGCAGCACCTCGCTGAGCTTGCGCACCTGGCGGTCCTGCAGCAGCTGCTCGCTGAACACGCTGACCGACGCCGGAGTGTCGAGCAGCGGCGCCGCCTGCAGGCCCGTCACGCTGGCCTGGCGAGCCTGGTAGCCCTGGTCGCCGGACACTTCCGAGACCTGCAGGGGGTCGAGCGTGACACTGTCCTGGGCAAGGGTCGCGGTACTCGGCAAGGCCAGGCTCAGGCTGAGCAGGCTCGACGGCAGGCAGGGACGGGACAGGGTCATGCGAAGGCTCCTTGGCAGCCGGGCAGGGGCAAAGGGGCGGCATGTTAACAGGCCAGCAGCGGCCATCGCCGTTGTTTGCTGCGTTTCATGCAACAAACGAACGACGTGGGAGCAGTCTGTTCAGTTGGCTGAGGGAGGCAGCTGGCGCCTGCGCCAGGTGTTGTCGATTTTCGACCAGGTCTTGCCATCGGTGATCGCCAGGAGCTTGCGGCCGTCCTTGAAGGTGGCCAGGAACGTCACTTCCTCCTCCTTGCCCCCAAGCCAGAGGCCGGCCAGCAGGCCGACCGGCCCTGCCACCAGCGCCCCGGCCACGCCCCAGCCCAGGGCGCTGCCGATACTGCGGCTGGACTCCTGGTTGGCGACCTTGAGGTCGCTGATCCGGGCCAGTGAAATGCGCTCCCCTGGTGAGGGGCTGCGGGTGGTCTTGAGTGTCAGCGCTCCATTGCGATATTCCGCTTCCCCTTGCAAGAAATCGCCGGATTGAACCGTGAGTCTTGTCATCGTTCCGTCCTGTCAGTGTGCCCATTGACAGCGCTTAATGAGCAACGATGAAGCGGGCAAGTCAATCGCCAGGCGACGGAGGGTGCTGGGGGATTGTATGGCTTGGGGGCGGCGGGTGATGCTCGTGAGAGCGCACACCCCCAAAGCCACTCCTGACCACCTATCTAGCCACCCCGGACAACTCTGCCTTCCCCCTCGACCGCCTGCGCTCCGCCACACCCCACGCCGCCAGCGCCACCGCGCCGATCACCAGGCCGGCCACGACGATCCCCATCCAGCCGTACCGCTGGAACAACTGCGTGCCGAGCAGCGAGCCGATCGCGCCACCGATGAAGTAGCAGGTGATGTATCCGGCATTGAGCCGTGTGCGTGCCTCGGGCTTCAGGGCGATCACGGCGTTCTGGTTACTGACATGCACCAGCTGCACCGCCAGGTCGAGCAACAGCACGCCAACCAGCAGCGCCACCAGCGAATGCTGCGCAAAGCCCAGCGGCACCCAGGACAGCAGCAGGATCACCAGCCCGACCGTGGTGCCCAGCGAGCCCTTGCCGCGGTCTGCCAGGCGTCCGGCCCAGTTCGCCGACAGCGCCCCGGCCGCGCCGGCCAGGCCGAACAGGCCGATCACCCCGTCCGAATACTGGTACGGCTCGCGCGCCAGCAGAAATGCCAGCGGGGTCCAGAACAGCGCGAACAGGCAGAACGACAGCAGCCCCAGCAGCGACCGCAGGCGCAGGACGGGCTCGTCCACGAACAGGCGAAACACCGATGCGATCAGGGCCGGGTACCGCAGCCCGGCATGCTGGTGATGCTCGGGCAGCTTGCGGTACAGGGCAATGGCGCACACGGCCATCAGGCCGGCCGCCAGCAGGTAGATGCTGCGCCAGCCGCCCAGCTCGGTCATGAAGCCCGCGGCGGTGCGCGCCAGCAGGATCCCCAGGAGCAACCCGGTCATCAGCGTGCCGACGGCGCGGCCGCGCTGATCCGGGGCGCTGAGGGCCGCGGCCATGGGTACCAGGATCTGCGCGACCACCGAGAACAACCCGGTGAGCACCGTGCCCAGGATCAGCCAGGGCAGGCTGGGCGAAAAGGCGCTGATCAGCAATCCGGCGGTGGCGATCGCGATCATGCTGACGATCAGCCGGCGCTGCTCGAACAGGTCGCCCAGCGGTGCCAGCAACAGCAGGCCGGCGCCATAGCTGAGCTGCGCGGCAATCACGATGCTGCCGGCGCTGGCGGTGCTCAGGCCAAAGTATTCGGCGATGCTGTGCAGCAAGGGTTGGGCGTAGTAGTTGCTCGCCACGGCCAGGCCGGTGGCGGTCGCCATCAGCAGGATCAGGGCGCGGCTCAAGGGCGGGTGGGTCATGGGCAGTCTCGTTGCGGTGAAGAAGAAAGAATCATTGGGCGGCGATCACCACCTGCAGTTGGGTGACACCTGCCAGCACCAGGCTGACCTCGTCGTCGACCCGCTTGCCCAGCAACACCTGGCCGAGCGGGGAGCGCGGGGTGATGACGGTGATCTGCCGGTCGCCTTCGCCGATCTTCAGGCCGGCGGCTTCGGGTCCCAGGAACAACTGACGCGGGTGGCCCTGCTGGTCCTCCAGGGTGACCAGGTTGCTGATCTGGATGCCGCGCGCCGGGTCGTAGTCGCGGGACACGAGCTGCTGGTAGGCGAGAAGTGCCTGGCGAATCTCGGCGGCGCGCCGGGCCTGGCCGGTGGCCAGGTAGGAGGCCTCCAGCCCCAGGGTGTCGTACTTGTTCTCGGCGATGTTCTCTTGCGCGGTGGCCGCTTCGTACGCGGTCTGGGCGGCGCGCTGGAGCAACAGCATGTCGTGCTCGAGGGCTTCGATGATACGGTGCAGCAGGTCGGCCTTGTTCATGGTCGGTAGCAATGCTCCAGGACGTTGGCCTGGCTCTTGTCGGAAGGGGCGGTGCGGTCCTGTTGCAGCCAGAACTGGCAGGCCGGGTTGTTCAGGGTGCGCGGCCGGATATGGGTGGGCTCCTGGGCCTGCTGCTGTTCCTGCTGTTGCAGGATGGCGTTGTAGCGTTCGAACATCTGCGCCTGGGCATCGGGTGCCGGTGCGGCGATGGCCGGGGCCAGGGCCTGGGCCACGGGCCGGACCTGCTCGGGCCACAACTGCCACGCCAGCCACAGGCTCAGGGCGATGGCCACGGCACCCAGCCACAGGCCGAGGGCCACGCAGATGATCAGCTGCAAGGGCTTGAAGGTGATGTTCAGGGAATGTGGGCGGGGCATGGGACAGGCCTCCTGGCAGGGCAGGGCGTCATTGTCGCACGGCCTGCCCGGGATTTTTCGGCCATGGCGCTTTCGCCCGTGAGAAATTATCCGCAGAATCGGCGGTTTTTCCGCCCGGCGCGAGGATGCGGCATGAAAACCACCTGGGACATCTTCTGCTCGGTCGTCGACAACTACGGCGACATTGGCGTGACCTGGCGCCTGGCCCGGCAGCTGGCCGCCGAGCACCAGATGGCCGTGCGCCTGTGGGTGGATGACCTGGCGCCTTTCGTGCGCCTCTGCCCGCAGGCCGACGCGGGCGCCGCCGCTCAGTGGCAGCAGGGTGTCGAAGTGCGTCAGTGGCCCGCCGCCTGGCAGCCGGCTGTTCCGGCCGACGTGGTGATCGGCGCGTTTGCCTGCCAGTTGCCTGCCGAATACGTCGAGGCCATGCGTGTGCGCCCAACCCGTTCGCTCTGGCTCAACCTTGAGTACCTCAGCGCGGAGGACTGGGTCGAAGGCTGCCATGGCTTGCCGTCGCCGCAGCCCAACGGCCTGCGCAAGGTGTTCTTCTTTCCGGGCTTCACCGAAAGAACCGGCGGGCTGCTGCGTGAAGCCTCGCTGCTGGCGCGGCGCGAGGCCTTCGAGCAGGACCCGTCCGCGCGTTCGGCATTCCTGCAAGGGCTGGGCGTGCGGCCGCGGCCGGGCGTTCGGTTGATCTCGCTGTTCGCCTACGAGAACCCGCAGCTGGGGAACTGGCTCGACGCCCTGGCCACCGCCGATCAGCCCAGCCATGTGCTGGTGCCCGAAGGTCGGATCCTGGGGGATGTCTGTGGCTGGCTGGGCGAGCCGCTGCTTGGGGTCGGCGAGGTGCGCCAGCGCGGCGCGCTGACCATGCAGATTCTCCCGTTTGTCAGCCAGGACGACTACGACCGGTTGCTGTGGAGCAGCGACTTCAATGCCGTGCGCGGCGAGGATTCGTTCGTGCGCGCGCAGTGGGCGGCCAGGCCGATGCTCTGGCATATCTACCTGCAGGAGGACAATGCCCATTGGGAAAAGCTCGACGCCTTCCTGGCCATTTACCGGCAGGGATTGTCGGCGCCGGCCGAGGCGGCGCTGGTCGGGCTCTGGCGCGCCTGGAACATGGACCGCGACCCGGGGCCGGCCTGGCGCGAGGCGCTGCTCCACTGGGACGAGCTGCGCCAGCACGCCCGCCAATGGTGCGCGCGCCTGGCCGCTCAGCCGGACCTTGCCATGGCGCTGGTACACTTTTACCGAAATTGGATATGATACGCGGCCTCGATTTTTGTAAATCCATCCAAATTCGGATATCTCGCATGAAAACTGGTAAAGAACTCAAACCCGGTACCGTCCTGCGGATCGACAACGACCCGTGGCTGGTTCAGAAAGCTGAATTCACCAAGTCGGGCCGTAACAGCGCGATCATGAAGACCAAGCTGAAGAACCTGCTGACCGGCTACAAGACCGAAACCGTATACGGTGCGGACGACAAGATGGACGACGTGATCCTGGATCGCAAAGAAGCGACCCTGTCGTTCATCAGCGGTGACACCTACACGTTCATGGACACCAGCGACTACACCATGTACGAGCTGAACGCCGAAGACATCGAAGCCGTTCTGCCGTACATCGAAGAAGGCATGACCGACGTCTGCGAAGCCGTGTTCTTCGAAGAGCGCCTGGTATCGGTTGAACTGCCGACCACCATCAGCCGTAAAGTCACCTACACCGAGAACTCGGCGCGTGGCGACACTTCCGGCAAGGTCATGAAGCCAGCCAAGCTGAGCAACGGCACCGAGATCCAGGTTGCCGACTTCATCGAAATCGACGAGATGATCGACATCGACACTCGCGATGGCAGCTTCAAGGGCCGTTCCAAGAAGTAATCTTCTTGGTGACTGCGAAAAACCCGGCCTGTGCCGGGTTTTTTTTATGGCGCAAATTCTCCTGGCTTAGTGGGGGATTCCTGCCACCCAACGCAACCCCAGCCCCCGGCCTGGCCCGGCATAGCCGGGCCGATCACAAACTCTTCTGCAACTGCGCCCGCAACTCCAGCAACTCGGCCTGCAACTCTTGCAATCGCTCGACACTACGCCCACTAGCCGCCTGGATACACGGCGGAACCCGCCGGGCCTGCTGCTGCAATTCGCGGCCTTGCTCGGTCAGCTCGACCAGCACCACGCGCTCGTCCTCGCGGCTGCGGGTGCGGTTGAGCAATCCTTCGGCTTCGAGCCGCTTGAGCAGCGGGGTCAGTGACCCCGGGTCGGTCAGCAGCCGGTGGCTGATCTCGCCCACGGTCAGGCCGTCCTGCTCCCACAGCACCAGCATGGCCAGGTATTGCGGGTAGGTCAGCCCCAGCGCCTGCAACAGCGGCTTGTAGACCTTGGTCATCAGCAGTGAGGTGGAGTGCAGGGCAAAGCAGACCTGATTGTCCAGCAGCAGCTCGTCACTCGTGGCGCGGGGGTCGGCGTTCATGCAGGTCCTTGAAATCGATAGATAGGAAAGTCTGGCGCTCAAGCGTGTGCTGCACCTACTGCCAGCGGAGCTCGCTGCGCAAGGCCAGGTCCCACGGCGGCACCGGACTGAAACGGCTCTTGAGGAATTCGAGCAGCAATCGGCTCCGAGAGTTCGTTTCATGTTCAAGTCGAAGCGCGTAAATGCCACTGGTTTCGGGGTCAGGCAGGCCGCTGTCGCAAAACAGTGGCACCAGTTCGCCACGCAGCAGGTAGTCGCTGACCAGCCAGGTGGGCAGATGGGCAATGCCCAGGCCTGCCAGCGCGCCGAACAGCAGGGTCTCGGCATTGTTGGCGGTCATGCGCATGCGCGTGGGGCGGTACAGGCGCACTTGGTCGTCGAGGCTGAAGCGCCAGGCGAAGGGTGGGGCAAGGCCATCCCAGTCGAGGCCGTCGTGGCCGGGCAGCTCGCTGGGGCAGGCGGGCAGGCCGCGGCGGGACAGGTAGTCCGGGCTGGCGCAGGCGATCCTGACCATGTAGGCCAGGGGCGTGGCGACCAGCCGGGTGTCGGCCAGCGGGCCGGCGCGCAACACCAGGTCGACCTCCCCAAGATGGCTGCCGTGCATGTCGACGAAACTGTCGATCAGCCGCAACTGGACATCCAGGCCCGGGTAGGCCACCAGGAAATCGGCGATGGCCGGCGCCAGGTGACGTCGGCCAAAGGCCGCGGGGGCATCGATGCGGATCAGGCCCTCCGGCGCGTTGCTCAGCGACACCGCCTCGGCTCGCGCCAGACGCAGTTCCTCGACGATCCGCCGGGCGCGTTCGGCGAAGGCGATACCGGCGGTTGTCGGCCGCACGGCATGGGTGCTGCGCACGAACAGCCGGCTGCCCACGGCGTTTTCCAGCGTGTCGATGCGCCGTGCCACGGCCGATGGCGTCAACGGGTAACGCCGGGCAGCCGCGGAGAAACTGCCGGTTTCAAGCACATCCAGGAACAGGCCGAGCTGCTCGGTGAGGATATCGGGGTTCATCAGATCACCTGCTTTTGCCAATCACGCACAGCCATTGTGCGCGGCTGTGCGTTTCCCCGCCAGCCCGGCACCGGTAGCATGCGCGCATGGATTGAGCGGATTAGAGGCACTGATGATCGAGTGGGTGATGTACATCGGATTGGGCGCCATGCTGGGCACCGTGGGCGGCCTGTTCGGGATTGGCGGGGGATTGATCGCGATTCCGGCGCTGGGCGTGCTGTTCGGGCTTGACCAGCAACTGGCCCAGGGCACGGCGCTGGTGATGGTGGTGCCCAACGTGCTGCTGGCGTTGTGGCGCTACCACCAGCGCAACCGCATCGAGCTGCGCCATGCGCTGCCGCTGGCGGTGTGCAGTTTTGTCTTCGCCTGGTTTGGTTCGATCTGGGCGGTGGGCATCGATGCGCAGGCCATGCGCATGGGCTTCGTGGCCTTTCTGGTGGTCCTGGCTGCCTGGAACGTGGCGCGGATGTTCATGCGCAGCGCGGCGCCCAGCCCCGAGCTGCGCTACGGCTGGCCTTGGCTAGCGGTGCTTGGCAGCTTTTCAGGGTCGATGGGCGGGCTGTTTGGGGTGGGCGGCGCGGTGGTTGCCACGCCGGTGCTGACCAGCCTGTTTGGCACCACCCAGGTGGTTGCCCAAGGGTTGTCCCTGGCGCTGGCGGCGCCAAGCACCACCGTGACCCTGCTCACCTATGGCTGGCACCACACGGTTGACTGGCACATGGGCCTGCCGCTCGCGGTGGGTGGCCTGATGAGCATCAGCTGGGGTGTGAAACTTGCCCACGCGCTGCCCGAGAAAGCCTTGCGCTCGCTGTTCTGCGGTTTCCTGATCGTCTGCGCGGTCATGCTGGCCTGCAAGCTCTAGGCGGCGAAGCCCTCGATGATGTAGTCCGCCATGCAGTCGGTGATCGGCGACTGGGTGTGCGGGTTGCGCAGCAGCATCACATTGGCCAGCGGCAACTGCGGCAGGCCCTCGTTTTCGCCGATGACGCGCAGGTTGCCGCCGATCAGGCTCTGCAACTGCGCGGTGACCGCAAGGCCTGCGCTGACAATGGCGAAGATCGCCGCCAGGCTCGGGCTGGTGTAGGCCAGCCGGTACTCCACTTCCTGGGTGTCCAGCGCATTGCAGGCCCACGCGCGGCAGAAGCAGTCGGTGTTGAACATCGCCAGCGGCATCGGGCGCTGGTCCTGCGGACAGAAACCCTGGGCCGCCGCCCACACCAGGCGCTCCTGGCGCAGCAGCTGGCCGACCTCCGATCCCGGCTCGCGGGTGACGATGGTCAGGTCCAGGTCCTGGCGCATCAGCAGGTGTTTCGACGGTTCGCAATGCACCTCCACCTGCACCAGCGGATAGGCCTGGGCAAAGCTTGAGAGGATGCCCGGCAGAAAGCGCATGGCGTAGTCGTCCGGCGTGCCGATACGCACCAGCCCGACCATGTGCGGCATGCGCAGGGTATTGAAAACCTCGCCTTGCAGCTTGAGGATGCGCCGCGCGTAGCCCAGCAGCACCTGGCCTTCGGCGGTCAGGCGCACCTGGCGGCCCTCGCGCTCGAACAGCTGGCGCTGCAGGACATCCTCCTCCAGCCGCTTCATCTGCATGCTCACGGCCGACTGGGTGCGGTTGACGACCTCGCCGGCACGGGTGAATCCGCCTTGTTCGGCGATCGCCACGAAGGTGCGCAGCACATCGGAATCGAGGCTCTGGTACTGGGACATTGCATCAATCTCCTGCATGCGATGCATCAGAAACATTCGTTGGATTGATCTTAAGCCCGGCGCGACACTGACGCCATCCAACACGGAGGGCTTCAAGATGAAAGGTCAAAGTAGCTTGAGTGTGTACCTGAAACGTCCGGCGCGCTGGGTGGAGCTGTACCGCCAGCGTCGGCAGCTGGCCGGCCTGAGCGATGCGGCGCTGGCGGACCTTGGGTTGAGCCGGGCGGATACCTTGCAGGAGGTGGAGCGGCCGTTCTGGGATGATCCGCTGGCCAGGTGATAGCGGTCTTCCTTGTATTCTGCTGTGATGCTGATGGCCTCTTCGCTGGCAAGCCAGCTCCCACAGGTACAGCGCAGATCTCGGAGGTAGCGCCGTAAACTGTGGGAGCTGCGGTTCGGCGCTCCGACTTGCCAGCGAAGAGGCCCGCTCAGACACCCAGGAACCTCACCGCCGAACTTGCTTCAACGTCTCCGCGATCATGAACGCCAGCTCCAGCGACTGATCGGCATTCATCCGCGGGTCGCAGTGGGTGTGGTACCGGTCAGACAACGCATCTTCGGTGATCGGACGGGCGCCGCCAATGCATTCGGTGACGTTCTGCCCGGTCATCTCGATATGGATACCGCCGGCATATGATCCCTCGGCCTGGTGCACCTGGAAGAACTGCTTCACCTCGCTGAGGATCTGCGCGAAGTCGCGCGTCTTGTAGCCGCTGCTGGCCTTGATGGTGTTGCCGTGCATCGGGTCGGAACTCCACAGCACCTGGCGGCCTTCGCGCTCGACGGTGCGGATCAGCCCGGGCAGGTGATCGCCGACCTTGCCGGCGCCCATGCGCACGATCAGGTTGAGACGGCCTGGGTCGTTCTCGGGGTTGAGGCGGTCGATCAGGCGGATCAGTTCTTCAGGGTCCATGCTCGGGCCGACCTTGACCCCGATCGGGTTGCGCACCCCGCGCAGGAACTCGACATGGGCGCCATCGAGCTGGCGAGTGCGGTCGCCAATCCACAGCATGTGCGCCGAACAGTCGTAGTACTCGCCAGTCAGGCTGTCGCTGCGCACAAAGGCTTCTTCATAGTTGAGCAGCAGGGCTTCGTGGGCAGTGAAGAAGCTGGTCTCGCGCAGCTGAGGCGAGCTGTCCATGCCACACGCGCGCATGAAGGCCAGGGTCTCGTCGATGCGGTCGGCCAGCTGGTGGTATTTCTGGGCAAGGGCCGAGTTGGCGATGAAGTCCAGGTTCCACTTGTGCACCTGGTGCAGATCGGCGAAACCGCCCTGGGCGAAGGCGCGCAGCAGGTTGAGGCTGGCGGTGGCCTGGTGGTAGGCCTGCAGCAGGCGCTCGGGATCGGGGACGCGGCTCTTTTCATCGAAGCCGATGCCGTTGACGATATCGCCGCGATAGGCCGGCAGGGTGACGTTGCCCAGCGTCTCATCGTTCGCCGAGCGCGGTTTGGCGAACTGCCCGGCCATGCGGCCGACCTTGACCACCGGGCAGCCGGCGGCAAAGGTCATGACGATCGCCATCTGCAGCAGCACCTTGAAGGTGTCGCGGATCTTGGCGGCCGAGAACTCGGCGAAGCTTTCGGCGCAGTCGCCACCCTGCAACAGGAACGCCCGGCCCTGCGTCACCTCGGCGAACTGGCGGCGCAGCTCGCGGGCTTCGCCGGCGAACACCAGCGGCGGGTAGCTGGCCAAGGTCTGCTCGACCTTGTGCAGGTGCGCGGCATCCGGGTAGGTCGGTTGCTGCTGGATCGGCAGGGCGCGCCAGCTGTCAGGAGTCCAGGGTTGGTTCATCACAGGCTCGGTCTGGTGGGAAGGGTACGTGAATCCATGTTACCAGCTGCCAGCGCGCTTGTTGCAGTGGCGGGCTTGGCGGACAATGCGGGTCTTTGCCTGGATGGCATGAGGGCGGGAGACGTATGGCAGGTGAACGGGAAGAGCGGCTGCTGGCCCAGGTGCAGGACGCGTGGGGCACCATCAGCGTGCTCGAGGTCGAGGACTACCGGTTTCTGGAGTTTGGCGAGGCCATCGAGCAGAGCTGCGTGTTCACCGCCGATCCCAGCTGGCTGGAGTATGACTATACCCGCGCCATGCTGGTCGGCGCGCTGTGCCATGAACGACCCGAGAGCGCGCTGTTTCTGGGGCTCGGCGCTGGCACGCTGACCCAGGCCTGCCTGAAGTTCCTGCCGCTCGATGACGTCGAGGCCATCGAGCTGCGGCCCGACGTGCCGCGTCTGGCCATGGAGTTCATGGGGCTTGATGACGACCCGCGGCTTTATGTACGCGTGGGCGATGCGCTTGAGCTGCTGCCCAGCGCCGAGACGGCCGATCTGATCTTTGTCGACCTTTATACCGACCACGGGCCCGGGGTAGGGCACCTGGCATGGGGGTTCCTGGAGGACTGCCAGAAGAAACTCAACCCGGGAGGCTGGCTGGTGATCAACCAGTGGGCCGGGGAAGACGGCAAGCCGCTGGGGGCGGCGTTGTTGCGCGGGCTTTATCACCGGCATTACTGGGAATTGCCGGTGAAGGAGGGGAACGTGATCGTGGTGGTTCCGGCGGACCTGGAGCAGGGGCTGGACAAGGAGGCGCTGCTGGCGCGGGCTGAAGCGCTGGCGCCGCGGTTGGGGTATTCGCTGGAGTCGCTGATCGCGCAGTTGCGCCCCGCGACCTGAGTTGCCTGGAGTGGGGCTGCTGCGCAGCCCATCGCGGCACGAGGCCGCTCCCACAGGCGCCGATCACCCCTTCATGGATAAACCGTTTCAGCCACCGCACTCGCAGCGAAATATTTCTCACCGTTCCCCACGATTTCAGATATAGTACGCGCCGGTCTTTTAGCGGACCTTAAATTCAGGTGGTGCAAATCCTCTGATCAGCCTCGGCTGCGTGTCCGCTAGGTAGACCGTCCCAAGACGTTCCCATTTTCAATCGTTTTCGCAAATCCCCGCCGCCAAAGCTGCCTGGGTGACCTTCGGGTCTTTCAAGGCATGTGCAGTTTTGGAGCATGGGTCTTTGCGGATGCACCTAGAGGCAGACCCATGACCCAGGAAACCGGCGGATTCGCCGCTCTCGATCTCAACCCGAGTATTGTTGCCGCTGTCGTAGCCACTGGCTATGAAGAGCCATCGGCCATCCAGCAACAGTCGATCCCGATCATCCTCGCCGGTCACGACATGATCGGCCAGGCGCAGACTGGCACCGGCAAGACCGCTGCCTTCGCACTGCCGATCCTCAGCCGTATCGACACGAGCAAGCGCGAACCGCAAGCCCTGATCCTTGCGCCAACCCGTGAGTTGGCGCTGCAAGTAGCCACCGCTTTCGAAACCTACGCCAAGCAGATGCCGGGCGTTAACGTGGTGGCCGTGTACGGTGGTGCCCCAATGGGCCCACAACTCAAAGCAATCCGCAATGGCGCGCAAATCGTCGTGGCCACCCCGGGCCGTCTCTGCGACCACCTGCGTCGCGACGAGAAAGTCCTGTCGACCATCAAGCACCTGGTGCTCGACGAAGCCGACGAAATGCTCAAGCTGGGCTTCATGGACGACCTCGAAGTGATCTTCAAGGCCATCCCGGAAACCCGTCAGACCGTGCTGTTCTCGGCCACTCTGCCGTCCTCGATCCGTAGCATCGCCGAACGTCACCTGCGTGACCCCAAGCATGTGAAGATCCAGACCAAGACCCAGACCGTGACCGCGATCGACCAGGCTCACCTGATGGTCCACGCCGACCAGAAGATCCCGGCCGTGCTGCGCCTGCTGGAAGTCGAGGAATTCGACGCGCTGATCGCCTTCGTGCGCACCAAGCAAGCCACCCTGGACCTCGCCAGCGCGCTGGAAGCCAAGGGCTACAAGGCTGCCGCGCTGAACGGCGACATCGCCCAGAACCAGCGTGAGCGCGTGATCGAGTCGCTCAAGGATGGCCGCCTGGACATCGTTGTCGCCACCGACGTCGCTGCCCGTGGCCTGGACGTGCCGCGCATCACTCACGTGTTCAACGTTGACATGCCGTACGACCCGGAGTCCTACGTTCACCGTATCGGCCGTACTGGCCGTGCCGGTCGCGAAGGCCGTGCGCTGCTGCTGGTCACCCCGCGTGAGCGCCGCATGCTGCAGGTCATCGAGCGTGTGACTGGCCAGAAGGTTGCCGAAGCCCGTCTGCCCAATGCCCAGGCCGTGCTGGATGCCCGCATCAAGAAGCTGACCGCAAGCCTCGCACCGCTGGTGGCCGATGCCGAAGCCAGCCATGGCGACCTGCTCGACCGTCTGACCGCTGACCTGGGCTGCAGCCCGCGCGCCCTGGCCTCGGCCCTGCTGCGCAAGGCCACCAACGGTCAGGCCCTGAGCCTGGCGGCTGTGGAAGGCGAACAGCCTCTGGTGCCGACCTACTCGCCGCGTGAGCGTACCGCTGGTACCGGCGAGCGCAGTGAGCGTAGCGACCGTGGCGAGCGTGAGCGTCGTGCGCCAATGCCGCTGGGCGAAGGCCGTGCGCGTTGCCGTACTGCCCTGGGTGCCCGTGACGGCATCGCCGCCAAGAACCTTCTGGGTGCGATCCTCAATGAAGGTGGCCTGGCCCGCGAAGCCATCGGCCGCATCCAGGTGCGTGACAGCTTCAGCCTGATCGAGCTGCCAGAAGACGGTCTCGAGCGTCTGCTGACCAAGCTCAAGGACACTCGCGTCGCAGGCAAGCAGCTCAAGCTGCGCCGGTACCGCGAGGACTGATCCGGTCCACGCTGAATAAAAAATCCCCGACTGGTTC
>NZ_DATELE010000280.1:0-6607 GCF_035277045.1 Pseudomonas sp. | reverse complement strand
GGCGCCGTGCTCCAGCGCTGGCTTGGGAACAGGTTGCCCGTCGAGGTACGCGCGGCCGCCGGGGTGGCCTGTTGCGCGGCAGCCGCTGGCCGGGCCGCTGCCGGGCGGATCTCGACCGTCTCCACCGGTGCCTGGCCGAACCAGTGCCCCGGCGCCCAGGCCAGCACGGCGCTGGTACCCAGAAACGCCATCCAGATCACTGCACGTTGGCTGTTCATCACGACCTCGACAGGTAAAGGGTCATGCGCAGGCGACCGCTGAGCTGGTCGTCGCCGATGCGCTTGCGTTGCAGCTCCAGGTCTTCGATCACCAGGGTCGGCAGCTGGCCGAGCAAGGCTTGCAGGAAGCCGCGGATCTGCGGATAGCTGCCGCGCATGGGCAGCAGGATCTGGTAGCGCGCCAGCTGCGTCCTGGGATCGACGCCCAAGGAATATTCACCGCGTGCCAGGGTGATGCGCTCGGCCCGTGCCAGGCGGTACAGGCGGTCGATCAGCTCACTGGCCTGGGGCTGGGCCGGCAGCTGATCGCGCAGGCTGTCCAGCGCCTGTTGCTCAGGCTTGATCTCGACCTTGAGCTCACCGCGCTGCAGGCGCTGCACCTGCGCGCCGGCATCGGCCACGGCGGCGCGCAGCTGGCGCACCTGCTGCCACTGCGGCAGCACCGCGAACAGCGCCACCAGCACGGCCAGCAGCAGCACCAGCGCCGCGCCGAGGCCTGCGCGGCCCACCCGGCGCAGCTGTTCGTGAACAATCAGGCTAGGGATGCGCATTGCCGGTCTCCCAGGTGGCGGACAGGTTGAACTGCACGGGGTGCTCGGGCTGCCTGGCGTTGATCTCGTGGCTGAGCAGCGACACATCGCGCAGCTCACCGCTGCTTTCCAGACGTTTGTGGAACTGCAGCATGGCTTCGAGCGTGCGCGCCTCGGCGCTGATGCGCAGCTGGCCTTTGCGGGCGTCCGGGGTCAGGGTCAGCAAGGCCACGTCGTCCTGGGGCAGCGCTTCGAGCATGCTGAACAATTGCTGCCATGGGCGCTGCAGCTGTTGCGAGACACTGCGCATCTGCGCCAGGCGTTCGGTCTGCTCCCGGCTGGCGGCGCTGTTTTGCGGCGCGCTGCTGGCCGGGCGCCGGCCCAGTTGCTGCTCGAGGCGCTGCACCTGTGCTTCAAGGGCCTGCTGCTCGGCTTGCCACAACTGCTGGGCAACCAGCAGCGCCAGCAGCAGCGCGATGCCGAGGGCCAGCAGCGTCCAGGCCAGGAGACCGCTGCGCCGGGGCTGGAATTCAAGGTCCAGGGCGCGCATGTCAGGCCACCGCTCGCCACATGGCGCACAGTGGATCGGCGTCGCCGACCACCGGGCACAGGCGCACCGCACGCACTGCGGGCATCTCCTGGCGGCCCGGCGCGTGCAGGAACACCCGCGGCAGCTGCGCGCCGTACAGCTCGCAGGTGCGCTCGATCAGTGCCTGCAGCGCCTGGTCGGTGTCGGCGCAGCCTTGGGCCAGCACCTGCTGCCAGGCGCCGCCAGCGGCCAGCAGCAGCACGCTGCGCCGAGGCTCGGCGAGCACGAAGAGAAAATCACCCTGCTCCAGCAACGCCGCGCAGCGGTTGTACGCCGCCATCAGGTAAGGCTGCACCGAACGGAGGCTGAGCTTGGCGCGGCTGCTCAGGGTGTTGAGGCCCTGCAGCAAGGCCTGGGGCAGCGCCGTGGCGATGCGCGCCCTGCCGGCCGACTCGGGCGAGAGCACGACCTGCCAGTCTTCCAGCGACTGGCCGTACAGGTTCTCGAAGCAGGCCTGGGCGTACCCCTGCAGTTCCGTGGGATGGCCGATGGCTTCGCTCCAGGGCACCAGGCAGAAGCGGCTGTAGCGGGCCGACAGCAGCACGCGCAACTGGCCGCGCTGGATACGGTGTTCGACCAGCAGGTGGCCCAGTGCCGTGAGCGCAGGCTCCCAGGCAGGCTGGTCAGCGTCGCAGCTGAACGCGCGGCTTCCCAGCCACTGGTGTTCACGCCCGTGCCAACGGCCAAGGCCCACCCCTTCGGCGCCGAGCACGGCGCAATACCGATCAGGCAATAAATGTGACACGGTTGATCTCCTCAAGCGTTGTACGTCCTTCGCGGACCAGTTCCAGCGCCGAACCGCGCAGCAGGCGCAGGCCGCGCTGGCAGGCCAGCGTCTTGATCTGCGCCAGCGGCCGGCGCTCGACGATCATCTGGCGCAGGTCGTCGTCGAGCAGCAGCAGCTCGGCGATGGCCGTGCGGCCGCGATAGCCACTGCCCCGGCACTGGCCACAGCCCTGGGCGCGGACAAATCGCCAGCCGGCGACGGCCTCCTCGCTCAGGGCCGAGGCGGTCAGGGTCTCGGCATCGGGTTGCCAGGGGCTTGCGCAGTGCGGGCAGGCCAGGCGGATCAGCCGCTGGGCCAGCACGGCGTTGAGCGCCGAGACAAAGCTGTAGGGGTCGACCTGCATCTGGCTGAAACGCCCGATCACGTCGAACACGTTGTTGGCGTGGATGGTGGTGAACACCAGGTGCCCGGTGAGCGCCGATTGCACGGCGATCTGCGCGGTGTCCGGGTCGCGGATCTCGCCGACCATGATCTTGTCGGGGTCGTGGCGCAGGATCGAACGCAGGCCGCGGGCGAAGGTCAGGCCTTTCTTTTCATTGACCGGGATCTGCAGCACGCCGGGCAGCTGGTACTCGACCGGGTCCTCGATGGTGACGATCTTGTCCACGCCATGGTTGATCTCGCTGATCATGGCGTAGAGGGTGGTGGTCTTGCCGCTGCCGGTGGGGCCGGTCACCAGGATCATCCCGTAGGGTTCGGCGGCCAGGCGGCGCAGGCTGCGCAGGGTGTGGTCGGCAAAGCCCAGGGCCTGCAGCTGCACACCGCTGACGCGGTCGGACAGGTCCTGCTTGTCGAGCACCCGCAGCACGGCGTCCTCACCGAAGATGCTGGGCATGATCGAGACCCGGAAGTCGATCTGGCGGTTGCTGATGGCAACCTTGAAGCGCCCGTCCTGAGGGACACGCTTCTCGCCGATGTCCAGTTCGGCCATGACCTTGATGCGCGAGATCACCTGATCGGCAAAGGTGCTGCCGCTGGCTTTGCCGGCGCTGTTGAGCACACCGTCGATGCGGTACTTGATCACCAGGCCCTGGCCGGTCATGCCCAGGTGGATGTCGCTGGCGTGCATCTTGAGGGCGTCGTAGAGCGTCGAGTTGACCAGCTTGACCACCCGGCTCTGGTCTTCGCTGATGCTGGCCAGGGACAGGCTTTGCAGGGGGTCGGCCTCGGTACCCGCGTCGGCGTCACCGCCCAGGGAGTCGACGGCGTGGAAGCTTTCTTCGTGGCGCGCCAGGTAGGCGGCCAGGTCGGCGGCGTGCACCAGGTACAGCGGCGCGCCTTGCAGGCGGTCGTCCATCCAGGTCAGGCGGGCGTTGTCGAAGGGGTCGGCGAAGATGCCGATGGGCTGGCCCAGGTGCCGGACCAGGATGAATTCGCGCTTGATGCACTGGGCCAGGCTGACGCGCTCGAACAAGGGGATGCTGGCGAACAGGGCCTGGGTGTCGAGCACGGGGTAATGCAGGGTGGCGCCCAGGCGCTGGGTGAAGACCGTGGGGGTGTCGGTGGACAGGCGCTCCAGGCAGGTGAGCAGGCGCTCGTCGCCGGTTTGGGCGCGGGCCTGGTTCAGGAGTTCGCGGGGGTAGGCAGAGGGGTGTTGTGCCTGTTCGGGCCCTTTCGCTGGCAAGCCAGCTCCCACAGGTCCAGCGATGCCCTCAGGACTCTGCAGTACCTGTGGGAGCTGGCTTGCCAGCGAAGGGAGCAACTCGGTTTCGGCTGATGACATGACCTGCGACTCCGCTCGGGGGCGCGTCGCAGGGTTGGACTGCGGGCGCCGCTACTCCCCGCTGGGCAGTGTGTCGTCAGGTTCGGGGGGCTGCGCGCCATTGCGTCGGCGGTCGGCCAGGACCCAGCTGCCATCGTACAACTGCAGGGGGAACGTTTCGTTCCTCGACTGGCGTCGCTCGACGAAGCCCTCTGCCGGCGTGTCCGTGGCCCTGCGACGGCGCTCGATGCCCATCAGGTCGAACACCGCGCGCGCCAGCTCCACCATCGGGAACGGCTTGAACAGGACATGCGTGACCCTCAGCTCGGCGGCCCGCTCACGGACCTCGGCGGTCGGGTGGGCGGTGATCAGCACGAAATGACAGTCCCTGTTCTTGCGCACAGCTTCCAGGACCTGAAACCCCTCCATATCGGGCAAGCGGAAATCGAGCACTATCACATCCGGCGCCAGCTGTGCTGCCAGTTCGATACCGCTGGCGCCGTCGTGGGCAACATGGACGTCCAGGCCTTGCGCCTGCAGGTACGCCTGCAGGTTCTGCGCGAGGGTCTGCTCGTCATCGACAACCAATACTTTGTTCACCAAGGTCGACTCCTAAGAACTGCCCGGTTGCCCGGTCCTCGAAGCGCGGCCTTGATAGGGCTTACGCAGGCTTCGTGCCAGGCTTGAAATGACATGTTGCGCCACTGTAGGTCGTTGATTTTGCTCGTATCCCCCGGCTGCGGGAATACCCCTGCCCCCAACGTCGGGGAAGGTAATGGCACTGTGCCCCTAACGCTTTCCCCACTTCTGGGGCCAAACCGCAGGCTCACTGCATGCGTTGTATCCGCGCCGACGCGCGCAGTCGCTCGCGCGCTGTCTGACGGGCCTCGGCCTGCAACTGGCCGGTCAGCGCCACCCGGGCCAGTGCAAGCCCTTGTTGCTGTATGACCAAAGCACTATCACTTAGGTTCGCGACGTTTTGCAGGTCTTGCTGGTTTTCCAGGCGCTCGCGGTTGGCCTCGAAGTAGGCCTGGACCTGGGCGTCGGTGGGTTCCTCGATCGCCGTCAGTTCGGCGAATACCTGCTGGGACGCCATTTCGTGTCGAGTGTAGTCGGCAAAGCTTGCGCGATCGAAACCGGCCTCGGTCAGGCGCTGCTCGAACAGATCCGCGCCCGCGAACAGCCGTTCGACCTCGCCGACAAAGGCCGTCACCTGCGCATCGGTCACCTCGACGCCACGGCGCTGGGCCTCCTGCCAGAGCAGTTCCTTGTCGATCAGCTCGTCCAGGGCCTCCTCGCGCAGGCGCTTGTACAGCGTCGGGCTGCGGATGCTGGTGACGGCTCGGCCCTGGCCCTGCAGGTAATCGGCAAAGTAACGCTCCAGGCGCATGACACTGATGTCAACGCCATTGACGCGCGCCACGGGGGCCGACTCGGCCCAGGACAGCTGCACGACGCCCCATAACAGCAACACCACCAGCCAGAGCAGCACGATACGCATGGCAATCTCCTCTCAAGGGATATCCGGCACCGGCCGGTACGGGGCAACAGCGCGAAATTGCAGCCCGGCCGGTGGCGCCATGGCCACCGTCACCACATGGGCGCCGGCCAGGCCGTGACGACGCCCTGGACCGAAGCCCAGGGCCGGGGTCAGGCCGGTGTTGACGTCGTGCAGGCCTTCCAGGGCCAGGACCAGCTGCTCGCGGCTGGCATCGCGGCCCACCTGGCGCAACGCCTCGGTGAACAGGCGCAACGCGCACCAGGTGGCGACCTGCAGGGGCGCCTGGCGCCCGTCCAGCCCCTGGCGCTGGCGCAGCGCGGCCAGCGCATCGCGGCCCTGCCCGGTCCAGTCGCCAGGCACAAACGGATAGGCCAGGAATACCCGTTCCGACCAGGCCGGTGCCAGGCCCGCCACTTCGCTTGCGACCTGGCTCGAGGCCGCGAACAGGTAGGGCGCCTGCCCCACGGCCTGCAGACGCCCGGCCAGGTCGGCAAAGGCAGCGCCACGGCCGAGGAAGAACACCCCCTGCCCCTCCACCGCCTCGCCGGCGTACGCCGTCACCGGCAGCGGTGCCCAGCCCAGCTGTTGCAACCGCTGCTGCAGGGCTTCGGCCTGGGGCGCCTGGTCATCCCCCGCGTACACCACCCGGACCGTGCCCGGGGTCAGCGGCAAGGCCTCGCGGGCATAGCTCGCCAGGCTCAGCAGCTGGTCGCGCAGGTCGGGCAGCGGGTCGAACACCTGTGCGCCGCCACCGCCGCGAGGCGTGCTGCCGATCAACGGCACTCCGGCCTGCTCGAGCAGGCTGCCCAGCCGCGCGTCGAGCCTGGGTGCCATCGGGGCGAGCAAGGCGAACACCCGCTCCTCCCCGATCAGCCGGGCCAGGGCCTGCTCCCCGCTCGCCAGGTCCGGGCCGGGATCGAGCGACACCAGTTGCAGGCGCCGGCCGTGCACCCCGCCCAGGCGGTTGAGCAGCTCGATGCCGTCTTCGAGCACCGCGCGCACCACCCGCCCGGCCTCCGCCAGCGGGCCTTGCTCCGGCAGCAGGGTACCCAGGCGCAGGGTGTCCTCCTCCACCCCAGGATCACGCTCCTCACCCAGGCGCTTGAGGTACGCAGTGAGGTTTCGCTGGTCGGCCATGCTAAGCACGAACCGTGGCATCGCCGGGTCCAGGCGATTGCCGGCCGGGTCCAGGCCTTGCTGGATGGCCCGTGCCAGGCTGCCCTCGGTGTACGCCGGATAACCGCGGCCGTTGGCCTCGCGCCCGCCCTGCCCCAGCGCCA
>NZ_DATELE010000279.1:0-2562 GCF_035277045.1 Pseudomonas sp. | reverse complement strand
AGGGGCGGCTGGTGGCAAGCGTGCAACTGATCGCGGCGCTGGGTGGCGGCTGGCAGGAGCAAGCGGCGTTCGCCCAGGAGCAAGCCGCGCAAGACTGACCGTTCGGCGGAACGCGCTGGCTGCCCGCCTGCGGCCAGCAAGTTGTGGAGCTCTTGCCATCTATAAAAACCGTGCGTTTTGGCAAAGCTTGAGTACAATCATGGGTCTTTAGAGCTGGCCAGTGGCCGGCTTTTTCTTTTCCAGGGTTGTGCAAGGCCAAAAATGCTGATCGGTAGTTATTCTTCCACGCTGGTGCTTATCTCGCTGTGCGTGGCGATCCTCGCCTCCTATACCGCGCTGGACCTTGCCGGGCGCATCGCAACCGCCAGAGGACGGGCGGTATTCCTGTGGATTGGCGGGGGCGCGCTGGCCATGGGGATCGGCGTGTGGTCGATGCACTTCATCGGCATGCTGGCGTTCCGCCTGCCCATCGCCCTGGGTTACGACCTGCCGCTGACATTGCTGTCGCTGCTGATCGCGATCCTTTCCTCGGGCTTCGCCTTGTGGCTGGTCAGTCAGCCAAGCCTGCCCTGGCTGCAGCTGGGCCTGGGCGCGCTGATCATGGGCAGCGGCATCAGCAGCATGCACTACATGGGCATGGCCGCGCTGCGGATGACGCCAGGCATCGACTATGATCCGACCCTGTTCGGCGCCTCCCTGGTGATCGCCGTCGCGGCGTCGGCGGCGGCCTTGTGGATTGCCTTTCGCCTGCGTCGGCAGACCCCCTACGTCCGGCAGATTCGTGGCGCCGCGGCCGTGGTCATGGGCCTGGCGATCGTCGGCATGCACTACACCGGCATGGCGGCAGCGAACTTCCCCGCGGGCAGCTTCTGTGGCGCATTGGGCAATGGCCTGAACGGCGACCGCCTGGATTCCCTGGTGTTGATCACCACGCTTGCGGTACTGGCGGTGGCCTTGCTCTCCTCAGTGCTCGATGCCCGCCTGGAGGCCCGTACCGCGGAGCTTGCCCGCTCGCTGACGCTGGCCAACCAGGAACTCACCCAGCTGGCCCTGCACGACACGCTCACCGGGCTGCCCAACCGCACGCTGCTGTCGGACCGCATCGAGCTGGCGATCAGCAAGGCGGCGGAGCAGGGCGGTTGCTTTGCCTTGATGTTCATCGATCTGGACGGGTTCAAGCCGGTCAACGATGCCTTCGGCCACCACATTGGCGATCAATTGCTCAAGGCCGTCGCCGTTCGCCTGCGCGGACACTTGCACAGCCAGGACACCTTGGCGCGCATCGGTGGGGACGAGTTCGTGCTGCTGGTCGAGCTGAGCACCGCCGACGATGCTGTGGACGTGGCGGCCAAGCAGGTCAACCTTGTGTCCAAGGCGTTTCGCGTGGCCGATCAGGACCTCCAGGTCACGGCCAGCCTGGGAATCGTCCTGTACCCGGGAAATGGCCTTGACCAGCACGAGCTGCTGCGCAACGCCGACGCTGCCATGTACCATGCCAAAAGCGCCGGCAAGAATGGCTACAGTTTTTTCGACGTGTCGATGAACAGCAATGCCCGCCTGCAGCTGCAACTGTTGCAAGACTTGCGCAGCGCTCTGGAACAGCGTCAGTTCCGTCTCCACTATCAGCCCAAGTTCGGCGCCCTCGATCGCCAGCCGGTCGGCGCCGAGGCCTTGCTGCGCTGGGAGCACCCCCAGCACGGCCTGTTGATGCCCGACCGCTTCATTCCCCAGGCCGAGAAGACCGGGCTGATCATCCCGATCGGCGATTGGGTGCTGGACGAGGCTTGCCGGCAAATGCGCGAATGGTTCGACCAGGGGCATGACGGCTGGCGCATAGCAGTCAACCTCTCGGCGATCCAGTTCTGCCACGCCGGGCTGGTCGACAGCGTCGCCCGGGCGTTGGCGCGCCATCGCCTGCCTGCCAACAATCTCACCCTCGAGATCACCGAGACCACGGCCATGCGCGATGCCGACGCCAGCCTGGCCGTGCTGCAGCAACTGTCCGACATGGGCGTGGACATTTCGATCGATGACTTCGGAACCGGCTATTCAAGCCTGATGTACCTCAAGCGGCTGCCGGCCAACGAGTTGAAAATCGACCGCGGCTTTGTCCGCGACCTTGAGCAGGACAGCGACGACGCCGCGATCGTGTCGGCCATCGTCGCGCTTGGCCGGGCATTGGGCCTGCGGATTGTCGCCGAAGGGGTGGAAACCGACCGGCAACAGGACTTCCTGACCCGCCTGGGGTGTGATTCGCTGCAAGGGTACCTGCTCGGCAAACCGGTGTCGGCCGAGCGCTTCATGATCTCGCTGGCCGGGGCATGACAGGCAAGGACTGGTCTAGACCGCCGCTCTCAGCGTGCAGAACGGCACGAAGGCTTCAAGTTCATCCTCCACCGCCTCGATGATGCGCTCCACATCGGCGGCGGCCATGATGGTCGCGCAGGGGATGCCGGCGATGGCAAGCAATGTCTCGCCGGTGGCGCGGTCGAACAGCCGGGCAACCATGCTGCGGGGGGCATCCATGCTGGCCTCGAAGCCGATCGGATGGAAATGCCAGCG
>NZ_DATELE010000278.1:0-2989 GCF_035277045.1 Pseudomonas sp. | reverse complement strand
TGCGCCTGTCGCTCAAGGAATCGCCGACCTTCATCCGCCTCAAGGCGCTCAAGCGCGTGTGCGACAACCCGCTGAAAAGTGCGATGAAACACTCCCGGCCCACCCTGCTGATCGGTATCGGCCTGCGCATGGGCGAAAACGGCGGCTCGTCGATCTACCAGGCCCTGGCGGTGAGTTACATCGTCGGCGTGGTGGGCCTGCAAGGGCCGGTGGGGGTGCTGACACTGATCTGCGCGGCCCTGCTCGGCGCGATGACCGTGCCCCTCGCCGGCAAGCTCAGCGACCGCTTTGGCCGGGTAGTGGTCTACCGGTCCTTCGCCCTCCTGCAACTGGCGCTGGCCTTCCCGGTCTGGTGGGTACTCAGCCTGGGCAACGTCGTGGCGAGCATCATTGCCATCTCGATCGCGCTGGGCATCGGCACCTGGGGCATGTTTGGCACCCAGGCGGCATTGATGCCTGAGCTGTTCGGCGCGCGGCACCGCTACATGGGCGTGTCGATCGCCCGCGAGGCGTCGGCGGTGATCGCCGGAGGGATCGCGCCAATGATCGGTGCGGGCATCATCGCCCTGGTCGTGGCCCGCAGCGGCGGCGACGCCAGCGCGGGCGTCGGCGCGTGGCTGCCGATTGCCTGTTACCTGGCGCTGCTTTCGCTGATCACCCTGTACACCACGTTCAAGACCCCGGAAACCCTCAACCGCGATCTGGACGAGCCGCGGGATGCATGGGAGATAGCCCACGCTGAAACGCAGATACCGGCGCACTCCAGGGCAAGCGTACCCTCGCGCGCGGTGTAGGACCGCACCGCAATTCCCAGGCTGCCTCGAAACAGCCTGGGATTCAGGAGTCCTGCGCCACCACCCTCACCCGACGCTCAGCGCGGGGCGCTGACGTCTGTCTGCCCGGTCGCCAACAAGGCGCCACGCACGAAGCCTTCGGCGAGGCGGCGCTCGACGAAACTGCGTACGTAAGCTGCACCTGCGTCGCATCCACGCGGCACGGCCATGGCCTGACGAATCGCCGTGAAGGCACCGTCCAGCACGCGCCAGCGCGGGTCGGCATCGGCGACCTTCTGCAAAGGTTGGCGCACCCCCGCGGCAGCATCCAGGTCACCGTTTTCGACAAACAGATCGACCGCGGCGGCCGAGGTGTCGGCCCTCACCAGTTCGGCATGTTGCAGCGTGCGGCTCAGGTACAGGTCGTACGCGGCGCCCCTGCCAACGGCCAGCCGCAGGCCTGCCTGGTCCAGTTCATCGACGTGCTGATAGAGCGCATCACGCTTGACCAGGTACGTCCCCTCGATCAGCACGTAGGGCTCGCTGAAAGCGATCTGCGCCTCACGGACAGGTTCGATCGCGAGGAACGCGAGGTTCCAGGCGCCCTCTTCCAATGCGGCGAACACCTTGCCCGCAGCATCGAAGGTACGCATTTCCAGCTGCACGCCAAGCTCTTCGGCCAGCGCCTTGGCCAGAGCCACGGAAACTCCCTGAGGCTCACCGTCGATGCCGCGCTGGGCGAGTACCGGATTACCAAGGTTGATCGCGACCCGAAGGATGCCGCCTGGGGCGAGTTCTTCAAGGACTGCCGAAGCAATGCTGTTCATGCTGCTCTCCTGTAGCAAGTGTCTGTTATTGGCTGAACCTGCTGACGCGCCCTGAGCCTCTGGCGCGCAGCCAGGTTCACCGCGCTGGGCTTACCAGATAGGCAAGGTGTAGGAAACGATCAGGCGATTTTCATCCGCGCCACGGGCAAAGCTGGACCGGTAGGCCGCATTGCGCCAACGGATGCCGACATTCTTCAACGCCCCAGCCTGGAACACATAGGCGATATCGGTATTGCGCTCCCATTCGCGGCCTTCACCGGTGCGGGTGGCGGAGTCGGCTTTGTCACCTTTGACGTAGCGAGTCATGAATGTAAGCCCTGGAATACCCACGGCGGCAAAGTTGTAGTCATAGCGCAGTTGCCAGGAACGCTCGCCAGGCTCGGCGAAATCGTTGATCTGGATGTAGTTGGTCAGGTAAGGGTCCGTGCCGTTGAGAAATGGCATCGACGTGTCGCCATTCATCTTCTGCAAGCCCAGGCCAAAGGCATGCCCGCCCAGGCTGTAGGTGAACATGCCGCTCAACGCACCGCTGTCGATCGCACCACCGCGAGCCTTGCCCGCGTCGTCGCTGAGCATGTAGCGCAGGTCGCTCTTGAGTCTGCCCGGGCCGACACTCCAGGCGTGATTCACGCCAAAGAAGTTCTGCCTGTACACATCCTGCAGTTCGGCATACTGGTAACTCAGGGTCAGCGCCTTGCTGACGGCATAATCAGCGCCACCCACCCAGTAGTCGTCCCCTTCGACTGCACCTGCGAATCGGCGGTTCTTGTTGTTCAAGGTGATCTTCCGCGCGTCTGTCGAGTCGCGGTCGGTCACGCGGTCGAAGCGCGCGCCGGTAAACGTCAGGCCCACGATCTCACTGCTGGTCAGCAGTCCCCCTTCGAAGGTTTGCGGGAGGATGCGGCCAGTATTGGCCTGCACGGTTGGCAGCTTGGGGATCAGCGTGCCGTACTTGAGTTCGGTTTTCGCGACCTTGACCTTGGCTGTCAGCCCCAGGCGGCTGAACTCATTCGCGGCGCGGCCGTCGTCGTGCACGGGCAACAGGCCGGAACCGGCTCGGTCCGGGCTGGAATCGAGCTTCAGGCCGAGCATGCCCAGCGCGTCCAGGCCGAAGCCGACGGTGCCTGGCGTATACCCGGAGCGAAAGTCGAGCAGAAAACCCTGTGCCCACTCCTCACGTTTCGATTGCCCGGCACCGTCCCGAAAATCCCGGTTGAAGTAGTAATTGGACATCTGCAAGTTGAGCGTGCTGTCTTCAACAAAGCCTTCGGCGCTGACAGTATCGGCAAACAGGCAGGGAGACAGGGTTGCAAGGGCACGCAGAATGTTCTTTTTGTTATGCATCTGGCGGATCCATCTGGTTGGCATGGGTGTGCCCGGCCTGGGTTG
>NZ_DATELE010000277.1:0-3595 GCF_035277045.1 Pseudomonas sp. | reverse complement strand
CCTCACTCGTGGGGGCAGGCCGCTCAAGGAGCGGGCCTGCGCCTGGGGCCACAAGCGCAGCCCAGGGGCACGACGTTACTTCAAGACCGCCAGCACGGCCTCATAGTTCGGCTCTTCAGCGATTTCCTTGACCAGCTCGCTGTGCAGGACCTTGTCGTTTTCGTCCAGCACCACGACCGCGCGAGCGGCCAGGCCGGCCAGCGGGCCGTCGGCGATGGCCACGCCGTAGTTCTCGAGGAACTCGCGACCGCGCAGGGTCGACAGGTTCTGCACGTTCTCCAGGCCTTCGGCACCGCAGAAGCGCGACTGGGCGAACGGCAGGTCGGCAGAAATGCACAGCACCACGGTGTTGCCCAGGTCATTGGCCTGGGTATTGAACTTGCGCACGGACGTGGCGCAGGTAGGGGTGTCGACGCTTGGGAAGATGTTCAGCACCTTGCGCTTGCCAGCGAAGTCCTTGAGGGACTTGTCGGCCAGGCCGTCGCCTACCAGGGAGAACGCCGGGGCCTGGGCACCTGCCTGTGGCAGCTGGCCGTTGACCTGGACCGGGTTGCCTTTGAGAGTGACTTGAGCCATGAACGGGATCCTTGTACAGGTTTGAAAGGACCCTGAGTTAAGCATGAAAGCGCCGAACCACAAAATGCCCCGGGCGCAAATTGTTAAGGCGCCGGGCATTTCCATCGGGCAAAAAAACGCCCGGGTGGCGCTTGCCAACCCGGGCCTGGACACACGCCGGTCAGCCCAGCAGTGCGTCAACCACCGAATAGACCACCGAGGAAACGGCCGCGAGACCGATCACCACGACAAACACATTGGACAGCGCACCGCTGTACTTGCGCATGGCCGGGACGCGACGGATGGCGTACATCGGCATGAGGAACAGAATGGCGGCGATCACCGGGCCACCCAGGGATTCGATCATGCCCAGGATGCTCGGGTTGAGAGTGGCGACGATCCAGCACACCACCAGCATCAGCGCTGCCACGATACGGTCCAGGGACTTGGCACCCGGGCGCCGCCCGGTCTTGGCGATGATGCCCTTGAGGCCCTCGCTGGCGCCGATGTAGTGGCCCAGGAACGACTTGGCGATCGCGACGAAGGCAATCAGCGGCGCGGCGAACGCGATGGTCGGGTTGTCGAAATGGTTGGCCAGGTACGACAGGATCGACAGGTTCTGCGCCTTTGCCTCGGCCAGCTGGGCGCTGCTCAGGGTGAGCACGCAGCTGAACACGAAGAACAGCACCATCGCTACCATCAGCAGGTGCGCGCGCGACAGGATCTGCCCGCTGCGCTCGTCGGCGTGCTCGCCATAGCGGCGCTTCTGGTCGACGGCGAACGCCGAGATGATCGGCGAGTGGTTGAACGAGAACACCATCACCGGAATCGCCAGCCACATCGTGTGCAGGAACGCCGAACCGTTCGGCACCTGGTTGACGGTGTCGAGGATGCCGCCGTTCCAGTGGGGAATCAGGTACAGCGCCAGCAGCGCCAGGGCCACGATGAACGGGTACACCAGCAGGCTCATGACCTTGACGGTCGCCTGCTCGCCGCAGCGAACGATCGCCAGCAGGCCGAGGATCAGCACGAACGACAGCAGCGCCCGTGGCGGTGGCGTCATGTGCAGCTGGTGCTCCAGGAAGCTGCCGACGGTGTTGGTCAGGGCGACGCTGTAGATCAGCAGGATGGGGAAGATGGCCAGGAAGTACAGCACGGTGATCATGGCACCGGCGCTGACGCCGAAGTGCTCTTCGACCACGTCGGTGATGTCGCTGCCTTCGCGCCCGGAGAGCACGAAGCGGGTCAGGCCGCGGTGAGCGTAGTAGGTCATCGGGAAGGCCAGCATGGCCAGGATCAGCAAGGGCCAGAAACCGCCGAGGCCGGCATTGATGGGCAAGAACAGCGTGCCGGCGCCGATGGCCGTGCCGAACAGGCCCAGCATCCAGGTCGTGTCGTGACGGGACCAGCTGCCAAGCGCAGCGGGTGTCGATTCAAAGCGTTGTTCAACGCTTGGGGCCTGCTCATTCATCCGGGTGCAACTCCACTCGCAAGACTGCAACAGGCTGAGAGTGGCAATCAGACACTTCGCCACCTCAACCGAAAAAAGGGGGCGCGATTGTGCGCTGAAAAGGTGCTGTTGCAAAGCCCTGGCCGAGGGGCGGTTGCACCTTTGGCAACTGACCCGCCCCTTCACAGGGCGGGTTATCGGGTTGCCTGAGCGTCGAGACGGGCCCGTTCAGGCAATCAGGGATCAGCGTGGCGGGCTCAAGCCGCCTGCACAGCCGCGAACGCTTGCGCCACCTGATGCAGGTTGTCAGGACGCAGCCCTGCCATGCATACCCGACCGCTGTCGATCAGGTACACCCCGAACTCGTCACGCAGGCGACGCACCTGCTCGACACTGAACCCGGTGTAGCTGAACATGCCGCGCTGGCGCAGCAGGTACTGGAAGTCCTGACCTGGCAGCAGCACCGCAAGCGCATCGACCAGCCCCTGGCGCATGTCGAGGATGCGCTGGCGCATCTGCTCGACTTCCGCGACCCATTGGGCGTTCAAGCCGGCATCACCCAGCACGCCCGATACCAGCTGGGCACCGAAGTTGGGAGGGCTGGAGTAGTTGCGACGCACGGTCGCCTTGAGCTGGCCGAGGACACTTGACGCGGTATCGGCGTCGTCGCAGACCACCGACAGGCCCCCTACCCGCTCGCCGTACAGCGAGAAAATCTTCGAGAACGAGTTGCTGACCAGGCAGGGCACGCCGGCACGTGCCATCTCGCGGATTGCATAGGCATCCTCTACCAGGCCGTCGCCGAAGCCCTGGTAGGCGATGTCGAGGAACGGGATGAGGTTGCGCGCCTTGACCACTTCGACCACTTGCTGCCACTGCTGCTGATCCAGGTCGACACCGGTGGGGTTGTGGCAGCATGGGTGCAGCAGCACGACGCTGTTGGGCGCGAGGCCTTGCAAGGTGGCGAGCATGCCTGCGAAATCCAGGCCGCGGGTGGCCTGGTCGAAGTACGGGTAGGTGTGGACCTTGAACCCGGCACCTTCGAAGATCGCGCGGTGGTTGTCCCAGGTCGGATTGCTGACCCAGACCTCGGCCTGCGGGAAGTAGCGCTTGAGGAAGTCGGCGCCGACCTTGAGCGCGCCGGAGCCGCCCACCGTCTGCACAGTGGCGACACGGCCGTCCGAGACGGCGGGATGACCGGTACCGAACAGCAGCGCCTGGATGGCCTGGCGGTAGCTGGCCAGGCCTTCCATTGGCAGGTACAGCGAGGCTTCATGGGGCTGACCCGCCAGTCGCTGCTCGGCCTCGGCTACGGCCGCCAGTTGCGGCACAACGCCGGCGGCATCGTAGTAGAGCCCGATACTCAGGTTGACCTTGTCGGCACGGGGATCGGCCTTGAAGGTCTCCATCAGCGACAGGATGGGATCGCCGGCATAGGCATCGACATGTTTGAACACAGCGCACAGCTCCTTGAATCAGGACAGTTCGGAAATGCTTGAGCGAGGATACCCGCAGTTGCGCCCAAGGAACATCACCTTGGTGCAACAGCGTCAGTGCAAGGCTGCACGACCCGCCAGGTGTGTCCCTTGC
>NZ_DATELE010000276.1:0-739751 GCF_035277045.1 Pseudomonas sp. | reverse complement strand
ATGAAATTTGGCGGCCACCTGCCCGGTCGAGCGGCGGTGGAGAATCATCGACCAGAACATGGCACCAAAAACGATGATGCCGATCACCACACAGATCCAGAAAATGGTCATGTGCAGGTCGAATACTGCGTGACTGATTTCGGTCGCTCCAGGCGCCATATTCACAGTCCAGGCCGCTTGCGCCTGACTGAAAATCGACCACAACAGGAGGCCCATCCAGACATGTGGATGTCGCATCATTGCGGGTTCCCCTTATCGTTCTTGTTATCCCGCCGGCTTTCACCTGCGGCAAGGGAGCGGCTGCATCAGACTACGAACTTGAATTGCCGGGCCTTGCTGCATATGCAGTCGGGCGTCATCAGCTAACTCCATTCCACCCCGAGTATAGACAGCACCTCCGACCTCGCAACGCGAAGGCGTAAATCGGATGAAACAGCATTAACTTGCATTGCAGGGCACGAATGGAGAAGGATGCAGGCGAGTGGTGGCACGCCGATATAACAGGTGCGTCTCAAGGATGAAGTAATTATGACAAATGCGTCTTAGCATTTTTCGTAAGCCAGCTAAGTTATGTCTTCCCTATTTCATTGCCTTGTTTCCTGGAGTTTTCATGAACACCGCCGCATTGCGCGAGCAGATCCAAAAAGCCCAACAACACGAAGCCGAAACCCGCCTGCTGACGCGTCAGCTGGAAAGCAAACTGCCTCATCTACACCCGTCGATCCAATTGCCGGAGACCGATACCAACGGCGTACTGACGCGATTTGTCGCCGCCTACATCGAAGAAGTGCCCGATCTGCTGGATGCAGCCAATGAAGTCGCAAGGGAAGCGGGCATTGAGTCACAGATCAAACCGGTGCTGAAAATCGCCGAGCAGTACTTCCTCCAGCCGCCAGCCATCATGGCTGGCCACGTCGGGCTCGACAGCCTGCTGGATGAAGCCTATCTGGCGCATCGGTTCGTCGAAGAGGTCAACGACCTGTACATCAAGCATTTCGGCCAGCCACTGATCCCCCTGGACATGACTGTCGCCAACCTGATTGCTCACCAATTGATCGGTGAGTCGTTCGCCAACCAACTGGACGAAGCGGTACATCACGCCATCGACGAGATGCTCAACGACGAAAGCTTCGCCCTGGAATCGGTAGAAGCCTACCGTGAGAAGCTCAAAAGCCCGGACACCGGCGCCGCGTGGAAACGCTGGCCGTGCATGTCCCGCCGACTGGGCGTAGACCTGGCGCTGGATCAGCCGGCGGCTTGATCCAGCGGTAAACACAATCTCCCTGTAGGAGCGAACCTGCTCGCGATGAGGCCACGTCATTCAACATCAATGTTGAGTGATACGCCGCCATCGCGAACCAGCTCGCTCCCACACAGGAGCCTCAGCCAGCCGCGCCCAAGCCAATGTTCGTCCGCACCCGCCCCTCGAGCCTGCGCTTCAATCCCCGCGGTTCAATCACCAACCTTGAACCCTTGGCTGCATTGGCCCGCCCCCACTCCTCCAGCAACTCCAGGCACGAGTGATCGATGTAGCTCAGGTTGTTGAGCGGCACATGCACGGTCGTGCCCGGAGCGATACGACCCAGCATCCGGGTCAGCGCCGGCACCTTGAGGAAGGTCGCCGCCCCTGCCAGGCGCAATTCCACTTGCCCTTCCTGAGGCAGGTCGACCAGGCTGATTTTCAATCGAGAGGCTTTCAGCGCCAGCTTCACCAGCGTCAGGCCAAAGCCAATCAGCACGCCGGTCAACAAGTCCGTGAAAACGATGGCGAGCGCGGTTGCCGCGTAAGTGACCATCGGCGCAAGACCATACCGACCCAAACCACGAAAGACCTTGAGATCCACCAACTTGAAGCCGGTGTACACCAGTACGCCCGCCAGGCTTGCCACCGGAATGCTTTGCAGCACGCTGGACAGCAACAGCACGAACGCCAGCAGCCACAGGCCGTGGAAAATGGTTGAAAAGCGCGTGGTTGCTCCGGCCTGAACATTCGCCGAACTGCGCACGATAACGCCCGTCATCGGCAACGCCCCAAGCAGGCCACACAGCATATTGCCGATGCCTTGCGCCGACAGTTCGCGGTCAAAGTCCGAACGCTGGCCGCTGTGCATGCGATCCACCGCTGCGGCTGAGAGCAGGGTTTCGGCGCTGGCAATGAAGGCCACGGCAAATGCGGCAATCAGCAGGGTCGGATCGGCCAGGTTGAGCAGATCCGCCGGCTTCAGCCAGTCGATGGCTTGCGCCAGGTTGTCCGGCACCTGGACCCGTTTGACCTGCAACGTCAGTATCAGGCTGGTAAACGTGGCCAGACCGACGCCCAGTAGCGCCCCGGGAACGAAGCGCAGGGATTGTGGACGGAGTTTTTCCCACAGCCACATGACGGCAATGGTCGACAAACCCAGCAAGCCGGCTTGCCAGCCAAACGTGGGCAAAGCCTGAGCCAGCGCTTCCGGGAAGGCTGACAGATTATCCAGCCCCGAAGCTTTGGGCACGGCATCCAGCATGACATGCACCTGCGACAGGACAATCAACACGCCAATCCCGGCCAGCATGCCGTAAACCACCGCCGGTGCCGTCACCCGAAACCAGCAGCCCAACTTCAAGCGACCGGCCACCAGTTGCAGAAATCCCGCCAGCAACAAAATGGGTCCGAGCATGGCGACACCATGCTGGCGGACCAGTTCGAACACCAGAACAGCCAGCCCCGCCGCCGGGCCGCTGACCTGCAGCGGCGAGCCGGCCAGCCAGCCGACGACCAGACCACCGATGATGCCGGTTATCAGACCTTTTGCCGGCGGCAGCCCCGAGGCAATCGCGATACCCATGCACAGGGGCAGGGCGACCAGAAACACAACCACCGAAGCCAGTAGCTCCCGTGGCAGAACAGCTTTGAGTCGAACAGCACGCATGGTGAGTCTCCCGAAGTTTTCTTCAGGCATGGCAAAGCCAGGCTGCCTGAACGGCAGCCCCGGCTGAACCACACAACGATTTAGGAGGATCTAGAAGCGCGCTTTGGGCGTCGCCACGGGAATTGGCAGGCTGCCATTGAGCGGCAGGAAACAGCCTTGATCGGCGTCGTAGGCTTTGATTTCGCTGGTTTCGATGTTGTAGACCCAGCCGTGGATAAACAGCTGACCGTTGGCCATACGCGAGGCCACCGACGGATGGGTGCGCAAATGCTGCAACTGGGCGATCACATTCTCTTCGGTGAGAATGTGCATGCTTTCACTTTCGTTAGAGCAGTTGCAGTTCTCCTGCACCATGGTCTTGGCCACTTCGGCATGACGCAGCCAGGCTTTGACCGTCGGCATTTTTTCCAGACTGTCCGGGTTGAGCACCGCGCGCATGGCGCCACAATCGGAGTGCCCGCAAATGATAATGTGATGCACACCCAGAGCGAGTACGGCGTATTCGATGGCCGTGGAAACACCGCCGTTCATTTGCCCGTAAGGCGGTACGACGTTACCGACATTGCGGGTCACGAACAGATCCCCGGGGGAGCTTTGAGTGATCAATTCGGGAACGATGCGCGAATCGGCGCAGGCAATGAACATCGCTCTTGGCCGCTGGGCCGTGGCGAGTTTCTTGAAGAGCTCTTCCTGTTGGGGAAAGACCTCATGATGAAAATGCAAAAAACCGTCAACGATGTGCTGCAACGCTGCATCGGCGGTTTCGGCCTCGGGTTGGGCTGAAGCCGACGCAGCCAACGGCTGTTTATCCTTGTCACTCATGAATTCATCCTCATTGGCGGGCTCGGAAAGTCATCCCGTGGGGTCCGGTGTGGAGCCAGTGGCTGGTTAAAAAACATCCAGGCCGAGCATCTCGACCCATCAGTCACTCGATGAACAAGGTAGCGGCCGAATCTTAATTGAAACTGAATGAAACGCTCTAGAACGCGCGTTCCAGGTCACAAAAATGTGACCTTCACAGTATATGAACGCGCTCTTCAGTACTCACCATAGGCCAATTGTCCTCAAATCAACGACATTTGGCGACCCGGCGGACAAAAGGCTTCGCAATCCAGATTGAACCCCTCCCGGCGATCGATTCCCAGCCGTTTGATCGCTTTGGCAAAGCGCTGCGCCAGCAAATCCGCAAACGGACCTTCGCCGCGCATTCGAGCGCCAAAGCGGCTGTCATAGAGTTCACCGCCACGGCTCTGGCGAATCAGGCTAAGCACATGCGCGGCCCGTTGCGGATAATGAGCGCCAAGCCATTCTTCGAACAGCGGCGCCACCTCCAGCGGCAATCGCAACATCATGTAGGCGGCGCTTTGCGCTCCGGCCGCATGAGCCTCGCAGAGCAGGCTTTCGAGTTCGCTGTCGTTGATCATGGGGATCATCGGTGAACACAGCACGCCCACCGGAATTCCGGCATCGCGCATGACCCGGATCGCTCGCAGGCGGGCCTTTGGCGCTGCTGCACGGGGCTCGAGGATGCGCTTGAGTTCGTCGTCCAGGGTGGTCAGGCTGATCATTACCGCCACCAGCCTGTGCCGGGCAAGTTCGGTCAGCAGGTCCAGGTCGCGAAGAATCAGCGAGCCCTTGGTGACGATGGTCACCGGGTGCCGATAACGCAGCAGTACTTCGAGGGTTTGCCGGGTGATCCTGTATTCACGCTCGATCGGCTGATACGGGTCGGTGTTGGAGCCGAGGTTGATCGGCGCGCATTGATAGCCACGCCGGGACAGTTGTTCTTCCAGCACCTGCACAGCGTTGGTCTTGGCGATCAGTTTCGTTTCGAAATCGAGCCCTGGCGACATGTCCCAATAGGCATGGCTCGGCCTTGCGTAGCAGTAAATACAGCCATGTTCACACCCGCGATAAGGATTGATCGAGCGATCGAAGGGCAAATCCGGCGACGTGTTGCGGGTAATGATGGTTTTCGCCGTTTCAATGCGCACCTCGGTGCCTTGGGTGAGCGGGACTTCCTGGTACCAGCCGTCGTCTTCGGCCACCGAGCGGCTGATGGAGAAGCGGTTGTGCGGATTGGTCGCTGTGCCGCGGCCACGTGGGGGCAATGGCGTGTGCATGGGGGGAACCTTTTAACTGTATGCATGTACAGTACATTATCAGCATTCACCACACCAGAGCCGTTCGGCACTTTCTCTTTTTTGTATCTTGAGTTTCTGCAAAGTAACCATGAGATACATATAAAACCTGGTTCAGGCTCGGACAGTAGCGCTACTATTTTTGCAGCAAACATAAACATGGATACATTTAAAGGAACTGATTATTTTATTCTTAAATCCTCGGAAACATCATTATAAACATCGATTGCGACAGCAATATCAATGACCTGCCGCGCATATAACCCATGCGCGACAAAGTTGACTAACAAGGATAAAAATCATGTGGAAACCCAGTAATCCAGGTGTATTTCTACGTCGAATAGACTCACCGGAAAGTGATAAAGTGATTATAAAACTGGTGAGAGAAAACACGGTCGATGTTGCCAACCGGCAATATGATGATCGTTTCAGCGCCATAACAACCATGACGCTGCATATAAATAATGAAACCAGGCAACACAGCCTCGATTTTGATCCATGGTCAGATATAAATGTAATCCGCGACGGCAGCATTGATGAAAAAGATATAAATGCAATTAATCAGCTCGCCCTTGCCTTCTACCATCAATCAGTAATTGACCCGGACCTTCTTGTTTACATTTCGCGGGGCCCGGTCGACGATGTAGATGTTTTTGATCCAACAAAACCTGTTGAACCATTGCCTCCCCTGATACATACCCTGCGAATTGAAGCGCTGTATATGTATGAGGAGGAGGAGGAGGAGGAGGAGGAGGAGGAGGAGGAATTGGAACTCAGAGCTTACTACTACGGCAAATCATTTGATGAGGGTAATAGTTTTGCGGTAAGGGGAGGTTACTCAACAGGCTTCGGTAACGATGTAATACCCGACCTGGAAAATCTGGCCAAAGCTTTCTACATATTGAAACTGTAAAGGCGCCACGAACTGATTTCAGATAACCAGCGCCATTTCACATTTCATTGACACCTGCCTCACAGCCCTTTGACCGCTCAAGGTTGAAGCTGAACGCCAACATCCTGCCTCTTCCAGAACGGTTAACCCTGCATGTCCTTACCGCGTTTTATCCCGGCAATGTGCCTGTCACTGGTCGCCTTTCTCACGCTGACACCGGTCTTCGCTGACGACGCTACCCCGCCGCGCCCAGCGGAATGGGCTCAACCGGTCGAGAAGCAGTACAACCTCTTCCAGATGTCGCCGACGCTCTATCGCAGCGCCTTGCCGGACAAAGATGCCGTGCCACTGTTGGAGAAACTAAAGGTCGGCACGGTGATCAACTTCCTGCCTGAAGCGGACGCCAGCTGGCTGTCCACGCCAGGTATCACGCAAGTACAGCTGCCTTATCGTACCAACCATGTGGATGACGCCGATGTGCTCAAGGCCTTGCGCGCCATCAAGTCTGCCGAAGCCAAAGGCCCGGTGCTGATGCACTGCAAACACGGTTCTGACCGCACCGGTCTTATGGCGGCCATGTACCGGGTTGTCATCCAGGGCTGGAGCAAGGAAGAGGCCCTGAACGAAATGACCCAGGGCGGCTTTGGTGACAGTACCCATTTCAAGGATGGCATTCGTTACATGATGCAGGCTGACGTGGAAAAGCTGCGCACGGCCCTGGCCAATGGCGATTGCAGCACCAGCCCGTTCGCCGCGTGCTCGATGAAGAGCTGGTTCAAGTCCGCTCATATCGAATAAAAAAGCCCCCGTGGCATGGCGCTACGGGGGCTTTATTTCACTCAGGCTTTTTCTTCAGCTTCGGGTTCGGGAAAAACTGCACGGCCTGAACCTTGGTATCCGGGGCTTTGGGCACGGTCGTATTGACCCGCGTGCCGAGCTCCTTGGGCACCGACAGCCCTTGCTCATTGAGTGTGTCGGAGTAACCGCACGCCACGCACTCGCGATGCGGCACGTTGTCTTCACTCCACATCATCAACTTGTCCGACTCGCTGCATGCCGGGCAGACCGCCCCGGCGATAAAGCGTTTTTTCGTAATCACAGGCCCCTCGCTCATGCTGCCGCGTCCTCACTCAGGCCGCTGTGGCGCAAGAGTGCGTCAATCGATGGCTCCCGGCCACGGAAGTCGACGAACAGCACCATCGGCTCCTGAGAACCGCCACGTGCCAGAATCGCTTCGCGGAACGCACGGCCAGTATCAGCGTTGAGCACACCTTCCTCTTCGAACTTCGAAAACGCATCGGCCGAGAGCACTTCAGCCCATTTGTAGCTGTAGTAGCCCGCGGCATAACCGCCAGCGAAAATGTGCGCAAAGCTGTTGGGGAAGCGGTTGTAAGCCGGCGGACGCATCACCGAAACCTCGTCACGCACGCTTTCGAGTACTTGCAGTACGCCGCGGCCGTCGCCGTGTGTGGCGTGCAGTTCGAAGTCGAACAGCGAGAACTCCAGTTGGCGGACCATCATCAGGCCAGACTGGAAGTTTTTCGCCGCGAGCATTTTCCCGAGCAAGTCCTGAGGCAGCGGTTCGCCGGTTTCATAATGACCGGAAATCAGCGCCAGGCCTTCCGGCTCCCAGCACCAGTTTTCCATGAACTGGCTTGGCAGTTCGACGGCATCCCAGGCCACGCCGTTGATGCCGGACACGCCGGCATGCTCGACACGGGTCAGCAGGTGATGCAGGCCGTGACCGAATTCGTGAAACAGGGTGGTGACTTCGTCATGGGTCAACAATGCCGGCTTGCCGCTGTCGGCCGGGGTGAAGTTGCACACCAGGTTTGCCACCGGGCTTTGCAATACACCGCCAGCGGTGCGACGACGGTCGCGGGCGCCATCCATCCAGGCACCGCCACGCTTGTTGGCGCGGGCATAAAGGTCGAAGAAGAAGCGGCCAACGTGCTGGCCGTTTTCCTTGATCTCGAACAGGCGCACATCAGGGTGCCAGGTGTCGAAGCCCTTGAGCTCGGCGATCTCGATGCCGTACAGGCGCTGGACGATGGCGAACAGGCCCGAGAGCACCTTGTCGATCGGGAAGTAGGCACGCAGGGTTTCCTGCGAAACGCTGTAGCGCTGCTCACGCAGTTTTTCGCCGAAGAAACCGCTGTCCCAGCTTTTCAGGTCCGGGCAACCCTGCTCGGCGGCGTAGGCCTTGAGCTGGGCCAGGTCCTGGGTGGCGAACGGCTTGCTGCGCTTGGCAAGATCGCGCAGGAAGCTCAGCACCTGGTCGCCGGACTCGGCCATCTTGGTGGCCAGGCTCAGCTCGGCGAAGTTGGCGTAGCCAAGCAGCTGGGCCAGCTCCTGGCGCAGGTCGAGGATCTCGTGCATGACCGGGCCGTTGTCGTTCTGGCCGGCATTGGGGCCCTGGTCCGAGGCGCGGGTGCAGTAGGCGGCGTAGATTTCCTCGCGCAGGGCGCGGTCCTCGGCGTAGGTCATCACGGCGTAGTAGCTGGGGAACTCCAGCGATACCAGCCAGCCCTCAAGGCCCTTGGCCTGAGCAGCGGCGGCCATCTGCGCCTTGGCCGAATCGGTGAGCCCGGCAAGCCCGGCTTCGTCGGTGATCAGCTTGGTCCAGGCCTGGGTGGCGTCGAGCAACTGATTGGAGAAGCGGCTGCCCAGCTCGCTCAGCTTGCTCTGCACTTCGGCATAGCGCTGCTGCTTGTCGGCCGGCAGGTCGATACCCGACAGGCGGAAATCACGCAGGGCATGCTCGAGAATGGTTTTTTGCGCGACGTCGAAACCCGCGGCCTCAGGGCTGTTGGCCAGGGCCTGGTAGGCTTGGAACAGCTCGCGGTTCTGCCCGAGCTCGGTGGAGTAGGCGCTCAGGGCCGGCAGGCAGGACTCGTAGGCTTCGCGCAGCTCGGCGCTGTTGCACACGGCATTGAGGTGGCTGACCGGGCTCCAGGCGGCGCCCAGGCGGTCATTGAGCTCGTCCATCGCCAGCACCAGGCCTGCCCAGGTAGGGTTCTTGCCCTGGGTCTGGAGGATTTCGGCAATGGCTTTGCGGTTGTCGGCCAGGATCTGTTCGATGGCCGGCAGCACGTGTTCGGCACGGATCGCCGAGAAGGGCGGCAGATCGTAGGCTTGCAGAAGCGGGTTGTTCGCACTCACGGTTAGACACCTTGGCAGAAGAAACACGTGACCATCTTAATTACAATCGACGCCGTCCGCAGCAAGCAGCCTGCCTATCCGTACCCAAGAGGGGCGCTATCATGGCCATCCGCAACTTCCAGCAACACACTCCCACGCTAGGTGAACGCGCCTTTGTCGACCGTTCCGCGGTGGTCCTGGGCGATGTCGAGATCGGTGAGGACAGCTCGGTCTGGCCGCTCACGGTGATCCGCGGCGACATGCACCGCATCCGCATCGGCGCGCGCACCAGCGTGCAGGATGCCAGCGTGCTGCACATCACCCATGCCGGGCCGTTCAATCCCGAAGGCTTCCCCTTGCTGATCGGCGACGAGGTAACCATCGGCCACAAGGTGATGCTGCATGGCTGCACCCTGGGCAACCGCATCCTGGTCGGCATGGGCAGCACCGTCATGGACGGCGCGGTGGTCGAGGATGAGGTCATCATTGGCGCCGGTAGCCTGGTGCCGCCCGGCAAGCGCCTGCAAAGCGGCTTTCTCTACGTAGGCAGCCCGGTGAAGCAGATCCGCCCCCTGACCGACAAGGAACGCGCCTTCTTCTCCTATTCCGCTGGCAACTACGTCAAGCTCAAGGACCAGCACCTGGCCGAAGGCTACGATCGCCCCGAGTAATTCCGCCCACTGTTTTCAGAGACTGCCATGCACCATCAGAACATCCTTTTCGACCTCGACGGCACCCTGACCGATCCACGCCTTGGCATCACCCGTTCGATCCAGTACGCCTTGGCCAAGCTGGGCATCGACGAGCCCGACCTTGCGAAGCTGGAGCACTTCATCGGCCCGCCGTTGCTGCAAGCCTTCATGCAGTTCTACGGCTTCGATGAAGCCAAGGCGTGGGACGCGGTGAATTTCTACCGGGAGCGGTTCAAGGTGACCGGGCTGTACGAAAACCAAGTGTTCGAGGGCGTGCCTGAGTTGCTCGAAGCGCTCAATGCCCAAGGGCGCACGCTGTACATCGCCACGTCCAAGCCGTGGGAGTTCGCCCGCGAGATCGCACGTCACTTTGCCTTCGACCAGCACTTCAAGGTGATCTACGGCAGCGAGCTGGACGGCACGCGCACCAACAAGGTCGAGCTGATCCGCCACCTGCTTGAGATCGAGGGCCTGGACCCCGCGCAGACGCTGATGATCGGCGACCGCAAGCACGACCTGATCGGCGCGCGCAGCAACGGGGTGCAGGCCGTGGCGGTGGGGTATGGGTTCGGCAGCGAGGAAGAGCTGATGGCCGAAGCGCCAGCCTTCCATTTCCCGACCCTGGACGAGATGCACCGGGCGTTTGTGCAAGGCTGAAGGCCCTTTTCGCTGGCAAGCCAGCTCCCACAAGGTAAGCGCTGTACTTGAGCTCAGCGCTGACCCTGTGGGAGCTGGCTTGCCAGCGAAGAGGCCAGCTCAGACAGCGCAGCTTTGCGCTGAACCACCGGTAACTTCCCAAGCGCCTCCACCCGCTCATAAAACCGTTCCCAGTCCTCACCCACCTGCCTGAACACCTGCGCAAACGCCGGCACCCACTGGTCATACAAACCAAACGGCAACAGCTTGGCGTTGTTCAACGGCCCGTTCACCCAGGCGTCATACCGGCCAACTCCACCCCATTCACCCTCCCGCAATTGCCGATACTCAGCCCGCAACCGCCCGAATTCCGCCTGCTTCGCCGCACGCTTGGCCTCAACGCTCAAAGGCCCGGCATAGATCACCCCAAGCCGCTCCCGACTGGCCATCACCAGGCGGATGAACTGGTCCCGCTGGCGCAAGCTGTCATCGGCCGCCGCCGGCAGCCCGCGCGCGGCGCGCCACTGCCGGGTGCCTTCCTGCTCGACAAAGGTGGCAAAGGACTCGTTGAAGGCGGTGTCGTCCTTCACATAAAACCGTTGGTGCGCCAGCTCGTGGAAGATCAGCGATGCCAGCCGTTCCTCACCCCACGCCAGCATCGGTGCCAGCAGCGGATCGTCGAACCAGCCAAGCGTGGAATACGCCTCCACGCCGCCGACATACACATCCAGCCCGTCCTGGCGCAGCAACGCCGCCGCGCCGCGCGCGGCGCCCTGACGGTAGTACCCGCGATACGCCACGCACCCCGCGACAGGGAAGCAGTGAGTCTGGGGCTCGAGGGAAAGCTCCGGGGTGGCGAACACGTTCCACACCACGTAGGGCCGACCGAGGTCGGCGTACACCCGGTAGCTGCGGTTGTCGGGCAGCTTCAACCGGGCGCTCGCAAACACCCGCGCCTGCTCGGCTTGCCGTAGACGCTGGCGCAGCGCCGGATCGGTTGCCGGATCGTCCACCAGCGCGGCCACCGGTGCGCGCGCTCGCAACAGTTGCCACTGGCCTTCGGCCAGCTGCCCGTAGTAGCCCAGGCTTGCGCAACCGTTCAGCAGGAGGGCGCCCAACACGGGAACAAAACCCCTGAAAAAACGGTCGAGTGCCTGGCTTGAGCGCAGCAAAGGATAAAGTCGGAACATCGGGAAGATTCATCTCGCTCAAGTGCCGGTGCACTCCAAGACTATCTTGCCAGGAGGGACTTTCGCCATGCGTACACTGTTTGTGGTCGGTACTTTGGGTTTATCGGCGGGTTTGCTGGCGGGCTGCTCCAGCCTGCCGGACCCGGACCCGGGCCAGGCCTGGATCGACCTCGCGCCCCGCCAGGACACCGCGCTGCACGCGGTGCAAGTCGATGATCGCGACTGGGCCGACAAGCGCTACTTCGAAGTCACTCCAGGCAGCCACGAGCTGACCGTGCGCTATCTGTTCGAGGTCGCCTCCACCAATATCGGCCCAAGCAGCGAGCCGCTGTGGCGCGATTGCCAGCTCAACGTGAAATTCAAAGACTTCGATGCCGGCCAGCGCTACCAGCTGCAGGCGGGCAGCATCGGCTTCAGGCCGTGGCTCAAGCTCTATGACGACAAACGCCAACTCGTGGGCCAAGGCTTGCCAGCGGGCTGCCAGCGCACCTGACAGGCTCGATCGGCGCTATGCTTGTAGCGTGTAGTTCGCAGCGGGAGTTTCGCCATGCGCCAGCCGATGATGCTGATCGCCCTTAGTGCCCTGGGGGCCTGCGCCAGCCCCTTGCCGCCCTCCGACCCGAAGCAGGCGTGGATCGACCTCTACACCATCACCCCCGGCAGGCTGGTCATGGCCGACAGGCTTGATGGCAAACGCCTAGACGATGGCCGCTACTTCCAGGTCAGCCCCGGAAAGCACGAGCTGGTGGTGCGTTTTGATTTCGAAGTCTATTCCGGTGGTTTCACCACCGACCCCACCGAGCGCACCTGCTATCTGACTGTGAAGTACGACAATTTCCAGGCAGGACAACGCTACCGCCTGGAAGCACGGGCTCCGGTCATGCAGCCGACTGTCTACCTCTACGATGCGCAGCGCACCCTGGTGGTAGACGAGCCGAGCAATGTGTTCTGCATTCCCTGACGGCTAGCGATCATTTTTCTGATAGATGATCTTCTTCGTGCCGCCTTCGCAACTGCCCACGACCATGTTCTGGTCCCGGACTTCGGCATTGGGCACGATTTCCAGCGTGTAGGCGGTCACGCCGCTGGCCTGGATCTTGGCTTCGATCTCGGCCTTGAGCTCTTCGCAGGGCTTGGGGGCGGCCAGGGCAGCCGTTGTCATCAGGGTGCCGGCAAGGGCCACGGCAATACGAATCATGGGAAACTCCTCGTGACGGCATTCGGTCTGTCACCCCTGTTTGACTACAAACGCCCCGGCCCGTTGCGTCAGGACACCAGCGTTGCGTCGAGGGTGATGTCGGCCTTCAACACCTTGGAAACAGGGCAGCCTGCCTTGGCCTTATTGGCGAGTTCGATGAACTGCGCCTCGCTGGCACCGGGAACCTTGGCCTTGAGAATCAGGTGAACCGCCGTGATGGCGAAGCCGTCGGGCTGTTTGTCGAGGGTCACTTCGGCAATGGTGTCGATGCGGTCGGGCGTCAAGCCAGCCTCACCGAGGATCATCGACAGCGCCATGGAGAAGCAGCCAGCGTGCGCGGCGCCGATCAGCTCTTCCGGGTTGGTGCCCGGCACGCCTTCGAAGCGGGTGTTGAAACCGTAGGGATTCTGCTTGAGCGCGCCACTCTCGGTGGAAAGCAGGCCTTTGCCATCCTTGAGACCGCCTTGCCAGATCGCCGATGCTGTCTTTTTCATATTGCCTCCGGGCTTATGGATAGATACACAAAATTCAGAGGACATGGCCTACGGCAAGTTCAGAGCAATCTGTCCGTCGCCATTGAATCCTTCGAATGTGCCCATACAGAAGCATAAAGGCCGATGGCCGACCCACTTCCTGGAGGCTGCACGCCCATGACGCATTTGCGCGATCTGAAAATTTCGACCCTCGACCTGGTGCCCGTGCGCGACGACTCCGGGCCTGCCCAGTCGCTGCGCAATTCGCTCGACCTGGCGCAACATGCCGAACGCCTGGGCTATAACCGTTTCTGGGTGGCCGAACACCACAACATGGATGGTATTGCCAGTTCGGCCACATCGGTACTGCTGGGTTATCTTGCCGGGGGCACATCGACCATTCGCGTGGGCGCGGGGGGCGTGATGCTGCCCAACCACGCCCCGCTGGTGATCGCCGAGCAGTTCGGTACCTTGGCCAGCCTGTACCCCGGGCGTATCGACCTGGGCCTCGGCCGGGCCCCAGGCTCCGACCAGATGACCGCACGCGCCCTGCGCCGCGAGCGCTCCGGCAGCGCCGACGATTTCCCGGACGATGTCGAGGAACTGGTGCGCTACCTGGGCCCCCGCACCCCGGACCAGCGCGTCATCGCAGTACCGGGGCATGGCACCGAGGTGCCGGTCTGGCTGCTCGGCTCAAGCCTGTTCAGCGCCCAACTGGCAGGCATGCGCGGCTTGCCCTACGCCTTTGCCTCGCATTTCGCGCCGCGCTACATGCATGAGGCGATCCGGATCTACCGCGATCACTTCCAGCCATCGGCGGTACTCGACAAGCCCTATGTGATGCTGGGTGTGCCCATGGTTGTCGCCGAGACCGACGAGCAGGCCAACTACCTGGCCACTTCGGTATACCAGCGCATCCTCGCCCTGATTCGTGGCCAGAGCCTGATGCAACGCCCGCCGGTGCAAAGCATGGATGGCCTGTGGCTGCCCCACGAGCGCGATGCGGTAAGCAGTTTCCTGGGGCTGGCGATGATTGGCAGCCCACAGAAAGTGCGGGCCAAGGTTGAGGTGCTGCTGGAGCAGACGGGGGCTGACGAGCTGATCTTCACCTGTGACCTGTATGAGCATGCGGACCGGGTGAAGTCGTACGAGCTGCTGGCGCAGGCACTGCGTCAGGACTGATCGGGGCAACCTGTGGGAGGGTGACCTCCCACAGCCCGACAGGGAGACTGAAAGGCAGGCGGTCCTTCATTCGCGCCGGTAGACAATCTCCTTGGTACCGGCCTCACAGCTGCCGATTACTTTCCCGGCCGGGGTGCCTTGGTCGACAACCTCCAGGGTGTAGCCCTGCACCCCCTTGGCATCGAGCTTGCCGGCAATCTCTGCCTTGATTTCTTCGCAAGGCGTGCCAGCAGCCAGCACCGAGCCCGCCATTGTCATCAGGCCGAAGGCCAATACGGTTTTTTTCATCGAACGCATTCCTTGTTCAGATTTCAATCCACTGGAATCAGCTGTTGGCGATGCGGAAGCCTACCTTCAGGGTCACCTGGAAATGTGCGACCTGATTGTTTTCGATGTGGCCACGCGTCTCGACCACTTCGAACCACTCCAGAAGCTTGATGGTCTTGCCCGCTTCGGCGATGGCGTTGCGGATGGCATCGTCGATGCTGGTGGCCGAGGAACCAACCAGTTCGATCTGCTTGTAGGTGCGATGATCACTCATGGGTACTCTCCTGTTTTTAGCGGTGGAATAGAGCCTAGCAGCGCAGTGCCGATTTACCTGCGAGCGGCCCGGGCCGCACAAAGTTCGATTGCACTTTCCCGCCAACCCACAGTCGCATCCTTACATAGCCCATCCCACTGCGAAGGAGAGACACCATGGCCCATAACCCGCTGCGCAAGACGTCGCTGGAAAGCATGGAAGCCGAGATCGTTAGCCTGCTCAAGACACTGGAGTCCATGAAGGGCGATGCCTCGGACGAGTCGACCAAGTCCCTCAAGGCACTCAAGAGCAACGCCGAAAATGCTCTTCAGCATTCGCGCAGCCTGCTGACCGATGCCTATGCAGAGGTCAAGACCCGCACCAAGCAGACCGGCATCGCTACCCGCGACTACGCCCAGGACCATCCTTGGACCACCGCAGGTGTCGCCGTCGGCGCACTTGGCCTGGTCGCTGCCTGGCTGCTGTGCAAGCGCAACCACTAAGCGGTCTGGCGCGCGAGCTCTTCACGTAGCCATCGCGCCAGCTGCTCGGCGCGCCCGTCCGCGGCGCGCCGTGGCACCCACAGCGCCAGCGCTGCTGGCGTCGGGCTGAAACCCCACGGGGCGGTCAGCCGTCCTGCGCGCAGGTCGTCGGCAACCAGGGGTTGCGGCGCGATGGCCACCCCCAGGCCCGCCACGGCCGCCTCCAGCAAGTAATACAAATGTTCGAAATCCTGGCCGAACGTCAGGTCCGCCGGGTCCAGGCCCTGCTCGTGGGCCCATGTCGGCCATGCCTGTGGCCGCGAGGTGGTCTGCAGCAGGGTTTCGTCCATCAAGGCTCTGGCAGGCGCGGCCTGCAGCCGCGCGAAGCCTGCGAAGTGCGGGCTGAGCACAGGCCCGATGCACTCCTCGGCCAGGACATGCACCTGCATGTCCGTCGGCCACGGCGGCTCGGCGAATACCAGCAAGGCGTCGAGCCCCGGCCGACGTGGATCGAGATCGCCTTCCCCCGCCGACAGATGCAGGCGCAGCTCGGGCAGGTCAGCCTTCAGCCGGCCCAGCCGCGGGATGAACCAGCGCGCCAGCAAGCTTCCCGAGCAGCCCAGCACGAACGGCGCATCGCTGCTGTCACGGCTCAACTCGCCGCACACCCCGCGCAACCGCTCGAACGCCTCGCCCGTTGCGTCGCGCAGGCGCACACCGGAATCTGTGAGTTTCACGCCACGCCCGTCCTTGACGAACAGGCTGATCCCCAAGTGCTCCTCCAACACCTTGATCTGTCGACTGACGGCGCCATGGGTAACGTGCAATTGCTCGGCCGCCTGGCTGATGCTGTTGAGCCTGGCCGCAGCCTCGAAGGCTCGCAGGGCATTAAGGGGAGGGAGATCCTGGCGCATGAGACGTGTGAGTTTTCCTGACAGGTTTAAGCAATCTTATCGGTTTTCAGACGTGCTCGTCGTGGGTAGAGTAAAGCCCATACCTTATCCGTCACGCCCTGGAGCGACCCATGACCCAGACCAACTTCCGCGCCGGCCCCGATGCCAATGGCCTGTTCGGCTCTTTCGGCGGCCGCTACGTCGCAGAAACCCTGATGCCATTGGTGCTCGACCTGGCCCGCGAATACGAAGCCGCCAAGGCCGACCCGCAATTTCTTGAAGAGCTGGCGTACTTCCAGCGCGACTACATCGGCCGCCCTAACCCGCTGTACTTCGCCGAACGCCTGACCGAGCACTGCGGCGGCGCGAAGATCTTCTTCAAGCGCGAAGAGCTCAACCACACGGGCGCGCACAAGGTGAACAACTGCATCGGCCAGGTGCTGCTGGCCCGGCGCATGGGCAAGAAACGCCTGATCGCCGAGACCGGCGCCGGCATGCACGGCGTGGCCACCGCCACCGTTGCCGCGCGCTTCGGCCTGCCCTGCGTGATCTACATGGGCGCCACCGATATCGAGCGCCAACAGGCCAACGTGTTCCGCATGAAGCTGCTGGGCGCCGAGATCGTCCCGGTGACCGCGGGCACCGGCACCCTGAAGGACGCCATGAACGAGGCGTTGCGCGACTGGGTCACCAACGTCGACGACACCTTCTATCTGATCGGCACTGTGGCCGGCCCGCACCCGTATCCCGCGATGGTCCGCGACTTCCAGTCGATCATCGGCAAGGAAACCCGCGCCCAGTTGCAGGAAAAGGAAGGTCGCCTGCCCGACAGCCTGATCGCCTGCGTCGGTGGCGGCTCCAATGCCATGGGCCTGTTCCACGAGTTCCTCGATGATGCCAGCGTGCAGATCATTGGCGTCGAGGCCGGCGGCCATGGCGTGGACACCGACAAGCATGCCGCCAGCCTCAATGGCGGCGTGCCAGGCGTGCTGCACGGCAACCGCACCTACCTGCTGCAGGATGAAGACGGTCAGATCACCGATGCCCACTCCATCTCCGCCGGCCTTGACTACCCCGGCATCGGCCCCGAGCACGCCCACCTGCACGAAGTGAAGCGCGTCGAGTACGTCAGCATCACCGATGACGAGGCGCTGGACGCCTTCCACGCCACCTGCCGCCTCGAAGGCATCATCCCGGCGCTGGAAACCTCCCACGCCCTGGCCGAGGCGATCAAGCGCGCGCCGAACCTGCCCAAGGACCACCTGATGGTGGTGTGCCTGTCCGGGCGCGGCGACAAAGACATGCAAACCGTGATGAACCACATGGCTGCCCAGGAGAAACAGGCATGAGCCGTCTTGAACAACGTTTCGCCGACCTGAAAGCCGAAGGCCGCTCCGCGCTGGTGACCTTCATCACCGCGGGCGACCCGGGCTATGACGCCTCGCTGGCGATCCTCAAGGGTTTGCCGGCAGCTGGCGCCGACGTGATCGAGCTGGGCATGCCCTTCACCGATCCGATGGCCGACGGCGTGGCCATCCAGCTGGCCACGCTGCGTGCGCTGGAAGCCGGTCAGACCCTGGCGAAAACCCTGCAGATGGTTCGCGAGTTCCGGGTCGACGACCAGGTCACGCCGATCGTGCTGATGGGCTACTACAACCCGATCCATCGCTTTGGTGTGGATAACTTTGTTGCCCAGGCCAAGGAAGCCGGCGTCGATGGCCTGATCATCGTTGACCTGCCGCCCGAGCATGATGGCGAGCTGGCCACCCCGGCCCAGGCCGCCGGCATCGACTTCATCCGCCTGACCACCCCGACCACCGATGACGTGCGTCTGCCGCGGGTGCTCGAGCGCAGCTCCGGGTTCGTCTACTACGTGTCCGTGGCCGGCGTCACCGGCGCGGGCTCGGCGACCACCGAGCATGTCGGCGAAGCGATCGCCCGCCTGCGCCGCCATACCGATCTGCCGGTAAGCGTCGGCTTTGGCATCCGCACCCCCGAGCAGGCCGCGGCGATTGCCCGGTTGGCCGATGGCGTGGTGGTGGGTTCGGCGCTGATCGACAAGATCGCCCAGGCCAAGAGCGCCGACCAGGCGGTAAGCGATGTGCTCGCGCTGTGCTCGGCCCTGGCCGAAGGTGTGCGCGGCGCACGCAAGGGCTGAAGCTTGGGTAAAACACCCTGAAGTCGCCGCGGTGCCCTGTGGGAGCCGCGGTGATCCCCAGCCCGATGTTTCAGATCACAGAGAGTCATCTGAAACCACTTCAGCCTCCAAACAGCTCCAGCTTCAACGGCCGCACCGCCCCCATCCAGATCGCATGATCCCGATGATCAGCCAGTTCATCGCCGGTCAGCGGATGCAGGAACACCACCAGCCCGCGCCGATACAGCGCCAGCCACGGCAACACCACCCCCACCACCTCCGGCGCGAACGCCAGCTGGCAGCTCCAGTCCGGGTGCGGGCCTACCGGCTTCTGGTACATGCGCCCCATGGTCACCGGAAACAGCCGCGCTGCCTCCTCGCACAGCTCTCGGGCCTGCTCCAGGGTGCTGGCGTCATAGTAGACGTGAGCGTGATACCCCTTGATCCTTTGCACAATCACTCCTGAAATGAATTAACCCTGACGCTGCCGCTCTTCGCCCAGCCAGTCGACGAAGCGCTGGATCAGCGCCCCTCGGCGCTTGCGCGGCGGCAAGACCACATAATAGCCCCGTGCCGAGCGCAAGCTTCCTTCCATGGGTCGGCACAGCAGGCCTTGCTCAACCAACGCATCGACCAGATGCCCCCAACCAATCGCCACCCCTTGCCCGGCAATCGCCGCCTGGATCAGCAACGTGTAGTTGTCGAAGCGCAGCTGCCCTGGCGCGGGCGGGCTGTCGAGCCCGAGGGCGCGGAACACGCCCGTCCAGTCGAACCAGCGGCTGGCCTGTTCGCCGCGCAAGTGCAGCAGGGGCATGCGCTGCAAACGCTCGGGCGACAAGGCCTGGCCCTGCGTCAGCCGTGGGCTGCACACCGGGAAGACCTCTTCGTCGAACAGCCGCAGGCTTTCACCCTGATGAAAGCGCCCATCGCCGAACAACACCGCCACGTCGATGTCAGGACGCAGCATCGCCTGGCTGCGCTCGCCGGTGACCAGGCTGACATCCACCTGCGGATTGGCCTCATGGAAACGCTGTAGCCGGGGCATCAGCCAGAAGGCGGCGAAGGCGAAGTCGGTGGCGACCTGCAGCACCTCGCGCTGGTCGTGCCCGCACGCCTGCACGATGCCCTCGTCGATGACCTGCAACCCTTGATGAACCTGCTCGAACAGCAACAGGCCCGCCTCGGTCAGTTCGATGCCGCGGTAGATCCGGTCGAACAGTCGGGTCCCCAGTTGCGCTTCCAGGCGCTTGACCTGCTGGCTGATGGCCGGCTGCGTGGTACCCAGCTCCAGCGCCGCCGCGGTAAAGCCACGCAGGCGAGCCGCGGCCTCGAACACCCGCAGGCTGTCCAGCGACACGTCCCCCAGCGACTCAAGCATAAGTGTGGCTAATCCCAGTCATTGCCCGGCGTGGGCTTTACCCATGTTATCCACAGCTCCATCCTCGATGGCAAGAGCCTCACATAAACCTCGAAGATGGAAATCGCCTCCATGAAGCGCAAGAACATCCTCTTTATCATGGCCGACCAGATGGCTGCCCCCTTGCTGCCGATCCATGGCCCGTCGCCCATCAGGATGCCTCACCTCAGCCGCCTCGCCGAGCAGGCGGTGGTGTTCGATGCCGCGTACTGCAACAGCCCGCTCTGCGCGCCGTCGCGCTTCACCCTGGTCAGTGGGCAGTTGCCCAGCCGCATCGGCGCCTATGACAACGCGGCCGATTTCCCGGCCGACACGCCCACCTATGCCCATTACTTGCGCCGCCTTGGCTACCGCACCGCACTGTCAGGCAAGATGCACTTCTGCGGCCCCGACCAGTTGCACGGCTACGAGGAGCGCCTGACCAGCGACATCTATCCCGCCGACTATGGCTGGGCAGTGAACTGGGATGCGCCGGACGAGCGCCCAAGCTGGTACCACAACATGTCCTCGGTGCTGCAGGCCGGTCCTTGCGTACGCACCAACCAGCTGGATTTCGACGAAGAAGTGGTGTTCAAGGCTCGCCAGTACCTCTACGACCATGTACGCGAGGCCGATGGCAGGCCGTTCTGCCTGACCGTGTCGATGACCCACCCGCATGATCCCTACACCATTCCCAAGCGCTGGTGGGACCTGTACCAGGACGTCGAGATCCCGATGCCGTCCCATCCGCTGGCCCAGCACGAGCAGGACCCGCACGCGCAACGCCTGCTCAAGGTCTACGACCTGTGGGACAAGCCGCTGCCCGCCGAAAAGATCCGCGATGCCCGGCGCGCCTACTTCGGCGCCTGCAGCTATATCGACAACAACATCGGCAAGTTGCTGGAGACGCTGGAGGAAACCGGCCTGGCCGATGACACCATCATCGTGTTCTCGGGCGATCACGGCGACATGCTTGGCGAACGGGGCCTCTGGTACAAGATGCACTGGTTCGAGATGGCGGCCCGGGTACCCCTGCTGGTACATGCGCCGGGACAGTTCGAGCCGGGCAGGGTGAGCGCGGCGGTGTCGACCTGCGACCTGTTGCCGACGCTGGTGGCGCTGGCCGGTGGCCGCGTCGAGGCCGGCCTGCCGCTCGATGGCCGCTCGCTGCTCGGGCATCTGCAAGGGCAGGGTGGCCATGACGAGGTGATCGGCGAATACATGGCCGAGGGCACGGTCGGGCCGCTGATGATGATTCGCCGGGGCGCCTACAAGTTCGTGTACAGCGAGGATGACCCTTGGCTACTCTATGACCTGAGCCGTGACCCGCACGAGCGGGAGAACCTCGCCAGCAGCCCCGATCACCAGGCGCTGCTGCAGGCATTCGCCGATGAAGCCCGCCAGCGCTGGGATATCCCCAGCCTGCGCCAGCACGTCCTGGCCAGCCAGCGCCGCCGCCGCCTGGTGGCCGAGGCGCTGTCCATCGGCACGCTGAAAAGCTGGGACCACCAACCCATGGTGGATGCCAGCCAACAGTACATGCGCAATCACATCGACCTCGACGACCTCGAGCGCAAGGCCCGTTATCCACAGCCCGCCCCGTAATTGAGCAGAGAGAGCGCGATGAAACACTTGTCCACAGCCGCGATTACCCTGGTCCTGAGCCTGGCTGGCGCCTCGGCCAGCGCCGAAGACGCCAGTTGCAGTACCGTGAAGATGGCCGACCCTGGCTGGAGCGACATCGCGTCCACCAATGCTGTTGCCCGTTTGCTGCTGGAAAACCTGGGCTATCAGGTGAAGATCGAGAGCCTGGCGGTGCCGATCATTTATGGCGGCCTCAAGGATGGCAAGGTCGACGCCTTCCTCGGCAACTGGATGCCGGCCCAGCAAAGTTTCCATGACAAGTTCATCGCCACCGGGGACGTCAGGCAGTTGAGCCGCAACCTGGAAGGCACCGAGTTCACGCTCGCGGTTCCGGATTACGTATGGGATGCCGGGGTCAGGTCGTTCGCCGACCTGCAAAAACATGCCGGCGAGTTCGACAAGAAGATCTATGGCATCGGCTCCGGCGCCCCCGCCAACCTGTCGCTCCAGGAGATCATCGACAAGAACGAATTCGCGCTCGGCGACTGGAAGCTGGTCGAGTCCAGCGAGCAGGCGATGCTGGCGCAGGTGCAGCGCGCCGCCCAGAAAAAACAGTTCATCACATTCCTGGGCTGGACCCCGCACCCGATGAACGTGAAGCTGAAGATGCATTACCTTGCCGGGGGAGAAAAATGGTTCGGCAGCAAGGGCGAGGTGTTCACCCTGACGCGCAAGGATTATCCACAGGCCTGCCCGAATGCGGCGAAGCTGCTCGGCAATCTGCGTTTTACCCTGGACATGGAAAACGCCATCATGGCCGAGGTTGTGGATAAGAAGGTGAGCTTCGATGCAGCGGCCAAGGCGTGGGTGAAGGCGCATCCCGAGGTGCTGGACGAATGGCTGAGCGGTGTCACCACCCACGAGGGTGCCGATGCCAAGACCGCGGTAGCCGCCAGGTTATAAATGGCGAGACGCCTGTGGGACCAGCCCGCTCCCACAGGTTTGCTCACCAACATAGGATCTCCCACAGGGGTTGCCATACACTCTGGAATCTCCCACAGGTATCTCGCCGTCATGCAGAAGGATGGTGTGTCATCGCTGAGAACCCGCATGCCCAGGCTTGATCAACTCCTGCCATTTCTCACGTGGCTCCCGCGCCAGACCCGCACCACCATGCGCCGCGATCTGCTGGTGGGCCTGAGCGGTGCGATCCTGGCCCTGCCGCAGTCCATCGCCTACGCCCTGATCGCCGGCCTGCCCGCCGAATACGGCCTTTACGCCGCCATCGTGCCGGTGCTGATCGCCTGCCTCTGGGGCTCGTCCTGGCACCTGATCTGCGGCCCGACCGCCGCCATCTCCATCGTGCTCTACACCAGCGTCAGCCCCCTGGCGGTCAGCGGCAGCGATGACTACGTCACGCTGGTCCTGCTGCTGACGTTCCTGGCAGGCGTGTTCCAGCTGTTGCTCGGCCTGCTGCGCTTCGGCGCCCTGGTCAACTTCGTTTCCCATTCCGTGGTGCTTGGCTTCACCCTCGGCGCGGCCGTGGTGATTGCCCTGGGCCAGATGCCCAACCTGCTCGGCATGCACCTGCCCAGCCAAGCCACCGCGCTCAAGACACTGCAGGATCTGATCGGCCACGCAAGGGACGTGGACACTCCGTCGCTCGTGCTGGGCCTGGCCACGCTCGCCTGCGGCGTGGCGCTCAAGTCGTGGCGTCCGCGCTGGCCGGGGCTGTTGATAAGTCTGGTCGGCGTCAGTCTGCTGGCCTTGCTGCTGCCGGGCTATTTTGGCCAGGTCCAGCGAGTACCGGGGTTCGTCGGCCAGTTGCCGCCGCTTAGTCCCTTGCCGCTGCTGGACCTGGAGGCGATCCTGCGCCTGCTGCCCAGTGCCGTGGCAGTGGGAATGCTGGGGCTGGTCACCAGCCTGTCGATCGCCCGCTCGCTCTCTGCCCGGTCCGAGCAGTTGATCGATGCCAACCAGGAGGTCCGCGCCCAAGGCCTGTCGAACATGGTGGGCGCAGTGTTTTCGGGCTACTTGTCCTCGGGGTCGTTCACCCGCTCGGGGCTGAGCCATGACGCCGGTGCCCACTCGCCGCTGGCGGGGGTCTTTTCGGCGCTGTGGGTCGCGCTGTTCGCGGTGACCGGCGCCGGCCTGATCGCACAGCTGCCGATCCCGGCCATGGCGGGCGGTATCCTGCTGATCTGCTGGGGGCTGGTCGATCATCGGGGTATCCGGGCGCTGTTCCGGGTCAGCCGCTCGGAGTTCCTGGTAATGGCCCTGACCGCTGCCGCGACCTTGCTGCTGGAACTGCAGACCGCTATCTATGCAGGTGTCCTGGCCTCGCTGTTCTTCTACCTCAAGCGCACCTCGCGGCCCAGGGTGCAACAGTCACGCGAAGGGGACGCAGACGTGCTGCGGGTCGGCGGATCGATCTTCTTTGGCGCCAGCCACTACATGCAGGTGCGACTGCAACGCTGCCAGGGCCCGCATGTGGTGATCGATGCGCGGCAGATCAATTTCATCGACTATTCAGGCGTCGACATGCTGCACCGCGAGGCTCGCCGCCTGGCGCGCACCGGCGGCAGCCTGACGCTGCAACGCGCCAGGCCCCAGGTGATCGAGGAATTGCACAAGCTGGAAGGGGCAGCGCAGTGCCCGATCCGTTTCGAGGACTAGCGAGCCAATTGACGGCGCAGCTCGGCCAGCACCGGCGCGGTGTCCGGGCGCACGTCACGCCAGATGTAGAAGGCTTCGGCAGCCTGCTCGGCGAGCATGCCCAGGCCATCGAGCACCTTGGCGGCACCCAGCTTGCTGGCCCATGCGCAGAACGGGGTGGGTTCCTTGGCGTACATCATGTCGTAGCACACGGTCAGCCCAGGCTGCACCAGACTGTCGGCGATCGGTGGCATCTCGCCTGCCAGGCTGGCCGACGTGGCGTTGATGATCAGGTCCACCGGCTCCTGCAACCAGGCAAAACCGCTGGCGGCCACCGGGCCCAGGTCGGCGAACTCGCGTGCCAGCTGTTCGGCCTTTTCCACCGTGCGGTTGGCGATCACCAGCGTCTGCGGTCTCTGCGCCAGGATCGGCTCCAGCACGCCGCGCACCGCGCCGCCGGCTCCCAGGATAAGGATTCGTTTGCCAGCGAGCGCCACGCCGGCGTTGACCATCAGGTCGCGCACCAGCCCCGCGCCATCGGTGTTATCGCCTTCCAGGGTGCCGTCGTCGAGCTCCGTCAGGGTGTTGACCGCCCCCGCGCGCCGCGCGCGTGGGGTCAGGGTATCGGCCAGGCGAAACGCCTCTTCCTTGAACGGCACGGTCACGTTGGCGCCGTGGCCCTGCTTGAAGAAACCCCGCGCGCAGTCACTGAAATTGTCCAGCGGCGCGAGCAGGGTGTTGTACTCGATGTCTTCGCCGGTCTGGTCAGCGAACAGGCGATGGATCAACGGCGACTTGCTGTGGCCGATCGGGTTGCCGAAAACAACGTACTGGTCCATGGAAAGGGCTCCTGAGCGTTTCAGATCACAGCGTAGGGTTGCCGGCCTGGCCTAGCCAGTCGCGGTCTTGCAGGTAGTACTCGGTCAGGCGCGCTTCCTCGCTGCCGGGAGCGGCCTTCCAATCGTAGCCCCAGCGCACCTGCGGCGGTAGCGACATCAGGATCGACTCGGTACGCCCGCCCGATTGCAGGCCGAACAGCGTGCCGCGGTCATAGACCAGGTTGAACTCGACGTAACGCCCGCGGCGGTATTCCTGGAACTCGCGCTGTTCGGCGGTGAACGGGGTGTGCTTGCGGCGCTGGACGATGGGCAGGTAGGCATCGACGAAGGCGTCGCCGATGGCGCGGATGAATGCAAAGCAGGTGTCGAAGTCCCACGCGTTCAGGTCATCGAAGAACAGCCCGCCAATGCCGCGCGGCTCGCCGCGGTGCTTGAGGTGGAAATAGCGGTCGCACCAGGCCTTGTAGCGGGGATAGACATCGGCGCCGAAAGGCGCGCAGGCGCGCTCGGCCACCCGGTGCCAGTGCACGCAGTCTTCCTCGTTACCGTAGTAGGGCGTGAGGTCGAAGCCACCGCCGAACCACCAGACCGCTTCCTCGCCTTCCTTTTCGGCGATGAAGAAGCGCACGTTGGCGTGGGACGTCGGCACGTGAGGGTTATGCGGGTGGATCACCAGCGACACGCCAAGCGCCTCGAAGCCGCGACCTGCGAGCTCCGGGCGGTGGGCGCTGGCCGAGGGCGGCAGCCCCTTGCCGAAGACATGGGAGAAGTTCACGCCACCTTTCTCGATCAGCTTGCCTTCGCCGATCACCCGCGTGCGTCCACCACCGCCCGCTTCGCGCACCCAGGCATCCTCGACGAAGCGGGCGCCGCCGTCCTCGGTCTCGAGGGCGTTGCAGATGCGGTCTTGCAGGTCGAGCAGGTAGGCTTTCACGGCCTCGGTGCGGCTAGTCATCAGGTCACCTGGGTGGGGCTGGGCAGATTTCGCCGGGTAGCATACCACCGGCAACCGGCACGCCGCAGTTGACGGCAATCGAGCAAAGGCGTCCGATAGGCGTTTGCCCTATTGTCGACAACAGGAGTGAGAGATGGCCAAGCGTATCCAGTTCAGCCAGCACGGCGGCCCTGAAGTGTTGCAACTCGTCGATTTCGAACCTGCGGCACCGGGCCCGCAACAGGTCCGCGTGCGCAACCAGGCGATCGGCCTGAATTTCATCGACACCTACTTCCGCAGCGGGCTTTACCCGCCGCCGGCCCTGCCATCGGGCCTGGGCACCGAGGGCGCGGGCGTGGTCGAGGCTGTCGGCGAGCAGGTCACCCGGCTCAAGGTCGGTGACCGTGTCGCCTATGGCGGAGGTCCGCTGGGCGCCTATAGCGAGGTGCATACGCTGCCTGAGGCCAATCTGGTCAAGCTGCCCGACAGCATCAGCTTCGAGCAGGCCGCCGCGGTGATGCTCAAAGGGCTGACGGTGCAGTACCTGTTCAAGCAGACCTACGCCGTGCAGCCGGGCGACACGATTCTGTTCCACGCCGCTGCCGGTGGTGTCGGCTCGCTTGCGTGCCAGTGGGCCAAGGCGCTGGGCGCGCGGTTGATCGGTACCGTCAGTTCGGCCGAAAAAGCCGAGCGCGCCAAGGCGCTGGGCGCGTGGGAGACCATCGACTACAGCCGTGAAGATGTGGCCCAGCGGGTGCTGGAGCTGACCGATGGCAAGAAGTGCCCGGTTGTATATGACGGGGTGGGGGCCGACACCTGGCTGACCTCGCTGGACTGCCTGCAGCCCCGCGGCCTGATGGTCAGCTTCGGCAACGCCTCGGGCGCGGTGAGTGGCGTGAACCTTGGCATTCTGTCGCAGAAGGGTTCGTTGTACGTGACCCGTCCGACCTTGGCCACCTACGCCAACAACGCCGAAAACACCCAGGCGATGGCGGATGACCTGTTCGCCATGATCAGCAGCGGCAAGCTGGAGGTGGATATCCAGCAGCGCTATCCGCTGGCCGAAGCGGCCAAGGCGCAGACCGAATTGTCGGCACGGCGGACGGTGGGCTCGACCATCCTGCTGCCCTGACAGGCCGTGTTCCCGCCAACCTCTGGGAGCCCGCGCTCCCACAGGTTGGCGGGTGCAGTGATTTCTTCAAGTGCTATCCCGGCCGGACGGTCTCCCCCGTGGCCAGGTTGCGGATCACGCTCGGATTTCTGCGCCCACCCAACGCCCCGCCCAGCACCAGGTCCACCTGCCCGCGGAAATACTGCTCCACCCGCAACCGCGACTTCGCCGCTGGCCGGCCCTGGGGATTGGCCGAGGTCGAGATCAGCGGGCCCACCAGGGCGCACAGGTCGCGTACCACGGGATGATCGCTGACCCGCAAGGCCACTGTGTCATGCACGCCGGTCACCCACTCGGGCAGGAGGCCCTGATGAGGCACCAGCCACGTGTTCGGCCCCGGCCAGGTGCTGGCCATGCGATCGAGCCAGTCCTGGGGAAAATCCTCGAACAGAAAGTCGAACTGACGGATGTTGTCGGCGATCAGGATCAGCCCCTTGTCCACCGAGCGCGACTTGATCGCCAGCAGGCGATCCACCGCCTCTTCGTTCCATGGGTCACAGCCCAGGCCCCAGACCGCTTCGGTAGGGTAGGCGATCACCGCGCCCGCCCGAATTTCACGCGCGGCTTGTTGCACACGCCAACTGCTCACCATTGCTGTTTCTCCGCATAAAGGCTGTGAGCAGTGTACTTAGCCGCAACGGGCAAACCAACGCCCAGCTGCATTGCTGACGCGGCCTTCAAGCTCAAGCTCGGTCAGGCTGGCCAGTACCTGGGCCAACGGCTGGCCACTGCTGCGTGCCAGGCCTTCGCTGGTCAGAGGGGCCGCGAGGAGCAATGCCAGCAATGGATGATCGACGCGGGCGACCGGTGCCGGTGGCAGGTTCTGCCAGCCGCGCAGGCTTTCTATGATCTGCCCGACGCTCTCGACCAGCAGGGCCCCGTCGCGGATCAGTTGATGGCAACCCTTGGCGCCTGGGTGGTGGATAGATCCCGGAATGGCATACACCTCGCGGCCTTGCTCGGCCGCGAGGCGGGCGGTGATCAGCGATCCGCTGGCCAGGCCTGCTTCGACCACCAGCACGCCCACGGACAGCCCGCTGATGATGCGGTTGCGCCTGGGGAAGTTGCCAGGCAAGGGCCCCGCGTCGAGCGGAAACTCCGAAACCAGCGCGCTGCCGCTGTCCACCATAGTCCGGGCCAGTGCGCGATGACTCTGTGGATAAAGTTTTTGCAGCCCGGTACCCACCACCCCAATTGTTTGCCCGCCTGCCTCCAGCGCCGCCCGATGAGCAGCGCCATCGACCCCTAGCGCAAGACCGCTGGTGATGGTGAATCCGGCCTGGGCGAGACAACGTGAAAAACCTGCGGCGCTGTCGAGCGCCGGAGGGGAGGCACGGCGGCTGCCGATGATGGCAAGCTGCGGCTGGTCGAGAATGGCGGGGTTGCCAGCGACGAAGAGCAGCGGCGGCGCGTCGTCTATTTCCGCGAGCAACGCGGGATATCCAGGACTGTCCCACATCAGCAAATGCTGGTGCGGGCGCTCTATCCAGGCTCTGGCGGCAGCGGCGCCTTCACGCACTTCAGGGCTGCGCCGGGCCTCGCTGCTGGCTGCCGGAATGCCTAGCGACCGCCAGGCAGCAGCGGGTGCATCGAGCGCGCAGGAGGCACTGCCAAAAGCCTGGATCAGCTTGTGAAACCGCTGGCCACCGATCTGCGGTAGGCGGTGAAGACGCAATCGGGCTTCGAGTTCGGCGGGTGGGCAGGCGGGGTAGCAGGGGGTCGACATGCAGATTCATCCTTGATCGGCAGGCGGTCATCCACGTGGCACAACCTGTGGATAACTGTGTTGATAATAGTTTGACAACCTGTCCATCGAACCGGCTTCCAGGCATCCATTCATACCCTAGCCAAGCTTTGGCAGGTGCCGAACGCAGCGAATCCCTTTATTATGTGAGTCCATGTTTGCAACCAAACGCACAGTACTGCTCGGACACTATGGCTATCCTGAACATCCTCGAATTCCCGGACCCGCGCCTTCGTACCCTCGCCAAGCCGGTGACGGAAGTCGACGACGCCCTGCGCCAGCTGATCGATGACATGTTTGAAACCATGTACGAAGCGCCTGGCATCGGCCTGGCCGCGACCCAGGTCAACGTGCACCTGCGTGTGGTGGTGATGGACCTGAGCGAAGATCGCAGCGAGCCCCGGGTGTTCATCAACCCCGAGATCGAAGAACTGACCCACGACATGGGCCAGTACCAGGAAGGCTGCCTGTCGGTGCCTGGCTTCTACGAGAACGTCGACCGTCCGCTGCAGGTCCGGGTCAAGGCCCTGGACCGCGACGGCAAGCCATACGAACTGGTCGCCGAAGGCCTGCTCGCGGTGTGCATCCAGCACGAATGCGATCACCTCAACGGCAAGCTGTTCGTCGACTACCTGTCCCAGCTGAAACGCGACCGGATCAAGAAAAAACTGGAAAAGCAGCACCGCCAGCAAGCCTGATCCCGCCGCCTCCCAAGGCTTGCTCCGGCAAGCCTTTTTCTTTTCCAGCGAGAACTCCATGCGCATTGTCTTCGCAGGCACCCCAGAGTTTGCCGCCGAACACCTCAAAGCCCTGCTCGACAGCCCCTACGAGATCGTGGCCGTCTACACCCAGCCAGACCGTCCGGCGGGCCGCGGGCAAAAGCTCATGCCAAGCCCGGTCAAGCAACTGGCCGCCGCTCACGACATCCCGGTGCTGCAACCGCCGACCTTGCGCAACGCCGAGGCCCAGGCCGAACTCGCCGCGTTGCGACCGGACCTGATGGTGGTGGTCGCCTACGGCCTGATCCTGCCTCAAGCGGTACTCGATATTCCTCGCCTGGGCTGCATCAACAGTCACGCCTCGCTGCTGCCTCGCTGGCGCGGTGCCGCGCCGATCCAGCGCGCCGTGCAAGCGGGTGATGCCGAAAGCGGCGTCACTGTGATGCGCATGGAAGCCGGCCTGGATACCGGGCCGATGCTGCTCAAGGTCAGCACGCCGATCAGCGCCGGTGACACCGGCGGCAGCCTCCACGACCGCCTCGCCGAAATGGGCCCGCCTGCGGTGCTCGAGGCCATCGCGGGCCTGGCCGCAGGCACCCTGGAAGGCGAAGTGCAGGACGACGCGCTGGCCACGTATGCGCACAAGCTGAACAAGGACGAAGCGCGCATCGACTGGAGCCGCCCGGCCGACGAGCTGGAGCGCCTGGTGCGGGCCTTCAATCCATGGCCGGTGTGCCATAGCACCCTGGGGGGTGAAAGCGTGAAGGTGCTGGCCGCGAACCTGTCCACAGGGCAGGGCGTGCCTGGCGAGATCCTTGGCGCCAGCAAGGACGGCCTGGTGGTCGCCTGTGGCGAGCAGGCGTTGTGCCTGACCCGCCTGCAATTGCCAGGCGGCAAGCCGCTGAACTTCAGCGACCTGTTCAACAGCCGCCGCGAGAAATTCGCCACCGGCACGGTGCTTGGCCAATGAACTCACGTCTGGCTGCCGCCCGCGCCCTGGCCTCCGTGCTCAGCGGCAAGGCTTCGCTCAACAGCGCATTGCCCGCGCAACTGGACAAGGTCGAGGAGCGCGACCGCGGCCTGACCCAGGACCTGGCCTTCGGTACCGCCCGTTGGGAGCCACGCCTGGCGCTGCTGGCCGAGCAACTGCTGCAGAAGCCGTTCAAGCGTGCCGACAGCGACGTGCAGGCGCTGTTGCTGGTGGGGCTTTACCAGTTGTTCTACACACGTATCCCGGCCCATGCCGCCATCGGCGAGACCGTCGGCTGCGCCGAGAAACTGAGAAAGCCCTGGGCCAAGGGCCTGCTCAATGCCGTGCTGCGCCGCGCACAAGCTGAAGGCCAGGCGCTGCTGGACGGCATGGAGCGCGACCCGGTGGTCCGCACGGCTCACCCGCGCTGGCTGCAGAAGTCGCTCAAGGCCTTCTGGCCGGAGCAATGGGAAGCCATCTGCGCCGCCAACAATGCGCATCCACCGATGATCCTGCGGGTCAACCGCCGGCATCACGCCCGCGATGCCTACCTGGCGCTGCTGGCCGACGCGGGTGTCGGCGCCAGTGCGTGCCGCTTCAGCCAGGACGGCATCGTGCTGGCCGAGGCCTGCGATGTGCGCACGCTCCCAGGCTTTGCCGAGGGTTGGGTCAGCGTGCAGGACGAAGCCGCGCAACTGGCGGCCGACCTGCTCGACCTCGCCCCGGGCCAGCGCGTGCTGGATGCCTGCTGCGCCCCTGGCGGAAAAACCTGCCACCTGCTCGAAGCCCAGAGCGGCCTGGACCAGGTCGTGGCCATCGACCTGGAAGCCAAGCGCCTGACGCGGGTTCGTGAAAACCTCGACCGCCTGGGCCTGGACGCCGAGCTGATCGCCTGCGATGCCCGCGAGACCGCCACCTGGTGGGACGGCAAGCCATTCCAGCGCGTCCTGCTCGATGCCCCGTGCTCGGCGACCGGCGTGATCCGCCGTCACCCGGACATCAAGCTGACCCGGCAGGCCGACGACATCCCGGCCCTGGCCAGCCTGCAAGGCGAGTTGCTCGATGCCTTGTGGCCGACCCTGGCGGTGGGTGGCGTGCTGCTCTATGCCACCTGCTCCAGCCTGCCCACGGAAAACACCGAGGTGATCGAAGCGTTTCTTGCCCGCACCCCAGGTGCCCGTGAGCTGGACATGGCCATCGAGGCCGGCCTGCACCAGCCCCATGGCCGCCAGTTGCTGGCCCAGGAAGGCGGTCACGATGGCTTCTACTATGCCAAGCTGATCAAGATCGCCGCCACGCGCGGCTAACGGTAGGAGTAGCGGATGAAGATCATCATCCTCGGTGCGGGGCAGGTCGGCGGCACGCTAGCCGAGCACCTGGCCAGTGAGGCCAATGACATCACGGTGGTCGACACCGACGGCGACCGCCTGCGGGACCTGGGCGACCGCCTCGATATCCGCACCGTGCAGGGCCGTGGGTCGTTTCCCACGGTGCTGCGCCAGGCCGGCGCCGACGACGCCGACATGCTGGTGGCGGTGACCAACAGCGACGAGACCAACATGGTGGCCTGCCAGGTCGCCTACACGCTGTTCCACACCCCGACCAAGATCGCCCGGGTGCGCGAGGCGGCGTACCTGACGCGCGCCGGTCTGTTCGACAACGAGGCCATCCCGGTGGATGTGCTGATCAGCCCGGAGCAGGTCGTTACCCACTACATCAAGCGCCTGATCGAACATCCCGGCGCTTTGCAGGTGATCGACTTCGCCGACGGCAAGGCGCAGCTGGTGGCGGTCAAGGCCTATCACGGCGGCCCGCTGGTCGGCCAACAGCTGCGCCAGCTGCGCTCGCACATGCCCAACGTTGACACCCGGGTGGCGGCGATCTTCCGCCGTGACCGGCCGATCAAGCCCCAGGGCGACACCGTCATCGAAGCCGATGACGAGGTGTTCTTCATCGCCGCCAAGGCGCACATCCGCGCCGTGATGGGCGAGTTGCGCAGCATCGATGAAACCAACAAGCGCGTGGTCATCGCGGGCGGTGGGCAGATCGGCGAACGCCTGGCCGAAGCCATCGAAAGCCGCTACCAGGTCAAGATCATCGAGATGAACCCGGCCCGTTGCCGGCACCTCTCGGACAACCTGGAAAGCACCGTGGTATTGCAGGGCAGCGCCTCCGACAAGGACCTGATGCTCGAAGAGAACATTGCCGAGGCCGATATCTTCCTGGCCCTGACCAACGATGACGAGGCCAATATCATGTCCTCGCTGCTGGCCAAACGCCTGGGCGCGCGCAAGGTGATGACGCTGATCAACAACCCGGCCTACGTCGACCTGGTGCAGGGCGGCGAGATCGACATCGCCATCAGTCCACAGCTGGCGACCATTGGCACCTTGCTGGCCCACGTGCGCCGTGGCGATATCGTCAGCGTGCACTCACTGCGCCGCGGGGCGGCCGAGGCCATTGAAGCGATCGCCCACGGCGACTCCAAGTCGAGCAAGGTGATCGGCAAGGCCATCGGCGAGATCGCCTTGCCCCAGGGCACCACCATCGGTGCGATCATCCGTGCCGACGAGGTGCTGATCGCCCACGACGATACGGTGATCGAGGCAGGCGACCATGTGATCCTGTTCGTTGTGGATAAAAAGTACATCCGCGACGTCGAGAAGCTGTTCCACGTGGGCCTGAGCTTTTTCTAGGAGAACCCGAGATGCGCGAATCGCTTGAGAAGATGCTGGCCAAGGGTGTGGATAACTCCCTGCTGCGCTTTGGGCTGGGCAAGGCCTGGCTGGATGAAGGCAACGGTGCCGAGGCCGCGGTGCACTTGAGCAAGTGCGTGCAGCTCGACCCGAAATACTCGGCGGCGTGGAAGCTGTTGGGCAAGGCGTATCAGGTGCAGGGTGATGCAGCAGGCGCCCGTGAAGCTTGGGAGCACGGCCTGGAAGCGGCGCGTGCCCATGGGGACAAGCAGGCGGAGAAGGAGATGGTGGTTTTTTTGCGGAAGCTGGATAAAGCCTGATACTTAAGCAGGGCCATCTCGGGCCCCTTCGCTGGCAAGCCAACTCCCACAGGAGCTGCGCTGATCTCAAGGAAGGCGCTGTACCTGTGGGAGCTGGCTTGCCAGCGAAGGGGCCACCGCAAGTCCATGGCCAGGCAGGCTTGAAACGGCCCAAAGCCCTTCAATACCAGCGCGCTTCCCCGGCCGGCCGTTTCTTGAAGCGCTTCATGCTCCACATGTACTGGCTCGGATACTCACGCACGTAACGCTCCACCACCTGGCTCATGGCCGCCGTCGCGGTCGCGGCATCTTCGCTGTACATGGCCTCTGGCGCCGCTTCGAGGATCACCTTGAACCCCGAGCCATCCGGCAGTCGCAGCGCATGCAGGAACACGCCCACCGCCTTGCCGCCCGCCAGCATATTCGGCACGAACTTGCTGGTCAGCGCCTGGGTGCCGAGGAAGGGCACGAAGAAACCGGCCGACTCGGCTGGCTCCGGATCCGCGGGAATACCCACCTGACCACCCTTGCGCACCTCCTTGATGATGCTGAGGATGCCTTCCTTGGTCGATGGCGCGACACGATTGCCCATCTGGACCCGCTGCTCGCGCAACAGGTCGTCCACGGCCTTGAGCTTGGGCGGACGGTAGAAAATGATCGGCTTGCACTGGTTGCAGTAGAAGTGATTGAGCACTTCCCAGTTGCCCAGGTGGCTGGTGATGCCGACCACGCCCTTGCCCGAGGCCAGCGCCTGCTCCAGCACCTCGAGGCCTTGTACTTCGCGCACCAGCGCCAGCGAGCGCTGGGCCGGCCAGATCCAGGCGCAGGCGCTTTCGGTGAACGACTTGCCGATGTCCATCAGGGCACGGCCCACCAGCTGCTCACGGGCAACCGGGTCCATTTCGGGAAAACACTTGGCCAGGTTGATCCGCACCACGTTGCGCGAACCGTTGGGGAGTTTCCACATCAGCCAGCCGATGCCTGCACCGACTCGCTGCACGGCCCCCCAGGGAAGCTTGGCGAACAATCGCAGCGCTCCGACCATCAGGGCGCCCTTGAACTTTTCCACAGGCTGATTCCTTTTATTGCAAGGCGCGCATTGTAAACCTTCAGCGCAGCAGTGCGGCGTAACGATCGCAATCGGTGGTGTGGTCCATGACCATGCCGGTGGCCTGCATGAAGGCGTAGCAGATGGTCGGACCGACAAAGGTGAACCCCGCCTTCTGCAGCGCCTTGCTCATGGCCTTGGCCTCATCGGTCACCGCGGGCACATCGCTGCGCGCACTGAAGTGATTGACGATGGGAGCGCCGCCCACGAACGACCACAGCCAGTCGGCCGGGTTGTCCAGGGCCAGCCAGGCCCGCGCGTTACGGCGCACGGCATTGAGCTTGAGCCGGTTGCGGATGATCCCCGCGTCGAGCATCAGTTCCTCGATCCGCTCGTCACTGATCCGGGCCAGGCGCACCGGGTCGAAGCCATGCAGCACCTCACGGTAGCGCTCACGCTTTTTCAGCACGGTGATCCAGGACAATCCCGCCTGAAACCCTTCCAGAAGCAGCATCTCGAACAGCGCCGCCGGGTCGCGCTGCGGGGTGCCCCACTCCTGATCATGGTAGGCCTGGTAAAGCGGATCGTCGGTACACCAAAAGCAGCGTGGCATAAGGCTCCAAGGGTAGAGGGCCGCGCGAATCGGGTTATACTCCCGCTCTTTACATTCGCAGCCCTAGATACAGGTGAATTTCGTGAGCCAGCCTACGCCAGCCGTGCGTACCTTCCAAGACCTGATCCTCGCCCTGCAACAGTACTGGGCGGAGCAAGGTTGTGTGGTACTTCAGCCCTACGATATGGAAGTAGGCGCCGGCACTTTCCATACCGCTACATTCCTGCGCGCGATCGGTCCAGAAAACTGGAACGCCGCCTACGTGCAGCCTAGCCGCCGTCCCGCTGACGGCCGCTACGGCGAAAACCCGAACCGCCTGCAGCATTACTACCAGTTCCAGGTCGTCCTCAAGCCGAACCCGGCCAACTTCCAGGAGCTGTACCTGGGCTCGCTCAAGGCCATCGGCCTCGACCCGCTGGTGCACGACGTGCGCTTCGTCGAAGACAACTGGGAATCGCCGACCCTGGGCGCCTGGGGCCTGGGCTGGGAGATCTGGCTCAACGGCATGGAAGTCACGCAGTTCACCTACTTCCAGCAAGTCGGCGGCATCGAGTGCATGCCAGTCACCGGCGAAATCACCTACGGCCTCGAGCGCCTGGCGATGTATCTGCAGGGCGTGGATTCGGTCTACGACCTGGTCTGGACCGATGGCCCGTTCGGCAAGGTGACCTACGGCGATGTGTTCCACCAGAACGAAGTGGAGCAGTCCACCTACAACTTCGAGCACGCCAACGTCGAGAAGCTGTTCGAACTGTTCGATTTCTACGAAAGCGAAGCCAATCGCCTGATCGAGCTCGAGCTGCCGCTGCCGACCTATGAAATGGTCCTCAAGGCCTCGCACACCTTCAACCTGCTCGACGCCCGCCGCGCCATCTCGGTGACCGAGCGCCAGCGCTACATCCTGCGCGTGCGGACCCTGGCCCGGGCCGTGGCGCAAAGCTACCTGCAGGCCCGCGCCAAGCTGGGCTTCCCGATGGCAACCCCTGAACTGCGTGATGAAGTGTTGGCTAAGCTGGAGGCTGCACAATGAGTGCTCAAGATTTCCTGGTTGAACTGGGCACCGAAGAGCTGCCACCCAAGGCCCTCGCCAGCCTCGGCGACGCCTTCCTGGCGGGCATCGAGAAAGGCTTGCAGGCCGCTGGCCTGAACTACACCGGCAAGCGGGTCTATGCCGCGCCTCGCCGCCTGGCCGTGCTGCTCACCGCGCTCGATACCCAGCAGCCTGACCGCAGCATCAACGTCGACGGCCCGCCTCGCCAGGCGGCCTTCGACGCCGAGGGCAATCCGACCCAGGCCGCCCTGGGCTTCGCCAAGAAGTGTGGCGTCGACCTGTCGGAGATCGACCAGACCGGCGCCAAGCTGCGTTTCTCCCAGCACATCCCGGGCAAGGCCACCGCGAGCCTGCTGCCGACCATCGTCGAGGACTCGCTCAACGACCTGCCGATCCCCAAGCGCATGCGCTGGGGTGCCCGCAAGGAAGAGTTCGTGCGTCCGACCCAGTGGCTGGTGATGCTGCTGGGCGACGAGGTCATCGACTGCACGCTGCTGGCGCAGAAGTCCGGTCGCGTGTCCCGTGGTCACCGTTTCCACCACCCGGAAGACGTCACCATCACCGCCCCGGCCAACTACGCCGAAGACCTGCGCAAGGCCTACGTGCTGGCTGACTTCGCCGAGCGCCGCGAGCTGATCGGCAAGCGTACCGCCGAACTGGCCCTGCAGCAGGAAGGCACCGCGATCGTGCCGCCCGCGCTGCTCGACGAAGTGACCGCGCTGGTCGAATGGCCCGTGCCGCTGGTGTGCTCCTTCGAGGAGCGTTTCCTGGAGGTGCCGCAGGAAGCCCTGATCACCACCATGCAGGACAACCAGAAGTACTTCTGCCTGCTCGACAGCGAAGGCAAGCTGCTGCCGCGCTTCATCACCGTGGCCAACGTCGAGAGCCGCGACCCGCGGCAGATCGTGCTGGGCAACGAGAAGGTCGTGCGCCCCCGCCTGACCGACGCCGAGTTCTTCTTCAAGCAGGACAAGAAGCAGCCGCTCGAAAGCTTCAACGAGCGCCTGCAGAACGTGGTGTTCCAGGCGCAGCTGGGCAGCGTCTTCGACAAGGCCGAGCGCGTCTCCCGGCTGGCGGCGTTCATCGCCCCGCACATCGGTGGCGACGCCCAGCGCGCGGCGCGCGCCGGCCTGCTGTCCAAGTGCGACCTGGCCACCGAGATGGTCGGCGAGTTCCCCGAGATGCAAGGCGTGGCCGGTTACTACTACGCCCTCAACGACGGTGAGCCAGAAGACGTCGCGCTGGCGCTGAACGAGCAGTACATGCCGCGTGGTGCTGGCGCCGAGTTGCCGCAGACCCTCACCGGTGCTGCCGTGGCCATCGCCGACAAGCTCGACACCCTGGTCGGCATCTTCGGCATCGGCATGCTGCCGACCGGCAGCAAGGACCCGTATGCCTTGCGCCGTGCCGCACTGGGCATCCTGCGTATCCTGATCGACAAGCAGCTGGACCTTGACCTGACCGACGCCGTGAGCTTCGCCGTGGTGCAGTTCGGCAACAACGTCAAGTCCGCCGGCCTGGCCGACCTGGTGCTGGAGTTCATCTTCGACCGCCTGCGTGCACGCTACGAAGACGAAGGCATCGACGTTGCCACCTACCTTTCGGTGCGTGCCCTGAAGCCTGGCTCTGCGCTGGACTTCGACCAGCGCGTGCAGGCCGTCCAGGCTTTCCGCAAGCTGCCGGAAGCCGAGGCGCTGGCGGCGGTGAACAAGCGCGTGTCGAACCTGCTGGGCAAGGCTGAAGGCGCCATCGCTGCCCAGGTCGAGCCGAAGTACTTCGACAACGCCAACGAGTTCTCCCTGTACTCGGCGATCCAGCAGGCCGACCAGGCCGTGGTGCCGATGGCGGCGGCGCGTCAGTACAGCGAAGCGCTGGCCCGTCTGGCAGCACTGCGCGAGCCGGTCGATGCCTTCTTCGAGGCGGTGATGGTCAATGCCGAGGACGCCAGCGTGCGCGCCAACCGTTATGCCCTGCTCAGCCGCCTGCGCGGTCTGTTCCTGGGCGTGGCCGACATCTCGTTGCTGGGGTAAGCCTTGAAACTGCTGATTCTTGATCGGGACGGCGTGATCAATCACGACTCCGACGCCTACATCAAGTCGCTGGAAGAATGGATTCCCATTCCCGGCTCGATCGAGGCCATCGCGCAGTTGAGCAAGGCGGGCTGGACGGTGGCGGTGGCCACCAACCAGTCCGGCATTGCCCGCGGTTACTATCCGCTGGCCACCCTCAACGCCATGCACGCGCGCCTGCGCGAGCTGGTGGCCGAGGCGGGCGGCGAAGTGGGCTTGATCGTGTATTGCCCGCACGGGCCGGACGAGGGCTGCGAATGCCGCAAGCCCAAGCCCGGAATGCTGCGGGCGATCGCCGAGCAGTATCAGGTCAGTCTGGCCGGCGTATGGTTTGTCGGTGACAGTTCTGGTGACCTGGAGGCCGCGCGGGCCGTCGATGCACAACCTGTTCTGGTAAAAACCGGAAAAGGCGAACGGACCCTGAGCAAGGGGATTCCGGAAAACACCTTGGTGTTCGATGATCTGGCAGCCCTTGCCAGACACCTTATTCAACAATAGTGCGCCTCGCGGGCGCACTCTTTCTAAGCGGGCACGACCCGCAATGGTACATGCCACTATGTCGATGCTGCAGGCGATCAGAATTTTTCTTTTTTACCTGCTGTTGGGTACCAGTTCGCTGCTGTGGTGCACCCTGAGCTTCTTTATCGCGCCTTTCCTGTCGTTTCGCGGGCGCTACCGTTTCATCAACGTCTACTGGTGCCGCTTCGCCCTGCTGCTGACGCGGGTGTTCCTGGGGATCAAGGTCAGGGTCACTGGCGCTGAAAACGTGCCTGCCCAGCCTTGCGTGATCGTCTCGAACCATCAGAGCACCTGGGAGACGTTCTATCTTTCAGCGCACTTCCAGCCGCTGAGCCAGGTGTTGAAGCGCGAGCTGCTGTACGTGCCGTTCTTCGGCTGGGCCATGGCCATGCTGCGGCCGATCGCCATTGACCGCGAGAATCCGAAGGAAGCCCTGCGCCAGGTGGCCAGCAAGGGCGACAAGCTGCTCAAGGAAAAGGTATGGGTGTTGATTTTCCCCGAGGGCACCCGGGTGCCGTTTGGCCAGATCGGCAAGTTCTCGCGCAGCGGCAGCGCCTTGGCGGTCAATGCCGAAATGCCTGTACTGCCGATCGCGCACAACGCTGGCAAGTTCTGGCCCAAGGAAGGCTGGGGCAAGCGCTCGGGGACCATCGACCTGGTGATCGGCGCCCCCATGTACGCCCAAGGCACCGGTCCGCGAGCGGTTGCCGAGCTCAATGACCGCGTCGCGGCATGGAATGCGCAGACCCAGCGCGAGCTGGGTTCGTTGCCTGCCACTGCGGAAAATCCGTCGGAAGGCGCTGCCTGAGGCTTTTGTGGATAACTTGTGGGCAGTTTTTGGATTACTGTTCTAAAACGCCCGTAAGTGATTGATTTTAAGTTTTATTTCTCTGTATGACCGTTTCTTGAAAATCGTGCATAAGTTTTTTCAGAGCATAAAAAAACCGGCTTTTAAGCCGGTTTTTTCATGCCTGTGAATCACACCTTGTCGATGTCCACATCGCGGGTTTCTTTCAGGCAGAAAAGTCCCACCACCAGGCTCACGCCCGTGATCAGTACCGGGTACCACAAGCCATAAAAGATATCCCCGGTGTACACCACCAACGCGAACGACACGGTAGGCAGGAAGCCCCCGAACCAGCCGTTGCCGATGTGGTAGGGCAGGGACATCGAGGTATAGCGGATGCGCGTCGGGAACAGCTCGACCATGACCGCGGCCAGCGGTCCATAGGTCATGGTAGCGATCAGGATCATCGCGACGATCAGCACCACCACCATGAACTGGTTGACCTGTGCCGGATCAGCCTTGGCCGGATAGCCAGCCTGGTCGATGGCCGTGCGCATCGCCGCTTCGTTGAAGCCGTCGATCTTCTGCGCGCCAATGTTCACCACGACATTGCTGCCGCTGGCCGCGCTCACCGAGCTGTACGGCAGGCCTTGCTTGACCAGGAACGTCTTGACCTTGTCGCACGGGCTGTCGAAGCGTGCCTTGCCCACAGGGTCGAACTGGAAGGTGCAGCTCTGCGGATCGGCGACGACGACAATCGGCGCCTCACGGCTGGCGGCGTCGATCTGCGGGTTGGCGTAATGGCTCAGGGCCTTGAACATCGGGAAGTAGCACACGGTCGCCAGCAGCAGGCCAACCATCAGGATCGGCTTGCGCCCGATACGGTCGGACAACCAGCCAAAGAACACGAAGAACGGTGCGCCTATCACCACGCTGATGATTAGCAGGGTATTGGCCTGGGCCGGATCGACCTTGAGCATCTGTGTCATGAAGAACAGCACGTAGAATTGCGCGGTGTAGAAGGTCACCGCTTGCCCGGCGTTGATGCTGAAAAGGGCGGTAAGGACCACCTTCAGGTTGGGCCAGGAGGTGAAGGACTCGCGAATCGGAGACTTGCTGATCTTGCCTTGGGCCTTCATTTTCACGAATGCCGGCGACTCGTGCATGCTCATGCGGATCCAGGTGGAGATGCCCAGCAGCACGATCGACAGCAGGAACGGCAGGCGCCAGCCCCAGGTTTCGAACTCATCACCGCTGATATAGCGGCTACCCAATACCACCACCAGCGACAGCAGCAAGCCAAGGGTAGCGGTGGACTGGATGAAGCCGGTGTGGAAACCGCGCTTGCCGGGCGGAGCGTGTTCGGCCACGTAGGTGGCCGCACCGCCATACTCACCACCCAGCGCCAGGCCCTGGAGCATCCGCAGCACCACGAGGATGATGGGCGCCGCGATGCCGATGCTGGCGTAGGTGGGCAGCAGACCCACCGCGAAGGTAGAAAGGCCCATCAGCACGATGGTGATCAGGAAGGTGTACTTGCGCCCGATCATGTCGCCCAGGCGCCCGAACACCAGGGCGCCGAAGGGACGCACCAGGAAGCCCGCCGCAAACGCCATCAAGGCGAAGATGAAGGCAGTGGTGTCGTTGACCCCGGCAAAGAACTGCTTGCTGATGACCGCGGCCAGCGCCCCATAGAGAAAAAAGTCATACCACTCGAACACAGTCCCGAGGGATGACGCGAAAATGATCTTGCGCTCTTCGCGACGGCTGTTGGTCGTGGCCGCCGCGCCTTGTTCCTGGATGTAGTCCGACATCGTTGCTGTCCTCGGCCCGCGGGCCACAGTGATTATTCTTTTTGTTCCACTGTCGGCAGCCGCTGACCGCTGGGGCTGCCGGTACTGCACGCCCTTGGTCAGGGCGTCGGTAGGGCGTTTGTGTCGTTGAGGTTGATGTGGGTGGCTGCCCCCTTGAGGATTAGTTGCGCCGCTTTCGCGGCGATCATCAGCGTGGGTGAACAGGTATTGCCCGAGACGATCTGCGGCATGATCGAAGCATCGGCCACGCGCAATCCCGGCACGCCATGGACCCGCAGCTGGTCGTCGACCACGTCCAGCGCGCCGTTGCCCATCCGGCAGGTGCCCACGGGGTGGAAGATCGTGGTGCCGATCTTGCCCGCCGCGTCACGGAGCTGTTCCTCGCTTTGCAAGGCAGGGCCGGGCAGGTATTCCTCTGGCGCGTATGCCGCCAGGGCAGGGGCCTGGACAATGCGCCGGGTGATACGGATCGACTGGGCCGCGACCCGCAGGTCTTCCGGGTCGCTCAGGTAGTTGGGATCGATGATTGGCGCATCGGCCATGTCGGCGGAGCGGATGTCGATTCGCCCACGGCTGCGCGGCCGCAGGTTGCACACCGAAGCGGTGAAGGCTGGAAACTGATGCAACGGCTCGCCAAAGCGCTCGAGCGACAGGGGCTGCACGTGGTACTGCAGATTGGCCGTCGCTTGCTCCGGATCGGAGCGCACGAAGGCGCCCAGCTGGCTGGGCGCCATGGCCAGCGGCCCACTGCGGTCATAGAGATAGCGCAGGCCCATGCCCATCTTGCCCCACAGGCTGTTGGCCATCTGGTTGAGCGTACGGGCGTTGCGGATCTGATAGATGAGGCGCAATTGCAGGTGATCCTGCAGGTTGCCGCCGACACCGGGCAGCTCGTGGCGAACGCCGATGCCAAGACTTTCAAGCAGTTTGCGCGGACCAATGCCCGAACGTTGCAGAACACCTGGCGAGCCGACGGCGCCAGCGCAAAGAATGATCTCCCGGCGCGCTCCGAACTCTTGCCAGCCACCTTGCCAGCGCGCCTTCACGGCGCAGGCCCGGGTGTTGTCCAGCAGCACCTGGTCGACCTCGACGCCGGTCAGCACGGTCAGGTTGGGCCGGTTGGCCACAGGCCGCAGAAAAGCCTTGGCCGAGTTCCAGCGAATTCCACTGCGCTGGTTGACCTGAAAATATCCACAGCCCTCGTTGTCCCCGGTATTGAAGTCGGGAATGCTGGCGATGCCCGACTGCGCCGCGGCTTCACGGAACGCATCCAGGATCGGCCATGCGTAGCGCTGCTGCTCGACGCGCCATTCGCCCTCGGCACCATGGCTCTCGTTGGCACCGCCGTAGTGGTTCTCGCAAGACCTGAACAGCGGCAGGACCTCGTTCCAGCTCCAGCCCGCGTTGCCCTGTTCGGCCCAGCGGTCATAGTCCGCGGCCTGACCCCGCATGTAGATCATGCCGTTGATCGACGAGCAACCACCGAGCACCTTGCCGCGAGGATATCCCAGGCTTCGTCCACCCAGGCCCGGCTGCGCCTCGGTTTTCAGGCACCAGTCCGTGCGGGGGTTGTTGATGCAATAGAGGTAACCGACAGGAATGTGAATCCAGTGGTAGTTGTCGCGTCCGCCCGCTTCAAGCAGCAGGACACGGGAGGAGGGGTCTGCCGACAAGCGATTAGCCAACAGGCACCCAGCGGGGCCCGCGCCAACGATCACGTAGTCGAAGACAGAATCGGCTGATGGCATATGCAACCTCGCGCCTGATTATTGTTCTTGTCCCGGTCCATGTTATTGATTATTTTCGCGAAGGAAACGTTAGTTTTCGCGCAACCGTTGTGCGTTTTAGCACACCGCTCGTGGACGCCTGATTCACAAGGAAAAGCATGTTCGACTGGAATGATCTGCGGTTTTTCCTCGAGTTGCAGCGCAGCGGCCGGCTTCTGGCTGCAGCCAAGCGTCTCAATACCACCCACAGTACTGTCGCCCGCCATATCGAGAATATCGAGCAGAGCCTGGGCACGGCGTTGTTCGTCCAGCACGCCCAGGGCTACGAACTGACGCCTTCGGGCCAGGCCTTGCTCAAGCATGCCGAAGCGATGGAGAACGTCGCCCTGTTGGCGCAGGAGGAGATCACCCAGGCCATCACGCCACTGGGCAAGATCCGCCTTGGGGTGACTGAAGGCATCGGCATCATGTTCTTTACGCCGCGCATGAATGCGCTGTTCGAACGGTATCCAGGGCTTGAAGTGGAGCTGGTGGCGGTGCCGCGGTTTGTCAGCATTCTCAACCGCGAGGCCGAGATCAGCATTCACCTGGAACGCCCCAACGCGGACCTGCTGATTACCCGAAAGCTCACCGACTACCGGCTGGCCCTCTACGCCAGCCGCGAGTACCTGGCCAAGGCGCCGCCGCTGCAACAGCGCGAAGACCTAGCCCGGCACAGCTGGATCGGTTATGTCGATGACCTGCTGTTCAGCCAGGAGCTGCTGTTTCTCAACAGCTTCTGCCGTACCCCAAGCGTGGTGTTTCGCAGCACCAGCGTGATCGCCCAGCAGCAGGCGGCGAGGGCAGGGCTGGGTATTGCCGTGCTACCCAACTACATGGCCCGGAACGATCCGCAGCTGGTGCGAGTGTTGCCCAGCGAGACGATCCAGCGCAGCTACTGGATCTGCACGCGTCGGGAGCTGCACAAGTCGGTACGTCTGCGCGTGGTCTGGGATTACCTGCTGGGCTTGTGCGCCCAGGAGCAGGACGACCTGCTCGCGGAATAGCCTGTCATCCCATTCGTCCTACAGCATATTGAGCGGGATTTTCAGGTAACGCACGCCGTTGGCTTCTGGCTCCGGCAGCTGGCCGCTGCGCATGTTGACTTGCACCGAGGGCAGTATCAACACTGGCATTTCCAGAGTGGCGTCACGCGCCTCTCGCATGGCAACGAAGCTGTCTTCGCTGATGCCGTCATGGATGTGGATATTGCTCGCACGCTGCTCGGCAACGGTCGTCACATAGCGCATCTCGCGGCCACCCGGCAGGTAGTCATGGCACATGAACAACCGGGTGTCAGGGGGGAGGGCAAGGATGCGCCGGATCGATCGATACAGGGTACGCGCATCAGCACCCGGGAAGTCACATCGCGCTGTGCCGTAATCTGGCATGAACAACGTGTCGCCGACAAAGGCAGCCTGCTCGCCGGCGTCTTCAATCAGGTAGGTGATGCAGGCCGGCGTATGGCCGGGCGTATGCATGGCGCGAGCCTGCAAGCTGCCGATGCTGAATGTCTGCTGGTCGTTGAACAACACATCGAACTGGCTGCCATCGCGAGCGAAGCCTGCCTCAGCATTGAACAACGCGCCGAATACCTTCTGGACCTGGGTGATACGGTTGCCGATGGCAATCTCGCCTCCCAGTTGCGCTTTGAGGTAAGCGCCCGCCGACAGGTGATCGGCATGCACATGGGTTTCGAGAATCCATTCCACCTTGGCGTCCAGTTGCTTGACCCGTTCGATCAGGTTGTCAGCAGACGCTGTATCCGTGCGTCCCGACTTTGCATCGAAGCCGAGCACACTGTCGATGAGCGCGCAGTGTTTCGAGGCACGGTCCATGACCAGGTAGCTGATGGTCGAGGTCGCCTTGTCGAACAGGGCTTCCACCTGCATGTTGCGGCCGATGATCATTGTCAGTCTCCTGTTGCCTGATTCCAGTCTAGTGCCTCGGGTTGGTGAAGGTCAGGCCCCCAGAACGAAAAACCCCGGCCTAGGCCGGGGTCTTTGTTTTTACAGCGCGTATCAGAAGTCCAGATTGGACACCGACAATGCGTTGCTTTCGATGAACTCACGGCGTGGTTCCACCGCATCGCCCATCAGGGTGTTGAAGATCTGGTCGGCACCGATCGCATCCTCGATCGTCACCTTCAGCATCCGGCGTACGGTCGGGTCCATGGTGGTTTCCCACAACTGGTCGGGGTTCATCTCGCCCAGCCCTTTGTATCGCTGGATGGTATGACGCTTGGCGGTTTCATTCATCAGCCACTCAAGGGCTTCCTTGAACTCGACCACGGCTTTCTTGCGCTCGCCACGCTGCACGTAGGCACCTTCACCCAACAGCGTACTGAGCTTCGAGCCCAGGGCGGTCACGGTGCGGTAGTCGTTGCTGCCGAAGAAGTCACGGTTGAAGGTGATGTAGCTCGCCAGGCCGTGGGAGGTGATCTCCACTTCAGGCAACCAGACGCTGCGCTCCTTGTCTTCACGCAGGCTGACCTTGTACGCCAGGCCCGACTTCTCGCTGGTGCTGAGGCGCGCCTGCAGCTTGTCCAGCCAGCCTTGCATGACGCTGTGATCGCCCAGCTGCTCCAGTGCTACTTCCGGCAGGTAGATGAAGTGCTCGGTCAGTTCCTGCGGGTACAGGCGCGACAGACGCTTGAGGGTCTTCATCACCGAACGGAAGTCATTCACCAAGCGCTCGAGCTCCACGCCCGACACTGGCGGTGCGTCTTCGTCCAGGTGCAGGCTGGCATCCTCAAGGGCCGACTGCGTCATGTATTCTTCCATGGCGTCGTCGTCCTTGATGTACTGCTCCTGCTTGCCACGCTTGACCTTGTACAGCGGCGGTTGAGCGATGTAGATATAACCACGCTCGACCAGCTCTGGCAGCTGACGGAAGAAGAAGGTCAGCAACAGGGTGCGGATGTGCGAACCGTCAACGTCAGCATCGGTCATGATGATGATGTTGTGATAACGCAACTTGTCGATGTTGTATTCTTCGCGGCCGATGCCACAGCCCAGGGCAGTGATCAGCGTGCCCACTTCCTGGGACGAGATCATCTTGTCGAAGCGTGCCTTTTCGACGTTGAGGATCTTGCCCTTCAGCGGCAGGATGGCCTGGGTCTTGCGGTTACGACCTTGCTTGGCCGAACCACCTGCGGAGTCACCCTCCACCAGGTACAGTTCGGAGAGGGCAGGGTCTTTCTCCTGGCAGTCGGCAAGCTTGCCAGGCAGACCGGCGATGTCCAGGGCGCCCTTGCGACGGGTCATCTCCCGCGCCTTGCGAGCTGCCTCACGCGCACGGGCAGCGTCGATCATCTTGCCAACGACGGCCTTGGCTTCTGCCGGGTTCTCCAGCAGGAAGTCAGAGAAGTACTTGCCCATCTCTTGCTCGACCGCGGTTTTGACTTCGGACGAAACCAGCTTGTCCTTGGTCTGCGAGCTGAACTTCGGGTCCGGGACCTTGACCGAGATAATTGCGGTCAGGCCTTCGCGGGCATCGTCGCCAGTCGTCGAAACCTTGTTCTTCTTGGCCAGCCCTTCCTGCTCGATGTAGTTGTTCAGATTGCGGGTCAGCGCCGAACGGAAGCCCACCAGGTGAGTACCGCCGTCACGCTGGGGAATGTTGTTGGTGAAGCACAACAGATTCTCGTTGAAGCTGTCGTTCCACTGCAGGGCAATCTCGACACCCACGCCGTCGTCACGCTGGACGTTGAAGTGGAATACCTGCGAGTTCACCGGCGTCTTGTTGGTGTTCAGGTAGTCCACGAAGGCGCGCAGACCGCCTTCGTACTTGAAGTACTCCTCTTTGCCGCTACGTTCATCCTTGAGCAGGATGCCGACGCCGGAGTTGAGGAAGGACAGCTCACGGATGCGCTTGGCCAGAATGTCCCAGCTGAAGTGGATGTTCTTGAAGGTCTCAGCCGACGGCATGAACAGGATATGCGTACCGGTGGTTTCGCTGTCGCCCACGATAGCCATGGGTGCCTGCGGAACACCATGAACGTAGGTTTGCTCCCAGATCTTGCCACTGCGGCGTACGGTCAGCACCAGCTTCTCGGACAGTGCGTTCACTACGGAAACACCAACGCCGTGCAGACCGCCGGAAACTTTATAGGAGTTGTCGTCGAATTTACCGCCAGCGTGCAGCACGGTCATGATGACCTCAGCTGCGGAGACGCCTTCTTCCTTATGCACATCAACCGGAATGCCACGACCGTTGTCGCGGACACTGATGGATTCATCCGGGTGAATGATGACGGTGATGTCATCGCAGTGACCGGCGAGGGCTTCGTCGATCGAGTTGTCGAGCACCTCGAACACCATGTGGTGCAGGCCGCTGCCATCATCGGTGTCGCCAATGTACATGCCAGGGCGCTTACGCACGGCATCCAGACCTTTCAGCACCTTGATGCTGGAAGAGTCGTACGTTTGATTTTCGCTCATGCCTTCACTCCCGATGGTCGTGGGTCTGGGTGATACGGCCTTGTTCCACGTGGAACAAAGCGACTGGCGTATCCGTGCGCCAGCAATCCCTCAGTAATTCGTGGTCTACACAGGTGATAAATACCTGGCAGTTCAATTCTTCTAACAAGCGACACAGTGCGCGGCGATGTTGCTCGTCCAGTTCGGAGGGCAAGTCATCGACGAGATAAATACATTGGCCGCGACGCACCTGGCTGACGAGATGCCCTTGGGCGATGCGCAGGGCGCAGACTACAAGCTTCTGCTGGCCACGCGAGAGGATGTCAGCAGCGTTGTTCGCACCCAGTCGCAGACGCAGATCGGCGCGCTGCGGGCCAGCCTGGGTATGTCCCATTTGCTGATCACGCAGTAACGACGCAGCGAGTACTTCGCTCAGCTCGCGATCCTTGTCCCAGCCGCGGTAGTAGCTGAGGGTCAAGCCTTCCAGCTCGACCAACTCGCTCAGGGTTCGCTCAAAGACAGGCTTCAAGGCCTTGATGTAGTTGCGGCGGTATTCATCTATTTCCGCGCTCGCCAAGGCTAATTCCCGGTCCCAGGCGGCTTGCGAAACAGCGTCAAGTGTACCATGCCGCAACCACGAGTTTCGCTGCCGCAGCGCCTTCTGCAGGCGCTGCCAAGTGGCCATGAAACGAGGTTCCACGTGGAACACTCCCCAATCCAGAAACTGACGCCGGACCTTGGGTGCGCCTTCCAGCAAACGAAAACTGTCAGGGTTGATCAGCTGGAGCGGAAGCAGCTCCGCCAGCTGGGCAGCGCTACGGGCATTCTGGCCATCGATGCGGATGGTGAAGTCCCCTTGGCGCTCACGAGAAACACCAAGGTTGCTGGTGCCGCCTTCGCCTGTGTCGACCTGACCGAAAACCGTACAGTTGGCCTGCTCGTACTGGATGACGGGTGTCAGTCGCGTGCTGCGAAACGAACGAGCCAGACCGAGCAGGTGCACGGCTTCCAGCACGCTGGTTTTGCCACTGCCATTGGCGCCGTAGAGGATGTTGATGCGGGGGGAGGGTTTAAAGGTCACCGGGTGCAGATTGCGCACCGCGGTGACAGAGACACTTCGAAGGGACATCGAGATTCAGCTGTACGTTACAGGCGCATCGGCATGACAACGTAGGCCGAATCGTCATTGCCGGCTTCCTGCAACAGGGCGCTGCTGTTGGAGTCAGACAGGATCAGGCGCACCTGCTCTGTCGTCATCACACCTAGCACGTCCAACAGGTAGCTGACGTTGAAACCGATTTCCAGCGAACCACCGTTGTAGTCGACGCCGATTTCTTCCTCAGCCTCTTCCTGCTCAGGGTTGTTCGCCTGGATCTTGAGCTGGCCGGCAGCCAACTGCAGGCGAATGCCACGGTACTTCTCGTTGGAGAGGATAGCCGTACGGCTGAACGCTTCGCGCAGCGACTGACGGTCGCCAATCACCAGCTTGTCGCCACCCTTCGGCAGGACGCGCTCGTAGTCGGGGAACTTGCCATCCACCAGCTTGGAGGTGAAGGTGAACTCGCCCGTGGTTGCACGGATATGGTGCTGGCCCAGGACGATGCTGACCATGCCCTCGGGATCGGTGAGCAGGCGCGCCAGCTCGAGGATGCCCTTGCGCGGCACGATCACCTGGTGACGGTCGGCCTGACCGATAGCCGCTTGCATCGAGCACATGGCCAGACGGTGACCGTCGGTGGCAACAGCGCGCAGGGTATCGGTCGATACTTCAAGCAGCATCCCGTTGAGGTAGTAGCGTACGTCCTGTTGGGCCATTGCAAAGCTGGTACGTTCGATCAGACGACGCAGCCGGCTTTGCTCCAGGCTGCAGGTCAGCGAGCCAGGGCCTTCTTCCACCGTGGGGAAGTCGTTGGCTGGAAGCGTCGACAGGGTGAAACGGCTGCGCCCCGCCTTGACCACCAGCTTCTGCTCGTCGAGCCTGATGTCGATCAGCACGTCGCTGGGCAGGCTCTTGCAGATGTCCATGAGCTTGCGCGCAGGAACCGTGATCTCGCCGGGCTCAGCCGGCTCTTCGAGCTGTACGCGGCCGACCAGTTCGACTTCCAGGTCGGTGCCGGTCAACGACAGCTGCTGGCCTTGCACGACCAGCAGCACGTTGGACAGTACCGGCAAGGTCTGGCGGCGCTCTACGACACCTGCGACCAGTTGCAGGGGTTTCAACAGGGCTTCGCGTTGAATGGTGAAATGCATGGTCTAGTCCCTTGCCTTCATAAAGGGTGCGCCGACGCCCATCAGGTCGTGAGCGTGCGCAGCAGGTTCTTGTAGTCCTCGCGGATGTCCGCGTCGGACTCCTTGAGTTCGTTGATCTTGCGGCAGGCGTGCAGCACGGTCGTGTGGTCGCGGCCGCCGAACACGTCGCCAATCTCCGGCAGACTGTGGTTGGTCAGCTCCTTGGACAGGGCCATGGCCACCTGACGTGGCCGGGCCACCGAGCGAGAGCGTCGCTTGGACAGCAGATCGGAGATCTTGATCTTGTAGTACTCGGCCACAGTGCGCTGGATGTTATCCACACTGACCAGCTTGTCCTGCAGCGCCAACAGGTCCTTGAGCGACTCGCGGATCAGCTCGATCGTGATATCGCGGCCCATGAAGTGAGAGTGCGCGATGACACGCTTCAAGGCACCTTCGAGCTCACGCACGTTGGAACGGATGCGCTGGGCAATGAAGAACGCGGCGTCGTGGGGCAGATCGACCTTGGCCTGATCCGCTTTCTTCATGAGGATGGCCACCCGAGTCTCGAGTTCTGGCGGCTCCACCGCGACGGTCAGGCCCCAGCCGAAGCGCGACTTGAGACGCTCTTCCAGGCCTTCGATTTCCTTCGGGTAGCGATCGCTGGTCAAGATGACCTGCTGTCCACCCTCAAGCAGGGCATTGAAGGTGTGGAAAAACTCTTCCTGCGAACGCTCCTTGCGGGCGAAGAACTGGATGTCATCGATCAGCAGGGCGTCCACCGAACGGTAGAAGCGCTTGAACTCGTTGATCGCGTTGAGCTGCAGCGCCTTGACCATGTCAGCGACGAAGCGCTCGGAATGCAGGTACACAACCTTGGCGTTGGGGTTCTTCTTCAGCAGGTGGTTACCCACAGCATGCATCAGGTGAGTCTTACCCAGGCCTACGCCACCATAAAGGAACAGCGGGTTATAGCCATGCTTCGGGTTATCCGCCACCTGCCAGGCCGCTGCCCTGGCCAGCTGGTTGGATTTACCTTCGACAAACGTCTCGAAGGTAAAGGTGCGGTTCAGGTAGCTGGTGTGCTTGAGCGCGCCTTCCACCTGCACGGTGCGCTGTTCGGCGCGGCTGGCGGCGACAGGCGCCGGAGACGAATCACCCATGGCGTCGAAGCTTTCACGCGAAGGCGCTTGCTCGATGATGCTGGCCGGAGCGGAGGCCGCGACGGGCGTGGCGACCGGTTCAGCCGGTGCCACCACCTGCGCGGCCTGGGCCTGGGACGCCGCCATCGCGGCGCTGACCGGGGCGGTAGGCGCGGCACGCGCTGCCGAACTGCGGCGGCTGCCTATTAACAAGGAAAGCGCAGGCGCCATCCCGTTGCCTTTCTCGCCCAACAGCTCGAGCAGTCGGCCAAGGTACTTTTCGTTGACCCAATCGAGAACGAAACGGTTAGGCGCATAGACGCGCAACTCGTCGCCTTCGGCTTCGACCTGTAGCGGACGGATCCAGGTGTTGAATTGCTGGGCAGGCAGCTCATCGCGCAAAAGCTCCACGCACTGCTGCCAAAGTTCCACTGACACGGATATCCCCTGAGTTTGAACGCCGGTGAGGCAAAAACAAGCAGCCATTGTACCGAGCGTACGCTCAGTTATCCACATGCAGGTGCGACCCGAAGCGTGCCAAATCAGCAATTTAGTGCCTGAAAAGACACCATCCACATGTGCATAAGCTCTGTGGATAACAACCCTTGAGCTCTATGCACAACCCCTACCTGAAAACTGTGGATAATTCCTCTGTGGATAAACAGGCGTTCTATCCACACCTTTTCCGAGGACGCGGCACAGGCGCAGCACCTGTTACCGACAGGGTTTTGATTCTCTGTACAGCCTATGTATAAAGGGCTACAGCCGTTTATCCACAGAAGGTTGTCCACATAAGCTTTATAAGATCTTTAGAAAAGCTTTATAAAATCCTTCTTCTTTTTTTCTATGTTTATCTGCCGGCGTGAACCTGACCCACCTGTCCTCGGGCTCGCCCCGGTGCATGTCCATCCATAAGGAAACGCTGGTTGGAAATTGACCTATCGGCTTGCTTTCTCTAGAATCGCCGATCTCTTAAAACGGGGGCCATTCCGGCCCGTTGTCGACGAACCAGGTAACACGCCATGAAACGTACTTTCCAACCAAGCACCATCAAGCGCGCGCGCACTCACGGTTTCCGTGCTCGTATGGCTACCAAGAACGGCCGCGCCGTACTGTCGCGTCGTCGTGCCAAAGGCCGTAAGCGTCTGGCCATTTGATTTTTCGGCACAGGTGGTGAGTCAGGACTTCAGTCGGGATAAGCGTCTGCTTACACCCCGGCATTTCAAAGCGGTCTTCGACTCCCCAACCGGCAAGGTTCCAGGGAAAAACCTGCTTATCCTTGCCCGCGAGAACGGTCTTGATCATCCCCGCCTCGGGTTGGTGATCGGCAAGAAGAGCGTCAAGCTCTCCGTTCAACGCAATCGCCTTAAACGTTTGATGCGCGATTCCTTTCGCCTGCACCAGCAAATGCTTGCCGGTTGGGATATCGTGATCGTCGCGCGCAAGGGGTTGGGCGAGATTGAAAACCCAGAATTGCACCAACATTTTGGCAAGCTCTGGAAACGGCTCGCTCGCAGTCGGCCCTCTCCAGCGGTTAATGCCGAATCTGCAGGGGTAGACAGTCACGATGCGTAAACTGGCACTCGTTCCGATCCAGTTTTACCGTTACGCCATTAGTCCTCTGATGGCCAGTCACTGTCGTTTCTACCCCAGTTGCTCCTGTTACGCTCAAGAAGCCATCGAATCGCATGGCCTGTTGCGTGGCGGGTGGCTAGCCGTTCGTCGCCTTGGGCGTTGCCATCCGTGGAACCCCGGCGGTTTCGATCCGGTTCCGCCAGCGCCTTCCTCCCGAAATTCTTCGATAGCCGAGTAATCATGGATATTAAACGCACGATCCTGATCGTCGCCCTGGCAATCGTGTCCTACGTCATGGTCCTCAAGTGGAACCAGGACTATGGCCAGGCTGCCTTGCCGACTCAGCATGCTGCCGCCAGCAACGCTGCCCCGGCATTGCCGGACACCGCGCGCGCCGGCAATTCCGGTGCAAACGCCGATGTGCCGAGCGCCAATGCTGATTCGAGCGCGGCGGAACTTGCGCCCGTCGCCATCAGCAAGGACCTGATCCGGATCAAGACCGATGTCCTGGACCTGGCTATCGACCCTGTCGGCGGTGACATCGTCCAGCTGAACCTGCCCAAGTATCCACGCCGGCAGGACCATCCGGACATTCCGTTCCAGTTGTTCGACAACGGCAACGAGCGTACCTACCTTGCGCAAAGCGGCCTGACCGGTGTCAACGGTCCGGATGCCCGTGCCAGTGGCCGCCCGCTGTACGCCACCGAGCAGCGCAGCTATCAGCTGGCCGATGGCCAGGAGCAACTGGTCGTCGACCTGAAGTTCAGCGACAACGGCGTCAACTACATCAAGCGCTTTGCCTTCAAGCGCGGTGAATATGACCTGACCGTGTCCTACCTGATCGACAACCAGAGCGGCCAGGCCTGGACCGGCAACCTGTTTGCCCAGCTCAAGCGCGACGCCAGCTCCGATCCGTCCTCGAGCACGGCCACCGGTACCGCCACTTACCTGGGCGCGGCCCTGTGGACAAGTTCGGAGCCGTACAAGAAGGTGTCCATGAAGGACATCGACAAAGGTAGTTTGAAAGAAAATGTTTCCGGCGGTTGGGTCGCCTGGCTGCAGCACTACTTCGTGACGGCCTGGATCCCGAAAAGCTCGGATAACAACGTTGTCCAGACCCGCAAGGACAGCCAGGGCAACTACATCATCGGCTATACCGGTCCTGCGCTGAACGTCGCGGCAGGCGCCACGGCCGAAACCAGTGCCATGCTGTACGCTGGCCCCAAGAGCCAGGCCAAGCTGAAAGAGTTGTCCCCAGGCCTGGAACTGACCGTCGATTACGGCATCCTCTGGTTCATTGCCCAGCCGATCTTCTGGCTGCTGCAACATATCCACAGCCTGCTGGGTAACTGGGGCTGGTCGATCATCGTGCTGACCATGCTCATCAAGGGCCTGTTCTTCCCGCTGTCGGCTGCCAGCTACCGTTCGATGGCGCGCATGCGCTCCGTCGCGCCAAAAGTCGCCTCGCTCAAAGAGCAGTACGGTGACGATCGCCAGAAGATGTCCCAGGCGATGATGGAGCTGTACAAGAAAGAGAAGATCAACCCGCTGGGCGGCTGCCTGCCGATCCTGGTGCAGATGCCGGTCTTCCTGGCGCTGTACTGGGTACTGCTGGAAAGCGTCGAGATGCGCCAGGCGCCGTGGATGTTCTGGATCACCGACCTGTCGATCAAGGATCCGTTCTTCATCCTGCCGATCATCATGGGCGCGACCATGTTCATCCAGCAGCGTCTGAACCCGACTCCGCCGGATCCGATGCAGGCCAAGGTGATGAAGCTGATGCCGATCATCTTCACCTTCTTCTTCCTGTGGTTCCCGGCTGGCCTGGTGCTGTACTGGGTTGTGAACAACTGCTTGTCGATCACCCAGCAGTGGTACATCACCCGCGGTATCGTGGCAGCGAACAAAAAAGCTGCTGCATGACGGGCTGATCCACTAGCCTGTGTATAAAAACGCCCCCTAGTGGGGCGTTTTTGCTATCTGTCGTTTTTTCTGTAGAGGCTTTCCAGCATGACCACTGTGCGTGAAACCATTGCCGCCATCGCTACCGCCCAGGGACGTGGAGGCGTGGGTATCGTGCGTCTGTCCGGCCCTCTGGCGCGCCAGGCGGGCCTTGCCCTCACCGGACGTACGCTTACCCCCCGTCATGCCCACTATGGCCCGTTCCGGGACGAGGCCGGGCGTGTGGTGGACGAAGGCATCGCGCTGTTCTTCCCTGGACCCAACTCCTTTACCGGCGAAGACGTGCTTGAGTTGCAAGGACACGGCGGGCCGGTAGTCATGGACATGCTGCTGCAGCAGTGCGTCCAGCTGGGCTGCCGGCTGGCGCGCCCTGGCGAGTTCAGCGAACGGGCGTTTCTCAACGACAAGCTCGACCTGGCGCAGGCCGAAGCCATCGCCGACCTTATCGAAGCTAGCTCCGCACAGGCGGCCCGCAACGCGTTGCGCTCGCTGCAGGGGGCATTCTCGCGACGTGTGGATAACCTTACCGAAGCGCTGATTGCCCTGCGGATCTATGTGGAGGCCGCGATCGACTTCCCGGAAGAGGAAATCGACTTTCTTGCGGACGGCCACGTGCTGAGCATGCTCGACGCCGTGCGCAGCGACTTGTCCACAGTGCAACGGGAAGCCGGGCAGGGGGCCTTGCTGCGAGACGGCATGACGGTGGTCATCGCCGGTCGTCCGAATGCGGGCAAGTCGAGTCTGCTCAACGTGCTGGCGGGGCGGGAAGCGGCCATCGTCACCGACATCGCCGGGACCACTCGGGATATCCTGCGCGAACATATCCACATCGACGGCATGCCGTTGCACGTCGTGGACACGGCCGGGCTGCGTGACACCGAGGACCATGTGGAAAAGATCGGTGTCGAGCGTGCGCTCAAGGCGATTGGTGAAGCGGACCGGGTGTTGCTGGTGGTCGACTCGACCGCACCCGAGGCGTCCGATCCGTTTGCCCTGTGGCCAGAATTCCTCGACCAGCGCCCGGACCCCTCCAAGGTCACCCTGATCCGCAACAAGGCAGACCTCAGTGGCGAACAGGTCGCGCTGGAACAGAGCGCGGACGGTCATGTCACGATCACCCTGAGCGCTAGGGATGCGGACACGGGGCTGGAGTTGCTGCGAGACCACCTCAAGGCCTGCATGGGCTTCGAGCAGACCGCGGAAAGCAGCTTCAGTGCGCGCCGACGGCACCTGGAGGCACTGCGCCAGGCCAGCATGCACCTGGAACACGGCCGGGCGCAGCTTACCCTGGCGGGTGCCGGCGAGCTGCTGGCGGAGGATTTGCGCCAAGCTCAACACGCGCTTGGCGAGATCACGGGTGCCTTCAGCTCCGATGATCTGCTCGGGCGGATCTTCTCCAGCTTCTGTATCGGAAAATAGCCTCTCCCATCCACCGGCACATCCTGCCGGTGGATAACCTCTCCCCAAGCGGTGTCAGACCGTTTTCGCGCGTTTCATCCACAGGTGTATTGCCCGCCTGGCCTTCCCAACCTCTTTTTTCCCTAAGGCACGCTTTCCGAGCGCGCATTCGGCTGCCTGTGGACAGGATAAGCCCTGTGGAAAAGTCCATCTGAGGTCAGTTGATAACCCGCCTTCGAAAATGGAGATAAATCGGCCTGTGGGTAAATAGGCATTTAATCCACAGGTTTAAATCGCTTATCCAGAACCCTCATTGCCGGTGCTGCACAGGGTTTTGAATCTCTGTACATCATGTAAAACAAGGCCTGCAGAGCTTTATCCACAGAAACCAGGCTGTGTAAGAATAAACATAAAAACAAAGCTTTTATAAATTTCTCTCTTTTTGTTTCTATTGCGCCACTCATCCACAGGCTGGTCAAATTTTGCGCAAAAGGTTCCTTTGGAGGGGGGTAAGTCCCTATACTTGTCGGCTTACCTTTCTCTATTCGCAAAAACAGGCACGAGGTGCGTGGTGGATTTCCCTTCCCGTTTTGAAGTGATCGTCATCGGCGGCGGCCATGCCGGTACCGAGGCTGCGCTTGCGTCCGCACGCATGGGGGTAAAAACCCTGCTGCTGACCCATAACGTGGAAACCCTCGGTCACATGAGCTGCAACCCGGCCATCGGCGGCATCGGCAAGAGCCATCTGGTCAAGGAGATCGATGCGCTCGGCGGCGCCATGGCGCTGGCCACCGACAAGAGCGGCATCCAGTTCCGCGTGTTGAACAACCGCAAGGGCCCCGCGGTGCGCGCCACCCGTGCGCAGGCAGACCGCGCCATCTACAAGGCAGTGGTGCGGGAGATTCTGGAAAACCAGCCCAATCTGTGGATATTCCAGCAGTCCTGCGACGACCTGATCGTCGAGCAGGATCAGGTCCGTGGTGTCGTTACCCAGATGGGCCTGCGTTTTCTCGCCGATTCCGTGGTACTGACCACCGGGACCTTCCTGGCCGGACTTATCCACATCGGCATGCAGAACTATTCCGGCGGCCGCGCGGGCGATCCCCCCGCGATCGCCCTGGCCCACCGCATGCGTGAACTGCCGCTGCGCGTAGGCCGCCTGAAGACCGGTACCCCCCCGCGCATCGATGGCCGCTCGGTGGATTTCTCGGTCATGACCGAACAGCCAGGCGATACCCCCATCCCGGTGATGTCGTTCATGGGCTCCAAGGAGATGCATCCGCGTCAGGTCAGCTGCTGGATCACCCACACGAACGCGCGGACCCACGAGATCATCGCCTCCAACCTCGACCGTTCGCCGATGTACTCCGGTGTGATCGAGGGCGTGGGCCCACGTTATTGCCCGTCGATCGAAGACAAGATCCACCGCTTCGCCGACAAGCAGAGCCACCAGGTATTCATCGAGCCTGAGGGGCTGAATACCCATGAGCTGTACCCCAACGGCATTTCCACTTCCCTCCCGTTCGATGTGCAACTGCAAATCGTCCGGTCGATCCAGGGCATGGAAAACGCACACATCGTGCGCCCGGGTTATGCCATCGAATACGACTACTTCGATCCGCGGGACCTGAAGTACAGCCTCGAGACCAAGGTCATCGGCGGCCTGTTCTTCGCCGGCCAGATCAACGGCACCACCGGTTACGAAGAAGCCGGCGCCCAGGGCCTGCTGGCCGGCACCAACGCGGCGCTGCGCGCCCAGGGCCGTGACAGCTGGTGCCCGCGGCGTGACGAGGCGTACATCGGCGTGCTGGTCGACGACCTGATCACCCTGGGTACCCAGGAGCCGTATCGCATGTTCACCTCGCGAGCCGAGTACCGGCTGATCCTGCGCGAAGACAACGCCGACCTGCGCCTGACCGAAAAGGGCCGCGAGCTCGGCCTGATCGACGACCAGCGCTGGGCGGCGTTCTGCGCCAAGCGCGAGGGTATCGAGCGCGAGGAACAGCGCCTGAAATCCACCTGGGTTCGCCCGGGTACTGCCCATGGCCTGGCGATTACCGAGAAATTCGGCACGCCGCTCACCCATGAGTACAATCTGCTCAGCCTGCTGACCCGCCCGGAAGTCGACTATGCCGGGCTGATCGAGGCGACCGGCGGTCAGTCCGCCGATCCCCAGGTGGCCGAACAGGTGGAGATCAAGACCAAGTACGCCGGTTACATCGACCGCCAGCAGGACGAGATCGCCCGGCTGCGCGCCAGCGAGGACACTCGCCTGCCTGTGGATATCGACTACAGCGGGATTTCGGGGCTCTCCAAGGAGATCCAGGGCAAGCTCGGGCAGACCCGCCCGGAAACCCTGGGCCAGGCCTCGCGTATTCCAGGCGTCACCCCGGCGGCCATTTCCCTGTTGCTGATTCACCTGAAAAAGCGCGGCGCTGGCCGCGAGTTGGAGCACACCGCTTGAGTTCCCTGGTCACCCCGCAACACGCAGAAGAGTTGTCCACAGGCGCGCGCCAGCTTGGCGTCGAGCTGAGCGTGGCGCAGCATGAGCAACTGCTGGCCTACCTGGCCCTGTTGATCAAATGGAACAAGGCCTACAACCTGACCGCGGTCCGCGATCCCGACGAGATGGTCTCGCGGCACCTGCTCGACAGTCTCAGCGTCATGCCGTTTATCCACAGCGGCAGCGAAAGTTGGCTGGATGTGGGCAGTGGCGGTGGCATGCCCGGGATTCCATTGGCTATCCTGCATCGGGACAAGCAGGTGACCGTGCTGGACAGCAACGGCAAGAAGACCCGCTTCCTCACCCAGGTGAAGATGGAGCTCAAGCTGGACAACCTGCAGGTTATCCACAAACGGGTCGAGGAGTTCCGCCCGGAGCAGCCGTTCAGCGGCATTGTCTCCCGAGCGTTCAGCAGCATGGAGAACTTCACCAACTGGACGCGCCACCTGGGCGATACCCAAACAGCATGGCTTGCAATGAAAGGCCTCCATCCTGCCGACGAACTGGTAGCATTGCCGGCAGACTTCACAGTAGAGAGCGAGCGTGCCTTGACCGTTCCGGGTTGCCAAGGCCAGCGCCATCTGCTGATACTGCGCCGCACGGCTTGATGGGGAACACACGCAACAATGGCTAAGGTATTCGCAATAGCGAACCAGAAAGGTGGTGTGGGCAAGACCACCACCTGTATCAATCTCGCCGCATCGCTGGTCGCGACCAAGCGACGCGTGCTGCTGATCGATCTCGATCCACAGGGCAACGCCACTACGGGTAGTGGCGTGGACAAGCACGACCTGGAGCATTCGGTCTATGACCTGCTGATCGGTGAATGCGATCTCGCCCAGGCCATGCACGTTTCCGAGCACGGTGGCTACCAGCTGCTGCCCGCCAACCGCGACCTCACGGCCGCGGAAGTGGTGCTGCTGGAAATGCAGATGAAGGAAAGCCGCCTGCGCACGGCGCTGGCGCCTATCCGCGAGAACTACGATTTCATTCTCATCGACTGCCCGCCGTCGATGTCGATGCTGACCCTCAACGGCCTGGTCGCCTCCGACGGCGTGATCATCCCGATGCAGTGCGAGTATTACGCGCTTGAGGGCTTGAGCGACCTGGTGGACAACATCAAGCGAATCGGTGACCGGCTCAACCCCGAGCTCAAGATCGAAGGCTTGCTGCGGACCATGTTCGACCCGCGCCTGAGCCTGAACAACGACGTGTCGGCGCAGCTCAAGCAGCATTTCGGCGATCAGCTCTATGACACGGTGATTCCGCGCAACATCCGCCTGGCAGAGGCACCGAGCTTCGGCATGCCGGCCCTGGCCTACGACAAGCAATCACGTGGCGCGCTGGCCTACCTGGCCCTGGCCAGTGAGCTGGTACGCCGTCAGCGCCGACCCGCGCGCGCTGCGCAGACAACTTAAGGAATCCGCATGGCCGTTAAGAAACGAGGTCTCGGACGTGGGTTGGATGCACTGCTCAGTGGTCCTACCGTCAGCGCGCTCGAAGAGCAGGCTGTCAAGGTCGCCCAGAACGAGCTGCAACACGTGCCGGTCGAGCTGATCCAGCGTGGCAAGTACCAGCCACGCCGCGACATGGATCAGGAGGCGCTCGAGGAGCTGGCGAATTCGATCCGCTCTCAGGGCGTCATGCAACCGATCGTGGTCCGGCCGATTGGCGACGACCGCTTCGAGATCATCGCTGGCGAGCGCCGCTGGCGCGCCACCCAGCTGGCCGGCCTGGATACCGTCCCGGCCATGGTCCGCGAGGTGCCCGACGAGGCCGCCATCGCCATGGCCCTGATCGAGAACATCCAGCGCGAGGACCTCAACCCGCTGGAAGAGGCCATGGCCTTGCAGCGCCTGCAGCAGGAGTTCGAACTGACCCAGCAGCAGGTGGCCGATGCCGTGGGCAAGTCGCGGGTGACCGTCGCCAACCTGTTGCGTCTGATTTCGCTGCCAGAAGAGATCAAGATCCTGCTCGCCCATGGTGACCTCGAGATGGGTCATGCGCGTGCTTTGCTCGGTCTGGGCGAAGATCAGCAGGTCGAAGGGGCGCGTCATGTTGTCGCACGCGGACTGACCGTGCGCCAGACTGAAGCACTGGTTCGCCAGTGGCTCAACGGCAAGCCTGAGCCGGTCGAACCGGGCAAACCTGATCCGGATATCACACGCCTTGAACAGCGTCTCGCAGAGCGCCTGGGCTCGGCTGTACAGATTCGTCACGGAAACAAGGGCAAGGGTCAGCTGGTTATCCGCTACAACTCGCTCGATGAGTTGCAAGGCGTCCTCGCTCACATCCGCTGAAACAATTCCCGTTGTAGCGCGCAGTCGGAAATCACTACCCAATAGTTGAATAGGGGTTAATCCACCCCTATACTCTGCGCGCATTTTGTCGGCACAAATTATGCCAAGTCATTGCTGACTGGGCGGTCGACTCACGAGGAGCAGTAGTGATGGAAACCCGCACGCCAAACCGCCTGCCTTTCCATCGCTGGGCAGTTTTCCCGGTACTGCTGGCTCAATGCGTGGTATTTCTGCTGGCAACTTTGGTGTTGTGGCAGTGGCAAGGGGTGGTCAGTGGATATTCAGGTCTCTGCGGAGGGCTGATTGCCTGGCTGCCCAATGTGTATTTCGCCTGGAAGGCATTTCGCTTCAGCGGGGCCAGGGCGGCACAGGCCATCGTCAGGTCGTTCTACGCAGGCGAGGCAGGCAAATTGATTTTGACGGCAGTGCTGTTCGCACTGACCTTCGCAGGAGTGAAGCCACTGGCGCCGTTAGCAGTCTTCGGCGTCTTCGTGCTGACCCTATTGGTCAGCTGGTTCGCGCCCCTGCTGATGAATAAAAGACTTTCGAGACCTTAGGGCGTTTGAGGCAACCATGGCAGAAGAAACCGCTTCGGGCTATATCCAGCACCACTTGCAGAACCTGACCTACGGTCAACTACCAGACGGCGGCTGGGGCTTTGCCCATTCGGCTGCGGAAGCCAAGGCAATGGGCTTCTGGGCGTTCCACGTGGACACCCTGGGCTGGTCCGTTGCACTGGGTCTGATCTTCATCCTGTTGTTCCGCATGGCGGCGAAGAAGGCGACCTCCGGTCAGCCTGGCGGCCTGCAGAACTTCGTCGAGGTGCTGGTCGAATTCGTCCACGGCAGCGTCAAGGACTCGTTCCATGGCCGCAGCGCGGTCATCGCCCCGCTGGCGCTGACCATCTTCGTCTGGGTGTTCCTGATGAACGCCGTCGACCTGGTACCGGTCGACTGGATTCCCCAGCTGGCGATCATGATCACTGGCGATTCGCACATTCCGTTCCGCGCGGTATCGACCACCGACCCGAACGCGACTCTGGCCATGGCCTTCTGCGTGTTCGCCCTGATCATCTTCTACAGCATCAAGATCAAGGGCCTGGGCGGCTTCCTGGGTGAACTGACCCTGCACCCGTTCGGCAGCAAGAACATCTTCGTGCAGATCCTGCTGATCCCGGTCAACTTCCTGCTCGAGTTCGTCACCCTGATCGCCAAGCCGATCTCGCTGGCACTGCGTCTGTTCGGCAACATGTACGCCGGCGAACTGGTGTTCATCCTGATCGCGGTCATGTTCGGCTCGGGCCTGTTGTGGCTCAGCGGCCTGGGTGTGGTGCTGCAATGGGCGTGGGCGGTGTTCCACATCCTGATCATCACCCTGCAAGCTTTCATCTTCATGATGCTTACCATCGTCTACCTGTCGATGGCTCACGAAGATAACCATTAAGACCGCCTGGCGTGTCTGATAGCCTTCCCGCCGGCATGGGGGAGGGCTTAAAAAGTCCGCAAGGGCAGTTGTACGAAACGATTTGTTTTACCGCTTCAAATTAAAAAACCTAACCAATACGACGTAAAAGTCGGGAGGAAAGATGGAAACTGTAGTTGGTCTTACCGCTATCGCTGTTGCTCTGCTGATCGGTCTGGGTGCTCTGGGCACCGCCATTGGTTTCGGCCTGCTGGGCGGCAAGTTCCTGGAAGGCGCTGCTCGTCAGCCAGAAATGGTTCCGATGCTGCAGGTCAAGATGTTCATCGTTGCCGGTCTGCTCGACGCCGTAACCATGATCGGTGTTGGTATCGCACTGTTCTTCACCTTCGCGAACCCCTTCGTCGGTCAAATCGCTGGCTAATCACTCGTTTTCAACGAGTTGATTTGCGGTGTGATGGACTAAGAACGAGCGAGGTGTTGGCGTGAACATTAATGCAACCCTGATTGGCCAGTCCGTTGCGTTCTTTATCTTTGTGCTGTTCTGCATGAAGTTCGTGTGGCCTCCGGTCATCGCGGCTCTGCAAGAACGCCAGAAAAAGATCGCGGATGGACTGGACGCTGCCAACCGAGCAGCTCGCGACCTGGAGCTGGCCCAAGATAAAGTGGGTCAGCAACTGCGCGAAGCTAAAGCTCAGGCAGCCGAAATCATTGAGCAAGCCAAGAAACGCGGTGCTCAGATCGTCGAGGAAGCCCGTGACCAGGCCCGCGTCGAAGCTGACCGTGTGAAGGCTCAGGCTCAAGCCGAGATCGAACAGGAAATCAACAGCGTCAAAGACGCGCTGCGCGCCCAAGTGGGTAGCCTGGCCGTCGGCGGTGCCGAGAAGATCCTGGGCGCCACAATCGATCGAAACGCGCATGCGGAGCTGGTTGACAAACTGGCCGCTGAAATTTAAGCGAGGGCGATCATGGCAGAACTGACCACGTTGGCCCGACCTTACGCTAAGGCAGCCTTCGAGCACGCCCAGGCCCATCAGCAACTGGCCAATTGGTCAGCCATGCTCGGCCTGGCTGCTGCGGTGTCGCAAGACGGCACCATGCAGCGCCTGCTCAAGGCCCCGCGACTGACGAGCGCAGAAAAGGCCGCCGCGTTTATTGACGTGTGCGGTGACAAGTTTGATGTAGAGGCACAGAATTTCATTCATGTTGCCGCGGAAAACGACCGTCTCCTGCTGTTGCCGGAGATTGCCGCCTTGTTCGACCTGTACAAGGCCGAGCAGGAAAAATCCGTGGACGTGGAAGTCACCAGTGCTTTTGCGTTGAACCAAGAACAGCAAGACAAACTCGCCAAGGTTCTCAGTGCACGGCTCAGCCGGGAAGTGCGCCTGCATGCGACGGAGGATGCCAGCCTGATCGGCGGCGTCGTTATCCGCGCCGGTGACCTGGTAATCGATGGCTCTGTTCGCGGCAAAATCGCGAAACTGGCCGAAGCATTGAAATCTTGAGTTTGAAGGGGCAGCAGAGCAATGCAGCAACTCAATCCTTCCGAAATAAGTGAAATCATCAAGGGTCGCATCGAGAAACTCGATGTCACCTCTCAAGCCCGCAACGAAGGTACCGTCGTCAGCGTTTCTGACGGTATCGTGCGGATTCACGGTCTGGCCGACGTCATGTACGGCGAAATGATCGAGTTTCCGGGTGGCGTGTTCGGTATGGCCCTCAACCTGGAGCAAGACTCCGTTGGTGCGGTAGTACTGGGCGCATACGACACCCTCGCCGAAGGCATGAGCGCCAAGTGCACCGGCCGCATCCTCGAGGTTCCGGTTGGTAAGGAACTGCTGGGTCGCGTTGTCGACGCACTGGGCAACCCGATCGACGGCAAAGGCCCTCTGGGCAACACCGAGACCGATGCGGTCGAGAAAGTTGCTCCGGGCGTGATCTGGCGTAAGTCGGTAGACCAGCCTGTACAGACTGGTTACAAATCCGTCGACGCCATGATCCCTGTCGGCCGTGGCCAGCGTGAGCTGATCATCGGTGACCGTCAGATCGGCAAGACCGCCATGGCGATCGACGCCATCATCAACCAGAAAGACAGCGGTATTTTCTGTGTTTATGTTGCCGTCGGCCAGAAGCGCTCCACCGTTGCCAACATCGTTCGCAAGCTGGAAGAAAACGGCGCAATGGCCAACACCATCGTGGTGGTTGCCAGTGCTTCGGAATCCGCCGCGTTGCAATTCCTGGCGCCATACGCCGGTTGCACCATGGGCGAGTTCTTCCGTGACCGCGGTGAAGACGCACTGATCGTCTACGATGACCTGTCCAAGCAGGCCGTTGCGTACCGTCAGATCTCCCTGCTGCTGCGCCGTCCACCAGGACGTGAAGCGTACCCAGGCGACGTGTTCTATCTCCACTCCCGTCTGCTGGAGCGTGCATCGCGCGTTTCGGAAGAGTACGTAGAGAAGTTCACCAATGGCGCCGTGACTGGCAAGACCGGTTCCCTGACCGCTCTGCCGATCATCGAAACCCAGGCTGGCGACGTTTCGGCGTTCGTTCCGACCAACGTGATCTCGATCACCGACGGTCAGATCTTCCTGGAATCGGCCATGTTCAACTCGGGCATCCGCCCTGCAGTGAACGCCGGTGTTTCGGTATCGCGTGTAGGTGGTGCCGCTCAGACCAAGATCATCAAGAAGCTGTCCGGTGGTATTCGTACCGCACTGGCTCAGTACCGTGAACTGGCTGCATTCGCCCAGTTCGCGTCCGATCTGGACGAAGCGACCCGCAAGCAGCTGGAGCATGGTCAGCGCGTTACCGAGCTGATGAAGCAGAAGCAGTACGCGCCGATGTCCATCGCGGACATGGCCCTGTCGCTGTACGCCGCTGAGCGTGGCTTCCTGACTGACGTAGAAGTCTCCAAGATCGGCAGCTTCGAGCAAGCACTGATCGCCTTCTTCAACCGTGATCACGCTGAACTGATGGCGAAGATCAACGTGAAGGGTGACTTCAACGACGAAATCGACGCAGGCCTGAAAGCCGGTATCGAGAAGTTCAAGGCCACCCAGACCTGGTAAGCCGCAGCGGGGGCCCAGGCCCCCGCTTGCTAACCTCATAGGTGATACATGGCAGGCGCAAAAGAGATTCGCAGTAAGATTGCGAGCATCAAAAGCACGCAAAAAATTACCAGCGCCATGGAAAAAGTGGCGGTCAGCAAAATGCGCAAGGCTCAAATGCGCATGGCTGCTAGCCGTCCTTATGCGGAGCGTATCCGCCAGGTTATCGGTCATCTGGCCAACGCCAACCCGGAATACCGCCACCCGTTCATGATCGATCGCGAAGTAAAGCGCGTCGGTTATGTCGTGGTGAGCAGTGACCGTGGTCTGTGCGGTGGCTTGAACACCAACCTGTTCAAGGCCCTGGTCAAGGACATGAACGCCAACCGCGAACAGGCCGTCGAAATCGACCTGTGCGTGATCGGCAGCAAAGGTGCGGCGTTTTTCCGCAGCTTCGGCGGTAACGTCGTCGCGGCAATCAGCCACCTGGGCGAAGAGCCATCGATCAACGATCTGATCGGCAGCGTCAAGGTCATGCTGGATGCCTACCTGGATGGTCGTATCGACCGTCTGTCCGTGGTGTCGAACAAGTTTATCAATACCATGACGCAACAACCGACGGTAGAGCAGCTGGTACCGTTGGTGGCAACCCCGGATCAGGAACTCAAGCACCACTGGGACTACCTCTACGAACCCGATGCCAAGGAGCTGCTTGACGGCTTGATGGTGCGTTACGTGGAGTCGCAGGTCTACCAGGCGGTGGTCGAGAACAACGCTGCTGAGCAAGCGGCCCGGATGATCGCCATGAAGAACGCCACAGATAACGCCGGTGATTTGATCAAAGAGCTCCAGCTGATCTACAACAAGGCGCGTCAGGCTGCGATCACCCAGGAGATCTCGGAAATCGTCGGCGGCGCAGCCGCGGTTTAACGGTTCAAATATTCAGAGGATCCAGCTATGAGTAGCGGACGTATCGTTCAAATCATCGGCGCCGTCATCGACGTGGAATTTCCACGTGACGTCGTTCCGAGTGTCTACAACGCGCTGAAAGTACAAGGCGCGGAAACCACCCTCGAAGTCCAGCAGCAGCTGGGCGACGGCGTGGTTCGTACCATTGCCATGGGTTCGACCGAAGGCTTGAAGCGCGGTCTGGATGTCGTCGACACTGGCGCTGCCATTTCCGTTCCGGTTGGTAAGGCCACTCTCGGCCGTATCATGGACGTACTGGGCAACCCGATCGACGAAGCCGGCCCGATCGGCGAAGAAGAGCGTCGCGGTATCCACCAGCCAGCGCCTTCGTTCGCTGATCAGGCAGGCGGCAACGACCTGCTGGAAACCGGCATCAAGGTCATCGACCTGGTTTGCCCGTTCGCCAAGGGTGGCAAGGTTGGTCTGTTCGGTGGTGCCGGTGTCGGCAAGACCGTAAACATGATGGAACTGATCCGTAACATCGCCATGGAACACAGCGGTTACTCCGTGTTCGCTGGTGTGGGTGAGCGTACTCGTGAGGGTAACGACTTCTACCACGAGATGAAGGACTCCAACGTTCTCGACAAGGTAGCGCTGGTCTACGGTCAGATGAACGAGCCACCAGGAAACCGTCTGCGCGTAGCGCTGACCGGCCTGACCATGGCCGAGAAGTTCCGTGACGAAGGTAACGACGTTCTGCTGTTCGTCGACAACATCTATCGTTACACCCTGGCCGGTACCGAAGTATCCGCACTGCTGGGCCGTATGCCTTCGGCAGTAGGTTACCAGCCGACCCTGGCTGAAGAGATGGGCGTTCTGCAAGAGCGCATCACCTCCACCAAGGAAGGTTCGATCACCTCCGTCCAGGCCGTATACGTACCTGCGGACGACCTGACCGACCCGTCGCCGGCGACCACCTTCGCCCACTTGGACGCCACCGTCGTACTGTCCCGTGACATCGCCTCCCTGGGTATCTACCCAGCGGTCGATCCACTGGACTCGACTTCGCGCCAGCTGGACCCGAACGTGATCGGCAACGAGCACTACGACACCGCTCGCGGCGTCCAGTACGTGCTGCAGCGCTACAAAGAGCTGAAGGACATCATTGCGATCCTCGGTATGGACGAACTGTCCGAAGCCGACAAGCAGCTGGTATCCCGCGCTCGTAAGATCCAGCGTTTCCTGTCCCAGCCGTTCTTCGTGGCAGAAGTCTTCACCGGTTCTCCAGGCAAATACGTTTCCCTGAAAGACACCATCGCAGGCTTCAGCGGCATCCTCAAAGGTGACTACGACCACTTGCCAGAACAAGCGTTCTACATGGTCGGCAGCATCGAAGAAGCGGTCGAGAAAGCCAAGAAACTGTAATCCCGGCGCCCCGCGAGGGGCGCTATCAGGTTGAGGCAAGCAGATGGCTATGACAGTCCATTGCGATATCGTCAGCGCGGAAGGGGAAATCTTCTCCGGTCTGGTCGAGATGGTGGTTGCGCACGGTAACCTGGGTGATCTTGGTATCGCTCCGGGCCACGCGCCGTTGATCACCAATCTCAAGCCTGGTCCGATCACGCTGACCAAGCAGGGTGGCGCCCAAGAGGTGTTCTACATCTCTGGTGGTTTCCTCGAGGTCCAGCCGAACATGGTCAAGGTGCTTGCCGATACCGTGCAACGTGCTGCAGACCTGGACGAAGCTCAGGCTCAGGAAGCCCTCAAGGCTGCCGAGAACGCCCTGAACGCGAAAGGCGCGGAGTTCGATTACGGCGCCGCTGCCGCGCGACTGGCCGAGGCCGCAGCCCAGCTGCGTACCGTCCAGCAAATGCGCAAGGGCAAGTAATCTGGCCCAGGTCGGATACTTTCGTTGCGATTGAGTAAAAGGGTAGCCTCGGCTACCCTTTTTCTTTTTCCGAATTTCTCATCCGGTCATTCCACTGACCGCCCAGGATTGGTAGCCAGTCAATGTCACTCGATATCGTTATTCTTGCCGCTGGCCAAGGGACCCGCATGCGCTCGGCGCTGCCCAAGGTGCTGCACCCTGTCGCCGGCAACTCCATGCTGGGTCATGTTATCCACAGCGCGCGCCAGCTTCAGCCTCAGGGTATCCACGTGGTGATCGGCCATGGCGCCGAACGGGTACGCGAGCAGCTGAGCGCCGATGACCTGAACTTCGTCCTGCAGGACCAGCAGCTGGGTACCGGCCATGCCGTGGCCCAGGCACTGCCGGCGCTGAGTGCCGAGACGGTGCTGATTCTGTACGGGGATGTCCCGCTGATTGAGGTCGAGACCCTTGAGCGCTTGCTGGCCAAGGTCAACGATGAACAGCTGGGCCTGCTGACCGTCACGCTCGCCGACCCGACCGGCTATGGCCGTATCGTGCGGGACGGACAGGGCAAGGTGCAGGCGATCGTCGAGCACAAGGACGCCAGCGATGCGCAGAAGGCCATCCAGGAAGGCAACACCGGCATCCTCGCCGTGCCGGCCGCGCGCCTGAGTGACTGGTTGGGCCGCTTGTCCAACAACAACGCCCAGGGCGAGTACTACCTGACCGACGTGATCGCCATGGCCGTGGCCGATGGCCTGGTGGTGGCGACCGAGCAGCCGCTCGACCCGATGGAAGTGCAGGGTGCCAATGACCGCCGCCAGCTGGCCGAGCTTGAACGCCACTACCAGCTGCGTGAAGGCCGCCGCCTGATGGCCCAAGGCGTGACCTTGCGCGATCCGGCACGCTTCGACGTGCGGGGGGAGGTGACCGTGGGCCGTGATGTGCTGATCGATGTCAACGTCATTCTCGAAGGCAAGGTAGTGATCGAGGACGACGTCCAGATCGGCCCGAACTGCGTGATCAAGGACAGCACCCTGCGCAAGGGCGCGGTAGTGAAGGCCAACAGCCATCTCGACGGTGCCGTGCTGGGAGAGGGCAGCGATGCGGGTCCGTTCGCGCGTATTCGTCCGGGCACCGTGCTGGAGGCCCGTGCCCATGTGGGTAACTTTGTCGAGCTGAAGAATGCCCACCTGGGCGAGGGTGCCAAAGCGGGTCACCTGACCTACCTGGGCGATGCCGAGATCGGCGCGCGCTCCAACATCGGCGCCGGTACCATCACCTGCAACTACGATGGAGCCAACAAGTTCAGGACGGTCCTGGGTGAGGACGTGTTCATCGGGTCGAACAATTCGCTGGTAGCACCTGTGGATATCCAGGCGGGGGCGACTACTGCCGCGGGCTCGACCATCACGCAGAATGTCGATGCGAAGCAACTGGCGGTGGCGCGGGCGCGTCAGCGCAATATCGATGGCTGGGCACGACCTGTGAAGATCAAGAAAGACTAAGGTTATCCACAGGCAAAAAAAGCCGGCTCATGCAGATGAGCCGGCTTTTTCATGGGCGCGATTCCTGAGCCGACTTGACGAAACGCCCTTCATAGGTTTTGATTGCAACTATTAACTTTCGAAACGAAACTTAGCGCGCCATGTCGAAGCGTAACACCCCCCAGCGTCGTCACAACATCCTGGCCTTGCTCAATGAACAGGGCGAGGTAAGCGTCGACGCCCTGGCCAAGCGCTTCGAAACCTCGGAGGTCACCATCCGCAAGGACCTGGCGGCCCTTGAAACCAATGGGCTGCTGCTGCGCCGCTACGGTGGCGCGGTGACCATGCCACAGGAACTGATTGGTGACGCGGCCCAGCCTGTGTCCCTCTACAAGCAGGCCATCGCCAGGGCCGCGGTGGGGCGCATCCGTGAGCATGCGCGGATCATCGTCGACAGCGGCAGTACCACCGCCGCCATGATTCCCGAGCTGGGCCACCAGCCAGGGCTGGTGGTCATGACCAACTCGCTGAATGTCGCACGGGCACTCGGCGATCTGGAGCACGAGCCCGTGCTGCTGATGACCGGCGGCACCTGGGACCCGCATTCGGAGTCGTTCCAGGGGCAAGTGGCCGAGCAGGTGTTGCGTTCGTACGACTTCGACCAGCTGTTCATCGGTGCCGACGGCATCGATCTCGAACGCGGGACCACCACCTTCAACGAGCTGCTGGGCCTGTCCCGCGTGATGGCGGAAGTGGCCCGCGAAGTGATCGTCATGGTCGAGTCGGACAAGGTCGGGCGCAAGATACCCAACCTCGAGCTGCCCTGGAGCAGCGTGAACACCTTGATTACAGATGACCGCCTGCCCACCGAGGCGCGCGAACACATTCAAGCCCGCGGCATCAACCTGATCTGTGCCGCTATCAGCTAGGAGCAACATCATATGTGTGGAATCGTTGGTGCAGTTGCCGAGCGCAATATCACAAGCATCCTGATCGAAGGCCTCAAGCGCCTGGAGTATCGCGGTTACGACAGCGCCGGCCTGGCGGTCTTCAGCCAGCATGGCGAGCTGGAACGCCGCCGCCGCATCGGCAAGGTCAGCGAGCTGGAAGCCGCCGTCACCGCCGACCCGCTGGTGGGCCAGCTGGGCATCGCCCACACCCGTTGGGCCACCCACGGCGCCCCGAGCGAGCACAACGCCCACCCGCATTTCTCCGGCGACCAGGTCGCGGTGGTGCACAACGGCATCATCGAGAACCACGAAGCCCTGCGCCACGAGCTCAAGGACCTCGGTTATGTGTTCAGCTCCGAGACTGACACCGAGGTCATCGTTCACCTGCTGCACCACACCCTCAAGACCGTACCGGACCTGACCGAGGCCTTGAAGGCAGCCGTCAAGCAGCTGCACGGCGCCTACGGCCTGGCAGTCATCAACCTGGAGCAGCCAGACCGCCTGGTCGCCGCCCGCAGCGGCAGCCCGCTGGTGATCGGCCTGGGCCATGGCGAGAACTTCCTGGCCTCCGACCAGCTGGCCCTGCGCCAGGTCACCGACCGGTTCATGTACCTGGAGGAGGGCGACATCGCCGAGATCCGCCGTGACCAGGTGACCATCTGGGACCAGGCCGGCCAGCCCGTCCAGCGCGAAACCGTGCAGTACCACGAAGGCGCGGAAGCCGCCGACAAGGGCGCCTACCGTCACTTCATGCTCAAGGAAATCCACGAGCAGCCCGCCGTTGTCCAGCGCACCCTGGAAGGGCGCCTGGGCAAGGACCATGTACTGGTCCAGGCCTTCGGCCCACAGGCTGCCGAACTGTTCGCCAAGGTGCGCAACGTGCAGATCGTCGCCTGCGGCACCAGCTACCACGCCGGCATGGTCGCCCGTTACTGGCTCGAAAGCCTGGCCGGCATACCCTGCCAGGTGGAAGTGGCCAGCGAGTTCCGCTACCGCAAGGTAGTCGTGCAGCCCGACACGCTGTTCGTGTCCATCTCCCAGTCCGGTGAAACCGCCGATACCCTGGCCGCCCTGCGCAACGCCAAGGAGCTGGGCTTCCTGGGCAGCCTGGCGATCTGCAACGTCGGCATCAGCTCGCTGGTGCGCGAGTCCGACCTGACCCTGCTGACCTTGGCCGGCCCGGAAATCGGCGTCGCCTCGACCAAGGCCTTCACCACCCAGCTGGTGTCCCTGATGCTGCTGACCCTGGCGCTGGGCCAGGTGCGTGGCACCCTCGGCGCTGGCGTCGAAGCCGAGCTGGTCGATGAACTGCGCCGTCTGCCGACCCGCCTGGGTGAAGCGCTGGCAATGGACACCACGGTCGAGAAAACCGCCGAGCTGTTCGCCGACAAGCACCACACCCTGTTCCTGGGCCGTGGCGCGCAGTTCCCGGTGGCGATGGAAGGGGCCCTCAAGCTCAAGGAAATCTCCTACATCCACGCCGAAGCCTACCCCGCCGGCGAGCTCAAGCATGGCCCGCTGGCCCTGGTCGACAACGACATGCCGGTCGTGACGGTGGCGCCAAACAACGAGCTGCTGGAAAAGCTCAAGTCGAACCTGCAGGAAGTCCGCGCTCGTGGCGGTCAGCTGGTGGTGTTCGCTGACGAGCACGCCGGCCTTTCCAATGGCGAAGGCACCTACGTCATCAAGGTGCCGCACATCAGCGATGCCCTCGCGCCGATCCTCTACACCATCCCGCTGCAGCTGCTGTCGTACTACGTGGCGGTGTTGAAGGGGACTGACGTTGACCAGCCGCGGAATCTGGCGAAGTCGGTGACGGTGGAGTAAGGGTTGGGTTTGGGGCAACTAATGATGTTGCTTCCTAAAAAAGGGAGTAACAAAAAAAATTAAGTAGGTAACAAGCGAAATTAAGTAGGTAACAAGCCCCTCGGAGGCGTAAAATCGGGATTCAAGCGGCTGTCTAGCGGCCGCATCGTCGATTTCAAGCGATCTTGCGCTCCGAGGCTGGCACCGCTATGAATCCCTCCCAGCCAAATCCGAAGCCTCCCGCGGCCTTCAATCCGCGTCGGGGACTGCTAGTGAGTAGGGATTACCTCGGGAAGTTGATCAAAAAAGGCGTCGGCAGCGGTGAACGTGAGTCCTACCGGCCTTGGCTAAAAATCCGCTCGGTACCCTCCAGGGGAACGTCCAGAGTCGTGCCCGGAGTACGGGTCGCTCGCGGGCATCACTGCTTGTCCAATGGCGAATTCAGTTTCTTCGTTCTGATGGAGTTCAATCCAGACATCACGGACATCCGTGAGCAGTTCCCGCTGATTGATTACGATGAAACTTACTCCATCGCGTTGCAAAAAAATATCAAGCCCGCCCGGTATATCGGTACGGATGTGCCTTTCGTTCACACCGCAGACTTCATGCTTAGCTACACCCGCGCTGGATCTGATGCGACGACGCTTGTCGCAATTTCACTTAAATATCGAAGTGAAATAGCTAACGCTTCTGTCGAAAAGCGAAAGCGCATCTTTGAAAAGCAAGAAATCGAGAAGGAGTATTGGGCGCGGCGTGGAGTCGAATCTCAGCTATGCTTCTTCGAAGATCTTCCACACATGAAGATCAAGAATCTCATTATCATTCGAAGCTATGCTAACTTGCCTTTGTCTGTTGCATCTGACAACAACGTTCAGAAGGTTCTACACTTTCTGAGTGCTGCCGACCCGGTCGAAATCGAGCGTATTTCATTGAGACGATTGTTGCGGCTTATCAGTCAGCAAGTTTACATAGAATACTCGGTCGTAAAAGAACTGGTTTTCTATCTCATCTGGCATAAACGAATTATAGTTAATTTAGATGAGTACGAACTCGGCATATCCAAGCCACTGATGGGGCTAACAGTGCCCTCCGCAACGGTATATTTCGGTGAGGTCACGTTGTGAAATTGCCCATTAATTATGTCTTAGTCCCGGTGCTCGAATCCGCCTTAATAAAGTCGGTCTCAAGGATTATAGATATTAACCATAGTACCGGGCAGGCGCTGATCATTGGGCTTGAGTACCCCTTAAAGAAGCCAGGCGTGATCGGCGTAGAGGAGATTTCCTACGAGATGGAGCAGGGAATTCTCCGGGTTGAGCAGGACCTCCCTGCGGCATACATGCTTAAGGATGAGGACGAGCTCAGTGATAAAGAGAAATTGTCACGCGAAAAAGCATGGAAGCTTATTAAAGACATCGTCGTAGATAAAAACGCCGGCGATATGTTTGTGGATGGTGGCTTCGGTAAGCTCGTAGCTGACCATGCGGCTAGGCTGAACGTTTCGCGAGTGATGATCTACAGGCTACTCTATAGATATTGGGCGCATGGTCAGTCCAAAAACGTATTCCTTTGGCAATCGACTAAGTGGGGCGCCCCAGGAAAACGGAAGGTCTACAAGGAGGGCGCTTACCCAGGGAGACCGCCGCTCTACCGTGGAATCGTCAAGAAAGATCGAGCGATACGAATCAATGACTTTGACTTGACGTGCATTGAGACGTCCTTCCTAAGATATGTCAACAAACAGGAGTCTTCAGTTAGGAAGGCTTTCGACTGGATGATCCAAAATTACTATCGAGAGATTCATTCAGATGGAACTGTCGGAGATGTCAAACGCGGTAAGCATCCGACCATAACCCAGTTCAGACGATACTCGGGGCAATACTTCGATCGTTTGTCTATACTGAAGTCTCACGCCGGTGAGATTCGTTGGCTGAAAGACCATCGCGCCATTAAAGGTACTGCTGTAGATGGTGTTTCCGGCCCGGCTCATCGATATGAGATAGACGCCACTATCGCAGATATTTATCTCGTCCATCGTGTGAATAGAAATTGGATCATAGGCAGGCCAGTACTTTATATTGTAGTGGATGCCTATTCGCGCATGATTGTGGGAGTACACGTCGGACTCGAAGGTCCAAGCTGGGAGGGTGCTCGCCATGCATTATACAACGCATTTACAAGCAAAGTGGATTATTGCAAGCGCTATGGCATAACAATCGATGAGAATGAGTGGCCGTGCCATCACATCCCGGCTGAGGTTTCAGCAGACCGGGCGGAGCTGCTTAGTCATGCAGGCGAGGAGTTTTCCAACACCCTTGATGTGATTTTGAAAATTGCGCCCCCTTACAGACCTGATTGGAAGTCGATCGTAGAGAGTCGTTTCAAGCTCATTAATCAAGGGCTTAGCCTTAAGTTCATGCCGGGTGGCGTCGACGCTCGAAGAAACGAGCGTGGGGATCGCGATTATCAGCTGGATGCTCAGTACGATCTAGATCAATTCACGTCAATCATTATTAATGAAATCCTTTACCACAACTCAACCCTACATTTACCACATCTCGCCACTAACGATATGGTCCGGGATGAGATAGAACTCTATCCGATCGATATTTGGAAGTGGGGGATGGAGAATAATCTCCTGAGGCTAAAGACTCGCACGGATACGGAGATTAAGATCGGTCTATTACCCTCCGCGCTAGCAACTGTACGCCGAGCGGGTATTTACTTTAAAGGGGTGTATTACACCTGCGCCCTGGCTCAGCGCGAGGAATGGTTTGCCAAAGCCCATAACTTCGGCGTCCAGCGGTTGAAAGTTTGGTACGACCCAAATAGCGTTGATAATGTTTGGATCCGTGATGGGGCGGGCTTCGTTCGCTTAAATGTAGTTGAGTACCTGAAGGAAAAATTTAGCGGTTTTCGGCTTGAGGAGGTTGAAGACCGAATTGCGATCTTGAAGCAAGTATCACCTGACAAGGAGTACGACCGGCTTAACAAAGCAGCTCGGACAAGAGACGCCAACGATGAAATATCCCAGCAAGCGAAAAAAATGAAACAGGCCTCGCCCGCTCCGCCATCCAAAGCTGCGGCAAAGGCCAATAAGTTAGCTAATCGCCATTCAGAGGTAGTGGTGCTTCGCGCAGCAGACAGTGCAGATCTATCGCGATTGACGACCGACGATTTGGCGCTCTCAGCGTCACCTTCCGCTGAGCCATCGGATCAAGACGTCCCGACGCGCGAGCCCACAGCGCGCAAGAAGGTCGTTTTGAGTTTAATCTCCTCCAAGCTCAAAAGGCCTGAATAATGCTTCGCTCATCTGCTGCGATCTATACCCCGACCGGGCTCGCTCATTATGACGGCAACCCTCTGATAGAAGCGCTTCCCGCCATCCATGAAGATGAGGCTATAGGCGAACTTCTCTGCAATTTTCCCGAATTTCCCAGCGCGGCAGAGATGGCATTGAGTGCAAAGCTCAGAGCGCACTGCGTTAGCCGTATTAGCGACATTGTTGTACCTATGGAACTGCATCTTCAATTCGAAGCGTCCCTAAGCCAACTGATTAGGGCAGGCTACACTGCTCGAAACCCCTTCGATCGGGACGCTGTGGCCATGCTTCACGCAGCTGACGATTCTCAACTACGGCATTGCGGCTTCAAATCCTCTGCATCCTCCCTCGCAATTTTTGGGCTGAGTGGCATGGGGAAAACTACAATGCTAAACAGCGTGGTCAAGACCTATCCTCAAGTGATTGTCCACAAGCGATATGCCGGTAAGACCTTGAATAGGACACAGGTTGTCTGGCTAAAAATTGATTGTCCTCACGATGGTTCCCCGCGCGGTATGTGTGCTGCTTTTTTCGCTGCGCTCGATGCAGCAATCGGTAGTGATTATACTGATAGGTACATGAAGCCCAGAGCGAGTGTCAGTATGCTGCTTCAGCATGTCAGTCAGCTCAGCCGCAGTTTCAATGTCGGTGTTCTAATTATTGACGAGTTACAGAATCTAAATTTGTTAGCTGATACTGAAGCAAAGCAGCGCATTCTCAACTTTTTCCTGACTTTATCTAATGATTCGGGCATACCGCTAGTTTATTCCGGCACGAACTCTACCTTCAAACTTTTTTCTAAGGTTGTTCGAAATGCAAGGCGTGCCCTTGGCATGAGCGACTATTACTTTGATCGGTTTCAAATCCAAGATGACGAATGGAGTGCCTTGGTTCAAACCTTCCTTGTCTACAATTGGACAAGGGAGCAGGTCCAATTCACGCCCGAGCTTAACGAAACATTGTACGACCTGAGCCAGGGCAATACTGATTTCCTGGCGAAATTGATGATGCTGACCCAGTGGTACGCACTATCGAACGACGAGAAAATTACCCCCGCCCTTTACCGAAAAGTCTATGAACGGCAGATGATCATCCTGCATAAGCCGATAGAGGCTCTACGCAGCCATGATCCACTACAAATTGGCGATTTCGAAGACATGATGCCGGCCCGTGAACAGGTGGCGCAGATGCTCGCTGCGGCTCGTCTGCGCCAGGCACGGCGAGCTGGATCGCTTATCCACCTCACCCCTTTGGCCGACCCTCTGTCGATTGACACAACCGAGAAATCTGCCGGTCGCAGACGCGGCCATTTGGCTGCAGTGGCTGATCCTTCGGTAGTTAGCGACGCGCAGAAGATCGCGGAATCCGATGACTGGGAAGCCACTGCTGCCGAGAAGGGCTTTACTACCTTGGACGGCAAAATAGATCTCTGGTGATGGTAGGGAGCGGGATGATATGGCTTCTGTGCTGAACTTCCCTACGCCCCTTCCAGATGAAACTATCACCAGCCTGGTAACCCGTTACCATCAGATCTCAGGAGGTGTCGGGGTACGGCGGACGCTGACTGATCTGTTTGGGAGCGTCACTCGCAGCTACGCATCTGACCTGCCGTGTTACCTGAGCCGCCTTGAAGCTTCGTCAGGCTTTGGCGGCCTGGCGGACAACCATACGCTACTTCCATACTTCGAGCCTTTTCTTTCCCCTGGGATAGCCAGGCGGGCCAGGAAGCTGATGCAGTCGGCCCAGTCTGAAGGGCTCAAGATGACGTTGGGTATCACAGCAGCTGGATTTGAGCGGTTCCGCGTCCGGCAATACTGCCCCCGATGTGTCGCCGTGGACGTTTCGGTAAATGGGGTGTCTTACTGGCATATCGGTCACCAAGCCACTGGCGTTCATGTCTGCCCGGTCCATCATTGCTCCCTGCAGCGCGTTTTATCCGACCCAAGGTTAGGCTATTTCAACCAGTTTTTTCTTCCCTCAGATGTGATTCGGCTTCGGGGACGTGGGGAGACCGAGTCTGCGCCTGCTGCGTATTTCTGCCGGCTTGCGAAGCTTGCAGACATCGTGGATTGGGGTAGGTCGCACCCTCGAGCGATCTCCAGCCTGCTTCAGGCCCGCTATCTTTTTTTTGTTTTAGACAGAGCTGGGTATATTTCGCGTGGGAGGGTGCGTGCTGGCATGCTTGCAGAGCATTTTCTCGAAGCTACTGAGCTATATCCGCCACGAGACGAATTTCGCAGGTTGTTCGAGCTCCACGGTGAAAAAGTAGTTTGGCCATTCAATTTGCTACGGGCACGCGCCTCAAGCCATCACCCCATTTTTTTCTATGTTTTCCTCAATTCGTTTGGTGTAGACCTTCAATGCCTAATCCAAGACTATGCCGAAAGTGTGAAATTTTGCCCTGCTCCGTTACTCAAAGCCGTGTGTCGAGCGTCGCCTGCGCCCCACTCTGAGCTGGTGGCTAGACGACAATCCTTTGCTTCAAGCTACGCTACGGGTCCAGCTAAGAAGGCGCGAAATTATACTTGGCTATATCGTCACGACCGGGCCTGGCTACGAAACTATATTTCTTGTCATGCGAAGCGTTTGGCAGTTAACCATAACACTGACTGGGGCGGGAGGGACCGTGAGCTAGTCGCAAGGTTGTCACGCGCTTTAGATGATCTGTACGCGTTGCCAGGTAGGCCAGTTCTTATTTCACTAGCGGCTTTGTGTCGCGTCTTATCTGTACCTCCTGATGCGTTTCGACAGCAGCGGAAGCTGCCCAGGTCTACGGCGTTCATCAAGGCGTGTTTGGAAAGCCGGCATGATCATCAGCTCAGAAAGCTGCACTGGGCCGCTCGCTTCCTAGCTGGGACAAATGTAAATATTACTAGGTCCAGCCTATTCAGGCAGGCTAACATCAGAGTATTGCATCTAGCAGAGAGTGAAGTTGCGTCAATCATTGTCGGCGCGACAGGCATTCATAGCGGTCATGAAATTGTCTAGGTTGCCGTACAGGAGATATGCGACCCGAGTGAATAACTGCATAGGTGTACGAGGCGAACTTTTTATGGCGGCGTCAGCTTGCAAGTAAATCCGTTCATCAATCGCCGTGGTAGGGTCTTCATTGATACAAAACTGGAAATAGCTACTAATTGATGGGGTTTCATAACCGTGAACCTCCAGAGAACGGTTTATGGCGGGGATGGAAAAAACTCGAAATTTTTCGGGGGATTGTAAATTCAGTACGTCATAAACGAATTTGGAATAATTATGTTCGGATGAGCTTTGCACCGCATGCGCTTTGCCATAGCGCTCGGGGGTCAGGCATGAACTTAGCCTCGTAATCTTGTGCCGCTGGAAAGTTACTTTGCAGGTAGGGCAATTCTCCAGCAAGGGCGATGCGTGTCGATGGCATACTTCGACGCCCAGCGGCCCTGGAGTTACATGGGTACGGTGTATATAGGCGGTACCTAGGTGCTGCACATCTTCAATGACACATTGAGCGCATACCCTAAATGGTCCCCTGGGCAGTACAGACGCGGATCGGTATCGGACCCTATCGAACAATATAGCTATCGGATAGAGAGTATGCCTGCTCAAGGCATCAGGGCCAAAGATTCCGCGAAATGCCCTGGCGTCTCCTAGCTTCAATACATTCAGCTCGAAATCGGTGATCTCAAGATACCGGGACTCGTTTTCGACTATCCCGCGGAGTTCATTGTTTCTTAGGATGGTCGACGCAAAGTATTCCTCATCGAATGGCTCTGTGACCGGTGAATTTTTTGGTAGCAAGCAACACTCTCTTGAGAAAGGTAGATGGGAGATAGTACATCAGTGACTTCCGCGGCGATTTGGGATCACCTCAATTGGGGCCTCAGCATCCCCTTCGATGGATCTGCGGCCTGCTACCCGCGAAAGCGTGCGCTGGGTATTAGCCACCCCAATGGAGGTGATCGAGCCGCTTATAGGTTTCGTACAGTGTGATGAGGCTTCCTTTCGACATCACCTCCAAGGGTGAACGACCTTGGAAAAAGTCATTGTCGTTCTTCATGGAAGGAAACCCCTTCACGTTCGCTTGGTTGTCAAAGGTATTCCGTAAGGCGGCGTGAATGTTCAGCACCAAGCTGACACGCTGCAACTGGTCAGCGTCGAGGCGCAGCACGGCGTCAGGGTGGTGGGCGATACGATTTCGCGAAGACGGCGAGATGCGGAGGATGCTACACACCTGACCATGAGTGGCATTCCACTCCTCGAGCACTCGCAGCGCGGTTTTTAAGCCTACTGCCTGTTGATCATGAGTGAGCTCACTTGAGATCGCCACTGAAAACCGCCTCTTTTGTCGTCGATGTCGCTCCGGACCATGGCGCATGGGACTGATATGCCAGGCGCAATTCACATTCCGCGAACCGTTGTTCAAAGCATAAGCTCCCGATCATTTGCTCACTAGTCCGTCTCATCTAAAAAGCGACCAGCTAGAGCACAATGCGGGAAGGGCATGGCGCAGCGCCTTCAAATAGCCATAGGAAACATCCATGGCTCTCGTTTAAGCTCCGAAAAAACCTTCGCGGTCCAGGTATGGAGACTACGGCAATGGGGGCTTCAGATGATTAGCAGGGGATCTGAATGGCATCGGTGGGAGCCGCATATCCACGCTCCTGGTACGGTTCTTAATAACCGGTTTGGCTCAAACGATCCGTGGGAGGCCTACCTGAGCTCCCTTGAAGGGCTACAGCCTGCCGTCGAAGCGATCGCTGTGACTGACTACTATGTCACGGACACCTACGAGCAAATCCTCAAGCACAAAGAAGCCGGCCGTTTGCCGGGAGTTCAGCTCATCTTTCCCAACATCGAGCTTCGTCTGGATGTATTCGCCAAAACGGGTTATGTGAACCTTCACCTTCTCGTCAGTCCTGAAGATCCCAATCACATAGGTGAGATCAAGCGCATCCTCAAGCGGCTCCAGTTCCAGGCCTTCGGTGACCGCTTCGATTGCACGCGAGAAGAGCTGATCAAGCTCGGTAAGTGTGCAGATCCCTCAATTGTGGATGAGCTCGCGGCGTTGCGGCATGGGGCGACGCAGTTCAAGGTCAATTTTGACCAGCTACGAAAGGTGCTTGGGGAAAGCGACTGGGCCAAAAAAAATACGTTGGTCGCTGTGGCGGGTAACGCGAGTGACGGTACGTCCGGGGTTAGACAGGCGGCCGATGCGACCCTGCGGCAAGAAATCGAGAAGTGTGCTCACATCATCTTTTCCAGCCATCCGGCCCAGCGTGAATTCTGGCTCGGCCAGCGACCTGCCATGACGGCTGAGGACCTGCGCCTTCGTTATGGTGGCTGCAAGCCATGCCTTCATGGCAGTGATTCACATGACCAGAAATCAATTGGTCAGCCGGTGGATAACCGGTTTTCATGGATCAAAGGTGCGCTGGATTTTGACTCTCTTCGCCAAGCATGCATCGATCCAGAGGGACGAGCCTATGTAGGCGAGTTGCCGCCTCGATCGGCGCTGCCGTCCCAGGTCATTTCTCACGTGAGGATAAACCGCGCGGACTGGGCGGCAACCCCAGATATACCGCTCAATCCAGGCCTTGTTGCCATCATTGGGGCGAGAGGTTCAGGGAAGACAGCGCTGGCGGACATTATCGCTGCGGGCTGCGATGCGATTACCCAAGAGAGCTGGGACGCAGACGAAAATAGTAGCGCGTCGTTTCTGGCCCGTGCTCGTAGGTTGATCGGCAACGCTTCTACGACCTTAACCTGGGGAGGTGGGGCGTCGGTTGAGCGCGCTTTAGATGGGCGAGATGCCAACGGGCATATGACCTTCCCGCGAGCTCGCTACCTCTCGCAGCAGTTCGTCGAGGAGTTGTGCTCCGCGAAGGGCATGTCAGACGGCCTCGTTGATGAGATCCAGCGGGTAATCTTTGATTCACATAGCCCCGACAGTCGAGACGGGGCAATTGACTTTGAACAGCTGCGAGAACAGCTGACAAGCCGTTTTCAGCAGTCGAGGGATCGAGAGGCTGCCGCGATAGATGATATCTCGGAGCGAATCGCCACTGAGTTTGAGAAAGAGAGTTCGGTTGCCTCGTTAGGCTTTCAGGTTGCGCAGAAAAAACAGAAGATCGCTGGATATTCTGTCGACTTGGCAAAGCTCGTCGTTCAGGGCACAGAGGCTCATGCGACACGGCATGCGCAGCTTAGCGCGGCCGCAGAGAAGATGCGCAGTCGGATTCAGGCCTACAGCAGTCAGCGGCGGACCTTCGTGGCCCTGCAAGACGAGGTCAAGAGTATGCGAGCCACTGGAGCGCCCGAAATGCTCCGGCAGGTTCAAGCCAGACATGCCAATAGTGGTTTAGGACAGGAGCAATGGGAACAGTTTCTTCTGGTCTACAAGGGGGATGTCGACCAGAGTCTTGCCGGATACATTCAGTGGTCTGATCAGGAGGTCATCAAGCTACGTGGAGTACCGCCGGTACCCGGTGACCCTCTGGTCCCGTTGATTGCCGACACCGTGGATCTTGCAACGCTTCCTCTGGCGCCTATCGCTGCTGAAATGACCCGCCTCGAAGCGTTATTCAGCGCAGACAAGCTTATTCAAGAGCAATTCAAGGCGTTGACCGACCGTATTACGCAGGAAAACGCGACGCTCAATGCTCTCGAAACCAAGCTCAAAGATGCTCAAGGGGCCGAAGCCCGCCGCAAAGCACTGCAGGCTGAACGCAGTGAGACGTACGGCCGGGTGTTTGAGGCGATCATCAATGAGCAAGATGCCTTGGCCGAACTCTATGCACCTTTAATGGCTCGTCTTGGCGAATCTTCAGGGACCTTGAAAAAACTAGGCATCTTGGTTCGACGGACTGCCGACGTCGCCGCTTGGGGTGAAATTGGTGAAGAGAAGCTGCTTGATCGGCGCAAGGCAGGACCGTTCAACGGGCGCGGGTCGCTGATCACCGCGGCTACGAAGGATCTGAAAGCAGCTTGGGAGACTGGTTCGGCTCAGGACATCCAGGCGGCGATGGCTGCCTTCATGGACAAGTATCGCAAGTACTTCATTGATCATGCTCCGGTTGCACAAACCCAGCAGGCGGAGTTCCGCGCCTGGTCCAAGAAGTTCGCTACCTGGCTCTATAGCACCGACCACATGACTGTCAGTTACGAGATCCTATACGACGGTATCGATATTAGAAAGCTTTCACCTGGCACGCGCGGGATCGTACTGCTACTGCTCTATCTCGCGCTCGATGATGCGGATGATCGCCCCCTGATCATTGACCAGCCGGAGGAAAACCTCGATCCCAAATCGGTCTTCGATGAGCTGGTCGACCTATTTATCGCGGCAAAAGCGAAACGTCAGGTGATCATGGTGACGCACAACGCCAACCTGGTGATCAACACTGACGCTGATCAGATCATCGTGGCATCTTCGGGGCCAAACACGCCAGGCGGCTTACCGCCGATTACGTATGTATCAGGTGGGCTTGAGAACAGTGAAGTCCGCACAGCTGTGTGTGAAATCCTGGAGGGTGGCGATACTGCATTTCAGGAGCGGGCCAGACGGTTGCGTGTACGTTTGGAAAGGTAGCGTGAAGAAAGCTCAAATTGCCCGCTCTCTGGTGGAGTTTTCTCACTAAGAGAGCGGGTTATCTACAAGTGGTGCCGGGTCGGTAGCGGACTCGGCGCGGCCGGCTTTACCAAAGACACTGGCCACTTCGGGTACGGTTCGAATCAGACGATCCGTTCGCTGCAACAGCTCTGAAGCTTTCTGCGCCGAGAGTCCAGGCAAGGCTGAAGGCATGTAGAGCAGATCACCTTCATCGAGCGGAGGAAGGAACTCGCCCCCGAGATGATTCAAGGGCCACAGACTGCTGAGCAGGATGAGCAATGCTCCAGCGAGGGTAACCAGAGGCCGGCGCAGGACGACCTCCAATGCCGGACGGTACAGCCGGATGAGGCCCCGGTTGAGCGGGTTGCGCTGTTCCGCAGGCAGTGGCCCTCTGATCCAGTACCCCATCAGGACCGGAATCAGGGTCACCGATAGCGCAGCCGCCGCTGCCATCGCGTAGGTCTTGGTAAAGGCCAGGGGTGCAAAGAGGCGTCCTTCCTGGGCTTGCAGCGTGAACACCGGAATGAACGATAGCGTGATGATCATCAGGCTGAAGAACAGTGCCGGTCCTACCTCGACGGCCGCCTCTGTCATTACCCTCCAATGCGCTTCGCCCCGCAAAGGTTGACCAGGATGCCGGACATGCCAGGCCTCAACACGTTTGTGGGCGTTCTCGATCATGACCACGGCAGCATCCACCATCGCGCCGATGGCAATTGCTATACCGCCGAGTGACATGATGTTGGCGTTGATGCCCTGATGACGCATGACGATCAGCGCTATCAGGATTCCCACGGGCAGCGAAACGATAGCCACCAATGACGAGCGCAGGTGCCAGAGAAAGGCTGCGCATACTAGCGCCACTACCACGAATTCCTCGATCAGCTTGTGACTGAGGTTCTCCACGGCACGGTCGATCAACTGGCTACGGTCGTAGACGGTGACAAGCTCCACCCCGGCTGGCAGGCCTTTCTTCAGGGGTTCTAGCTTGGTCTTGACGTGCTCGATGGCCTCACGAGCATTCTTCCCGCTGCGCAGGATCACCACACCTCCTACAGCTTCACCGAGGCCGTCCAGTTCGCCTGACCATGTTGCTGAAGTCCGGACCACGGCGCTGATAATCCACCCCCCAGGACCAATCCGATTTCTTTTCCGCCTGAGCCTGGTGTACCTGGGCTTGAGCCTCGCGTGTCATGGCGTTGTAGGTATTGAGCTCCGGATGGGCATGGACGGAGTGCAAGTATTCATCTACATCTACAGGGCAGCAGGGAATGTCGGCGCGCCTACTTCAGCGTCCTGCCCAATCCATCGCTTCAGCGCGGCTCGCGCTTGAGCTGACTGACTCAACAGAATGTCTTTCTGCTCGTCCAACTGCGCGGCTTCTTGCTTGGGAGCCAGCGTATCGGCGGTGGAGCCTGCGCCTCCGGCCAGGCGGGCCCGCACCGTGGCAGCCAGCAGCTGGTTTTCTTTGTAGAAGGCGTCGAACTGTTCAAGCTTTCGCTGCACGGTGTACGCAGTAACCCAAGCCTGTGCGGTTGCCGCCCTAACCTTCAAGCGTTCGAAGATCGCCTCGGCATCGGCTCGCTCGACGGTGGCCTGCGCTGTCTCTATGCGAGCTTTGCGCTTGTCCCGGTTCGGTACTTCTTGGGACAGGCCAACCACCTGCATGGTCATGAAGTCTCTGTTCATGCTCCAGCGATCGGTGCCTTCAATCGGCAGGTTTTGTACCCCGAGATTCAGGCGCGGATCGGGTAGTTCGCCCGCTGGAATGACTGCGCTGCGCGCAGCTGATGCTTGCTCCTGGCGGGCCTGTAGAGAGGGAGCGTTGCGTTCAGCCAGTTGCAGCGCATCATCCAGCGACAGCGTTGCAGCCTGTGCTGAGACAGCCGGCAGCAGTACGAACAGGACGGCCATGGTTATCCGTCCCTGAAAACGTTGGGGAGTCATGAAAAATGATTCCTCGAAAGATCAGCGCCCAGGCGCGTGCCATCGCCCCGCTGCTAGGCGGAACGACGGTGTGAAATTAAGAGGGGATCAGACGCGGGGAGGCCGCCATGGATCGGGGGAAGAGCCTGTCGCTATGCCTACCGCGTAGGTATCGGCAGGTCGTGGCTTGGCGAAGGTCAGCCCAGGCGTCAGGAAGCTGAGCTGTACGGTACTGGCAGTCCTGCACTCCTGGCCGACCTTGCAGGATTTGGCATGGTCGCCAGTCTTACCCAGGTCTTGGTCCTGGCAGCAGTCATGGTCCATGCCCGCCATCATTTCCATGCCCTGCATTGGGCAAGGTTCAGTCGCCGAATCGATGCCCGCCATCCCGTTAAGCGGAAGCGCCACGATAAGCATCAGGATGGTGAGCAGTCGAATGAACCGATTCATGATGGGCGAGTATAGGTTACCGGGATGAGTTCAGCATTAAGGGGTTGGGGCTGCACTAACCAACCGCTTGGAGGCTGGGAGACTGATGAAGAAGGTTGTGACACCCTCCGCTGAAGTACACCAGATTCGTCCGCTATGAGCCTCGATGATAGAGCGGGTTATCGACAGACCCAGGCCTGCATTGCTTGGGCCGCCTTCGCGCCTGGCTGGATCGGCTCGATAGAATCGGTCGAAGATCTTGCCAATGTGCTGGGGATCGATGGTTACCCCGGTGTTACGCACGGAAAGCGTCACGCTTTCAGGCGTCTGCTCGATCTGCACTGATATCTCGTTGCCTTCCGGGGTGTAGCGCAACGCGTTGGATAGAAGGTTGGAAAACGCTCGGTCAATCATCAGGCGATCGCCACGAACCTTACCCTGTCCGTGCAGGGTCAGCTGGATGCCTTGATCCTCAGCCAGGAACTGGTAGTACTCGAACAGCTTGGATACGAGCTCGGAGAGCTCCACGTCGATCTGCTCGGGCACGATCAAACCGTTATCCGCCTTGGCGAGGAACAGCATGTCATCGATCATGCGCGACATGCGCTTGAGGTCTTCCAGGTTCGAATAGAGGTTCTCCTCATAGGCATCCAGGTCACGCTTCTTGGTAAGCACCACTTCGGTATGGGTCAGAAGGTTGCTGACCGGCGTTCTCAACTCATGAGCGATATCGGCAGAGAAGTTGGACAACCGAACGAATGCATCCTCCAACCGTCCCAGCATCCCGTTGAAAGACAGGATGAGCTCCTGAAGCTCCAGCGGCACGGGCTCCAGGGGAATGCGCTCGCGGAGCGATCTTGCCGACATCCCGGTGGCCACTTTGGTGATTTGTCCAACAGGCCGAAGCCCACTCTTGGCCACGACCCAGCCCAAGCCTGCGCTCACAATCGCGCTGATAATCAGGCCAATTCCGAACCACCATTGCAGGGTGACAAAGAAATGGGCGTGAGTGGTGACATCGAGCATCAGCACGGCCGTCACCGGTTCCGGCTCGCCTGCAATGGTCAGCTGGGCGGTAATGCCGCGAAAGTTTTGCGCTTCATCCTGCCATTCCCAAACTGCGCCCCGGTGCGCCTGCTCGAACTGCTTAGGAATTTGCGAAGCCTTGGGATCTGAAAAAAGGATCGTTCCGTCAGCCTTGGTGATTTTCGCCGATAGATCCTGATGTGCGCCGAGCAATGCCCGCAGCTGCTGCCCCTGATCGTCGAGCCCGCCTCGCGCTGCTGAGATGGACAGGATATGACGCGTTGACTCCAGCTTTTCGGAAAGCGCCTGCTCATCCAGCATCCGGAAATGGTGCTGACTGAGTCCGTAGAAAGCCACGCCAGCAACCACCAAGACAGCAGTCACCGCGAACATTAACATCAGGGTCAGTCGCTTGACGAGCGATGATTGCGGGCGCATCACTCGGGCACATCCATCATGTAGCCCATGCCTCGGGCGGTATGGATGAGCTTTGGCGCGAAGTCGTCATCAATCTTGGCCCGCAGTCTGCGAATCGCGACCTCGATCACGTTGGTGTCACTGTCGAAATTCATGTCCCAGACCTGAGAAGCGATCAGCGACTTGGGGAGCACCTCGCCGCGTCGGCGCATGAGCAGCTCCAACAGGGAAAACTCCTTGGCAGTAAGGTCGATCCGCTTGCCGTTTCGCGTAGCGCGACGCTTGAGCAGGTCTACCTCAAGGTCTGCCATCTTCATGGTGGTTTGAGCAGAACCACCGTTGCCTCTGCGCAGCAACGTGCGAACCCGAGCCAGCAGCTCCGAGAACGCAAAGGGCTTCACCAGGTAATCATCAGCGCCCAGCTCCAAACCTTTCACGCGATCGTCTACGCCATCACGGGCCGTCAAGAAAAGGACCGGTACATCCTGACCCGCTGCACGGATCTTGCGCAGGACCTCCCAGCCATCGAGCCCCGGCATCATCACGTCGAGGATCAGCAAGTCATACGCTTCGCTCTGCGCCTGTTGCAGGGCGTCAGTGCCTGTCATCACCCGGTCAACGGTGAAGCCAGCTTCTGTCAGCCCTTGCTGGAGGTAGACACCGGTTTTCGGCTCATCTTCGGCTACGAGTAATTTCATCTGCTCTCATCCACGTGGTGTGCATCTCCAGTTTGCAGGAAAAAAGACGCCCAACCAGAAGCTGACGGAAAAGTAATGTCGAGATCAGTTTTCTGACAGCACCGCGAGGCTAACTTGACCCTGTACCTGACGCCATGAGGCGCAGAACCCACTGAGGATCTCCAGATGAACATGGTCAAAGCAATTGTGATGGTCGTTACCTTCGGCATGGCAGGCATCGCCCTGGCAGAGGGCGGCGCGGACCGGACCTTTGCGCGGATGGAAGCGGCGCGCCAAAGCTCCATGCAGGCCTACCAAGTTGCGCAGGAGAAGAAAGAGCAGGCCCCAGTCGCCGCCCAGTCCAGCAAGCACGCGGGCCACGAAAGCTGCTGATCCGAGCTTACAGAAATGTAATCACCCCGGAATCTGAACTATGGCAGTTTCAGACTACGGCCTCTCATCAGCCTCGCGCAGTGGCGAAAGTCTACGAGACTGGTGAGAGCTCCAATGAACCCAAGGGCTGCGCCATCGAGCAGCCTGGATATCAGCGATCTACCTGACTGGACGCAACGGCATGCAAAGCAAAACCACGAGACGATCTTTCGTCAAAGGCCTGGCCGCTACCGGAATTCTGGGTGGGCTCGGCATGTGGCGCGCGCCGGTCTGGGCCGTGACCAGCCCTGGCCAACCGAACGTGCTCAGCGGCACGGACTTCGATCTGTATATCGGCGAACTGCCCGTCAACATCACGGGTGCAGCTCGTACCGCCATGGCCATCAACGGCTCCGTGCCAGGGCCGATTCTGCGATGGCGCGAAGGCGACACCGTGACGCTGCGCGTACGCAACCGGCTGAAACAGGACACCTCCATTCACTGGCACGGCATCATCCTGCCCGCCAACATGGACGGTGTACCGGGCTTGAGCTTCCACGGCATCGCTCCCGATGGCATGTATGAATACAAGTTCAAGGTCCACCAGAACGGCACCTACTGGTATCACAGCCACTCAGGCTTCCAGGAACAGTCCGGGGTCTATGGGGCGTTGGTGATCGATGCCAAGGATCCGGAGCCGTTTGTGTACGACCGTGATTACGTCGTCATGCTCAGCGATTGGACGGATGAAGACCCGGCGCGGGTGCTCTCCAAACTCAAGAAGCAATCTGACTACTACAACTTCCACAAACGCACAGTTAGCGACTTCGTTGACGACGTGAGCGAGAAAGGCTGGTCGGCCGCTGTAGCGGATCGGAAGATGTGGGCTGAAATGAAGATGAGCCCCACCGACCTCGCTGATGTGAGCGGGTATACCTACACCTACCTCATGAACGGCCAGGCTCCGAACGGCAACTGGACGGGAATCTTCAAGCCCGGCGAGAAGATCCGCCTGCGCTTTATCAACGGCTCGGCCATGACCTATTTCGATGTCCGGATTCCTGGGCTCAAGATGACGGTTGTGGCTGCTGACGGCCAGTACGTCAAACCCGTATCGGTCGATGAGTTCCGGATTGCCGTTGCGGAAACCTACGATGTCATCGTCGAACCTGAAAACGAGCAGGCCTATACGATCTTCGCGCAGTCCATGGACCGTACCGGGTACTCCCGAGGCACCCTGGCAGTTCGTGAAGGCTTGCAAGCGCCCTTGCCCGAGGTAGATCCGCGCCCGATCATCGCCATGAGCGATATGGGCATGGACCACGGCAACATGGGCGGAATGGATCACGGCAGCATGGCCGGCATGGACCACAGCAAGATGGCTGGAATGGACCATGGCAGCATGGCCGGCATGGACCACAGCAAGATGGCTGGAATGGACCACGGCAACATGGCCGGCATGGATCACAGCAAGATGGCTGGGATGGGTCATGAGGGCATGGCCGGCATGAGCGGTGCAATGCAGAGCCATCCGGCTTCTGAGACCAACAACCCGTTGGTCGATATGCAGACCATGTCGCCGACCCCGAAGCTGAACGATCCGGGAATTGGCCTGCGCAACAACGGGCGCCGAGTGCTGACCTACGCCGATTTGCGGAGCACCTTCATCGATCCCGATGGTCGAGAGCCTGGACGCACAATCGAACTGCACCTTACCGGCCACATGGAGAAGTTCGCATGGTCGTTCGACGGTATCAAATTCTCCGACGCTGAACCGCTGCGGTTGAAATATGGCGAGCGTCTTCGCATCACCTTGGTCAACGACACCATGATGACTCACCCCATCCATCTCCACGGTATGTGGAGTGATCTGGAGGACGAGAACGGCAACTTCATGGTTCGCAAGCACACCATCGACATGCCACCTGGCTCAAAACGAAGCTATCGCGTCACCGCAGATGCCTTGGGACGTTGGGCCTATCACTGTCACCTACTGTTCCACATGGAAATGGGCATGTTCCGAGAAGTCCGTGTGGACGAATGAACTGGAGATCTGAGATGAGCAAACCAATGAAACGAAGCGCCTTTTTCCTTTCTGCTGCGATGGTAGGCATGCTGGCTGTTTATGCCCCGTCGTCGTGGTCCAGCGACAACCATGATCAGCATTCCCAGAAAACCACCGAGGCCGGCAAAGCCAAAGGTTCGCAGGACAAGCAGGGCCAGGGCATGAACCATGAAGGCATGGACCATGGGTCAATGGAAGGTATGGACCACGGCTCGATGAAGGGGATGGACCATGGCTCGATGGAAGGCATGGACCACGACAAAATGATGGAATCGCATGGCAGCGACAAAGCTAAGGCAGGGAAAGATGGTCAATAGCCTTGGGCGGCCTTCGCTGCTGGCCCTGACTGTTTCAATCGGCATGCTGGGCGTAACGCCCAGCTTCGCCGCTGAAGAAATGGATCACTCGGGCATGGATCATTCGAAAATGGGGCACGGTTCCATGCAAATGGATACTGCTCCGTCCGAATCGATGCCGGCGATGGATCACAGCAAGATGGGGATGAGCAAACAGCAGAAACAGCCTGCCCCTGTTGATCACAGCCAGATGGGGCATGCTCAAAGCCAAAGCAAATCCAGCCCGGTGGACCATAGCAAGATGGACCACAGCAAAATGGGCCATGGAAACATGAAGGGCATGGATCACGGTTCGATGAAGGGCATGGATCATTCCCAGATGAACCATGGTTCAGCGACTTCTCCAACCCCAACGAGCCGCACGCCGATTCCAGTGCTCACGGATGCCGACCGCGAGGCAGCTTTTCCGCCTTTGGGTGGCCACCAAGTGCACGACAGCGGAATCAACAGCTTCTTCCTGTTGGACCAGCTCGAATACCAGGACGCCGATGAGGGCAGCACCCTGGCCTGGGACGCATCAGGCTGGGCAGGCGGCGACATCAATCGACTCTGGGTTCGCTCGGAAGGCGAGCGCACCAACGGGGTAACCGAAGACGCTGAGCTGCAATTGCTGTACGGGCGCTCGGTCAGTCCCTGGTGGGATGTGGTCGCCGGGGTCCGTCAGGATTTCAAACCGGAATCACCGCAGACCTGGGCAGCCTTTGGTATTCAGGGCATGGCCTTGTATGACTTCGAGGCCGAAGCTACGGCGTTCATCGGCGAGAACGGCCAGACTGCTGCGCGTCTTGAAGGCGAATACGACATCCTGCTGACCAATCGCTTGATTTTGCAGCCCACGGCTGAGGCGAACTTCTATGGCAAGAACGATCCTGAGCGCGGTGTTGGCTCGGGTCTGGCCAATACCGAAGTCGGGCTGCGTCTACGGTATGAAATTGTCCGCCAGTTTGCCCCGTACATAGGCGTTACCTGGAGCCGCTCCTACGGCAACACCGCTGACTTCATCCGAGACGAGGGTGGAGATGTTGATGAGGCACGCTTCGTTGCCGGTATCAGGATGTGGTTCTGAGAATTCCAACATGAAAAGAACAATTACAACGCTGCTTGTGGCCGGTGCTGTCGGAAGTGCTGCGGTACTGGGCACGGCGTATTTCGGCTTGGTGAATGTCGGCGCCGATGATCCTCACTTCCCGGCTGTCCATTCGTTTCTCGCCATGGCTCGCGACCGTTCGATTGAGGTTCGAGCGCGAGACATTGAAGTGCCTGACCTGAAGGACGCCGCGTTGATCAAGGCAGGCGCAGGCAACTACAACGCCATGTGCATTGGGTGTCACCTCGCCCCTGGCGTTGGGAAGACAGAACTTAGCCAAGCGCTATACCCGTCGCCACCTGACCTCACCAAGGTGGGTGTCGGAGGCGATCCGGCTGCCGCATTCTGGACGATCAAGCACGGCATCAAAGCCACCGGCATGCCCGCTTGGGGCAAGAGCATGGGTGATGAGTACATCTGGGGAATCGTCGCGTTCCTGGATCAACTGCCCCAAATGAATCCTGAGCAGTACCAGTCCTTGGTGGCCACGAGCGGCGGCCATCAGCACGGCGGCGGTGAAAGCGATATGCATAACCATGAGGGCCAGCACGGCGGGAGCGGGCATGCCGAGCATGGCGATCACGACGAAGCGGCAGACGACGATCATGCCCAGGCAGCTCACGACCATGGAGCTGCACCCGCAGGCGCCGCCCAAGCGGCAGATCATCACGGTGACCACAATGCGGCCGAAGCCCATTCGGACGCCCACCCGAAATCGTCGACAAAGACGCATGTTCACAAAGACGGTAAGGAGCACACTCATGCCAACTAACCGGATACTCGTTCGTCTAGCCGCTATCGCTGGGCTGCTGGTGACCTCGGCGACCTACGCTGCCGAGCCATTGTCCATCGACGTTCACCGAGACGCGAACTGCGGTTGCTGCAAGAAATGGATCGCGCACCTGGAAGCCAATGGTTTCAAAGTGACCGACCATGTTGAGACGGACATGAGCGCAGTGAAACAGAAGCTGGGCGTGGCGCCACGGTTAGCGTCCTGCCACACGGCTGTGATCGACGGAAAGTTTGTTGAAGGCCACGTGCCAGCTGAGCAGGTTCGAGAACTCAGGGGGCGGAACGATCTGGTCGGGATCGCCGTACCAGGAATGCCAGCTGGTTCCCCAGGCATGGAGGTTGATGGCGTAAGCCATGCCTACCAAGTCATTGGGTTAACCAAAAGCGGCGAGGACCTAGTAGTCGCCAGCTATCCAGCCAAATAACGCACCGACCAGAAGGACGGCAGTAGGGCTGACTGCCGTCCCATATATCCCCGCTCGAAAGCGTCATCAGCTCAACACGACGACATAGAGGGCCTGCAAAGCGTAGCTAATCAGATTCACGGCGCTCGCGGACTGGCTTGAGTACGATCTCGCCGTTGATAAGCTCGAGGGAGAGTCTGTCGCCCGTCGTGACCCTGAGCTCGCGCAGAATGTCGTCGGGTAATTCCACAATCACATCGCCGGAGCCGTCGCCGGGATCAAGGCACTTCACCGTGGTGCGCGCTGATTCAGTCATTGTGCTCTCCTCCTGAGCTACCAATCCTCATCGTACTCCACCAGTCATGAGAGCCGGTAACCAGGCGATCAATCGCCGGAACTGACGCTTCAATCCGGCATTTTATCAGCGCAAGTCCTGCCCGCTCGGTCCGTGCTCAGTTCTGGCCCCGGCAACCTATACCAGCGGTCCGGTACTCAAGGATTTTCAGGTCTCCGCTGGAATCCTCGTAGTTCATCTGCGCTGGCATCACGTCACAGCTCGCCTTGGTCGATGTCATGCTGATCACCTTCGCCACGTCGAGCCGCATCCCGTATCGATAATGGATGACCTCCGGTGGCTTCTTATCATTGGCGGCTGCATAAGCTCGCATAGCTTGCTCATTGGCCTGAATCATTTTCCCGTGTAGACGGTCGGATCCTCCTTCGGCGAGCGCGGCTGAGGAGACCACAATGGCCAGGATGGCGATGATGCTTTTGACGATTTTCATTTCAATCACTCCAAGAGACATGATGCAAGCTTAAGGCTCTGCAGCTGTCATACACGTTAGCCGTGGATTACATCTGAGTAAGCTCGAGGAGGGCGAGGTGCCGCTTTGCCAAAGTGGCTTTCACTAGCTTTTTCCCCGCCTAGGCTGCGAACCGGGGAGGGGGAAGCGGTGTTGTTACTTCGTTTTTTAGGAAAACTTGGTTCAGAAAAAAACGAGCGCCAACGCTTCTGTTACCTTGTTATTTCGCAATTTTTCGTCGACAGATTTCGAGCAGGCCAGCAAAAGGCAGTAGGTTCTGTTACAAGCTTATTTAGGAAACAACAAATGATCGTAAAGGTTAAAGTCTGTCTCTGAATATTAAAAACTGTCTCGCTTGTAGCCCTAGGGCCTCCAAGCCGGCCCTGGGTAGCGGCGTCGATTTCTAAGGAGCAAGACCAATGCCGCTGATGATTGATGCCATACCCCTCCTGCCGTGTCTGCAGAGGGTCGAGATATACGCCACGGCGGCCCGCACGGCGATTGAGCTGATGGTGAACGCGGAGGGTGATGAATACATCGACCTCGCGGAGCAGGCGCTGGTCGCCCATAAACAGGCGCTAGTCGAGCTGGCCCAGCTGACGCAGGCGCTGGTTACCGAAGCCGACGTGCCCAGAGGCGTGACCCTGACCAAGGGCTAGGGCAGACGCGAATAACGGTCCCAAATCGAGGCTTCCGCCTGACAGATAGACGGGACCTTTTTTGTGATGCTTTTCTGTCGTATATCGATTCCGATAAAAAAACTCGACATTCGATTGACTTTATATCAGAACGGATATAATATCCGTCTTGCTGATGTCGCAAACCCCGGCACGTCGTATGTAGGCAGCGGGTACTCAGCACACCAAATGACCAGACAGGGGCAATACCTATGACCAAACAATACGATTATTCACGGCGGAAACGTCTAAGGAGCACCATCCATGCAGGACCAGCAAAAACCAATCGAGTGGGTCGGTAGTACTAAGCAAGACCTGCGGGATCTGCCACGGGAAGCAATACAGCGGGTCGGGTATCAGTTGGAGCTTGTTCAGGACGGCGATGAACCCAGCAGCTGGAAGCCCATGCCAAGTGTAGGGGCTGGGGTGTGTGAGATCCGCATCAAGTGTGATGACGGGGCTTTTCGCGTGTTTTATGTGGCAAATCTGCCGGATGCTATCTACATCCTGCATGTGTTCCGCAAGACCACTGAAAAGACGGAAAAGCGCGATATCGACCTGGGGAAAGCCAGGTTCAAATCGCTGGGCTGACAGACAGACCATCCTTCACCTTGCCGGGTGAAGGGAGGCTTCGGACTAACCCCTTCGCCGCTGGTTGAAGGGGTGAGCTTCTACCTGTAGCACGCTCGCTGTAGATAACGATCTAATCTCTAATTCATGATGTAACTGAGGAAATCTTGAATGGCAAACGAACGCTCTACCTCCGTGTGGGATGCGTTGGTTGATTCGCCAGAAGAAGCCGAAAACCTTCGCCTGCGCTCTAAGTTGATGCGGGCGATTACCCGGACCGTGAAGGCCTGGGATCTGCCGCAGAAAGAAGCAGCGCGACAGCTGCACGTGACGCAGCCTCGGCTGAGTGACTTGCTGAACGGGAAGATCGATAAGTTTTCCCTGGATGCTCTGGTGAACATGCTGGCCAACGCTGATCTGGAAATTGACATACTGGTAAAACCAAAGGCTGCCTGAATCTGGGTGTGCCGATCGCTTAACGGGCTGGCCTTAGGGCTGGCCCGTGTTGTTTTGGTCATTCTTTAGGCTCTAATCCACAGCGTTACCCATAACAGCAGTGGAATAAAGCGGGCGCCTCTGCCGCCGCAGTTCCCACGCACCGTGATCCGCCGTGAACCGGATGACACCCAGTGAGCTTGCGGTTGCCAACTTCAGCGCATTGGCGAGGACGTCAGCGAAAAGCTGAATTACACGCCGGGCGTGTTCACGGTCGAGCAGCATGTGCGTGGAAAATGGGCCTGCCGTCAGTGCGAAACCCTGATCCAGGCACCAGTGCCGGCTCAAGTAATCGATAAGGGAATACCCACCGCAGGCCTGCTCGCTCACGTGATGGTGGCGAAGTTCGCCGACCACTGTGTGTCACGAACACAACCTCCATAGCTGAACGGAGAGTTGTGGTGCTTTATTGAAGATGAGGGTGGGCCCCTCGGAGTCGGTTTGCAGGAGCAGGCTCCAAACCACCTCAAGCTGCTGGGGTAAAGAGCCTTGGTGGTGAGCGTTGAGGAAAAGGCGCGGCATTGACCGCGTCAGGTGCGGTACAGAGAGACGAATGAAAATGAACCGTCGATGTGGTGTCGAAACGTATTCAGATGGTGTCGAAACCGGGCTTTGGTGGTTGGCCCGGGATGAAGGTCGAGGGATGCCTGCCGACTGCTCGACCGGCGCCCGGCATGAAGGCGGCGTGACTCTGTACCAGGCTTCAGTAAGGAACGTGAGAACCTGTCGTCCCGATGTTAAGGGAGAAGTTCAAGCAGATAGCCTCTGCAAGAGCGAGAGTACCGATGCGGGGCACAGGGACGGAGGTGCTCGTAGTAGGGTTGAAGGCCCTGTAATGGGGCTGGATCGAAGGGGCACCGTCGTTCGGCCTCAGCATAGTCACAACCTGAAAGGGGATGACGTCTATGTCTGAAGCAAAGTCGTTCGATATCGCAAAGCTTGAAGTTTGGGACGCGTACAAGCGTGTCAAAGCTAATCGTGGCGCAGCTGGAGTTGACGAAGTCAGTATTGATAAGTTCGATCAAGATTTAGGTAGAAATCTGTACCGGATCTGGAATCGAATGGCTTCGGGTAGCTACTTTCCGTCACCGGTCAAACGCGTGGACATTCCAAAGGGTGATGGCAACACGCGTCCTCTGGGGATTCCTACGATTGCTGACCGGATTGCACAGATGGTCGTTCGGCAGCGGCTTGAGCCGTTGCTGGAGCCGATATTCCATAGAGACTCTTATGGATACCGACCGGGGCGCTCTGCACATGATGCCTTGCGCGTCGCCCGAGGTCGGAGTTGGCGGCATTCTTGGGTGCTTGATCTCGACATCAAAGGGTTCTTTGACAACATTGATCATGACCTGCTGATGAAGGCTGTGCAGCGACATACCGACTGCCGGTGGACAGCGCTATATATCAAGCGCTGGCTAACCACGGACGTGGTGTTGCCGGATGGTACTCGGCAAATGCGAGATCGAGGGACGCCACAGGGTGGTGTTATCAGCCCATTGCTGGCTAATCTCTTTCTGCATTATGCGTTCGATAAATGGATGGGTCGGCACCACCCCACAGTGCTGTTTGAGCGCTACGCGGATGACGTTATCTGCCACTGTGACAGCGAAGCCGAAGCTCAGTCTTTATGGGCTGACCTGAAGGTCAGAATGGCGGAGTGTCAGTTAGAGTTGCATCCGGAGAAAACTCAGGTGGTGCACTGCGTCGATGCCAATCGACGTGGCGACTATGGCGTGAAGCGATTCGACTTTCTGGGCTATACGTTTAAGCCCCGGAAGTCGATAAATCGGAAGGGGAAGCTGTTCACCAGCTTCTCACCGGCCGTTAGCGACAAAGCGGCAAAAGCTATGCGACGTGAGATGCGTAATTGGGGCCTTTCGCGCCTGAGCCGATATGATTTGGGTGAGCTGCTCGCGCTGATTCGCCGGAAAATTGTTGGCTGGGTGCGTTATTACGGGCTCTTCCATCCATCGACTTTGCAACGCTCCCTGAAGACACTGGACTTTCATCTGGTGCGATGGGCGCAGCGCAAGTACAAGAAGCTTCGCGGCCATGTCTCAAGGGCATGGCGGTGGTTGTCTGATCTTCAGCAACGTGCCCCCACGTTATTTCCTCATTGGGGTGCAGCGATACGAATGGCTGGACGATAGGAGCCGGATGAGTCGAGAGGTTCATGTCCGGTTCTGGGAGAGCGCAGGGGTGAGACTCCCCTGCGCCACTCACCTGCCGCTGTACCGGCAGGAAAAAATCTTCGGCCGCGCCGGTTTGGCGACTCCGCGCTCCACGCTGGCTCAATGGGTCGGGCAAACCGGCGTGCAGCTTCAGCCTTTGGTTGATGCGCTGCGAGAGGTCGTGCTGGCGCAGCAGGTTGTGCATGCTGATGAGACGCCGGTGCAGATGCTAGCGCCCGGCCAGAAGAAAACTCACCGCGCGTATGTCTGGGCTTACTGCACCACGCCGTTCTCGGCGCTTAAAGCAGTGGTCTACGACTTCAGCCCAAGCCGCGCGGGTGAGCATGCACGTAACTTCCTCGGCTCCTGGAACGGCAAGCTGGTGTGCGACGACTTCGCGGGCTACAAGGCCGGCTTCGAGAAAGGCATGACCGAAATCGGCTGCATGGCTCACGCCCGCCGCAAGTTCTTCGACCTGCACGTGGCGAACAAGAGTCAGTTGGCCGAACAGGCACTGCATTCGATTGGCGGCCTGTACGAAGTTGAACGTCTGGCGCGCGACCTAGGTGATGAAGATCGCTGGCGAATACGTCGAGAACAGTCAGCACCATTGGCAAAAGCACTGCACGACTGGATGTTGACCCAGCGGGATCTTGTGCCTGATGGATCAGCGACGGCCAAAGCCTTGGATTACAGTCTAAAACGCTGGGTAGCGCTGACGCGCTACCTGGAAGATGGGGCTGTACCCATAGACAATAATGCAGTCGAAAATCAGATTCGGCCGTGGGCACTTGGTCGTTCCAACTGGTTGTTCGCCGGATCGCTTCGCAGCGGCAAACGGGCAGCGGCGATCATGAGTCTGATCCAGTTGGCGCGTATGAATGGGCACGATCCGTCTGCCTATCTTAAAGATGTGCTGACGCGGCTACCGACCCAGCGGGCGAGTGAGATTTAGCAACTGCTTCCGCATCAATGGATGCATGCCTGATCTGCGCAGGGTGTGTTCCCCGCTCGCTTACCCTTGAGCATCAAAATTTCGTGTTGTTCGCCTATCGGCTGAACGCTATAGCGGAGGGGGCGGGAAGCCAATGGGTTAAGCGCCAAGTCACTACTCTTGAGCGTTTTATTCTCTTTGCCCGGTCCGTAGTGGTTAAAACCACGCAGTATGCGGGCGATGCCGTCCCTGAAAATTACTCAATTCGGAGCTCTACGCTAGACAAATTGCTCGGAATCGAGGCTTGTCGAGGCTGGATGAGCCAAGTACAGCAAGACATGTTGGATGCGCAGGCCAAAAAGGCTGTCGAGCTGGTAGGCCAAGCACTGGAAAAGCATCAACGAGGGGATACGTCCGATTGGGACTGATTCGAAAGGGTGAAGTAATTTGCAGGGGGCACCGCCCCGGTTAGCTGGCAGCCAGTGTGGCTGCTCAACCGGGAGCAGGTCCGTGCCCCATCAAGCGTACTGAAGCAGATTGATTGAGGAAAAATTGCGGTACATCCCTGGCCAGCAAGCGCTTAGCGGCACGTTGATCAACACGAAAATAAAACGAAAAATCAGCAACGCGGGCATTCGCTATATAACGATCCAATATTTCTGTCCAGCACATCACGGACTGACATAATCATGAAATATGAAGCGCAATCGGGCTACAAACCTGTACAGGATGCAGGGTTCCAGCGGCCACTGCACCGGTCGCTGCACAGGTATAGACTTTTGACGGAGGTTCCATGAGTAGAAAGATTGGGCTGGATACTGTGGATTATGAGCCGGTGGAGTTGCTTGTCGATACAGGGGGCTCTGATCGTCCCGCAATGCTGGTCGCACTGCTGGCACTGGCTTATGGCCTGCCATTGGCAAGTATCCTAGCAGCGCGTTGGCAGCAATTCGACCTGAGTGCAAAAGTGTGGCGACTGCCTAGCGGTGAAGTGCTGCCGCTGACGCCGCCCATGATGCAAGTAATGCGCCTTCACCTGCTGCACCTTAATCTGCTGCGCGTCCACCTGCTCACCAGTGGGAGACTGCCAGATTCGCTACTATTTGCCGGTCGAGATGGGGGACAGTGGAATCAAAGGGAGGTCGAATCGCGGGTGCGGCGACTGATGCGAGGCAGGTTTACGCTCAGCGACCTTCGCGAGGTGGTGCTGAGTAGATATACATATTTTGAGACTGCTCATGTGCGAATTGAAGCGCGGGTTATTGAAATGACGGCCAGATGTGAAGACCCCAAACGCATCGATTCCTTTCGGCATAACACTTCGACATTCCTTCGGCGGCGACTGCATGAATGGCACGAGGCAATCCGCCTGGATAAGCTTCTGAGGGGGTATGACAGCGACAGAAAATAGAGTTTGGCCGGTTACTCGGCAAGGAAGCGCGGGGCGATACCCCCGTAAGATCAGCGAATACATTAGGTTGCTCGCACTCGGAATCGCGCTGCTTTCTTACAGCTGGTCAAGGTAAATTTGGAGCGAGGCCAGTCATCCGGCATGACTGCTATCAGTGAGCTGATGAGGAGCCCGGAATTCTAGACTTCGGGCTTCCATCCTTACGCGTTGGTCGCGGGTATGAGTGCTTCGCTAGCGTTAGTGACAACACTGCGGCGGTTTCAAAAAACTAAAATCGCTTGGTAGTGCTACTTCGCTCTCACAAGTTTCATATCGAATCGCACGCCAGCTTTAACGTTTTTTACCACTAGATCTCCGCCCATATTTTGCACGTTCTGTCTTGCCATATAAAGACCAAGCCCTTGATGCTCATACTCACCTTCACGGCTGCTTACTCCGTATTCGAAGATTTCATCAGGGAACTGGTTGAGAATGTGTGGGCCGTAGTTCATGATGTAGATCACTACCCAGTTTGAATCTGTGTATGTAGTAATCTTGATTGACGTGCCTGCGGACCTGAAGTCGTTAGCGTTGTTAAGAATCGCGGTAAGCGCAGCTTCGAGCATATCACCATCGGCACTGACAATAAGTGGTGTCGAAGGCGGAGCATATATTAGGTTGGAATAAACTTCAGCCGCATTTTGCAAGTACTCTGACACATTTTCTCTGGTCATAGTACCTTGAAAAGCCTTAATCGCTTCTTTAGGGCTTATAGGCGTAGTGTTGGACTCTGATCCCGCTGGTGGGGCTGACAGTATCTTGAGAGCGTGGGTGATGCGCTTAATGCTTTTATAGCTAGCGTCTTCCGGGTCGCGGTGCCGCATTGTGAGCTCTTGCAGAGGAGATTTAATCTCATGACCCAAGGCCCGGAGAAATGCGGCTTGTTTGTTGGTTTTTTCCAGCGCTTCACGCCCGTAGGAAGAGATCGAATTGTGGAGGTCAAGAATGCTCTCCCAGAGCACGCCGATCTCATCCTTTTCATTGCTGATGACATACGGGAATTTGAAATGATCTTCATCTTGGAATTTCCCGCGTAAGTACAACGTGTTACGTCTGACGTTGTTCAAAGGCTTTAGAAGGAAACGGTATAGCACAAAGCCGGCCAGTACGATGCTCACGCACAAGAGCAGAGCAAAGCCGATGATACCTTGGGCAGCCGCTCGCCAGCCACTTAGCACGAGCGACGCGTTGCCATTTAACTCTACGGAGCTACCATCCGGAAAGCTATGTAGCTTCTGCGTGGCGATGGTGGGAACGACCATTCTAATAAAAGCATCGGCTACTTGTTCGAAGGTTGTTCGGAAGGTGCTTCGGTGTAGCATTTTGTTGGCTGTCTGCGAGCTCTCGACTATCACCGAGCTCTCCCCGGCTGCTCCTGGAGCCCTGAAGGTCAGCGTCTCCCCTGAAGCAAGGTGCTCAGACATTGCTCCAAAAGCGAATTTCGGCGAGTCGGCAATATCGGCGGTGTCCGTGACAATGCGGCCTGGGTAGGCGTTATCGGGTGAAGCGATTTGGACATTAACCTTCAGGCTATCCAAATCAGTTGGTGGCCAAGGCTTGTCGTCCCTGACTGCGTCTGCCGCGAAGGCCTGAATGGGAATCTGTAAGATATATCTGTAATGATTATTCGAAGATTCTGACAGCAGTATACGTCCCTTTATTTCAGGCTCCCTTGTAAATGCTTTCTGGGGTGAGCCCAGATACTTGAACCCATTCATGCTCCAAGTTGGAGAGAAAGCTGACCTTGACGCAGGATTCTGCAAGCGCAAAGGGTCAAATGTAATAATGAAGGTCTGATGTGTTCCTCGGGCGTCCAAGGAAACCAAGAAATAATGCCCGGTGGTCGGAGATTTAGCGTAAGTAGGCGTGGTGAGTTCTTCATCAAGGTCGAATGAGCCTTGAATGTAGAGCATTGCACCCAGCTTCCTGCTATCTAGCACAGCAGCACAGATTTCAGAGTGGGGCTGAGTTTTGTACGGATAGCTGCAGGCTGATAGTTGGCGGAGGTCCTCGATGTGACCTGGCACTGCATTAAGGTAGTCCAGCGGGAGATGAAACACTGGTACGCCCAACCCGTTGGGATTCGATCTGTTCATGTTTCGAAAAGCGGTACGTCCCTCAAAGTCTTCGAATTCAGCGCTTACCCGCTGTAGTGTCCGTTGAATTCCGGACTGATACTGCCTTACAACAGGTGAATAGCTGAGCCTTAGGACGAAGAAAGTCCCGGCAATGACCACGGTGATAATCGCTAGTAGGATGCCAATTACCAAAACCCTAGCTTTCGCTTTTGCTAGATTTTTGCACAGACTTGATATAGATCCGATCAAACCAACCACTGGAATCCTTTAAACCTTATCGTAGCGATGTGATCTGAACCGAAATCGGCTTCAGAGAATGCGTCGCGAATAGTCTTAACGTGCTGCCTCACCGCCTCTGAGTTCTTCCCGGTTTTCACTAGGTCGTACAGATCCTCGTACGGAACCAGTTTCCCACGATTTTCATAAATTCTAATGAGAATTAGCTTTGCCGTTTGTGGTAGATTCAGGCGCTTTCCGTCATAGGTGATTTTACCCGTGGAACTGTCGTGCACTAGTAGGCCTGTATTTGGCGCGTTATTTTGAGTGCCATCACTATTTTTTGCACGCAGAACTTTCAGTGCTGAGCTGATGAAGTCACTTCCATCTGCAGGTATGGGTTTTTCTAGATAATCCCAAACGTCCAATTGCTGCATAACATTTTTGTATACGGTTTGATCAAGCCCGGAAACGATCATTACGGGGCTTTTGTGGTTGTTAACGTTTGTATAGATTATTCCGAAGCCAGCGTTTTTTTCTGGGGGAAGTTCAATGTCTAAAACAAGCAGGTTGTAATTTGTTTTTATAATGGCAGCTTCAGCGCTCTCTCTATCGAAATATTGATCAACTTCAATGTCGGCGCCTAATTGCCTGCAGAAGTCAGCTAGGGCGTCACTGACCTCTATAGAATCTTCAATAACGGCTATTTTTTTCATGGTCTGTATCCAGGTTGGTCACCTCGCCAGAATACCAGAGGCTGTGGTTCGAGGTGTGAGGATCGGCGTGAGGGTTTACTCACGTTCAGGTGAATTATTTCTCGAACCGTTGCAAACGATCAGGTTTGAGATTTTCAATCCTCATTCGTGAATGGATCCGATTTTAAAGGGGCTCAAATGCTCACGGAGTGATAGGTAATGTGCACTCCATAGCACGGCGTACCGCTGGACTTTGAGATTGCACCAGGAGGATTTAATGAAGATCAATATGGCTCACCTGCGTGAGCGAGCAGCAGGTGGTGGATGGATCCATGTTGCCGTCTTTGACGCAAAATCTACTACGGGCGAGAACGATAAACTACTTTCTCAGCTCACGGCTAAGGCCCGAGGGAATGGCTTAAGGGTCGATCAGTCGGCGCTTGCGTACTCATCTGGCGGACGGATTCAATTCCATGGTGATCGCAACCTGGTGAACTACCTGGCTAAGGGCTGGCGTCCGGTCTGGACGCATACCATCGACATATAATCCGCCTTTGAATATTTTAGGCAAATTTCTAAATAATGGGAGCTTCACATGGCTGTCTTTATTGTTACTTGGAACTTGAACAAAGAGCGTGCAAATTATGACGCTGCACGGCGTGCGTTCCTCCAGCACTTGGAGCGCTTTGACCATACGAAGGACACTGGTCTGGAATCGGTTCGTTGGATCAGTACTTCGTGGACACCTGACCAGATACAAAAGGATTTGCTGACTAAGTTGGATAATAGCGATCGTCTTTTCATCTCCCAAGTTACGTCTGAAAATCATCAGGGCTGGCTTGCTCAGGAAGTTTGGACGTGGATTAACGCTCGTATGTAGCTGCGATTTATGGGTTGATGATTTTGCTTTAAAGCACAAGGCATCGCTGATGCGAGCTTTCGGCTGCCGCAACTCAGCATGCTTACGTAATGGCTCGGTGATATGGGCTTTTTGGTTCTATACGCCCTTCAATTATTTGTCATCTCTCTGTTGTTGGTCCGTCGCGGCGCTGATGCTATTTTGACCGGGGCCGCTGATTATGGCTGCCCCATATGTTGCCTCTGAAATCCCGCGCAAGGTCATCGTTTGCTGGGTCTTCGGGTAGGTAATGAGTTCCGGCAGCCTGCGTCCAAATCGCAACAGCGACGACACCCTGTGTGCACCTGCCCAAAAAATGAGCAGGTGCACTGGAACACCTGGCTCAGTTTTCAGTCAGCGGCAATAGATTGGAGCAAGCAACGGAAATTGCCCCAAGCCAGGTCAGATGCGCGTAACGGTCACAGTGATGAATGCGTCGTGCTTGTCTTTCAACTGCCTAGCGTCGTAGTAGCGAGCCGGCTCTGCGAGATTAATAGTGCGCGTACCGCTCAGTTCGCGAGTCCAGAATTCAGCATTCTCGACTCCAGGGATTGGTGAATCCTGGTAACCGTAGAAGCCGACATAGCTTGCCTTGGAGGTGAGGAGGATTTTCCCATCCGAGTTGAGACGCGCGGTGAGGTGAGCTTCCAAACCGACCGCGCGCTTTTCGTTGTCTTCGATTTTGACGTTCGGATCCTTGGCCTTCATCGCCTCCAGTGTATGGTCAGAAAGGTAGTGAACGGTCTCTCCGTTATCGATGTAGGCCGTCCTGTGTTCGATGGCTTTGCCATCGAGGGTCAGCACCGTATTGATCTGGAGCCTGTCGGCTGCTTGAGCGATCGAGGCAGAAATAGCGGAAAGGGCAACAACGAACAGCAATGCTTTCTTCATCGAGGATTTCACGACCTGTCGGAATGCAGCCGGTGATCAGCTACAACTTAGTTATATATACGGTCTGAAAAGCTCAGAACTTGAGTGTTTTGCAAAAAAATTGGGAGTGCTGTGGAGTGAAACTCTCCGCAGCTGAAATCCGGTGCCGATAGAGAAAGCGATTCGAGGAAATCGAAGCGATTCCCGCCAGCGTCGAAGGGATAGGGCCCCTTATCAGACCGCAGAGCATAACGCTGCGGCTCCAGAGAGCGAGAATTGTCACTACGCATACGCTGAAATACCGCGCAAAGCCCTACCGTTCATGGGTTCGACAGTTTTAATTCTCTAGCGCGATCACGTGGAGCGCGATCTTTGCACTTTGCGACAGTTTTGCGTTTTCTCCAGAGGCAGCTGTCGGCCCCGTGAAATGGGGTCTCACTGCGACAGTTTTTATTCTCTAAATTCAGCTGTATCCAGAGAACCCTACCAGTTGCAGGAGCCGGTAAGGTCTGTCTTTCCGCCTCCTGCGTTGACCCTGGCTCAAAGCCGGCTCCCAGCCCATGCGTAAACATCCCTGCCGATCGTTAACGTCCGCACCAGCTGACGATCAGAACAACCCGCCCAATGAAATCGTCACGCCGCCCCCAGCCTGCAGCCCCGCGTTGACGCCGGCGGCGATGATCACGCCCTTGGCCGAACGCACCAGGCGCATGGCACTGTCGTGGGGCAGCAGCATGTTGCCCACCGGCGTCAGCGTGGCAGCGGTCATGGCCAACAGCTTCGCGTCCAGGCCGAACAGCATGGCCGACGCGCTGCCCCCGCCAATCAGTCCTATACCGCCTTCGAGGAACACGCAGGGGCCTTCGAAGTCCTCGCGGACGAGCCCGCGTGCCGCGATCGATTCAGCCACCAGCACCCTTCCCACCGCCGGAAAGTCTTCGCTGGCGCCTGCGGCTCCAACGCTTTTGCCACGCACATGCAAGTTGACCTTGCCGAACCGCGGCAAGCGGGCGCCGGCGCCAAAGCCGACGCCGACCGAGCCGTAGCGAAACTGCTGGTCGACCCCGTTCGGGTCGGTCAGGGTCAGCGCGCCGCCGGCGGCGGCCGCGAAGACCACGGTCAATCCACCACCGCTGGCGGTCTTGTAGGTCCAGTTGCTGGTGGTGACAGGTAATGAGAGTTGCATATGAATATCCTTATTCAGGCCGCGGGGCGCGGCGTCGGCGAATCCAGGCGACAAGGTGATAACTGCCCGCTGCGGTAGCCGCGACGGCGAACAGGCCCGCGAACAGGCTCTCGCCCCACAGCGCGCCACGATCGCCGATGACGGCCGTGCTGAGCGGCGCTGCGGCGCGATACCACACGGTCACCGGATCGCCCACCTCGTAGCCGAAGATCAAACCGTTCTGGGGGTAGCTGACCGCCTTGCCGGCGGCGTCGATGAAGTCAATCTGGGGGTGGCTGCCGCCCGCGTTGAGAACGCTGACATGGCCTTGGGCGCGTTGCGCCTGGCTCAGGAAGCCCAGCCGGTCTTGCACCAGCCATAGGGTGAGGTACAGCAGGCACAGGCCCAGCGGAAGAAAAATCACCGCGCGGAGCAGGTCGCCCCCCGCTGAAGATGGCGTCTTGGCCATGACAGGTTCCTTGTTTCGTCCGTGAAACGCCGGCTGTTGCATCGAACCTGCGTGTGGCTGTAATCGTACCAGTCAGCAAGTAGCTCCGCAGCTGCCTTGGCTTGATCTGTTTCCCGTGGCGACCCACCCAGAATCGGCGTTGAGCAGTACGTCGTCACGCACATCAGTCGCCGCTTCAGCTTCCAGGCGGCCAAGGGTGGCACTCAGGCCACCCCGCATCGATTCCAGAGCGATCAGGCCGTTTTCAGGACTGTTGTTACCTTGGCCCGGCCTTTGAAGTTGGCCACAAGTGCATCCACGCTAAGCGCACCGCCACCAAACGCGACGATCTGCAACAGGCCGCCGGCGATGGAGATGTTCTTGAAGAAGTTGATGAACTGCCCCTGGTCCGCCAGGTTGTTATGGAATGCGAAAGCGGCCATCACCGTGAACAGAGCCATGACCCCAGCGACGATGCGCGTTTGAAACCCGATGACAAGCAGGGCCGCAAGGCCAAGTTCAACGCCAAGCGCTGCCAGGTAGCTCAGGACAGGGAAGGGCAGGCCACTCGATTCGATATAGGCAATGGTGCCCTCTGGAGAGGCCAGCTTGCTGAAGCCGCTGAGCAGGAAAAGAACGGCCAGCAATACACGGCCCATTACCGCGGTTGTATCTTTCAAAGTGTTCATCTTATTTCTCCTGATTCCAGCATTTGCCAAAGTGGCGTTCGATGGAGAAATAATAAGAGTTCATCTTTTTGGCAACAATATAGCTAATTTTGATTTCACTGTTTCCAGATCGAGGACAATTAACAATTGCCCTGCGCGGTGCTCCTCCGCGCAGGGTGCTCAGGCAACGCCTCAGAAGTCGACAGTAGCCGACAGCTCATACGTCCGGGGCGCGCCAAGCCCGAGAGTGGAGGTCGATGGGACGCCCCAGTAGTCCTTGTCGGTCAGGTTGCTGACATTGGCCCGCAGAGTTACAGGACGGCTCGCGACCTTCATGGCGTAGCGAGCACCGACGTCGAAGATGGTGTAGCCAGGAATCGACAGGCTGTTGTCAGCACTGATGTACTGCTTGGACAGGGAGTTTGCGTTGGCGGTGAGGGTCAGGCCGTCCAGCACTGGGGTGTCCCATTCCACGCCGAGCTTGCCTTGCAGCTTGGGATAGGCGGTCGCGGTCTTGCCTTCGTTGACACCGCCTGCGGTCTTGGTCAGTTCGGGATCGACGTAGGCGACACCGCCCATCAGGCGTACATCGGGCAGCGGCGAGCCGAAGAAGCCCCATTCGACCCCGCGGTTGCGCTGCTCGCCGCCAAACGAATAGATATTGGTGACAGGGTCGGTATAGCTGCTCGGGCGTTTGATTTCGTACAGCGCCAGGGTATGGCTGAAGGTACCAAGGTCCAGCTTGAGACCGACTTCTTTCTGCTTGGACTTGAAGGGCGCGAACACTTCACCTGCGTTCGCAGCCGTCAATGGCGCCGAGCCGCCCTTGCTCAGGCCTTCAATGTAGTTGGCATAGAGCGAGAGGTTGTCGGTGAGCTTGAACAGCACCGCGCCCGCAGGGGAGGTCGCGTGGGTATCGTAGTTGGGCTTGTTGCGCGCACCCGTGGTGACGTCGAACGTGTCGGTGACCACTTCCTGGCGGCGTACGCCGAGGGTCAGCTGGATGCGATCGTCCAGGATGGACATGGTGTCGGCGACGCCGTAGCTCTTGAGCTTGTTTTCCGAGTGGATGATCAGCGGCCAGGACTTCGGCGCCTTGGGCCCCCAGGTCGGATGGTACATGTTGGTCGTCCACTCCGCGCCAGGTATCGACCTGCGCCCCCAGTCCTTTTCCTTGTCGGTGTACTGGGTGGCGTTGACCGACCATTGGTGGTTGATGCCGAACGTGTCGAAATGCCCGCGCAGCCCCACCTCGGCGGAGGTCTTCTCGATCTCGAACTTCAGCTGGCCCATGGTGGTGGTGATGTCGCCCGCGTTATTGATCACCTGGGCGGACATGGCACCGTTGTACTGGTAGTTGGTCTTGCTGGTGCCGATGGCGCCATAGGCCATCACGTAGTCATTGAGGTCAAACTCGCCGCGCAGGATCGCGCCCTTGTCCTTGCTCTCGACAGTGGCCCAGTCGGGGTTGAGCAGGGTGTCCGACTTCGGTGGCTTGGGCACCGACAACCCGGGTGCCAGGCTGAGCCCGCGGTTCTGACCCTTGATGAAATCGTCGCTGTTGTACAGGTCGAGCGAAAGCCGGGCGCGCTCGCCACGCCAGTCCAGGGCCAGGGAGCCCAGCTCGTTGCGCTTGCTCTGGTGCTCGGTGGCGGTATCGCCATCCCGGTAGACGCCGTTGAATCGCACGCCGAACTGATTGTCCTCGCCAAAGCGCCGACCCACGTCGATGTGCCCGCCGAACTGAGAGTCGGACTCGAAGGTGCCAGTCAGGCGGGTCAGGGGTGTGTCACCCGCGCGCTTGGGGATAAGGTTGACCGTGCCGCCCACCGAACCGCCGGGCGGCATGCCGTTGAGCAGGGCCGACGGCCCCTTGAGCACTTCGATGCGTTCGTACATCTCGGGCGAAGCGCGGTAGAAAGGCGCCATGCCGAACAGGCCATCGACGGTCATGTCGCTGACGCTGGAGGCGAAGCCGCGGATGGCATAGCTCTCGGCGTGCGTGCCGCTCAGGCCGTTGGTGAACACCGAGGGGTCGGTGGCGGCGATCACATCGGTGATGTCCTTGGCCTGAAGGTCCTGGATGTACTTGTCCGTGTAGCTGACCGTGCTGAACGGGGTCTCCATGAAGTCCTTGTTGCCCAGCAGCCCGACGCGGCCGCCGGTGGCGACCTGGCCACCGGCGTATTCCGGCGTCAGGTTGTCGGTGGCGATGGCGGTGCTGTCGACCCGGGTTTCAGTGAGTTCCAGGGTGGTCTGGCCAGCCTCCTGGCTGTTCTGCTCGGTCGGCTCGTCGGGTTGCGCTGCACTCACGGCCATGGAGGCTCCGCTCAGGCCGAGCACCAGCGCCATGTGTACGGCAGTGAACGTGCGATTGAACGCAAAATGTGGCGCGGTCTTTTCTGGTTGTTGGCTGACACGCCCTGGGTTGCAGCGTTCCGACATGCTGGATTCCTTCCGATTCGCAAAGTAGTGAAAGTGTTCACTAGGGTTTCCGAACCAAAGTATTAAATCCTCAATGCAAACCATTAGCATTTGAAAAAAAGGCCAGCACCATGATGGCACCGGCCCTTTCAGCGACAACCCTAGCTTGGCAGATCAGCCCTGGTAGCCCTGCACCACTTCGTCCGCCATGCGATTCAGGCAGGTCACGCTGGCGGTGCACAGGTACCAGGTCTGGGCATCGACGAAGACCACCTTGCCGTTGTTCCAGGCCTTGGTCTGGCGCAGCAGGGGGTTTTCCAGGGTTTGCAGGTTCAGCGCCGGACGCCGTTCCATCACGGCCGTGCGGTCGATGACATACAGAATGTCGGGGTCAGCCTGCTGGATGAACTCGTTGGAAATCGGCTGGCCGTGCAATCCAGCCTCGATATCGGTGCTGGCCGGCTTCACGCCCAAGGTGTCGAAGACAAAGCCGTAGCGCGACTTCACGCCATACGAGGTGAACGCGCCATTGTTATGCAGCACGATCAGCGCCTTTTCAGGCCGGCCTTCCGTCACTTTCCGGGTCTGTTCGACCTTGGCATCCATCTGCGCCACTTTCTCGCGAGCCAGTTCCTCCTTGCCGAAGATGCGCCCGAGGGTGGTCAGGTGGTTTTTCGCCGTGTCGATGAAGTTGCCCTGCTTGTTGGTCAGGTCGACATCGTCATACACCGTCGGCGCAATCTGGCTCAGTTCGGCGTAGCTCTGCGCCTGCAATGGCGAGATCAGGATCAGGTCGGGCTTGAGGGCATGCAGGCGCTCCAGGTTGGGCTGGATGGTGGTGCCGACATCGGCGACCTTGGGGTCGTCACGGTACTTGACCAGAAAATCGGCCACGTAGTCCTTGGCGATGCCGACGACCGGGGCGCCCAGCTGGTCGAGGCTGTCCAGTTCACTCATGTCGAACGCCACGACACGCTCTGGCAGCTTGTCGATCGCCGTGGTGCCCAGCGGATGCTTGATGTTCACGGGCTCGTAAGGCGCCGCTGGCGCAACCTGCGCGGTGGCCTCGGCGACCGGTTTGTCGCAGCCTTGCAACGCTGCCGTCATGGCCATTGCCAGCAGCAGGCCAGCGGTCTTGTTCATCGTTCCAGCACTCATATCAGCTCCCTTGACGTTGATGGATTGAAGTAATTGCAGACGAAGCCTTGTTCGCTGTGCAGGATCTCGAAATCCAGGTCGAACAGCTCGCGCAGGCGCGTTTCGTTGACCACCTGTTTCACCGGCCCGCAGCAATGCACCGCGCCGTTTTTCATGGCGACGATATGGTCCGAGTAGTTGGCGGCGAAGTTGATGTCGTGAACCACCAGGATCACCGTTCGGCCTTGCTCGTCGCACAAGCGGCGCAGGGCACGCATGATCAGCACGGCGTGCTTCATGTCGAGGTTGTTGAGCGGCTCGTCCAGCAGCAGGTAGTCGGTCTGCTGGGCGATGGTCATCGCCAGGAACGCCATCTGGCGCTGTCCGCCGCTGAGCTCGTCGATGTAGGACAGGCGCAGGCGCTCGAGTGAGAGAAACGCGATGGCGTGGTCGATGGCCTGGTGGTCCTCGGCGGTCAGGTTGCCCCGGCTGTAGGGGAAGCGTCCGAACGCGACCAGCTCCTCGACGGTCAGGCGCAGGTTGAACTCCGGTGCCTGGCGCAGGGTTGCCACGCGCTTGGCATAGTCGCGGAGGGCGATCGACGCGATGCTGCGCCCGCCCAGGTCCAGCTCGCCACGCGTGGCGCTCTGCAGGCGGGCTATCAGCATCAGCAAGGTGGTCTTGCCAGCGCCGTTGGGGCCAATCAGCGACGTCACCTGCCCCTGCGGGAACCGGACGCTGACGTCGTTCAGCACCTGCTTGTTGCCGTAGGCCTTGTAGACATGGCTAAGGGAGATCATGCGATGCCTCGTGTGCGTACCATCAGCGCGAGAAAGTACACGCCACATACCAGGTTGATGAGAATGCTGACGGAGGTGTGGTAGTTGAACATCTGCTCGACCAGGTACTGGGCGATGATGAAGAGGCCGATGGCGATGGCACTGGCCATCGGCAGCGTGACCCGGTGGCGGTTGGTGCGTGCCAGCGCGTAGGTGATGTTGGCAACGAACACGCCCATGAACGCGGTCGGCCCCACCAGGCTGGTGGACACCGCGACCAGGATGGCGATAAGCGCCAGTTGAAGGCTCACGCTGCGCACGTAGTCGACCCCCAGGGACGTTGCCTGGTCACGCCCCAGCGACAGCACATCGAGCAGCGGCAGGGTGCGTCGCGCGATCAGGCACACGGCCCCCACCAGCACGCCCGAGTAGATCACTTGCGCGGGTTGCGCCTTGTTGAACGAGGCATAGTTGAAGCCCTGGAAAATCGAGAACTCGCCCGGGCTGATCTTCAGCTGGATGAACTGGGTGAAGGTCGCCATCACCATGCTCAGCACCAGGCCTATCAACAGCAGCAGGTAGACGTTGTTGCGTCCGTCACGGAACAGCCACCGATGGATCAGCCAGGAATACCCAAGCATGAGCAGGATGGACAGCAGCACATTGCCGTTGCGGCCCAGCAGCACCAGGCTCTGGGTGCCCAGCACCAGTATCAGCAGCGCCTGGAACAGCAGGTAGATGGCCTCGTAGCCCATGATCGCCGGGGTCAGGATGCGGTTGCCGGCAATGGTCTGGAAGATCACCGACGCGTAGGCAATGCACACCCCCGCAATGCCCATGGCCGCCAGGCGGGTCAGGCGCTTGGGGATCACGTAGGAAAAGTCCATGCCGGAGCCGAGCAGCAGGAAGCCCAGCGCCAGCGCCAGAACCAGCAGCCAGATGCCGTATCGGGTTGCCCTGCCGCTCATGTGTACTTCCTGATCAGCAGCACAAGGAACAACACGCCACCGACGCTGCCAGCGGTGAGGCCGATGGGCACTTCGAACGGGTAGATCAGCAGGCGGCCCAGGATGTCACAGGCCAGTAGCAGCGAGGCGCCGCACACGGCCACGATCGGTAGCGTGCGCGCCAGGTTCTCCCCGAAATACATCGCCACCAGGTTGGGAATCACCAGGCCCACGAAAGGAATCGCGCCCACCGTGATCACCGTGGCCGACACGGTCACCGCCACCAGGATCAGGCCCAGCGCCGCGTTGGCCGTGTAATTCAAGCCCAGGCTGCTGGCCATTCCCTCGCCCATGCCGAGCACGGTGAAGCGCTGGGCGAACAGGTACACCAGCACGACGATCGGCAGGATCAGGTAGATGATCTCGTAGTTGCCCTGGACGACCCGGGAGAAGTCCCCCAGCAGCCAGCCCTGCATGCTCTGCAGGAAGTTGTGGCGATAGGCATAGAACTCGGCAATGGCGCTGAGCACGCTGCCATACATCAGGCCCACCACCGGTATCAGCACGGTGCCCTTGTGCTTGATATGCCGGATGATGGCCACGTACAGCAGGCTGGCGACAAAGCAGAAGGCCAGGGCGAACAGCATCTTTCCCGTGGTTCCGATCGCCGGCACCATGGTCAGGGACACCAGGATGCCCAGCTTTGCCGCGTCCAGCCCGCCAGAGGTGGCCGGCTCGACGAAGCGGTTGCGCACGATCTGCTGCAGGATCACCCCGCACATCGCCAGCCCGACGCCGGTCAGCACCAGCGCGGCCAGGCGTGGAAGGCGGCTGGCGGTGAGGGTCAGCCAGGCATCGTCGGAAAAGCTGAGCAGGGCGCTCCACGAGACCTGCTTGACCCCCACCATCAGCGACAGGCAGCACAACAGCGTGAACAGGACCGGCAAGGCTGCACGTCTCAAGCAGGGTCCTCGCTGGCAAGACCGGCGCCGATCCGCCAGCCCTTCGCGGCGCGGCGCTGGGCAAGAAAGTGCGCATACAGGCCAGGCTTGCTGCTCAACTGCGCGTGCGAGCCTTGTTCGCGAACCTGGCCTTGGTCGAGCACCACGATCTGGTCGGCCATGGCCACTGTGGACAACTGGTGGGCAATCACGATCAGCGTGCGCTTGCCGCGCAAACGCGCCAGGGCCTCGGCAATCGCGGCCTGGTTCTCGGCGTCGAGCGCCGCGGTGGCCTCGTCGACCAGCAGGATCGGCGCATCCTTGATCAGCGCCCGGGCAATGGAGATCCGCTGGCGCTCGCCACCGGAGAGCCGGGCGCCGCCTTCGCCAACCGGCGTATCCAGGCCCTGTGGCAGGCGCTCGATGATCTCCAGCACGCCCGCCTGGCGCGCCGCTTCCATCACCTGCGCATCACTGGCGTCGGCTTTGCCGATGCGGATGTTGTCGGCGATGCTGCCCTGGAACAGGTAGGCATCCTGGAAAATCTGGCTGATCTGCGCCGCCAGCTGTGCGCTGCTCATCTGCCGCACATCCACGCCTCCGACCCTGACACTGCCGTGGCTGGCATCGAAGAAACGCGCGATCAGCCGCATCAGGCTGGTCTTGCCCGAGCCCGAAGCCCCGACCAGGGCGGTCATGCTGCCAGGGGCGATACGCAGGCTCACCTTGCGCAGCACTTCAGGCAGGTCATCGCCGTAGCGCAAGCTCACTTCACGCAGCTCGACCGCGCCATCGACCGGCGCTTGCGGGTCTTGCGGCTGCGGCAGCGGCTCGACAGCGAACAGCTCACGCACCACTGCCAGCTGGCTGCGTGCCCCGCGCAACACCTCGCTGTAGCTGGCCACCTCCAGCAGCGGATCGATGAAGCGGCTTGCCAGCAGCAGCGCCAGCATGACCGCGACCATTGAACTGGCCGGCAGGTCGCTGCCTGCCAGGTCGCCGAGCCACAGCGCGGCGGCAACCAGCAGCGCGGCGAATACCGCCTGCACCGCCCAGGTGTTGGAGACCACCGACATGGCGGAGACATGAATCAGGTGCCTGGCCGACTGTTGCTGGCGCGTGATCGCCTGCTCGAGAAAATGCGTGCCGCCGTCCTCGCCGTTGAATGCACGCAGCACCGACTGCGCCTGGGCGAATTCGACCATGCGCCGGCTGGTTTGCGCGGTGTGCGCGTGAAAGCGCTCGTCTGCGCGCTGTCCCAGGCGCGCGGTCAGGAAAAACACACCGAACAGGATCGGCAGCGCCAGCAGGGCGATCACGCCCATCTGCACATTCAGGGCAAACAGCGCCGCAACCACCACCACGGGTGTGACCACCCCAGTGATCAATGGCGTGAACACATGGGCTGGAAGCTGGGCCAGGGCCATCATGCCCTGGGAGGTGACATGGCTCAGGCGCGCGGTGTTGTGCGCGTTGAACCACCCGACCGGTAGCTGCGCGACATGGTCACCGAGGCGATGACGGCCACGCTGGAGCACGGCGATACCGACCCGGATGCCGGCTTTTTCCACTGTGCGCCGGAGTGCCCAGCACAGCAACACGCCGACCAGCAACACGCACAACCATTGCCCGGCACCGCGCGCATCCTCGCCCAGCAGGCTGCCGAGCAGCGGCATCAGGATGATGATGGTCAGTCCGCAGAGCAGGCCATAGGCCAGGGTCAGCCCCAGATAGCGGCGCAGCACGGGTGCGTCATCGCCCAGCAAGTGGATGAAGGTGTTCAGCATGGGGATTGCGCCTTTTCCTTGGCCTGTTGGTAGCCACCCAAGGCCCACAGGCGGGCATAGTGGCCGTTACGCGCGAGCAACTGCAGGTGATTGCCCTGTTCACGAATGCTGCCGTTGTCGATCAGGATGATCTGGTCGGCGTGCATGACCGTATCCAGGCGGTGGGCGATCACCAGCACGGTGCGGCCCTGGGCGAAGCGCGACAGCGCGTGCTGGATCTGCACCTCGTTTTCGGCATCGGCTGCCGCGGTGGCCTCATCGAGCACCAGCACGGGCGGATCGAGGAGCACCGCGCGGGCGATGCTCACCCGCTGCAGCTCGCCGCCAGAAAGCTGCGCGTCTTCTCCCACCACCGAGTCATACCCTCGAGGCAGGGCGAGGATCCGTTGATGGATATTGGCCGTGCGCGCCGCGTCCTCGATCGCGTCCTGGCTGGCCGACGGACGGCCCAAGGCGATGTTCTCGCGCAGGCTGGCATGGATCAGGCGCACTTCCTGGAGCACGAAACCGATCTGCCGGTACAGCTGCGTGGTATCGATTTGTCGCAGGTCGACGCCGCCCAGGGTGATGCGCCCGGCGCTCGGATCGAAAAAGCGCAGCAACAGCCGCGCCAGCGTCGACTTGCCAGCGCCGGAAGCGCCGACAATCGCCGTCACAGTGCCGGGCCGGAGCGTGAAGCTCACGTCGTTGAGCACCGCGGTACCGCTGTCATAGCTGTAGTCCAGGTGTTCCACCCGGATTTCGGCGTCCCTGGGGATCGCCGAGGCGCTGGCGGGCAGGGTTTCCAGCACCGGCGTGTGCAGCAGGCCGTGCACACGCTGGGCGGCGCCGGTGGCGTTGTGCAGGTCATGGGTGAGATAGCTCATCAGCAGCAGCGGCGCGCACATGCCGGGCGCGACCAGGGCGAACGGCAGTATCTCCACCGGGGTGATCCAGCCCAGGCTGGCGAACAAGGTGCCGAAGGCAAGCACCACGCCGAGCACGGCCACGGGGGTGATCAGCGCGTGGGCGTTGGCCATGGCGCTGACCAGAGGCCGGGTGAAGTCAGTGAATGCCGCCGCGAAGGCATCCACTGCCTCACGGTAGCTGCCATGGGCCTTGCCCTCGACCCCAAAGGCCTTGACCACCGGGATGCCCTCGACGAACTCGACCACCGCGTTGTTGATCCGCGCCATGCCCGCCCCGAATGCCTGCATGTGCGCGGCACTGGCCTTGGTGGCCCGGGAGACGAACAGGAAAAACAGCGGGAAGGGCAGTAGCGAGACAATCGCCATGCGCCAGTCCATGGCGAACAGGTACACGACGGCGATCAGTACCGCGCCGATGGTCCGCCCCAGCGTGGTATAGAAATGCGCGGTCAGGCTGTGCAGGGTGTCGATGTCGTCCTGCATCGCCTGCTTGACCTCCCCCGACACCCTGCTGGTGAACCAGCCCAGCGGCACCTTGGCCAGGCGCCGGGTGATGGCCAGCCGCAGATGGCCGGTAATCCGGTTGTCGGCCAGGTGGGCAAGCATCTCGCCCAGCGAGATCAGGGTCATGCCCAAAAACAGGCAGGCCAGGCTGACCACAACCATTTGCCAGACCTGGTCGTGGATCTGTGCCCAGAGACCCTGGACCTCACCCTGGCCCAGCGCAAGCTGGAATATCCGGGCGATGCCGGCCAAGGGCACCATGGTCAGCATGGCGCCGATGGCCGCCAGGGTGCCGGCGACCATCAGGCGCCCGCGAATCGGCTGCAATACCTGAGATACCGTGGCACTGGCCACGGGTTTCGCCTCGCTCGCATCGTTAACGCTCATCGAATCTCCTGAATAACTCCGGCAGGCAGCCATGGGCATGCCTGATGTCCTTGCGTCCGGGCGTGTTACGGGGTGCTTACTGTGTATTACGAACAACGCGGCAAAACCCTCAATGGGCTAGCTCCGCGGACCAGGGCCGGGGACGAACGGCATGCAGGCCCGCAGGCCCGAGGCGATGTATTTCTCGACCGAAGACACCGATACCTTCAGCTCGGCCGCGATGTCACGGTGGCCCATGCCGCTCAATTTGTGCAGCAGCAGTGCCTGGCGCGCCTTGGCCGGCTGGTTGTGCAAGGCGGCGTCGACCTGGGTCAGCGTCTCCACGGCCAGTGCGCGTACCTCCTCCGAAGGCGCCAAGGGCTCCGCCTGTTCCCTGAGTTCCTCGAGATGGCCCGCCTCCAGGCGCCGGCGACGGTACAGGTCGATCACCATGCCCTTGGCGATCTGCGTGAGATGGCAACGGCAGTCCTGAGCCGACGGCACACGGCCCTTCCTGATGAGATTCAGGTAAATGTCGTGGGCCAGGTCAGCCGCATCCGATGAGTTGCCCAGCTTGCGCCGCAACAGGCTGTTCAGCCAGCTGTGATGGTCGATATACAGCTGCTCCAGTTGCTGCTTGAGCGCGAACGATCCGTTGTCCACGACACCTCTCCCCACATCAGCACCTGCGAGCAGATTTTGACTAATGCGAATATGTATGATTACCATTTAGATCATACGGCGTTCGCGAACCTCGTGCAATGCGCCTCCCTGGTAGCTCCTCCCGCTCATTGATCCCGGGCGTATCCCTAGACCGAGGATGGGTCTGTCGGCACCGATGCCGTCCTACTTCTTACTGTTCAGCTTCTCAAGGTGGGAAATTTTCCATGATGGAACTCAAGCCAGATACGGCGTCGCAGTTGTCTCTCACGCATCACGAAGAACAAGCCTGGTTACTGCAGCAGCACTATCCCGAACGAGTGCTCAAACATTTCAGCGCGTGGCGACTGGCGGCCGATTTCGATCCGCACAGGCTCGAAATGGCGCTCAGGACGGTCATTGGCCACCTGCCGTCGCTCACCGCGCTGTATCGGTTCGATGACGATGGCGAACTGCGCAAGGTACACGGCAGCGATGCCCAGGCCTGTATCGAGGTACTGCGGGTTTTGTCCGACGACGATGCCACCGAGCAATTGCTGGCGCTGCAACGCCAGCCTTGGGACGCAGAGCAGCAGGCGCCGCTGAACATGCTCGTCATCCACGCTGGGCGCGACCTGATCCTGGCCTTCGTGCTGCATCAGGTGCTTGACCAGACCTGCCGGGAGGACGATCTCTACCGGCTGACCATGGACGCCTATGCGGGCCGCCCGCTCGGCGACCCGCATCTGCCCTGGCTGCAGCGCACGGCGGAGCAGGGCGACAAGGCCGCGGCAGCGACTGCACCGGTAGCGGCCGCTCAGGAGTCTGGCAACAGCGATGGCATCGCGGCCGTCATCCTGGGCGAGTTTCGTGCGGCCCTGGGCGAGTCGGGCATGCGCCTGACCGATGATTTCTTCGACTTTGGCGGCCACTCGCTGCTGGCCACGCGGATCATCGGCAAGCTGTCGGCGAACCATGGCATCGACGTGCAGTTCAACGATTTCTTCAGTGCCTCCTCGGCCGCGGCGCTCGCCGCGCGTGCGCAGGTTCATGGCCAGGCGGCGCCGACGGCCGGCCTGCCGACGCAGGCGCTGCAAAAGGCGCCGTTCGCCCTGGCCCAGGCTTCACTTGGCCGCGCCTATGCCGCCTTCGACTTCGGCACCATCTTCAACCTGCCCTTTGCCGTGGAGTTTCTTGATCCTGTCGATGAAGCGGTCTTCGAGCAGGCGCTTCGCGACCTGGTGGAGCGGCATGCCAGCCTGCGCACCACCTTTCACTTCGAGGACGGCGAAGCCTGTCAGCAGCTTGTCCCGGTAGCGCAGCTGGGGCAGTACAAGTGGTTCTGGTCCGGCCACGACAGCCAGGGCGCGACCCTGGCCTCAGAAGCCAGCCACCGCTTCGACCTGACCCGCGAGCTGCCGCTGCGCGTGCGCTTCTTCCATGACCCGCGCCGCCAGCGGCAAACCCTGTCGTTGCTGGTCCACCACATGGCCATCGATGAATGGTCGCTGAACGTGATGATGGAAGAACTGGCCCAGGCCTACCAGGCCCGCGCCGCCGACAAGGCCCCCATCTGGGCCGCCCCGGCGCGTTCGTTCCATGAGTACGCGGTGCAGGCACAGGCCGCCGGCATCAACCAGCAAAACCTTGCCTACTGGACCGGCATGCTGCGCGATGCCACCCGTGGCCTGGCGCTGCCGGCCGCCGGGCCCGCGTCCAGCGTGCCTGCCTCGTCCTCGTCCACCAAGGCCCAATGGTTCGAGATCAAGCCGGACCAGGCCCTCACCGACAACCTCTACAGTTTCGCCCGGCAGAACCGCTCGTCGCTGTTTGGCGTGCTTTACACCGCCATCGCGCTGGCCCTGCACAAGATGGGCGACCTGCAGGACCTGGTGATCGGCACCTCGGCCTCGGGGCGTACCGACCCTGCGTATTACGATACGGTCGGCTACTTCACCACCATGGTGGCGCACCGTGTGCAGTTCGATCCCCAGCAGGCGGTTGGCGCGCTGATCGAGCAGGTCAGCAGCCTGATCAACGATTCCATGGCCTATGCCGATGTGCCAATGGAGCAGATCCAGCAGGCATTGGGCATGTCGCCCGAGGACGGCCTGCTGTTCGATGTGTACATCCAGATCCACGCCAACAATGCGCTGAACGGCGCCCTGGATACGCCGGAAGCGGGCAGGATCCGTTACCGGCAGATCGACCCGGACAAGAACCAGTCCATGTTCGGTATCCAGTTCGAGATCATGGAAAACCTGATCGAGGGCAAACGCTCGTTGCGCCTGGTAATCACCTACCTCACCGATCGCTACAGCTCGGAGCAGATGGCGCGCATGGGTGGGGCGATCGAGCAGGTGATGGCCTTGTTCGCCAGCGGCGATGCAGCCGCTGTGAGGGTCGAACACATTCGTACCTGAGGCGGTTCATGCCCTCGTTGGCCGGCAGAGGTCTGCCGGCCAACGAGAAGGGTAACAGCGCCTACGCTCGCTCAGAGCCCCCTCTGCTCAAGCTTCATGCATGCCGTAGCGCTGGAACGCCGAGCGTTTGGGCAGGCGATAGTGCGAGCGGCCCAGCAGCTGATTGATGATCGTCGCGTTGCGAATGGCAGCGATCCCCAGGTCCGGCGAGCCGACGCCATGCTGGAAGATCTCTGCGTTCTGCACGAACACCTGCCCGGCACCGCCGTCGCAACGGCGCGCGGTGAAGTCCTCCTGCACGATGCAGTCGCCCTGCTCATCGGTGGCCAGCACACTGCCCTTGAGGCGCTCGAACCACGCCGGCCAGGCATGCCCGTAACCCGTCGCCGCAACGATCGCATCCGCGCCCAAACTGCTGGTCTGATCCAGCTCGCGATGCCGATAGCCGATGCGCAGGCTCCCGCCGATATCCTCGACGCGCTCGACCTCGCAGTTCGACAATAGCGTCAGGCCTGGGTCGGCGCCGCCAATCGAGCGCTCGTAGATCAGGTCGTAGATGTCGCCGATGGTCGAGAAACTGATGCCTTTGTACAGCAGCCCTTGCCCGGCGACGATGTCGCGGCGCCGCTCGCGTGGAATGCTGTGGAAGTACTCCATGTAGGAAGGGGTGAAGCACTCCTGGCCGAGCTTGGAGTATTCCATTGGGTGGAAGCCCGGCGAGCGGGTGATCCAGCGAATCGATGCGCCCGCCGCGACCCGCTCTGGCGTCAGCTCGTTGAACAGGGCCAGCACGCACTCGGCGGCGCTTTGTCCGGAACCGATCACCGTGACTTGCTGGCACTGCGCCAGTTGCGCCTGGCGCTTGCCGAACTCCGCCGAATGCATGATCGGCGCCGACGTCCTGATCTGCGCCCATTGCGGCAGCAGGGGCGTGGTGCCGACGCCGACGGCCAGGTGCTGGCTGTGATAGTGGCGTCTGAAGCCAGAGACAGACTGGCTCTCGATCAAAAAGCGCCCGGCGCTGGGGTCGTAGCGGACATCGCAGACCTCTTCGCCGAAGTGGCAGGCGGCCAACTGCTCGGAGGCCCAGCGGCAGTAATGATCGTATTCGCGGCGCGGGACCTGGAAGTTATCGTAGTAGTAGAACTGGTAAAGCCGATCATGCTGATGCAGGTAATTCAGATAGCTCAATGGGTGGGTAGGGTCGGCCATCGATACCAGGTCGGCGAGAAACGGCACCTGCAGCGTGGTGCCGGGCAACAGTAGCCCCTCATGCCAGCGGAATTCGGCCTTGCGGTCGAGGAACACAGAGCTCACGCCCTCGTGCCTGCCCAGCAAGGCGGCCAGGCCGAGGTTGAACGGGCCGGTGCCGATGCCAGCGATGTCTACAGTGGGTATGTCCTTCATCCGATCCATCTCCTTGGGCCGTCTATTTTAGTGGGGCGCGGTTGCACTGGACGGCACCGCGCCGGGTTCATGGCGAGCGGGGCGAGCGCTCAGGCGCCTGCGGCGGCGAGCAGTTGCTCGACGTCCCGGGCGTTGCGGCAGCGCAGCAGCTGCCCGGGTGACAGCGCGATGGCGAACTGCTCCTGCACCTGCGCCGAGATGGCTTTCAGGTGTTGCGGCCGCAGGCCCAGGCTGATGAAGTCCACCGCTGCATCAACCCCATCGGCTGGCGGGCGGCCCAGAACATTCAGGTAGATGCCCAGCACCTTGCTGGGCGCCGTGGCGGTCGCACGATCTTCCTGTGCGGGTGCGCTGAGCATGTCGCGCGCACGCTGACGATCAGCCTTGCCATTTTGCGAAAGCGGCAACTCGTCCACGCAGAGCAGGCGCGAAGGCACATGCGTTTGCGGCAGATGCTGGCGGGCATGCTCGCGCAGTTCGCCAACGCCTGGCGCGGCTGCGCCCGGGGCGTTGACGTAGAGCGCGCCAAGGGACACTTCGCCGTGGCGCGGATCGACGTAATCGACCACCAGTACCTGGCGCAGCGCCGGATGCGTGCTCAGCGCCATCTCGATATCCGGCAGCGAGACGCGCACGCCGCGTACCTTCACGTAGCCATTCACCCGGCTGTCGAAGAGCAGCACGCCGTCGTCGCGGTACCGCCCGCAATCACCGGTACGAAACGCCCGGACCGCTTGGCCCTGCTCATCGTCGACGGTGATGAAATCGTTCTGCAGCAGCTCGCCGTCCTCCAGGTAACCCAGGGCCAGGTTGACCCCGGCGGTGTGAATGCGGCCCACCACGCCCGCCGGGCAATGGTTTCCCCGCGCATCAAGCACGAGGTAACGGTTGCCAGGCAGAGGCCGGCCATAGGGGATCAGCGTCTGGTCATCGCCGGTGATGTCATGCCAGATGCTCCAGATGGTGGTCTCGGTCGGCCCACCCAGGGAAATCAGCCTCGCGTCTGGCAGTAGTCCACGCAGTTCGGCAACCGTCGCCGGCTTGATGTAGTCGCCCCCTTGGGCAATCAGGCGCACGCTCTCCAGGCGGTTGCTGCCTCGGCAGGCCAGCAGCATTTCGAGGATTGCCGGGACCGAGCACCACAGTGTCACCTGATGCTGGGCGATCAGCTGGTTCCAGCGCACCGCGTCCTTTTCCTCGCCCGCTCCGGGCAGGACCAGCGTGGCCCCGGCTGTCAGGCATCCGAGGACATCGAACACCGACATGTCGTGGTGCAGCGGGGTGACCGACATGAACACGTCGCGCTCGCTGACCGCCCAGTGCGCCAAGGTGCTGCCGATCACGTTGGCCGTGGCGCGGTTGCTCAGGACCACGCATTTGGGTTTGCCCGTGGTGCCCGAGGTGTACAGGTAGTAGGCCGCGGCGTCGCTCAGCGACAGGTCAGTCAAGTCGTGCGGGCGCGCGGCTTGTCCGGCGAGCAGCGCCGCGCAGGTTGCCGCTGGATGCTCGATCGGCTCGGGCTCGGCCAGTACCACCAGGTCGGGCCGACAGTTATCCAGCAGGTATTGCCGCCGTTGCGCCGGTGCCGATGCATCGATCGGCACCCAGATCACGCCTGTCAGCGCGCAGGCCAGGGTGAGCATGGTGTGCTCAGGGCTGCGCGGCAGGCAGATGGCGACCACATTGCCTTGCCCAAGCCCACGCGCCTGGAGCGCCGCGATGATCCGGCCCACGCCGTCGCCGAGCGCGGCATAGCTGATGTGACGGTCGCCACTGATCAGCGCGGTCTTGCTGTTGCCGGGGTCGAACAGGTTGTTCGCGATCCGCGCGAGGAAGCCGTCGCGGCACGCGTCGCTGGCCGGGCTGTTCAGGCGGTAGTGCTCGGTGTCGATGATTGCCGCGGCGTCGATGGTCAGGTTCTCGCTGGCGGCGGCTTGCCGGATCGCCTTGTCCAGCGCCTGGAGGATGTCGCGGGCCAGCCGTGGAGCCAGGACCTCGCGTGCGAAATCGATGTCGAGCAGCAACGACCCTTCGGGGTCGGTGGAGAAGCGGATATCCATGGCCACCTGGGGTGTCTGGGTCAGTCCGCCGTGCAGGCGCATGGGGTTGTCCGACGGCACCACCGGCCAGGAGAAGCCGTTGGTGATCACCACGGGCAACACCGGGCCGGGACCGTGTTTCTCGAACAGCAGGCGCGCCAGGTCGACGCCGGAAAATGCCAGGTGCTGCAAGCCTTCCAGAACATCCACCTGCAGCCTGGCCGCGCGCTGGGCAAAGGTGTCGTCACCCGGCAACCAGTTGACCGCGATAAAGCTTGAGCGATTGGCGAATGCCGCGCTGGTCTGCGGCGCAACAGGCACCGCTACGCAGAGACTGCCTTCGTTGACCCAGTGCGAAAGCACGTCCAGCACCACGGCCATGAGCACCGAGTTCTTGAACAGGCCTTGGCGTGCCCCCAGCTTGCACAGCGCCGCGAAGGTCTGCCTGGGCACTTGCACGCTCTGGCGTTCGTAGCGGGAGGTGCCGGCCTGATGCAGTGGCGTTGTCCAGGGCAGGCGTGGCGCACCGGATACGGGTTCCAGCTTGGCGCTCCAGTAGGCGGCGTCCGCCTTGCGTTGAACGGCAAGGTCCGTTGGCGCAGCGTCGCTGTCGTCAGCTGCCTCTTCGCTGCCGCTATTGCTGAACAGTTCCAGCATCAGGGTGGCAATCGAGCGCCCGTCAAGGATCAGCGCGTCCAGCCGCGCGAAGACCACCAGCTGCCCATCCGCCAGGCGAAACGCGGTGACATTCCACGGCGCGCGATCAAGCTCGAAGATCGCGTGCGCGTAGTGTTCACGGCGACCCGCGATGTCGCGCAACGCGTCTTCCACGCGGTGGTCGCGCAGGTCGACCTCATCCAGGTTCACCTGCATCTGGTCACTGATGTACTGCATCCGCTTGTGCGCATCGATGCGCAGGCGAAGGCTGGGGTGGCGTCGCACCAGCTCGCCCAGGCGGCTGCGCAGCAAGGCGATGTCCATGCGCCCGCGGTACTCGCGAAACTCTTGCATGGCCACGCCACCGAGTGGAACCTGCGTGCCGCGCCCGAGCAGATAGGCTTGCTGCAACGTGGTCAGCGGCTGCTCGCCAGTGGAACAGGCAAGTGGCTGGTCGAGTGTCGCGGGATGCCTGGCAACATCGCCCACCAACGCCACGAAGTTGTCGAACAGCCTGGATACCCAGGCCAGGGGAAGGGCATCGAGGCGAATGTCCCAGTTGATCAGGATGCCGCCGTCGGCGCAGGCGATCTGCGCATCCAGAGCGACCTGCGGACCTTGTGAAATCACCCACTCCAGGGGCCCGAAGACCCGCCGCACGCGATCGGAGAACAGGTCGCCGCCCGGGATGTCGAGTGCCGCGGTGAACACCACCGGCGCCAGTTGGGCCGAGCCGTGATGACGAGACAGGTCACGCATCAGGTTCACGCCTGGATAGGCGCAATGCTCCAGCAGATCGATCATTTTACCGGCCAGTTGCGAGCACAGCGCCGCAGGGTGGCCAGCGGTGTCGAGGTCCACGTCGAGCATCAGCACATTGGCGAAATCGCCGACGGTACGCTCCACTCCCGCCACCAGCGGCGAGCGCCAGAAGCTTGGGACATTGAGGCGAAACCGGCGATCACCAGTGTGCGCGCCGAGCACCGCTGCAAACAGACCTAGCATGAGGTTCGACAGGGTCATCCTGCGTTCTCGCGCCAGCCGTTGCAGTGCCTGGCGCTGCTCCGGTCCGAGCCAGGTGTTCAGGCGGTGGCTGCGTGCCTGCGCGGGCTGTTCATCGAGAAACGGCAGGGTGGGAGCCGGGGCGATAGTGTCCAGGCGCTCACGCCACCACTGCCTGTCACGCTCCTGCGCTGCCTTCAGCGCGGTGTCGGTACGTGCCTTGTCCCACCAGTCGAAGAATGTCGGCGTCGCCGCCAGTGGCGTTTCGGGCGCTTCGTAGAACGCCGCGAGGTCTTCGATCACGGTGCGCATGCTGGAGGGATCGACGACGATCATGTCGGTATCGACATGCAGGCGGAATGTGTCGCCTGTCAGAAGGCTGACACCGAAGCGAGCTCCCGGGCGGTGGCGCAAGTCCAGTTGTTGGTGGCTCCACTCGTCGCGCTTGCGCAGCAGATGCTGCGCAACCTCCTGGGCATTCATCGCGCGTAGATCGTCGACCTCCAGCCCGGGCGACTGATCCATGGGCACAACGCTTTGCAGCCCTTCGGGACTGAGCCGCAGGCGCAGCATCGGATGAAGCAGGCACACCTTTTCGAGGGATTCGCGCAGCCGCTCAAGGTCAAGGGCGCGACCATCGAACTCAGCGTACAGATGAGCTGAAACCTTCCCTAGATCCGCATGAGCAGTGCGCCCGATCCAGCAGGCGGCTTGCATTGAAGTTAACTCTCTCATGGCTCACTCGTCTCTCATGATTGACAAGACAAACATAATGTCGTCCCCTATTAGAAACGATAATGATTAAGATTTACACTTTTTAATTCTGCAAGCGCGCATGGAGACTGCACTCAAGATGAGAACGGGTATCCTTAGGGACGAGGACGTGGCTGAAGTCCAATCCCCTGATAGAGAAAGGTTTTTTTCCTTCACCTCGGGTGATCGCGAGTTGATCGCCAGCGGTGTGCTACAGCGAGTCGACATACCTGCGGTCAATGGCGCCGAGGCCGGCAGCCTGTTCCAGAAAACTGTCGAACAAGCCTTTGAGCGGGCTCGAAGAGCAGGGCAGGGCAACCCGGTCATCGTGGGTGCCATCCCGTTCGATCCCGCCGAGGCCTCTTGCCTGTATGTCCCGGAGCACGCGCAGTGGCGTGTCCCTGCCGGGGCCGAGCCAGGCACCGCTGGCGCTCTGCCGGCGGTGGTCGAGCAGCGGAACATTCCTGGCGAACATGCCTTCAAGCGTTCGGTCGAGCATGCCATCGTCAACTTCCGCCACAGCGACGTCCGCAAGGCGGTGCTGTCGGTGCAACGTGAACTGGTGTTCGCGCAGGACGTGGACGTGGACGTCATGCAGCGCAACCTGCGCGCTCAGAACAGCAGCGGCTACCACTTCCGCGTGCCAATGGCCGACGGCGCCACGTTGCTGGGCGTCAGCCCGGAGCTGCTGGTGCGCAAGGACGGCTTGAGCTTCGTCTCCAATCCGCTGGCAGGGTCCGCCAGGCGCATGGCCGATGCCGAGGACGACCGGCGCAATGCCCAGTGGCTCGCCGCGTCGGAAAAGGATCACTACGAGCATGGGTTCGTCACCCAGGACATTGCCGCCCGCGTTGGCGAACTGTGCACGCAGCTCGATGTGCCCCAGCGGCCCTCGCTGATCAGCACCGCTGCGCTGTGGCATCTGTCGACGCGTATCGAAGGCACCTTGTCCGATCCGACGGTATCAGCCCTGCAACTGGCCTGCCGCCTGCACCCGACGCCTGCCGTATGCGGTTTCCCGACCGAACTGGCGCGACGGCTGATCCGTTTTGTCGAGCCTTCCGAGCGCGGCCTGTTCACCGGCATGGTGGGTTGGTGCGATGCCCAGGGCAATGGCGAGTGGGTGGTGACCATCCGCTGCGGCACGGTCAAGCGCAACCGTGTGAGGTTGTTCGCCGGCGCCGGCATCGTCGAGGCCTCGCAGCCCGACGCCGAATGGGCGGAAGTCCAGACCAAGCTGGGCACCATGCTGCGTGCCTGCGGATTGCTCCATCAACCCGAAACTATCGACGTGTGAAACCATGACCCTTGAATTCAACCACTGGCCACAAGATCGAGCCCAACGCTATCGCGACAAGGGCTACTGGGTCGACCAGCCGCTGACCCAGATTCTCCACGACCGCAGCCATGCCCAGCCGCAGGCGCTGGCGATCATCTGCGGTGAGCGACGCTTCACCTATGGCGAGCTCGACAAGCTGTCGTCAAACCTGGCCTCGCGCCTGGCCGAGCAGGGGCTGGGGCAGGGCGACACGGCGCTGGTGCAGCTGCCCAATGTCGCCGAGTTCTACATCGTGCTGTTTGCCCTGCTCAAGGCCGGCATCGCGCCGCTCAATGCGCTCTTCAGCCACCGCAAGCTGGAGCTCACGGGCTACGCCCGGCAAATCCTGCCCAAGGTGCTGATCGCCTCGCGTGAACATGAGCTGTTCCGCGATGACAGCTACGTCCCGCTCTTCGAGCAGGTTGGCTCGAGCCCGCGGGTCACCTTGCTGATGGGCGAGTCTCGCGCTGGCAACAGTCTTGCGCAGTGGATCGGGCAACCGGTCAGCCGGACGGTCGAGTTTGCCCCGACCGCTGCCGACCAGGTCGCATTGTTCCAGCTCTCGGGGGGGAGTACCGGCACGCCGAAACTGATTCCGCGTACCCACAACGACTACCACTACAATGCCCGCGCCTGCGCCGAGATCTGCGCGCTGACAGCCCATACGCGTTTCCTTTGCGCAGTTCCCGCGGCGCACAACTTCCTGCTCAGCTCACCGGGCGCCCTGGGCGTGTTCCATGCCGGCGGCTGCGTGATCATGGCCGCCAATCCAGAGCCGCTGAGCTGCTTCGAGCTGGTCCAGCGTCATGAGATCAATACCGTTGCCCTGGTGCCAAGCGCCGTCGCCCTGTGGCTGCAGGCGGCGCCAGAACGCCGTGAGCAATTGCAATCGCTCGAGTACCTCCAGGTAGGCGGCGCGGTGTTCGCTGATTCCCTGGCCCGGCAGGTGCCCGGTGTGCTCGGCTGCCAGCTGCAGCAGGTATTCGGCATGGCCGAGGGGCTGATCAACTACACCCGCCTGGACGACAGCGACGAGCAGATCTTCACCACCCAGGGCCGGCCGATCAGCCCGGACGACGAGATCAAGATTGTCGACGAACACGGCCAGGCCGTGCCGGTCGGCGAGACCGGCATGATTGCCACGCGCGGCCCGTATACGTTCTGCGGCTATTACAAAAGCCCGGAGCAGAATGCCCAGGCCTTCGACGAGGACGGCTTCTACTACTCTGGCGACCTCGTGCAACTGACCCCCACGGGGGACCTGCGCGTCGTTGGCAGGATCAAGGACCAGGTCAACCGCGGCGGCGAAAAAGTCGCCTCGGAAGAGATCGAAAACCTGATCGTCCTGCACCCTGATGTCACCCACGCGGGCATTGTCGCCATGCCTGACGAGGCACTGGGTGAAAAAAGCTGCGCTTACGTCGTGTCGCGCAACCCGGCACTCAAGGCGCCGGCGCTCAGGCGCCATCTGCTGGAACTGGGGATCGCCGAGTACAAGCTCCCCGACCGCATTCGCCTGATCGACGTCATGCCGCTCACGGCAGTGGGCAAGATCGACAAGAAGCAACTGCGCCACCTGCTGGCGGTGGAAACCACCCGAACCTGGTTGCAGACCCGCTTGCTGCAATTGATCGAGGACGGTGAAGAGCTCGATCCAGAGGAAAACCTGATTTTCTACGGCCTCGACTCGCTGCACGTGATGAAGCTGGCCGCCGAGCTGAAGGCACGCAGCGTAGCGGTGAGCTTTGAAGAGCTGGCCGGTTCGCCAACCCTGGCCAGCTGGTGGTCACTCGTGGAGTCGCGCCAGAAGGCCGCCTGACCCACCGCCGCGGGCCGTGCCGGAACAGGCTCGGCCCGCCATGTCGATTTACAAGGAGTTGGATATGACATTGTCTTCTGCCGATCAAACGCGGCTGGATGAGTTCTGGCAGCATTGCCTGAAGAACCAGTATTTCAATATCGGCTACCCGGAAAACGCCGACTTCGACTACTCCGACCTGCATCGCTTCCTGCGCTTCTCCATCAACAACTGCGGGGACTGGGGCGAGCACAGCAACTACCTGCTCAATTCCTTCGACTTCGAAAAGGACGTCATGGCGTACTTCTCGAAGCTGTTCAACATCCGTCACGAAGACAGCTGGGGCTACGTCACCAACGGCGGTACCGAGGGCAACATGTTCGGGTGCTACCTGGCGCGGGAACTGTTTCCCGATGGCACCCTGTACTATTCGAAGGACACTCACTACTCGGTGGCGAAAATCGTCAAGCTGCTACGCATCAAGTGCCGGGCAGTCGAATCATTGCCCAACGGCGAGATCGATTACGACGATCTGCTGGCAAAGATCGCCGCGGACCAGGAACGCCACCCGATCATCTTTGCCAACATCGGCACGACGATGCGCGGCGCGGTGGATAACATCACCCTTATTCAACAGCGTCTGCAGCAAGCGGGCATCGCCCGCCAGAACTACTACCTGCATGCCGATGCCGCGCTTAGCGGGATGATCCTGCCCTTTGTCGACGAGCCCCAGGCCTTTACCTTTGCTGATGGCATCGACTCCATCTGCGTCTCCGGGCACAAGATGATCGGCTCGCCCATTCCCTGCGGTATCGTGGTGGCCAAGCGCGAGAACGTCGAGCGCATCTCGGTGGAGGTCGACTATATCTCGGCCAAGGACAAGACCATCAGCGGATCCCGCAACGGCCATACTCCTCTGATCATGTGGGCGGCGCTGCGCACTCACTCGCTAGCCCAGTGGCGCGGTCGGGTCAGGCACAGCCTGGACGCCGCGCAATATTCGGTCGACCGGATGCAAGCCGCTGGCATCCCTGCCTGGCGCAATGACAATTCCATCACCGTGGTTTTCCCGTGTCCGTCGGCGAGGATCGCCACCAAGTATTGCCTGGCGACTTCTGGCAAGACCGCGCACTTGATCACCACGCCGCATCATCAGGACAACAGCATGCTCGATGCTCTGATCGATGAGGTCATTGCCGAGTCGCAGCCAGAACCCTGGCGGGTCAAGCGCCTGGATGACGAGCGCTGGAGGGCGCAACAGCACCAGACGCCGGCACGGATCGTCCATCCGCGTTTTGACGTTATCTGACACCTTCATTTCCGACCTTCACCATTGCTGAGCTGATTCGAGACCATCATCATGTCGCAACTCAAATCGCCTGAAGCCTGTACCAGCCTTGCCGACATCCGGGCTGGTATCGACTTTCACGATCGCCAGATCTTCGAGGCGCTGGAAAAACGTCTGGGCTACGTCAAGGCCGCCGTGCAATTCAAGGCCAACGAACAGGCCATCCCGGCCCCTGAGCGGGTCGCCGCGATGCTTGAGGAACGGCTTGAGTGGGCGGCCAGCGCCGGGTTCGACCCGCAATTCATCGAGGCATTGTTCGGGCAGATCATCCACTGGAATATCCAGCAGCAGATCCAGCATTGGCGTTCGATCCATCCGGCGAGCGCCTGATCGACGAATGCCCGCACCTTGGGCAAAACAAAACGCCCCGCAATTGCGGGGCGTTTTGTTTATGCAAACCGCGTATTCAGTCCAGCAGATCAGCAGGTACCTGCCCGCCATTTTGCGAGAGCTTGGTCAGCACGGCCTTGTGCAGCCAGATGTTCATGGCGGCGGAGTCCTCGGTCGAGCCCGTGTAGCCAAGCTCCTTGGCCAGGTCCTTGCGGTTGGACAGGCTGCTGTCGATGTCCAGCAGCTTGAGCAGGTCGACGATCGAGGTCTTCCAGTTCAGTTTTTCACCGCTTTGCGCGGCCAGGCCGTCGAGCTTGGCGCCGACATCCACCGGCGCGGCGGCGGACGCTGTTGGCGCAGGTGCCGCCGTAGGGGCGGCTGGAGCGGCAGGGGCGGAGCCGGCATCAGGAGTGCTGGCCGGCGTTGTGGTGTCGGCCTTGGCTTTATGTCCAATGCCCAGTTTTTCCAAGATGGTACCGAAAAGGCTCATGGTGATTCCTCGTAGTGATTGGTTGAGTCTGGCCACCTGTCACGGTGTGACACGCGGCCACTTGCCGGGTCCAGCAATCAACGATTTTTAAGCGGATCATTCTTGCCCAGGGTGTCCTGGTGAGGCAGCGATCCTGGTTCGCTTTGAACGTCTACATCAGTACGGCGCACCGTCTCGCGCACTGTCTCCTTGTGATCGGACGACTGTTTGCCCACGGTGACTTCTTCGACTACCCGTGCGGACTTCTCCACAACGGCCTCTTCAGCGGTTTCCTGGATCTCGATCGAACCCGCCTTGAAGCTGTTCAGCTCGCCTGCCGTTGCTGGACGATCAACCGGGCGACGCTGAATGTCAGCATGTTCCTCGTGCAGGTTCACGGTTTCTTCAACCGGACGCTCGGTGATGCGTGAGACAACCCGGACACGGCCGGTATTGAGCTCACGCTTACCGACGCGAACCTGTTCTTCAATCACCGGAATGGAGGTGCGGCCTGCGAGCCCATCGGTCTGGCGATCCACTACTTCGGCGCGATCGGCCCCTAGATGGGTACCGGCGATGTGTGCCGTCACGCCTTGGGAAGGGTAACCGGTCCCATCACTGCTCCAGGCCGCCACGCGTTCGTCGATATCGATCGCGCCATTATGCTCCAGGATTTCTTCAACGAGTTCTGCCTGTACCTCGGTGGCGGCAGTCACGGTCAGCACGGCGGCGCCTCGGCGGTAAGCCTCAGGGTAGGCTTCGGCATAGCGATGGGGTTTGTCGCTATCCGTTTCGTCACTGCCAAACAGCGAGCGGAAAAAATGACTGACCTTGTGCCCGAACGAGTCGTCATGCGGCTCGCTATGACCTGCTGCTCCAGTGGTGGTGCCCGAGGCATGCAGCTCGGACGACGACAGTTCGATGTCGCTTTGCGGCACCCGCTGGGCCAGAAGCTGGGATTGGGCGGCCTGGGCTTCGGCCAACGTATCGAATGCTGCAACCAGTGTATGAGTCATGGATCTTTCTCTCTCGTTGCTAGTAGGAATAGGGTGATCGTGGAGGGCGGCACGCTCTGTTGTCCGGTCAGCGGCAGTGAATGCGCGGTGCTTGAGCACTACCGTTTCCGACCGCAAGGTCACGTGCTCGGTAGAGGGCGCTTCGTCCACGTGTTGCCTGATGTGCAGCTCTTCCTTCAGAACCAGGCGTTTCTCGACGACAAGGACTTCTTCAAGGACAGGAATGATGGTGAGGCCGTTTTCGGTGCGGACCTGAGGAGGATTGGCAGCATCCACCTCGGTGCCGACCGGCACTCTTTCAACGGACGCATTGCAGGTTTTCAGGCTTTCGGACACCACATGGTCCTGGGAATGCACCTGCTTCTCGACGGTGGTGACACCTGTCGTGACAGTGCGTTTCACAACGTTCGCGACTTCTTCCAGAACCGGGATCGTGTCGTCGCCAGGCGGCGCGTTGAAGCTCTCCATAAACCACTCGTTACCTTTGATGAATCGCGGCTGCTATAGAGCTGAGTGGCCTGCCGGCGGATCGGTTCAAACGAATTTCATCGCTTGTGTCTCACCGGAAAGCGTTTACGGATGAACTACCATTGCTGCATACGTCCGAGATCGTTGGGAGGGTTCGTTCATGCTTGCGCAAATTCCACCTGCGTTGCAGAGCCTGCAACTGCCATTGCGACTCAAGCTTTGGGATGGCAATCACTTCGACCTGGGCCCCAGCCCGCTGGTAACCATCCTGATAAAGGAGCCACAACTCATCCAGCAGTTGACCCATCCGAGCCTGAACGAGCTGGGGGCCGCGTTCGTCGAGGGCAAGCTTGAACTGGAGGGCAGTATTGGCGAGGCCATCCGGGTGTGCGATGAACTCAGCGAAGCCTTGCTCACTGATGAAGTTGATGAAAATCCCGAGCGACTGGCACATGACAAGCAGACGGACGCCGAGGCCATCGCTTATCACTACGACCTCTCCAATGAGTTCTATCAGCTCTGGCTCGACCAGGACATGGCTTACTCCTGTGCCTATTTCAAGGAACCCGACAACACCCTGGATGAGGCCCAGCAGGACAAGTTCGATCACCTGTGCCGCAAGCTGCGCTTGCAGGGCGGGGAGTACCTGCTGGATGTGGGCTGTGGTTGGGGCGGCCTGGCGCGGTTTGCTGCTCGCGAGTACGGCGTCAAGGTGTTCGGGATCACCCTCAGCAAGGAGCAGCTGAAGCTGGCGGGCCAGCGGGTGAAGGAGGAAAAACTGGCCGACAAGGTCGAGCTGCAGATTCTCGACTACCGGGATCTGCCGCAGGATGGCCGCTTCGACAAGGTCGTCAGTGTCGGCATGTTCGAGCACGTGGGCCATGCCAACCTGGCGCTGTACTGCCAGCGCCTGTTCGGGGCTGTTCGCGAAGGTGGCCTGGTGATGAACCACGGGATTACCGCCCGGCATGTGGATGGTCGTCCCGTGGGGCGGGGAGGGGGCGAGTTCATCAACAGCTATGTCTTCCCCCACGGCGAGCTGCCTCATCTGTCGATGATCAGCGCGCAGCTGAGCGAAGCAGGTCTTGAGGTGGTCGATGTCGAGAGCCTGCGGCTGCACTACGCCAAGACCTTGAACCACTGGAGCGAGCGGCTGGAAAACCAGCTTCACAAGGCGTCGGCGATGGTGCCTGACAAAACCCTGCGCATCTGGAGGCTGTACCTCGCCGGCTGCGCCTATGCCTTCTCCAAGGGCTGGATCAACCTGCACCAGATCCTGGCCGTCAAGGCCTATCCCGATGGGCGCCATGACCTGCCATGGACCCGCGAAGACCTCTACCGATAGGTCGCCTAGAGGATCGGTGAAATGAGCCGGGCAATGCGCATCCCCAGTTGCTGCAAACGATGGGTATCCCGGCTGTCCTCATGGGTGATTTCCCGTGACTGGTCGAAGTCGTGCAGGAGCATGGCTTCGACCTGATCGGCAAATGCCCGGTCGACGGTCAGCAGCATGATTTCGAAGTTGAGGCGAAACGAGCGGTTGTCCAGGTTGGCACTGCCAATGGCGCTGACTTCATCATCGATGAGCACGACCTTCTGGTGCAGGAAGCCGGGCCCGTACCTGAACAGGCGTACCCCGGCGCGCACCGCCTCGAATGCGAAGAGGCTGGAGGCGGCATAGACAATCCGGTGGTCAGGACGCGAGGGAATCAGGACCCGTACGTCCACCCCCCGCAGCACCGCAAGGCGCAGCGCAGCGAACACCGCTTCATCGGGGATGAAATACGGGCTGGTGATCCAGATGCGCGTGGTGGCCGAGTGTATCGCTTCGAGGAAGAACAGCGCGCAGGTTTCCTGCGGATCGGCCGGACCACTGGCCAGCACTTGGCAAAGCACGCCATCGTCGGGGTAGGTGTCCTGAAGGATCAACGGCGGCAATTGCCGCGTGGCCCAGTACCAGTCTTCAGCGAAGGATTCCTGCAGACACGCCAGCACGGGACCGCTGACTTGCAGGTGGGTATCGCGCCACGGCGATAACCTGGGATTGCCACCGAGGTACTCATCACCCACGTTCAGCCCACCGAGAAACCCCACCAGTCCGTCGGTCACCACGATCTTTCGGTGATTGCGAAAATTCACCTGGAACCGGTTGAACCAGCCCCGGCGTGTGGAAAAGGCTCGCGCCTCGACACCGCCATCGCGCAGCGCCTGGACATAGCGACCGGGAAGGGCATGGCTGCCGATGCTGTCATAGAGGACATAGACACGAACGCCCTCGGCCGCCTTGCGCAGCAGCAAGCGTTGCAGCTCACGGCCGATCGCATCGTCATGAATGATGAAGAACTGCACCAGAACGATTTGGCGTGCCCCCGCGATCGCCTCAAAAATCGCGTTGAATGTCGCGTCGCCGTCTATCAGCAGTTGCACCTGGTTGTTGGCCAGGCACGGCATGCGTCCCAGCTTGGGTAACGCCCGCAACGCTGCGTAAGAGTCGGATTGCCTGGCCGCCAGGGCTTCCTCAACCCAAGGCCGCCAGTTAAGGCTGGCCATGGCTACATGCATTTCCTGGTTTGCCTGGCGCCTGGCCTTGATATAGGCATTGAATGAGCGGGCGCCGAAGACCAGGTAAGGGACCAGCGTCAGGTAAGGAATGAACAGCAGCGACAGGGCCCAGGCAATCGCGCCTTGGGCGGTCCGTACGGTGAACACCGCATGCAGGGCGGCGATGCCGCCCAGCAGGTGTACCAGGCCTACGAGGTAACCAAAGAAGTAGGGGCTGTGATAATCCATACACTTCCTGCTGTCGATGAGCACTGCCGCTAACAGAGCATGTTCCTGCTACCCGTTGCAACCGAAAGCGAAAATACTCGTCTAACCTCGTGACCGGCGCGGGGCCGGACTACGAGGAGCTTCAGATGAATATTCGCCGGCCAGTGTTCGCCTTGATGATTGCTCTCTGCAGCCCATTGGCAAGTGCGCAGATGCTGCAGCCGGGGTTATGGGAATTGACCACCAGCAATATGGAAGTGGACGGCAAGCCTTTGCCGGACATGGCGTTCATGCTGGGCCAATTGAAGAACCTGCCTCCCGAACAGCGGGCCAAGATGGAGAGCGTCCTGTCCAGGCAGGGCATCACCCTGGCGGGCAATGGCGTGCGTTCATGCCTGACCCCCGAGCAGGTCCAAAGCAACGACATCCCTCTGCAGGATCCACAGTCGGGATGTACCCAGCGCATCACCGAGCGTAACGGCGACGTCTGGAAATTCGAGTTCAGCTGTCCCAAGGCTCAGGGAAACGGCGAGGCGACTTTCCTTAATGATCGCGAGTTCAATACACGGGTCAACGGCACCTTCAACGTGTCAGGCGTTCAGCAGCAGGGCAGCATGAATACCCGTGCAGTCTGGCTAGGTGCAGACTGCGGTTCGATCAAGCCACGCACCTGAGTCTGCGCTTACCAGTTCCACAGGCTGCTTGCGACGGCATCATGGGCATGCAGGCTCTCGGCATGTTCCACGCGAACACTGAACCCGTCGATCCACGGTTGGGAGCGTATCGCCTGATGCAGTCGTCGAGCAGCATCTTCGCAGAACATCAGGTTCTGCCCGTTGGCGAGCGCGAAGGCCTGTTCATCGGCACGCTTCACGGCGGTCTGCACCGCGGTTGCAAGAGATGCTTCAGCCAGGTTGATCAATTCTTCCACGGGGAATGAGTCTTGGGCGTGAGTCAGGCGAATGCCCAGGCACGCCTTGCTGCGCTGGCTGTGGGGCGTGGCAACAATTCCTTCGCTTGTCCCCAGCCATTTTAGAAGCGACTCATGGTCCAGGGCGCGGTTGGCGAAATCCTGCAAAAACTGTTGCTGGATCAACTGACGGGCCAGTGCCGCCGAGCACGGGCATGTGGATGAATAGGGCAATTCCACAAATAGTTCCACGTGGAACACTTTGCGTTCCAAACGTGCTTTTACTCGGACCGGATAGCTTTTCCAGCCCGCCAGTGGGCTGACCAAGGCTGGCCGCTTGAGCATCAGGTTGAAGGATAGATCGAGAAAAGCGCAACTCGACAGCCCTTGATGTCCCTCCAAAAAGTTCTCCAGCAGCCGACGCAGCAATGCAGGGCTCAGCTCCTGATGCTCGAGTGCCTCAAGGGCGAGGTATAAGCGCGACATATGAATGCCACGTGCTCCGCTGTCATCCAGGTCCACGGCCGCATCCGCATGCCCAGCAACGGTGTCCGACTGAAAGCGGAGGGGCAAGGCAATTCCGCGCATGCCTACCCAGTCCAGCGGCGTCGCGATTCGACCAGGCTGAACAGCGATATCAGGGAGATGCAAATTTGTCATGGTGTGGCCCTTCATCTGATTTGACCAATACTGCTTGGCGTTATAGCTTCGTTATAATATAACATTGCCAATCGCATCGTTCGAATGCGTCGCCACGATGAGGAACCGCCATGCCAGACCGCCTACCCGTTACCGTGCTCTCCGGATTTCTCGGCGCTGGTAAAAGCACGTTGCTCAACCATGTATTACGCAACCGCGATGACCTTCGGGTAGCCGTGATCGTCAACGACATGAGCGAGATCAACATCGACGCCAGTGAAGTCCAGCGCAATGTCAGCCTGAACCGCGCCGAGGAAAAGCTGATCGAAATGAGCAACGGCTGCATCTGCTGCACCTTGCGAGAAGACCTGCTCGCAGAAGTTGCCCGACTGGCCCAGGAGGGCCGCTTCGACTACCTGCTGATCGAATCCACCGGCATATCCGAACCGTTGCCGGTTGCCGAGACGTTCACCTTTCGTGACGAGCTAGGACGTAGCCTGTCAGACCTGGCGCGCCTGGACACGATGGTCACGGTGGTCGATGGGCTGAACTTCCTGCATGACTACCAGGCAGCCGATAGCCTCGCCAGTCACGGCGAAACGCTGGGCGAGGACGATGAGCGCTCGATCAGCGACCTGCTCATCGAGCAGGTCGAATTCGCAGACGTGATCCTGCTGAGCAAGATCGACCTGATCAGCCAGCACGACCGGGAAGAGCTCATGGCGATCTTGCGCGGGCTCAACGCCAAGGCCCAGATCGTGCCCATGGTGATGGGCGAGGTAGCGCTGGAACGGATTATCGATACCGGGCTGTTTGACTTCGAGCACGCAGCCCAGGCGCCAGGATGGCTACAGGTGCTGCGCGGCGAACATGTGGCCGAGACCGACGAATACGGGATAGCAGCCGGTACCTGGCAGGCGCGAAGGCCGCTGCACCCTCAGCGCTTCTTCGATTTTATCCACAGGCCATGGGTCAATGGCCGACTGCTGCGCTCCAAGGGTTTTTTCTGGCTTGCCAGCAAGCCTCAAGAGGCGGGTAGCTGGTCCCAGGCCGGCGGGATGATGCGTCATGGCTTCGCTGGACGCTGGGCAGATGACGGCAGTGATTGCAGACAGGAGCTGGTGTTCATCGGCCAGGGTATCGTGTTCCCGTCACTCTACGATGATCTCGATGCCTGCCTGCTGACTGATAGCGAGATGGCCTTGGGTAGCCAGGGCTGGGAAACGCTGGCCGATCCCTTCGAGGCTTGGCAACACGAGGATGCTGCCTGATGCGGGTGGTGGCGCGAGGGACCCAGCGTCGACAGGTGACGGGCGAATCCACTCAGGTGATGACCGAAATCCTCCAGGATGACGTCAACCTGGCCGTGTGGCAGCGGCACCTCCCTGCGCAGATCGAAGACTTCGCCCTGCTTGCCCTGAGCCTGGGCAAGCCGCTGGCCGACCACCGTGTGATCAAGGTCGACGAAGCGCAACCCCTGGTGCTGCAAGGGGTGCTTCCCGGCGCGACGGACCTGCAGGGCCATGAAGGCTTTTGCGCCGATGTCGCCTGGCTCGTCGACGCTTTTGCCTGCTTGCTCGGCGCCAGGCGTGTGGGGCTGCGCTTGCGTGTGCTGGACAACCCGATGTGCCCGCGTTTTCACGTCGACCAGGTACCGGTGCGGCTGCTGTGCACCTATGCGGGCCGCGGCAGCGAATGGCTCCAGGCGGGGGCCGTGGATCCTGAATGCCTGGCATCGATGCCGGAGCCTGTGGATAACATTCACCGCTTGCAGGCGGGTGACGTCGCTCTGCTCAAGGGTGAGAAGTGGCTAGGTAATGAAGGCGCGGGATTGATCCATCGCTCGCCCCCGTCGCAGGCGGGCGAGCGGCGCTTGTTATTGAGCCTTGACTGGCTGGCCTGAGGCGCCATAGTGGGGAAAATCCCGAAGAATTCATCCCATGCTGCAGAACATCCCCACGCACGTCTTCGCCGGCCCCCTGGGCGCGGGCAAGACCAGTCTCATCCGGCAGCTGCTGGCTCAACGACCCGCGGGCGAGCGCTGGGCGGTTTTGGTCAACGAGTTTGGACAAATCGGTCTCGACGCAGCGCTGCTGAGCGGCGTTGACGACGGCGTTGCCATCAGCGAGGTCGCAGGCGGATGCCTGTGTTGCATCAACGGCGTGCCTTTTCAGGTCGGATTGGGGCGTTTGTTGCGCAAGGCCCGCCCGGATCGCCTGTTGATCGAACCTTCCGGCCTGGGACATCCCGCCGAACTGATCGCGCAGTTGGGAAAATCGCCGTGGACGGGGGTTCTTGATGTGCAGCCCTTGGTCATAGTGCTCGATGGCGCGGCCTTGGCAGCGGGCCAGCAATTGCCGGACGCCCAGCGGGCGGCGCTGGAGATGGCGGCCCTGATAGTTATCAACAAAGCGGAGTCTGTGGATAACTATGCGAGGGCGTTGATAAGTCAGTCATTGCCCGATATTTCTACCCTGTGGACAAACCAAGGGTGGATGAATCTGGAAAATATGCCGCTGAAAAGATATCAACAGGACATGCGCGCACCTGTTGATAAGTCCTTGGCCTCAATGGATACAGCCCCGTCCGGCACCCTGTGGATAAATCCTGCGGTTCCAGTCTGTATTTCACAGCTCGGGGACGGCGGTTGGAGCATTGGTTGGCAATGGCATCCTTCACGACAATTCGATCGAGCTTCTGTGGATAAGTTTTTGGGGCAGTGGAAGTGGAAGCGGGCCAAGCTGGTTATCCACAGCTGCCAGGGATGGCAATCGCTCAACGCCCTGGATGGGCAGGCGACCCCCTGGCAACAAAGTGCATGGCGCCGCGACTCGCGAATCGAGTTGATCTTCGATCAACCGCGGACGCCAGAGGCTCTGCGGCGGGGCTTGCAGGACTGCCTCGCGGATTGATCAATGACGCCAGCGGTTGTGTTCCTGGCGCCACTGGTTCATCTCGATCACGTTGCCGGCGTGGGGTGGTGTCTTGATCTCAAAGGGGTAGGGCGCCAGTTCTATCTGCATCGTATGAGCGCCGAACTGGGTCACCGTCCCCGGGTGGCGTTGCTCGCCGGTCACGGTGAACTCGAAGCCGTAGACCCGCGCCAGGCGCTTGCGGCCATTGGCATCGCGCACCAGGCCGATGCGCTTGAGCGCCACGTTGCCGTCGAGCAGTTCAAGCTCGAGCTTGGCACAGTGCTGCTTGACCCTCTCCAGCGCTTTCTCCCGCAATCCATGGCTGTGCCATAGCCACGCACCCGCCGTCGCCAGCACCATCAGCACGAAGAGGTTCTCAAGGGTCAACATTTGCATAGGCTCCCACCAGGTCGATCCAGCTTAACTGGCTTGCTGGCCTGTCGTACAGGCCATGTTTGACGCCATACTGCGCACCGCACATTTTCCTACAGCTTCGGGTATCACGCATGAAACGTACACCGCACCTGCTCTCAATCCAGTCCCATGTGGTGTTTGGCCACGCCGGAAACAGCGCCGCGGTGTTTCCCATGCAGCGGATAGGCGTAAATGTCTGGCCGCTCAATACCGTGCAGTTCTCCAATCACACCCAGTATGGCCAGTGGGCGGGGGAGGTGCTTGCTCCCGCGCAGATTCCTGCGCTGGTCGAAGGGATCGCCACCATTGGCGAGTTGGGCGACTGCGATGCAATCCTTTCCGGCTACCTGGGCAGTGCAGAGCAGGGGCGGGCGATACTGGCGGGGGTCAAGCGCATCAAGCAGGCCAATCCGCGGGCGCTCTACCTGTGCGACCCGGTCATGGGGCATGCCGAGAAGGGCTGCATCGTCCCGGCCGAGGTCAGTGATTTCCTGTTGCAGCAGGCGGCGGCGGTGGCCGATATCCTGTGCCCCAACCAGCTGGAGCTGGACAGCTTCTGCGGCAGGCAGGCCGAATCGCTCGAGGACTGCGTGGCCATGGCGCGCAGCGTGCTTGCCCGCGGGCCCCAGGCCGTGCTGGTCAAGCACCTGGCCTACCCGGGGCGCGCCGCCGACGCCTTCGAGATGCTGCTGGTGACTGGCGAAGGCAGCTGGCACCTGCGCCGCCCGTTGCTGGCTTTCCCACGTCAGCCGGTGGGCGTGGGCGATCTCACGTCGGGGCTGTTCCTGGCGCGCGTGCTACTGGGTGACACCTGGCTGCAGGCGTTCGAATTCGCCGCGGCGGCGGTCCATGAGGTGCTGCTCGAAACCCAGGCGTGCGCCAGCTATGAGCTGCAGCTGGTGCGCGCCCAGGACCGCATCGCGCACCCGCGGGTGCGTTTCGAGGCCCAGCGGCTGGCGCTTTAAAGCGCGTCGGTCTTGAGGTCCTGGTAACGTTTTTCCAGCTCCTGGCGGATCAGGCGGCGCTGCTTGCCTTGCAGGAACCGACGCTTTTCCTCACTGGATTCGGGTTGGCGCGACGGTACCGGCACCGGCTTGCGGTTGTCGTCCACGGCCACCATGGTGAAGAAGCAGCTGTTGGAATGGCGGACCGAGCGCTCGCGGATATTCTCGGTCACCACCTTGATGCCTACCTCCATCGAGGTGGTGCCGGTGTAGTTGACCGATGCCAGAAACGTCACCAGCTCGCCGACATGCACCGGCTCTCGAAAGATCACCTGGTCCACCGACAAGGTCACCACGTAGGTGCCGGCATAGCGGCTGGCACAGGCGTAGGCCACCTCGTCGAGGTATTTGAGCAGCGTGCCACCGTGTACGTTGCCAGAAAAGTTGGCCATGTCCGGGGTCATCAGGACGGTCATCGACAACTGGGCGTTTCCAGGTTCCATAGTGTGCTCACGGTAGGGTTGCGCGGTTACGGGGCCGGTATCTGCGGACACTTCTGTTCCCCTTGCTGATGGATGCATCTGAATAGGTGCACCCTGAAACGGGACGCCGATCAGCGCCTTGCCGTCACTTGAATCGCGCCATTGCCGGGTGCCGGACGGCCGATCTGTTTCTACATATTGCACCGGGCGTTTGCGGTGGGTCGCGATGTTAACCTGAGTACGGCCTTGTAGTAGGGCCTTTCCTACATTCAAAACAGTATGTACTCGCTGGCAGCCGAGGATCTGGCTTACAGAGGAGCGGTCTTTCCCGTGCATTGAGACAAGGAGTACCACACCGTGCATGCCATCAGTTTTATCCAGGACCTGGCAGTGATCATGCTGGTCGCCGGGGTGGTCACCATCGTGTTTCACCGCTTCAAGCAGCCAGTGGTGCTTGGCTACATCGTGGCCGGCTTCATCATCGGCCCGCATACCCCGCCGTTTGGCCTGATCCACGACGAGGACACGATCAAGACCCTCGCCGAGCTCGGCGTGATCTTCCTGATGTTCTGTCTGGGGCTGGAGTTCAGCCTGCGCAAGCTGTTCAAGGTCGGCGCCACGGCATTCATCGCGGCGTTCCTGGAAATCATCCTGATGATCTGGATCGGCTTCGAGATCGGCCGCTGGTTCGAATGGAGCACCATGGACTCGCTGTTCCTCGGCGCGATCCTGGCGATTTCCTCGACAACCATCATCGTCAAGGCGCTCAACGACCTCAAGATGAAGAACGAGCGCTTTGCCCAGCTGATCTTCGGCGTGCTGATCGTCGAGGACATCCTGGGCATCGGCATCATTGCCCTGCTCTCGGGAATCGCCGTCAGCGGCACGGTCAGCTCTGGCGAGGTGTTCTCGACGGTCGGCAAGCTGTCGCTGTTCATGATCGTCGCGCTGGTCATCGGCATCCTGCTGGTGCCAAGGCTGCTGGCCTACGTGGCAAAGTTCGAAAGCAATGAAATGCTGCTGATCACCGTGCTAGGCCTGTGCTTCGGCTTCTGCCTGCTGGTGGTCAAGCTCGAGTACAGCATGGTGCTGGGCGCCTTCCTGATCGGCGCGATCATGGCCGAATCGCGCCAGCTGCTAAAGATCGAAAGCCTGATCGAGCCGGTCCGCGACCTGTTCAGCGCTATCTTCTTCGTCGCCATCGGCTTGATGATCGACCCGCAGGTACTGGTCGACTACGCCTGGCCGATCGTGGTGATCACCCTCGCGGTGGTGCTGGGCAAGATGTTTTCCTGCGGCGTGGGGGCGTTCATCGCGGGTAACGACGGACGTACCTCGCTCCGGGTTGGCATGGGGCTTTCACAGATTGGCGAATTTTCGTTCATCATTGCGGCATTGGGGATGACCCTGCAGGTGACCAGCGATTTCCTCTACCCCGTCGCGGTGGCGGTGTCGGCGATCACCACCTTGCTGACGCCCTACCTGATCCGTGCGGCAGACCCGCTTTCGATCAAGCTCGGCCGGGTCATGCCAGGGCGTCTGTCGCGGGTGCTTTCGCTGTACGGGGAGTGGTTGCGCAGTATCCAGCCGCACGGAGAGGGCGCCATGCTGGCGTCGATGATCCGGCGCATCCTGTTGCAGGTCGGGGTCAACCTGGCGCTGGTGGTGGCGATCTTCTTCAGTGGGGGGTACTTTGCGGAGCGTATCGGCACCTACCTGAATGAGTGGGTAACCGATATCAGCCAGCAGAAGGCGCTGATCTGGGGCGCGGCGCTGCTGCTGTCGCTACCGTTTTTGATCGCGGCCTACCGCAAGCTCAAGGCGCTGTCGATGTTGCTGGCCGAGATGGGGGTCAAGCCGGAAATGGCGGGCCGCCACACCCAGCGTGTCCGGCGGGTGATCGCCGAAGTGATACCGGTGCTGTCGCTGCTGGTGATCTTCCTGCTGCTGTCGGCGCTGTCCGCGAGCATCCTGCCGACCAACGAGCTGCTGCTGCTGATCGCCGTCGTGGCGGCGGGCGTGGTGGCGCTTCTGTGGCGCTGGTTCATCCGCGTGCACACGCGCATGCAGATCGCCTTGCTGGAGACGCTCGAGAACAACCGGGAGCAGGGTCACTGACCCAGTCCCTGGAACAGGTGGCCAGGCATGCGGGCGCTGGCCACCGAGCAACTGGCAACGCGCTCAGCTTTCCAGCCACACATCCCGCACCCAGTGCCAGACCGACTCCCAGCTTTCCTCGGTGACGATCTCTTCCTCGCCGGACCACAGCACCACGGTGCCGTCTTCTTCGACGCAGTAATAGTCGTCGCCGTCCTGGCAGATCGGGATCAGGTCGCGCGGCACGCCTGCATCCCAGGCGTTGGCCGCCACGTCAGGCAGGTAGGTATGGGACTGTGGGTCGGTGACGGTTACCGGCTCCAGGCTGCCATAGACCACGTCGCTGACGGTCAGCAGGTATTCCTTGAAGACGAAAGGAATATTGATGAACAGCTGCTCTTCGATTTCTACCAGCTGGTCTTCGTCAGGAAGCTCAAGGGGAACCGGCACGGGTTCATTGGCTTCACGCAGTTGTTCGATCACTTCTTCCACGGTTCACATCCTCTCTGCCTGGTTCACACGGTGCGGGTTATACCCTAGTAGCCCGGTCTGCTAAAAGCAAAACCCCGGGCAGGCCCGGGGTTTTTTGTGCAACGTCTCAGGATCAGCCGTTCTGGCGGATACCTGCAAGCATCCAGGGCTGATTCTCACCCTGTGCACGTTCCATGTTCCAGCTTTCGCTGAACGGCTCGCCCTGGTCGAAGCGCGAGGTCTTCGACACGCCATGGAAGGTCAAGGTTGCAATGGTCTTGTCGGCGCGGTCATCGACGCCTTCCAGTTGCACCTGGAGATTGTCGATGTAGGTGGACTGGAAGCCGTCACCCAGTTCGGCGCGCTCGCGCTTGAGGAATTCAAGCATCTGCGGGGTTACGAACTCGGAGATCTTGTCCATCTCGTTGGCGTCCCAGTGCTGCTGCAGCGACTGGAAGTGGTTGCGCGCGGCAGCCAGGAAGTTCTGCTCGTTGAACCAGGCCGGGGCGTTGATCACCGGGGCGGCGGAGGCCGCGGCCGAGCCACCGAAGATCGAAGGCTGGGCCGGTTGGGCATGGGCTTCACGCTGGAACGGCGCATGACCGGCAGCGGCCACGTTTGGCTGCTGCTGGCGGCGGCGGGCGGCAATGAAGCGGAACACCAGGAAGGCAATCAGCGCCATGATCAGGATGTCGAGGATCTGCATGCCCTCGAAACCGTCACCCATGAACATGGAGGCAAGCAGGCCACCGGCGGCGATGCCTGCCAGTGGGCCCAGCCAGCGCGAAGCACCGCTGGCGGCGGCAGGGGCGCGGCCTGGCGCGTTCGGGGCTGCGGCCGGAGAGGCCGGTGCGGCCTGGCGCGTCTGGTGTGTCGGGGCAGCGCCCGAGCTCTTGCCGCCGCCGAAGCGTTTGGCATTGGCGTCGATGCTCAGCGTCAAGCCGATGCACAGCGCCATGGCGATGCTAAGAAAACGTTGCATAGAAGGGTATTCCCATTTTGTGGATTGCACGCGCGTCATGGTGCACAGGTTGCAGGACGCATGACCAGCAACATAATGTTTCCAGCTTTTGCCTGGATAGTGCTGGAAATGCTGAAGGCCTTTCCTCAGTGGCTGTAGGAAAGGCCTGACAGAGACCAGGAAAGGTCAGATGGCTTCGAGCTTGGCGTAGCCGAGCATCAGCCACTTGCTGCCCTCGTCGAAGTTCACCTGCACCCGCGCCTGGGCACCCGAGCCTTCGAAGTTGAGGATCACGCCTTCGCCGAACAGCGAATGCTGCACGCGCTGGCCGAGGCTGAAGGGCGTCTCGGGAATGCTGGCGTTGGCGAACAGGCTGCTGGCCTTGGTCGCGGTGTTGCCGAACGGCCGGCTGACGCTGTTCGACAGGCGCACCTCTTGTACCAGGCCAGGCGGGATCTCACGCACGAAACGCGACACCTTGTTGTAGGTCTCGCTGCCATACAGCCGGCGTGTCTCGGCGTAGGTCATCACCAGCTGGCGCATGGCGCGGGTGATGCCCACATAAGCCAGGCGCCGTTCCTCTTCAAGGCGGCCTGGCTCTTCAAGGCTCATCTTGTGCGGGAACAGGCCTTCTTCCATGCCGACCAGGAACACATGGGGGAATTCCAGCCCCTTGGCGCTGTGCAGGGTCATCAGCTGGACACTGTCTTCGTGCTCGTCAGCCTGGGTATCACCGGCTTCGAGCGAGGCGTGGCCCAGGAATGCCGACAGCGGTGTCAGGTCGCTGTCTTCCTCGGCGGACTCGAAGTTGCGCGCGGCGCTGACCAGTTCCTCAAGGTTTTCTACCCGTGCCTGGCCCTTTTCACCTTTTTCTTCCTGGTGATAGGGGATCAGGCCCGATTGCTCGATGACGGTCTGGGTCATCAGGTGCAAGGGCATGTCAGTGACCTTGGCCGAGAGGTTCTCGATCAGCTCGATGAACGCGCCCAGGGCGCTGGCGGCCCGGCCCTTGAGCGCCTTGTTGGCCAGGAGCTGGGACATGGCTTCCCACATCGACAGGCGGCTGTGGCGGGCGTGTTCGCGCAGGGCTTCGACGGTTTTCTCGCCAATGCCGCGCGGCGGCACGTTGATCACCCGCTCCAGGGCAGCGTCGTTGCCGCGCCCCTCGAGCAGGCGCAGGTAGGCCATGGCGTTCTTGATTTCGGCGCGCTCGAAGAAGCGCTGGCCGCCATAGATACGGTATGGAATGCGTTCGCGCAGCAGGGCCTCTTCAAGCACCCGCGACTGGGCGTTGGAGCGATACAGAATGGCGACTTCGTTACGCGCGGCGCCGGCCTTGATCACGCTTTCGATGGTTTCCACCACGTAGCGCGCTTCGTCGTGTTCGTTGTAGGCCGCGTAGAGGCTCAGGGGCTCGCCCTCGCCGACGTCGGTCCACAGCTCCTTGCCCAGGCGCCCGCTGTTGTTAACGATCAGGGCGTTGGCGGCCTTGAGGATGCCGGCGGTGGAGCGGTAGTTCTGCTCCAGGCGGATCAGCTCGGCGTCGGGGAAGTCGGCGGTGTACTGGTGGATGTTCTCGATCTTGGCGCCGCGCCAGCCATAGATGGACTGGTCGTCGTCGCCCACGGCCATCAGGCTGTCGCCCCCGGCGGCGAGCAGGCGCAACCAGGCGTACTGCACGGCGTTGGTGTCCTGGAACTCGTCTACCAGCAGGTGACGGAAGCGCCGCTGGTAGTGCCTGAGCAGGTCAGGCTGGTCGCGCCACAGGTCCAGCGCGCGCAGCAGCAGCTCGGAAAAATCGATGACCCCGGCGCGCTGGCAGGCGTCTTCGTAGGCTTCGTAGACACTGCGCATGGTGCCCAGGAACAGGTCGCCGTTCACCTGGATATGTTTCGGGCGCAGGCCCTCGTCCTTCTGCCCGTTGATGAACCACTGAGCCTGGCGGGCTGGCCAGCGCTGCTCATCAAGGCCCAGCTCGCGCATTACCCGCTTGACCAGGCGCTGCTGGTCGTCGCTGTCGAGGATCTGGAAGTTCTGGCTCAGGCCGGCTTCCTGCCAGTGCGCCCGCAACAGGCGGTGGGCCAGGCCGTGGAACGTACCCACCCACATGCCGGCCGGATTGATGCCCAACAGTTGTTCGATCCGGTGGCGCATCTCGGCCGCGGCCTTGTTGGTGAAGGTCACCGACAGGATCGAATGGGGAGAGGCATGCTCGACCTGGATCAACCAGGCGATTCGGTGGACAAGCACACGGGTTTTGCCGGAGCCAGCACCAGCCAGGACCAACTGACGCCCCACCTTGGCAGCTACGGCCTGGCGTTGGGCATCGTTGAGGGAGTTAAGCAGTAGGGAAAGGTCGTCTTCGCGCATTCGGCCATTCTAGGGCGCGGGGCAGTGCAGGGGCAAACATCGTTCGCGAAAAACCTGCGGTACCGGCAGGCCGCTCATCGGCTTGACTGGCACGGCGCCAGGCAAGCCGACCAAGCACATCAGTGAGTGGTCTTGATGTCCATGATCCTGACCAGTATCTGGCCATCGTGGAACACTGTCGCATACGGAACGTTGTCGTAACCGACTTTGAGCTCGAACACCACTTCCTTTTCAGTCACAACCTGCAAGAAGCTCCCGTCCTGGGTTTCCAGGTTCAGGTCAATGTTCAATGCAAGAGATTTGTCCTGGATCTTGCTCATCGACAGCACTGGGACGATGCCTGGATGTGCGACGACGACGGTTCCGTGGATGCGGAACGTGCCGCCCTCGGTGCTTGGCATGCGATCGATTTGCGCGGTCCAGTTTTTGGATTCAATTATCATCTTTGGGTACCTGTGTGACGTGATAGGCAGCACATGCTGCATATTCATCATCCTCAGGTGATGAGGACATGAGCATTCAGAAGCATTTCCGCGCAGGGCATTATTTGCACGGGGCCCGGTCCAGATGGCGTCACCGAGGGGTTGCTCCTCGTTTAACTGGGCGGGTCGACGCTCATGTAGTATAACTACAAGAAAGCTACACCCGGCCAGCCGATCATTACCGAGTCCAGCACGTGAACCTGTTGCAACACATCACCCAATCGCGCCACCTGCTGCGCAAATCGGAACTCAAAGTCGCCGATCATGTGCTGTTGGACCCGGCTGCGGTCATGCACAGTTCCATGGCTGATCTTGCCCACAATGTCGGTATCAGCGAGCCGACCATCGTGCGCTTCTGCCGCGCCATTGGCTGTTCCGGCTTCCAGGACCTCAAGCTCAAGCTGGCCCAGAGCCTGGCCGCGGGAGCCAGTTTCGGGCAGTTCGCCATTCATGAAGACGACTCGGTCGCCGACTACAGCCTGAAGATCTTCGACACCACGTTGCACACGCTGATGGAGGTGCGCGAGCAGCTCGATGCCGCTGCCCTGCAACGTGCGGTGACCGCCATGGCTCAGGCCCAGCGGGTCGAGTTCTATGGCTTTGGCGCCTCTGGCGCGGTGGCGGCCGATGCGCAGCACAAGTTCTTCCGGCTGTTGCTCACCGCCGCTGCCTACTCCGACCCGCACATGCAGGCCATGTCGGCCGTGACCTTGAAGCCAGGCGACGTGGCGGTGTGCATTTCCCAGTCCGGCCGCTCCAAGGACCTGCTGATCACGGCCAACCTGGTGCGTGAAAGCGGCGCCACGCTGATCACGCTGTGCCCAAGCCAGACGCCGCTGGCGGAGCTCTCGACGGTCAACCTGGCGATCGATGTGCACGAAGACACCGAGATCTATACCCCGCTGACCTCGCGTATCGCCCACCTGGTGGTGATCGACGTGCTGGCGATGGGGGTGGCCATGGCCCGCGGTCCGAGCCTGGTCAATCACCTGAAAAGCGTCAAGCGCAGCCTGCGCAGCCTTCGCCTGTCGCCCAAGTCGATCAAGGCGATGGACGACTGATCCGGCACGTTGCCTGCAATTTTCACCGACTTGTCATCCCGTTTGCACTAAACCGTAAGATACCCGCGCCAGTCTGAAGCTCCCGCACTCGACCAGGGAGACAGGCAATGGCTCGTGAATTCGATGGCTCGTACCAACCCGGCGCCAAGGCGCGCAAGCAGCAGGAAAAAGACCAGCGCCGCATGGAATACCGCCGCGCGATCGAAAGCTACTGCGAGCAGCGCCAGCTGCTGCAGGACCTCGCCGACTACCCCGATCTCCAGGCGATCACGGTGTGGCAGGTATCGGCGGCAAAATCCCTGAAAAACGCTCGCCCAGCCCACTGATCTGCGCCCGTTCGTTGCGAATGAACGCCAGGAACGCCAAGGCCACCGGCGACTGCCGCTTGGCCTTGGACTGCACCATGCACCAGCTGCGGTACAGCGGCAGCTCCTCGACAGGCAGCTCGCGCAGCATGCCAGTGGCCAGCTCAAGGTTCAGCGCATGGCGCGTCAGCAAGGCAATGCCCAGCCCTGCGATCACGCACTCGCGCTGCGCGTCAGCCGACGCCACCTCCAGCGTCTGGGTGAAATGCACGCGCTTTTCCTTGAAATACTCTTCACAGGCCTTGCGCGTTCCCGATCCTTGCTCGCGGACCAGCAAGGTATGAGGCTCCAGATCCTGCAAGCGCAAGCGCTCGAGCTTGCACAGCGGATGATCCGGTGGTGCCACCGCGACGATCGGGTTGTTCAGGAAGGGCAGGAACTCCAGGCCCATGTCCTGGGGCACCATCGACATGATGATCAGGTCATCGCGGTTGTCCGAGAGCCTGCGGATGACCTGCGCGCGGTTGACCACCGTCAACGTCAGGTTGACCTCCGGGTGACGCTGCTTGAAGGCGGCGAACAGGTGTGGCACGAAGTACTTGGCACTGGACTCGATCGCCAGTTTCAGCTGCCCCTGCAGTGAGCCCTGCATGTCCGACAACTGCATGTCGAGGTTCTCGAGACGCCCGAACACATCCCGGCTGGCGCGTTGCAGCGCTTCGGCTGCCTCGGTGAGGTAGAGTTTCTTGCCGACATAGTCGAAAAGGGGCTGCCCGATCAGCTCTTCGAGCTGGCGGATCTGCAGGCTGACAGCGGGTTGCGTCAGCGACATTTCTTCGGCGGCGCGGCTATACGACCTCAGATCGCAAACCTCATTGAAGATCTGCAACTGACGTAATGTCATACGCATCAATGACTTACGCATTTAACAAGCCCTCTGGCAATGCCTTGTAACAGAAGTATAAGTTTTTACTTATGCAGTCTCTAATAAATATTGATTTTTGTTTATCTCTCTTCAGCGCTAGGGTGAATATGCGACTGGCCAGCGACGTCTGGCCACGCGCCGACCGGCATGACCGGCTCGTGTGTTCCATCGGTTTGGGAAGAATCCAAGTGATAAAAAAAATCCTGATCGCCAACCGGGGTGAAATTGCAGTTCGGATCGTGCGTGCATGCGCCGAGATGGGCATTCGCTCTGTTGCGATCTATTCCGACGCCGACCGTCACGCCCTGCACGTCAAGCGTGCCGATGAGGCCTACAGCATTGGGGCGGAGCCGCTGGCTGGCTACCTCAACCCGCGCAAGCTGGTGAACCTGGCGGTGGAAACCGGTTGCGACGCACTGCACCCGGGGTATGGTTTTCTGTCGGAAAACGCCGAGCTGGCGGAAATCTGCGTAGAGCGCGGGGTCAAGTTCATCGGCCCGGCTGCCGAAGTGATCCGCCGCATGGGCGACAAGACCGAAGCCCGCCGCAGCATGATCAAGGCTGGCGTACCGGTCACCCCAGGTACCGAAGGCAACGTGGCCGACATTCATGAAGCCCTGCAGGAAGGCGAGCGCATCGGCTACCCGGTGATGCTCAAGGCCACCTCCGGCGGCGGCGGACGCGGCATTCGCCGGTGCAACAGCCGCGAGGAACTCGAACAAGCCTTCCCGCGAGTGATTTCCGAGGCCACCAAGGCCTTTGGCTCGGCGGAAGTCTTCCTCGAGAAATGCATCGTCAATCCCAAGCATATCGAGGCGCAGATCCTCGGCGACAGCTTTGGCAACGTGGTGCACCTGTTCGAGCGCGACTGCTCGATCCAGCGCCGCAACCAGAAGCTCATCGAGATCGCCCCAAGCCCTCAGCTGACCCCCGAACAGCGCGCCTACATTGGCGACCTGTCGGTGCGCGCGGCGAAGGCCGTGGGCTACGAGAACGCCGGTACCGTGGAGTTCCTGCTCGCCGATGGCGAGGTGTATTTCATGGAGATGAACACCCGGGTGCAGGTGGAGCACACCATCACCGAGGAAATCACCGGCATCGATATCGTTCGCGAGCAGATCCGCATCGCCTCGGGCCTGGCGCTGTCGATCAAGCAGGAAGATATCCAGCACCGCGGTTTCGCGCTGCAGTTCCGTATCAACGCTGAAGACCCGAAAAACAACTTCCTGCCCAGCTTCGGCAAGATCACCCGCTACTACGCGCCCGGCGGCCCCGGGGTGCGGACCGACACGGCGATCTACACCGGCTACACCATCCCGCCGTTCTACGACTCCATGTGCCTGAAGCTGGTGGTCTGGGCGCTGACCTGGGAAGAAGCCATGGACCGCGGCCTGCGGGCCCTGGACGACATGCGCGTGCAAGGCGTGAAGACCACCGCCGCCTATTACCAGGAAATCCTGCGCAACCCGGAATTCCGTAGCGGGCAGTTCAATACCAGCTTTGTCGAAAGCCATCCCGAACTGACCAACTACTCGATCAAGCGCAAACCCGAAGAGCTGGCCCTGGCCATCGCCGCCGCCATTGCCGCCCACGCAGGCCTGTGAGGAACCCATAATGTCCAAGAAAATTTTCGTAACCGACACAATCCTGCGCGACGCCCACCAGTCCCTGCTGGCTACCCGCATGCGTACCGAAGACATGCTGCCGATCTGCGACAAGCTCGACAAGGTCGGCTACTGGTCCCTGGAATGCTGGGGCGGCGCGACCTTCGACGCCTGCGTGCGCTTCCTCAAGGAAGACCCGTGGGAGCGCCTGCGCAAGCTGCGCGCCGCGTTGCCCAATACCCGCCTGCAGATGCTCCTGCGCGGCCAGAACCTGCTGGGCTACCGCCACTACAGCGACGACGTGGTCCGGGCCTTTGTGGCCAAGGCGGCGGTCAACGGCATCGACGTGTTCCGTATCTTCGACGCGATGAACGACGTGCGTAACCTGCGCGTGGCCATCGAAGCGGTCAAGGCCTCCGGCAAGCACGCCCAGGGCACCATCGCCTACACCACCAGCCCGGTGCACACCATCGACGCCTTCGTCGCCCAGGCCAAGACCATGGAGGCCATGGGGTGCGACTCGGTGGCGATCAAGGACATGGCCGGCCTGCTGACCCCGTACGCCACTGGCGAACTGGTCAAGGCCCTGAAGTCCGAGCAGTCGTTGCCCGTGTTCATCCATTCGCACGACACCGCCGGCCTGGCTGCCATGTGCCAGCTCAAGGCAATCGAGAACGGTGCCGATCATATCGACACTGCGATCTCGAGCTTCGCCTCGGGCACCAGCCACCCCGGTACCGAGTCGATGGTCGCGGCCCTCAAGGGCAGCGAATTCGACACCGGCCTGGACCTGGAGCTGCTGCAGGAGATCGGCCTGTATTTCTACGCCGTGCGCAAGAAGTACCACCAGTTCGAAAGCGAGTTCACCGCGGTCGACACCCGCGTGCAGGTCAACCAGGTGCCCGGCGGGATGATCTCCAACCTCGCCAACCAGCTCAAGGAGCAGGGCGCGCTCAACCGCATGGCCGAAGTGATGGCAGAGATCCCGCGGGTGCGTGAAGACCTTGGCTTCCCGCCGCTGGTGACCCCGACCTCGCAGATCGTCGGCACCCAGGCGTTTTTCAACGTGCTGGCCGGCGAGCGCTACAAGACCATCACCAACGAGGTGAAGCTGTACCTGCAAGGCGGCTACGGCAAGGCGCCGGGCGTGGTCAACGAGAAGCTGCGCCGCCAGGCCATCGGCAGCGAAGAGGTGATCGACGTGCGTCCGGCCGATCTTCTCAAGCCGGAGATGACCAAGCTGCGTGCCGACATCGGCGCCCTGGCCCGGAGCGAAGAAGACGTGCTGACCTACGCCATGTTCCCGGATATCGGGCGCAAGTTCCTCGAGGAGCGTGAGGCCGGCACCCTGACCCCTGAAGTGCTGCTGCCGATTCCCGAGGCGGGCGCCGTGGCTTCGGCCGGTGGCGAAGGCGTGCCGACCGAGTTCGTCATCGACGTGCACGGTGAAACCTACCGCGTCGACATCACTGGTGTCGGCGTCAAGGCCGAGGGCAAGCGTCACTTCTACCTGTCGATCGACGGCATGCCTGAAGAGGTGGTGTTCGAGCCGCTCAACGAGTTCGTCAGCGGCGGCAGCAGCAAGCGCAAGCAGGCCAGCGCCCCGGGCCATGTCAGCACCACCATGCCCGGCAACATCGTCGATGTGCTGGTCAAGGAAGGCGACACGGTCAAGGTCGGCCAGGCGGTGCTGATCACCGAGGCGATGAAGATGGAAACCGAAGTGCAGGCGGCGATTTCCGGCAAGGTCACCGCCATTCACGTGGCCAAGGGCGACCGGGTGAACCCGGGCGAAATCCTCATCGAAATCGAGGGCTGATCGAAGCTCTTGTCTGGAAGTGATTGACCTCTGGGGAGCAAATGCTCCCCCTTTTTTCTAGAGTGCGCGGCAGCTTTCCAGGGTACTCAGCTGCCCGCTCGGGCGCTGATTGTCTTCACTCAACCACCGCTCGAAGCCTGCCGCGATCGCGGGCCACTCATCATCGGTGATCGAGTACCACGCGGTGTCGCGGTTAAGGTCCTTGATGACCATGTGCTTGCGAAACACCCCTTCCAAGGTGAATCCACACCGCTCGGCCGCGCGCTTGGAGCGGAGATTGTCGTTGTTGCATTTCCACTCCAGGCGCCGGTTGCCCAGCTCGAAGGCCAGCTTGCCCAGCAAGTAGATGGCTTCGGTCCCCTTGGGAGTGCGCTGCATGGCCGCGCCAAAGGTGACATGACCGATCTCGATCCGGCCCTGCTCCGGCACGATCGACATCAGGCTGAGTATGCCCTGGGCCTTGCCGCTCGCCAGGTCGATGACGCTGAAGAACAGCGGATCACGGCTGGCGGCATTGCTGTCGATCCAGTCGCCAAAGCCTTCCCGGTCGGTGAAGGGCCCGTAGGCCAGGTACTTCCACAGGGCGGGATCCGCCTCCTCGCCCTGGAACACTTCCCACAGCGCATCGATGTCGCGTCGCGGGTCGAGCTTTTCAAGGCGGATGAAACGGCCGGCGAGGGTCTGGGGCTGCGGCACCTTCGCGGGTTTCCACTGTAACGCATCACTCATGATTGGCTCCTGGCTCAGATGGCTTTGCGAAACTGGATGAAGCCTGGGCGTTCGGCGACCTGTTCATACAAGCCGATGGCCGTGGCATTGGTCTCATGGGTCAGCCAATGCACCTTGGTGCACCCCAGGTCCTTGGCCTGTGCATACACATGTTCGATCAGCCGGCGGCCGATGCCCAGGCCCCGCGTCTGGCTGTCGACGTACAGGTCTTGCAGGTAGCAGGAATTCTCGATGCTCCAGTTGGAACGATGATAGATCCAGTTGACCATGCCCACCGCCTTGCCATCGACCCAGGCCAGCGCGGAATGGGTCGGTTCGGTGGGATCGAGCAGGCGCTGCCAGGTGCTGGCGCTGACCTCGTCCGCCAGGCGAGCTTCATAGAAACGCAGGTAGGCTTGCCACAGCGGCAGCCAGGCGGCGTGATCATTGAGACCGACTGGGCGAATGGTGACTTCTGGCATGGGGTGGTTCCTTCACAGCGGGCGCATGTGCGCCGAGAGTTGGTTGTCCAGTGGATCGGCGCTGGCGGCCAGCCCCGTGCGCACGCCTTCGATGTCGGCCGCCGAGCGGTTCTGGCTGAGCTTGCGCGCGCCCTGCAGGCGGTCGACAGGCAGGCGCACACCGACGATGGCGCGCAGCATTCCTTCAATGTAGTCGGCAGGCGCGTCGGCGACCTGCCAAGGATCGTTGCGACCTGTTTCGTGACGATCGGTCAGGCGGCTGACGATCTCCAGCAGGCGGGGTCCTTCCTGAATGACCTCGGCCTGGCCATAGGCATGCACGGCGAGGTAATTCCAGGTGGGCACCGTGCGTGGGTCCTGCGCCTTGCTTGGGTAATAGCCGGGGCTGACATAGGCATCGGGGCCTGGGAACACCAGCAGCGTTTCGCCACCATTGCCCAAGTCCTGCCATTGCCGGTTGGCACGCGCCAGGTGAGCGTAAATCGTGCCATTTGGTCCTTCCGCGGGATCAAGCAGCACGGGGATGTGGCTGGCCAGCAGCCCCTGCTGTCCGTGGGTGACCAGCACGGCGAGCCGCGTCTGCAGCATCTGGCGGTGGAGGTTTTCCAGGTCGTGTTCCTGATGGGGTCTGGCGTTGTACATGGCCGCGTCTCTTGTTGAATGGCTCCATGCTAGGCAGGCTATTGGTTCAGGTTAAGATCCATTCAGTGCTCGTTTGACAGGTCCAATTCATGAGTGAACGTTCCACTGCGTTGCCTTTCGACCCTGCGGGCATTGTCCTTGACCGTCGCCGAGGACTGAGTGACCAGCTCTACCAGGCCCTGAGGGTCCGGGTTCTGGATGGGCGCCTGAGCAGCGGCACCCGGTTGCCGGCGAGTCGGGACCTCGCAGCGATTCTCATGCTGTCCCGCAATAGCGTGGTGCGGGCCTACGACCAGCTGTACGCCGAAGGCTATATCGAAAGCCGAGTCGGCGACGGCACTTATGTGAGTCAGCTCCCAAAACTATCCACACACCTGTCCACAGGGTTATCCCTGGGTTTATCAACAGTGTTATCCACATTTCCGTTGGATAACACTGATGATTTATCCAGTGATAGAGTCATGAGCGCACCTTTTGATCGTTTGAAAAAACATCAATTGGCGTCACCTAAAGCCGGTGCCCCCCGGGCGTTTCGAGTAGGAGTACCCGCCTTTGATCTGTTTCCTTTTCAGATCTGGGCCAAGCTGCAAGCGGGTTTCTGGCGTAACCCGGATCCCGCGCATCTGGGCTATGGTGATCCAGCGGGTGAGCCTCAGCTGCGAGCGCTTGTTGCTGCTTACATGCGCAGGTCTCGAGGGCTGTCCTGCAGCGCTGAACAAATTGTGATCACCAGTGGAGCGCAGCAGGCCATCAGCCTTTGTGCACAGCTGCTGTTGGCACCAGGCGACAGGGTGGCTGTGGAAAATCCTGGGTATCGAGCGGCGGGTCATGCCTTGGCGATGACGGGTGCCCATGTGGTGGGCGTGCCTGTGGATAAAGACGGTCTTGACTGTGGACGACTGGCAGATCTCGAGAATTGCCGCCTGGCATATGTCACACCCGCGCACCAGTATCCGACTGGCGTGACCATGAGCCTGGCTCGGCGCTTGTCATTGCTTGACTGGGCCGAGCGCAACGACAGCTGGGTCATAGAGGACGATTACGATGGCGAGTACCGCTACAGCGGTGCCCCGCTGGCGCCTCTGGCCGCGCTCGACCGGCAGGGGCGGGTGATCTACATCGGCACGTTTGGCAAGATTGCCTTCCCTGGGTTGCGCCTGGGCTATCTGGTACTGCCCGCGCAGCTGGCGCAAGCGTTCTCGCAGGCGCGGGCGCTTGCGGATCGGCATTCGGAGGTCAGCAGCCAGCACGTCATGGCTCGGTTCATGGCCCAAGGGCATTTCCAGCGACACATCCGCCGCATGCGACGGGCCGCGTTGAGCCGACGCAATGTGCTCAAGGCCGGCTGGCCTGTGGATATCTCTGGGCTGGGTGAAATGCCTGCTGTTGAAGCCGGATTGCATGTAAAAGTGGTTGTGGATAACTATGCGCGTGAGCAGGAGTTGGTCGCTCGGGCTGAGGCGGCGGGTGTAGAGGTGAATCCACTGAGCAGCTACTGGCTGGATGACTGCGATACGCCTGTGGATAACCGCGCGGGGCTGGTGCTTGGTTTCGCTGCCGTGCCTGAAGCCCAGATCGCGGATGCGTTGATGCGTTTACGTAAAGCCTGGCGGTAGTACCTGATTTGTTCAGGGTTTCCTGCCAGTACCGCAACAACCCATCTTTTTGCGCCCCGGCGAGGGCTCTGCCCTCGAATCGCAGCACAAGGCGTGCTCCCACAAGAGCTGGCGCGGCCAGCTCGGTTATGGAAGCCCTGCCCAGCGCAGCCAAGGCATTTTGGGGAGATTCTGCCTTCCACCGACGTGCTCACAGCCCCCGGCCCGGCTTCTCCCGGCCCCAGAAATCGCATGGGCGCTGCAAATCTTGGGAAATGTCCGAGATACCCTGCTGAAATTTCTGCTGTATCAGTCACTACGGTGAAACTAGTGTCTCTTGGCTGCTGCATGGCAGCCGTGCGCGGGCAGATTTCGGTCTGGCTGGGTTCCAAGATCCCCGGTCTCTCACCCCGCGTATGGCTGCCACCCTCCGAAACCGAAGCTTTGCTTCATAGGCTTCGGTGCTAAAAGTTTCTAGCTCTCAATGCTCTCGGAAGTATCCTACGTGCGCTTCGGACGTTTCCGATTGTCTGGCTCATTCTTCGGGTCTAGTTTCGCTGGGTCGTCACTTTTCGACGACCGGGTGTGAGAACCCGTAGATGAATCAACGGCAAGTCTGTAATGGCGGCCGTGCGCGGGCAGACCTCGGTCTGGCCGAGTTTTCCTGATTCCCTCGGTTTCTCACCCTGCGTACGGCTGCCACCCTCACCCGTGAGATGGTGAAGTGGCAGCTTCCTAACGAAATCAGGAACTACGCAATGAAAAAAATCGTCCCCGACCCACCCCGCAAAATCATCACCACCCCTCACTTCACCATCCACAGCGACCTCACCCCACCCGATTCCCTGGCCTACGCCAGCGAACTCCTGCGTGGCGTCTACGAAACCACCGACGAATACTGCCGTTCGCATTTCAACGAACCAGGCCAGGGCATGCTGGTGAACGTGCTGCATTCGGCAGAGACGGCCAAGGCGTTGATCGAGCATGCACTGGTCAAGCTCAACGCATGTACGTGCATGGAGGCGACGGCATGAGCGACGACATCAGGACTGCGGGGAAAACGAGCTTCATCACGACCGAGAATCCGCCCATGGACTTGTTTCGCATCAATCCGGGGGTGCCCGGCGACTATGCCATGGAGCAGCTTTCGACACTGACAGGGTGCGTGCACACCTTGATCCATGCCGGAATGGTGGATAACGATGGCGACATGCTCTGGTCAGCGTATTTCCTGAGCGCCTTTGCCAAGGCGATCGCCGACGATGTGGAGGCGGGGAGGAGGAAGGCCAAATCAGCGCCTGAAGCCTAAGAGGGGTGGGGGTTCAGGCGTGTGGGGGTGCAGTGTGGGAGCGGGCTAGTCCCGCGATCGGCCGCGAAGCGGTCGTAAAAGCCTGACTGCGCGTTGTATCAGACGAAACACGGTTGCCGGGTTTACGACGGCTGCGCCGCCGATCGCGGGACCAGCCCGCTCCCACAGGGACATAAGCCGCCCCTACAGGAAATCAAGGCTCTTTTCTCAGGGAACCCAAGGCCGCCCCCGCAAAGTGATTTCTGGGGGCGGTCTTGCGGTCAGGTCAGGTCAGGCTCAGCGCGCGTCGCGCTCCGGCCAGGCGCGATTGTCGAGGTCGAGGTCGCGGAACTTGGCGGCGTCGAATACCGGCTCCGCGATGCCCGCGGCACGCTGGTTGTCATAGTCACGCAGCACGCGCATGGCAATGCCGAACAGCAACGCCAGGGCCATCAGGTTGACGAAGGCCAGCATCGTCATGGTGATGTCGGCGAAGGCGAACACCGTGCCGAGGTCTTCCACGGCGCCCCAGAAGATCAACACCAGCACCAGCACTCGATAACCCACCAGCACCTTGCGGTTCTCGCCGATCAAAAAGCGCAGGTTGCTCTCGCCCAGGTAGTAGTTGTAGAGGATCGAGGTAAACACGAACAACGACAACGCCACGCTGATGAAGATACGGCCCCAGTCACCCACCACCGCGGCGAGCGAGTTCTGGGTCAGGGCAATGCCGTCACCTTCGAAGCCTGGGGTGTAGAAGCCTGACAGCAGGATCAGCAGCGCCGTGCAGGTGCAGATGAGGAAGGTGTCGAGGAACACGCTGAAGGCTTGCACCACGCCCTGGGCGACGGGGTGGTCGACCTGGGCCACCGCGGCGACGTTCGGGGCGCCGCCAAGGCCTGCTTCGTTGGCGAACACGCCACGCTTCACGCCCATGACGATCGCGGTGCCGATCAGCCCGCCAAAGGCCTGGTCGAGGCCGAAGGCGCTCTTGACGATGGTCATGAGCATGGCCGGCACCTGATCGAACTGCAGCACGATGACGTACAGGGTCACGGCGATGTAGGCCAGGGTCTTGATCGGCACCAGCAGGTCAGCCACGGCGGCGATTCGCTTGATGCCACCGATGAACACGATGCCCAGCAGCGCGGCCATGGCCAGGCCTGCGTAGGTGGTGGACACACCAAAGGCGTCGTTCAGCGAGTGAGTGACCGCATGAGCTTGCAAGCCGTTGAAGGCCAGGCCGAAGGTCATCAGCAGCAGGAAGGCCATGATCATGCCCAGCCAGCGCTTGCCCAGGCCATGCTGGATATAGAACGAAGGGCCGCCACGGAACTGACCGTCGCTGTCGCAGCGCTTGTAGAGCTGCCCCAGCGTGCATTCGAACAGGCTGCTGGACATCCCCACCAGTGCGGTGACCCACATCCAGAACACCGCCCCGGGCCCGCCCAGGGTCACGGCAATGCCCACCCCTGCGATATTGCCCGCGCCGACCCGGCCTGCCAGGCTGAGCATCAAGGCCTGGAACGAGCTCAACTGGCCGTTGCCGCTGCGCAGGCTGTTGCGAAATACCGCGAACATATGGACAAAGTGACGCAATTGTACGAAACGCGAGCGGATCGTGAAGTAGCTGCCCAGACCGACAATGAGCACGATCAGTACCTTGCCCGAGAGGAAGTCGTTGATGACTTCAAGCATGGAATTTTCCTCGCTTTAACCGCTGGCGAACGGCGTGGTTCGCCGCTTGAGTGCATAGAAGTGTGCGTCTGCCCGGCGTGGCATGCGCCATGGACGGCGCCGCCTGGGCGAGAGGGCGGGCACTATACGCACCAAAGCGGCGCTCGTCTGTAGCACCGGCGCTGCCCATGATCGCGGCGCTTCGACGCGCCGACGAGGCCCGCCCCCGCGCAAGTGCCGGCGCGACACCAAAAAAAAGGCCCGAAGCATGCGCTTCGGGCCTCAAAGGGTCGAGAGGTGTCTAGTCCCTCAAACCTGGTGAGCGGTGCAACAAACCGTGGGTTACGCCTTCAGCGGAACCAGACGGGGAGCGATCATGTTTTCCGGACGCAGGATGTCGTTGAGCATCGCTTCGTCCAGCAGGCCTTCCTCGCGCACCAGTTCCAGCACGCCGCGGCCGCTTTCCAGCGCGATACGGGCGATACGGGTGGCGTTCTCATAGCCGATGTACGGGTTCAGGGCGGTGACCAGGCCGATCGAGTGCTCGACCAGTTCACGGCAGCGCTGTTCGTTGGCGGTGATGCCGACGATGCAGTGCTCGCGCAGCATGTCCATGGCGCGTTGCAGCAGGCGGATCGAGTCGAAGATCTTGTAGGCGATCAGCGGCTCCATCACGTTCAGCTGCAGCTGGCCACCTTCGGCGGCGACGGTCAGGGCCAGGTCGTTGCCCATGATCGCGAAGGCGACCTGGTTGACGGCCTCCGGGATCACCGGGTTGACCTTGCCTGGCATGATCGAGCTGCCCGGCTGGCGTGCCGGCAGGTTGATCTCGTTGATGCCGGTGCGCGGGCCGCTGGACAGCAGGCGCAGGTCGTTGCAGATCTTCGACAGCTTGACCGCGGTGCGCTTGAGCATGCCCGAGAACAGCACGAAGGCGCCCATGTCGGAGGTGGCTTCGATCAGGTCGGCGGCTGGAACCAGTGGCTGCCCGCTGATCAGGGCCAGGCGCTGCACGGCCAGCATCTGGTAGCCAGGGTCGGCGTTGATGCCGGTGCCGATGGCGGTGCCGCCCAGGTTGATCTCGGTCAGCAGCTCTGGCGCCAGGCTGCGCAGGCGGTTCAGGTCTTCGGTCATGGTGGTGGCGAAGGCGCGGAATTCCTGGCCCAGGGTCATCGGCACCGCGTCCTGCAGCTGGGTACGGCCCATCTTCAGTACGTGGTCGAATTCCTTGCCCTTGGCAGCGAAGGCCTGGATCAGGCTGTCGAGGCTGGCCAGCAAGGCGTCGTGACCGAGCAGCAGACCCAGGCGGATCGCGGTCGGGTAGGCGTCGTTGGTCGACTGCGCCATGTTCACGTCGTTGTTAGGGTGCAGGTACTGGTACTCGCCCTTCTGATGGCCCATGGCCTCCAGCGCGATGTTGGCGATGACTTCGTTGGCGTTCATGTTGGTTGAAGTACCAGCACCGCCCTGGATCATGTCGACCACGAACTGCTCGTGGTAGTCGCCCCGGATCAGACGGGCACAGGCCTCGCTGATGGCAGCGTGCTTGGCATCGCTCAGGTGGCCCAGCTCACGGTTGGCGTCGGCAGCCGCCTGCTTGACCATGGCAAGGGCCACGACCAGCTTGGGGTAGTGCGACAGCGGCACACCGGAGAGGTGGAAGTTGTTGGCAGCGCGCAGAGTCTGGATGCCGAAGTAGGCATCGGCAGGGACTTCAAGGGTACCAAGCAGGTCTTTTTCGACGCGGAACGATGCAGCGGAGGACATGACGGATATCATCTCGGTTTTGGCCCGGCACACGCCGGAATGCCGCCAATGCTAGGCCTGAGCCCATTTTGCGGCCAATGCTGTTAGTCACTAACCTATGCATAAACGGCATAATGATTCATGTGACGCCAATCGACATTCGTGCGTGTTCCATTTTGGTGCACGCTGGGAGAGTGCAGTGAACCTTGAAAGCAAATGGCTGGAAGATTTCAGCGCCTTGGCCGCGACCCGCAGTTTTTCCCAGGCGGCGGAGCGCCGCTTCGTGACCCAACCGGCGTTCAGCCGTCGTATCCGCAGCCTGGAGGCGGCCCTGGGGCTGACGCTGGTGAATCGTTCCCGCACGCCCATCGAGCTGACCGAGGCAGGACAGCTCTTCCTGGTCACTGCCCGGACCGTTGTCGACCAGTTGGGCGAAGTTCTGCGCCACTTGCATCATCTTGAAGGCGGGCAGGGCGAGGTGATCCAAGTTGCCGCAGCCCACTCCCTGGCACTGGGCTTTTTCCCGCGCTGGGTCGCGCAGTTGCGCAACGACGGCATGAACCTGGCCACGCGCCTGGTGGCGACCAACGTCGGGGACGCCGTGCATGCCCTGCGCGAAGGCGGCTGCGACTTGATGCTTGCGTTCTATGACCCTGACGCGGCCTTGCAGATGGACTCGGAAATCTTCCCGTCGCTGCACATGGGCCACACCGAGATGGTGCCGGTGTGCGCGGCCGATGACGAGGGCCGGCCGCTGTTCGACCTGGAGGGCGAGGGCAGCGTGCCGCTGCTGGCCTACAGCGCTGGGGCGTTCCTCGGCCGCTCGGTCAACCTGCTGGTGCGCCAGCGCAACCTGCGCTACACCACCGTCTACGAGACCGCCATGGCCGACAGCCTCAAGAGCATGGCGCTCGAAGGCCTGGGCATTGCCTGGGTGCCACGGCTGTCGCTGCGCGGTGAGCTGGAGCGCGGCGAGCTGGTGATTTGCGGAGGCAGCCAGTGGCATGTGCCCCTGGAGATCCGCCTTTACCGCTGCGCGCTTGTGCGCAAGGCAAACGTGCGCTTGCTGTGGCGCAAGCTCGAAGGCAACACCGCCACGGCGCCTGACTCGAAAGTCAGCCAAAGCCCCGAAAAATAAGGCCTGACAGTTGGTCGCCGGGGGGGCCTCAAGCGCACCGTGTTACGTTATACTGCGCGGCCTTCGGTCGGCTCGTCCGACCCCGAATCAGCTAACAAGCCACGCCGGTCCTCCCGCGTGGCTTGTTGTTTTTTGACGCGCCCGCGGGCGCACAAGCGAAGAGGCTCGACGATGAGTGCACTGGTTGGCGTGATCATGGGCTCCAAGTCCGATTGGTCCACCCTTAGCCACACCGCCGATATGCTGGAAAAACTCGGCATTCCCTACGAGGTGAAGGTGGTTTCCGCCCACCGTACCCCGGACCTGCTGTTCCAGTACGCCGAAGAGGCCGAAGGGCGCGGCATCGAGGTGATAATCGCCGGTGCCGGTGGCGCTGCCCACCTGCCAGGCATGTGCGCCGCCAAGACCCACCTGCCGGTGCTGGGCGTGCCGGTGCAGTCGTCCATGCTGTCGGGCGTCGATTCGCTGCTGTCGATCGTGCAGATGCCAGCAGGCGTGCCGGTTGCCACCCTGGCCATCGGCCGCGCGGGCGCGATCAACGCCGCCTTGCTCTCGGCGAGCATCCTGGGCGCCAAGTACCCCGAGTATCACGCCGCGCTCAAGCAGTTCCGCACTGAGCAGACCGATACCGTCCTGGACAATCCAGATCCGCGTCAGGCCTGAGGTCAAGAGCATGAAAATCGGTGTAATCGGTGGCGGCCAGCTGGGCCGCATGCTGGCCCTGGCGGGCACCCCGCTGGGCATGAACTTCGCTTTTCTCGATCCGGCGCCTGATGCCTGCGCGGCGCCCCTGGGCGAGCACCTGCGTGCCGACTACGGCGATCAGGACCACCTGCGCCAGCTGGCCGACGAAGTCGACCTGGTCACCTTCGAGTTCGAGAGCGTCCCGGCCGAGACCGTGGCCTTCCTGTCGCAGTTCGTGCCTGTCTACCCAAGCGCCGAGGCCTTGCGCATCGCTCGTGACCGCTGGTTCGAGAAGAGCATGTTCAAGGACCTGGGGATTCCGACCCCGGCGTTCGCCGACATCCAGTCCCAGGACGGCCTTGATGCCGCCGTGGCCAGCATCGGCCTGCCGGCCGTGCTCAAGACCCGCACCCTGGGGTATGACGGCAAGGGCCAGAAGGTTCTGCGCACTCCCGAGGACGTGGTCGACACCTTCGCCGAGCTGGGCAGCGTCCCGTGCCTGCTCGAAGGCTTCGTGCCCTTCACCGGCGAAGTCTCGCTGATCTCGGTGCGCGCCCGTGATGGCGAAACCCGCTTCTACCCATTGGTGCACAACACCCACGAGAGCGGCGTCCTGCGCCTGTCGGTGGCCAGCCAGGGGCATTCGCTGCAGGCCCTGGCCGAAGACTACGCCGCCCGTGTGCTCGACCAGCTGAACTACGTAGGCGTGATGGCCTTCGAGTTCTTTGAGGTCGACGGCGGCCTGAAGGCCAATGAAATCGCCCCGCGGGTTCACAACTCCGGGCACTGGACCATCGAGGGCGCCGAGTGCAGCCAGTTCGAGAACCACCTGCGCGCCGTTGCCGGCCTGCCGCTGGGCTCGACCGCCAAGGTCGGCGAGAGCGCCATGCTCAACTTCATCGGTGAAGTGCCAGCGGTGGACAAGGTCGTGTCCATCGACGAATGCCATCTGCACCACTATGGCAAGGCCTTCAAGGTCGGCCGCAAGGTGGGCCACGCGACCCTGCGCTGCGCCGACATGGCCAGTCTCGAGCGGAAGATCGCCGAGGTCGAAGGCCTGATCGCAGGCTGATTGAACCTCTGGCCCTGGCGGGCCCTCTGAATGGCAGTATGGCAAAGCGCTAACCAGGCTTTGGCACGGTCCACTTCCATTCAGAGGGATACCCATGGGAATCATCGGAACCATCTTCATCGGCCTCATCGTCGGCCTGCTTGCGCGTTTCCTGAAGCCAGGCGACGACAGCATGGGCTGGATCATGACCATCCTGCTGGGGATTGGCGGCTCGCTGGTCGCGACCTATGGTGGACAGGCGCTGGGTATCTACCAGGCGGGCGAAGGCGCCAGTTTCCTAGGGGCCCTGATCGGCGCCATCGTGCTTCTGGTGATCTACGGGCTGATCAAGAAACGCTGATTGCACGCTAGAATGCTCGGTAACCTTCCTGTGTTGCCGAGCATTTTTCATGCGTGCGTTTTTCCTTGTTCCCCTGCTATTGGCCAGCAGCCTGGCCCGCGCCGAGCTTCCTGAAACCGACTGGCTGGCGTTGATGCCCAAGTCGGACCAGCGTGCGCTGGAGCAGATGCCAGAAATCGACCACAACTCCCCGGAAGCCCTGGGCACCTTCACCGACAAGGGCGGCCTGAAGCAGAGCAAAGGCCTGCCGGCTGTGATGTATTCCACCAAGACCGTGGCGGCCATGAACGGCAGGCAGATCCGCCTGGGCGGTTATCCCGTGCCGCTGGAAAGCGATGCCAAGGGCAACAGCACGCTGTTTTTCCTGGTGCCGTACCCAGGCGCCTGCATCCACGTTCCGCCACCGCCGCCGAACCAGCTGGTGCTGGTGCGGTACCCGAAAGGGCTGAAGATCGACGATATCTACACCCCGCTGTGGGTCATTGGCACGCTCAAGGTGGAGAAGGTCAGCAATGACCTGGCCGATGCGGCGTACGCGCTGGATGCAGGTAAGGTGAGAGTGGTGGAAGAGGCGGATTTGTAATGCCTACGGCCGCTTCGCGCCCGATCGCGGCACAAGGCCGCTCCCACAGGTAGCAGTGCTCCCACAGGTAGCAGTGCTCGCATAGCTAGCGATGCCGTCCTGGACAGTCAGAGCGCCTCGCTGCCGATGGTCACACTCAGCGCATGCGTCGCTCCAGGCTTGAGCGTCACCACGTCATCCCATACGTTCGCCGTCTCGATGCACAGCATGCGCTGCCAGCCATCGTCCGCCATGTCCACCAGCTCGCGGGCCCGATCGGCCCACGGGTTCCAGATCACCGCCGAGCGCGAGCCGCGGGTCTGCAGGGTGATACGGCGTTTCCAGTGCGGATCGACGATCGACAGGCGCTGCGGCGCCTGCAGGTAGATCCGGTCGGTTTCCCCGATAAAGCCCAGGTCGCCTTGCTGCTGGCGCTGCTCCCAGTCGGCCAGGGTCTCGATATAGCCAAGCCCGTCAACACCCTCGACCCGCGCCTGACGTACGTCGCTGACAGCAAAGTAGCTGTGCAGCGCCTGGCTGATGGTCACGAGGTCATTGCCAAGGTTGTAGCTGGAAAGGGTCAGCGTCAGCGTCTCGCCCAGTTCGATGACGAACTTGAGCTCGACATTGTGCGGCCAGCCGGGCAGGTCGGCCTGGGCCTCAGGAAGACCAAACTCGATACGCAGCGTCTCACCGTCACCTTCAATGCCCAGCAACTGCCAGTCACGGCAGCGCGCCAGGCCATGGGCCGGCGCCTGCTCGCCGTGGAACATGGCCTGCACCGCCTGGGGATTGCGCTGCAAGTTACCGAACCACGGCCAGCATACCGGCACGCCGGCGCGCATGGCGCTGCCCTGCCTGAAGAGGGCCTGGTCGCTCAGCCACAGCAGCGGTGGCTCGCCCAGGCGCTGATAGCTCAGCACCTGAGCACCTTGTTGGGCAATCAGCAGTTCGGCGTGATCGCTGGTGATGCGCCAGCAGTTCAGTTCGCCGTGTTTTTCCGTTTCGACCTTGGGGGTAGCCATGCGCTTTTCTCGTTGGTTTGACGTGGGGCCTTGGACCTTGTGCCTGGCAACGAGTTTAGCGCGCGGGCCGCTCAGCGACGAGGGACGGAACGGGTGCGGCCACTGCCGTCGATGGCGACGAAGACGAATACCGCCTCGGTGACCTTGCGCCATTCGCTGGACAGCGGGTCGTCGCTCCACACCTCGACCATCATCTGGATCGAGCTGCGGCCGATCTCCACGGTCTGGGTATAGAAGGACAACTGCGCGCCCACCGCTACCGGCACCAGGAACGCCATGCGGTCAATGGCCACCGTCGCCACCCGGCCACCGGCTACGCGGCTGGCCATCGCGGTGCCGGCGAGGTCCATCTGGGCGACCAGCCAACCCCCGAAGATATCGCCGAAACCATTGGTTTCACGAGGCAACGCGGTGATCTGCAAGGCCAGGTCGCCTTGCGGGATAGGATCTTCTTGTTCGAGTTCAATCATGCCGAGGGGCCTCTGACCCGTGACGCTTTTTGGGTTGGCGCTGGAGTCACGCCGTGAAAAACGATTCAGCCGCACCATACTACGCTGTTTTCCTTCTGCCAGATGGCCGAGGTAAACGCGGCGAGATCGCCTGAGCATACCGACCGGCGTTTGCGCACAACATCCCACGTGGGACGTAACCTTTCCTGCCGGAGGCCAGTATATAGACCACTATCGGCAGCGACGACCGTGGCTGGATGAATAACTGCACGGTTTGTACCGCTATGAGGGCCGTGCCGCAATTTGCTATCTTCATCCGTCCCCACGCCAGAAGCCGCGTCCCAGGCGGCCCGCATGACCATAAGAGAAGACCGATGACCTCCGTGCCCAGCAGTACCGAACAGCCATCGCGGCCGCTGACCCGCAGTGACTACAAGACGTTGTCGTTGTCCGCCCTTGGCGGTGCGCTTGAGTTTTACGACTTCATCATCTTCGTCTTCTTCGCAACCGTGGTCGGCAAGCTGTTCTTCCCGGCGGACATGCCCGAATGGCTACGCCTGATGCAAACCTTCGGCATCTTCGCCGCCGGCTACCTGGCGCGCCCGCTCGGCGGCATCGTCATGGCGCACTTCGGCGACCTGCTGGGGCGCAAGAAAATGTTCACCTTGAGCATCTTCATGATGGCTGTGCCCACCTTGATCATGGGTCTGCTGCCGACATACGCGCAGATCGGCCTGTGGGCGCCGGTGCTGCTGCTGGTGATGCGCGTCATCCAGGGCGCGGCGATCGGCGGCGAAGTGCCCGGCGCCTGGGTGTTCGTGTCCGAGCACGTGCCGGCACGCAACACGGGGTATGCCTGCGGCACGCTCACCGCGGGACTCACCTCGGGCATCCTGCTCGGCTCGCTGGTCGCCACGCTGATCAACTCGGTCTACAGCGCCGAAGAGGTCGCCGACTACGCCTGGCGTATCCCGTTCCTGCTCGGCGGGGTGTTCGGCCTGTTCGCGGTCTACCTGCGCCGCTGGCTGCACGAGACCCCAGTGTTCGCCGAGATGCAGGCGCGCAAGGCCCTGGCCGACGAAGTGCCGCTGCGCGCGGTGCTGCGTGACCACCGCGGCGCGATCGTGCTGTCGATGCTGCTGACCTGGCTGCTGTCGGCAGGCATCGTGGTGATCATCCTGATGACCCCGGCGCTGCTGCAGACCCTCTACAAGGTGAGCCCGACCGATTCGCTGCTCGCCAACAGCCTGGCCATCGTGCTGCTGAGCATCGGGTGCATCCTTGCCGGCTCCCTGGCTGACCGCTTCGGCGCGGGCCGGATCTTCGTGGGCGGCAGCCTGGCGCTGCTGGCCACCTCGTGGACCTTCTACCACACCCTGGGAAGCCATCCCGAACTGCTGTTCCCGATGTACGCGCTGACCGGCCTGTGCGTGGGCATCGTCGGCGCCGTGCCGTACGTGATGGTCAAGGCCTTCCCCCCGGTGGTGCGCTTCAGCGGACTTTCGTTTTCCTACAACCTGGCCTACGCGATCTTCGGCGGCCTGACGCCGATGGTGGTGACGGCGCTGCTCAAGTTCAGCCCGATGGCGCCGGCTTATTATGTCGCCGGAATTTGCACCATTGGTCTGCTTGTGGGCTTCTATCTGCTGGCCAGGAAACGCTGAGATCCCTCTGCCATCGGTCCTCGCGACAGGCTGTGAAGGCCACCCACTTTCCTGGTGATGGCCTTTCATCCAATTGTCACATTTGAGACATAGAGTCTTCATGCGGCCTGCAGATACTTGGCCCCGATTCATCACACACCCAACTATCTGTGCTAGGAGCAAGGCATGAAACTGAAGCGTTTGATGGCGGCCCTGACCTTCGCCGCCGCTGGCGTTGCTGCCGCCAATGCGGTAGCCGCTGTCGACCCAGCCATCCCGACCTACACCAAGACCACCGGTGTATCGGGCAACCTCTCCAGCGTCGGTTCCGACACCTTGGCCAACCTGATGACCCTCTGGGCCGAGGCGTACAAGAAGGAATACCCGAACGTAAACATCCAGATCCAGGCCGCCGGCTCCTCCACCGCGCCACCCGCGCTGACCGAAGGCACCGCCAACCTGGGCCCGATGAGCCGCAAGATGAAGGACGTCGAGCTGCAGGCGTTCGAGCAGAAGTACGGCTACAAGCCAACCGCCATTCCGGTTGCCGTCGATGCCCTGGCCGTATTCGTGCACAAGGACAACCCGATCAAGGGCCTGACCATGGCCCAGGTCGATGCGATCTTCTCCTCGACCCGCCTGTGCGGCGCCAAGGCTGACGTCAAGACCTGGGGCGACCTGGGCGTGACCGGTGACCTGGCCAACAAGCCCGTGCAGCTGTTCGGCCGCAACTCGGTGTCGGGCACCTACGGCTACTTCAAGGAAGAAGCCCTGTGCAAAGGCGACTTCAAGCCTAACGTCAACGAACAGCCTGGCTCGGCCTCGGTCGTGCAGTCGATCAGCAGCTCGCTCAACGGCATTGGCTACTCGGGCATTGGCTACAAGACCGCCAGCGTCAAGACCGTGCCACTGGCCAAGAAGGAAGGCGCCGAGTTCGTTGAAGACAACGAAGCCAACGCCCTGAACGGCACCTACCCGCTGTCGCGCTTCCTCTATGTGTACGTCAACAAGGCGCCGAACAAGCCTCTGGCCCCGCTGGAAGCCGAGTTCGTGAAGCTGGTCCTGTCCCAGGCCGGCCAGCAAGTGGTTGTGAAAGACGGCTACATCCCACTGCCAGCCAAGGTTGCCGCCAAGGCAATGGCTGACCTGGGTCTGGAGCAGTCTTCGAACGTCGCCAAGCAGTAAGCGTCACAGGACGGTGGCTGGTTGAAACCGGCCACCGTTTACATAATGCAGTCCGTGGCCAGGTCCCCTGTGCTGCGGGCTTTCGTGCGTCACTGCATTGTCATGTTTTTGTAATACGGGACCGCTAGGGTGTGCGCATGAATGATCTGGCCAACTCCACCATGACCCAAACCTCTCCTCCTGCGCGGATTGATTTCAACACGCCGGAGCTTCAACGCAAGCGTCGCATGCGTGCGCTCAAGGACCGCTTCACCCGCTGGTATGTGCTGGTGGGGGGCCTTGCCGTGCTGGCAGCCATCACCCTGATCTTCTTCTACCTGGCCTACGTCGTGCTCCCGCTGTTCCAGGGCGCCGAGCTGACCAGCAAGAAGGTGATGGAGCCGGCCTGGCTGCAGCAGGATGCCGGCAAGCCACTGCTGATTGCGCTTGAGGAGCAGAACCTGGTGGGGATGCGTGTGTCCGACAAGGGCCAGGCGTTGTTCTTCGATACCAAGACCGCCGCCGAGCTCAAGCGCGTCGACCTGCCGCTGCCCCCGGGCACCCAGGTCAGCTCGATCGGCACCGACCAGCCGGGCAGCCCGCTGGTGGTCGTGGGCCTGACCAATGGCCAGGCACTGGTGTTCAACCACACCTACAAGATCACCTACCCGGACAACAAGAAGACCATCACCGCCAACATCGGATTCCCCTACGGCCAGGAACTCTTCAACCTGGACGACCAGGGCCGCCCGCTCGATCACGTGAGCCTGAACGTCAACGGCGAGACCCTGGTGGTCGCGGGTTCCACCGGGTCGCACCTGCAGGTGATGTCGCTCGCACGCGAAGAGAACATGATGACCGGCGAGGTCAGCACCGAGCAGAATCGTATCGATCTGCCGCAGATGACCGAGGCCGTGAAGTCGATCTTCATCGATCCTCGCCAGCAGTGGCTGTACGTGATCAACGGCCGCGCCCAGGCCGATGTGTACAGCCTGCGCGACAAGAGCCTCAATGGCCGCTACAAACTGATGGAAGACGGCCAGACCGAAATCACTGCCAGCGCCCAGCTGGTTGGCGGTATCTCGCTGATCTTCGGTGACTCCAAGGGTGGCCTGCAGCAGTGGTTCATGGCCCGCGACCCGGACGGCGAGCAGCGCTTCAAGCACATCCGCTCGTTCCAGATGGGCAGCGCGCCGATCGCCCAGATCGACGCCGAGGAGCGCCGCAAGGGCTTCATCGCCCTGGACAACGACGGCAAGCTCGGCGTGTTCCACAGCACCGCGCACCGTACCCTGCTGGTCGAGCAGGCCACCGAAGGCGCCGGTGTGCTGGCGTTCTCGCCGCGTGCCAACCGCATCCTCATCGAGGAAGGGGGCAAGCTGCAGCCGTTGAGCCTGCGCAACCCGCACCCAGAGGTGTCGTGGAGCGCGCTGTGGAGCAAGGTCTGGTACGAGAACTACGACGAGCCCAAGTACGTCTGGCAGTCGACCGCTTCGAACACCGACTTCGAGCCCAAGCTGAGCCTCTCGCCACTGACCTTCGGCACGCTCAAGGCCGCGTTCTACGCGATGATCCTGGCCGCCCCGCTGGCCATCGCCGCCGCCATCTACACCGCCTACTTCATGGCGCCGGGCATGCGCCGCAAGGTCAAGCCGGTGATCGAGCTGATGGAGGCGATGCCCACGGTCATCCTGGGCTTCTTCGCCGGTCTGTTCCTGGCGCCCTTCCTCGAAGGCCACCTGCCGGGCGTGTTCAGCCTGTTCTTGCTGATGCCGATCGGCATCCTGGTGGCGGGCTTTGCCTGGAGCCGCCTGCCCGAGTCGATCCGCCTGCGGGTGCCGGATGGCTGGGAAGCGGCGATCCTGATCCCGGTGATCCTGTTCACCGGCTGGTTCGCGCTGACCATGAGCCCGTTGCTGGAAAACTGGTTGTTTGGCGGCGACATGCGCCTGTGGATCACCAATGACCTGGGGATCACCTACGACCAGCGCAACGCCCTAGTGGTCGGTATCGCGATGGGCTTCGCGGTGATCCCGAACATCTACTCCATCGCCGAGGACGCCGTGTTCAGCGTGCCGCGCAGCCTCACCCTGGGTTCCCTGGCCTTGGGCGCCACGCCGTGGCAGACCCTGACCCGCGTGGTCATCCTGACCGCGAGCCCAGGCATCTTCTCGGCCCTGATGATCGGCATGGGCCGCGCCGTCGGTGAAACCATGATCGTGCTGATGGCCACCGGCAATACCCCGGTCATGGAGATGAACCTGTTCGAAGGCATGCGCACCCTGGCCGCCAACGTGGCGGTGGAAATGCCTGAGTCGGAAGTCGGCGGCAGCCACTACCGCGTGCTGTTCCTCGCAGCGCTGGTGCTGCTGATGTTCACCTTCGTGATGAACACCTTGGCCGAGCTGATTCGCCAGCGTCTGCGCAAGAAATACTCGTCGCTTTGATAGAAAGGTAGAGATCCGTGAAAAAGGATTCCCTCAAGGGCTGGTTCAAGAGCGGCGCACCCGGTGTCTGGATGAGCGGTGGCGCGGTCGCTATCGCCGTCATCATGACCGTGGGCCTGCTTTCCGTGATCGCCGTCCGCGGCCTGGGTCACTTCTGGCCTGCCGACCTGATCCAGGCCACCTACAAGGTGCCCGGCCAGGCGGACCACGTGGTTGTCGGCGAAGTGGTGCAGCAGGAACAGGTACCGCTGGCGCGCCTGAAGGGCGCCGGCCTGCCGGTGCCGGCCGACGGCCCTGAATTCATGACCCGCGAGCTGATCAAGGTCGGCAACCGTGACCTCAACGGCAGCGACTTCAGCTGGGTGGTCGGCGACTGGCTGGTCGACCAGCAGACACCGGCTGATCTGATCGCGCTTGAGCGCCGGGAGTGGGGCAACTTCTACGGCTACCTGGTCAGCGTGAAGCAGAATGGCCAGGTGGTTGCCGAAGGCCAGGCCGCCTGGGCCGAACTGAAGACGCGCCTGGCGCGCACCAGCAAGCTTGCCAGTGACCTGCAGACCCTCGAGAAAAAAGACATCGGCGCCATCAACCACGGCCTCGAACGCCTGCGCCTGCAGACCCGCAAGCTTGAGCTGGACGGCAAGCTGGATGCCGCCGCGCAGGCTGACATCGAGGCCGAGCGCGCAGCGTTGAATGCCCGCTACAAGGCGATCGAAGAGCGCCTGGGTGGCCTGCACCGCGACTTCAGCCGCGACAGCCTGGTGGCGCGCGACGGCAACGGCCGCGAGATCGAGATCAACCTCGACAAGGTCGTCCACGCCTACCAGCCGAACGCCATGGGCACCGTCACCAAGCTTGGCACCTACTTCGCCAAGGTCTGGGAGTTCCTGAGCGACGACCCGCGTGAAGCGAACACCGAGGGCGGTATCTTCCCGGCCATCTTCGGTACCGTGATGATGACCCTGATCATGGCCGTGATCGTCACCCCGTTCGGCGTGCTGGCGGCGGTCTACTTGCGCGAATATGCCCGTCAGGGCCCGGTTACCCGCCTGATCCGCATCGCGGTGAACAACCTGGCCGGCGTGCCGGCGATCGTCTATGGCGTGTTCGGCCTGGGCTTCTTCGTCTATGTGTTGGGTGGCTCGCTCGACCGGCTGTTCTTCCCGGAAGCCTTGCCGGCACCGACCCTCGGCACCCCGGGCCTGCTGTGGGCCTCGCTGACCCTGGCGCTGCTGGCGGTACCAGTGGTGATCGTCGCCACCGAGGAAGGCCTGGCACGGATCCCGCGGACCTTGCGCGAAGGCTCCCTGGCCCTGGGCGCGACCAAGGCCGAGACGCTGTGGAAGATCGTGCTGCCGATGGCCAGCCCGGCGATGATGACCGGCATGATCCTCGCCGTGGCCCGCGCCGCGGGCGAAGTTGCCCCGCTGATGCTGGTTGGCGTGGTCAAGCTGGCGCCGTCGCTGCCGCTGGACGGCAATTACCCGTACCTGCACCTTGACCAGAAGATCATGCACCTGGGCTTCCACATCTACGATGTCGGCTTCCAGAGCCCGAACGTCGAGGCCGCGCGGCCGCTGGTGTATGCCACCGCGTTGCTGCTGGTGATGGTCATCGCCACGCTCAACCTTTCGGCGGTCTGGATGCGTAACCACCTGCGCGAGAAGTACAAGGCGCTGGACAACTGACCCACATGGCATAAGCCACAAGCGGCACGCTGCGCGCCGCTTGGCCCACATTTGCAGCATGCAGCGCTCGCCCTGCAGCTACGAACGGAGTAAGACGATGCAACACGATACTCATACCCATGGCATCGACATGTCTGCCCTGGGCCGCGACAAGCAGAGCCTGCGCCTTGCCGAAGAAACCGTGGCCATCGAAGTGCCTGGCCTGAACCTGTACTACGGCGACAAGCAAGCGCTGTTCGACGTCAGCATGAACATTCCCAAGCAGCGCGTGACGGCTTTCATCGGCCCGTCCGGCTGCGGCAAGTCGACCCTGCTGCGCACCTTCAACCGCATGAACGACCTGGTCGATGGCTGCCGCGTCGACGGCGCGATCAACCTGTACGGCCACGATATCTACCGCAAGGGCGAGGACGTGGCCGAGCTGCGTCGCCGGGTGGGGATGGTGTTCCAGAAGCCCAACCCGTTCCCCAAGACCATCTACGAGAACGTGGTCTATGGTCTGCGCATCCAGGGCATCAACAAGAAGCGCGTGCTTGATGAAGCCGTGGAATGGGCGCTCAGGGGCGCTGCGCTGTGGGACGAGGTCAAGGACCGCCTGCACGAGTCGGCGCTCGGCCTGTCCGGCGGCCAGCAGCAGCGTCTGGTGATCGCCCGCACGATTGCCGTCGAGCCCGAGGTGCTGCTGCTCGACGAGCCATGCTCGGCGCTCGACCCGATATCGACCCTGAAAGTCGAAGAGCTGATCTACGAGTTGAAATCCAAGTACACCATCGTCATTGTGACCCACAACATGCAGCAGGCGGCGCGCGTCTCGGACTACACCGCGTTCATGTACATGGGCAAACTGATCGAGTTCGGCGACACCGACACGCTGTTCACCAATCCGGCCAGGAAGCAGACCGAAGACTACATCACCGGTCGCTACGGCTAGTGGCGGCGGCAAGCTTTGGGCGGCAAGCTGCAAGCACGGCGGCGAGCATGAACTCCAGGCACGACACGGACAAACTTGAAGCTTGAAGCTTCTTCGCGGAGCGAACGCATGATCAACAAAGACAGCCTTACCCACCACATCTCCCAGCAGTTCAACGCCGAGCTCGAAGAGGTGCGCAGTCACCTCCTTGCGATGGGTGGGCTGGTCGAGAAGCAGGTCAACGACGCGGTCACCGCGCTGATCGAGGCCGACTCGGGCCTGGCCCAGCAGGTGCGTGATGTCGATGAGCAGATCAACCAGATGGAGCGCAACATCGACGAGGAATGCCTGCGCATCCTCGCCCGCCGCCAGCCTGCGGCCTCCGACCTGCGCCTGATCATCAGCATTTCCAAGTCGGTCATCGACCTGGAGCGCATCGGCGACGAGTCGACCAAGATCGCCCGCCGCGCCATCCAGCTTTGCGAGGAAGGCGAGTCGCCGCGTGGTTACGTCGAGGTACGGCATATCGGCGATCAGGTCCGTAACATGGTCCGTGATGCGCTGGACGCCTTTGCCCGCTTCGACGCCGACCTGGCCCTGTCGGTGGCCCAGTACGACAAGACCATCGACCGCGAGTACAAGACCGCCCTGCGCGAGCTGGTGACCTACATGATGGAAGATCCGCGCTCGATCTCGCGGGTCCTCAGCGTGATCTGGGCGCTGCGCTCGCTCGAACGGATCGGCGACCACGCGCGCAATATCTCGGAACTGGTGATCTACCTGGTGCGCGGTACCGATGTGCGTCACATGGGTTTGAAGCGGATGAAGGCCGAGGTCGAAGGCAATCGCGAAACAGGTGCCGAAATCGCTAATGTTCCGGCGTCTCCGGACGATAAATAGAGCTGCCCCCCGAGCTTCGACGCCCGGCCCCTGGCCGGGCGTTTTCGTTTGCATTGAAGCCGGGATTCAAGAGGAGTGGCGATGAGTAAAGTCAATGTGCTGGTTGTGGATGATGCGCCTTTCATTCGCGACCTGGTGAAGAAGTGCCTGCGCAATGCCTTTCCGGGCATGGCGATCGAGGACGCGGTCAATGGCCGCAAGGCCCAGGCCCTGCTGGCGCGCGAAAGCTTCGACCTGGTCCTGTGCGACTGGGAAATGCCAGAGATGTCCGGCCTTGAGCTGTTGACCTGGTGCCGCGAACAGCCCTCGACGAAAGCGCTGCAGTTCATCATGGTGACCAGCCGCGGCGACAAGGAGAACGTGGTCCAGGCCATCCAGGCCGGCGTTTCGGACTTTGTCGGCAAGCCGTTCACCAATGAGCAGCTGCTGACCAAGGTCAAGAAAGCCCTGGCGCGCGCGGGCAAGCTCGACAGCCTGATGGCCCACGGCCCGGCACGGGTCAACTCGGCGTTCGCCAACGACTCGCTCAATGCGCTTACCGGTGGCCGCGCCGAGTCGGTCAAGGCGAGCCCGGCCGCTGCGGCCCCACGCCCTGCGGCCAAGCCGCCAGCGGCTGCGCCAACCGGCAGGGGCCAGGGGCAGCTGCGCCTGTCCAGCGGCACCCAGGCGTGCGTGATCAAGGCCCTGAGCCTCAAGGAGGCGCTGCTGGTGGTGCGTCGTGGTGAAGTGCTGCCACAGGTGCTGGAAGGCGCCGTGCTGGACCTCGAGCAGGGCGAGCAGGCGGAAATCGCCCGGCTCAACGGCTACCTGCATGCGGTCGCCGCGCTCGAGCCCAAGCCTGACAGCGACTGGTTGCAACTGACCTTCAAGTTCGTCGACCAGGATGCGCAGAAGCTCGACTACCTCTCGCGCCTGATCGCCCGCGGTACCGCGCAGAAGCACTTCGTGCCTGGGGCGTAGACGTACCTCTGATTGAATCTTGTGCCTGGCACGGCCGCTTCGCGGCCGATCGCGGGACAAGCCCGCTCCCACAGGGCCCGGCGCTGCCAGGCCAGGCACCTTGTGGGAGCGGGCTTGTCCCGCGATCGAGGGCGAAGCCCTCGCCGGGCCACATCACTCTTCTGAAGATCCGACCAGCTGCCTTTCCTGCTTGGGCTTGCCTGCTAGTCTTCGACGAACCGGCTCCAACAGGCAGCCAAGACCATGCCAGCCCATCCGCTGCTGTTCTGTGCCTTGCTCATGGCCTCGGCGCCAAGCCTCGCCGTGACCATTTACAAGACCACCGACGCGCGGGGCGTGGTGACGTACTCCGATCAGCCTCCTTCAAGGGCCAAGGCGCTCTCTCCACGCACCGCCACCGCGACCGGATCAACCCGGCAGCCACAGGCCTTCCGTTATCGCTACCCTTGGCGTGGCGGGCCGTTCCGCCTGTCCCAGGGCCCCCTGGGCGGCTACAGCCATTTCACTCGCGAAGGCCGCTATGCGATGGATATCGCCATGCCTGAAGGCACGCCGATCATCGCGGCGCGTGGTGGCGTGGTGATCAAGACCGAGAATCGCCAGGTCGGGCGCGGTACGCACCCTTCGGGCAATTTCGTGAGAATCCTGCACCCCGACGGCACCATGGCCGTGTACCTGCACCTGATGCACCGTTCGGTAGTGGTGGACGATGGCCAACGGGTGACGCAAGGAGCGTTGCTGGGCAGGTCGGGCAATACGGGCCGCAGCAGCGGGCCGCACCTGCATTTCGTGGTGCAGCGCGCTGTCGGGCTGGCGATGGAATCGATTCCGTTCCAGTTCGAGCGGCCCCTGGACGCGTTGCCGGACTTCACCGCCGGCAATCCTTAGGTCAATCGAGCTTGAGTACCTTGGCCAGCACGATCTTCGGCCCTTTCATCTTCTTGATGATGATGCGCAGGCCCTCGACCTCCAGCACTTCCTCTTCCTCAGGCACGCGCTTGAGCGTCTCGTAGACCAGCCCCGCGAGGGTTTCGGCCTCGATATGGTCCAGGTCCACGCCAAGCAGGCGCTCCACCTTGAACAGCGGGGTATCGCCGCGCACCAGGAGCTTGCCCGGCTGGTAGGCCAGGATGCCGCGCTCGGCCTTGCGGTGCTCGTCCTGGATGTCGCCCACCAGCACTTCGAGCACGTCCTCCATGGTCAGGTAGCCGATCACCTTGCCGTCGGCTTCCTCGACCAGCACGAAGTGCGCGCCGCCCTTGCGGAACTGCTCCAGCAACTGCGACAGCGGCATATGCCGGGACACACGCTCGAGCGGGCGGATCAGCTCGGCCAGGTCCAGGCTCTGGGGAACATGGTCGGGTTCGGCCAGCTCCAGCAGCAGGTCCTTGATGTGCAGAAGACCGGTGTACTCGCCGCGTACGTTGTCGAACACCGGGTAACGGCTGAATTTGTGCCGGCGGAACATCGCGAGGATTTCCTTGAGCGGGGCATGGGCGTCGAGGCTGATCATGTCCTCGCGAGAGTTGGCCCAGTCGACCACCTCGAGCTCGCCCATCTCGACGGCCGAGGCAAGCACGCGCATGCCTTGGTCGCTGGGGTCCTGGCCACGGCTCGAATGCAGGATCAGCTTGAGCTCCTCGCGGCTGTAGTGGTGCTCGTGATGCGGCCCTGGCTCGCCTTGCCCGGCAATGCGCAGGATAGCGTTGGCACTGGCGTTGAGCAGGTAGATGGCCGGGTACATCGCCCAGTAGAACAGGTACAGCGGCACGGCCGTCCACAGCGACAGCAGCTCGGGCTTGCGGATCGCCCACGACTTGGGCGCCAGCTCACCCACCACGATGTGCAGGTAGGAGATCACGAAGAACGCGGTAAAGAACGACACCGCCTTGATCACCTCGGGGGTGTTCACGCCCAGCGCCGCGAGCAGCGGCTCGAGCAGGTGGGCGAAGGCCGGCTCGCCCACCCAGCCCAGGCCCAGGGAGGCGAGGGTGATACCCAGCTGGCAGGCCGAGAGATAGGCATCGAGCTGGTTGTGGACCTTGCGCAGGATACTGCCGCGCCAGCCGTGCAGCTCGGCGATCGAGTCGACACGGGTCGAGCGCAGCTTGACCATGGCGAACTCGGCCGCAACGAAGAAGCCGTTGAGCAGCACGAGGAAGAGTGCAAAGAGAATCATGCCGAAATCGGCAAAAAGCGAGGAGAAGCTGATACCAGGGGAAGGGTCCATGATGGAGTTTTACGGGGTCCGTCTTCAGGAAAAGGAAAAAAGCGGTGCCAGCATCCGCTGGCACAAGAGCGTCAATGTAGCGGCTGGCGCCGCAATTGCAAAGGGCTGTGGATCAGGTGGTCTGGCGGCTTGCGATCTGCACCGGGGGGAAGTGGCAGGTGAAGGTGCTGCCGTGGCCGGGCACGCTGCTGATTTCCAGGCGCGCGCGATGGCGCAGCAATACATGCTTGACGATCGCCAGGCCCAGGCCCGTGCCGCCGGTGTTGGAGGCGCGGCTCGAATCGACCCGGTAGAAGCGCTCGGTCAGGCGCGACAGGTGCTTGGCGTCGATGCCCATGCCCGTATCCTGCACGCTCAGGTGCGCGCCCTGGCCATCGGTCCACCAGCGGATACGGATCTGCCCGCCGTTTTGGGTGTACTTCACGGCGTTGAAGACCAGGTTCGAGAAAGCGCTGCGCAGCTCTGCCTCGCTGCCTTTCAGACGTACCCCTGGCTCCATGTCCAGACTGATGCGCTGGTCGCGTGGCCCGGACAGGGCCTGGGCGTCGCTGGTGACCGACTGCAGCAAGGCGTCGATGGCCACGGGCTGGTTGTCCGAGGGATAGTCGGTGGCCTCGAGCTTGGCCAGCAGCAACAGGTCGTTGAGCAGGGTCTGCATGCGGTCGCCCTGCTGGTGCATCTGCTGAAGGGCGCGGACCCAGCGCGGATTGACCGCTTCGACGTTGTCGAGCAAGGTCTCCAGGTAGCCGGTGATCACCGTCAGCGGCGTACGCAGCTCGTGGGACACGTTGGCGACGAAGTCCTTGCGCATCTGCTCGAGCTGGTGGATACGGGTGACATCGCGCACCAGCATCAGGTGCTCGTTGTTACCGTAGCGGGTGATATGCAGCTGCACCCGCAGGCGGTCGTTGATTGGCGAGGGGATTTCCAGCGGCTCGACGTAGTTTTCCTGCTCGAAATATTCCTTGAAGCGCGGGTGGCGTACCAGGTTGGTCACAGGCTGGCCGCCATCCTGGGGGGTCTTGAGGCCCAGCAGGGTTTCCGCGGCGCGGTTCCACCACTCAAGGTTGCCGTCGCTGTCGAGCATGATCACGGCATCGCGCAGGGCGGCGGTGGACTCCTGAACGCGGTCGATCACTGCCTGCAGGCGCCCGCGCACGCGTTGGTCGCGTCGCTGCAGGTGGTAGATGCTGTCGAATACTTCGCCCCACAGGCCATAGCCGTCGGGCGGGGGCTGGTCGGGCTTGTGGTGGCGCAGCCAGTCATGCAGGCGCAGCAGCTGCTTGAGGGTCCAACCCAGGTAGAGCGCCAGTCCCGCGGCCAGGGCCCAGCCGTAATGGCCAGTGATCAAGCCGCAGAGCAGGCAGGCAGCGATCAGCAGTAACAGGTGACGAATCAGGGTCGCATGCCAGTTCTGGTTCAATTTACGGTCCTTGTACAGCGGCGTGCAGCGTCTCGCTCGTGGCTGCGGTCAGCTTTTGGTGGAGAACCGGTAACCGGTGCCCCGGACGGTTTGTACCAGATTCTCGTACGCTTCACCCAACGCTTTGCGCAGACGCCGGATATGCACGTCGACGGTGCGTTCCTCGACATACACGTTGCCACCCCAGACCTGGTCAAGCAGCTGTCCGCGGGTGTAGGCGCGTTCCTGATGGGTCATGAAGAACTGCAGCAGGCGGTATTCGGTAGGCCCCATCTCGGCCGGCTTGCCGTCGATGGTCACGCGGTGGCTGATCGGGTCTAGCAGCAGGCCACCCACCTCGATCGGCGCTTCGGTGTCACTGGGGCCCGCGCGGCGCAGCACGGCCTTGAGCCGGGCCACCAGCTCGCGGGGCGAGAAGGGCTTGGTGATGTAGTCGTCGGCGCCGACCTCAAGGCCCTGGATCTTGTTGTCTTCCTCACCCTTGGCGGTGAGCATGATGATCGGGATATCGCCGGTCAGTTCGTCGCGTTTCAGGCGGCGGGCCAGCTCGATGCCCGAGGTGCCTGGCAGCATCCAGTCGAGCAGGATCAGGTCGGGCTTGCGGTCGACGATGATGGCGTGGGCCTGTTGCGAGTTCTCGGCTTCCAGGCAGTCATAGCCGGCCATTTCCAACGCGACGGCGATCATTTCGCGAATGGGCGCTTCGTCGTCGACGATCAGAATGTTCCTGCCTACCATGCTCGATACCTCTCCTGGAAACTGGGACTTGGCCCGCATTAGATAACGGAATTATTGCAGTCGTGTGACAGGTACGGGGCCGTTGTAGCAACAATCGGTGACTAGGCTAGGCTTCAAATCCCACCTCCCGAGAAAACGGTGAATCCAATGACTCGAAAAACGTTGAACTGGATGGCTCTTTTCGCTGTGCTGGCACTACCGGGGGTGGCCTCTGCCCACCACGCCGAAGAGAAGAACGGCATGTGGATCGATCACGCGGGCATGACCCTGTATACCTTCGACAAGGACATGCAGAACAAGTCGGTGTGCAACGCCGAATGCGCCAAGAACTGGCCGCCGTTGCTGGTCAAGCCCGGAGACGAGGCCGCCAAGGGCAAGTGGACCCAGGTGAAGCGCGATGATGGGGCGATGCAATGGGCTTACGGCGGCAAGCCGTTGTACACCTTCATCAAGGACAAGAAGGCAGGCGACATGACCGGGGACGGCATGAAGGACGTATGGCACGTAGCCAAGCCTTGAGGTGAGGCCGTGGGGGCCGCTCCGCGGCCCCAGCATTCACCGCAGTGCGTAGTCGAGCACCACGCCCGCGAAAATCAGCAATCCCGCCCAGTGATTGTGCAGGAATGCCTTGAAGCACGAGTCCCGGTCCAGCCGGCGTGTCGACCAGAATTCCCAGGCAAAGCACGCGGCCGCCGCCAGCAACCCCAGGTGGAACCAGCCCCCCAGCTCGAACTGGCTGCCCGCCAGCAGCAGGCACGCGAGCGACAGCATCTGCAAGCCAAGTATGATCTTGCGGTCAGCCTTGCCAAACAGGATCGCCGTGGATTTCACACCGATCTTCAGGTCGTCATCGCGGTCGACCATCGCGTAGTACGTGTCGTACCCCACCGTCCACAGCAGGTTGGCGAGGTACAGCAGCCAGGCGCTGGGCGCAAGCTCACTGCCCGCCGCGGTGAAGGCCATGGGGATGCCCCACGAATACGCGGCGCCCAGCACCACCTGCGGGTAGTAGGTATAGCGCTTCATGAAGGGGTAGCACGCGGCCAGCGCCACGGCGCCGAACGAAAGCAGCACGGTGCGGCTGTTGGTGCATAACACCAGCAGGAAACTCACCCCGACCAGCAGCGCGAACAGCGCCAGGGCCTCGCGGGGCTTGACCCGGCCGCTGGCCAGGGGCCGGTCGGCGGTGCGCTTGACGTGCCCGTCGACCTTGCGGTCGGCGAAATCGTTGATGGCGCAGCCGGCGGCGCGCATCAACACCACACCAAGCCCGAAAATCAGCACATTGGCCAGGGTCGGCGCGCCGGAGGCGGCAATCCACACCGCCGACAGTGTCGGCCACAGCAACAGGTAGATACCAATCGGCCGGTCCATGCGGCTCAGCTGGATGAAGTCCCACGCCCGGGGATGCAGGCGGTTGAGCGACTTGAGCAGTTGCACGTACATCAGCGGCTCTCCGGAACACACGCCGCCTGCCAGAGGGCGGGCAGGAACACCTCCGCCACCAGCAGGCTCAGGCCTTCGCGCTCGAATCGCGAACGCCGGCCCCACAACCCGTCATGCGACGCGTCGGCGGGCAGCCAAGGCTGTGGATAACGGCACACCTCGATGGGGTGGCGGGTAAAGGCGTGGTCGCAGAACAGCAGTTCACCCAGCGAGCGGCTGCCCAGCGCTTCGAGGTCCAGGCCGCCACGCAGCAGGGCAGCACGGGCCGCCACGCTGCGGGCGAAGACCCAGGGTTGGCCGTGGCCGCGCAGATACACCTCGCGCACCCAGCCTTGCTCGCCCGGTGGCAGACCGAGCGCCAGGCATTCGTCATCGCGCAGCGGCTGCCAGCCCTCATAAAGCGGGGTGACCGAGAAGTCATCGTTGGACAGGCGCGTCAGGCGACGGGTCAGGGAGCCCTCGTCGAAAAGCCAGTCGCGGGTCGGCTGGTCGATGTCGGTAGCCAGCTGTGGATACGCCAGCCACGCGTCAGCGGCTGCTTGCGGGGTTTCGTACGGCACGTTAGGTATGCTGTTACAGGCCAGAGAGGCGGCGAGCTTAGCATGTTGCCCCGAGTGCTTGCATACTGCTGGCAGGGCCAGTACAAAGCCCTTGGTGATGGCCCCCCGGTAGAGCGGTCACGCCCAAAGCCTGAGTCGTTCGAGGAACCTGTGATGAAGAAGTGGCAGTGCATTGTCTGTGGCCTGATCTATGACGAGGCCGAAGGGTGGCCGGACGACGGCATCGCGCCTGGCACCCGCTGGGAAGACGTACCCGAGGACTGGCTGTGCCCGGATTGCGGCGTCGGCAAGAGTGATTTCGAAATGATCGCCATCGGCTGATCGCCTCCAACCGTACAGAGGAAGCACGACATGACGTCCCCCGTGGTAATCATCGGTACCGGCCTTGCGGGCTACAACCTGGCCCGCGAGTTTCGCAAGCTCGATGGCGAAACGCCGCTGCTGCTGATCACCTCCGACGACGGTCGCTCCTACTCCAAGCCCATGCTCTCCACCGGCTTCGCCAAACACAAGGATGCCGACAGCCTGTGCATGGCCGAGCCTGGCGCGATGGCCGAGCAGCTCAAGGCCGAGATCCGCACCCATACCCGCATCAGCGGCATCGATCCTGGCCACAAGCGCCTGTGGATTGGCGAAGAAGCCGTGCCGTATCGCGACCTGGTCCTGGCGCTGGGCGCGCAGACCGTGCAGGTGCCCCTCGAGGGCGATGCCGCCGATGCGGTGTTCCCGATCAACGATCTGGAAGACTACGCACGCTTCCGGGCGGCAGCGGCCGGCAAGCAGCGGGTGCTGATTCTGGGCGCTGGCCTGATTGGCTGCGAGTTCGCCAACGACCTGAGCCTGGGCGGCTACCAGGTCCGGATGGTGGCGCCGTGCGAGCAGGTCATGCCGACCTTGCTGCACCCCGCGGCCGCGGCCGCCGTGCAGCGAGCCCTGGAAAGCCTGGGCGTGCGCCTGTACCTGGGCCCGGTGCTGACCCGTCTGCAGCGCGTGGCCAAGGGCCTGGAGGCGCACCTGTCCGATGGCAGCGTGGTCGATTGCGACCTGGTGGTTTCGGCCATCGGCCTGCGCCCACGTACCGAGCTGGCGGCGGCCGCGGGCTTGCAGGTCAATCGCGGCATCGTCGTCGACCGCCAGCTGCGCACCTCGCACGCCAATATCTTCGCCTTGGGCGATTGCGCCGAGGTCGATGGCCTGAACCTGCTGTACGTGATGCCACTGATGGGCTGCGCGCGGGCCCTCGCGCAAAGCCTCGCCGGCAATCCGGGCACCGTGGCCTATGGGCCGATGCCGGTCACCGTGAAAACCCCGGCATGCCCGCTGGTGGTGTCGCCGCCCGCCCAGGGGCACGACGGTACCTGGCAGGTCGAGGGCGAGGGCGCGGACCTCAAGGTCCTGTGCCATGACGCCGAGGGCAGGTTGCTCGGCTATGCGCTGACCGGCACTGCGGTCCTGGAAAAGCTGGCGTTGAATCGCCAGCTGCCGCCACTGATGACCTGATTGGCGGGCGTTCTGTCGGATTTACTCTGTTCTGGGCGCGACATTGGCCGGCCAGAGACTGGCGCGGCCCTTGGCGGCATGCCATTCTCACTCCGGTCTGCCGCAGTTTAGAGCCTGCGGTGCCTGAGCGCTGTCCTGCTGGGCAGCACGGCAATAACAACAAAAAATCCCGTCCAAGAGGCTTCACTCATGCGTAAACCAGAACTCGCCGCAGCCATCGCTGAAAAGGCCGATCTCACCAAGGAAAAGGCCAACGCCGTACTCAATGCCATCCTTGATGAAATCACCGGCGCGCTCGGCAACAAGGACAGCGTCACCCTGGTCGGTTTCGGCACCTTCGTCGGGCGCCACCGCGGGGCGCGCACTGGCAAGAACCCGCAAACCGGTGAACCCGTGCAGATCCGTGCCTCCAATACCGTCGCTTTCAAACCGGGCAAGTTCCTCAAGGACAGCGTCGGCGCCGCCACGCCTGCCGCCAGGAAGAAAAGCGCGAAGTAATTCCTGACCTTACCCTGATACCGAACGGGCACCTTGCGTGCCCGTCGTGCCATGAGGCGCTAGCAACCGTTCGACAACAGGATAGACTGCCAGCCTCAGTCACTTTTTCGTCGAGGCGCGTGCATGAAGTTTCGCTTTCTCCTCTGGGCCATGGGTCTGCTGATGGCCCGGGCCAGCCGCAACAACCCGGCATTCCAGCAGCAGTTGCAGGACAAGGATCTGGTCTTCCAGATGCAGACGCTTGACGGCAAGATTGCCCGGCACTTTTTCGTGCGCAACCTGCGTGTCACCAGCAAGAGCGGCCTGCATCCGCAGCCTGCCTTCGCCATCGCGTTCAGGGATCCCGCCTACGGCTTCGCCACACTGCAGTCCAGCAACAAGCAGCTGGCGTTCATGCAGGGCATCCAGGACAAGCATATCCAGATCAAGGGCAACCCGGCCCTGGTGATCTGGTTCCAGGGCCTGATGAAGCATCTCAAGCCAAGAAAGAAGGCCTGATCGCCCTCAGTGCGAATTGAATTGCGAGGCCAGCTCGCGCAGCAGCGTTTCGGCCTCGAGCACCTTGTCGACGACACTCTCTGCCTTTTCGCGGGTCAGGTTCAGGCGCTCGAGCAGCTCATCGGGAATCGGCATCTCGGGACCTGAGCCCACGCCACGCGAACGCAGGAGGCTCACGGCCAGGCAGACCAGGTTGGGGAAGGCGGCGTGCTCGCCATCGTAGGACGGATCATGCTGGAAGCGCAGGGCAGTGGTGAGCTCCTGGGGCATGTCCCAAAGGCCCATCAGCCAGGCGCCGATCTGTTCGCGGCTGATGCCCAGCAGGTGCTGCTCCACATAGCTGTGGTTCAGGTGCGGGTTGACCTCCAGATGACGGCAGATCAGCGAAAAATGCGGTGGAAACACATGTGCCAGCAACAGGTAGCCAAAGTTGTGCAGCAGGCCGGCGAGGTAGGTCAGGCCTGCCTCGGGACGTTCGGCGCGCGGGATGGCGCGGGTGAGGCCCTCGATTACCGCGGCGGTGTAGATCGACTGGTGCCAGTAGGGCGTGGCCTGTTGCGGATGATCCTTGGGCAGGCTCAAGGTCTTGCCCAGTGCCAGGCCCAGTGCCAGGTTGATCACCAGGTCGAACCCGAGCACCCGCACGATCGCGTCCTCCACCGAGCGGATCTTGCCCGGTGACGCATAGTAGGGGGACGCCGCCCAGCTCACCACCTGGGCCGCCAGGGCCGGGTCGGTTTCGACCACGCTGGTGATGTCGTCGATGCTGGCGTTGGGATCGACGCGCAGCTTGATGATCTTCTGCGCGGTGTCGGCCAGCGGCGGGATCTCGATGGTCTGTTCCAGGCGCTGCTGGATGCGCCGCGCGGTGAAGGCGCGGACCGCCTGGGTGATTTCCGCGCGGTCATCGTGCGGTCGGTCCAGGTTGGGACGGATGTCCACGACCTTCTCGCCAAAGACACCCGCGCTGGCCTTGCTCAGCATCTTCTTGAAGGGGTCGCGCTCGATCTCGAGCAACAGGCCGGTCTGGCCCGACTGGATCAGCAGCTTGTCGGCCCGGAGCAGGGTTTCTTCGTACAGGCAAGGCGAGCTGGTGAGCGCCGGAATGGCCGGCAGGCTCTTGAGCCCGTGTTTGTCGAGCATTTGCTTCAAGCGTGCCAGCGGCACCGCCACCAACGAGCGACCGGTCAGTTCGGCCAGGCGCTTGAGGTCCAGCAACTGGCTCTGCGGGAAGAGCACCATCAAGGCCCCCACCGTGTCGTCCAGCAGCACTGCCTGCACCTTGGCGGCCGCGGGCAGTTGCGCATGCTCGGGCACCTCGCGGTAGGCGATCCCCAGCTTTTCGAGCAGCAACCGGATGACAGACGGAGCGTGTGGGGTTGCGGTGTCAAAGGCAACTTCAGTCATGGTCTGTATCCAAAAATTCCAACAATCGCAAAGTGGTATCAGCTCCGCCGGGGAGCTGGGTCCGTTCGAGGGCAGGCATCACACCTGGCCGTATTGCTGGCCATGGCGCAGCCAGCGGTCGAGCAGCGGGCTGACGTGCTCCGGCCAGCGGGCCAGCAGGGCCTGGGCGGCATCGCGCACAGCGGGGAGCAGGTCGGCATCGCGCATCAGGTCAGCGACCTTGAACTGTAGCAGGCCGGTCTGGCGTGTTCCGAGCATTTCACCCGGACCGCGCAATTGCAGGTCTTTCTCGGCAATGACGAAACCATCGTTGGTTTCACGCATGATCCCCAGGCGTTCACGGCCGATCTGCGACAGCGGCGGGTGGTAGAGCAGCACGCAATGGCTCACCGCGCTGCCCCGGCCCACGCGTCCGCGCAACTGGTGCAGCTGTGCAAGGCCCAGGCGCTCGGGGTTCTCGATGATCATCAGGCTGGAGTTGGGCACGTCCACGCCCACCTCGATCACCGTGGTGGCCACCAGCAACTGCAATTGACCCGCCTTGAACTCAGCCATGATGGCGGCCTTTTCAGCCGGTTTCATGCGCCCATGGATCAAGCCGACGCGCAGCTCGCCCAGCGCGCTGCCGAGCTCTTCGAAGGTGCTCTCGGCCGCCTGGCAGGTCAGTTCCTCGGATTCCTCGATCAGCGTGCACACCCAGTAGGCCTGGCGTCCTTCGGCGCAGGCGGCGCGTACCCGCTCGACCACTTCGAAGCGGCGGCTGTCGGCGACCAGCACGGTGTTCACCGGCGTGCGCCCAGGCGGCAGCTCGTCGAGCACCGAGGTGTCCAGGTCGGCGTAGGCGCTCATGGCCAGGGTGCGCGGGATGGGCGTCGCCGTCATGATCAGCTGGTGCGGGCAGAGCCGGCCATCGACACCCTTCTGGCGCAGGGCCAGGCGCTGCTGCACGCCAAAGCGGTGTTGTTCGTCGATGATCGCCAGGGCCAGGCGCTTGAATTTCACCTCTTCCTGGAACAGCGCGTGGGTACCCACGACCATGGGCACGCCACCGGCGATCTGCTCCAGCGCACTGACACGGGCCTTGCCCTTGAGCTTGCCGGCCAGCCATGCGACCTCAAGGCCCAAGGGCTCGAGCCAGCGCTTGAAGGTGATGTAGTGTTGTTCGGCGAGGATCTCGGTGGGCGCCATCAGCGCCACCTGGTAGCCCGCCTCCAGTGCCTGCAGGGCCGCCAGGGCGGCAACCACGGTCTTGCCGGCGCCCACGTCGCCCTGCACCAGCCGCATCATAGGCTCCTGCTGGCTGAGGTCGTAGGCAATCTCGTCGCCGACCCGTTGCTGCGCCCCGGTGGGGCTGAAGCCGAGGTTGGCCAGGTACTGGCCCGGCAGGCGGCTGGCCTTGGGCAGCACGGGCGCACGCAGGCTGCGCAGGCTCTCGCGCAGGCGCTGTTGCGACAGCTGATGGGTCAGCAGTTCTTCGAAGGCCAGGCGGTACTGTGCCCAGTGCTGGCCTTCGGCGAGTTCGTCGACGTCGGCGTCGGCAGGCGGGTTGTGCAGGTAGCGGATGGCGTCATCCAGCGGGGCCAGCTGGTAGTCGCTGGCCATTTCGGCCGGTAGCCAGTCGGGCAGGCTGCGGGGGCCTAGCATGGCCAGGCTTTGCTGGCACAACACGCGCAAGCGTTGCTGGGTCAGGCCTTCGGTGGTCGGGTAGATCGGCGTCAGGGTCTGGTCGACCGGCGGCGCCGGTTCATCGCCATTGAGAACACGGTACTCGGGATGATAGATCTCGAGTCCTGACGCCCCTGGGCGCGCTTCACCATAACAGCGCACATGCGTGTCGCGCTTGAGACTGTCTTTTTGCGCGGTGCTGAAGTGGTAGAAGCGCAGGCTCAGCACTCCGGTGCCATCGCCCAGCCGCACGACGAGGCTGCGGCGCTTGCCCATGACCACGTCGGCGCCACTCACCACGCCCTCGATCACCGCGTCCTGCCCCGGGCTCAGCGCGCCGATGGGGACCACGCGGGTGCGGTCCTGATAACGCAGTGGCAAATGGAACAGCAGGTCCTGGAGATTCTCCAGGCCTACCTTGGCAAGCTTTTCGGCCATGGCCTCGCCAACACCCTTGAGTTCGGTGACGGCGACCTTCGACAACTCGGTCATGGGGCCGGCCTACTGGTCTGCCGGTGATTTGGCGACCGAGCACAGGCGGATCGAGTCGGCGAGGATCTCGATCGCCTTCGGCCGCGGGAAGCTGGCGCGCCAGGCAATGGCCACGGTGCGAAACGGCGCGGGCGACGTCAGTGGACGCACCTCGATCACCCCCGGGGCATAGTGGTGGCTGTGCACGGCGGACAGCGGCAGGATCGACACGCCAAGGCCGGATGCGACCATGTGACGGATAGTCTCCAGGGAGCTGGACTCGACCGTGGTGTGCCGCGCGCCTTCGCTGCCCTTGGTGAGGGTCGGGCAGGCTTCGAGCACCTGATCGCGGAAGCAGTGGCCTTCGCCGAGCAGCAGCAGGCTCTTGTCGTTGAGCAGGGCCGTGTCGATGCTGTCTTTCCGGGTCCACGGATGCTCGCTCGGCATCAGCACGTAGAAAGGCTCGTCGTAGAGCGGTAGCGTCAGGACATCGGCTTCGTTGAACGGCAGGGCGATGATCACCGCGTCCAGTTCGCCGTTGCGCAGCTTCTCGCGCAGCACGTGGGTGAAGTTTTCTTCGATGTACAGCGGCATCTGCGGGGCGACCCGGTGCAGCTGCGGGATCAGGTGCGGGAAGAGGTAGGGGCCGACGGTATAGATAGCGCCGACTTTCAGCGGGGCGGTCAGCTGGTTCTTGCCGGCCTGGGCCAGTTCGCGGATACCCTGGGCCTGCTCAAGCACCTTCTGCGCCTGGGCAACGATGCCTTCGCCGACCGGCGTCAGGCGAACCGCGCTCTTGCTGCGTTCGAAGATCAGTACGCCAAGCTCGTCCTCAAGCTTCTTCACCCCGACCGACAGGGTCGGCTGGCTGACGTGGCAGCGCTCGGCGGCATGGCCGAAGTGTTGCTCCTGGGCGAGGGTGACGATGTAGCGTAATTCTGTGAGGGTCATAACGTGCGTCCATGAAGTTGCGGCCCCAGCATAGCGGCTGCAATCGATAGACGCACGTTATCAGACTTGTTGTGACGTGACAGAAGCAAAGTATCAGCGTCTGTCCAGCGAGTAGACGAAGGGTGCTACTACTTCGATACTGCCGTTGTTCAACAACTCCTGCGGCGGTTTGGGTACCGGCTGGGCCTTGCGAATCATCTCCAGGGTAGCCCGGTCAAGTGCCGCGCTGCCCGAGCCTCCAGCCAGGGAGTAGGACAGGATCTTGCCCTCGGCGTCGACCACGAAGCGCAGGCGGTTGATGCCCTGCAGGCCGCGGCGGCGCGCATCCTCGGGATAACGCTTGTACTTGCTCAGGTGGCGCAGCAGGTCGCTCTGCCAGGTCGGCAACGCCTTGCTGTTGGACGCGATGCTAGGCGCCGGTGCCTGGGACTTCTGCGGTGGCGCGGTGCTTGGCGGCGTATCGACCACTTCTTCGGCCGGGGGCTTTTCCTGCGGCGGCTCAGGCTTTTTCTCAGGCTTGGGCGGCTGCGGTTTGGGCTTGGGCTTGACCGGCTTGGCGACCGCGATCTTTGGCTTGGGGGCCTCGACCAGCTTGGGCAGCGGCGGCTCTTCGACCGGTGCAGGCGGCTGGGGCGTGACGACCTTGGGGGGTGGCGGCGGCGCTGGCTCAGGCACCGGTGCCAGTTCGACCATCATCGCCGCCGGAGGCAGCTCGACGGCCTGGGGCACCGACCAGTTGAGCGCGAGCACCACAGCGACGGCATGAAGACCCAGCACGATCGCCAGGCTGCCGCTGTAACGCGCCAGATTATGCCGCGACTTTGTCATTTCTTGGCTGCCGTCTCGAGTCCGACCAGGCCGACCTTGAGGTAGCCGGCCGCACGCATGGTGTTCATCACTTCCATGAGGTCACCGTAATCCACGCCCTTGTCGGCCTGGAAGAAGATGGTGGTTTCCTTGTCGCCCTTGGTTCTGGCGTCGAGCATCGCGCCGAGCTGGCTGGCTTGCGCAACCTGGTCATCGCCAACGTACAGCTTCTGGTCGGCCTTGACGCTGACGAACACCGGCTTGTCCGGCCGCTGCGCGGGCTTGGCCGTGGAGGCGGGGAGGTCGACCTTGATGTCGACCGTCGCCAGGGGAGCCGCGACCATGAAGATGATCAACAGCACCAGCATCACATCGATGAAGGGCGTGACGTTGATCTCGTGGTTTTCGGCGAGGTCATCGCCACCTTCGTTAAGATGCAGGCCCATGGCTTACCCCACTTTCACCATGTGCGGAGCGGAGCGCTCGCTGGACTGATGGTCCAGGTCGCGGCTGACCAGCAGCAGCACCTGCGCCGAAGCGTCGGATACCTGCGCCTTGTAGCCGGCGATGGAGCGGGCGAAGACGTTGTAGATGACCACCGCAGGAATCGCGGCGACCAGGCCCAGGGCAGTGGCCAGCAGGGCTTCGGCGATGCCGGGGGCGACCACGGCCAGGTTGGTGGTCTGGGTCTTGGCGATGCCGATGAAGCTGTTCATGATGCCCCACACGGTGCCGAACAGGCCGACAAACGGTGCGGTGGAGCCGATGGTGGCCAGCACGCCGGTGCCATTGCTCATGTTACGGCCGCTGGCGGCAACCAGGCGTTCCAGGCGGAAGCTCACGCGTTCCTTGATGCCTTCCTTCTCACGGGCATTGGCCGAGAGACGCATTTCCTCGAGGGCGTCGTGGACCAGCAGGTGGGCCAGGGTGCCTTCCTTGTTGGAGACTTCGCTGGCCTGCTTGAGGCTCGCGGACTTCTTCAGGACCGCGATCTCGCCACGCAGGCGGCGCTTGGCGCCCAGCAGCTCGAAGCCCTTGGCGATCCAGATGGTCCAGGTGATGATCGAGGCGATTGCCAGGCCGATCATCACGATCTTGACGATGATGTCAGCGTTCTTGTACATGCCCCATGGGGACAGGTCGTGGGCCATGCCCAGGGAGGTGTCTTCGACCAGGGCCTGCACGTTTTCGTCGGCCGCTGGCGCTGCGCCTTCGACTGGTGCCGCAGGGGCGGCTGCGTCAGCAGGGGCAGCAGCAGGGGTGGCAGCATCGGTGGCCGGCGCGGCAGGCGCGGCTGCCACGGTCGGCGAGTTGGCTGCCGGCGCGACAGGCTCATCGGCCATCGCGGCGGGGGCCAGCACCAGGCTGAACATGAGCGCGGCAATGGCGCGCCAGGCGCGTGGTGTGGTTGGCGAAGCGGAGGGTTGAATGCGTGTCATGCTGGCCCGACCTGATGAAAAGAAGAGAGGGTGTCCTTCCAGGCCTCGAGGCAGGCCGAGAACAAATTGAGGCGGCCATTATTGCAATTAATTCTTGTTAGCAGAAGCAATTAAGTTACTTTTTTTTACCATTTCTGGCCGTTCATCCCCCCGTCCGGCTAGGCTGAACCTTTGGTTTGGGAGCATTTGAATGTCGGACCTTTCTGCGTTGATCGTCGGATGTGGTGATGTTGGCGGTCGCTTGGCCAGGCAGTTGCTGGCCAGTCACTGGCAAGTCAGCGGCTTGCGCCGCTCGGTCGAGCACCTGCCTGAAGGTGTGCTGCCGGTTGCCGCGGACCTTGCCGACCCCGCTTGCCCGGCTGACTGGCCGCAGCGTTGTCCTGACTATGTCGTCTACTGCGTGGCCGCGAGCCAGCACGATGAGGCGGGATACCAGGTGGCGTATGTCGATGGGCTGCGCAATGTGCTGCGATGGCTGGACGAACATGGCCAGCGGCCGCGGCGCCTGCTGTTCGTATCCAGCAGCAGTGTCTATGCGCAACAGGGTGGTGAGTGGGTCGATGAAACCGCGGCGACCGAGCCTGCGGGATATTCGGGCCGGCTGATGCTGGAGGCGGAGCGGCTGGCGGTGCAGAGCGGCGTGCCGGCGACCCGGGTCCGCTTGACGGGCATCTATGGGCCGGGCCGCGAGTTCTTGCTGAACCAGGTGCGCCAGGGCTATCGCGTGGCGCAGGAGCCGCCGCTGTATGGCAACCGCATCCATGCCGAGGACGCCGCGGGGTTGCTGTCTTTCCTGCTGCATGCGGATGCCCAGGGCGTGGCGTTGCAGGACTGCTATATCGGTGTGGATGATGCGCCGGCACCGCTCGCCGAGGTGGTGGACTGGCTGCGCGGCCATATGGGCGTTACCCAGTGGTCGGATCAGCAGCGTGTCCGCCGTACCGGCAGCAAGCGCTGCAGCAACGCGCGGGCGCGGGCATTGGGATGGGTGCCGCGGTATCCGACCTTCAAGGAAGGTTACGCGGCGATTCTTGGCGGGAAGTAAGTAGCGGTCCAGGGCGCAGCAGGCGTGGGCCGGACCTCACAGCTGCTGCGGCGGGCCCCGGCCCAGCTCAATCGCGCTCCAGCACCCACTGCCGCGCACCCGGCTTCAGCTGGGGCATCTCATTGGGCTGCGCGCTGTTGAGCGCCTGGAAGATCTCCAGGGTGTCGCCATCACGGGTGAAGATCCAGGGGTTGCCTTGCTGGTTACGCTCCAGCCAGAGGCTGTCGTACTGGCCGCTGATGCTGGCGCAGTCGCCTGCCAGGCACAGCGCGTAGCGCGTCAGGTTCGGCAGGCCGTCGACGCCGCCATTGTCGGCGAACCGCACCACGCCACCCTTGCCCGGTCCCTCGACGATCTTCCAGTCACCCCCGAGGTAGGCACCGTAGAGGGCTTTCTCGAAGCTGCTGCCGACCGGAGCGCCCGCAGGTGCCGGTGCCCGGGCTTTCTCGAACTGTTGCTCGGGCGTGTCCTGCCCGGCGGCCTGTACCAGCTCATCACCGTCGAGTCCGAGCTGTTCGCTGTGATCACCGCCGAACGCCACGTTCCATTGTTCATCGACGGCGCTGAGCCGGCCTTCAACCACCTCGAAGCCATTGCTGAAGATGGCGCGCTGGTTGGCGGTATCGACGTTCCACTCGAAATTCGGGCCATTGCTGGCCAGGGCCTGGCGCAGGCCTACGCCTTTGGCGGCTGCGTCGATGGCGCCCTGGTTGATCCAGGTGCCGTTGTAGTCTTCGGGTTTATGGCTGGCGCAACCACCCAATACAAGGGCTGCCAGCGAGAGGGTCAGTGCTTGTCGCATGAAGAGGCCTTAGGAGAGGTCGGTGGCGGGCATCGAACCCGCCACCTGGGGCTTTACTCGAGGACCAGGATGGCGTCCATCTCGACTTGCGAGCCACGTGGCAGGGCGGCCACGCCAATGGCGGCGCGCGCCGGGTAAGGCTGCTCGAAGTAGCGGCCCATGACTTCGTTGACCTTGGCGAAGTGGCCAAGGTCGGTCAGGAAGATGTTCAGCTTGACGATGTCCTTGAACGAGCCGCCCGCGGCCTCGGCCACCGCCTTGAGGTTTTCGAAGACCTGCACGGTCTGGGCCTCGAAGCCTTCGACCAGTTCCATGGTCTTGGGGTCCAGCGGGATCTGGCCAGACATGTACACGGTGTTGCCGGCCTTGATCGCCTGGGAGTAGGTGCCGATGGCGGCGGGTGCCTTGTCGCTGGTGATGACGGTCTTGGTCATGATGACTCCTTGCGGTGGGCGGGCTACGTGCGCATCCGGGTGATGCGGATCACGCCGGTCAACGTACGCAGTTTCTTGATCACGCGGGCCAGGTGCACGCGGTCGTGTACATTGACCACCAGCTGGACCACGCTGATGCGGCCATCGCGCTCGTCCATGCTGATTTTCTCGATATTGCCGTCGGCCGCATTGACGCTGCTCGCCAGCAGGGCGATCAGTCCCCGCTGGTGTTCGAGTTCGACGCGCAGCTCGACATTGAATTCGCCGGTCACATCCTTGGCCCACGAGAGCTGCAAGCACTTCTCGGGGTTATGCCGGATTTCACTGATGTTGCGGCAGTTCTCGAGGTGCACCACCATGCCTTTGCCCGCCGATAGGTGGCCGACGATCGGATCCCCCGGAATCGGCGTGCAGCACTTGGCGTAGCTGAGCACCAGGCCCTCGGTGCCGCGGATCGCCAGCGGGCTCTCGGGGCTGGGCAACTGCTCGCCTTCGGCCGACAGCAGGCGGCGGGCGACCACGTAGGCCATGCGGTTGCCCAGGCCGATGTCCTCGAGCAGGTCTTCGACCAGCTCCAGGCGGTATTCGACCAGAATGGCCTGGATGCGCTCGTACGGGATGTTGTCCAGGTTGCTGTCGAAGCCGGTGAGCACCTTGTTGAGCAAGCGCTCGCCCAGGTTGATCGACTCCGAACGCCGTTGCTGCTTGAGCGCATGGCGAATATGCGTGCGCGCCTTGCCGGTGACCACGAAGTTGAGCCAGGCCGGATTCGGGCGCGCGCCCGGTGCGCTGACGATCTCGACCGTCGAGCCGCTTTGCAGGGCTTCGGACAACGGCGCCAGGCGCCGGTTGATGCGGCAGGCGATGCAGCTGTTGCCGACGTCGGTGTGCACCGCGTAGGCAAAGTCGACGGCGGTGGAGCCCTTGGGCAGCTCCATGATCCGCCCTTTGGGCGTGAACACGTAGACCTCGTCCGGGAACAGGTCGATCTTCACGCTTTCAATGAATTCGAGCGAATTGCCCGCGCGCTGCTGCATCTCGAGCACGCCCTTGACCCACTGGCGGGCGCGGGCATGGCTGCCCTTGGGCTGCTCGTCGTCGCTGGACTTGTACAGCCAGTGCGCGGCGATGCCGTTGTTGGCCATCTCTTCCATCTCGCGGGTGCGGATCTGGATTTCGATGGGCACGCCGTGCATGCCGAACAGCGTGGTATGCAGCGACTGGTAGCCGTTGGCCTTGGGGATCGCGATGTAGTCCTTGAAACGCCCCGGCAGCGGCTTGTACAGGTTGTGCACGGCGCCTAGCACGCGATAGCAGGTATCGACCTTGTCGACGATGATGCGAAACGCATACACGTCCATGATCTCGTTGAAGGCGCGGCGCTTGCCGCGCATCTTCTTGTAGATGCCATAGAGGTGCTTCTGCCGGCCGCTGACCTCGCCTTCGATGTTGTCCACGGCCAGGCAATGGGCCAGGGACTGCTCGATCTTGTTGACGATTTCCTTGCGATTGCCGCGGGCCCGTTTGACGGCCTGATAGATGCGCGCGGAGCGCATCGGGTGCATGGCCTTGAAGCCCAGGTCCTCGAATTCGACACGCACGCTGTGCATCCCCAGGCGGTTGGCGATGGGGGCGTAGATCTCGAGGGTTTCCTTGGCGATGCGCCGGCGTTTCTCGCCCGACAGCACTTCAAGGGTACGCATGTTGTGCAGGCGGTCGGCCAGCTTGACCAGGATCACGCGGATGTCGCGGGCCATGGCCATGGCCATCTTCTGGAAGTTCTCGGCCTGGGCCTCGGCCTTGGTCTCGAAGTTCATCTGGGTCAGCTTGCTGACCCCGTCGACCAGTTCGGCGACGGTTTCGCCAAACTGGGAGCTGAGCGCTTCCTTGGCGATGCCGGTGTCTTCGATTACATCGTGCAACATGGCGGCCATCAGGCTCTGATGGTCCATGTGCATGTCGGCGAGGATGCTGGCCACCGCGAGCGGGTGGGTCACATAGGGTTCGCCGCTGCGACGGCGTTGGCCGTCGTGGGCTTGCTCGGCGTAGAAATAGGCCCGGCGCACCAGGTTGACCTGATCAGCGCCGAGATAGGCCGACAGACGATCGGCGAGGACATCTATGCTCGGCACAGGATCACCTCCAGCCGAGGAACGGGGACCCGCGCCGCACAACGTCGACCAGGCATGGGCTCAGACGGCCTCGTTGGCCTCGTCCTCGAACGCGGCAAATACCGGATCTTCGGTGACGATGTCTTCAGCAGCGATGAACTCGGGGGTCACGATGCCTTCGGCGATCTCGCGCAGGGCGACGACGGTAGGCTTGTCGTTTTCCCATGCCACGCGTGGCTCTTTACCACCGGTGGCCAGCTGACGGGCACGCTTGGTAGACAGCATGACCAGCTCAAAGCGGTTATCCACGTGTTCTAGGCAATCTTCAACGGTTACGCGGGCCATGGTCTTCCTCGTAGCAAATACAATATGCGCAGTGCCCAGGATGGGCGGGCGGACTCGATAGTTTAAAAAATCACCAGCCATTAGGGAAGGACTGATTTCAATTCCGCCGTCGCCACAGGCCGCGCTGCAATAAGCGTGAGGCCGACAATACCGGCTTAGAGGCCTGCAGCACAACCACCGGCGATGGCCTATCGCGACATGGCCTCGCGCAGCCGTGGGGTCAGTTCTTCGAACAAGGTCTGCACCGAGCGCAGTGCGCGGCAGTCCGGGCGCGTCAGCAACCACAGCTGGGTATCGCAGCCGGGCAGCGGGCCGCTCAGCGCTTCCACGCCTGGCAGGCCCTGCACCATGTAGTCGGCCAATGCCGCCACGCCCATCCCGGTGGTCACGAGCTGGGCGATGGTTGACATGCCGCTGCAGTGATAGCGCGGCGTCAAGCCGGGAAACTGCTGGTTGCGCCAGATCACCGTCGGGTGGTCCTGCATGGCGTCATCCGGACCGATCCACGGCACGCTGGTGGGCGACTCGGCCAGGCGCTGGCGAAACTCCGGGCGGCCGCAGATCACATAGGACGTCGAGCCCAGGCAGCGGCCGACCAGATGCTCCGGCGGAGTATTGGTCAGGCGCAGGGCGATGTCGGCGTCGCGCCGGCTGAGGTTGGCGAAGGTATTGGAGGTGCCCATTTCCAGCGACAGCGCAGGATAGCTCGGCATGAAGCTCGCCAGCGCGGGCAGCAGCAGGCTATGCAGCACGGCTTCGGTGCAGGTCACCCGGACCGTGCCGCTCACCACCTGCTCGCCGCAGGTCAGTGCGATGCGTGCGGCGTCCAGGGCCTGCTCGGCGCGTTCGGCCTGCTCTGCCAGCGCCTTGGCGGTATCGGTGGGCAGGTAGCCCTTGCGGCTCTTGACGAATAGCGCCGTGCCCAGCGCCGACTCCAGCCGCCTGATCGAGCGGAAAACCGTCGAGACATCGACCTTGAGCAGCTCGGCGGCCTTGGCCAGGGATCGGCCGCGCTCAAGGGCGAGAACCAGGGAGAGGTCGGCATGGGTGATCTGATATTGCATGGGCGCACGCTCTGCTTGCCGAAATGCCAATGTCTGTTGCGTTGGGGCCATTTTATAGTGAAACCGCACCCGGTAATCAATTCATCCGGATGTCACAGGTCTGCGCAGGCCTTCGGCCCCCGCGCACGCTCCACGATGGACATCTCCCAAGACAACAGCATCAGCCGCCAGCGCTCGTGACGCGCCTCGGCCTACCCTTTGCCGCTTCATTGCAATCGACCAGCAGGAATTCCGACATCGCCCGAAGGTCTGGGAAGACTCGACCTTTTGCAGCAAGCTTTCAATGAGTGAAAGCGCCTCCCCCGGGAGGCCCTTCAAAACAATACCAATATCGATGGCAACTACTCATGAGCGAATACACTGAAGCCGCACGCCCTCCCGATGTGGACGGGCAGGCGGGCAGTACCGGCACGGCCTCCGGCAAAGGCCTGGCCAAGGGCCGCCTGGGCCTGCTGGCCAGCGTGGTGCTGGGCATTTCGACCATCGCGCCGGTCTACACCCTGACCGGCGCCCTTGGCCCGACCGTACGAGAGGTCGGCGCCCATCTGCCGGCGGTGTTCATCGTCGGCTTCCTGCCGATGCTGCTGGTTGCCTTGGGCTACCGCGAGCTCAACGCGGCGGAGCCCGACAGCGGCACGTCCTTTACCTGGTCGGCGCGGGCCTTCGGGCCCATGATCGGCTGGATCGGCGGGTGGGGGCTGGTGACGGCCACCACCATCGTGCTGTCGAACCTGGCCGGGGTCGCGGTCGACTTTTTCTATCTGTTTCTGGGGCAGATAACGGGCAGCCACGAGGTGGCTGCGCTAAGCGACAACCTGCTTGTCAACATCAGCACCTGTTGCGTGTTCATCGCCCTGGCGGTGTGGATCTGCTGTAGGGGCATGGGCACGACGATGACGGTGCAGTACGGCCTGGTGGCGCTGCAGCTGGTGGTATTGATCGGGTTCGCCATGGCGGCGTTCGGCGAGTCCACCGCGCCGCCGCCGTTGCAGTTCGACCTGGACTGGTTCAACCCCTTCGGCGTCGAGTCGTTCTCGGCCTTTACCGCGGGTCTTTCGCTGTCGATCTTCATTTTCTGGGGCTGGGACGTATGCCTGACCGTCAGCGAAGAGTCGGTGGGCAGCGAGGAGGTACCGGGCAAGGCGGCGACCATGACAGTGTTGCTGATCCTCGGGCTGTATCTGGTGACCGGCATTGCCACGCTGCAATTCGCCGGCATTGGTGACATCGGCCTGGGGCTGGGCAATCCGCGTATTCAGGAAAACGTGTTCGCGCACCTGGCCGGCCCGGTGATGGGGCCGCTGGCGATCCTGATGTCGATCGCCGTGCTTGCCAGTACCGCCGCTTCGTTGCAGTCGACCTTCGTATCGCCCGCCCGCACGCTGCTCGCCATGGGGTATTACGGCGCCGTGCCGCAGCGCTTCGCGAGGATCTGCCCGCGTTCGCAGACGCCACGCTACGCCACCATCTGCGCGGGCGTCGCGGCCGCGCTGTTCTACGTGACCATGCGTACACTCAGCGAGAACGTGCTGGCGGATACCATCACGGCGTTGGGAATGATGATCTGCTTCTACTACTCGCTGACGGCGTTTGCCTGCGTGTGGTACTTCCGCCGCAGCCTGTTCGACAGTGTCCGGCATTTCCTGATGCGCGGCGTGTGCCCGCTGGTGGGCGGCGCGATCCTGTCGGTGATCTTCCTGCAGACGGCGCTCGACAGCGCTTCACCTGACTTTGGCAGCGGCTCGCATGTGGGCGGACTGGGGCTGGTGTTCGTGATCGCGCTGATCATTTCGCTGTTGGGGATCGTGCTGATGGTGCTGTCGCGGTGGCGGGCGCCGGCGTACTTCCTCGGGGCCACGTTGCATCAGCAGGCGACGGTGCCGGTGCGGGTGTAGGCCTCGAATACCGCGTTGCCCCTTCGCTGGCAAGCCAGCTCCCACAGATACTGCGTCGCCTTCCATGGTGGCGCTGTACCTGTGGGAGCTGGCTTGCCAGCGAAAGGGGCAACGCGATGTTGTCTGGATCAGGCCAGCAGCTGGTCCAGCAGCGCGCGATGCCGCTGCTGCTGCACTTTGTGATCCAGCCGATTGGCCCGGAAGATCGCCTTGAGGTCTTCCAGCGCCTCGGCGAACTCATCATTGATGATCAGGTAGTCATACTCATCAAAATGGGCCATCTCGCTGACCGCTTCCTTCATGCGCCCTTCGATGATCTCGTCGCTGTCCTGGCCGCGGTTGTTCAGGCGCTGGCGCAGGGCCTGCTGGCTGGGCGGCAGGATGAAGATAGAGCGGGCCTGGGGCATCAGCTTGCGCACCTGCTGGGCGCCTTGCCAGTCGATCTCCAGGATCAGGTCGACGCCCTGGTCCAGGGTCTGCTGCAGGGCACTGCGCGAGGTGCCGTAGAAGTTGCCGAACACCTCGGCGTGCTCGAGGAAATCGCCCATCGCGATCAGCGACTTGAACTCCACGTGCTCGACGAAGTGGTAGTTCACCCCGTGCGCCTCACCCGGGCGCATGGCGCGGGTGGTGTGCGAAACCGAGACGCGGATGTTCTGGTCGGCGTCCGTGAGGGCCTTGACCAGGCTGGTCTTGCCGGCGCCCGAAGGCGCGGAGACGATGTAGAGGGTACCGCTGCTGTGATTCATGTGGGGGTGGCCTTACTCGATGTTCTGTACTTGTTCACGCATTTGTTCGATCAGTACCTTGAGGTTGACCGCCGCCTGCGTGCTGCGTGGGTCAAAGGCCTTGGAACCGAGCGTATTCGCTTCGCGGTTGAGCTCTTGCATCAGGAAGTCGAGGCGCCGACCGGCCGCGCCGCCGGACTTGAGCACCCGGCGCACCTCGGTGACGTGGGTGCTGAGGCGGTCGAGCTCTTCGGCGACATCGCTCTTCTGCGCGAGCAGCACCATCTCCTGCTCCAGGCGCTGCGGGTCGAGCTCGGCCTGCAGGTCGCCGAAGCGGTCGATGATCTTCTGCCGCTGGGCCGCCAGCATCTGCGGCACCAGGGCGCGCAGGGTAGTGACCTCGGTGGCCATGTTGTCCAGGCGTTCGTTGATCAGCCGGGCCAGCTCCGCGCCTTCGCGGCTGCGGCCGGCCTTGAGCTCCTTGAGTGCTTCCTCGAACAGCGCGACCGCCTCGGCGTTGAGCGCCTGCGGATCGCTTGCATCAGCCACCAGCACGCCTGGCCAGGCCAGGACTTCCAGCGGGTTGAGCGGCGCGGGCTGGCGGATCAGGCTGGCCACGGTCTCGGCGGCGGCGACCAGTTGCGCGGCGCGCTCGCGGTCGACCTGCAGCGGCTTGCCGGTGCTGTCTTCGCTCAGGCGCAGGGTGCATTCCACCTTGCCGCGCGAGATTCCTTGGCGCAGGCCTTCACGGACCGGGCCTTCGAGTTCGCGCAGCGACTCGGGCAGGCGCAGGTGCGGCTCGAGGTAGCGGTGGTTGACCGAGCGCAGCTCCCAGACCAGGGTGCCTTGGCTGCCAGCGCGCTCGACACGAGCAAAAGCGGTCATGCTGTGCACCATGGGGGATTACCTCGCGAAGTCGGATGAACAGGGTGAGCCCGTCGGGCTGCAAGGCGCAGGATTGTAGCGCAGTGCGGTGCCAGCGCCCAATCGCGGGGGCCCACAAACCTGCCGAAAGGCTGCGCAACGGCCCCGTCGGGCACGGCCCTGCGACAATAGGCATGTCCTCACGGCACGCGGGGCTTTATAATGCCCGGCAGATTCAAGTCCCAGTACAGGTATCCCAGATGAAACGTCCAAGTGGTCGCGCCGCCGATCAGCTCCGCTCGATCCGCATCACCCGCAACTACACCAAGCACGCCGAGGGGTCGGTACTGGTCGAGTTCGGCGACACCAAGGTCGTCTGCACGGTCAGCGTCGAAAATGGTGTTCCCCGCTTCCTCAAAGGCAAGGGCCAAGGCTGGCTGACTGCCGAGTATGGCATGCTGCCGCGCTCCACCGGCGAGCGTAACCAGCGCGAAGCCAGCCGTGGCAAGCAGGGTGGTCGCACCCTCGAGATCCAGCGCCTGATCGGCCGTGCACTGCGCGCCGCGCTCGACATGAGCAAGCTGGGCGAGATCACCCTGTACGTCGACTGCGACGTGATCCAGGCCGACGGCGGCACCCGCACCGCCTCGATCACCGGCGCCATGGTCGCTCTGGTCGACGCCCTGCGCGTGGTCAAGAAACGTGGTGGCCTGAAAGGCGGCGATCCGCTCAAGCACATGATCGCGGCCGTCTCGGTGGGCATGTACCAGGGCGAAGCGGTCCTGGACCTCGACTACCTGGAGGACTCGGCTGCCGAAACCGACCTGAACGTGGTCATGACCAGCGCTGGCGGTTTCATCGAAGTCCAGGGCACCGCCGAAGGCGCGCCGTTCCAGCCTGAAGAGCTCAACGCCATGCTGGCGCTGGCGCAGAAAGGCATGACCGACCTGTTCGAGCTGCAGAACGTATCGCTGGCCGACTGACCGGTCAGCCTGCGCCAGACACAAGAAAGCCGACGCGAAGTCGGCTTTTTTGTATCCGTTGATCATCGTCAGATGGTCAGCGTCCAGTCGTAGTCCACGATCAGCGGCGCGTGCTGGGAGAAGCGCGGCTGGCGCGGCAACCGGGCGCTGCGCACGAAGCGGCGCAGGCCTGGCGTGAGCACCTGGTAGTCGAAGCGATAGCCCAGGTTGAGCATCTCGGCCTGCTCGTTGTCCGGCCACCAGCTGTACTGGTCGCCTTCACGGCTGACTTCGCGCAGGGCATCGACATAGCCCATGTCGCCAATGATCGCGTCCATCCAGGCACGCTCTGGCGGCAGGAAGCCTGGCGACTGCTGGCTGTCGCGCCAGTTCTTGATGTCGAGCTTCTGTTGCGCCACATAAAGCGAGCCGCAATAGATATATTCGCGACGCTTGCGGCGTTGCTTGTCGAGGTACTTGGCGAAGTCGTCCATCAACTTGAACTTCTGGTTCAAGTCCTCGTCGCCGTTCATTCCCGATGGCAGCAGCAATGTCGCGATGCTTACCTTGTCGAAATCGGCCTGCAGGTAACGCCCGTAACGGTCGGCTGTCTCGAAGCCCAGGCCTGTGATGACTGCCTTGGGCTGCAACCGCGAATACAGAGCCACGCCCCCTTGGGCAGGGACTTCCGCATCGCAGGCATAAAGGAAATAGCCATCTAGCTGAAAAGCTGGGTCGTCGAGTTCAAAGGCCGAGGCGCGGGTATCCTGAAGACAGATGACGTCGGCATTCTGGGCTTGTAACCAGCTGAGCAAACCACGCTCGGCCGCAGCCTGAATGCCATTTACGTTCACACTGATGATCCGCATAAATGGCCCCAAAAATCACGTGCGTGTATGATACCCGAGCTCAACTCATTTAGCTAAATCCGTGGTATTCGGGACTTCTCATGCAGCCGTATCAGCGCGACTTCATTCGTTTTGCCATCGATCGCGGTGTTCTGCGTTTCGGTGAGTTCACCCTCAAGTCGGGCCGCACCAGCCCGTACTTCTTCAATGCCGGCCTGTTCAACAGCGGCTCGGCCCTGGCCCAGCTCGGGCGTTTCTATGCGGCGGCGATCGTCGACAGCAAGATCCCCTTCGACGTGCTGTTCGGCCCGGCCTACAAAGGCATTCCCCTGGCCGCGGCCACTGCCGTGGCCCTGGCCGAGCACCATGATCTCGACCTGCCGTGGTGCTTCAACCGCAAGGAAGCCAAGGCCCACGGCGAAGGCGGCAGCCTGGTTGGCGCGCCGCTGGAAGGCAATGTGCTGATCATCGACGACGTGATCACCGCCGGTACCGCCATTCGCGAAGTCATGCAGATAATCGGTGCGCAGCAGGCCACGGCCGCTGGCGTGCTGATCGCGCTGAACCGCGAAGAACGCGGCAATGGCGAACTGTCGGCGATCCAGGAAGTCGAGCGCGACTTCGGCATCCCGGTGGTCAGCATCATTTCACTGACCCAGGTGCTGGAGTTCCTCGCCGATGACCCGCAGCTCAAGCAGCATCTGCCCGCTGTGGAGGCGTATCGGGCCCGGTACGGGATCTGACCGGCCTGAAATGCAGAAAAGGCGACCTTTGCGGGTCGCCTTTTTTTTGTCTGGCAGGAGCTCCTGCGCGGAGCGGCCCGACTGTCAGATGTGGCGTTTGCAATTGGTGATGAGGGTGCCCACACCGCTGTCGGTGAAGATCTCCAGCAGCACCGCATTGGGCACGCGGCCGTCGATGATGTGCGAGCTCTGCACGCCACCTTGTACCGCTTCCAGGGCGCACTTGATCTTGGGAAGCATGCCACCGTAGATGGTGCCGTCGGCGATCAGCTCGTTGACCTGCTCGGTGGTCAGGCCGGTCAGTACCTGGCCCTGCTTGTCCATCAGGCCGGCGATGTTGGTGAGCAGCATCAGCTTCTCGGCCTTCAGCGCCTCGGCGACCTTGCCGGCGACCAGGTCGGCGTTGATGTTGTACGACTCGCCGTTGGCACCAACGCCAATCGGCGCGATCACCGGAATGAAATCGCCCTTGACCAGCATGTTCAGCAGATCGGTATTGACCCCGACGACTTCGCCAACGTGGCCGATGTCGATGATTTCCGGCGTGGTCATTTCCGGGGTCTGGCGCGAGACGGTGAGCTTCTTGGCGCGGATCAGCTCAGCGTCCTTGCCGGTCAGGCCGATGGCGCTGCCGCCGTGGCGGTTGATCAGGTTGACGATGTCCTTGTTGACCTGGCCACCGAGGACCATCTCGACGACGTCCATGGTCTGCGAATCGGTGACGCGCATGCCGTCGATGAAATGGCTCTCGATCGACAGGCGCTTGAGCAGGTCGCCGATCTGCGGGCCACCGCCGTGAACCACCACCGGGTTGATGCCCACGGCCTTCATCAGCACGATGTCACGGGCAAAGCCCGTCTTGAGCTCCTCGCTCTCCATCGCGTTGCCGCCGTACTTGATCACCAGGGTCTTGCCGACGAAGCGGCGAATGTAAGGCAGCGCTTCGGACAAAACCTCGGCTACATGGGAAGCGGCATTGCGATCGAGGGTCATGCAGGGCTCCTGTAAGGAACAGATAAACGGTCAGAACGGCAGTTGCAGCTCAGGGGAAACCTTGAGCAACTGTTCGCGGAAAACATCCTTGATACGTTGCAGCTCGGCGTCGCTGTCGGCCTCGAATCGCAGCACCAGCACCGGTGTGGTGTTGGAGGCGCGGACCAGGCCCCAGCCGTTGGCGTAGTCGACCCGCACACCGTCGATGGTGGTCAGGCTGGCATCGCCCCAGGCGGCGTCGCGTTGCAGCGCATCAATGATGCTGAATTTACCCTCGTCGGTCACATCAATGTTGATTTCAGGCGTGGAAATATCATTGGGGAACGCGGCAAACAGGGTTTCGGCGTCCTGGCCGGCCTTGCTGAGGATTTCCAGCAGGCGCACGGCGCTGTAGATGCCGTCGTCGAAACCGTACCAGCGCTCCTTGATGAAGATGTGCCCGCTCATTTCACCGGCCAGCAGCGAGCCGGTCTGCTTCATCTTCTTCTTGATCAGCGAGTGACCGGTCTTCCACATCAGGGCGCGGCCGCCGTACTGCTCGATCAGCGGGGTCAGGCGGCGGGTGCACTTGACGTCGAAGATGATCTCGGCGCCGGGGTTGCGCGACAGCACGTCCTGGGCGAACAGCATCAGCAGGCGGTCGGGGTAGACGATGTTGCCGGTGTTGGTCACCACGCCCACGCGGTCGCCGTCGCCGTCGAAGGCCAGGCCGATGTCCGCGCCGGTTTCCTTGACCTTGGCGATCAGGTCGACGAGGTTTTCAGGCTTGCCCGGGTCCGGGTGGTGGTTGGGGAAGTTGCCATCGACGTCGCAGAACAGCGGGATGACCTCGCAACCCAGGGCCTCGATCAGCTGGGGCGCGATCACCCCGGCAGCGCCGTTGCCGCAGTCGACCACCACCTTCAGCGGCTTGGCCAGCTTGATGTCGGCGGTGATCTGCTGGAAGTAGCGCTCGAGGATCTCGACCTTTTCGACACGGCCTTCGCCGCGGGTAAGGTCGTTGGTGCGCAGGCGGGTCAACAGGGCCTGGATCTGCTCGTTGGCCAGGGTATCGCCAGCGATGACGATCTTGAAACCATTGTAGTCAGGCGGGTTATGGCTGCCGGTCAGCATCACCCCGGACTTGCCGGCCAGGACGTTGGCGGCGTAGTACAGCGCAGGCGTGGGCACCAGGCCCACGTCGCTGACCTGGCAGCCGGCCTCGGCCAGGCCCTTGATGAGCTGCTCGACCAGCATGGGGCCGGAGAGGCGGCCATCGCGGCCGACCGAGACGTTGGGTTCACCCTGGGCCAGGCTCTGCGCGCCGATGGCGCGGCCGATCCAGTAGGCGGTTTCCCCTGTCAGGGTCTTGCCCACAACGCCACGGATATCGTAGGCGCGAAAGATACTGTCAGGCAGCACGGAAGGCAGTTGGGCCATGTCGTTCATCTCTGGGTGCTCCAAGGGTCAAGGGCTGTCTGGACGGACAAAAACTGAACGCTTGGACGGCGGTTTGCCCAGAGAGTTCGCCATCCATGGCGCGAACGGTCGTGTGATCTGCTCAGTGGCTGCCCGAATGGCCAAAGCCGCCAGCACCGCGCTGGCTCTCGTCGAAGGCCTCGACGATGTCGAAATGCGCCTGTACCACAGGCACCAGCACCAGCTGCGCGATGCGTTCGCCAACGGCGATGGTGAACGGGGTCTGGCCGCGGTTCCAGCAGGAGACCATCAGCTCGCCCTGGTAGTCCGAGTCGATCAGGCCGACCAGGTTGCCCAGCACGATGCCGTGTTTATGGCCCAGGCCCGAGCGCGGCAGGATCATCGCGGCAAGGCCCGGGTCGCCGATGTAGATCGACAGCCCGGTAGGGATGAGCAGGGTCTGGCCCGGCTCAAGGACGGTGTCCTGCTGCAGCATGGCGCGCAGGTCGAGGCCGGCGGAGCCGGGGGTGGCGTACTGCGGCAGCGGGAAGTCGCCGCCGATGCGGGGGTCGAGGATCTTGGCTTGTAGAGCGTGCATGTAAACGTGTCAGACCTGGTTGAGCCGTTCGGCAATGAAGGCGACCAGCTGGCGGGCGATCTTGCCCTTGCTGGTCTGCGCAAAGAGGGTTTCGTGCTGCTGGCGGTCGATCACGGTCAGGGCGTTTTCCTCGCTGTTGAAGCCGATGCTGGGGTTGGCCACATCATTGGCGACGATCAGGTCGAGGTTCTTGTCCTTGAGCTTGCGCGTGGCGTAATCGAGCAGGTGTTCGGTCTCGGCGGCAAAGCCGACACTGAACGGGCGGTCGGGGCGACCGGCAATGGTGGCAAGGATATCCGGATTACGCACCATCTGCAGCAGCAAGCCGTCGCCGGTCGTAGGGTCTTTCTTGAGTTTCTGCGCGGCGACGACTTCCGGACGGTAGTCCGCGACCGCGGCGGAGGCGATCAGCAGATCGCACGGCATGGCCGCTTCGCAGGCCGCGAGCATGTCCCGCGCGCTCACCACGTCGATACGGTTGACCCGGTCGGGGGTCGGCAGGTGTACCGGACCCGTCACGAGGGTCACCCGAGCACCGGCTTCGGCCGCCGCCTCGGCCAGCGCGAAACCCATCTTCCCGGAGCTATGATTGGTGATGTAGCGCACCGGATCGATGTTTTCCTGGGTCGGCCCCGCGGTAATCAGCACGTGCTTGCCGGTCAGCGACTGGCGCTTGAAGCTTTCGGCCGCGCACCAGGCCAGGTCGGTGGCCTCGAGCATGCGGCCCAGGCCGACGTCGCCACAGGCCTGGCTGCCGGAGGCCGGGCCGAACACCTTGATGCCACGGCTCTGCAGCAGCGTCAGGTTGGCCTGGGTGGCCGGGTCGCGCCACATGGCCTGGTTCATGGCCGGGGCGACGGCTACGGTGGCGTCGGTGGCCAGCACCAGGGTGGTCAGCAGGTCGTCCGCCATGCCTTGCGCCATGCGCGCCATGAGGTCGGCGGTGGCCGGGGCGATCAGCACCAGGTCGGCCCACTTGGCCAGCTCGATATGGCCCATCGCCGCTTCGGCGGCGGGGTCGAGCAGGTCCATGTGCACCGGGTGGCCGGACAGCGCCTGCAGGGTCAGCGGGGTGATGAATTCCGCGCCGCCACGGGTCATGACGACGCGCACTTGCGCGCCGTGCTCCAGGAGTCGGCGAATCAGCTCGGCGCTCTTGTAGGCGGCAATGCCGCCCCCCACGCCGAGAACGATGCGCTTGCGATACAGCCGCTGCATAGGCTTTGCCTTTTGTTCAGTGAAAGCACGCGGCGACGAGGACTGCCTGCGGCAGATCGTCGCTGTAAACGGGACGAAATAGATTAACACAGCGCTCAAACGCGCCGCAGTAACCCAAAAGGAGCAGCAATGCAGATCAGGGAATGGCCTTCGTCGGAACGGCCGAGAGAGAAATTGATGAAGCGCGGGGCGGCAAGCCTGTCGGATGCCGAGCTGTTGGCGGTGTTCCTGGGGTCAGGGGTCGCGGGGCTGAACGTGGTGGACCTAGCTCGCGGTCTGCTGGCGCGGTTCGGCGGCCTGAGGCAGTTTCTGGAGGCCGACCGGGCCGAGGTGTTGCGCGAGCCGGGGGTAGGGCCGGTGAAGTACAGCCAGTTGCAGGCGGTGCTGGAGATCGGGCGGCGGCATCTGGATGCGATCATCGTGAAGGAGCCCGCGCTGGAAAGCGCCAGTGCGGTACGGCGCTACCTCAAGTCCATGCTGCGCCATGAGCCCAGCGAGGTCTTTGGCTGCCTGTTCCTGGACAACAAGCACCAGCCACTGGGTTTCGAGACCCTGTTTCGCGGCACCATCAACCACGCCAGCGTCCACCCGCGCGAGGTGGTGCGGCGCTCGCTTGCGCACAACGCCGCGGCGGTGATCCTCAAAGGTTATATGTCAAGAAAATTGTTGCACATCTGCCGGGCGGCAATAGACGTGGCTTCCACGCCCATGAGGCTGAGCACTGTAACATCTGGCGATGTTGCATTTTTTCGACGTGGCAGCGTCCGAAAGCGCTGCGATGACACATGGTGATTCAAAAGGGCTACCGCCATTTCCTGGTAGAAAGATGTATTTACAACTTTCAAAACAATAAATAGTCATGTCAAGTACGAATCAACGATTCGGCGTCAAAATCCCGACGAACCCCAAGAGGCTGAGGGGTTTCTTGGCATAAATGCAGGCTCACTGGTGACTTCGGATCAAAGGGTAGCTCCAGCAGCCCTGCATCGTTGATCGCTAGTTGATTTTTGCCTATAGTGGCTCTAGACCAAGAGGAATGCGCTATGACGGCCGGTAAAGTTCTTATGGAACTGCTTCACAATCCGAGAGAGGCTCTGGGCCTTAGCCGACAAACCGGAACGATTCTTGCCGATTGGCTGGAAGAAGCCTTGCTAAGCGCCTCAAATCAGAAGGCTGGCGAAATTCATGACGCCATTATGGAAGCCTTTCAGAGCGCTCTAGCACAGTGCTCAGACGAGGCAAAAAAGGTAATTCTCTCGAACAGCAAGGCAGATTTTTTGCTTAAAGAAGTTTATCAAATAGGCCAACTTAACCTAGCTCAGCTATTGGCTGCCCAATCCCTAGATCGACGCGTGAGTTCTGAATTCACTGAAGCTCTCACTGACAGAGCTCATGAGTCTTATTTGAAAGCATTATTGGAAGCTCCTAAAACAAATAAGGAGTTATCCATTACTGTTGGACAGGCTGAGGAAACCGTGAGCAGAAAGCTCAAGCGGCTAAGAGAGTTAGGCATTGTATATTCCAAGAAAGTAGGCACTGCTGTAATAAATTCAATCACCGCCCCCGGTAAGCAGTCGCTGGAGGAGCTTGGCATGCTTCAAGCTTTTGAAACTGAGCAGCGTAATAAGTCTAGGGCAGCTGTCAATCATGCATTTGAGAGTATAAAGCTTTCCGCGTCTCCTTATATGCAGGATCAGCCGGGATTCAGCCGCACAGAGAGGGCCTTTGGATGGTAAAGCCAAAAATCGTTACGTTTTACTCTTATAAAGGTGGAGTAGGTCGTACGATGAGCCTTGCTAATGTGGCTTTCTTGTCCGCACTGGATGGTCTCCGCGTTTTAGTAATGGATTGGGATATGGAGGCGCCTGGCTTAGCATATTATTTTCGTGGGCTCCACGATGCTGCGGAAGCGAAGTCACTAAAAGATACGCGCGGGCTGTTGGACTTATTTTGGGACTGGAGTGCTGAGGCCGAACAAGCTGAAAGCAACGACGATGTTCAAAGATTATTCAACAAGGCTGAGACGGGAAATCTCTTTGCTGAATGTGTGCGACCATTGGTAGGGCCAGGGCTGTTCAATAGAAAACTAAAGTTAGACTACTTTAGTGCTGGTGGACTAAGGGTTGGAAAAGACAAGCTACTTTATGAAGACGCGCTCTCGAGATTTTCCTGGGGGAATTTTTTCGACAGATATGCTGGAGGCGCCCTGCTTGAGCGGTTGAAACTCTGGGCAAAATCCGAGTATGACTTGGTTCTAATAGATAGTCGAACTGGTTTTGCTGATGTGGCTGGCATATGTACGATGCAAATGCCTGATGAAGTCGCTTTATGTTTTGTGCTTAATCGCCAGAATATCGACGGTGTTGCGAGGGTGGCATCGGCAATTAGAGAGCGCCGTAACGAGGAAATCATTCTTCGGGCGGTCCCTATGCGCGTGACAGGAGGTGCCGGAGATTCTTCTGAAATTAGCGATGCAAAAGCCCGTGCGGTTAGCGAATTAGTAAGAGTAGGAGGGTTCTCGAGCATTGCTGTGCAGGATGATTTCAAAAATCTAGCAATTCTTGCTGTTGATAATATCCCGTCATATGAAACCCTAGCCCCATTCGTTGCGTCCGATCCAAAGTTCGATCAATTGACATTGAACTACGTCCAACTTGCTAGCAAGCTTGTGGGGCAAGTGCTGCCGGTTCCTGAACTGACGAATAAAGCTATCGAGCTGGTTAAGCGTAGGCTGCTACCGCGTCACGCGACCGAAGAATATCTAGAAAATTTGCAAGCACGTGAGCCAGAGTCCGCAGTTACCGATCTTCAGCAATTAATTCAAAGCGCAGTAGAGTCTGTAGTTAACGAAGAGTACATCGATCCAGACTACGTTAAAGCACTTGTTAAAGCGTGTGATGGGCTAGCCGATAACCTAGGTGATCTGGCTGAAATTATTTCGATAAAGATGTCGGCTGTTGACTTGCTCAGAGCGCTGGTCCTAGCTAATCCCCCCGCATGGAGCTTGCTATTTGTTGATAAACTTGCGGATATGGTGGATTTCTACGGATATAGCTTAGAACACGAGTCACAACTAGAGCTTCTTGAAGAGCTAGATATTTTGTTAGCTGGATCATCTACCATAAATCTAAAGTTGCGTAGAATTGAATTCAGAAGGAAGGCTGCATGGGTTTATGTTGAAACTAAAAACACTGATGCTCTCAAGCGTACCATTGGAGAAGTCAGTGCGCTAAGAAAAGATTTATCTGGGCTTAAACTAGCTGAAGATCAAATGGGGGAGGCTATCGCGGCTGATGCCGATATACTGCGTCTGAAGGCTGAAATCGAAATTCAGAAAAAGTCTTATCAGTCGGCCCGTAGCGAGCTTATAGGTGCCTTGGATCTTATTGAAAGTTCGTCGGCAGCAAACGTGTCAGGCCTGCTGTCAAGAATGAACTTTAGCATTCATATGAAATTGGCGGAGTTCCCCAGGCCATACATGAGTGCTCGCGAGGCAGCTGAGCACGCTGTGGCTGCAGCTTCAAATTCATGGTTATCCCAGCATCTGATTATCCGTTTCATATCTCTTAGCCGTATTGTCCTGCTAAGCTCCTGTGAGTCTTTGGCCGTACGATTTTGTGAGGCTTTGTTCAATACCGATAGCCGAGTAAGCTTACAGTTAGGTAACTATTATGGCCGATACCCTGAACAAGCTTTAGAGTTTTTTAAAATTGTTCGCGATCTTGTGGTTATTGTTAGCAAGCATGAAGACAGAGGGCGATCTTATCCTATTTGTTCATCATTTTCCGAAGCGGCATCGAATGTGCGAAAGGGATTAATTCGTCGTCGTCGCACGGTAAAAGATAAAAATTGGAACGCTTTAGAATACGAATTTGAACTTCTGACTGGGCTATTCGATCGAGCTGGTGTGCATGTTGAGACCCATACTAGTGAGTTGGAAAATCGCTTGTTTATGCGGAATATGCATCTGGGTCGACCTCCGGAAGAGGATGAATAATTAAATGCTATCGCCCGCTGACTTGTTTATTGAAAATTGGGATCATGGACGTAAATGGAGTGGCCCCGAGGTACAGAATTTTGTAATTCCATGTGCAGAGTTTGAAGTTTCAGTACAAGAAAGCCTTCACTTGCCTGACGGAGCGGAGTCGTATAAAGCCCTTCTGAATCTACAGAAAGGCGAGAGCAACAAAATTCAAAATGGCAGAATTTTTGCCATTTTGAGGGCGATAGACAGTTTTTTCGAAACTATACATCCTCGAACGCTGAGTCGTGCGAAACTGCTAGGGAAGCTACCGCTTAATCACTGGTTAAGAAAACTCGTATATGCGAGAGCTGAGCAGGGTGTGTTTTGCTGCACTCAAATGCATCAGTTAGTGCCTAGAGGGCCATTGCTTCGTTCTGCCCGGGAAGATTTTGCTTCCAGTGGATATTCATTTCCTGATCAGTTTGCATTTCTCTCAGTTGTAACGAGACAGATGTCAATAGACGAGAGGCCTATCCAGGTCTGCACACGAGTTATAGATAGATCTCTTAGCCAAGGTGCAGGCCTAGCACCCGGTTCACAAGGATCTGAAAGGGTCGCCTTTATACCTGTCGCGCAATTAGATGAGCACCTAATCGTTACTCAAACGGAATCAAATGGCTGTGCGTATATAGATTTCAATCTTCCCGAAGGTCTAGACGCGGCGACTATTATTGATAACGTTCTCGATGAGATTGGCTATGCGGATATTGTCATGTCAGGCGAATTAATGGTTGACTCCGCCGCAGCGGATCGCTTGGAAAAATTAGTTGCTGCAAAACCTGTGCGGACACGACTGTTAATGGCTGGTTCAGGCAATTCTGTTGAGACACAAGATGATTTGCCCTGGAACGAAGCTAGGGTACTTAATGGGTTAGGCGTCGAGCTTTGGCGGCAAAAGAAAATATGGCAGGCCGGCCTCGATATCACCCGCGCTAAAGATCTTGGTCTAACGCCCGGCCCTACAGGATTGCTTATGGAGAAAAATCACGCAGGGTCTGAGGTTGTTGTGGCAGACATCGATAGCTTGGGACGCTGCATCATATTGATTTGTCAGGATATTCAATCCAATCCGTTAGCCTCAGATCTACTTCGGAATTACCAACCTGACTGGGTATTCGTGCCCATTATGGATTGGGGAACGGCAACAGAACGCTGGGCTCATCAACGTGCGTATGAGCTCAGCGCCATCTCGCAGGCCAGATTTCTAATTGCTAGTAGCTTGTCGATGGTTGAGAAGTTGAAAAAAAGTGAGCAACCATGTGGGCTGGCTGTAGGCCCTAGAGTCGGTCTAGATGAGGACGAGGGTCGGGTGTGTGAGCCGGCATTCGTAAAATCGACGCCTCATGGATACGGGTTAGTCGAATGGCGTTCTACTTGGGGTAAAACTTCGCTTGCTTATAGGGCTAATGTGCAGAAGGAATCGGATAAAAAAGCAACTCATTGACTGTGCTACTGCTGTTTCTCGTACACGTGGTAAGTATATAAGTTAATAGAAGCTAAGCGTAATTTCGGGCCTATAGGGGAGAGTGGTTGTGTAGCCTAGCAAGAGCTGTCTACTCATGCGGACCTTAAAATTCAGCGATTTATGGACTGGACTCTTTCACGCGGACCGGAGTTCGAGACTGTCGAGCGGCTATGAGTAATAGATCAATATTTTGCCGTTCACTGGTCTGCCACGTAGTTTCAATGGACTGCCGTATCAGTGACTAGCCGGCCTCAGCCATCCCAATGCAGGTCGCTTCATCGTCACCTACTCAGATGATGTACAAGCTGTTATAGAACGCCAAGGTTACTCCGTAAGCCGATCGAGAACTCGCAACCGCTGTAATCCATCGCCGGTGACCAGCGCTGAGGTGCTTCTGTAGAGGCATCTCATCAGGCAACCTAAAAGTTCCACGGTGGAACTTTGGCTAGGTTCCAGGGCAGAAGTCCAATTGCGGTAGACAGCCGCCACGTAGCTATTTGACATCTAGGCCCTGCCTGACCTTATAGATAGCTGTAGATCCAGGCCCTGTCAGCCGTGTGGGTCGCCGCTTCGGCGATTAGGCCGCAGAGCAGTGCACGCTGCTGCGAGTCACTACTATCAACCACCAGCGACCTGCCCATCCCGTCGAGCCCGGCTTAAACCTTCAACCCAAAAAAGGAAGATGGAGCTCGCTGTAGTCCTATAGATCTAAAGCTAGATTAGCAGTTTTGCTTGGAGTTATCCCTGTGCCACCCTGTGTAAACCCAGAAAGTCTCTGACTTGGTGGGGGTGCAATGATTCGAGATCTATCAGCACTTGGGGTGGGACCTAGCATTAAGGCGTTTCAGAAGTACTACTATCATCCACAGCATCAAAATATTCTTGAGTTAGCAAATAATTCGAGAGAATTTTATGATGTGGGAATCTGCTTTCATAGCGAGGTATCAGAGCGTCGAATACCTCTTTTCCTGCACCTGTTCCTGCAATTCGGCGGATAAGATAGTCGGCGATTGCAAGCCTAATATCGATTTCAACTGGATGAAGAGCCTGAGGTCCAGCCTCGGTCTCGATTTCGCCTTCGCCCCCGCATACCGTTTGGCGCACCTCGTAAGCTTTTTTCATCTGAACTGTCTCCTCAGGGCTATGGGAAAATCTAGAATTATAGTATGTGTTGGTTGATGTCCGCTTGACAAATGTTATCCTCTCCAGCGCGACTTAGGGCGTCGGAGGAATTTTGTTCGCCCAGACGAACTCATAGGTAAGCCGCGCTTGTATCTTGCTCAAGTAAGGGACAATGCAGTTACGAAGGGTCTTGTTTGAATCGCTCATATAGCTGAGCGGGCGTGAGCGAAGGAAAATATTTCTGAATGTCAATCGCTACCTCGCTGAAAAATAAGCGTGGATCATGATTGTTCTCTCTAAGCTTTGTGCATGCAAGAACAAAGTTCAAAAGCAGCACTCCATTCTCGTTTTTCAATTGAGTAACGATATATTCAAGTTCAGCAATACGTGAATCCTTATCTTTTTTGTGAGGTTTCGCTCTTGATGCTAACCTGTATCGCTCAAACTTTTCCATCACGGATTTATCGCGCCAAAGGGTTTGTCGAGATATTCCTAACTCTTTCGAAAAGGAGTCTTGAGTCATGCGAAAAGTTGACCTTCTCGCCAAGCCTTCGTCTAAAATCGTGTGAGCTTTTTTTCGCCAGTCTTTGTCTGTCGTCATTTCAATCGCGTTCTGTATATTCGGCTAGTATTGTGTTGCAGCTTCTGACCATGTCGGCCGCAAATGAAATATGCTGATCTAGAGGTTCAGCACTATTGAGCTCAGTCAAAATCGAGGTGGTTAGGTTGGTATAATTTTCATCTAGCGAGTTGAGTATTGAAGCATATTTTCTTCGAAGCGCGATGATAGAGTTTTTCGCCTCTAAGTCGTTGTAATCTATTTGGAAGGAAGCACAAGCACTCGAGGTGCCGTATCCTCTGACGCACATTAGGCCTTTGTCGCATGGGGATATATATAGTTCGCGAGAGCATGTGCCCCATGGCGTGTAGTGGAGGGCTCTAAGTTTGTCGTTGATGAGGAACTCGATTTGTTCCTCGTCTATCTTACTTTCTCGCCATTTGGTCACTGATCTGCCCAGGAAATCATTCGGCAAATCATTGAGTCTCATATATTTACTTCTGGCATACTCAGCTCGCTCTTTGGCAGTGCGATAATCATAATGCCTCGTCTGTCGCGGTGCGCGTCCCATCCATAAATCGACTGCGGTCTCAGATGGGCCTGATCGTAAAATAGCTGTAGTAACCCATCTTCTTATCGCGTGAGGGCTAAATGAATAGGTCTTACCCTGTTCATCTAAAATACCAAGACGTTGAAATGCCGTGAGTTTTGCGCTTTTGTCAGATAAGTAGTTGTAGTAGTCTGATCGCAATATCGGCCGAGGGATAATTCCCAATTCAGAGTTGCCCGAGAAGTGATTTTCCCAGACAACGATTAGGTGATCACTTAATTTTTTTTCCATACCCAATCGAACGTTGTTCCCCTGATACCCTTCAGATGACTTGTTTCCTTCACTGTCAAATTCTTCTTTGAAGTGGGAGGACAAAAAGCCTGCATATCGAGTCTTTAGCTGCTCAGTAAGTACATCGATATTTATCGCCACGCATGATTTTCCGCCAGTGTTTTGAAGGGCGGTTCGCTTTATCTCATGCCATTGGTGGCACCACATGGCCCGGTCACTAACCAGGTGGTCTGGGTCAAAAATACTCTGTTCGGTCATCTTATCTAGCAAGATCCGTAGGTCTGAGATAAACCAGTCTGCTTTATTGATAGATGATTTAGATGCGCCTGAGAACTTTGAGATACTACTCCATAATAACTTGTATCCGCCAAAATATGTTGAGTAATTCGCCCAATCCCAGTTGACGAAGCGTTTATCTAGCCATGCGATGAGTTTGGCTGCCCCCTCTCGTGGTAGCGGTACAGCACAACTGTATCTCCGTCCGCCGCTTGAGAGTTCTTTGGCCGATACCGAAAACGTTGCTACCAGTTCATCGATGAAAAAGTGCTCGGTTTGAGAAAGTTCAGCTGTCTCGAGTTGAGCGATTCTATTAATAGTTAAGGGATTGTGTATTCGATAATTTAGCAGCATTCGTTTCACAAAAGAAAATCCTGAGACCTCGATCTCTTTTGCTCGAGCTCTTGGCCCCTCGCAAGCATCCAGTAGATAACCAAAGGCCTCATTAATGGGCTCTACCCAGATATCCGCCAAAGCCGTCGCCGAGGGTAAAGCTCCTTTTTCGGTAGCTATCAAAGCATAATGAAGTCCGGATTCGTCATCCTTGGTCAGTGTTCGTTCCGGCAAACTACACACCTCGCCGATGCGCAGTCCTAGTGCCATAGCGAAGCACAGGGATTCTAACCGTATCCGATCGTATCCAGGTGCAGGCTCTAATTGCGGGTTCGCTTTAATTGATGAGCGGGCCTTAGAAATTGCCAAATGAAGGTTCTCCTCGTAAAGCGCTTCCCTTTTAAGCATGTGCTCCTTTGAAGTAATATCTAATGTGGAGCGTATAGGATTCTCTATTCCGTGACGCCAATGGATTATTCTTTCAATGAAACGATAGTCGCGGCCGTTATGGCAATATACTAAGTTATTTAAATAGTTAACAAAATTTGTAAGGCTGCACGCTCGGTTATAGGCCGTGGCTAGGCTGTGTTCTGCCTTGATTCTAAGTACAGTGGAATTTAGATTCGCTCGCGTAAAGTTTATCCAGCTTTGGTCATTGTTCCCAATCGTGCGTGCTAGCCATCGAAAGCTATTGAGATGGCAGATAGCTGAGCTAGGTGAAATTTGGTTAAGGATGTTTCGAATTGTATAACATCGAGCTATCCGTCCAGCGACTTTTGTCAAAGGATAACTTGCGTCCTTTGTCACTCGGCCTGATCCGATCTCTGTGAACAATAGCCGATGCCCTTTGTAACCCCAAAATTCGTCGCTGAATGATCCTGAGACAATACCGTTATTGGATAGATGCAAGAAGTTTGATTCTGCGCTGCGAAGTAGATTATCAAGAATTTCGAGAGGCTGCATCTGTGCTCCGATCTTCATGTTTAATGGCTAGTATCACTGATTTTGCACCGTGTATTGCGGTCTCTAATTGTTGGTTGATAGGACCAGTTGACGTATCCCTAATCATGTTTTTAAAGTTCTGGATGTCAATCAGGGCCTGTCTGTGATCGGCATTTTTGGATGGTTTGAAATTCTGACAGGAATAGCAACTCACGGTGGGGTGATAAGGGCATGCCGATCCGCGCGTGCATTTACCAAGGCTGCCGATTTTTATTTCGTTGGGTAAGAGATCTCCCATGTTGTCCAAGCGGCCGCCCCAGGCCTCTACCGCTCTCACAATGTCGGGACTTTCAGAGTGAGCGCGGTTTATAAAGTCATGAAGTTCTAAGTTGTATCGAAAATAGTACTTTATGGAGTCGACGCTGACGTGGTCTAGTGCTTCCGCAACGTCTTCAGGCGTAGCTCCGGCAAGTACCATGCTGGTTCCTTTGGTCCGCCTAAATCGATAAGCGGTAATGTTCAAATAGTAGTCATCGCTTTCTACTTTTTCGGTTTTAGTTTTTGGGATGCGAAGCTTCCACGTTAGGTCTCTCATCAGTTTGGAAATAGTATGTGAATCGCAGTGCAGAGAATATTTGAAAACCTTTGGGTCGCGGCAGTAACGCTCTAGTCTCAAATCGCTGCGCCCTTTCGCTGGAAATAGAGGAGTTTCCAATTTTGCTGCTTGTTCTTCACCGGAAAACTTTCCAATTCTCGCTCGCATACTAGCTGCAACTTCATGGGCGACTGGAATCTGAGATTGGATCGCCTCGGCAGTGTCGTCAGCAATGTACCTCTTGACAAAGTTACTCTTAGCTCTTCTGAGAATTGATCGCTTAGTTCCCTTTACGCATGGGACAGAAATAAATGGTCCGAGTTCGTCCGTCCCGTAGTCTGACACATGTAATAGCGCCATCTGAATTGGTCGAAGCCCCCAATCTCTTGCCAGGTAGTAGGCTGCTCTTTCGGTAGCTGTGACTTCGACATAGTCATTCATTGCTGCTTCTATGAAGGATAGCTCAGTTCTAGTGAACGGGCCGAACCGGGAGTCTCGTATAGTAACTAAAGTTCCTGTACTGTTTCGAAACTTTCGAACTTGAGACAAAGAAAATAAGCGATGTTCGCTGAAACCTGATAGATCCTCTTCGAGGCCCCATTCATACAACGATCTTGCGGCTGCTGCTGGGACTTGGTCAAGCTTTAAGGCACCGCCAATAACCAATTTTTCGCACCATTGAAATAATTGCTCAGCAATTTCATCGCTGGTAGTTCCGCTAATGTTAAGTGTGTCTATGTTTGAGTGTATTGCTGTGATAGCCTTAATGTTTAGATTGTGCTCCAAGCGATCTATTGTCCACCCACGGATAATCCATTCCACGTAATCGTTATGATGGAAACGATCAGCCCACTTGATTTTTCGAGAAACATAGCCTACGTGTTCGAAATGCAGATTTTCGGTCCAGTTGCCAGCACCGTCTATGAGATCTACGACCTGGCCATAGACTGTTATCAATGTTTTCGGAAAGTCTTCAGGTTCGAAGCCATGTGTTAGTGCAACACACTCGACCAATGTTATTGGGTTTAGTATCAAATCACTCATTGCTTAGGTGCTCTATCCAAAAGGCTTTTATTACCTCTAACGATCGCTCCTAGCTTCTCTGAGAGAGCGGCCTGTGTGTAGCGTCGCACCATCGGACTACCTTGAACCCACCCCCCCAAATAGCTCATTACTTCTTCTACTTCGATGCCGGAAGCCACACCTCGCTCATCGATTTTTCGCCTCGTATTAGTTGCACCTGTTGATCGCAGACCATGAGGATGAACTCGCGTTCCTAACTCAACAATTTCTGGGATCTGTGCGATCTTTTTCAGAATATGATTGAAAGTCATCGCTGCCATTCGCCTTCCGTCCCGAGCGCTTAAAAACAGAGATGTTGTCGGTCGTTTAGGGACGAGAAAGTCATCTCTCACGTGGTCGATATAAAACCTCAAGGCGTTCGCCAGATCCAACGAAATTGGAATCACTCGACCCCGTGTTTTCATGCTCGCACCATCTCTTCTTTTGAGCTGATTCGTAGCCGAGGGCTTCTTGATCGTTACGGTAGGCTCAAATCCTATATCTAGGTCTGTTGTTTCGAGCAGAACAAGCTCACTGCGCCGGGCAAATGTCTCTAACGCAAGAAGAATAAGTACATAATTTCTGACTTTTATCCTTTCTTCTTTAAAACAATTGTTGGGAGATCCGGGATTTATGGCGCGGAGAATGACCTGCAGCTCTGATGGGGTGAGGTCATTAGAGCATCCAGCCTCAGGAGACAGATTTGAATTACGTATCACCCGCTTGGTCAGGTTTCTTATCTGATTAGCACAATTTTTTTCTACTTGAGCTTGCTCTAAAATCGAGATTTTTGTGATTTCGATGTTGTAGTTGTAAACGAATCTGATATAGTTTCTTACGGCCTCTAGTCGCCGGAGGCATGTTGAGCGGCTGGCCACTCCGAGCTTTGTGAAGCAGAGCTCTCGAGCAACGGAAGTTAGCTCTGAAGTTGTGAGTCCTCTGAAGCTCCCGAAGCGTTCTTCAATATCAACAGATTCGGATCCTGCCCATCTGTAGATTATTGAAAGGTCTCTCAAATAGCTTTCGACAGTATTTGGCCGCACCGAAATTCTGAGCTCCTCCACCCATAGGCTGGGGAGAATGAGTGGTACCCCATCTCTTAGGAGGTAGGGGCACATTTCATCGTTACGGACAAAACGACGTATTTCGTACGAAGGGTGATGTCTATGGTGCATACGCATGCCTCATGCAACGTTTTGCGTTACATGTTACATAACTGCCACAACCACCCCTCGGGCAACACCGAGCCCAGTCCGGCCGACATCAACATCACTCTGGTGCTCAAGAAGGCCTTGAGCATCATTGATGTGCGGGTGCTCGACCACATCATCATCGGCGAGGGCGAGCCGTTGTCGATGGCCGAGCGGGGGTGTTTCAGCGTGGCGTCGTGACCGTAGCGAAGTCCTGGCGGCCAAACGGGTTCACCTGGTATCCCTCCACGCCCTGACGCGTCAGGACAGCGGCGGTCGGGTGCGCCAGTGGCAGCCACAGGGCCTGCTGCTGGATCAGCGCCTGGGCCTGCTGGTACAGGCGGCTGCGCACGCTCTGGTCGTTGGTGGTGCGCCCGGCGCTGATCAGCTGGTCAAGGCGGTTGTCGCAATAGCGGGCGAAGTTGGTCCCGGACTTGACGGCCGAACAGGCGAATTGCGGGGTGAGGAAGTTGTCCGGGTCGCCGTTGTCGCCTGCCCAGCCCATGAACAGCAAGTCGTGCTCGCCGGCCTTGGCGCGGCGGATCAGCTCGCCCCATTCGATCACGCGGATCTCTGCCTTGATGCCGACCTTGGCAAGGTCCGCCTGAAGCATCTGCGCGCCCAGGTTGGGGTTGGGGTTGAGCAGGCTGCCCGAGGGACGGGTCCAGATGGTGGTGCTGAAACCCTCGGGCAGGCCGGCCTTGGCCAGCAGCGCCTGGGCCTTTTTCAGGTCGGTGGGGTAGCCGGGCAGGTCCTTGGCGTAGCTCCAGGTGTTCGGCGGATAAGGGCCGGTGGCCGCGGTACCGGTGTCCTCGAACACGGCCTTGAGGTAGTTCGGCCTGTCAAACGCCAGGTTGATCGCCTGGCGCACCTCAGGCTTGTCCAGCGGCGGGTGCTGGCTGTTGATGGCGACGAAGGCGGTCATGAAGGCGGGGGTGCTCTCGACCTTCAGGTTGCTGTCCTTGCCTGCCTCGGCGATATCCAGCGGCTTGGGCGAGAGGGCGATCTGGCACTCGTTGCGCTTGAGCTTCTGCAGGCGCACGTTGGCGTCCGGGGTGATGGCGAAGATGAGCGGGTCGACCGCAGGCTTGCCGGCAAAGTAGTCCGGGTTGGCGCGGTAGCGCACCACGGCATCCTTCTGGAACCGCTGAAACACGAACGGGCCTGTGCCGATCGGCTGGCTGTTGAGTTTTTCCGGGGTACCGGCCTTGAGCAACTGGTCGGCGTACTCGGCGGAATAGATCGAGGCAAAGCCCATGCTCAGGGTGGCAAGGAAGGTCGCGTCGGCATGGTCCAGGGTGAAGCGCACGCTTTGCGGGTCGGGCGCCTCGACCGATTTGATCAGGCCGGGCAACTGCAGGGACTGGGCGTGCGGGTAGCCGCCCGGCGCGAGCTTGTGCCAGGCGTGGGCCGGAAACAGCATGCGTTCGAAGCTGAACAGCACATCGTCGGCGTCGAGAGCGCGGGTCGGCTTGAAGTACTTGGTGGTGTGGAACTTCACCCCGGGGCGCAGCTTGAAGTCGTAGACCAGGCCGTCGGCCGAAACCTCCCAGCTTTCCGCCAGGCTGGGCACGACCTTGCCCTGCGCGGCGTCGAACTCGACCAGACGGTTCATCAGCACGTCGGCCGAAGCATTGGTGGTGGTCAGCGAGTTGTACTGGACAACGTCGAAGCCTTCGGGACTGGCTTCGGTGCACACGCTCAAAGGACCGGCCATGGCAGCCGCCGAGGCGAACAGGGTGGTGAACAAGAGGGGAAGGGCGGCGGCACGCATGGTGGCTCCTTGGCTGATCAATGGCCCATCTGCCAGTGCAGTCTGGAAACGTCCTACCCTAGAGTGCCGATCGGCAAATGACCACACCCTTTTTTACAAATCATGCGACGAGCGGTCGACAGTCCGCTGGCCTTGTCGCTATGCTGGCCGCGCGCATTCTGCCTTGGGGCAAAACACATCTTCTGTTGTTGTGGCGTAGTCTTTCTGGTATAAAGCAGCGCTCTTTTCTAGGGGCTCGGCCTGTCGCTTGTGCGAATCCGGTCGATAAGACCCCAACGAAACACGGCGCCTGGCGCCAAAGACTGAGAGATTAAGCGGCCAACCCATGCCGGGTTGGGCATGTGGTTTTAGAGGGCTGAGGCATGTCGAGAGTCTGTCAAGTTACCGGTAAGGGTCCGGTAACTGGGAACAATATTTCCCACGCAAACAACAAAACCCGTCGTCGTTTCCTGCCGAACCTGCAGCATCATCGCTTCTGGGTCGAGTCTGAGAAGCGTTTCGTGCGTCTGCGCGTTTCCGCCAAGGGCATGCGTATCATCGACAAGCGCGGCATTGATGTCGTACTGGTCGAAATTCGCCGTAACGGCGCCAAGGTTTAAGGGAGACAATCATGCGTGAATTGATCCGTCTGGTATCGAGTGCTGGCACTGGCCACTTCTACACCACCGACAAGAACAAGCGCACTACTCCGGACAAGATCGAGATCAAGAAATACGATCCGGTCGTCCGCAAGCACGTGGCGTACAAGGAAGCCAAGATCAAGTAATTGATCTGGCGACCGAAAAAAACCCGCATCCATTGGATGCGGGTTTTTTTATGCCCGCGCGAGGATCATTTCGGCTCGAACATCGCATAGATCTTGCGGCACGGCTCCAGCACCTCCCAGGTGCCCTTGAAGCCCGCCGGGATGACGAAGCGGTCGCCACTGCGCAGGGTCTTGGCACCGCCGGCCTCATCGCGCAGCACCGAAACGCCCTGGACGATTTCGCAGTACTCGTGTTCGGTGTAGTTGACGGTCCATTGGCCGACGGCGCCTTCCCACACGCCCGCGGCAAACTGGCCACACGGGCTGGCGTAATGGTTATACACAACCTGGTCGGGCTCGCCCTTGAGGATCTTTTCCGCCGCCGGCCGGTAGCGTTCGGCCTCGGTGAGTGCGTGGGCAAAGTCTATGATGGTGTCGATGCTCATGGGTGGCGCCGCCTTGATTGTTTAATAAAATGCACATGAGTAGGCTTTTAAGCCGTTTGTGTCAAATATATTGATAGTTCAGGCCGGGTGGTTTAGGGTGGCATTTGCTTGTGCGCGTTCGTCGCACGGCCCGAATTCCGACAACGCCCGTGAGTCCTCAGTGCGGCGTTGCACCAACACAATCGAGGAGTTTCGTATGACCACCCTGACGCGTGCGGACTGGGAACAGCGTGCCCAGCAATTGAACATCGAAGGCCGTGCTTTCATCAATGGCGAATACACCGCCGCCGCCTCCGGTGAAACCTTCGAGTGCCTGAGCCCGGTCGATGGCCGCTTCCTGGCCAAGGTCGCCAGCTGTGACGCCGCCGACGCCCAGCGCGCGGTTGAAAATGCCCGCGCGACCTTCGACTCCGGTGTCTGGTCGCGCCTGGCCCCGGCCAAGCGCAAGGCCGTGCTGATCCGCTTCTCCGACCTGCTGCGCCAGAATGTCGAAGAGCTCGCCCTGCTCGAAACCCTGGACATGGGCAAGCCGATCGGCGACTCCTCGGGCATCGACATCCCAGGCGCGGCCAACGCCCTGCGCTGGACCGCCGAGGCCATCGACAAGGTCTACGACGAGGTCGCCCCGACCCCGCACGACCAGCTGGGCCTGGTTACCCGTGAACCCGTGGGCGTCGTCGCCGCCATCGTGCCATGGAACTTCCCGCTGCTGATGGCCAGCTGGAAGCTCGGCCCGGCCCTGGCGACCGGTAACTCGGTGGTGCTCAAACCGTCCGAAAAATCGCCGCTGACCGCCATCCGCATCGCCCAGCTGGCGATCGAGGCCGGCATCCCGGCGGGCGTGCTCAACGTGCTGCCAGGCCATGGTCACACCGTCGGCAAGGCCCTGGCCCTGCACATGGATGTCGATACCCTGGTGTTCACCGGTTCCACCAAAATCGCCAAGCAGTTGATGATCTACGCGGGTGAGTCGAACATGAAGCGCGTCTGGCTCGAAGCGGGTGGCAAGAGCCCGAACATCGTCTTCGCCGATGCGCCCGACCTCAAAGCTGCCGCCGAAGCTGCCGCCAGCGCCATTGCCTTCAACCAGGGCGAGGTCTGCACCGCCGGTTCGCGCCTGCTGGTCGAGCGCTCGATCAAGGCGCAGTTCCTGCCGATGGTGGTCGAGGCCCTGAAGGCCTGGAAGCCCGGCAACCCGCTGGACCCGTCCACCACCGTCGGTGCGCTGGTCGATACCCAGCAGATGAACACTGTTCTTTCCTACATCGAGGCCGGCCACAGCGACGGCGCCAAGCTGCTGATCGGCGGCAAGCGTATTCTTGAGGAAACCGGCGGCACCTATGTCGAGCCGACCATCTTCGACGGCGTGAGCAACGCCATGAAGATCGCCCAGGAAGAAATCTTCGGCCCGGTTCTCTCGGTACTGACGTTCGATACCGCCGAGGAAGCCATTGCCATCGCCAACGACACCCCGTATGGCCTGGCCGCCGGCGTCTGGACCGCCGATATCTCCAAGGCCCACCTGACCGCGCGTGCCCTGCGGGCCGGCAGTGTCTGGGTCAACCAGTATGACGGTGGCGACATGACCGCGCCGTTCGGCGGGTTCAAGCAGTCGGGCAACGGCCGCGACAAGTCGCTGCATGCGCTCGACAAGTACACCGAGCTCAAGGCTACCTGGATCAAGCTGTAAGACTGACCGATCGAGGCTGACACAGCCGGGCCGGCATTTGCCGTCCCGGCTGTTTTATTTCTGCGGCGCAAGGTCTGGGAGGCTTTGATGCGTTGGGGAACCTATTTTGCCGTGCTGGCCTCGGTGCTCAGCGTCGGTCTGGCGCTGGGCGTGAGCATGCCGCTGGTGTCGTTGCGCCTGGAAGACTGGGGGTATGGCAGTTTCGCGATCGGCGTGATGGCGGCGATGCCCGCCATCGGTGTGCTAGTGGGAGCGAGCCTTTCCAGCCGCCTGGCCGGTTGGGTTGGCGTGCCCAACGCCATGCGCATCTGCCTGTGGGGGGGTGCGCTATCGATCGGCCTGTTGGCGCTGCTGCCCAGCTATCCCTTGTGGCTGTGTCTGCGCCTGTTGATCGGCATGTCGCTGACGGTGGTGTTCATCCTGGGTGAAAGCTGGATCAACCAGCTGGTGGTGGAGCATTGGCGCGGGCGGCTGGTGGCGCTGTATGGCAGCAGCTACGCCCTGAGCCAGCTGGCAGGTCCGCTGGTGCTGGGCTTTCTCGGCTCGGAGGACGATTTCGGCTTCTGGGCGGCAACCAGCCTGCTGGTCTGCGCGCCGTTGCTGCTGTTGGGACGCGGCGGCGCCCCGACGACCGATGCCTGCAGCGTGACGCTCGTCGACCTGGTCGGGTTTTGCCGGCGCTTGCCAGTGATCGCCTGGGCCATCGCGCTGTTCGCGGCCTTCGAGGCAATGATCCTGACACTGTTGCCCGTGTACTGTCTGCGGCAAGGGTTCACCACCGAGGTGGCGCTGTTCATGGTCAGCACCGTCGTGGTGGGCGATGCGGTGTTGCAGTTGCCCATCGGCGCGCTGGCCGACCACATGTCGCGGCGCACGCTGTTCAGTGGCTGCGCGCTGATGTTGCTCGGCTCCAGCCTGATGATCCCGGTATTGCTGCACACGCCCGGCATCTGGCCGCTGTGGGTGCTGTTCGGGGCGAGTGCCGGAGGGCTGTTCACCTTGTCGCTGGTGCTGATCGGTGAACGCTATCGCGACGATGCGCTGGTGCGGGCCAATGCCCATGTGGCGCAGCTGTGGGGCATTGGCTGCCTGCTTGGGCCGTTGCTGGCCGGGGCGGGCAGCCAGTGGGTCAGCGGGCATGCGTTGCCGCTGGTGATGGCGGCGGGGGCGTTCGGGCTGGTGCTGCTGACACGCCGGCGGGATGCCTTCGAGCCCGCGACCCTGTAGCCGCGACGGGGCAGGGGTCAGAGCATCTTCTCCAGCCCCACCGCCTTGCTCACCCAGGCGTTGAAGCGGCGCCACAGCCCGCCGGGCTCGGTGGTGAGGGTGTGCATCTGCTCGTTGTCTTCGGTCACCCATACCAGCCGGTCGTTCACCAGCTTCGGCTGGTAGCTCAGCGGCGGGGCCATGCCCTGGAGCGCCAGCTCGCGGGTGTATTCGGACAGCTTCGGACTGTCCACCAGCACGCCCACTTCGGTGTTCCACAGCACCGAGCGCGGGTCGAAGTTGAACGAGCCGATGAACGTCTTGCGCCGGTCCAGCACGATGGCCTTGCTGTGCAGGCTCGAGTCGGAGCCGCCCTGGAAGTTGAGGTTGCCGGCGCTGGGATCGCCGGGCTGGCGACGCAGCTCGAACAGCTGCACCCCATGCTCCAGCAATGCCCTGCGATACGGTGCGTAGCCGCCGTGCACCGCCGGCACATCGGTGGCTTCCAGGGAGTTGGTCAGCAATTTGACCGAGATGCCGGCGTCGGCATGGCGGGTCAGGTACAGCAGGCCCGGCTGGCCGGGTACGAAGTACGCCGATACCAGGATCAGCTCGTGCTCGACGGCGTCGAGGTCGGGCGCCAGTTGCGTGGTCATCAGCAACCGCGGATCGGGCTCGTCGCGGGCCAGGACCTTGCTGGGCGCATCCCAGAGCGCCTGGCCATGCGCCCAGATCAGCTCCTTGCGCCACACATCCAGGCGCGGCTGCGTCTGATAGGCCATCAGCCGGTCATACAAGGCCTTGTGCTTGACCCGCGCCTCGGCCAGGGAGTTCTCCAGGCGCGCGCGGCTTTCACGCAGGTCGCGCGCATCGGGCTGGCGCCAGAGGAAATCGCCGATCGGCCGGCTCAGCGCGCTGTTCCAGTACTGGTCGAAACTGTGGCCCAGCTGCTGCGCCACGGGACCGATCCCCAGAAGGTCGATGTCGGTGAAGTTGAGGTTGGGCTCGGCGTCGAAATACTCGTCGCCCAGGTTGCGCCCGCCGACAATCGACAGGCTGTTGTCGACCAGGAACAGCTTGTTGTGCATGCGCCGGTGCTGGCGCGACAGGTTGAACAGCCGCCCCATGGCGCGGGTCGCGCCGGTGCTGCGGCCCAGGTGCAGCGGATTGAACACCCGGATCTCGATGTTCGGGTGCACGGCCAGGGTGCCGATCAGGGTATCCAGGCCGTCACTGGTGGTGTCATCGAGCAGGACGCGCACGCGCACGCCGCGGTCGGCCGCACCCAGCAGCTCATGCACCAGGGCGCGAGTGCTCAGGCCGTCGTGGACGATGTAGTACTGCACATCGATGCTCGTCTGCGCGTGGCGGATCAGCTCGGCCCGGGCACGAAAGGCCTCGTTGCTGTTGGGCAGCAGGCGAAAGCCGGAGCGGCCCTCGTGGGGCTCGGCCTGGCGTTGCACCGAACGGCCAAAGGCGGATTCGCTGGCGGGCAGGGCCTGGCTGACGTCGCGGGGGCCACTGACGCTGGCGCAGCCGGTGAGGCCGAGCACAAGCGCCAGCAGCAGGGGCAGAGCTCGCTGGAATCTCAAGGGTGGGGTGTCCTGTGGGGCAAAGCGTTGGGATATGGACCATGCGGGGCCGCGCAAAGTTACCCGGCGTCTTCAGCTTCGGCCAACAGACGAACAGCGGCTTCCCCGACCTTGCGCACCGCCGCTTCGATATCCGCCGTTGGCTGAGCGGCATAGTTCATGCGCAGGCAGTTACGGTATTTGCCCGAGGCCGAGAAGATGCTGCCCACCGCGATCTGCACCCCTTGACCCAGTAAAGCCCGGTTCAGGCGCAAGGTGTCGAAACTTTCCGGCAGCTCGACCCACAGCAGGAATCCACCCTGCGGGCGGCTGGCGCGCGTGCCTGGGGGGAAGTAGCGCGCCACCCAGTCGCTCATCTGGTCGCGGCCGCGCTGGTACTGGGTGCGCATGCGCCGCAGGTGGGGCTGGTAGTGACCGCCCTTGATGAAGTCGGCGATCGCCAGTTGCGGCTGGCTGGCGGTGCAGCCGGTGCTGATGTACTTCATGTGCAGCACCCGCTCCAGGTAGCGCCCAGGCGCTACCCAGCCGATGCGCAGGCCCGGTGCCAGGGTCTTGGAGAACGAACTGCAGAGGAGCACGCGGCCATCGTCGTCGAACGACTTGATGGTGCGTGGCCGCGGGTAGGTGTAGGCCAGGTCGCCGTAGACATCGTCCTCGATGATCGCCACGTCGAAGCGCTGGGCCAGGGTGAGCAATGCCTTCTTGCGGGCCTCAGGCATGATGTAGCCGAGTGGGTTGTTGCAGTTGGGGGTGATCTGGATCAGCTTGATCGGCCACTGCTCCAGCGCCAGTTCCAAGGCTTCGAGGCTGATGCCGGTGATCGGGTCGGTGGGTATTTCCATCGCCTTCATGCCCAGGCCCTTGAGCGTCTGCATGGCGCCATGAAAGCTTGGCGAGTCAACCGCGACGATGTCGCCCGGCTGGCACACCGCGCGAACACTGGTGGACAGTGCCTCGTGGCAGCCGGTGGTGACCACCAGGTCGGCGGGTGCCAGGTGACAGCCCGAGTCGAGCATCAGCCGGGCGATCTGTTCGCGCAAGGCCGTGGTGCCGTGGATATTGTCGTAGTACAGGCCGGGCATGTCCTGGCGCCGGCTGAGCTGGGCCAGGCTGCGCAGCAACGGCTTGAGGGTCGGGGTGTCGATGTCGGGCATGCCGCGCCCAAGCTGGATCACGTCCGCCCGCGGCGTGCTGCGCACCAGCTCCAGCACCTGCTCCCATTGCGAGATATCCACAGGACGTTGCGCCGGGCGGCTGATCTCCGGCAAGGCGGGCAGATGGCGCGGTTCGAGCACGAAGTAGCCGGATTTCGGCCGGGGCGAGACCAGGCCGTTGTCTTCCAGCAGGCGATACGCCTGTTGGACGGTGCTCAGGCTGACGCCGTGCTCCACGCTCAGCGCCCGCACCGAGGGCAGGCGCTGTCCCGGGCGGTACAAGCCCTGCTCGATGCGGGCACCCAGCAGTTCGGCCAGGTTGAGGTAGAGCGTCACGGCATACTCCTGTTTTCATTCAGCCAGGGACCAGTACAGATAAGGCGAAAATACTCCATTCAGCGCTTGGGACGCCACTTCTGTATGGGAATAATAAGCCCGCGTTGAATCTGTATTGAGCGCGGCAGCGGCGAGCATCATGGCTCCAGAAACAAACTGCCTGGAGACACCGTGCATGAACAGCGTGACTGACCTTCGTCTTCCTTTGCCCGCCGACAGTCTGGACACTCGCCCGCAACCCGTTTCAGGCCGCTGGGCGGTGATGCTGCGGCGCTGGAAAACCCGCCGTGTCCTGCTGACGCTCGACGATGCGCAGCTGCGCGATATCGGCATGACCCGCCTGCAAGCCCGCCGGGAAGGGGACAAGCCTTTCTGGAGGGGCTAGACCAGTTCCTTCAGCCGATGCCACAGCATGCCAAGCGCCAACAGCGGCGAGCGCAGGTGCTTGCCGCCCGGGAAGGTCATGTGCGGCACCTTGGCGAACAGGTCAAAACGCCCGCCGGCCCGCCCGCTGATCGCCTCGCCGAGCAGGCGCCCGGCCAGGTGCGTGGCGTTGAGCCCGTGTCCTGAATAGGCCTGGGCGTAATAGACATTGGGTTGGCTGGCGAGCCGGCCGATCTGCGGCAGGCGGTTGGCACCGATGCCGATCATGCCGCCCCATTGGTAGTCGATGCGTGCATTGGCCAGCTGCGGAAATACCTTGAGCATCTTTGGCCGCATGTAGGCGGCGATGTCCTTGGGATCTCGCCCGGAGTAGTGGCAGGCGCCGCCGAACAGCAGCCGGCGGTCTGCCGAAAGGCGGTAGTAGTCCAGGGCCACGCGCTGGTCGCAGACCGCCATGTTCTGCGGCAGCAACTGATGCGCGAGGGCTTCGTCCAGGGGCTCGGTGGCGATGATGTAGCTGCCCGCGGGCAGCACCTTGCCGCCGATCTCGCGGTTGAGGTCGTTGAGGTAGGCGTTGCAGCCCAGCACCAGCGTCCCGGCGCGGACCCGCCCCTGGGCGGTGTGGACCTGCACCTGGGCGCCGTAGTCGATTCGGGTGACAGCCGAGTGCTCGAACAGCTGCACGCCCAGGCTGCTCGCCACGGCCGCTTCGCCCAAGGCCAGGTTGAGCGGGTGCAGATGGCCCGAGCCCATGTCGACCAGGCCCCCGACATAGCGGTCCGACCCGACCACGCTGCGGATCTGTTCGGCGGGCACCAGGCGCAATTCGTGGCGATAGCCCAGACCGCGCAACGCCTCGGCGTCCTCGGCGAAGCCCTGCAGTTCGTCCGGCTTGTTGGCCAGGTCGCAATAGCCCCAGGTGAGGTCGCAGGCGATGGCATGGCGCGCGACGCGTTCGCGGACGATATCCACCGCCTCCAGTCCCATCAGCTTGAGGCCGCGGACACCCTCTTCGCCGATCACCGGCAGGAACTGCTCCACGCCATGGCCCACCCCGCGGATCAGCTGGCCGCCATTGCGGCCGCTCGCGCCCCAGCCGACCTTGTGTGCTTCGAGCAGAACGACCTTGAAGCCGCGCTCGGCCAGCTCGATGGCGGTATTGAGCCCCGAATAGCCGCCGCCGATGACGCACACGTCGCAGACGAGCTCGCCCTGCAAGGTCGGGTAGTCCGGTTGCGGGACGCTGCTGGCGGCGTAGTAGGACGCGGCGTGTGGGGTCATGAGGGATCCTGGGGCCTGGGGAAAATTCGATGCAGGATAAGGCGGCTGTCTGATTCAGGGCAAATGGGCTTACCGCGTTGTGCGTTATCGGCAGGGGACATGACAGTTGCCACGCAGTTTCTAACCGAGGTTTTTATGCCAAGTGATACTCAGGCAGAATAGGGCTCGACCCTCCGACCAAGCGCCTTCATGTCCTGCAACCGCCACAAGATCCACTTCCTGCGTGAACTCATCCCGTCGTTCGACTGCGTGCCCGGCTGCCATGACTGCTGCGGTCCGGTCACCACCTCGACCGAGGAAATGGCTCGCCTGCCGCGCAAGACCGAGGCCGAGCAGCAGCAGGCGATGGATCACCTGGACTGCGTTCATCTGGGCCCGCAAGGCTGCACGGTGTACGAGGAACGCCCGATGATCTGCCGCCTGTTTGGCACCACGCCGCGCCTGCCATGCCCGCGCGGCCAGCGGCCGGTGCAGATGATCGAGCCCGCGGCGGAACATCTGGTGCACCAGTTCATCGCCACCACGCGGCAGGTCCTGGTCTGAGGTTCAGTCGGGAATCGGCAGGTTGAGGCTTTCCTTCACCTCCTCCATCACGATATAGCTTTTCGATTCGCGCACATGCGGCAGCTTGAGCAGGATGTCGCCCAGCAGCTTGCGGTAGGACGCCATCTCCGAGATCCGCGCCTTCACCAGGTAGTCGAAGTCCCCCGACACCAGATGGCACTCCAGCACATGGGGCAGCTTGAGCACCGCCCGGCGAAACTCCTCGAAGGTATCCCCGGACTTGTAGTCCAGGCTGATCTCGACGAACACCAGCAGGCTGCCCTTCAGGTGCTGCGGATTGAGCCGGGCGTTGTAGCCCATGATGATGCCTTCACGCTCCAGTCGCCGGACGCGTTCAGTGCAAGGGGTGGTCGACAGCCCGACTTTCTCGCCCAGCTCGGTGAACGAAATACGGCCATCCGCCTGCAGGATACGCAGGATGTTGCGGTCGATCTTGTCCAGTTCCCGCTTGCTTTGATGCTGGGTTCTCATAGGGGATGCACCTCCATAAAAGGCAATTCTGCCGAGAATTCTCGCCAAATATAGGCTTTTATATAGTGAAAAGCACTGGCGCACCGTCCTTATACTGCGCCCATCCATGCCATTTCAATAAAAGTCTGCGGTGCGCCGCGTGCGAGGGATACAACATGCGAGTTCTGGTGCTTGGTAGCGGTGTGATCGGTACCGCCAGTGCCTATTACCTGGCGCGGCAAGGTTTTGAAGTCGTCGTGGTGGACCGCCAGCCAGCGGTCGCCATGGAAACCAGCTTTGCCAACGCCGGCCAGATCTCGCCGGGCTATGCCTCGCCCTGGGCCGCCCCGGGCGTGCCGCTCAAGGCCATCAAGTGGCTGCTCGAACGCCATGCCCCGCTGGCCATCAAGGCCACCGGCGACGTCGACCAGTACCTGTGGATGGCGCAGATGCTGCGCAACTGCACCGCCAGCCGCTATGCCGTGAACAAGGAGCGCATGGTCAGGTTGTCCGAGTACAGCCGCGACTGCCTCGACGAGCTGCGCGCCGAGACCGGTATCGCCTACGAAAGCCGCACCCTGGGCACCACGCAGATTTTCCGCACCCAGGCGCAGGTGGATGCCGCGGCCAAGGACATCGCCGTGCTCGAACAGTCCGGCGTGCCCTATGAGCTGCTCGACCGTGACGGCATCGCCCGCGTCGAACCGGCGCTGGCGGGGGTGAAGGACATCCTTGCCGGTGCGTTGCGCCTGCCCAACGACCAGACCGGCGACTGCCAGCTGTTCACCACCCGCCTGGCCGAGATGGCGCTGCAGCTGGGCGTCGAGTTCCGCTTCGGCCAGAACATCGAGCGTCTGGATTTTGCCGGCGACCGCGTCAATGGCGTGTGGATCGACGGCAAGCTGGAAACCGCCGATCGCTATGTGCTCGCCTTGGGCAGCTATTCGCCGCAGTTGCTCAAGCCGCTGGGCATCAAGGCTCCGGTTTACCCGCTCAAGGGCTACTCGCTGACCGTGCCGATCACTGACGCCGCCATGGCGCCGACCTCGACCATCCTCGACGAAACCTACAAGGTGGCCATCACCCGTTTCGACAATCGCATCCGCGTGGGCGGCATGGCCGAAATCGCCGGTTTCGACCTGTCGCTGAACCCGCGTCGGCGCGAAACACTGGAGATGATCGTCAACGATCTTTATCCTCACGGCGGTGACCTGAGCGCGGCCAGTTTCTGGACCGGCCTGCGTCCGGCAACACCCGACGGCACGCCGATCGTCGGGGCCACACCGTTGCGTAACCTGTTCCTCAACACAGGCCACGGGACGCTGGGCTGGACCATGGCTTGTGGCTCCGGCCGCCTGCTGGCCGACCTGATTGCCCGCCGCAAGCCGGAGATCAGTGCCGAGGGGCTCGATATCTATCGCTACGGCCAACACCCGGAGCCCTCCAGGCAGGCCAGCCCAGCGACCGCGTGAGCCTCGCTGGCGGCATGTAGAAACGCTTTTTCGTCCGGTACGGCGGGCACTAGCCCGCCCGTACCGGGTCTCCATCCCTGACCAGACTGCCAGAAGGCCGCCTCCATGCGCCCCGCCCGTGCCCTCATCGACCTCCAGGCCCTGCGCCACAACTACCGTCTTGCCCGTGAACTGACCCATGCCAAGGCCCTCGCCGTGATCAAGGCCGATGCCTACGGCCATGGCGCGGTGCGTTGCGCACTGGCGCTGGAAGCCGAGGCCGACGGCTTTGCCGTGGCCTGCATCGAGGAGGCGCTGGAGCTGCGCGCGGCGGGCATCAAGTCGCCGGTATTGCTGCTTGAAGGGTTCTTCGAGGCCAGCGAGCTGCCGCAGATCGCCCAGCACGACCTGTGGTGCGTGGTGCACGCGTTGTGGCAGCTCGAGGCGATCGAGCAAGCGCAGTTGCACAAGCCCCTGACTGTCTGGCTCAAGCTCGACACCGGCATGCACCGCGTCGGCCTGCACCCCAAGGACTACCACGACGCCTACCAGCGCTTGCTGGCCAGCGGCAAGGTGGCGCGCACCGTGCTGATGAGCCACTTCGCGCGCGCCGATGAGCTCGACAGCCCCGCAAGCGAAGAGCAACTGGCGGTGTTCGAGGCCGCGCGCCAGGGCCTTGCCGCCGAATGCAGCCTGCGCAACTCGCCGGCCGTGCTTGGCTGGCCGCAGGTGCCCAGCGATTGGGTGCGCCCTGGCATCATGCTGTACGGCGCCACCCCCTTTGAAGTACCGCAGGCCCAGGCCGCGCGGCTGCAACCGGTGATGACCCTGCAGTCGCGGGTCATCAGCGTTCGCGAATTGCCTGCTGGCGAGCCCGTCGGTTATGGGGCCAGGTTCGTCAGCCCGCGGCCGACGCGCGTGGGCGTGGTCGCCATGGGCTACGCCGATGGCTATCCGCGCCAGGCGCCGACCGGCACGCCGGTGATGGTGGCGGGCAAGCGCGCGCCGCTGATCGGCCGGGTGTCGATGGACATGCTCTGCATCGACCTGACCGATGTGCCCGAAGCCGGCCTCGGCAGCCCGGTGGAGCTCTGGGGCAAGCACGTGCTGGCCAGCGACGTTGCTCTCCAGGCCGGCATGATCCCTTACCAGATGTTCTGCAACCTCAAGCGAGTACCTCTGGACTACTGCGGCGACTGAACGCAGCAGGACGAATGGGCTGGGGCCCGCGTGTGTTGTAAATTCTGAACGCTATTGCCATGATATCGTTCACATTCGACCCCACCCGTTCGTATCAGGAGGCTCATGCTTTGGACGTCGGTGAACGACTACACGCCATCCGCAAGCTGAAGGGCCTGTCCCAGCGCGAACTCGCCAAGCGGGCGGGGGTGACCAACAGCACCATCTCGATGATCGAGAAGAACAGCGTGAGCCCCTCGATCAGCTCCCTGCGCAAGGTGCTGAGCGGGATTCCGATGTCCATGGTCGAATTCTTTTCCGCCGAGATCGAGCCCGAGAGCGCCGCCCAGGTGGTGTACAAGGCCCACGAGCTGATCGACATTTCGCACGGCGCCGTAACCATGAAACTGGTCGGCAAGGCCCACCCGAGCCGCGCCATCGCCTTTCTCAACGAGACCTACCCACCCGGCGCCGACACGGGGGAAGAGATGCTTACCCATGATGGCGAGGAGACCGGGATCGTGCTCGAAGGGCGGCTTGAGCTGGTCGTGGGCCTGGAGACCTTCATTCTCGAGGCAGGCGACAGCTATTACTTCGAAAGCTCGCGCCCGCATCGCTTTCGCAATCCCTTCGATGAGCCCGCCCGGCTGATCAGCGCCGCGACGCCTGCCAACTTCTGAACCACGGCGCGACGGATTGTCGCTAATAACCATTGCAAGTGTGTGGTTGTGTCGCCGCTTCCGGCTTCTCGCTATACTTCTCAACGCCCGCAAACCCGCGGTCGCGGGCGTGATTAGCCACCATGAGGGTGTACGCGTGAACCAGATCAAGAACATGCTGGCCCTACCAGCAGCGCTAGTAGCCCTATGGGCTTTCAACGCACACGCAGCGACCAACGACGAGCTTGCCAAGCGCCTGGAGCCAGTGGGCCAGGTGTGTGTCCAGGGGCAGGAATGCAAAGGCATGGCGGTGACCGCCACGGCCGCTGCCGGGGGTGCCAGGACGCCGGATGACATCATCGCCAAACACTGCCAGGCCTGCCACGGCCCAGGGCTGCTCGGAGCGCCAAAGGTAGGCGATACCGCCGCCTGGAAAGAGCGTGCCGATCATCAGGGCGGACTCGATGGCATCCTGGCCAAGGCCATTACCGGCATCAACGCCATGCCGCCCAAAGGGACCTGCGCGGACTGTTCGGACGAAGACCTGAAGGCCGCGATCCAGAAGATGTCCGGGCTTTGAACTGGGGTCGGTTTCGCAAGACCGATCCAGTACAGCGAAGCGGCCAGTGCTCACACCGGAGTTGACTGGCCCGGCTTCGCCGGGTTCGCTGGCAAGCCAGGCTCCCACAGGCTTGCCATGCACCCTGAAATCCCCCACAGGTTCAGCACCCGCCTGACGTTTTCCGCCATTGCAGTAAAACCGGCATCACCCCGGTCCAACCCCTGCACGCATGGATGTCACGGGAGACCAAGATGGCCCAGAGCTGCTCGATCGAACTTGCGGTAGATGAGGTGCTGGCGCGTCTGCCTGCGCATGTCCACATGGGCCTGCCGCTTGGCCTGGGCAAGCCCAACGCCTTCGTCAACGCCCTGTACGCCCGCATCCGCGCACTGCCCGAGCGGCGCCTGACGATCTACACCGCCTTGAGTCTGGGACGCCCCGCGCTGGGCGACGGCCTGCAGCGGCGGTTCCTGGAGCCCTTCGTCGAGCGGGTCTTCGCCGACTATGAAGAACTCGACTACCTCGCCGACCTCCAGCGCGGCACGCTGCCGGCGAACATCCGCGTCGAGCAGTTCTTCATGCAACCGGGCAGCCTGCTTAACAGTCCGGCAGCGCAGCAGGACTATGTCAGCAGCAACTACAGCCACGCCGCCCGTGACATCAACGCCAAAGGCCTGAACCTGGTCGCCCAGCTGGTCGCCGACACCCCCGAGCGCCCTGACCACCTGAGCCTGAGCTGCAACCCCGATATCACCCTTGACCTGCTGCCCATGCTCGCCCGTCGCCGCGCGGCCGGCGAGACCATCCTGGTGCTCGGCCAGGTGCATGCCGAACTGCCCTACATGCCGGGCGATTCGGAACTGCCGCGCGACGACTTCGACATCCTGATCGACACGCCCGAGCAGCGCCGCCTGTTCTCCACCCCGAACATGCCCGTCAGCACCCAGGACCATTTCATCGGCCTGCACGCCAGCGCCCTGATACGCGATGGCGGCACGCTGCAGATCGGCATTGGCGCCATGGGCGATGCGGTGGCGGCGGCGCTGCTCGCGCGCCAGGGTGACAACCAGGGCTATCGTGCCTTGCTCGACGACATGGACCTGGGCCCCTGGCGAGCGCTGGTCGAACAGGAAGGCGGCGTGGATGCATTCGCCCAAGGCCTCTACGGCTGCAGTGAAATGTTCGTCAACGGCTTGCTGGCCCTGGCCGAGGCAGGCGTGGTGCGCCGGGCCGTGGACGAGCAGGGCGTGCTGGTGCATGGCGGCTTCTTCCTTGGGCCCCGCGCGTTCTACCAGCGACTGCGCGAGATGCCACTGGAGAAACGTCGCGTGTTCGCCATGACCGGCATCAGCTTCATCAACGAGCTGTACGGGCAGGAACGCCTCAAGCGCCGCCAGCGCCGCGATGCGCGCTTTCTCAACACGGTGTTCAGCATGACATTGCTGGGCGCCGGGGTGGCCGACCAGCTTGAAGATGGCCGCGTGCTCAGCGGAGTGGGCGGGCAGTACAACTTCGTCGCCCAGGGCCATGCCCTGGAGGGCGCACGCTCGATCCTGCTGCTGCGCAGCTGGCGCGAGGCCGGCGGCGAAGTCAGTTCCAACCTGCTCTGGAACTACGGCCACTGCACCATCCCACGGCACCTGCGCGACATCGTCATTACCGAATACGGCATCGCCGACCTGCGCGGGCAGACCGACAGCGAGGTGATCGCCCGATTGCTGGCGATCAGCGATTCACGTTTTCAGAAAGGGCTGATGGACCAGGCCAAGGAGGCCGGCAAGCTGCCACGCGACTTCGCGCTCGACGCACGCTTCACCGACAATACGTCCCAGCGGCTGGAAGCGTTGCGCACGGCGCATCCACGGCTGTTTGCCGAATATCCGCTAGGGAGTGATTTCACCGAGGAAGAGCGCGACCTGTTGCGAGCGCTGAACTGGCTCAAGAGCAAGTTCAAGCTCAGTGAAATGCTGGAACTGGGCAAGGCCGCGCTGGATGCGCCAGCGCCCGAGGAGTACTCCCGGCAGCTGGCGCGCATGGGCCTGTGGCAGCCGCAAGGGCTAAAGGAAGAGCTGTACCAGCGCCTGCTGCTGGCAGGCCTGCAGGCAACGCGCTGACGTGTGGGGGATTCCATGGTTCAGTGCAGGCTTGCACTAGACCATGAATCCCCCACAGGGCTGCCTGTCTCACCCATCACTCGATGAACGTGACCTGCCCGCCCACCAGCGACTTCACCCGGGCTAGCGATTCGACGCGATAGCCCTGGGCATCCAGCTCGGCGCGGCCGCCCTGGAACGACTTCTCGATGACGATGCCAAGGCCGGCAACGGTAGCGCCGGCCTGCTTGATGATCGAAATCAGCGCCTGGGACGCCTTGCCGTTGGCCAGGAAGTCGTCGATCACCAGCACGCGGTCGCTGCTGTTCAGGTGACGCGGCGAAATGGCGATGGTGTTCTCGGTCTGCTTGGTGAAGGAATACACCGAGGCGGTCAGCAGGTTCTCGGTCAGGGTCAACGACTGGTGTTTGCGGGCGAAGATCACCGGCACGCCAAGCTTGAGCCCGGCCATCACCGCCGGGGCAATGCCGGAGGCCTCGATGGTGACGATCTTGGTCACGCCCGAGTCGGCGTACAGGCGGGCGAATTCGTCGCCGATCAGCTGCATCAGCGCCGGATCGATCTGGTGGTTGAGAAACGCATCGACTTTGAGAACCTGATCGGAAAGCACGATGCCTTCTTCGCGAATCTTCTGGTGCAGTGCTTCCACTGTGGTATTTCCTCGATGTAGCAAAGGTGGCCACGGCACAGGACCGCGGCAAAGGTTGATGTTCTAGCGTTTGAGCATGGCGCGGATATCGGCCAGTGCATTGTTGCCGCGTGCGGCCTTTACTTCGACCGGTGCATCGTCGAGGCCTTCCCACGCCAGGTCGTCCGGCGGCAATTCGTCGAGAAAACGGCTGGGAGAGCAGTCGATGATCTCGCCGTACTGCTTGCGCTTGGCGGCAAAGGTGAACGCCAGGGTCTGGCGCGCGCGGGTGATGCCCACGTAGGCCAGGCGGCGTTCTTCCTCGATGGTGTCGGCCTCGATGCTGGAGCGGTGCGGGAGGATTTCCTCCTCCATGCCCATGATGAACACGTAGGGAAATTCCAGGCCCTTGGAGGCATGCAGCGTCATCATCTGCACGCCTTCGGCGTTTTCTTCCTCTTCCTGCTGGCGCTCGAGCATGTCGCGCAGCACCAGCTTGCCGATGGCGTCCTCGATGGTCATGTCACCCTCTTCGTCTTTCTCGAGGGTGTTCTTCAAGGCATCGATCAGGAACCAGACGTTGCTGATCCGGAAATCGGCGGCCTTGTCGCTGGAGGTGTTCTGGCGGATCCAGTTTTCGTAGTCGATGTCGGCGACCATGCCGCGCAGCGCGGCAATCGGGTCTTCCAGGGCGACGCGCTGGCGCACCCCGTCGAGCCAGTGCTTGAAGCGCTGCAGGCGTTCGGTGAAGCGGCTGTCGAGAAACTCGCCCAGGCCCAGCTCTTCACTGGCGGCGTACATCGACACCCCACGCTCGGTGGCGTAGTTGCCGAGTTTCTCAAGGGTGGTCGAGCCGATTTCCCGGCGTGGCACGTTGATCACGCGCAGGTAGGCGTTGTCGTCGTCCGGGTTGACCAGCAGGCGCAGGTAGGCCATCAGGTCCTTCACTTCCTGGCGGCCGAAGAAGCTGTTGCCGCCCGAGAGGCGATAGGGCACCTGGTGGTGCTGCAGCTTGAGCTCGATCAGCTTGGCCTGGTAGTTGCCCCGGTAGAGAATCGCAAAGTCGCTGTAGGGCCGGTCGGTGCGCAGGTGCAGGCTGAGGATTTCCATGGCCACGCGCTCGGCTTCGGAATCCTCGTTCTTGCAGCGGATCACGCGGATCTCGTCGCCATGGCCCATGTCGCTCCACAGCTGTTTCTCGAAGGCATGCGGGTTGTTGGCGATCAGCACGTTGGCGCAGCGCAGGATGCGGCTGGTGGAGCGGTAGTTCTGCTCCAGCATCACCACTTTCAAGGAGGGGTAGTCGTCCTTGAGCAGCATCAGGTTTTCGGGGCGCGCGCCCCGCCAGGCATAGATCGACTGGTCGTCATCACCGACCACGGTGAACTGGTTGCGCTTGCCGATCAGCATCTTCACCAGCAGGTACTGGCTGGCGTTGGTGTCCTGGTATTCGTCGACCAGCAGGTAGCGCACGCGGTTCTGCCACTTCTCGAGAATGTCAGGGTGCTCGTCGAACAGCTTCACCGGCAGCAGGATCAGGTCGTCGAAGTCCACCGCGTTGAACGCCTTGAGCGTGCGCTGGTAATGGGTGTAGACGATGGCGGCGGTCTGCTCGCGCGGGTTGCGGGCGTTCTCGAGGGCCTCGGGCGGCAGGATCAGGTCGTTCTTCCAGGCGCCGATCATGTTCTTGATCTCGTCGACGCCGTCGTCGCCCGAGTACTCCTTCTGCATGATGTCGGTCAGCAAGGCCTTGATGTCGGTCTCGTCGAAAATCGAGAACCCCGGCTTGTAACCCAGGCGCTGGTGCTCCTTGCGGATGATGTTCAGGCCCAGGTTGTGGAACGTGCAGACCGTCAGCCCACGGCCTTCACCGGCACGCAGCAGGGTGCCGACCCGTTCCTTCATCTCCCGCGCGGCCTTGTTGGTGAAGGTCATGGCCACGATGTACTGGGCGCGGATGCCGCAGTTCTGGACCAGGTGCGCGATCTTGCGGGTAATCACGCTGGTCTTGCCGGAGCCTGCACCGGCGAGCACCAAAAGAGGGCCGCCGACGTAGCTCACGGCTTCTTGCTGCCGGGGATTGAGTCGGGACATGCTGAAAACCGGGGTGTGCAGAAAATAGCCGGGCATTTTAGCAGGCATGGGCCTGTTATGGCGTAACCGTCTGACCGCGTGTCGCAGGCACATCCGGATTTGCCGGACAGGCAACTTTCGATCAGGATGCACGACATGATCTGTCGTAGGTACTGGCATTGGGATGGCATGAATGTGAGAATCATTTGCAATCATGCGGTACGATGCTCTGCCTTGGTCCCGTAATGTCATCCTGACTGTGTAGACGTCCTAAGGAGCTTGTTTGTCAACGCCCGTCGAACCGTTGCGTTTGCTGCTGTTGGCCGATGAGCCGGCGTGGGCTGCCGTGCTGCGCGAGTGCCTGTTGCCCCTTGGCGGCAACACGGTCCTGCTGACCGCGCCCAGCTGGGACGCGGTCGACAGCCTGTTTGCCCACGACCGGCAGGCGATCGTGCTGGCCACGCCGGCGCTGCAACCGGCGCCGGAGCGTTGCGTGCTGCCAATGGTGCTGCTGCTCGAGCACGAGCCTGAGCACTCGCCGCCTGGTGCGAGCGACTGGCTGGTGCGTTCCCAGTTGAGCACCGACGTGGTGCGACGCTGCCTGCGCCACGTGCGTGAGCGCGGCGTGCTGGAGGCAACCTTGCAGCGCCTGGCCGAGCAGGACCCGCTGACCGGCATTGCCAACCGACAGGGCTTCCAGACCCTGCTCGCCGCGCGCCTGGCCGATCACGACGGGCGCGGCGTTGCACTGGGCCACCTGGACCTGGACAACTTTCGTCATGCCAATGACGCCCTCGGGCACCAGGCCGGGGACCGGCTGATCCTGCAGGTGGTGGGGCGACTGAAGAGTCAGCTGGAGGCGGGTGACCAGATCGCGCGTCTGGGCAGTGACGAATTCGCCCTGCTGATCGACACCCGCCGCGACCCGCAGCGGGCCGAGTGGATGGCCGAGCGCATTACCGAGGCCCTGGGCGAGCCCTACTGGATCGATGGCGAGAGCCTGCTGCTGGGCTGCAGCCTCGGCGTGGCCCATGCCCGCGCGCAATGCGGCGCCGACCCGCTGATGTGGCATGCGCATATCGCCATGCGGCAGGCCAAGGGCGTCGAGGGCTGCACCTTTCACATGTTCAATGAGCGTATCAATCACAGCGCGCGCAGCCTGGCGGACCTGGAGAGCGAGTTGCGCCGGGCGCTGCGGCGCGACGAGCTGGAGCTGCACTACCAGCCGCGCCTTGACCTGGCCACGGGGCGCATCGTCGGCCTCGAAGCGCTGGTGCGATGGTGCCACCCCGAGCGCGGGCTCCTGCCGCCGTGCGAGTTCGTGCCCCTTGCCGAGCAGAGCGGCCTGATCGTGCCGCTGGGCTACTGGGTCATCGCCCGCGCCCTGCGCGACATGCAGACCCTGCGCGAACGCGGGCTGGCGCCGCTGCACATGGCGGTGAACCTGAGTTTCCGCCAGTTCCAGGACAGCCAGCTGCTGGCGACCCTGAGCCGATTGATCATCGAGAACGGCGTCGATGCCCGCTGGCTGGAGTTCGAGCTTACCGAGACCGCGGTGATGCGCCGCAACGACCTGGTCCAGCAGACCATGGATGCCTTGAGCCGCCTGGGTGTGCGGTTTTCGCTGGATGACTTCGGTACCGGTTTTTCGTCCTTCGTGCACCTGGACAGCTTGCCGATCACCTTGCTCAAGGTGGACCGCAGCTTTGTCGGCGGCATGGAGAAGCGCGAAGAGAACCGCAAGCTGGTGCACGCCATGATCAACCTGGCCCACAACCTCAACCTGCAGGTGGTGGCCGAGGGCGTGGAGACCCCCGAGCAGATGGCGTTGCTACGGGCCTATGGTTGTGACCAGGTGCAAGGCTTCCTGATCAGCCGGGCGCTGCCGGTGGAGGAACTACTGGCCTTCTTGCAGGCCGACGCGCAGCAGCGGGTGATGAACCTGTGACAGGCGACGCTGTACCTGTGGGAGCTGGCTTGCCAGCGAATCGATAAGCCAGCACTGATCTGGCTGATGTGCTGTCTGTTCCGGCCTCTTCGCTGGCAAGCCAGCTCCCACAGGTATGGCGTGATCCCAAGCCCCAGTCCCTATTCCCGCGCCAGCAACCGGCGCATCCGCCACTCGAACGCCAGCGTCAGGCTCACCGCGGCGCAGGCCAGGCCCAGCGCAAGGCCCCACCATACCCCGACCGCACCGCCGCCCAGGTTGAAGGCGAACAGCCACGCACAGGGCGCGCCGATCAGCCAGTAGCAGCCCAGGCCGATCACGAAGGTGGTCTTGGCATCCTGCAGCCCGCGGATCGAGCCCATGGCGATGCTCTGGATACCATCGAAGAGTTCGAACCAGGCCGCGACCATGATCAGGCCCACGGCCAGGGTGACGATGTCGGCGAAAGCGGGATCGTCCAGGTCAAGGAACACTCCCACCAGCGCTTCGGGCCGCAGCCAGAACAGCGCGGCGAACGCCGACATCACCAGCGCGCCGAACGCAATGCCGACCCGTCCCGCGCTACGCGCCGCCAGCAGCTTGCCCGCGCCGTAGTACAGGCCGACACGCATGGTCACGGCGTAGGACAGCCCCGTCGGCACCATGAAGGCGGTCGAGACGATCTGCAGCGCGATCTGGTGCGCCGCAAGCTCCGTGCTGCCGAGCACGCCCATGAGCAGCGCGGCGAAGGCGAACAGGCCGACCTCCACCATGTAAGTGCCGCCGATCGGCAGGCCCAGGCGCCAGAGTTCGCGCAGCGCCGGCCAGTCGGGGCGGCTCAGGCCCTGGCGCAGCGGGTAGGGCGCGTAGGCCGGGTGCCAGCGGATATGCAGCGCCAGCGCGATCGCCATGCCGGTCGAGACCAGCGCCGTGACCAGGCCGATGCCCACCAGCCCCAGCTTGGGCAGGCCGAACATCCCCTCGATCAGCGCATGGTTGAACAGGTAGTTGAGCACCGTGCCCACCAGGCTGATGACCATGACCGGCGTCGAGCGCCCCAATGCGCTGGTGAAGCCGCGCAGGGCCATGAAGCTGAGGTAGCCGGGCAGGGCCAGCGGCAACAGGGTCAGGAACTGGCCCGCCAGCTCGACGTTTTCCGGGCTCTGCCCCAGGTGCAGCAGCACCGGCTGGATGTTCCACAGCACAAGCCCCGCGCCGACCGCCAGCCCCCAGGCCAGCCACAGCCCCGCCTGGGTCAGCCGGGTCGCGCCGTCGCGATCGCCCGAGCCCTTGCGAATCGCCACCAGGGTGCCGACCGCGGCGATCACGCCCAGACAGAAGATCGACACGAACGAATAGCTCGCCGCCCCCAGCCCGCCACCGGCCAGGGCCTGCGGGCTGATGCGCGCCATCATCAGCGTATCGGTCAGCAGCATCAGCATGTGCGCCAGCTGCGAGGCGATCAGCGGCCCGGCCAGGCGCAGCAGGGCCTTGAGTTCGGTGGCAGGGGCGACATGCATGGACGGACGGACCTTGTCTGTGGGCAGAGGGAGACGTCGATTCTGGGGCTTCGGTCAGGTATTCACAAACATCAATCGTGGCGCCTCATTGCGGGTGGGGCTTATCACAAATAACCGCACCCGCCACTCAAGTATTCCCCTGCAAGGCCGAATCAAAGACACCAGCGCCCCCCAAGAAGGCGCAATCAGCCTGGAGCCTTCATGCCTCAACCCCGTGCCCGCATCGCCTCGCAGCTCGGTATCGCCCTTGCCGCCGTGCTCGCGGTGGTCATCACCGGCAGCACCCTGTTCGCCCTGCGCTCGCTCGACAGCGCCAACCTCGCCACCCGCCAGGAGCACCTGGCCAGCGAAGCCAGGTTGCTGGCCGACCAGCTCGACACCTTCCACACCTCGCTCAAGGACAACACCCAGCGCCTGAGCGGCCTGTTCGAGCGGCGTTTCGCCTCGAACCTGCGGGTGGACCCCAGCCAGCGCGTGACGGTGGCCGGCGTGCCGACCCCGGCCCTGTACCTGGGCGATCATCTGCTCAACAACGTCTTCGAGCAGGTTGACGAATTCCAGCAGATGACCGCGGGCGTGGCGACGCTGTTCGTGCGCAGCGGCGATGACTTCATCCGTATCAGCACCTCGCTCACCAAGCAGGACGGCAGCCGCGCCATCGGCACCCAGCTGGATCGCCAGCACCCGGCCTACGCACGGCTGATAGCGGGGCAGGCCTACGTGGGCCGTGCGCTGCTGTTCGAGCGCAACTACATGACCCGCTACGTGCCGGTGCGCGATGGCGGCGGGCGAGTGATCGCCGTGCTCTTCGTCGGCTTCGACTACACCGACGCGCAGAACGCGCAGTTGGCCAACCTGCAGCGCTTCCGGATCGGCCACACCGGCTCGCTGGCGCTGCTCGACGAGCAAGGACATTGGCTGGTCGCCCCCGCAGGGGCAAGCGACGCGGCGGCAGCGGCGCGCTCGGTCGCAGGCCTGGCCGATCGGCCAGGGCACGGCAGCTTCTGGGACAACGCCGGCACGACCTTGTACAGCGTCGCCATGCCGTTCGCCGAAGGCCCCTGGACGGTGGTGGCGAGCATGCCCGAGGCGCAGATCCGTGCGGTGACGTGGAGCGTCGGCCTGCGCCTGGCCATCGGAAGCCTGCTGGCGATGTTGCTGGCCGTGGCGGCGACCCTCTGGCTGCTCCGGCGCAAGCTGCGCCCGTTGGGCGACCTGGTGCGCCAGGCCGAGGCGCTTGGCGCTGGCGACCTGCAGGCGCGCCTGGCGGTCACCAGCAATGACGAGATCGGCCAGCTGGCGCGCAGCTTCAACCAGATGGGCGATGCCCTGGCGACCATGGTCGAGCATATCCGCGGCGCCTCCGAGCAAGTGAGCGGGCGGGCGCGATCATTGTCCGGCCTGTCGTTGGGCGCGTGCGAGGGCATGGAGCAGCAGTCTGGCGAGATCACCAGCATGGCCGGCGCAGTCGAGGAGTTCAGTGCCACCTCGATGAACATCGCCGACAACATGGGCAGCACCGAGCGCATGGCCCGCGACAACGTCCAGCAGACCCGCATCGGCCGTAGCGCCATGGACGAAGCATCGGCCTCGCTTCAGCAGATCGCCAAGGCCTTGGGCGGCACGGCCGAGGTGATGGACACCCTGGGTGCGCGGTCGCAGGAGATCGGCGGCATCGTCGGGGTGATCACGGCGATTGCCGACCAGACCAACCTGCTGGCGCTCAACGCTGCCATCGAGGCCGCCCGCGCTGGCGAGCAGGGCCGTGGTTTTGCAGTGGTCGCCGATGAAGTGCGCAGCCTGGCCGCGCGTACCCGCCAGGCGACCGAGGAAATCTCCGGCATGATCGCCAGCATCCAGGAGCAGACGGGCCATGCCATCAGCACCATGGAGCAGGGCAACCGCCTGATGCAGGAAGGCCTCGACCGCAACGCCAAGGTCGCCGCCGCGCTGGCCAGCATTGACGAGCAGAGCCGCTCGGCGGGTGAGCAGTTCGCCGCGATCAGCACCGCGACCCAGGAGCAGAGCAGCACAGCGACGGTGCTCAGCCGTAACCTGCAGAGCATTGCCCAGGCCAACAGTGAACAGCGTGACGTAGCCAATGAGCTGGCAACCACGGCGCGTGAGCTGGAAGGGTTGGCGGGGCAGCTGAGGCAGGAAGTGGACCGGTTTCGGGTAGGCTAGAAGGTTTTCCGGGGCCCTGTCCTTGTCCCCTGCCACCATCGCACACCCTGATGACCCTGCGCCCCGGCGAGTGCGAAGCCCTCGCCGGGCCACACCACTGTCGCGTTGTGCAATCCCGGCAGGGAACAAGACAGCTGCCACAGGTCCAGTACCGCGCCTCAAGTCCTGTGGGAGCGGGCTTGTCCCGCGATGGGCCGCAACGCGGCCCCTGGCCTCAACCCAAAACCACCCCCAACGCCTCACCGCACGCCTCAAGCGACCGCCGCTCGCTCTGCGCATACAGCGCGAGCTCATCCTGCACCTTCAACCCCAGCGCCTGCTCGAAGGCATCGCGGTTGGCATTGCTGCCATAGTCATGCGCCTCGCCGCCCAGGTTGGACTGGAAGATCCCTGCCGCGCTCACCGGCAAGAAGTCCTCGTACACCAGCGCTTCGTAATGCACATGCCCGGCCTCGATCAGCCCTTCCAGGCTGTCTGGACGGTCGGCCAGCTCACGCGCGTCCAGCCCCTTGTCGGTGGCGAAGTAGCGGAAGTACGCCAGCCCCTGCTCACGCATCTGCGCGAGATCATCCGCGAATGCCGCGAAGTGCTCCTTGAGCAGCGCCATGTACCGTTCGGCATTGGCCTCGGTCGGCGCGCCGCCCAGGCTCACCCGCGTGGCATCGAGCAACCGGTCATACAGCGCGCGGCCCTTGGGCGTCAGCGCCGCGCCGCGCTGCTCGATCTCGCCGAAACGCGCGGTATGGCTGCCCGCGCTGCCCTGCTGATCACTGAACGCGACCTTTTCCTGCAGGGCCTTGAAGCTGGTCTGGCGCAGCAGGATCGGGTGACGGCGGGTGGGCGGGCCTTCGACCACGGCCTTGGGTGGGATGCCTTTGGCGGGCATGCCACGCTGGATCGCGTCGATGTCCAGGGTACGTGGGGTGAGGTGGTTGATGTGCGGGCCCTTGAAGGCCACCACGTCGGCGATCAGGCGGTGCTGGTCGTGCAATTGCTGATACTGGGCGGCGGTCACCGTGGCGTCCTGGTGCCAGCGGAAGGTGTGCAGCGCCTCGACCACGAAGCGCTCGGCATCTGCCGCGCCCAGGCCGCCCTCGCGCTCGCACTGGGCGATCAGCTCGAGCGCCGTGGGGGTGAAGATCTGCCGTTTGGCCAGGATCTCGCGGGCCAGCTCGCGCAGTGGCAGGTTGTCGATCAGCTCCAGGCGCAGCAGCGAAGTGAACACCCGAAACGGGCTGATGTGCAGCGAGCGCTCGTGAATCGCGCGAAACGCGGTGGAATGCACGGGCACCCCCGCCGAACTCAGGTCGTAGTAGCCCACCGGCTGCATGCCCATGACCGCGAACAGCCGCGCGATGGTCGCCAGCTCCTCGGCGGTGCCGACGCGGATGGCACCGTGGCGTTCCTGGTCAAGGCGCTCGATTTCGCCGGTCCAGCGCAAGGCCTGCGCGACCTCGGGTTGCTGCGCCATGACCTGCTGGTTGATTTCGCTCACCAGCTCCAGCAACGTGCCGTAGAGCGGCACTTCCTGTTTGTACATGAGCGACATGGCGGCAGAGAACTGCGCGCGAATGCTGTCGGGGCTGACGAAATCATGAGCGGGCATCGCAAGCTTCCTGAAGTAAATGGGACCACTACATGAAAGCGAGGAATGCACTTGACGCACAAGCGAAAAAAAGTAGAGGTGTCATTCCTTTTTTTATCAATTATCAGCCAATCGCCAGTTGCTCCCTCACCCATTCCACCAGTGCCCGTACTTTCGGCACCTCTGCCGCATGCTCGGCGAAGGCCAGGTAGTGGGCACCGCTGCTGCGCATCGCATGATTCCACGGCACCACCAGGCTGCCATCCGCCAGCTCGCGCGCCACCAGGTAACGCGGCACCAGCGCCACGCCGCATCCAGCCTGGGCTGCGCTCAGGGCCATGTAGAAGGTGTCGAAGCGCGGCCCGTGATAGCTGTTGGCGGTGTGCAGGTCCTGCTCGAGGAACCACTCATGCCACGCCTCCGGGCGGGAAGTGCTCTGCAGCAACACCAGTTCGGCGACCTCGCTGGGTCCTTGCAACGCGCGGGCCTGCAGCAGCTCCGGCGCGCACACCGGCACCACCTCCTCGCGGAACAGCTCGATGCAGGTCGCGCCGGGCCATGTCCCCTGGCCATGAAAGAACACCACGTCGGCCGTGGCCTGGAGCAGGGCGAACGGCTCCATCTCGTTGCGGATGTCCAGGTGGATGTTCGGGAAACGCTTGCCAAAGCCCTTGAGGTGCGGGATCAGCCAGCGCACGCCAAAACTCGGCTGAGTGGCTACCTTCAGTACTTCGGTCTGTTCACCGTAGGAAAGGATGTAACGGCTGGACATGTCGACTTGGGTGAGAATCTTGTTGACCTCGGCCAGGTACAGGGCGCCTGCAGGCGTCAGTTGCAGGCGGCGGCGGATGCGCAGGAACAGGTGATGGCGCAGCATCTCTTCGAGCTGCGCGACCTGTTTGCTCACGGCGCTCTGGGTCAGGTGCAGCTCTTCGGCGGCGCGGGTGAAGCTCAGGTGGCGCGCTGCGGCCTCGAAGCACTGCAGGGCGGCCATCGACGGTACCAGGCGTTTGGACATAGCGGTCTCTCGGATGGAAAAAGTCATTACCTGGCGGAATGATATGCGGAATAAAGGTCGTTTGTTGCGCCAGAGTGATCGGATTAATACTGATCCCCATCAGGATTTCACTTATTCCCACGATGTAGGAGACGAACATGGTTGCGGCACTGCTCGAGCGCCTTGGTGTACCGGCCCAGGCCTTCACCCAGGGCGACTACCCTGTACACACCCCGATCGACGGCAGCCAGATCGCCTCGGTGAAGCTGGAAGACAAGGCCCAGGTGGTCGCTCGCATTGCCCAGGCCCAGCAAGCCTTTGAAGCCTGGCGCACCGTGCCGGCGCCTCGCCGGGGCGAACTGGTGCGCCTGTTCGGCGAAGTGCTGCGTGCGCACAAGGCCGATCTCGGTGAGCTGGTGTCGGTCGAAGCCGGCAAGATCACTCAGGAAGGCCTGGGTGAAGTGCAGGAAATGATCGACATCTGCGACTTCGCCGTTGGCCTGTCGCGCCAGCTGTACGGCCTGACCATCGCCTCCGAGCGCCCTGGCCACCACATGCGTGAGACCTGGCACCCGCTGGGCGTGGTCGGCGTGATCAGCGCCTTCAACTTCCCGGTTGCCGTATGGGCGTGGAACACCGCCCTGGCGCTGGTCACCGGCAACGCCGTGGTGTGGAAGCCATCGGAAAAAACCCCGCTGACCGCGCTGGCCTGCCAGGCGCTGTTCGAAAAAGCCCTGAAGACATTTGGTGAAGCGCCAGAAGGCCTGGCCCAGCTGGTGATCGGCGGCCGCGAAGCGGGTGAAGCGCTGGTCGACGACGCTCGCGTGGCACTGGTCAGCGCCACGGGCAGCACCCGCATGGGCCGTGAAGTGGGTCCGCGTGTGGCGGCGCGCTTCGGTCGCAGCATCCTCGAACTGGGCGGCAACAATGCCATGATCCTCGCCCCGAGCGCTGACCTGGACCTGGCCGTGCGCGGCATCCTGTTCTCGGCTGTCGGCACCGCCGGCCAGCGCTGCACCACCCTGCGTCGCCTGATCGCGCACCGCTCGATCAAGGACGAAGTGGTTGCCCGCGTGAAAGCGGCCTACGCCAAGGTGCGCATCGGTGACCCGCGCAAGGACAACCTCGTCGGCCCGCTGATCGACAAGCAGTCGTTCGATGCCATGCAAGGTGCGCTGGCCAAGGCCCGCGACGAAGGCGGCCAGGTGTTTGGCGGTGAGCGCCAGCTGGCTTCGGAATACCCGAACGCCTACTACGTGTCCCCAGCCATCGCCGAGATGCCCGCGCAGAGCGACGTGGTGCGTCACGAGACCTTCGCGCCGATTCTCTACGTGCTGGCCTATGACGACTTCGAAGAAGCCCTTCGCCTGAACAATGAAGTGCCACAAGGCCTGTCCTCGTGCATCTTCACCACCGACCTGCGTGAGGCTGAGCGCTTCCAGAGCGCCTCGGGCAGCGACTGCGGCATCGCCAACGTCAATATCGGCACCAGCGGCGCCGAGATCGGTGGCGCCTTTGGTGGCGAGAAGGAAACCGGCGGCGGCCGTGAGTCCGGCTCCGATGCCTGGAAAGGCTACATGCGCCGTCAGACCAACACCGTCAACTACTCGCGCGAGCTGCCGCTGGCGCAGGGGATTGTGTTTGACTGATTGACCGCGTCGCTCTTTTCGCGGGCAAGCCCGCTCCCACAGAGACCGGGTGCGCTCCGAGCCACCCTTGCACCTGTGGGAGCGGGCTTGCCCGCGAAAAGGGGCGACCCGATGCCTGGATGTACCCGCTAAAAAAGAACAACAGCTGGAGCCGGTCATGCCCGAACTGCGACAAGAATGTCTGTGGGAACACGTCACCAAACCGTCCATCGCCAGCCTGGCGCTGGCCGGCGAGCACAGGGCCGATGTGTGCATCATCGGCGGCGGTATTACCGGCCTGTCGGCCGCCATTCACCTGCTCGAACAGGGCAAGTCGGTCATCGTGCTGGAGGCATGGAAGGTTGGCCATGGTGGCTCGGGGCGCAACGTCGGGCTGGTCAACGCGGGCACCTGGATTCGTCCCGACGATGTCGAGACGACCCTGGGCCAGCAGCAGGGCAGCCGCCTGAACAAGGTGCTCGGCGAGGCGCCGGGCGAGGTGTTCGCGATGATCGAGCGCCTGGGCATCGACTGCCAGGCGCAGCACAAGGGCACCCTGCACATGGCGCACAACGCCACCGGCCTTGCCGACCTGCAGGCACGCCACGAGCAGTGGAGCCGGCGTGGGGCCGATGTCGAGCTGCTGACCGGCGCCCAGTGCCAGGAGTACTGTGGTACCGACAAGATTTCCGCCGCGCTGCTCGACCGCCGCGCGGGCACCATCAACCCCATGGCCTACACCCAGGGTCTGGCTGCCGCCGTGGTGCGCCTGGGCGGACAGCTGTTCCAGCAGTCCGCGGTGCAAGGCCTGACGCGCGAGAGCGATGCCTGGCGGGTAAACACCGCGCGCGGCTCGGTGAAGGCCGACAAGGTGGTGATCTCCACCGGGGCCTATACCGAGGGCGAATGGAGCAACCTGCAGAAGCACTATTTCCGCGGTTACTACTACCAGGTGGCGTCGGCACCGTTGTCGGGCGCCGCCGCTGACAAGGTATTGCCCCACGGCCAAGGCTCCTGGGATACCCGCACCGTGCTCAGCAGCATCCGCCGCGACGACCAGGGCCGGCTGCTGCTGGGCAGTCTCGGGCGCGTCGACAACAAGCCGGCGTGGTTCGTGCGCAGCTGGGCCGACCGAATCCAGAGCCACTATTTCCCGAAACTGGGCAAGGTCGACTGGCAGATGCACTGGACCGGCTGCATCGACTTCACCCCTGATCACCTCATGCGCCTGTTCGAGCCGGCACCGGGACTGGTCGCGGTCACCGGCTACAACGGGCGCGGCAATACCACCGGCACCGTGATCGGCAAGGCCTTCGCGCAGTTTCTGCTCAACGACCAGCCAGACAGCCTGCCGATTCCGTTCTCGCCCATGAAGGCGGTCTCCATAGCCGGGCTGCGAACCGGTTTCTATGAAACCGGCTTCTCGCTGTACCACGCCGGCCAGTGCCTGCGCGTGGTGCTCTGACTGGGCACGCCCCTCTGTTGGATGCGGGCTCATCCTGCGATGAGCGCCACACGTCCAGCTGCGGCGTTCTGATCGTTCCAAAAACAGAACGCTAAAGGCAAATTCAGCTATCTAGTGCTCCAAAGGTGAAGTTTCTAATCTGTGCCCATGCAATCAAGCACAGCGAAACACCACCTCAGGAGCCACACCATGACCTCGTTCAAATACAACCGCCTCGACATCAACAACGCCGCTGTCCTGCTGGTCGACCACCAGGCTGGCCTGCTGTCCCTGGTCCGTGACATCGAGCCCGACGCGTTCAAGAACAACGTCCTGGCCCTGGCCGACCTGGCCAAGTTCTTCAAGCTGCCGACCATTCTCACCACCAGCTTCGAGACCGGCCCCAACGGCCCACTGGTGCCCGAGCTCAAGGCGCTGTTCCCGGACGCGCCCTACATCGCCCGCCCTGGCCAGATCAATGCCTGGGACAACGAAGACTTCGTCAAGGCAGTCAAGGCCACCGGCAAGAAGCAGCTGATCATCGCCGGCGTCGTTACCGAGGTGTGCGTGGCCTTCCCGGCGCTGTCCGCCCTTGAAGAAGAGTTCGAAGTGTTCGTGGTGACCGACGCCTCCGGCACCTTCAACGCCATGACCCGTGACGCCGCCCATGACCGCATGAGCGCCGCAGGCGCCCAGTTGATGACCTGGTTCGGCGTGGCCTGCGAGCTGCACCGCGACTGGCGCAACGACGTCGAAGGCCTGGCCGCGCTGTGCTCGAACCACATCCCGGACTACCGCAACCTGATGTCCAGCTACAACGCGCTGACCGCCGGCCGCTAAGCCGGACCTGAACAGCACACCCGTCCAATCCAGCGCCTGCCCGCTGCTGCACAGTGGGCACTGGCCAGCACCTGCCCCAGGAAACGCAGATGAACACCAGTACTCAAGACAACCGCAACGTGGTCACCCTGGTCATCCAGCACAAGGTGCGCCCTGGCGCGCTGGGCCCCTACGAGCAGTGGCTCAGGCACGCGGTGCATGCCGCACGCCAGCAGCCGGGCCACCTGGACGTCAACGTGATTCGTCCGGACGACGCCGGCCGCCATTTCACCACGGTGGTGCGGTTCGCCGATGCGGGCCAGCTGCAGGCCTGGGTCAACTCCGCCGAGCGCCAGGCGCTGGTGGCCGAGGTGCTGCCGCTGCTCGAGGACGGCGACCACACCCAGGTGCACAACGACCCCGAGTTCTGGTTCACCCCGCCGGGCAACAGCGCGCCACCGCCGCGCTGGAAACAAGCGGTGCTGACCTACCTGGTGATCTGCCCCATGACCTTGCTGATCCCGCCCCTGCTGGCCCCGCTGTTCGCACGCTTCCCGCAGCTGGGCGGGATGCTGACCGGCAACCTGATCGTCAACCTGTTCGTCATCCTCCCCGTGGTGTTCTACATCATGCCTTGGCTGACGCGCCGCTGCGCCAACTGGCTGCGGGCCTGACCGGGCGCCGCCGTGACTAGAATCAGATTTCCCTCTTTTTCAGGAGATACCGATATGAGCAGCTTCATCACCCCTGATGGCACCTCGATCTATTACAAGGACTGGGGCAGCGGCAAGCCCGTGCTGTTCAGCCACGGCTGGCCGCTGGATGCCGACATGTGGGATGTGCAGATGGAGTTCCTGGCCAGCCGCGGCTACCGCGCCATCGCCTTCGACCGCCGCGGTTTCGGGCGCTCCAGCCAGCCATGGACCGGTTACGACTACGACACCTTCGCCGATGACATCGCCCAGCTGATCGAGCACCTCGACCTGCGTGACGTCACCCTGGTGGGCTTCTCCATGGGCGGCGGCGACGTCAGCCGCTATATCGCCCGGCATGGCAGCGAGCGCGTTGCCGGGCTGGTGCTGCTCGGTGCGGTCACGCCAATGTTCGGCAAGCGAGCGGACTATCCCGAAGGCGTAGACACCTCAGTATTCGACGGTATCAAGGCCGGCCTGCGCGCCGACCGGGCGCAGTTCATCGCCGATTTCGCCAGCCCGTTCTATGGCCTGAACCATGGCCAGACCGTGTCCCAGGGCATCCAGACCCAGACCCTGAACATTGCCCTGATGGCATCGCTCAAGGCCACCATCGACTGCGTCACGGCATTTTCCGAGACCGACTTCCGCCCGGACATGGCCAGGATCGACGTACCGACCTTGGTGATCCATGGCGATGACGACCAGATCGTGCCCTTCGAGACCACTGGCAAGAAGGCCGCGGAGCTGATTCCGGGGGCCGAGCTGAAGGTGTACGCCGGAGCCCCGCACGGCTTCGCCGTCACCCATGCGCAGCAGTTGAACGAGGACCTGCTCGCGTTCCTGGCGCAGTGACCATGAGCCAGGATCCCAACGGCAAGAGCCGTCGTGAGTTCCTGGCCACCAGCACGGTGCTCGGCGCCGCTGGTGCGCTCTGGTCAGCCCTGCCTTTCACCGGCTCCGCCGGTTCCGCCCATGCATCCACACAAGGAGGTTCCATGACCGCCGACCTCATCCTGTTCAACGGCCGCCTGCACACGGTCGACCGCGAAAACCCCAAGGCCAGCGCCGTCGCCATCAAGGACGGGCGCTTCCTGGCCGTGGGCACCGATGCCGAGGCCATGGCCCATCGCAGCGACGCCACCCAGGTGATCGACCTCAAGCAGCGCACCGTCATTCCGGGCCTGAACGACTCGCACCTGCACCTGATCCGTGGTGGCCTGAACTACAACCTTGAACTGCGCTGGGAAGGCGTGCCGTCGCTCGCCGATGCCCTGCGCATGCTCAAGGAACAAGCCGACCGCACGCCAACCCCGCAATGGGTGAGGGTGGTGGGTGGCTGGAACGAGTTCCAGTTTGCCGAACGACGCCTGCCAACGCTGGAAGAAATCAACCGCGCCGCGCCGGACACTCCGGTATTCATCCTTCACCTGTACGACCGTGCGCTGCTCAACCGCGCCGCGCTCAAGGCGGCGGGCTACACCAAGGACACGCCTAACCCGCCGGGCGGCGAGATCCAGCGCGATGGCCGCGGCGAGCCGACTGGCATGCTTATCGCCCGCCCCAACGCGATGATTCTCTATGCCACGCTGGCCAAGGGACCGACGCTGCCGCTGGAATACCAGGTCAACTCGACCCGCCAGTTCATGCGCGAGCTCAACCGCCTAGGCCTGACCAGCGCCATCGACGCCGGTGGCGGCTACCAGAATTTTCCCGACGACTACTCGGTGATCCAGGAGCTGGCCGACAACGGCCAGTTGACCGTGCGCATCGCCTACAACCTGTTCACCCAGAAGCCCAAGGAAGAGCTGGACGACTTCAGGAAGTGGACGTCCAGCGTCAAGCTGCACAGCGGCACCGATTTCCTGCGTCACAATGGCGCTGGCGAGATGCTGGTGTTCTCCGCCGCCGACTTCGAGGACTTCCTCGAGCCGCGCCCGGACCTGCCGCAGACCATGGAAGAAGAACTGGAGCCGGTGGTCCGTCACCTGGTCGAGCAGCGCTGGCCGTTCCGCCTGCATGCCACCTATGACGAGTCCATCTCGCGCATGCTCGACGTGTTCGAGAAGGTCGACCGCGACATTCCGTTCAATGGCCTGCCGTGGTTCTTCGACCACGCCGAGACCATCACCCCGAAGAACATCGAGCGCGTGCGTGCCCTCGGCGGCGGTATCGCCATCCAGGACCGCATGGCGTTCCAGGGTGAGTATTTCGTCGACCGTTACGGCGCCAAGGCGGCTGAAAAGACCCCGCCGATCCAGCGCATGCTCGCCGAGGGCGTGCCGGTAGGCGCGGGCACCGATGCCACGCGGGTGTCCAGCTACAACCCGTGGACCTCGCTGTACTGGCTGGTCAGCGGCAAGACCGTGGGCGGCATGGAGCTGTACCCCGAAGGCCTGAGCCGCGAAATCGCGCTGCAGCTGTTTACCCATGGCAGCGCCTGGTTCTCCAGCGAGCAGGGCAAGAAAGGGCAGATCAAGGCAGGCCAGCTGGCGGACCTGGCTGCGCTGTCGCTGGATTATTTCAGCGTCGACGAGGAAGCGATCAAGAGCATTGAATCGGTGCTGACCGTGGTCGATGGCAAGGTCGTCTACGGCGCCGCGGAGTTCGACAAGCTGGGGCCTGCGGCGGTGCCGGTATTGCCTGAGTGGTCGCCGGTCGCCCTTGTGCCGGGGCACTGGCGCGCGGGCGCGCCGATGGCGGCGGCCGTGCACCAGTGCTCCGGGCCGTGCGGGGTGCATGCCCACAGCCATGAGAAGGCACGCCAGTCCAGTGTGCCGGTCAGCGACTTCCAGGGGTTCTGGGGGACGATGGGCTGTTCCTGTTTCGCGTTCTGATCCACGAAGGGGGCCTCCAAGGCCCCTTTTTATTGCGCGATCAGAACCGGCCCTTGAGCGGGTATTCGATGATCACGTACAGACGATCGATGTCATCTCCCGCCTGTGCGGTGTTGGCCCGATGGCTGACGTGGGAGAGCGACAGGCTCAGGTCCTTGGCGGCGCCTTGCTGGACGACGTATTTCAGGTCGAGGTCGCGCTCCCAATGGCGGCCGTTCTTGCCTTGGTTTTCGCTGTACACGCCCTGCACCGGCGCATGGGTGCCATCGATGCCCCGGCCACTCACATAGCGCGTCATGAGGCTCAGGCCGGGCACGCCGAGGCTGGCCATGTTCAGGTCGTAGCGAAGCTGCCAGGAATGTTCCTGGGGGCCATTGAAGTCGGCGTACTTGATCGAATTGGCGAGGTAGATCGAGTCCCCGCCGACAAAGTCGAACGGCGTGTCGCCCTCGACCCGCTGATAGCCGAGGGTAATCGCCTGGGCGCCGCGAATGTATCTGGCCGCAAGGCTGTAGGCCAGGGTGTCTATTTCACCCGCGCTGGCGCTGCCGGTGTCGCGGGTGTGATAGAGATTGCCGTCCAGGCGCCAGTTGCCTTGGGCAAGGTTCAGGTTGAGGTAGGCCTGGCGCCAGGTGTCGTCAAGTTGCGAGACGAACAGCGCACCGCCGACCGGGCCGGTGGGTGCATAGGTGGCACCTGCCAGGCTGATGGCATGCCCGCGCGTGCTGGCCCCGTAACCGTCGAAATCTTCGTGGGCCGAGCTGCTGTCCTGGTTGCTGAACCGGGTGAAGCGTCCGGCCTGCACGCGCAGATCCTGCAGCGAGGTGTTTTCCAGCAGCCAGCCTGTGGCGTATTCCGGATGCAGACGCTTGTCGGCGGTGTCGAACACGGGCGTTTCGACGGTCATTTCGCCGAGGCGTAGCAGGGTTTCGCCCAAGCGCACCTTCAGTGCGGCGCCAGCGCTCGAATAGTCGGTTTCGGCGCGGCCGTCGCTGTCGCGGGGCAGCAGTCCGGTACCGGCGTGTCCGCGGCCGCCGTCGAGCTTGAGGCCTACGAATCCATGGGCGTCCACGCCAATGCCCAGCAGACCCTCGGTGAAGCCGGAGCGCAACTCGCCCAGAAAGCCCTGGGCCCATTCCTGGCGGTAGCTCTGCCCGCTGGCGGAGGGCGTGCGGTAGTCGCTGTGCAGCCAGTAGTTGCGGCTGAGCAGCGACCAGCCAGGCTCATCGGCGAGGACCTGCATCGGGCCGAGGGCGGCAAGGGTGGCGAGCAAGGCGTGGCGTGGCCTGCATGGTGCGAAAGACATGAGCGCTCCGGGACGGTTGAGCGCGCACTCTGCGCCAGGCACCTGGCCGGGTCTTGCATGGGTGTGCTGGCGGTCGCGCCTCAGGCCATGTCGCTGACCGAGAACTCCTCCGCCAGGTGATCGATCAGCGAGCGGACCGAGGGCAGCAAGCCCCGCCGCGAAGGAAAGATCGCATGGACGATGCCACAGCGCGGGTGCCAGCCGGGCAGCAGTTCCACCAGCCGGCCCGCGGCCAGGTCCTCGCGCACCGCCACGCGCGGCAAGTGCGCGATGCCTACGCCGGCAATCACGAAGTGGCGCAGGGCGAACAGGTCGTCGGTGACCATGCGCGGCGTGTGCGGGATCACGATGCTGGTGCTCATGTCTTCACCCTGGAACAGCTCCCACTGGTATTCGCGCTGGGCGCCGCCCCAGTGCACGCTGGGCAGTTGCCCAAGCTGTCGCGGCTCAAAGCCCTCGGGCAGCTGTTCAAGCAGCGCCGGCTGGCCGACCAGGCACTGGGTGCTGTTGCTCAGCACCCGCATGACCATGTCGGTGTTTTCCAGCGGCGGAAAGCGTACCCGCAGGGCGACGTCGAAGCCCTCGTGCAGCAGATCGACCCGGCGGTTGGTGCTCTCGATGAACAGCTCCACCCGCGGATACTTGAGCATGTAGCGCGTCAGCATCGGCCCGACCCAGGCGTTGAGCAGGGTTGTCGGGCAACTGATCCGCACCAGGCCCCGCGGCTCGCTGAGGTTGCGCTCGATGATCTCTGCCGCCCCCTCGGCCTCCACCCGCATGGCCAGGCAGCGCTGGTAATAGGACTGGCCAATCTCGGTCAACGAACAATGCCGGCTGGTACGGTGCAGCAAACGCACCCCAAGCCGCTCCTCCAGCTCCGCGATACGTCGGCTCAGCTTCGACTTCGGCATGTCCAGCGCCCGCCCGGCCGGCGCAAAGCCGCCATGCTCGACCACCTGGGTGAAGTAATAGAGGGAGTTGAGGTCTTCCATGGGGCGTTCACCGAGCGGCAGGGCAAGGCGGGGAGTTTACGGCAACTCGTTATCGCATGGGTTGATGGGCCCTCCCTCCTGCGTAAGTCGTTCTCTGCAAATTTTTGCGAACTCCCCGTCTGTCGGCGCCGGGGAGGCCCGGCGAAGGTTTACGGCGCATCCGCCTCGAACAGCCGCGCCAGCTCGACGCGCGCTTCCTGGGTGGTCTGCAGTACTTTGGCGCGGTCGTCGCGTACGCGGCCTTGGGCTTCGAGCACTTCCTCGTCGTGCTGGGTGAAGCGCTGGATGCGGTCGGCGGCCTGGGCCTTGCTCAGGCCGAGTCCGACGAGGGTGCGGCGGGTCATCTCGAGGCTGGAATGGAAGGTCTCGCGGATGGGCTCGGCGCCAACGTCCATCAGCTTGTGCACGTGCTGGCGGTTGCGCGCGCGGGCGACGACCTTGAGGTGCGGATACAGGCGCTTGACCCGCTCGGCAATGTGAATGGCGGTGTCGGGGTCGTCGATGGTGATCACAAAGTACTCGGCTTCACCGGCCTTGGCGGCATGCAGCACCTCGGGACGCATCGGGTCACCGTAGAACACCGGTACTTTTTCAAAGCTGCGGGTCATTTCGATGGCATCGACCGAGGTATCCAGCGCGACAAAGGGGATTTTCTGCGCGCGCAGGATGCGTGAGACGATCTGGCCCATGCGGCCCATGCCGACAATCACCACGCGCGGGGTATCGGCCTGGATGGCCTTGTACTGCTCGGGCACTTCACGGCCGGCCTGCGGACGCTTCAGCAGGAGGGCGCAGCCAAGCAGCAGCAGCGGCGTCACGGCCATCGACAGGGTGATGGCCATCAACAGCAGGTCGTAGGTCTGGGCATCGAACAGCTGCTGGTCCTTGCCCAGCTTGAAGACCACGAAGGCAAATTCGCCGCCGGCCGCCAGCACCACGCCCAGGCGCAACGCACTGGCAGCCGTCAGGCCACCGCCCAGGCGTCCTACCAGCATCAGCAGTGGCAGCTTCACCGCCACCAGCAACAGCGTCATGCCCAGCAGAAAACCCGGCATTTCCAGTAGCAGGCCCAGGTTGGCGCCCATGCCGACGCTCATGAAGAACAGCCCCAGCAGCAAACCCTTGAACGGTTCGATCTGCGACTCGAGCTCATGCCGGTATTCGGAATCGGCCAGCAGCAAGCCCGCCAGGAAGGCGCCCAAGGCCATGGAAATGCCGGCCTGTTCCATGAGCCAGGCCGTGCCGATCACCACCAGCAGGGCGGTGGCGGTGGATACTTCCGGCAGACCACTGCGAGCCACCGCGCGAAACACCGGGCGCAGCAGGTAGCGGCCCCCGACAATCACCAAGGCGATGCTCGCGAACACCTTCAGGGCATGCTCCAGGCTGTCGCCATGGCTGATGTCCGGGCCAGTGGCGGCCAACAAGGGCACCAAGGCGATCAGCGGGATCGCGGCGATGTCCTGGAACAGCAGGATGGCGAACGCCAGACGCCCGTGCGGCGCGTTGAGCTGCTTGCTTTCAGCAAGGCTCTGCAGCCCGAGCGCGGTGGAGGACAGGGCCAGCCCCAGGCCGACGACTACGGCGGCGGGAACCGACTGGCCGAAACCGAACAGCGCGATCGCGCCGATCACCCCGCCGGTCAGCAGCACCTGGGCCAGACCGACGCCGAACACCGACTTGCGCATCAGCCACAAGCGTCGCGGCGACAGCTCCAGGCCAATGATGAACAGCAGCAGCACCACGCCCAGCTCGGAAATGCGCGCGACGCTCTGGGTATCGCGGACCAGCCCCAGCGCCTGGGGCCCGATGGCCACGCCCGCCAGCAGATAGCCGATGACCGCGCCTAGCTGCAAGCGCTTGGCCAGCGGGACCGTGATGACTGCGGCAAGCAGAAAGATCACCGCGGTTTGCAAAAGACTGCCGTCATGTGGCATCGCTCGTACTCCATGAGCTGCGTGGGCAGCGTTGTTCGTCTGGCCGCTAGTCTGCGGTGGCCATGCATGAAGGACAATCCAGCGGTCCCGGGAAACATTGATTCGCAAATGAAGACAATCGCAGGCCACGCCTTGACTGCCTTCAGCTGCCGCCAAACTGCGACCGGTACTGATTGGGCGTCATCCCGATCCGCTCGCAGAACACCTTGCGCATGTGTCGGTCGCTGCCAAAACCGCAACGTGCCGCCACCACCTTCAGGGGCTGATCGCCTGCTTCCAGCAACTTGCGGGCATGGTCGATACGGGCATTCTGCAGGTACTGCAACGGCGTCAGGCCGACGTCCCGCTGAAAGGCCCTGGCGAAGTTGCGGCTGCTCATCGCCACCAGGTCGGCCATTTTCCGCACGGTGAAGGCCTCGTCGATGTGGTCGACGATGTAGGCCTGAACCCGGGCGATGGGCGACCCGTCGCGGGGTACCGCCGCAAGCAATGGCCCATAAGGCGTCTGCCCGCCTTGGCGATGCCTGGCGACCAGCAACACCTTGGCCACTTCAAGGGCAAGGGCCCGGCCGTGGTCCTCGGCCACCACGGCAAGCGCCAGGTCGATGCCTGCGGTAATCCCTCCGGAGGTGATCAGGTTTCGATCAACCACATAGATCTGCTCTGTTTCAACCTTGGCTTCGGGAAACTGTCGAGCCAAGCGCTCCACATAGTTCCAGTGGGTGGTGCAGCGATACCCGCCGAGCAGCCCGGCACGCCCTAGCACGAACACGCCGGTGCAGATGGCGCCGAACCGCGCCGCCCCGCGCGCGGCAGCGGGCAGCCAGCGCTCGATCTCGGCAAGCGCCACGCCATAGGCGCCCGGGCCGCCAGGCACCAGGAGCAGATCGACCGTCGGCGGCACGTCATCCAGACACAGGTCGGCCACCATCCTCAATCCGCATGAACTGCGAATCGTGCCGTCACGGCTCGCCAGGGTGAGAAGGCGGTAGTGCCTGGCTTCGGGCAGAAAGCGGTTGGCGATCGCGAAGGCGTCCATCGGCCCTGTCAGGTCGAGCATCAGGACATCATCGAAAACAACCAGTACCACTGTTTTTTGAGCGTGACCTTGCTCCATAACCGTCCGCCTTGAATCCTGATCGCTCGAGATAGCTAGTGCGTTAATAATTTGCGCAGCTTAATTTAGCGGAGTAGTCAGCTGGGCCAGCATTTCGCGAAATACCCTTCGATCATGGACAAAACTCCCTGATTACGGGCACTGCAGGGCTTTAAGAACTTTTAAGGATTGGCTCAGGACATTGTCATGTCGCCGAAGCGAGACTGACTCCAACGAAACAGGAGAGTCGACATGCGTCCTCAGGCGATCCATGACCCGGCACCGCAACCCATCCGGGCCGCTTGTGCAGATGGCCACACCGCGCCCGGCGCGCTGACATCCGCCCGGCTTCGCCAGGCCAAGGAGCTGTTGCTGCACAGCGACCTGCCGATCATCGGCATTGCGAGCCTGTGCAACCTTACCCGCAGCCATTTCTCCCGGGCCTTCAAGGCCACCACCGGCCTGCCGCCCCAGGAGTGGCGCCTGCGCGCGCGGATGGAGAAAGCCAAGCGGCTGCTGGCGACCGAGGCACCCATCACCCATGTCAGCCTTGAATGCGGATTTTTCGACCAGTCCCATTTCACCCGCGCGTTCAGCCGGCTCATGGGTCAACCCCCCAGGGCATGGCGACTCGCCGTACGGTCAGAGGCGGCCGCTGGCCATTCTTAAGCCTCTTCTATCCTTGGGTATAGCACCTACGGATAACGATACACACTCGCACTGATCTGAAACCAAGGAGACACCCTCGTGAGCAATCCAGACTACAAACGCCTGAACAAAGATGATGCCGTCGTGCTGCTGGTCGACCACCAGACCGGCCTGATCTCGCTGGTGCAGGACTTCTCGCCCAACGAATTCAAGAACAACGTGCTGGCGCTGGGCGATCTGGCCAAGTTCTTCGGCCTCCCCACCATCCTCACCACCAGCTTCGAGCAAGGTCCCAACGGGCCGCTGGTGCCCGAGCTCAAGGAGATGTTCCCGGACGCGCCGTACATCGCCCGTCCAGGCCAGATCAACGCCTGGGACAACGAAGATTTCGTCAAGGCGATCAAGGCGACCGGTCGCAAGCAGCTGATCATCGCGGGCGTGGTCACCGACGTGTGCGTGGCGTTCCCGACGCTGTCGGCACTGGCTGAAGGTTTCGAGGTCTTCGTGGTCACCGATGCCTCGGGCACCTTCAACGAAACCGTGCAGCAGGCCGCCTGGGCACGCATGACCCAGGCCGGGGCGCAGATGATGAACTGGTTCTCGGTGGCCTGTGAGCTGCACCGCGACTGGCGCAACGACATCGAAGGACTGGGGAACCTGCTGTCGCAGCGCATCCCTAACTACCGCAACCTGATGAACAGCTACTCGGCGCTGACGTCGCGTTGATGATGACGGGGCCGCCAGGCGGCCCCGTTTTCAGGCAGCCGGCCCTACGGGCAGCACAACGCGGATGCGGCACCCTCCCAGGTCCGATGCCTGCGGCTGCAAGCTTCCACCATGGGCCTGCACCACGGAGCAACAAATCGCCAGACCCATTCCCAGCCCGTGAGGCTTGGTCGTGTAGAACGCGTCGACCATCCTTTCCTGCTCTTCAGGGGCTATCCCTGGCCCGTTGTCATCCACGCAAATCTCCACGGCACCGTCGATGGTGGCTGCCGAAACCCGGAGCACGCCGTCGCCGCGAAAGCCGGCGAGCGCCTCCAGGGCATTGGTGATGAGGTTGAAGACCAGTTGCTGCAGTTGCACCGGGTCGGCCATGACCGTGAGCCCGGGCTCCAGATCGGTCTGCACCTTCACCTTGCACCTCAGCGCATCTGAAGACGTCAGGCGCACAACCTCCAGCACCACCTCGTCCAGCTTGATGAGCTCGAGCTGCATCGGCGACTGCTTGGCCAGCGAGCGCAAGGCCCGGACGATGCTGGCCGCGCGTTCGCTGTCGGCACGGATGTCCTCAAGCCCGGCGATGGCTTCGTCGAGGTCAGGCCGGTCGCGCTTTAGCCAGCGCAGGCTGGCCGCGGCGTTGGAGCTGATGCCGAGCAATGGCTGGCTGATCTCGTGGGCAATCGACGCGGACAGCTCGTTCATTACTTGCAAGTGCGAACTTCGCGCCAGTTCCGCGCGCGATCGCCGCAGTTCCGCTTCCATCTGCGCACGGGCCTGGTTGTCCTCGGCCAGCCGGGTGTAGACCTTGGCCGTCTGCAGCGAAACCGCCGCCTGCGACGCGAGGATCTCCAGCATGGCCAGGCGCTGGCTGCCAAACAGGTTCGGCACCAGGCGGTTTTCCAGGTACACCAGGCCGATCAGCACGCCCTGGATCACCAGCGGCAGGCACAGCACCGAGCGGGCGTTGCGCTCGCGCAGGTCATGGCGGAAGGCTTCCGGGCACTCGGACAGCGCATCATGCAGCAGCAGCGGTTTCTTGGTGCGCATGGTCGTATTGATGATCGACAGCGGCGCCTGGATCATGAACTTCTGGCAGTTCTCCATGCTGACGTGCAGGCCGGCATCATCGATGTAGGCAACGGCTCCCATCTGGAATTCGGCACCACTGACAATCAGCAGCGCCCCATGGTCGGCGCCGGAGTGCTGGGTCAACTGCCCCATGAGGGTTTCGATCAGCCGTTCGAGCAGGACCTCCTCGGACATGGCACGCGCGGCTTCGATACCGGCCTCCAGGTCCAGGTTCGCCTGGGAGGTGGAACGGCAGGTTTCCTGGATTGGCTGCGTGCGCAGGAAGGGGTGCAAGGCTTCGAGCTGGCGCACCTTGCCCGCCGCGCCCCAGAGGTGAAAACAGTCCCGCGCGATGCGCAGGTGCAGGTTGGCGCCCGAGATTAGCCCGCTGGGGATGCAGACTTCGGCCAGCTGCTCGTGGGCCAGGGCTTGTTCATGGATGAAACCCGCCGCGCTGGCGGCGATCTGCGCCTGATCGAAGCAGCGAATCGCCGCCAGCCCGTCGCCCTCGAGCTTGGCAATGACGCCCTCGATCAACAGCAGCTTGTTGCGGAAGGTCACCGGATTGAAGTGCGCCCACTGGGCGAAGCGTGCGCGAAGCCGGGCGAGTTTTTCGAGCTTTTCTTCACGCGTGCCTGGCGCTTCCGGGCTGCCCAGGGTCAGGCCGCTGAACAGGTGGCAGTCGGCGAGGTTGATATGCGCCGGGGCGGCCCACGCCAGTGCACGGGCGCGGTCGAGGCAGCGCATGGCCTCGTTGATATTGCCCAGGTAGAAATCGGACATGCCCGCGAACAGCGCGCTGAAAAACGCGGTGGTCGGTGACGATACGGCATCTTTGACGGTCCCTTGCCGTGGGCCGCGGTCACGACGGGCGGTTGCGCCGTCGGCCATGGCCAGGACAAAGGCTTGCTGGGCCAGCAATATCGCCTCGATGTCCCGATAGCCCAGGCCCTGAACCCTGCTCAAGCCACGAACGATTTCTCCGGCGACCTCCTGCAAGGGCTGGCCCATGACCAGCGAATCGGAAACCAGGTGATTGCAGGCATAACAGCCCATCGCCAGGTCACCGCTCATGCGGGCCGAGTCGAGGGCGTCCTGCGCGGTGCGCCTGGCGAATGCCATGGGCGCGGTCCAGGCACTGACCTGGTCGAGCGCCAGCAGGGCGCTGGTGAGATCACTCTCGAAACCGTGGCGCTCGATCAGCTTCAGCGCGGCCAGGCAGCAGGAATGCCCGTCATGGTAGGCCGCGAAATGTTCGGCACCCATCACGCCAAACCAGGCCAGCGCGTAGGTGCTGCCGGGCGCAACCCCGTGGGTCAGGGACAGCTCGAGGATCCTGGTCAGGTGCAGGAAGCGGATGTCGTCGTGGACGAAGAATGAGGATGACAGGGTCGCGAGCAGTCCAATGGCAACAATGACCTCCTGGGACTCGGCCTTGGGCAGCGACTCGAGGCAGTGGTGACCACGCTGCTCGATCAAGGCTTGCACCTTGCGGTATTCAGCCTCGATCCGCTGCGGGTCGTTTCCGCGCGCAAGGGTTATTCCCAGCAGGCTCAAGCCTTCGAGCGCGGCCGCGATCGCACCCTCGTAGCGGGAATTCAAGGTTTCCAGGCGTGCGCGAAGCTTCAAGGCCTTGGCGCGGTCGAGCGTGGAGTCTGCCCGCTGCAGGCACTCCTCGATCCAGGTATGCGCTGTGTGCATTCGCGAGCGTTGCATCTCGCACTCCGCCGCGAGGCAGGCGAGCGTGAACGCGTGCGTGCTTCGGGTCGACGGCGCGGCGCCCAGGCGCATCAGGGCTTCGGCCGTCTGAAGGTAGCCAGCCGCCTGCTCACAGGAGCCCGACTCGCGAGCCTGCGCGGCGGCATCTTGCAGCACGACAATGAACGTCTCGCACTCTTCGGCGCTGAAGCCCGCGCCCGCGGCATGCTGCAACTGGTTGGCGATCTCGAACGCCGCCTCATGCAGGCCACGGGCATGGGGCTGTTGCATCGCCCGTGCGATCCGCGCATGCAACCGCGCACGGTCGTGCTCTGGTGTGATCTGGTAGGCGGCTTCCTGCACGCGGTCGTGGGTAAAGCTCAAGGTGGTCTGGCGAACCGACAGAAAGCCCGCGTCCACCAAGGCTTTCAAGTGACTGCTCAGGGCCTCCTTTCCTTGCGTGTGAATGCGCCGCAGCAGCCCCTCCTCGAAACGGCCACCGATGGCGCCAGCGATTCGCAGCACATCACGCTGGATGGCCGGCAGGCGCGCCAGGCGATGCACCATCAGGTCCGCGACGTTGTCGGCATAGCGGTGCTGGGCGACAGCGTCCAGCGACCAGGACCAGCGCATGGCCAGGGTATCGAAGCTCAAAAGCTGGTCCTCGACCATGGCGGTGAGGATCTGCATCACGAAAAAAGGGTTTCCGGCGGTCTTCGCGTGGACCAGCCCGGCGACCTGGCGCGCCTCGTCGGGTGCGACGTGGTAGCGCTCGCAGATCAGTTGCGCGACCGCGCTGACAGGCAGCGGCGGCAGGTCCAGCGTGTGTTGGCGCAGGACCGCTGGCGCGGGCAACGCGGCCAGCTCGACGTGGGGTTGCCAGCCGACATCCGCAGCGTTATCGCGGTGAGCGAATATCAGCAGCAGGTTTTTCGGTGGACGGGCGATCAGCTCACGCAACAGGTGCACCGTGGCGTCATCGGCCCACTGCACATCGTCGAAGAACAGCACCAAGGGTTGCCCGGGGGCGCTGAAAACCTGCAGAAAATCGACCACGGCCCGCAGCTCTTTCTCCAGCGCGACCCGCGAGAGCTTTTCCGGAAAATCGGCCATGGGACCGGTGATCAGTCTGAGCTCAGGCGCCAGTTTGCCGAGCAGCCGGCTGGTACCGCCGCGGCGCTGGCGGATCTGCTGGCTGATCGCATCCAGCTCCGCGCTGTCCCTGGCCAGCAACTGCGTCGTCAGCGATTCAAGAATCGAGATCCACGGGCCATAGGGGATTGCCTGCGCCAGGCTGTTGCACTTGCCCGCCGCCCAGTAGCCATTGGCATGCTCGCGCAGCGCGGCGGTCACCAGGCTCGACTTGCCCATGCCGGTCGCGCCGCTGACGAACACGGCCTGCGGGGTGCTGTCCCGACGCTGGGCCTTGAAGATCTGCGCAAGGGTTCTCAGCTCGCCACTGCGGCCATGCAGCCGCTCGCTGGTAGGCGGCGTGGGGTCGGCGCAGCCCGGCTTGAACACCTCGATGGCCTGGTTGGCGGACCATTGCCGCAGGCAGTGGCTCAGGTCCACCGCCAACGCCTGGGCGCTCTGGTAGCGGGCATCGGGTTCCTTGGCCAGCGCTTTGGCCAGAACCCGGCTGATCGCTTCGGGCACCTCGGGCGCGGCCTCGGCCGCCGTTCTGGGCTGCACCCCGGCATGCAGTTGGCGCCAGTGCTGGATGTCACGTCCCGACAATGGCAACTCGCCCACCAGCATTCGGTACAGGATGGCGCCAAGGGCGTAGATGTCGCTGCGGCGCTCGGTGACCGAGCCGTGCGGGCAGACCTGCTCGGGCGCCAGGTAGGCCCAATCCACCTGTGGTGAGCCGTGGGCGCTGATCAGTTCGGAAGTATCGGCACGGAAGCCGCCCAGCTTCACCCGGTTGGACGCCTCGATGAACAGGTGCCGAGGCTGCAGTGCGCCATGCAGAACATTTCCCTGGTGGGCCAGCGCCAGCGCGTTGGCCGCGCTTGTGGCCAGTTGCAGGAAAGTGTGCAGGGGCGGGCATTCGCCGTCGATGATGTCAGCCACCGAACGGCCTGCCGGGTAGATCAGCAACGGGCCCTCCGCCGAGCGAAGCAGTGCCGAAGGGATCACTGCCCAGGCGGGGTGCAGGCGTACCAGTGAATCACGCTCCAGCCGCTGGCAGGCGGCGGGGGATTCGACCGGCGCCCTGACCGCGATCCAGGTTCTGTCGACCTGTGCGTCCCACAAGTGGAAGTAGCTGAGATCACCCTCGCGAGCGAGCGGGGCGATGGTGCAGCGGGCCAACCAGGCTTCGTTGATCGACGGATCATTATCAACGGGTCCGGAAACGAGGCATTCGTTCAACATCCTGGTTCCTCCTGCGGCCGACATCCTGGGGGCGAGTATACCCATCGGGTTTGCAGCCAGACCCTGCCCCGGCCGGCTTGGCAGAAACGGACCCCATTGTGACCGTAATCGGCCCCGGGCCACGCCGTATGCGGGGCCCAGGGGGACCTATCCCTCGGCATAATTGTACGCAGCGCCAGGCTGGCCTAGAGTGCACGGGGCTGCGCTACCGCTTTGGCCCGCGAAACCGAGAAGATCATGATCCGATTAGGCAATGCACTGGTGTCCCTGGAGCGTCGCGAGGCGTTTCTCGACGGCAAGCCGCTGCCGTTGGGCGGGCGCGCTTTCGAAGTGCTCGCCACGCTGGTTCGCGCCAGGGGCAGGGTGGTCACCAAGGACGAGTTGTTCAGTCAGGTCTGGTCGGGCACCGTGGTGGAGGACAACAACCTCCAGGTGCAGATCTCGATCCTGCGCAAGACGCTCGGCGACAAGAAGGTCATCCAGACGGTCGCGCGCCGCGGCTATCGCCTCGCCGCCGATCTTTCGCCTGGGCAGTCGCCAATGGCCCAGGGCCTCCCCGAGCCATTGCCGCTTGATACCGAAGCGATCGAGCCTGACGAGGATGGCGCGTCCGTGCATGTGCTGGTGGTCGATGATGACCCGTCGGTGCGCGGTGCGCTGGGCCGGTTGTTCCGGTCGCAGGGTATCCCTCATCGCTTGTATGCGTCCGCTGAAGAGCTGATCGAGGGGCAGTGGGACAATCCCTTCGCCTGCCTGCTGCTGGACATCAACCTGCCGGCCGCGACCGGCCTGGAGCTGCAGCATGTGCTGGGCACGCTCGACCGGCCGTGGCCCATCGTGTTCATGACCGGCTACGCGACCATCCCCATGACCGTGCAGGCCATGCGCGCCGGTGCCGTCGAATTTCTCACCAAGCCCTTCGACGAACAGCGACTGCTGGAGCTGCTCGACACGGTCAGGCCGCGTGCCGTCGCCGCGGGCAAGGCCTGGCGGCACGCGCGGCAGGTCAGGGAAAAGTACGCTCGCCTCACCCCGCGTGAACGGGAGGTGTTCGACCTGGTTGTCACGGGCCTGTCGCACAAGCAGATCGCCAACGCGATCGGCACCAGCGAAGTGACCACCAAGGTGCACAAGAAAAACATCATGAACAAGCTGCAGTCCCGGTCGCTTGTCGAGCTACTCGCCATGCACCGCCTGATCGATGCCCGCGAGGGTCAGGGCACTGCATGAACACACCCGGCTCCCCAGACCGCTTTCGGGTGTGTATCGTCGATGATGATGCGTCTGTTCGCAAAAGCCTGGCCAACCTGCTGCGATCCGCGGGCTACGAAACCCTTCTTTTCGAGTCGGGCGAGGATTTTCTGGCCTCGGCCCCGGCGCGCCTGGCCGGCTGCGCCGTGGTTGACCTGCGCATGCCGGGGGTGACTGGCGTGGAGGTCCAGCGTGAGCTTGCCCGCAGGGGCAGCCGTTTGCCGGTGATCTGCATGTCGGCGCACTGGGATGACGCCCTGATGGGCGAGTCGCTGCGTTACGGCGCGGTGGCGTGCCTGGGCAAGCCGTTCAGCGAAGAAGTATTGATCGAGGCGGTCGAGGCCGCGTTTTCCGACTATTGATTCAGCCGCGCACAAGTGGCGCAAAAAGGAACACTTCATGGACCGAATCGACTGCATGCGCGCCTTTGTCGCCACTGTCGACGCCAACGGCTTTGCCGCGGCAGCCCGCAACCTGCACGTGCCTCGCTCGAAAGTCAGCAAGCAGATCCAGGCGCTTGAAGACGTCTTGGGCGTGCAGTTGCTGCTGCGCACGACGCGCAGCCTGCACCTGACCGAAGCTGGCTGCGAATATTACGAAGCCTGCCGTGATGTGATCGCGTCGGTCGAAGAGGCCGAGCAACGTGCCCGCAGTGGTTTGGCCGAGGTGCATGGGGTGTTGCGGGTGAACGCCCCGATGTCGTTCGGACTGTGCCGCCTCGGCCCGTTGTTGCCGCGATTTCATGGCCTGTACCCCAAGGTAGAACTGCAGCTGGTGCTAAGCGACCAGCAGGTCGACCCGATCAAGGGCGGCTTTGATGTCACCTTGCGTATCGCCAGCCTGGCGGACTCGTCCCTGGTGGCGCGGCACTTGTCGCCAGCGCCTCGGGTCATGGTCGCCTCGCCCGCGTACCTCGACCGCGCAGGGGTGCCCGAAACGCCGCGCGACCTCATCCGCCACCAGTGCCTGAACTACGGCTACCTGCAAGGCGGCGCCAGCTTGCAGCTGAGCAAAGGCAGCGAGACCCAGCGCGTGCACGTCACCGGGCCGCTGCATGCCAACAACGGCGACCTGTTGGCCCAAGGTGCCGAGGCGGGCATGGGCGTTGCGTTGCTGCCACTGTTCATCGTCGAGAAGGCGTTGCGTGAGGGGCGACTGGTACAGGTGCTGGCCGACTGGGAAGCACCGCCGATCTCGATCAACGCCGTGTATCCCTCGGCACGCCGGGTGCCGCTGAAAACCCGTGCATTCCTGGATTTCCTGGCCGCTGAACTGGCCGTCGAACCGGTGGCTAGCGTGGGTTGAAATTGGTTTGCCTGTTTCCACCGGCACCACTGGGGTCGTCAGGCGCTTGGACGGTACTGGAGGGCTTCGGCCAGATGCGGCCGGGCAATCGCCTCGACCTGCTCCAGGTCCGCCAGGGTGCGGGCCACCTTAAGCAGGCGATGGGCCGCGCGCAAGGATAGCGTCAGGCGCTCGCAAGCCGTCTCCAGCCATTGCTGATCGTCGGCCCCCAGCGGGCAATGACGACGCAGCCCCTTGAGATCGAGAAAGGCATTGGCGCAGCCTTGTCTTTTCTGCTGCAGCGCCCGCGCCGCGGCCACCACCTCAGCGACGCTGCTGCTGGTATCGCCGCTGGGCTGCTCGGACAGCACGGTGCTTTCCCGCGCTACGGTCAGGTGCAGGTCGATACGGTCCAGCAGGGGGCCGGAGAGTTTGTTGCGATAGCGCTGCACCTGTTCGTTGCTGCAGCGGCAGCGTCCCGTGGGATCGCCCAGGTAACCGCAAGGGCACGGGTTCATGGCAGCGACCAGCTGGAAACGCGCCGGAAAGCGGACCTTGTCCCTGGCTCGGGCGATGACAATCTCACCGGATTCCAATGGTAGGGGTGAATATCACACATTTATAGATTCAGCCCCAAAACGCGCCCAAGCGGAGCTTGGGCACCTTTTGCGGCTCCGCCTTAAAGCAAAGCAGCACGAACACATTCGTGCAGGCTGGACAAATCCAGCCCAAAGCAGCCCTAACAAGTCAGGGCCAGCCGAACAAGTCCGGCTAAAAGCAAAAGCAGACCGAGATCCATTTTTGAAATGTTAAACTGATTAAGTCCGCATATGGTTAACCCGTTGGGCTTACCACCACACTTAACTTCGTTAAGACGCTTCGCTTGCGGTAGTAAGCACGGGTTCCTTGCCGGAAGGGCAGAAGCAAAAGCAGCGCGGACTCCAAAATTAACTATCAACATGAGGATAAAATGAATGGCAAAAAAATAACTTCAATGATTTTCAAAACGCTGAACTACACGAATGAGATCAAGAAAAAATCCACCAATGGGCATGGTGGTCGTCGCCAGTTGTTCAAAAGTCTGCGTCACTCTCTGCGCATTCCTGTAAGCCAGCCCAAGAAGCTGGAATGGTTCGATGAACAATCTCACTTAAATCTAATCTGGCTACCAGAAACCGGAACGATAAAGCTCGACGATTATCCGAAGGAAAAGAGAGAGGCACTTCTTGCCACAATAGCAGACGAAGCAGAAGCGCCAACTGTCGTTAAGAATAATAGAACTGAACTATTAGAAACGCGCACAAAGCTAAAAAATAAAGTCAAGAATGCCAGTAAAAAGGAAACTGACGAAGGCAGCATATTAGCCTTTCAGAATATTCTAAACGTCCAAGGCGTTGCAGACACGGGACAGCTTTTATCCGACCTTGACCAGTTCGACATTAAGCGCAAAAGCCAGAAACTCGACACAGCGAGGCAGTTTCTCGACTGCCATAACGAGATAGAGCGTGGCCCTAAACCACTGATCAAGAAAAATCAGGCAGTCATCCAAGAAGCGTTCTTCAAGTTCCCTGCTCGAAACGAGGTGAAGGGTATAAGCCCAGAAAAGCGCATTGATCTGATTAAGGACTTTTATCAAGCCGCTTTTCCAAATTACCCGATCCATTTTATCGTTCTGCATGGCGATGAAGATTCAGAGCTAACAGAGCACAGCGACCACCCGCACCTTTTCATCTCAACGAAAAACAGTAAAACCGGGCGTTATGATTTACGTGAAACACAAATCAAATTGGTGAATGCCTACCTTGATAGGGTTCGACCAGGAACAGATCACATCAGCGAAAAGCCTGACTATTTAGAATCCCAACTTTTATTTGGCTATTTGCAAGATATGTTTTATGCACATACCAACAACAAACTTTTGAAAAACACGCTTTATCGTGCCCAAAAACACGAAAAAACTCAGGAGCATATGAGCAAGCTCAGGTATATCAACGGAGAAGCAAGAAAACCTAAATCAGAGCGTGAATTTAGCCTATATCAGCAGGTAAAAGAGAAAAGAGATGTGGCATTGAAAAATGCTGAAATGGCAAAACAACAGGCTTTCAAAGCCCGAGATTATGCTATTAAGGCAAATGAGTCTGCCAAGAACGCGCAAGAGCGCCAGAGGCTGGCAGAACAGTCCACAGCCGAAGAACATGAGCAAGCCGCAGCCTATCGCCGTAGCTCGTCAATGAGCCAGCAGACCATCGCAAAAAATAATGCGGAGTCGATACGAATCCAAGCACAGATCACATCCCAAATAGCGCAATTGAAACTATTCAAGGCCAATTTATCTGACTTGGTTGAAGGCGTAGTTAACTGGATTGATGAGTGTTTTTCAAAGCGCAGGCAAGACATACAAGACAAATTTTTGGAGCAGGCTCGAAAAGCCTTTGAACGAGTTAGCACAAACGACCAGACGGAAGACAGAATCTATACAAAAAACGCCGAAGATGAGGTAGATAAACAGCTGAAAATATTAGACGAGTATAAGGATGCTTTTCCCGACCTTCCTAAGTCTGAGGAGGTCAAACGGTCAATAACCAGACCATTTAAAAACTCGTGGTAGTAGTTTAACAGTCACCTACCATTAATTTTTTCAAACACACTCCCTTTGGAGTGATGTTTGTTTTTGCTTCTTTTCTTGGTATTGAAAAAATAATCCATTTCCGAAGTCCCAATCAATCACTCTTCGGTCATTCGCATCCTAAAAACACTTGATTGTACAAATTTTGATGCGCTTGGTATCCTGCTGCCTCCATTGAAGGAGGCAGGGATGATCAACAACGCTTTTAGTCTGTCCGACTACTCTCAAGATCCGCATCAAATCATTACTCCAATTGATTTGGCAACGAGATTTCCAGAGGTCTTGAATATTTCAATTGGGCGGTATCACTCTGATATAGATCTATTCCGCCAGTTGGCGAACGCGTCTAATAGTAGTGATGAACTATTAGAACGTATCAGAGGTGGACGATATAATGCCAAGCAACGAATGACGTTGCTGAAAATTTTCCGACGATGTGTTTGCCCTATCGTTGATACCGAAATGGCGAAGAAGTTAAAAGTTGCGACATCTACGCTTGTCTTGAATTATGGGCAATATTTCAAAGACATTAATGTAGTTAAGGCACAATTTAACAGTTTTTCGACCGCAGAGGAATCGGCATTGGCCGCTCTCGTAGGCGAATACGATACTCGCGGTCAGTCTGGATACATACTTACAGGCTGGTTCTTTGACTGGTTTAATGAGTATTATTCAGGCCGTTTTAATATTAGCGGGCCAAGAGGAGCGGGGAGAGATATTGAACTGCGAACCTTATACGATACGTACGAAGGCGACTTCCCGTGTGACTTCGTAATCACTGACAATAGTAACAATGTTTGCGCTATTGGTTTTGCTCGCTACGACGCAACACGCGGGGGCGCTCAGTCAGATGACCGGACGGGAGGAAACGCAGATAAGGTTTCCAAGGCATCAGCTTTTTGCAACCAATTCGGCCACAGATTTAGAATCATTTTCTTGTCTGATGGCCCCGGTTTGGCACACAAGGATACTTGGATAGAGGCTTGTCGTTTAGATAACTCTTGGGACGGTGCGGTAAGAGTCACGACACTCAAAACCGCACCATCCAGGATCACTCCTGACTGGCTTTTAGGCCGCGATACGCCTGTTGTAGCTCCGCCACTTCGGTTTTAGAGTTTATCGCAGTTAATGCTTCAACATAGAAGTTGAATTCGTTTGATACAAGCTCATGGCGGGCTGTTTCGTTATTGAATAACGGCAGCTCTGCCTGAGCATTGCTGGTGGAATTTATAAAGTCCCCCATAGGCGCGCGACCTGCGGAAAATCTTTTCAAAACAGTTTTCGCAGCGAAGAGCGATTCATCCATTCCAATCCAATCTCGCTGCATAACACTTGCGGCATGAAGAGTTGATCCTGAACCACAGAATGGATCAATCACCAAGTCGCCCGGATTACTGCTGGCTCCAACTATTAGTTTCATCATATTGAAATTTTTTTCTGTTGGGTAGCCTGTCACTAAAACCGACTGATGGTGAGCATCCCGGAACTCTTCCCAATAATCAGTATAGCCAATAGATTTATCACTCGTAAGGTATACTTTGCGCCGAGGGTTGCCAGTTTTAGACCAGTGAATGTCACCAGCCGCATCTAAAATATCTAACTTCTCAGGTGTGTATTGCCAGTGCTTACCGGGAGGCGGCATCATTCCACGCCATTCGCCACCCGTAGCGCCGTGACGAACTCCGGGAGCGTGAATTGGCACAAGTTTATACTGACCTTTTGTATCTACCTTGGGGTATTCTTTGGCAAGCCAATCAGCATCTGGTGTTTTTACCGGTCTGTTCCAGATGTAATTTTTACTTTTGCTGTAACATAGAATGTAATCATTCAAGTTGGCAAAGTTGTTTTTGGTTGAGTTCTTGCTGCTGCATTTTCTGCGAGTGATAAGATTTATAAATTTATCGCGCCCGAAAATTTCATCCAGCAAGAATTTAAGTTCGCCAACCATTTGGTGGCCTATGTGAATGTAGATTGTCCCGTCATCGTCTAATATTTCACGCATCATGATTAAGCGTCTGCGCATAAACTCCAAATATGCTGCTTCCGTTAAGCAGTCATCATACGCATGCTCATTGGTTCTACTGGAAAATCCCATGCCCGTCGCGTAGGGAGGGTCGAGGTAAATTAGCTTTGCCTTCTGTCGATCAGCCACAAGGCGGCTCAATGCAAGCCAATTGTCTGACCAGATAAAACTATTAGGCAGAATAAGATCAGTATTATCTATGCTGTTCTCGCTGAGCTTTAAATATTTAGTAGGCCGATGTTCCAGAATAACAGATTCATCCATTTTTCCGGGATAGCTCAGTGTAACGCGTGCGCCACTCGGTGGGAGAGCAGGCGAAAGCTCGCAAGTTACGGCACGGAGAGAAGCAGATCCACTAATCTCTTTTTTGTTGAGTCCAACAGCCATTTTCAAAAATCCGGTAACCAGAGAGTGTGAGCAATCATACCTATCTCTGATCTGCAAGGCAAACCCGATTGACTGCTTTTCATCGGACATTTAACTGAGAATTTGATCAGGCTGGATCTATGATCAGTTACTCAGTTTTTAACCCGCTTATAAAAACAAACCCCTTAAATTTGCACTTTAAGGGGTAAATGTTAGTTTATATAAAGGAGTAGAGATTGCAGGCCGCCAAGCTATTGAATTTCTACATTTTCAGTTTGCTTATTCAGTTTAACATTTAAGAATCAAGTAGCAAGAGTAAAAAGTAATCTTCTCCTAAAATAATAATAATTTTAGAGGAGAAAATGCGTGATACCGAAACAGCACTTGAACTTTACAGGTCGAAACTTCCAGCCAAGCCCTACCACACAAATAACTATACTTTTGGTAAGCGCGTTGGTTCTTTAAAGTCAGCCCTTAAATCTACCTATTTACAACCGAACTCTCTGACTCATAAGTATTTCATAATACTGGACTTGGACAGCGATACCAGTGTGATGGACTGGACTGACAAAGGCTTGCCAGCGCCGCACCTGATAGTCAGAAACATAGATAATGGTCGTTCTCACATGACCTACATCCTAAAAACATCGGTCAAAATCGACGTGAGCGGGCGTTTAAAACCCCTTAAATACTGTTCGGATGTAGAGCATGGACTTGCTGTCAGGGTGGGCGCAGACATGAATTACAATGGCTTGCTGACCAAGAACCCATTCAACTCATCTGCCTTTAAGGTTCTATCATTCGCTGATCAACCTTATGACCTGGACTACCTTAATGAATTTGTAGATAAAGACCTCGTCAAAAAACAACGCGAAGCCAAAAAGAAGAAAAACATAGAGGATGGTTTTGCATCTGGCAGGAACTGCACTCTGTTCGAGAACCTACGAATCTGGGCATATAATAATTGGCAGCACTATCATCCCGCAGAGTTGCAGTCAGTGATTCATGAGCAGGCAGAGCAATTTAACAAATTTGAATGCCAGTTAGGACGCAGAGAGGTCGATACCATCGCTGATAGTGTCTATCGTTTTATAAACCGTAACTTCTCGATGGAGAGACTTAACGAGTTGAAAAGCGAAAGAGCAAAGCAGTCAAGGCAGAAAAGCTCTGCCAATCTCATATATGTGGATGGGAAGCCGTGGGAAAAAGAGGGAATACCTGAATCAACTTACTATTACAGAGCAAAGAAAAAAGAGCGAATAATTTTGGCGAATGAAAAGCCATGGCAAAAGTTAGGTATAGGTAGGACTAAATGGTATGAGCTTGGCAAACCATCATCTTTATGAAGTGCGGACGAAAAGTTGGAGTTTTACTATATCAGGGATAATAGCCCCGTAGGGGGGCAACTTAGCGAAGGCTTTTCAGATATGCAGCTATAACTTCTCGAAAAAGCGCCATGGGTATTTAAACCAACACGGCGCAAACCTCTATCATTTAGGCTTTCGCATACGGATATGATTACCCCTTACCAAAGCCTCGCATTTCAGGTTATAGATCTCTCCGACTCGGAAGCTGTAAAAGTCTTGTGATTCAACCGGAACAACTTTCTTCTCTATTCTATGGTTCTCATCGTCGAGATCCATTGTAGTCACTAATGCCAAGCAAACAATGCCTTCGTAATCATTCGGGTCATTCCCATTGTCCAAATCGAAATACCAATCCTGAACCGATGAAATGCTGTGAATTTCGATAATTTTTTGTCGCATCATTTGCTCCCTTGTCTACGGTCACACGACCTTAAAATAATTTCGCATTAGGCGCAATAATATTTTTAGTTTAGTTGAAGTATTGGTTCAGGTTGTCTATGCCATATTCTTTTAGTGGGTTGTGCAATTTGAATTGCTTGGCAATTAAATCGACGAATTTCCCTTCGTGGTAGATTTTTCCATAAAGCGTCCTTGTTGACTTTTCAAATTGAAGTTTGAACACGATATCGTTGTTTGTGAAAAACTGATTTAGTCGCAGTCTGCCCTGTTCAGTTCTATAAAGGTCAATAATGTCATTTTCGGAATAGATGTTTATAGCTGTTCTTTTGGTATTTATCTCTGCTTGCAGTTTTGATAGCGCTAATTCTGTTTCGCTAATTTTCAGTTCTGTTTTACTGACTACTTCTAAAAACTCTGCCGGAATAACTCCGCTGGTAAAGCTCGAAAATGATTTGAGCAGGTTCTCTTTGTAGCTTTTTTGCTCCAATAGCAGATTATTTAGCTCGTAGGCTTTTTTATTGTCAGCGGCTTTGCTGGTTTTGCTGGATAGTAGCTTGAATAATAGACCTCTGAAATTTGTGGTTGCGTCTTCTTCCTCAATGGCTCGTTCTTCGGTCATTAGAGGCTCACCGTCGGGTATCTGTAACTGCCAAGGATGCGGATCAAAGTCTTCTCTGGTGGTCGTTTGATAGATCAGTTCCAGTAGCAGGCCAAAAGCCAAGTCGAAACGGAAGCGTGGTTGATCACAACCATTCTTCAATTCTTTTCGGGTGAAACAGTGAAAATACGGGTAAATTATTCCCTTGGGATTCCTCTGTTTTTCAAAAAGCATTGAGGCATTGCAGCATTGGCATTTAATAACATGCCTGAAAATGTTCAGACTTCCGACTGTTTGATTGCCATAATGCTTTCTATCGGCCCGTTTTTTCATAGCCTGAACGGCACTGTTAAAAAGCTCGTATGAGACGATTTGTGGATAATAGTTTTCTACATAACGCTCAAATACTTTTCTTTTGTTTTCGTCCCGACGCTGCGCCATATAAGCGCCAAGGGGGTATTTGGTTTGCAGAAGGTGCTGGACGTTTTTGTTAGTCCATTTTCGTTTTGAATATTCGTTGAGTTTTTTAATCGTTAACGAAACACCTACATGCTGCAAGCTCTCAAAAATATCCCGTATTTCTTTGGCCTCTTCTTCGATGATCTCGAATTTATTTTCCTCGCTATTGAATCGGATGCCATAGGGTGGGTTATGTCCGTTGAAAATTTCCTTTTCATCCTGAGCTAATTTCTTCGCTCTATTCCATGCGGATTTACGGCGTATAGACTTTGTGCGGCTTTCTTCGTGCGCTCGCTTGGCTATTACGCTGAGCAATATATCTTGCTGTAAATCGTCGATTCGGTTGGTTTCGTTGGGCTTTTCATATCTTTGGCCGTCAATTGTCGTGATTAATATCACGCCTTTTTCTAATATGCCGTTAACAAGCTCTTTTGCTTGTAACAGTCTTTGGCGGCTTAACCGATCAATACTTTCGACAAAGATAAAATCACCCGGCTTAATGTGAACGTCATTAAGCATTTCGATTATGTGCTTTAACTTGCCTTTCCTTGTGTTGCTACCATCATGGGCAGAAATCCCCGTATCAGAAAAAATGTTCTCCGGCAGCAGCTCAATGCCCTGTTGCTTGGTAATGGCCTGAATTGAGGCCATTTGACGGTCTACGGAGTCTTTGCCAGCCTCGCCTTGGGCTTTGGACGAGTAACGAATATAGGCGTATGCCGTGGCCATCGCGGGCCTCCTGTCGCACCTGAGAAAGTGTGAGAATACCATCCACCGTTCTCCAGGGGTTCGCGAAGCACTTCCAGGACGCGCCGCTCAAACTCGGGCAGCTCATCGAGAAATAGCACGCCATGGTGCGCCAAGGTGATTTCGCCAGGTTGTGGGCGACCGCCCCCGCCCACCAGCGCCGCGCCCGATGCCGAATGATGGGGATGGCGAAATGGCCGCTGTGGCCAGCTGTTCAGCGGCGCATGCCCACTGACCGACTGGATCGCCGCGACTTCGAGCGCCTCGCCCTCGCTCAGCGGCGGCAGCAGCCCCGGCAGGCGACTGGCGAGCAGCGTCTTGCCGGTGCCAGGCGGGCCCGTGAACAGCAGATTATGCGCGCCTGCCGCAGCCACCAGCAGTGCGCGCTTGGCGGCGAACTGGCCCTGGACTTCGCTGAGGTCGGGGTAAGGGCGGCTTCGCAGGATCAGCCCGTTGGCCGAGTAGGGTGGCAGGGGCGTGCGTCCATCAAGGTGGGCGACCAGTTCCAGCAAATGCCCCACGGCATACACCACCAGGCCCGACGCCAGGCACGCCTCTTCGGCATTTTCCCTGGGCACCACCAGGGCTCGCCCTGCCTCGCGCGCCGCCAAAGCCGCCGGCAACACCCCCTGCACGGGCCGTAGCCCACCGGACAGCGCCAACTCACCCAGGCACTCGAACTCGCTCAGCGTGCTGACCGGCACCTGGCCGCTGGCCGCGAGAATCCCCAGGGCAATGGCCAGGTCATACCGCCCGCCGTCCTTGGGCAGGTCCGCGGGCGCCAGGTTCTGCGTGATGCGCCGCGCCGGGTAATTCAGACCTGAGTTGATGATGGCGCTGCGCACCCGGTCCTTGCTCTCCTTGACCGTGGTTTCCGGCAGGCCGACCAGGGTCAGGTGAGGCAGGCCGTTGGCCAGATGGGTTTCAACGCTGACAGCCGGGGCCAGCACGCCCACCTGGGCGCGGCTGTGAACAAGGGCGAGGGACATGAACACTCCATGATCGAGGAAAGGGCCGCGTCCTGCGGCTCTGAGAGCGTAGGGGAAAGATTGCTTGGCGTAATGGAAAGACTGCGTCTGGATCTTTCATCCCGTCCTCACATCTTCACGACCGGCAACTGGGTCGGCTTCTGTCGATCTGCGCAATGGGACGGTCTTGATTCGCTCAACCGAAAAGCGCTCATCGAGATGGGCAAACTTTGTATTTCCTTATGCGGCATTTGCGCTGCGGTGTGCCCGTGTCTGGCAAAATATCGCGTCATCGAATGGAAAGCGTGCGCATGGGGCTGTTGTACACACCGAAAGTCGGAGAAGTACTGGAGTGCGATTTTGGCGATTTCTCGCAGCCTCCAGTTGCGCCGATTTACAACGGGTTGATCTCACCAGAAATCCGGAAGCGTCGCATGGTCGTGGTTCTTAATGGACGCTTGCCTAACGGCTGCACTTTGGTGGTGCCTATTTCCTCGTCCGGTAACAAAAACGCCGTAGATCGCGGTGTCCATGTGTCCGTGCCCTGCGAACTTTTTACGATCACAAGTTTTTACGACACACGTGAGCGCTGGGCATTGGCGGAGTGCATAACGCATGTGTCAAAGGACAGGCTTTCCCAGATCAAGGACCGTGGCAAGCCCATTCCGACCTACCTGCCTAGACCCAAAGTCACAGAGATTCAAAGAGCCGTGATCAAGGCGATCAGCGCAGCGGCGCTTTTGGAAACACCGCTGTCTGCTGAATCCAGGGCTGCCAAGGCGGATACGGATGCGGTTTGAGTGATGGTAGCAAGATGAGTCGCTTCATTGACATCGAGATAGGATTTGATAAGATCCGCTCACTGGCCTCTGAGCCCTTTGCTTCACCTAGTGCGTTTGACGCCTAGAAAAAACCCGCCTTCACCGGCGGGTTTTTTTGGTCTGAATTTCAGCGATTTTTCGATTCTACATATCCCATCGCCCGGCAGCTATGGCCCGCCGCCAGCTGATTTCCGCTCAGCTTACCGATAGCAGACGAGCATGGCCCCACTCAGTGCTTCACACCCAAAATGATATGCGAAGCCTTTATCAACGCGGTCGCCGCTGCCCCCGGCGCCAGGCCGAGCTCTTGCACCGCGTCGCGGGTCACTATGGCGAACACTTCGGTGCCGCCTGCGAGCTGAAGCACGACTTCCGCGTTGACCGCCCCATCGCCGACCCGCACCACCGTGCCCGGCAGGCTGTTGCGGGCCGACAGCGTGTAGCCGGCCGCATCGGTCATCAGCACCACCCAGGGCGCCTTGACCAAGGCCACGGCGGTTTTGCCGACATTGATACCGAGGTTGTGCAGGCTGGCCATGGTGACCACGGCCACCAGCTTCTCGCCACCCGCGAGGGTCAGCTCGACCTCGGCGTTCACCGCCCCCGGCTGGACGCTGCTGACGGTCCCTTCGAAAACATTGCGTGCACTGACTTTCATGTTCAACCGCTCCGTGTGATCAATTGTTCTTTCGCAGGCTGCCGGCTTCAGGCCTTGACGTACACCCAGGCCGTCAGGCCGGACGCGAGCTCCACGGCCACGCGCGCGTAGTCAGCCACCTCGTACCGGTCAGCCGCCGCCAGCTCTTCTTCACTAATCTGAAACACCATCCCGTCAACACTGTCACCCGCATCGCTGCTCGGCGACACGATGGGGTGATGGCGCTTGCCGCTGGTGGCCAGCACGGCCGGATCGGTGATCTCGACCCAGTCCTGGCGGTAGCCGGGCATGCGGTCGGCCTGGCCGGTCAGCTCGCGGCCGAAGCTTGCCAGCTGCACGGCCTTGTCCTGCAAGGTGCCGTAGGAAAACAGCAGCACGGGATAGTCGCGCGACGCTTGCATGGGGATCACTCCGAGGCAAACGGGGTTGTGGGCGGGACAACAGGGGAGGGAGACGTCGCGGTGGCAGGCGGGTTCATCCGCGCATCCAGCTCGGCCACCTGGGCTTCAAGCGCCTCGAGGCGAGCGCGGGTGCGCGCCAGGACGACCATCTGGCTGTCGAATTCTTCGCGGCTTACCAGGTCGAGCTTGCTGAAGGCGCTTTGCATCAGGGCCTTGAACTGGCCTTCGAGCTCGGCACGCGGTTGGGCGGTGTCGCCACTGAACAGGCGCGACGCCTGGTCGCTCAGGGCGTCGAGTAGGGCTTTGGGCGCGAGCATGTGCGGGCATTCCGGTAATCAGTGAAAGGCTCCGGATTGTAGCACGGGCGTGATTGTGCCCAGGGCTGCACGCTTTTTGCGCACGGTGCGGGGCGGCGGCGCACCGAAGTTGTGCATGGTCTGCATGCTGGCGTCTTGCCAAGCCTGTGGAAATCCTGCAACGCGCTGTTTTATCGAGCTTTATGGAACCTGGCAAGGATTCTGCAATGACCTCTGCGAGCCATGCACTGATGCAGTCCGTCGTGACCAGGCAGTGCTCGGGTGGAGCCGGACGTTCATTTGCCACAGCCGGATTGCGGCGTCGGTCAGGGATTGCGGCCGACGATGCGTTACAAAGCCAGGCGCTGCGCTTAGACTTGAGACGGGTTTGTTTTCCTGGGGCAAGTCCACCATTTCGGGAGAGAGTTTCATGAAGCTAGTCACTGCCATCATCAAGCCGTTCAAGCTGGACGACGTGCGCGAGTCGCTGTCGGAAATCGGCGTGCAAGGCATCACCGTCACCGAGGTCAAAGGCTTCGGTCGGCAGAAGGGCCACACCGAGCTGTATCGCGGCGCCGAGTACGTGGTCGACTTCCTGCCCAAGGTCAAGATCGATGTCGCCATCGACGACAAGGACCTGGACCGGGTGATCGAGGCCATCACCAAGGCAGCCAACACCGGCAAGATCGGTGACGGCAAGATCTTCGTGGTCAATCTGGAGCAGGCGATCCGCATCCGTACCGGCGAAACCGATACCGACGCGATCTGACAACACAGCCTCACCAAACCCCAAAGCCCCAGGAGAAAACAACATGACTCTGCGCAAGCTCGCAGGGCTAGGAGCCCTATTGTCCCTCGCAGTGCCCGGCCTTGCCCTGGCAGAGGAGGCAACCCCTGTGCTGAACTCCGGCGATACCGCCTGGATGCTGACCGCGACAGCACTGGTGCTGTTCATGACGATCCCGGGCCTTGCCCTGTTCTACGGCGGCATGGTGCGTTCCAAGAACGTGCTTTCGGTGATGATGCAGTGCTTCGCCATCACCGGCCTGATGAGTATCCTGTGGGTGGTCTACGGCTACAGCCTGGCGTTCGATACCACCGGTATGGAACAGGGCGTGATCAACCTCAATTCCTTCGTGGGCGGCCTCTCCAAGGCCTTCCTGAGCGGCGTTACGCCGGACAGCCTGACCGCCGCCTTCCCTGAAGCGGTGTTCATCACCTTCCAGATGACCTTCGCCATCATCACCCCGGCGCTGATCGTCGGTGCCTTCGCCGAACGCATGAAGTTCTCGGCGATGCTGATCTTCATGGCCGTCTGGTTCACCCTGGTCTATGCGCCGATCGCGCACATGGTCTGGAGCGGCGATGGTGCCCTGATGTGGGACTGGGGCGTGCTGGACTTCGCCGGTGGCACCGTGGTGCACATCAATGCCGGTATCGCGGGCCTGGTGGCGTGCGTGGTGCTGGGCAAGCGCAAAGGCTACCCGACCACCCCGATGGCTCCGCACAACCTGGGCTACACCCTGATGGGCGCCGCCATGCTGTGGATCGGCTGGTTCGGCTTCAACGCAGGTTCCGCCGCAGCGGCCAACGGCACCGCGGGCATGGCCATGCTGGTCACCCAGATCGCCACCGCCGCCGCTGCCCTGGGCTGGATGTTCGCCGAGTGGATCGGCCACGGCAAGCCAAGCGCACTGGGCATTGCCTCGGGTGTGGTCGCCGGTCTGGTCGCCATCACGCCGGCCGCCGGTACCGTCGGGCCCATGGGCGCCCTGGTGATCGGCCTGTCGTCGGGAGTCATCTGCTACTTCTGCGCCACCAGCCTCAAGCGCAAGCTTGGCTATGACGACTCGCTCGATGCCTTCGGGGTGCACGGTGTCGGCGGTATCGTCGGCGCGATCCTCACCGGCGTGTTCGCGGCCCCCGCCCTGGGCGGCTTTGGCGAGGTACAGGACATCGGCGCGCAGGTCTGGATCCAGACCAAGGGCGTCCTCTTCACCGTGGTCTACACCGCGATCGTAACCTACGTGATCCTCAAGGTGCTGGACAAGGTGATGGGCCTGCGGGTCAGCGACGAAGAAGAGTCGGTGGGTCTCGACCTGGCTCAGCACAACGAGCGTGGCTACAACCTGTAAGCATCATTGGAAAATGTGCCCGGTTCGCCGGGCATTTTTTTGCCTGGATTTTACCCGCAGGGCCGGCTGCAAGCGGTTTGCAGCGAGTGTTCATGCGGGGCGCGACGGGCTTCGCGACTGTGGGCAGAAAACTTACAGGCGGACGGGCGTTTTAGGGACTTTGCTTTTTCCACGGGCGCGCTAGAATGCGCGCCGAAGGGTGCTGATGACCTGTCCGCACACTTCGCCACCCTTTGCTAGGCTTGCCGGGAAGCGCGTTGCCATGGCGCGATTCCGGCACGGTGGCGCTGATATTTTTTCGTCGGGCCTTGCCAGGAGCGGGGCCTGCACGGTGCCTCTGCACTCACTGCAGGGGCGCCCCAGGCGGTGGCCAACCCACGGCCTTTGAATTTTCGCTGGTGACTGTCGGTCTACGGCAACACTGGTCTATAACTAATCTGCTTTTCGCAAGTCATGAGGTAGAACATGAGCGACGACGATCTGGAAAATGATGACCTCGAAGTAGGCGACGAAGACGATGGTGACGAGGGTCTCGAAACCGCGGCTGACGACGTAGAGTCTGGTGCTGGCGACGACGATAGCCCCACCCCGGTTGCCAAAGGCAAGGCCAAGGCTGCGGTGTCGGTTGACGACATGCCCAGCATGGAAGCCAAGCAGAAGGAGCGCGATGCACTGGCCAAGGCGATGGAAGAGTTTCTTTCCCGCGGCGGCAAGGTGCAGGAAGTCGAGGCCAACGTGGTCGCCGATCCGCCCAAGAAGCCGGACAACAAGTACGGCAGCCGCCCTATCTGAGTGGTGCCGTGAGCAGAAAAGCCCGCCGTCGCTGCGGGCTTTTTTGTGGGTGGCGCGGTGGTTTTTTCACTGTGGGAGCGGGCTCACCCTCTCCCACAGGCCGTATCAGCGCCAGCGGGCGAGGACGTCAGGCAGTTGCGAGAGCCGCTGGATCTCGGCATCAGGCGGGGTGTCGGTGGTCCAGGGCTTGCCTTGCGGGTTGAACCACACCGCGCGCAGTCCGGCGCGCTGGGCGCCAGCAATGTCGTCGCCCGGGTGATCACCGATGTGCACGGCGGCGCCAGCCTCTACCTCGGCACGCCGCAGGGCCTCGAGGAACGGCGCGGGATCGGGCTTGCCGATCCCCAGGTCCTCGGCGCACAGGGCAAACCTGAAATAATCCGCCAGCCCCAGCCGGCCTACATCGGCATTGCCATTGGTGACCACGCCCAGGATGTAGTGGTGGCGCAGGATCTCCAGCACCGGCTGCACCTCGGGGAACACTTCGACCTGATGACGGGCATGCAGGAACACCTCGAAACCTTCGTTGGCCAGCTCTTGCGCGTGCTTCTCGCTGTATCCGACCTCTTCAAGCGCTTGAAACAGCACACGCCGGCGCAAGGCGCTGATGCGGTGCTTGAGCCCGGGCTCGGCCTGCACGAGGCGTTCGCGAATGGCATACAGGTGCTCGACCGGCACGCCGCCCAGGGTCGGTGCATTGGCCTCCAGCCAGTCGCGCAGGACGACCTCGGCGCTGGCTATCACTGGCGCGGTGTCCCACAGGGTATCGTCCAGGTCGAAGGTGATCAGCTTGATGGTCATGAGTCGCTGCCTTTGCTGCGTTTGGCCCGTGGATGGGCGCTGTCGTACACCGCCGCCAGGTGCTGGAAGTCCAGGTGAGTGTAGATCTGCGTGGTGGCGATGTCGGCGTGGCCGAGCATCTCTTGCACGGCGCGCAGGTCCTGGGACGACTCGAGCAAATGGCTGGCGAAGGAATGGCGGAGCATGTGCGGGTGCAGGTGCTGCCCGAGCTCGCGCTCGCCGGCGGTCTGCACGCGCAGCTGGATGGCGCGTGGCCCCAGGCGGCGGCCCTGGCGGCTGACGAACACCGCCTTGTCGAGCGGAGCGCTGATGCCGCGCAGCCTGAGCCACTGCTCCAGGGCCTCGCGGGCCTTGCGGCCCACCGGCAGGACACGGGTCTTGCTGCCCTTGCCGTGCACCTGGACCAGGCCGGCGGCGAGGTCGAGCTGGTCCAGGTCGAGGCTGGTCAGCTCCGACAGGCGCAGGCCCGATGAATAGAACAGCTCGAGGATGGCGTGGTCGCGACGGGCGATGAAGTCATCGTCCACGCCGCCGTCGAGCAGCTGCAGGGCGCGGTCGGTGTCCAGGGTCTTGGGCAGGCGCCGCTCGCCCTTTGGCGGCGACAGGCCGTTGGCCGGGTCGTGCTGGCAATGCCCTTCGCGATTGAGGTAGCGGTAGAGGCCCCGCACCGCCGACAGAAGCCTGGCGAGGCTGCGCGAGGACTGGCCGTGATGGTGCTGGCGCGCCACCAGCTGGCGCAGCTGCTGCACCTGCAGGTCATTCCAGCTGCCGATGCCTTGGCTGGCGCAGTACTCCAGCACCTTGTCGAGGTCGCGGCGGTAACCCAGCTGCGTGTGCACGGACACCTGGCGCTCATTGCGCAGGTGCGCGCAATAAGCCTCCAGCTGGCCCTTCATCAGCGCACCGATCGCAGGGTCTGGGTAAAGCGCGGCACCACGCGGCCGAGGACTTCGGCGATGTAGCTCAGAAACAGCGTGCCGACGCTGCTTTTATAGTGCTGCGGGTCGCGGCTGCCGATCGCCAGTACGCCGTGCAGGCCTTGGTGATCCAGGGTCGCGACGGCGCTCGAGCCGACTTCCTTGCGTTGGTCGGCGCCAAACAGAAAGTCGAGCTCGTGATCGCGCAGGTTGCCGCTGACCGTCTTGCCGTTGCCCAACAGCCCGCCGATCGCCTGGTGCGCCTCGGCACTGTTGACCCAGCGGCCCACGGGCGTGGCGTTTTCACCGAACAGGATCAGGCTGACGAAGGGGACCTTGAACTCCTGGCGCAGGCTGTCCTCGACCGCCATCACCACCTCTTCGAGAGTGCCTGCGTCGAGCAGGTCGAGGATCAGCCGGCGGGTCTTGTCGAACAGCCGGTCGTTGTCCCGGGCCACGTCCATCAGTTGCGACAGCCGATGACGCATCTCGATGTTGCGATCGCGCAGCAGCTTGAGCTGGCGTTCCACCAGCGACACGCTGTCGCCGCGCTGATGGGGAATGTGCAACTCGCCAAGCAGCTCGTCACGCGCGGCGAAAAAGGTCGGGTTGGCGCGCAGGTAGCGTGCCACCGCCTCATCATCGAGGTCGCTGGCCTGCGCGTTTGTAGCCTGGTGCTGGTCGGTCATGGCGGAGCCTCGTCTAGAGTCGGACCTGTCCTTCGAACACGCGTACCGCAGGGCCTGTCATCAGCACCGGCTTGCCCGGACCACCCCACTCGATGGACAGGCGGCCACCTGGCAGGTCGAGCGACACCGGCGAATCCATCCAGCCCTGGCTGATCGCGGCCACGGCTGCCGCGCAGGCGCCGGTGCCGCACGCCTGGGTCTCACCGGCGCCACGTTCCCACACACGCAGGTTGGCGCGATGACGGTCGATCACCTGCAGGAAGCCGACATTGACCCGCTGCGGAAAACGCGGGTGGTGCTCGATCTTCGGCCCGAGCTCGTGCACCGGTGCCGTGGCGATGTTATCGACGCGCAGCACGGCATGGGGGTTGCCCATGGACACGGCGGCCAGGTCGACGCGTTGCCCGGCGACGTCCAGGGGATAGCTCAAGGCCTGGGCGGGCGCCTCGAAGGGTATCTCTGCAGGGACCAGGCGCGGAGGGCCCATGTCGACGCAGACCTGGCCATCGTTGCGCACGTCCAGCTCGATGATGCCGCCCTTGGTTTCCACGCGGATGCGCTTCTTCGCGGTCAGGCGCTTGTCGAGCACGAAGCGCGCGAAGCAGCGCGCGCCGTTGCCGCACTGCTCGACTTCCGAGCCATCGGAGTTGAAGATCCGGTAGCGGAAATCCACCTCCGGATTGCTCGGCGCCTCGACGATCAGCAGCTGGTCGAAACCTATGCCGGTATGACGGTCGCCCCATTGCTTGGCGTGCTTGGGCTGGATGTGCGCGTGCTGGCTGACCAGGTCAAGGACCATGAAGTCGTTGCCCAGCCCGTGCATCTTGGTAAAACGCAGCAGCATGGACTCACTCCGGCAGCAGGCTTTCGCCAGCGTACAGCTCGGCCACGGTCTCGCGGCGACGCACTTCGAAGGCCTGGTCGCCATCGACCAGCACTTCGGCGCAGCGGCCACGGGTGTTGTAGTTCGAACTCATGACAAAGCCGTAGGCACCGGCCGAATGCACGGCCAGCAGGTCGCCTTCGGCCAGGTTCAGCACGCGGTCCTTGGCCAGGAAGTCGCCGGTCTCGCAGATCGGGCCGACGACGTCATAGCTGCGGCCTTCGCCTTCGCGTGGCTGCACGGCGCTGACGTCCATCCAGGCCTGGTACAGCGCGGGGCGGATCAGGTCGTTCATCGCCGCGTCGACGATGGCGAAGTCCTTGTGCTCGGTGTGCTTGAGGTATTCCACGCGGGTCAGCAGGACGCCGGCGTTGGCCACGATGTAGCGGCCCGGTTCGAACACCAGCGCCAGGTCACGGTCGCCGACGCGCTCGCGGATGGCCTTGATGTAGTCGCCTGCCAGCGGCGGCTCTTCGTCGCGATAGCGCACGCCGACACCACCACCCAGGTCCAAGTGGCGCAGGTGGATGCCGCAATCGCCGAGACGGTCGATCAGGTCGAGCAGGCGGTCGAGCGCATCGAGGAACGGATCGAGGGTGGTCAGCTGCGAGCCGATGTGGCAGTCGACACCGACCACTTCCAGGTTCGGCAGCTGCGCGGCGCGGATGTACACTTCTTCGGCGTCGGCGATGGCGATGCCGAACTTGTTCTCTTTCAGACCTGTGGAAATATACGGGTGCGTGCCGGCATCGACATCCGGGTTGACGCGCAGCGAGACCGGGGCGCGCAGGCCCATCTCGGCGGCCACCACTTGCAGGCGCTCGAGCTCGTCGGTGGACTCGACGTTGAAACAGTGCACGCCCACTTCCAGGGCGCGGCGCATGTCTTCGCGGGTCTTGCCGACGCCGGAGAACACCACGCGGTCGGCGCGTCCGCCCGCGGCCAGCACGCGCTCGAGCTCACCGCCCGAGACGATGTCGAAGCCTGCGCCCAGACGGGCCAGCAGGTTCAGCACGCCGAGGTTGGAGTTGGCCTTGACGGCAAAGCACACCAGGTGCGAAACACCCTGCAGGGCATCGGCATAGCTGCGGTACTGGGCTTCGATGTGAGCGCGCGAGTAGACGTAGGTTGGCGTGCCGAATTGTTCGGCGATGGCCGACAAGGCCACGCCTTCCGCGAACAGTTGACCGCCGCGGTGGTTGAAAGCGTCCATGTGTATCCCTTATCAGTGCTGGTGCTGTTGCGACGTCTTGCCGTCCTTGCTGTCGTCGGGCAGGTACAGGGGGCCCTTCTGGCCGCAGGCCGAGACAAGGCAGGCAACCGCGACCAGCGCCGCGAGGGAGGAAATCAGGCGCTTCATGGCGAAATCCTTTGAAATAAGCAGTATTGCGCCCGAGTATACCGAGCGCCTGCCTGCTTGCCTATGCAGCCACCGGCCCGCCGGGCGGCGGGTGTTATCCTTTGCATTCGTGGCCTGGCGCTCGTATCGTGCCGGGCTTGCGTGTATGCAGTCATTTTCGAGGTTCTTGCAATGAGTTTGAGCGAAGCGCGTTTTCACGACCTGGTCGACGCGACCCAACAGGCCCTCGAAGACCTGTTCGATGAGAGTGACCTGGACCTGGACATGGAAATTTCCGCTGGCGTGCTGACCGTCAGGTTCGAGAACGGCAGCCAGCTGATCTTCAGCCGGCAGGAGCCGCTGCGCCAGCTGTGGCTGGCCGATCGTTCCGGTGGTTTTCACTTCGACTTCGATGAAGAAAGCGGCAAGTGGACCTGCGAGAAGAGCGAGGAATTGCTGGGCGAGATGCTCGAGCGCATCGTCTGGGAGCGCGCCGGGGCCAAGCTGGACTTCGACGAGATCTGAGATGACCACCACGCCACGGCCACCCAAGCCGCTCTACAGCAATGTCAGCCCTGCGGTGCCATCGCCGTGCATCAATGTCTGCCGGCTGGACGAGCACAAGGTCTGCACGGGCTGCCAACGCCCGGTGGAGCACATTCGCGAGTGGCGTTCGGCCGATGACCAGCGCCGCCGCGAGATCTGCCAGCAGGCGCGGGCCAGGCGCAGCGAAGCCGCGCTGCACTGACCCCCCAGCCCCTTGTGTATTTGCGGTGCTGTGGTAGTGTCGAGCCTGCATCGGCGCCGCCGATTGCCACGCAAACCCCGCCCTTGGGCGGGGTTTTGCTTTATCTGCCCGGGACATTTCCTGCACCGCAAAGGAGCCTGACTGGATCATGAGCACCAAGCCTTCCCTTATCCTCACCCGACTGGATGTACAGCGTCTTGAGCGCCTGATCGAAAACCTCGACGAGCAGACGCCGGGCGTGCTCGCCCTGCAGGATGAGCTGGACCGCGCCGAACAGGTGGTCGGTCACGAAGAGGTGCCGGCTGGCGTGGTGACCATGAACTCGCGCGTGCACTGCCGCGAAGAGGCCAGCGGCAAGGACTACCACCTGACCCTGGTGTACCCGAAGGATGCGGGCGGCGAGGGCAAGGTCTCGATCCTGGCCCCGATCGGCTGCGCCCTGCTGGGGTTGTCGGTAGGCGAGCAGATCGACTGGCCGGCACCGGGTGGCAAGACCCTGAAGCTCAAGTTGCTGGAGGTCGAGTACCAGCCCGAAGCCGCCGGTGATTTCGACCTCTGAAGACGCCGCCCCCGCGTATCGGCATCACCGCCCGCTCAGGCTGACAATACCTGCTCCAGACCTTCGTTGAGCGCCTGCTCCAGGTGCTGCTTGTAGCGCAGGTAGAGCACGGTCGAACCCTGGTCCTCGCCCAGCACCTCCGACAGGTCCAGGTCCGTGATGTAGCACCGGTAACGCTCCGCGCTCCGGCGTTGCCCGATGATCTTGCGAGCGACCACGGCATATAGCTGGTCGCCATGCTCCAGCTGCGAAAACTCCTGCTGGTTGCAGTACAAGGTCACGTGCACCTCATCATCCGCGCCCGCCTGCACGATCGCCTGCACCTCATAGAAGGGCTGACCGGCCTGGGTGCCCGGCGACGGGCGCGGCTCCAGGCGGCGCGCCCTGCCGTTGCCTGACGGCAGCAACTGGTAGTACAGGATATCCAGCGACCGTTGCTGCAGGCTGTCTACGGCCTGCCGGGCGTCGTGGCGGAACACCACCGACAGCAGGAACCGGTGCAGTGGCAACAGCAGGCTGGGCTCGTCGTGCAGCACCACGCGTTGCTGCCACAAGGCGTTGTGCTCATCGAGCACATGGACATCGGCGTAGCCGTCCAGCAACCGGTAGAACACCTGGATGCACTGCGGCTGGCCCTGTTCCAGCAACACTGGCAGGTCGCCGTCCTGCAGGGCGTTGGCATCGAGATACAGCGGGCTGTACTCGCCGCGTTCCTCACCCAGGCAGGCCAACAGGGCCTCCTGGTCCTCTAGCGTCACCAGGCTTACCTGTCCGGGCTGCAGCTCCAGCACGTGGGTGTACTGCTGCACCTGCAGCAGGTAGCGATAGTTCAGCCCCTGGTCGTGCAGCAGTTGCACCGTGTCGAAAACTTCCTCCACGCGGTCACTGATGGCCTGCGCGCGGTTGTGGCAGAAGCAGCGCACGCGCAGGCGCGGACGCTGCGGGCGCCGGCCCAGGCCGTTGAGAAAATCGCGCACGCAGCGCATCAGCGCGTGCTCGCCGTCATAGCGCTGCACCAGCACTTCGTTCCAGCTGTTGAGGGTAACCTGGTCGAGGCTCAGCACCAGGTTCTCGCGCACCCCCGCATAGCTCAGCGAGTCGGTGCGCTCGGTCGTCATCAGGATGTTCTGTTCCCGATGATGGCGCAGCGGGTCGAGGCCGACGTTGACCAGCAGCAGAATCTCCACGGGTACGCTGGGTTGCAGCAGGCGGATCTCGCTGACCGTGGCCAGTGGCAGCGGCACGGTCTGTTGCAGGCTGCCCAGCAGGTTGAACAGCTCGACCTCGCTCAGGTCGCTCTCGCCGGGGTGCAGCGCCAGGCGCGTGCTGCTGTCGATGACCCCGTTACGGTGGGCCCAGACCAGCAGTTCCAGCAGCTCGCGGCAGCGCTTGAGCGCAGGAGAGTGCTCCCACTCATGGACCGCCAGGTTGCCGTTGTACAACCCCCAGTGATGCGAGCCCGGTTCCTTGCGGTTGGGCGAGTGGACCAGCGTGAGGGTGTCTTCGGCAAGGTCGGGAGCGATGCCAGGATTGACAACCTCGATCTTGCCCGCGCGCCGCTCGAACGCTGCGTACAGGCGCCGGCCCAGCACGTTCAGGTCGCGCTGGGCAGCGCGGTTGCTGGCGTTGAGGTTACGGGCGAACTGGTTGAGGAAACGGTAGCTGTGGTTGAGCTCGGCCACCAGTTCACCGCGCTCGCTGGCCACCTGACGCACCTTCCACTGGCTGCGGCTGTCGAGCATGGCCAGCTGGCTGTCGTCCCATCCCCACTCGGTGGTCAGACTCCGTAGCAGGCTGCGCTGCCAGCAATCGTCGCGCTGCCGGCCCGGCTCGACGAGTTTCTTGCCGACCTTCAGGTACAGGCTGCGCCGCACCAGTTCGAGGCGTTCGAGCTGGCCGCGCTGCTTGAGGTACTGCTCGATGCGCCGGTAGACCATGATGTAGGGGTCGAGCGCGTCCAGGTCGAGCTGGTTGGCGAAAACAGCTTCTTTGAACGTCAGGCTCAGGCAGCGCACGTGGGGATGCTCGCTGGCATAGACCTCGGTCAGCAGCAGCTTGAGCACTGACTTGTAGGGCGAGTCGATGCCCTTGAACAGCTGCCAGAGCCCTGCGCCGACGAACTCGCCCGGCGGGATGTGTGCCAGGTGCCCCAGGTCGAGGTTGTCCTCGGCGCGAATGAAGCGCTTGGACAGCAGGGTCTGGGTGTAGGCGTGGTAGTTCACCTCCTGCGACACCGGCACCAGCCACCACAGTGGCGTGCGCCCCGCCAGCCAGATGGCGGTGCGATAGAACTCGTCGAGCAGCAGGTAGTGCTGGGTGCTGCCGCAATCGTCCGAGCCCAGAGCGCCATCGCGCTCACCCTGCACGAAGCCTCGTGACTCGATCAGGTGAAGATGAGCCTCGGTGCCTTGGCTCGCGGCCCACGTCTCGAGCAGCTGGCACTTGCGGCGCAGCTCCGCTTGCTCGGTGTCGGCCAGGTCGTGGGCATGGCAGACCCACAGGTCCATGTCGCTCTGCTCGGCCTGTGCCAGGGTACCGAGGCTGCCCATCAGGTACAGGCCATGGATCGGCCTCGGGCCGTGACGGGGTTTGTAGGAAAACGAGCGCGTCAGGCGCTGGGCTTCGGCCAGCATGCCGGGGTCGGGTTCAAACCCCGACAGGCCGGCGGGTGTAGCGCCAGACACATAGCCTGGCAGCAGCGGGTGATTGACGTGAAAAAACAGCGGCAGCAGGGTCAGCACCTGCTGTTGCCGGCTCGACAACCCGGCCATCGCTCGCGCAAGCCGGCCCCGGTTGAGCTGCAGGAAGCGCCCGCGCAGTTGCGTGAGCACCTTGCGGTCGATGCCTTCATCCAGGTCGGGACAGATTTCGTGGGGGTGTGTCATCGCGCACTCAGGCAGGGCGGAAAAGCTCTGGCGAGTTTAGCCTGAGTGGCGCGGTCGGATTAAGCGGTATTTGTTTATTGACGCCAATTTTCAAGCGCCGGCGGGCTCGCTCCGTTCGGCGACGTTGAGGATGATCAGCAGCTTCTGCGCCTGCTCGGCCGCGTCCTGGCCCAGGCTGGTCAGATAGCCGCCATCGGGCTGGTCGGTCAGTTCTTTCTCGTACAGCCGCCGGGCAGCGGCCACCAGCTCGGGTGAGGCGGTGGTGTGCACCTTGATGCCCTCCTGGTGGTTGTCCAGGTTGAACAGGGCAAGCACTTCGAGTTCGGCAATCAGATCGGGGGTGAAGGACATGATGACTCCTGACTTCCAGACAAGGACGGGGCACCGGTGCCGGTGCCTGGTCTTGCAGTGTAGTCAGGGTTTTCAGGCGTTGCCTTGATCTTCCTCAGGTGGAAGCTCTGGCAGGTTGCGCAGCGCGGCTTCGTACCACTCGGTGTTGAATGCCCGGTCTTCCTTGAGCATTGCGTCGATCTCGAACGCCAGCACGTGGGCCATCAGGTTGATGATGTCCTCTTTTTCGTAGCCGACCAGGGTGAGCTTGTTGAACGTGGCCTTGGCGGCAGGCGGGTTGTCGCTCTCGATCTGGTTCTCGATCGCCTCGGTCAGGGTTGCCTCGGCGAAGGCTTCTTCATCGTCGTTGTCGATATCGGTGGGCTCGCTCATGGCGCTACTCCTGTGGGTGGACGCACAGTTTGCCACGCCTTGCTCGTCAATGCCTCGCCATTGACCGCGCGCATGACGCTGGCCAGGGCAGGGGCAACCGGTCTATAACTGCCCGGCCATCCCCTTACGGCCTGGAGGCTGTCTACATGCTCAAGCTTCACGGATTCGCGGTCAGCAATTACTACAACATGGTCAAGCTGGCGCTGCTGGAAAAAGGCGTGCCTTTCGAAGAGGTACTGTTTTTCGCCGAGCAGACCCCCCAAGCGCTGGCCGTCAGCCCGCGCGGCAAGGTCCCCGTGCTGGAGACCGAGCACGGTTTTCTCAGTGAAACCAGCGTGATCCTCGATTACATCGAGCAGACCCAGGGCGGCAAGCCGCTGCTGCCCGCTGACGCCTTTGGCCAGGCCAAGGTGCGTGAGCTGCTCAAGGAAATCGAGTTGTACATCGAGCTGCCAGCGCGTACCTGCTATGCGGAGGCGTTCTTTGGCCTGCAGGTCGAACCGCTGGTGAAGGAGAAGGCTCGCACCGAGCTGCTGGCGGGGTTCGCCACGCTCAAGCGCAATGGGAAATTCGCGCCTTATGTGGCGGGAGAGGCGCTGACCCTCGCAGACCTGATGTTCGGCTTCTCGGTGGACCTTGCGAGTGCCGTTGGCAAGAAGGTGCTGGGGATCGACCTGCTGGACGGGTTCCCGGAGGCGCAAGCGTTGCTCAAGCGGCTTGGGGATAATCCGCACATGAAGACGATTCTGGCGGACAAGGAAGCGCTGATGCCGCAGTTTCTGGAAATGATGCGCCGTAAATACGGCTGATCGGGGTCGGGGGGCCGCTAAGCGGCCCATCGCGGCTCGAGGCCGCTCCCACAGTTTGTATCGCAGTCGATGCCTGGACCTGTGGGAGCGGCCTCGTGCCGCGATGGGCTGCAACGCAGCCCCAGCAAGCTCAACGCGAACCGAGCAACTCCCGGCCCCGTACCACGGCTGCCCGCACTTGCGCCGGTGCGGTCCCGCCAATGTGGTCACGCGCGTTCACCGAGCCTTCCAGCGTCAGCACCGCGAACACATCCTGTTCGATCTGGTCGCTGAACTGGCGCAGCTCGTCCAGGCTCATCTCGGCCAGGTCCTTGCCAGTGTCCACGCCATATTTCACGGCATGCCCGACGATCTCGTGGCAATCACGGAACGGCAGGCCACGGCGGACCAGGTAGTCGGCCAGGTCGGTGGCGGTGGAGAAACCACGCAGCGCGGCCTCGCGCATGATGGCATGGCGCGGCTTGATCGCCGGGATCATGTCGGCAAAGGCACGCAGCGAGTCACGCAGGGTGTCGGCGGCGTCGAACAGCGGCTCCTTGTCTTCCTGGTTGTCCTTGTTGTAGGCCAGCGGCTGGCCCTTCATCAGGGTCAGCAGGCCAGTCAGGGCGCCGAACACACGGCCGCTCTTGCCACGCACCAGCTCGGGCACGTCCGGGTTCTTCTTCTGCGGCATGATCGAGCTGCCGGTGCAGAAACGGTCAGGCAGGTCGACGAACTGGAACTGCGCGCTGGTCCACAGCACCAGCTCCTCGGAGAAGCGCGACAGGTGCATCATCGCGATGCTGGCGGCGGCGCAGAACTCGATGGCGAAGTCCCGGTCCGAAACACCGTCCAGCGAGTTGCCGGCCACGGCCTCGAAGCCCAGCAGCTGACAGGTCAGCTCGCGGTCGATCGGGTAGGTGGTGCCCGCCAGCGCGGCGCTGCCCAGGGGCATGCGGTTGGTGCGCTTGCGGCAGTCGACCAGACGCTCGTGATCACGGCTGAGCATCTCGAACCAGGCCAGCAGGTGGTGGCCGAAGGTCACGGGTTGCGCGGTCTGCAGGTGAGTGAAGCCGGGCATGATGGTTTCGGCTTCGCGCTCGGCCTGCTCCAGCAGGCCCTGCTGCAGGCGGGTGATCTCGGCCAGGATCAGGTCGATCTCGTCGCGCAGCCACAGGCGGATGTCGGTGGCCACCTGGTCGTTGCGGCTGCGGCCGGTGTGCAGCTTCTTGCCGGTGATGCCGATGCGGTCGGTGAGGCGCGCTTCGATGTTCATGTGCACGTCTTCAAGGTCGACGCGCCAGTCGAAGTTGCCGGCCTCGATCTCGCCCTGGATGGTCTTGAGGCCATCGATGATGGTGTCGCGCTCGGCATCGGTGAGCACGCCGACCTTGGCCAGCATGGTGGCGTGGGCGATCGAACCCATGATGTCGTGGCGGTACAGGCGCTGGTCGAAGTTGACCGAAGCGGTGAAGCGGGCGACGAAGGCGTCGACGGGTTCACTGAAGCGGCCGCCCCAGGACTGATTGGTCTTGTCGGTGCTCATGGGTTCACTCGTTGAAGGCGTGAGAAAAAAGTGGCGCCGATAATAGCAGGGTTGCACGGCTTGCCGCAGGACGCCGGTCGAGAGAAATGCAGGCCGAGGGCAGGTGCGTGACACAAGCGAGGGCTCTGCAAAAGGATATTTACCGATTGAACGGCAGCGCTCTGGCAACCGTCTACAGTTGGACAGAGGCTCAGCGGTATTTGCCGCCGCGCCAGTGAATCTTTAGCCATCGTACGAGTCTCAGCGTGGATCGCCGTGAGCGTCGAACCCTCATCTGTCTACGCTAACCTTGTGCGAGACTCACTCAGGAATCCAGCGCAATATGAATGTCCTGATCGTTGATGACGAACCCCAAGTCCGTGAGCGCCTGAGCCGCCTGCTCGGCGAGCTGGAGGGCTACACCGTGCTGGAGCCAAGCGCTACCAACGGTGAAGAAGCCCTGGCCCTGATCGACAGTCTCAAGCCCGACGTGGTCCTGCTGGACATCGTCATGCCCGGGCTCGATGGTCTGCAGGTCGCCGCGCGGCTGTGCGAGCGCGAAGCACCGCCAGCGGTGGTGTTTTGTACCGGTGACGAATTTACCGACGAGTCCTTCAAGGACAGCACCATGAGCCATGTAGCCAAGCAGGCCCAGCCCCAGCATCTGCGCGACGCGCTGCGCAAGGCAGAACGCCCCAACCGCACGCAACTGGCGGCGCTCACCCGTCCGGCAGTCGAAAGCGGCGCCGGGCCGCGCAGCCACATCAGTGCGCGAACACGCAAGGGCATCGAGCTGATTCCCTTGCCCCAGGTCATCTATTTCATCGCCGACCACAAGTACGTCACCCTGCGCCACGAGGCGGGCGAGGTGCTGCTGGACGAGCCGCTCAAGGCGCTGGAAGACGAGTTTGGCGACCGCTTCGTGCGTATTCACCGCAACGCCCTGGTCGCCCGCGAGCGCATCGAGCGCCTGCAACGCACCCCGCTGGGCCACTTTCAGCTGTTTCTCAGGGGCCTGGAAGGCGATGCTCTCACCGTCAGCCGGCGCCACGTGGCGGGTGTGCGCAAGATGATGCAAGGGCTCTGAGTGATCGCCCACGACGGACCACGGATGGCCGTCACCTGACCTGGATCTGCTGAGCACGCCCTTGGAGCTGTTATCATCGGCGGCATTTCTCTCGTTCGGGGCTGTTCATGTCCACTCGTGAAATCCGTATTGCCACCCGCAAAAGTGCCCTGGCCCTGTGGCAGGCCGAATACGTCAAGGCCCGTCTGGAGCAGGCACATCCCGGCCTCAAGGTGAGCCTGGTGCCCATGGTCAGCCGGGGCGACAAGCTGCTCGATTCGCCGTTGTCGAAAATCGGCGGCAAGGGTCTGTTCGTCAAAGAGCTTGAAACCGCGCTGCTCGAGCAGCAGGCCGACATCGCCGTGCATTCGATGAAGGATGTGCCGATGGACTTTCCCGAAGGCCTGGGGCTGTTCTGCATCTGCGAGCGCGAAGACCCGCGCGATGCGTTTGTTTCCAACCACTTTCCGAACCTGGCCGCCCTGCCTGCGGGCAGCGTCGTCGGGACCTCCAGCCTGCGCCGCCAGACCCAGCTGCTGGCGCGCCGGCCCGACCTGCAGATCCGCTTTCTGCGTGGCAACGTCAACACCCGCCTGGCCAAGCTCGATGCCGGTGAGTACGACGCGATCATTCTGGCGGCGGCGGGGCTGATTCGCCTGGGTTTCGAGGACCGTATCACCGACAGCCTCAGCGTCGATGACAGCCTGCCCGCGGGCGGGCAGGGTGCCGTGGGCATCGAGTGCCGCACCGCCGATACCGAAATCCATGCCTTGCTGGCGCCGTTGCACCATGTCGACTCTGCCGACCGCGTGGTGGCCGAGCGTGCGCTCAACAAGCGCCTGAACGGCGGCTGCCAGGTGCCGATCGCCTGCTACGCGGTGCTTGAAGGCGACCAGCTGTGGTTGCGCGGCCTGGTCGGCCAGCCCAGCGGCGGCACCGTGCTGGTGGCCCAGGCCCGCGCACCGCGCGGCGAGGCCCAGGCCTTGGGCGTGCAGGTCGCCGAGGACCTGCTGGCACAAGGCGCCGAGGCCATCCTCAAGGAAGTCTACGGCGAGGCCGGTCATCCGTGAGCGGCTGGCGCCTGCTGCTGACCCGGCCGGCCCAGGATTGCGCGGCGCTTGCCCAGACCCTGGCTGATGCCGGGATCCAGAGCAGCAGCCTGCCGTTGCTGGAAATCGAGCCCCGGCCACTGGCCGAGCACGAGCTCGACGCGGTCCGCCAGCTCGATCGCTACCAGGCGGCCATCGTGATCAGCAAGCCGGCGGCGCGGGCCTTGCTCGACCTGCTGGCACGCCTGTGCCCGCACGCGCCGGGGTTGGCGTGGTTCACCGTGGGCGCAGCGTCTGCCCAGGTGCTGGCCGAGCGCGGCCTTGAAGCACGTTTTCCCGAAGGCGGCGATGACAGCGAGGCCTTGCTGGCGTTACCTGCGCTGGGACAGGCGATTGCCGGTCCTGGCGCACGCGTGCTGATCGTGCGCGGGGAGGGAGGTCGCGAATGGCTCGCCGAGCGTCTTGCCGAGCAAGGTGCTAGGGTCGATTATCTGGAACTGTATCGCCGTCGACTGCCAAGCTACCCGGCCCACGCCCTGGTGCGCACCATCGAGGCGGAACGCCTGAACGGCCTGGTGGTCAGCAGTGGGCAAGGTCTTGAACACTTGCAACAATTGGCTGGCGCCGATTGGCCACGGCTGGCGCGATTGCCGCTGTTCGTGCCCAGTGGACGAGTCGCCGACCAGGCTCGGGCCATTGGCGCGCAGCATGTTGTGGATTGCCGTGGTGCCAGTGCCACGGCCTTGCTGGCAGCCGTGCAGCAGACTGCTGCACCTGCCCCTTAAGGCGCCGGGCCCAGAGCGGGCGCCCAATGCAAAGGATGGATACGTGAGCGAGACTGTCTTGTCCAACAATGAACAGCAAACGACGCCCGAGGCGTCAGAACCGACCTCTGCCGCGCCCGCCAGGCGCTCGGGCAACGGCCTGGCAATGCTTGCACTGCTGCTGGGCGCCGCCGGCGTCGCGGTCGGCGGCTGGGGTGTCTGGCAGGTACGCCAGCTGCAGGGCAGCGAGCAGGGGCAGGGTCAGCACCTGCAAGTGCTCAACGAGCGCACCGAATCGCTGCAGCAGCGCGAGCAGCAGATGACCGCGCAGCTGTCCTCGCTGCCACCGGCCAGCGAACTCGAAGACCGCCGCCGCCTGGTGGCGCAGCTTCAGGGCGATCAGCAGCGCCTAAGCCAGCGTCTGGAAACCGTTCTTGGTGCCAGCCGCAAGGACTGGCGCCTGGCCGAGGCCGAACACCTCCTGCGACTTGCGACCTTGCGCCTTTCGGCGCTGCAAGACATCAGCAGCGCCCGTGCGCTGGTCGAGGGCGCCGACGAGATCCTGCGCGAGCAGAGCGACCCCGCTTCCTTCGCCGCGCGTGAACAGCTGGCCCGCAGCCTGGCTACCCTCAATAGCGTCAAGCAGCCCGACCGTACCGGCCTGTTCCTCAGGCTCGCCGCCCAGCGCGAGCAAGTGCAGCAGCTCAGCGCCGTGGCGCCCGAGTTCGACACCAATGCCGATGCCGTGGGCGCGCTGACCGCCGATGGCGACGTCGCCAGCCGCTTGTCGCAGTGGTGGGCCGAGATCTCCAAGTACTTCGAGATTGATTTCAACGCCGACGAAAATGTCCGTCCATTGCTGTCCGGGCAGTCGCTGAACCAGCTGCGCCTGGCCTTGAGCCTGACCATCGAGCAGGCCCAGTGGGCCGCGCTCAATGGTGAAGCCAAGGTCTACACCCAGGCCCTGGATGATGCGCGCAGCGTGTTGCTGACCAACTTCAACGCTGATAATCCGCAGAGCAAGGCCATGCTCGACAGCCTCAACGCCCTGGCCCAGGAACCGGTCTCGGTGGTGGTGCCTGACCTGAGCGAGAGCCTGACCGCGGTGCAGGCCTATATCGAGCGCCGCCACCTGCGGGTCGAAGAGGGGACCAAGCCATGAAGCGCGTGTACCTCCTGGCGGTGGTGGCGATCGCCGTGGCTGCCGCACTGGGGATCGCCATCGCCAAGCACAGCGGCTACGTGCTGATCGCCTACGGCGGTTTTCGCTATCAGTCCGGTCTGTGGGCGGCGCTGGGTGCGCTGGTGGCCGTCGTCCTGTGCCTGTTGCTCGCGCGTTACCTGATCGGCCTGGTGCTGACCTCCACCGGCGCGGTCAATCCATGGTCGCGCCGCAATCGCAGCCGTCGCACGCGGATCGCCATCGAGCAAGGCCAGCTGGACCTCGCCGAAGGCCGCTGGGCCAGTGCCCAGAAGCACTTGCAGCGCGCGGCGGAGCATGAGCGCCATCCCCTTTTGTACTACCTCGGCGCCGCTCGCGCGGCCAACGAGCAGGGGCGTACCGAAGACAGCGACCAGTTGCTCGAGCGTGCGCTGGAGCGTCAGCCCCAGGCCGAGCTCGCAGTGGCGTTGACCCATGCCCAGCTGCAGATGGACCGTGGCGACATGGATGCGGCGCTGGAGACCCTGCAGGCCATGCAGGAGCGGTATCCACATAACACCCAGGTGCTGCGGCTGCTGCAGCGCTTGCACCGTGAGCGCGGCGAATGGCCTGCGCTGATCCGCCTGCTGCCCGAGCTGCGCAAGGGCAAGGTGCTCTCGGCCGGCGAACTCACCGCGCTCGAGCAGCGCGCCTGGGGCGAAAACCTGAACCTGGCCTCGACCCGGGGCGAGGATCGGCAGAGCGCTCGCCAGTCGCTGGAGCGGGCCTGGCAGCAGCTCACCTCGGCCCAGCGCCAGGAGCCCCAGCTGGTGCTGGCCTATGCCGAGCAACTGCGCCAGCTCGGCGCGCAGGGCGAAGCCGAAGAGGTATTGCGCACCGCGCTCAAGAAGCAGTTCGAGAGCCACCTCGCGCGCCTCTACGGCCTGGTTCGCGGCAACGACCCCGCGCGCCAGCTGCAAGCGGCCGAGGGATGGCTCAAGGACCATGGCAATGACCCTAGCCTGTTGCTCACGCTGGGCCGCCTGAGCCTGCAGAACCGGCTGTGGGGCAAGGCCCGTGACTACCTCGAAAGCAGTCTGCGCCTGCAACGTGATCCCGAGACCTGTGCCGAGCTCGCCCGCCTGCTCGCGAGCCTTGGCGATACCCAGCGCAGCAACCAGTTGTTCCAGGAAGGCCTCGGCCTGCTCGACGAGCGCCTGCTGGCGCTGCCATTGCCTGACGGTACCCCTGCCTGAACGGCCCGAGCCCGCGTCCTTGGCGCGGGCTGGCCTGTCCCGAAGCCCGGTGATTCTGTGCTTTGACAAAAGCCCGTATTCAGGGCAGAAACGTCCTACAAACTCCTCAGCCTTTTCCCCTTTCAGATAAGGACGTGTCTCGGTTGTAGTGCCTTGAAACAAAGCCTGGCTTTCCACTACCGTCTCTAGCCATGTCAACCTGACCGGGACACCTTATGCACTCGGCGCGCTTCCACTCACCGTTTCTTCCCGCTTTCCTGGCCTCGACAGCTATCCTGGCCGTGGTCTGGGCCATCGAACTCGGCTTCGGGCTGGCGCCATGCCCGCTCGGCTACAGCCAGCGGTTCTTCCTCGCGGCCTTTTCGCTGGTCAGCCTGTGCGCGGTCTGCCATGCGCCTGGCGCGCTCGGCATACGGCTCTACACGGTGTTGTCCTTGCTGCTCGCCGCGGCTGGCGCGCTGGTCGCGGCCCGTCAGGTGTGGTTGCAGGGGGCGCTGCCGATGGCAGACACCTGCACGCCGGCGTTCGGCCATGTGCTCGACAGCCTGCCGTGGTGCCAGGCCATAAAGGCGATGCTGGTCGGCAGTCCCGAGTGCATGTCTATTCACTGGAGCTTTCTGGACCTTACCCTGCCCGAATGGACCCTGCTGGCATTCCTGATGCTGGCGATCCTCCCCGTGTCGCGCCTGCTGGCGTATCGATTCAGCGCTCTGGCGCATCCGGGCAAAGGCTGACCTGGCTCAACCCCGCCGGGCATCTCACGACAAGCGGTGCCCGATGAAGGTATTAAACGCTTGTATGAACTTAGTCCTCTGCGTACCTTGAAGGCCACGGCGCGCGGGAATACTCTCCCTGCACGGATACCAAAAACACAGCTGCTCGATGCCGTTTCGCGCACGTTTCCTCTGGGCCGCAGTGTTGTGGCGCGAGGTGCGGCGGCATTACCCAGAAGGGAAGAGATTGCCATGCTCGATAGTTGCCAGAATGCACAGGAACGCTGGGGTGGGGTTCATGAACTGATCGATCGCTGGCTGGAGGAGCGCGAAGAACTGGTGCAGGCATTTGGCACTCTGCGCGACGCCAGGACCGCTTTCGCCGACAAGGACAAGAGCCGTGACTTCTGCGCGGTCCTGGTCGACTACGTGTCCGCCTGGCATTTCGAGATCAGCGAGCAGTTGGTCAGCGAGGCCAAGTCTTTCGGCGACCAGCGCGGCCTTGAGCTTGCCAACCAGATCAGCCCGCGAATCCATGAAATCACCCAGATCGCCCTGGCCTTCAACGATCATTGCGACAAGGGTGATTGCAACGACGCCGAGCGCTTCGCCGAAAAGCTGAACAAGCTGGGCAGCCTGCTGCACGAACGCTTCGAACTCGAAGACTGCCTGATCGAAGTGCTGCACAACGCGCACAAGGAAGAAGGCGCTGTCGAGGCCTGACAGCGGCTTCAGTCGGCCACGGCGAGCAGTTCTATCTCGAACACCAGCGGGGTATAGGGCGCGATCAGGTCTCCTGCGCCCTCGGCACCATAGGCTTGCGCCGACGGGATGACCACCCGCCACTTCGCGCCGGTCTTCATCTGCTCCAGCGCCACCTGCCATCCCTCGATCACAGAGTCCAGCCTGAACCATTGTGGTTGCTGGTTCTGATCGAACACCGTGCCGTCCGGCAATCTGCCCACGTACCTCACCTGCACCCTGCCTTTGGCCCGTGGCTGCGCGCCGTTGCCGCTCGCCAGCTCGCTGTAGAGGAGGCCTTCCGGCAATTCATGCACGCCCGCGCGGGCGCGCTCGTTGGCCAGGAAGCGCGTTTCTTCGCCGCGCATCTTTTCGACCTGAGCGTGCGTGGCAGCGGCGCTGGCTTGCTCGTCATGTTGATCGAGCAGGGCCTGCCGGCGCGCCGCGTCGATTTTCAGCGGCTCCTGGCGGTACGCCTCGCGCAGGCCCTCGACCAGCGCATCGAGCTCGAGTCCCGGCACTTCTTCGCGCAGGCGCTCGCCCAGGCTGGCGCCGACACTGTAGGAAAGATCATGGCCATTGGCAGGCGCCGGCTGCGTTTCAGCCATGGCAACTGGCGCGATCAGGGTGATGCCGACTAGCAGGAAACGGATCACTGTCAACTCCGGTACGACGATGGCGGGACACGGCAACTGTTCGTGCAGTCAGCACGATAGCAACTTTGCCCAGGCATGCAACGCCGGGCTGCGAACACTGTCCCATGCCCTAGCGGCGGCCGCTGCACAAGCATAGTATGACCCGCATTCTCGTCAGCCAGGAGGTAAACCATGTCGGCCAAGAAGAAGCCAGTAAGTACGCCGTTGCACCTGCTTCAGCAACTGTCGGGCAGCCTGCTCGAACATCTGGAAGAGGCCTGCTCGCAAGCGCTGGCTGATGCAGAGAAACTGCTGGCCAAGCTGGAAAAGCAACGCGGCAAGGCTCAGGAAAAACTGCACAAGTCCCGAACGAAAGTGCAGGATGCCGCCACCGCTGGCAAAGCCAAGGCGCAGGCCAAGGCCAAGACCACGGTGGATGAACTCGAAACGTTGCTTGATTCGCTCAAGGAGCGTCAGTCGCAGACCCGCACCTACATTCAGCAGCTCAAGAGCGATGCCCAGGAAAGCCTGAAGCTGGCCCAGGGCATTGGCAAGGTGCGCGAAGCGACGGTCAAGGCGCTGGAGCAGCGCACGGCCAAGGCACCTGCCAAGGCGGCCGCTGACGCACCAGCGACCAAGCCTGCCAGAGCTGCCAGGTCAACCACCAGGACTGCGGCCAAGCCCGCTGCGTCGGCCAAGGCTGCCGCTGCCAAGCCCGCCGCGAAACCGGCTTCGTCCCGCGCCGCTGCTGCCAAGTCTACTGCTGCCAAGGCCCCGGCCAGTTCGGCTGCTGACAAGCCGGCTGGGCAAAAGGCGCCCGCCAGGACCACCGCTGCAAAATCCGCCGCCAAACCTGCAGCGGCGAAGGCGCCGGCCAAAGCCGCCGCGACAAACCCTGCCGCCAAGCCAGCTGCCGCCAAGGCACCGGCCAGGCGTGCGACCGCCCGAGCAGCCAAACCTGCAGCTCCGAACGCGGCAGCGACGAACACCAGCGAGGCCACACCGGCCTCCACCGCCACCGGCGCTACGCCCGCCAGCGCCGCGGCTCAGTCGACGTCCTCGCCGTCCTGAAGCGCCTGGGCCGAGACGCGCAGATGCTGCAGCGCGTCCTCGGCCATGGCAGCGCCCGGCATGAGCCGGGCCAGCCAATCCTCGCTGCACCTCTTTCTCTCCCCGGGCCATTCGGCCGCTTGCTGTTCAAGCCGGCCTAACAGGCCGCGCTCCGCCTCGAGTTCCAGCCCTTTCACGCGTGCGCGCAGCGCTGCCAGTTGCGGGTCGTCTTCCGCTTGCTTGCGCCATTGCTGGCGCAACTGGCGTAGCGGGGCAATGACGTCACGCTGCCAGGGTCCCGCCAGCGCCAACAAGGCCGCTACACGCGGCTCGCTGGCGGTCACCTGCCTGGCCTGCAGCCACGCGCCGCAGAGCAGCAGGCAGACATCTCCGCCCTCGTCCTGCAAACGCAGGCAGGCGGCCTCGACACCCGGCTGGGCGTACAAGGCCAAGGCGTAATTCCACAGGTCGGTGTGCATGGTTCAACTCGCGCCAGTGACCGAGGAAGCTGGTAGACTCCGCGGCCATTATGATCAGACTATCGAACCTCACTTTACAGCGTGGTCCACAGCGCTTGCTAGACGGCGCCGAGATGACCCTGCACGCTGGCCACAAGGCCGGCCTGATCGGTGCCAATGGCGCCGGCAAATCCAGCCTGTTCGCCATGCTGCGCGGTGAGCTCGTGCCTGACGGCGGCGACTGCAAGCTGCCCGCTGACTGGCGCATCGCCCACATGCGCCAGGAGATCGAGACCCTTGATCGCCTGGCGGTCGACTATGTGCTCGACGGCGATATCCGCCTGCGCAAGGTCCAGGCCGAGCTTGCCGCCGCCGAGTCCGCCCACGACGGCAGCGCCCTGGCGCGCCTGCACATCGAGCTCGATAGCGCCGACGGCTACACCGCGGACGCCCGCGCCCGCAAGCTGCTGGCCGGCCTTGGCTTTTCCAACGAGCAGATGGACCGCCGCGTCGGCGACTTCTCGGGCGGCTGGCGGATGCGCCTGAACCTGGCGCAGGCCCTGATGTGCCCCTCCGACCTGCTGCTGCTCGACGAGCCCACCAACCACCTCGACCTGGACGCTATCCTCTGGCTCGAAGACTGGCTCAAGGGCTATCCCGGCACCTTGCTGCTGATTTCCCACGACCGCGACTTCCTCGATGCCGTGGTCGACCATGTGGTGCATGTCGAACAGTGCAAGCTGAACGTCTACCGCGGCGGCTACAGCGCCTTCGAGCGCACCCGCGCCGAACGCCTGGCGCAGCAGCAGCAGGCGTACGAGAAGCAGCAGGCGCAGCGCGCCCACATGGAAAAGTACATCGCCCGCTTCAAGGCCCAGGCCACCAAGGCCCGTCAGGCGCAGAGCCGGATCAAGGCCCTGGAGCGCATGGAAGAGTTGTCGGCGGCGCATGTCGATTCGCCGTTCGATTTCGTCTTCCGCGAGTCGCAGAAAATCTCCAGCCCGCTGCTCGACTTGTCCGAAGGGCGCCTGGGCTACGGCGACAAAGCCATCCTGGAAAAGGTCAAGCTGCAGCTCACCCCAGGTGCGCGGATCGGCTTGCTTGGCCCTAACGGCGCGGGCAAGTCGACCCTGATCAAAAACCTTGCCGGTGAGCTGGAGCCTATCTCCGGGCGCCTCGTACGCGGCGAGAACCTTGCTGTCGGCTACTTCGCCCAGCATCAGCTCGACTCGCTGGACGACAAGGCAAGCCCGCTGTTGCACCTGCAGCGCCTGGCGCCGGCGGAGCGCGAGCAGACCTTGCGCGATTTCCTGGGCGGTTTCGACTTCCGTGGCAATCGCATTGACGAGCCAGTACTGAATTTCTCCGGTGGGGAAAAGGCCCGGCTGGCGTTGGCGCTGATCGCCTGGGAGCGGCCGAACCTGCTGCTGCTCGACGAACCCACCAACCACCTGGACCTGGAGATGCGCCTGGCCCTGACCATGGCCCTGCAGGAGTTCAGTGGCGCGGTGGTGGTGGTTTCCCACGACCGTCACCTGCTCAAGAGCACCACCGACGACTTCCTGCTGGTAGCGGACGGCAAGGTTGAAACGTTCGACGGCGACCTTGAAGACTACAGCCGCTGGCTGATCGACTACCGCCAGCGTAACGCGCCGGTGAGCACTACAACGGTCAACCCCGACAAGACCGACAAGAAGGCTCAGCGCCAGGCCGCCGCCGCGCTGCGCCAGCAGTTGGCGCCGCACAAGCGCGAGGCCGACAAGCTCGAGCGCGAGCTGGGTGAGGTGCATGTGCAGCTCGCGCAGATTGAGACGGCGCTGGGCGACAGCGGGCTGTATGAAGCCGCGCGCAAGGACGAGCTGCGTGACCTGCTGGGGCGCCAGAGCAAGTTGAAGGTGCGTGAAGGGGCGCTTGAGGAAAGCTGGATGGAGGCGCTGGAAACGCTCGAAGCGATGCAGGCGGAGCTTGAGGCGTTGTCCTGAGGGGTGTGACCCTCCTCGCTGGATACACGTGCTAGCCATCACCCCCGCACTGGCTTAATATTTTTCGAGATATTTACTGGGCGGGGTGTGCGATGTCTTTTGAAACCTGGTTGGCCTTCTTTGCCGCGTGCTGGGTCATCAGCCTGTCACCGGGCGCGGGGGCCATCGCTTCGATGTCCTGCGGGCTGCAATACGGCTTCTGGCGCGGTTACTGGAATGCCCTGGGCCTGCAACTGGGCTTGCTCCTGCAGATTGCCATCATCGCCGCCGGCGTGGGCGCCATCCTCGCCGCCTCGGCCACCGCCTTCCAGTTCATCAAATGGTTCGGCGTTGCCTACCTGGTCTACCTGGCCGTCAAGCAATGGCGCGCGTTGCCAGCCGACGTGACCGACGAGACGGCCGTGCGCCCGATCGGCAAGCCGTTGAGCCTGGTGTTCCGTGGCTTCCTGGTCAACGTCAGCAACCCCAAGGCACTGATCTTCATGCTCGCGGTGCTGCCTCAGTTCATCAACCCGCATGCCGCGCTGCTGCCCCAGTACCTGACCATCGCGGCCACCATGGTCGCTGTCGATCTTCTGGTGATGGCCGGCTACACCGGCCTTGCCGCCCGCGTGCTGCGCCTGCTGCGCACGCCTCGCCAGCAACGCCGCATGAACCGCACCTTCGCCGGCCTGTTCATCGGCGCCGCCACGCTGCTGGCCACCATTCGCCGCGCACCGGTCTAAGACAAGGCGCGTCTTCACCGGCGCGCCTCTGCCGCTACTTCTCTCCAAACCCCTTCAGCAAATCCACCGGCAACGGAAACACGATGGTCGTGGTCTTGTCGCTGGCGATGCTGCCCAGCGTCTGCATGTACCGCAGCTGCATCGCCCCAGGTTCCTTGCCCAGCATCTGCGCGGCCTGCATCAGTTTTTCCGACGCTTGCAGCTCGCCCTCGGCATGAATCACCTTGGCCCGCCGCTCACGCTCGGCTTCGGCCTGGCGGGCAATGGCGCGGATCATTGATTCGTTGAGGTCGACATGCTTGATCTCGACGTTGGCGACCTTGATCCCCCAGGCACCGGTCTGGGCATCCAGCACCTGCCGGATATCCAGGTTCAGACGCTCGCGCTCGGCCAGCAGCTCGTCCAGCTCGTGCTTGCCCAGCACCGCCCGCAGCGTGGTCTGGGCCAGCTGGCTGGTCGCGTTGAGAAAGTCCTCGACCTGGATGATTGCCTTCTGCGGGTCAAGCACGCGGAAGTACACCACGGCGTTGACCTTGACCGAGACGTTGTCACGGGTGATCACATCCTGTGGCGGCACGTCGAGCACCACCGTGCGCAGGTCTACCCGGACCATTTGCTGGATGACCGGGATCAGCAGGATCAGCCCTGGTCCCTTCACCTGCCAGAACCGGCCCAGCTGGAAGACCACCCCCCGCTCGTACTCGCGCAGGATGCGAAACGCCGACAGCAGCAGTATGCCGAGCAGCACGAGCACGGCGCCGAAACCGAATTGCATGAACATTTCACTCTCCTTGCGACACCGCGGACGATGAGGCGCTGACGTCCAGCAGCACGCCGCGGCGGGCGACCACCCGCACGTGCTGGCCAGGCTGCAGTGGTGTCGCGCACTGGACTTGCCATTGTTCGCCCTGGGCCTGGACCGAGCCGCAGAACGGATTGCCGGGCAGCACATCGGTGACGGTCACCAGACTGCCGACCAGACCCGCGTCGCCGCTGACCAGGGCGCGCTTGCGCGCCTTCAGCGCCATGCCGAGCACGCCGCCCAGCAGCAGCGCCGACAGCGCCGCCAGGGTGATGATCAGCGGCAACGGAATGCCGTAGCCCGGCACGTCGGTGTCGATCAGAATCACCGCGCCGACCACGAAGGCCACGATGCCGCCAAAGCCGACCACGCCAAAGCTCGGCAAGAACGCCTCGGCGACCATGAACGCTACCCCGAGCAAGATCAACGCGACCCCTGCATAGCTCACCGGTAGCAGTTGCAAGGCATAGAGCGCCAGCAGCAGGCAGATGCCGCCGACCACGCCACCGACGCTGGAGCCCGGGTTCATGAATTCGAACAGCAGGCCGTAGATGCCGATCATGATGAGGATCAGTGCCACGCTGGGATTGGTGATCACCGCGAGCAGGCGAGTGCGCCAGTCCGGCGCGTATTCCACCAATGCCGCGCCGCTCGTCTGCAGCTGGCGCGGCTGGCCGGCCGCGACCAGGGTCTTGCCGTCGAGCTGGCGCAGCAACTCGGGCAGGTCCGCGGCAATCTGGTCGATTACCTTCAGGCGCAGGGCCTCGCTGGCGGGCACGCTGACCGATTCACGCACCGCCTGCTCGGCCCATTCGGCATTGCGCCCGCGCAGCTGCGCCAGTCCGCGGATATAGGCTGCGGCATCATTGACCTGCTTGCGGGTCATCGTGTCCTGGCTTTCCGGCATGGTCTGTTTATCGGAGGAAGGTGCTTCGGGCGCGCCGGGCCTGGTCCCCGGTCCGCCCACCTGCACGGGCGTCGCCGCCCCCAGGTTGGTGCCGGGTGCCATCGCCGCCACGTGGCTCGCGTAGAGGATATAGGTGCCGGCGCTGGCGGCCCGCGCACCGCCTGGCGCCACGTAGCTCGCCACCGGCACCGGGCTCGCCAGGATCGCCTTGACGATCTGGCGCATGGAGGTGTCCAGCCCACCGGGGGTGTCCATGCGGATCACCACCAGCTGTGCGTTCTGCTGCGCTGCCTGTTCGAGGCCGCGCACCAGGTAGTCCGCGCTGGCCGGGCCGATCGCATCGTCGATGGCCAGCACCCACACGCTGCCACCGGGCGCTGCATGGCCACCCGGCACGGCGCCGAGCACAAGCATCAGCAACAGACAGCAGCAGCGCGCGATCACCTGGGGGTACCGGTCAGTAGGCTGTCCCTGAAGTTTAGCCGTGCGGCGCCACGAACGGCCTAAACTTCATGAGGGGGCAAACTGGAGGTGCATCATGCGAATCGCAAGCAACCTGCAGCAGCGCCTGGACCAGGCGCGCTGCGACTACGACATCGTTCCTCATCCGCACTCGGCCACCAGCCTTGAGTCGGCGCGCACGGCCGGGGTGCCCGCCGACCGCGTCGCCAAGTCCGTGATGCTCGACGACCGGCGCGGCAACTACCTGATGGCCGTCCTGCCGGCCAATCGCCATCTGGACATGAGCAAGGTGCGCATGACCGGCGCGTGGCAGCTGACCCATGAAAGCGGCCTGCCACAGCTGTTCGACGGCTGTGAACGAGGCGCCATTCCGCCGCTTGGCGACGCCAGCAAAATAAAAATGCTCCTTGACCCGACCTTGACCCGTCAAGGTGATGTCTACCTTGAGGCGGGTGATCACGATCACCTGATCCACATGAGCATGGAGCAGTACCTGAAGCTGGTGCCCCACGCCGAAGTGCGCGAACTCTGCTGATGATCGTCAACCACCTGCCGGGCCGGCGTCGTGGACGCCCGGCCTGGCCCGAGGAGTGAATCATGGAACCAACGAAACACGAGTTTTCCGACCTGTTCAAGCAACTGGGCCTGCCTGACGACGCGACCAGCATCGATCAGTTCATCACCAGCCACTCGCCGCTCAAGAACGAGATCAAGCTGGTGGACGCGTCTTTCTGGTCCGAAGGCCAGCGGGCTTTTCTCAAGGAAGCCATCATTGAAGACTCTGACTGGGCCATCCCTTTCGATCAGCTCAACGAGGCGTTGAGACGTCCCAGGAAATAATCGCCGAGCGGCACCTGATGGGTGATTTCGGCGCAGCTATGCTCAGGAAAACCAAAGGGGATAGCGCAATGAAAGATCCCTATGCACCCGCGTTCTGGTGCTCCGTGACGATCCTGGGCACCCTGACCACCGGCTACTTCTACGGTATCCGGCACACCCATCAGATGGGCCAGGCGCTGCAGTTTCTCTACGCCGCCGCCGCGCTGGTCGCGGCCGCGTCGCTGGCGATTCTGACGTGGATAGCCTGGCAACAGCTGCACCTGAACCGACGCGAAGTGGTTCAGGGCCGCACCCTCGTGGCGATCTGGAACACCAAGGTCGCCCTGCGCCGGGTCGAGACGGTGTTCGACCGGTATTTCTGGGGCAGTTACTGGCAACCCGGGCGCACCTTCCAGGAAGTCATGGGCGAGCTGCAAGGCACGCCCCTGGAGCAGAGCCTGGACGCTCTCAAACGCCAGTGCCGCGAGCTCGACCGCAAGATCCACGACCATCACCACCGCTGGGTCGGCAATGCCCGTGAGCTGTCCAACGTCGCCACGGCAATGGCCCGCGAGCGCTATCAGCTGGACCTGTGCGACTCACAGCAAAGCGGCGGCCACGGCACCGCGGTGCTCAACCGCGACCTTGAGGTGCTCGTGTACACCTGGTCGGCCCGGCTGCGCACCTTCGACCACCAGCTCGACGAACTGGAGCGCCAATACCACTGATCACTCGCCGCGGATGTACTGCTCCAGTTGCAGGATCAGGTTGGCCTGTTCGGCGATGGTTTCCTTGACCAGGTCACCGATCGACAGCAGGCCGATCAGCTCGCCGTTCTTCACCACTGGCAAGTGGCGCAGGTGCCGGTTGGTCATCAGGTTCATGCAGTACTCGAGGTTGTGCTTGGGTTCGACCGTCACCACCGGCGCGCTCATGATTTCCCGCACCGGCGTCGCGGCGGACGAGCGGCCCTTGAGCACCAGTTTACGCGCGTAGTCGCGTTCACTGACGATGCCCACCACCTGGCCATCCTCGATGACAGGCAAGGCCCCGATATTGACCTCGGCCAGCAGTTTCAGCGCATCGAGCACCGAGTCGTCCGGGCTGATGGTGTAGACCTCGTGGTGCTGGGATTTGGTCTTGAGCAGTTCTTCCACGTTTTTCATACAGGCCTCTGCAAGCGGTGGGTGCGGGGTAACGGCACATGCATACAGAATCGTGCAACGACAGCGGCTCGGCAAGAATGAAAGCGGCATCGAGGCGATTGAAAAACGTCATCGAGCCCGGCTGCTGTCAAACAGCTGGGCTGTTACGCGGTATCACGGTTCAGGTTTGGGGCCTGAGCAACTGTCTTTGCCCCCTGCCAGAATTGCACAATCTTGTAGTCCTGTGCCCCGGCGAGGGCTTCGCCCTCGTTTCGCGGCACGAGGCCAGCTCCTACAGTGCCCGGCTGCGCCGGGCAAGAAAACCATTCCTTCCTCTTATACATCACGCCACCCCCGGCCCGGCTCAGCGGGGCCTATGGGAGACTCTGTTTTCTACTGATCTGGTCACGCTCCACAAGGGATCGCTTCGCGATCCCGACAGCAACCAACAGGGCAGCGAAGCACTGGTCGGTCTTGCTGAAGTTGAACGGCCACCCGTTGTACAACCCGCCACCCTGGCGCTAGCCTTGCTTCATCTCTTTCCAAGGGGAAGTCGATGGACAAGGTCATCCTCATCACTGGCGCCAGCCGGGGCATTGGCGCCGCCACCGCATTGCTGGCGGCGCGCCAGGGCTATCGCATCTGCATCAACTACCACGCTGACGACGCCGCGGCCCAGCAGGTGCTGGCGCAGGTTCGCGAACTGGGCGCGGAGGCCATCGTCGTGCGCGCCGATGCCAGCGTCGAGGACGAGGTCGTGCAGCTGTTCCAGCGCATCGATCATGAGCTCGGCCCGCTAACCGCGTTGGTCAACAATGCGGGCACCATCGCCCAGCAGAGCCGGGTCGAGGACATGTCGGAATTTCGCCTGCTCAAGATGATGAAGACCAATGTCGTCGGCCCCATGCTTTGCGCCAAGCATGCCGTGCGGCGCATGTCACAGCGCCATGGCGGGCAGGGCGGCAGCATCGTCAACGTCTCGTCGGTCGCCGCGCGCCTGGGCTCACCTGCCGAATACGTGGACTACGCCGCGTCGAAGGGCGCCCTGGATACTTTCACGCTGGGATTGTCCAAGGAGGTTGCCGGCGAAGGCATCCGCGTCAATGCCGTGCGCCCCGGCTACATCCACACCGGCTTTCATGCGCTGAGCGGCGACCCCGACCGTGTCAGCAAGCTGGAACCGGGCATTCCCCTCGGCCGCGGCGGCCAGCCTGAGGAAGTGGCCGAAGCGATCATGTGGTTGCTGTCGGACAAGGCGTCGTATGCCACCGGTACCTTTATCGATCTGGGAGGCGGGCGTTGAGGTCACAACGGTGCAAACAAAAAAGCCCAGGCATATGCCTGGGCTTTTTCATCGATATGGCGCACTCGGCGGGATTCGAACCCACGACCCCTGCCTTCGGAGGGCAGTACTCTATCCAGCTGAGCTACGAGTGCAACGGGGCGCAATGATACCCATCTCGGAAGGTGGCGTCCATCGCCTTGAACTGTAGGCGTTTTTGTCACGGGGCCAGGAGGGTAATCGCGATCGTTGGCAAGCCCGCAGTTAGGTAGCGCCTATCTACCACCACCGTTCCAGGCCGCCGTTGCCCAATGCAGGTCCATTCCAAGAAAAGGATCTTCTACCATGGCGATTGACCTGGAACAGCTTGAGCGCAGTCTGGGCTCGTTGGGCGAGGCGCGGGCGGTGCTGGACATGGCGCGGCGGTATCTGGAAGCGTGGCCCGACCTGTATGGGCTGGCGCGTAGCACAGCAAAGGCCTATCTGCTGGAACACACAGGCCGGCACCTGGACCCGGACCAGGTCTGGTGGAATGTCTTCGAAACGGCGGTCGGCGCGCCCACGTTCACTGGCTGGCGGCACGCGGGCCCGCCGCTGAAATCGATCACGTTCACCGAGCTGCTAGTCCAGCGCTTCGCGGGCGGTTTCGAACAAGCGTCAGATGAGCTTCCGGTGTACGCGGGGTTCTATACCCAAGGGGCAGGGGGCAGCCAGTATGGCGAACACAACCAGGTGGCGCTCGACGCGGTCAACGTCATGAGCGACTTCTGGGCACTGGATTTCGCGGGCATCGTCCGCCAGCGCACGGAGCGGTTCTGGAACGAGCAGGGCAGGGACTTCTCCGCATTGGCCAAGGTTCGCCTGCTGGCCGAGATCGATGATGCGCGCGATGCCGGTGAGCTCTCGGAACTCGACCGCCTGCACCTGCGCCAATACCTGGGCCTCGCCCCCCTGCAGCCGGTGACCCAGGCCGCCTTGCACGCCGAGGCGGTGACCGGCGTCCTTGCCGTGCGAAAGTTCGTCCTGGACGGTCGTGCTCACCTGTTTACCTTGCAGGCGCCGGACGGCCGCGTCGTTTTGTACATTCCCGCCGCGCCCCAGCCACTTAAAGGTTTTACCGATCACCCCAGCCTTCTGGCCTGGGTCCATGGGTGCCTGGCCGGGCCGGACGCGCTCGAGTGGGTAAAGTCATGGTACCGGGCACACCCGCATGCCATGGCGCAACCATTGCAACAGGAGCTGCTCGTGCTTCGCCAGCGCAGTGGTCCTGCCCAGGCGCCGGTCTGGCCATTTGGTGAGGGAACACTGCTCAACGACGACCTGTTCGTGACATTCAAGGCTTGGGCCAAGGCCGATACGCTGTCCCAGCAGGCAGTGCTGGTTACCAACGCGCAACTGCGCCGCGAGCTGTGGCGTGGCTATCTTGGCGCTTTTCTTCAGGTATTTGGCGGTGTTGCGCCGCTGGCTTGGCCGATCGGGCTGGCGTTGGTGGGTGCCGGGGTGGCCCGCCTGGTACTGGACGTTCAGACCGCGCTCGACGCCCGTTCGGTTACGCAGCGCCAGAACGCAATCGTGTCGGCCGTGGCTGATGCGGTGGTGACCGTGTTCAGCATCATCGATGCAGGGCTTGGGGCCAGGGCACTGCTGTATCGGGCGCCACCGCATGAACGCCTGGCCACCCCCGACGTGTTGAGGCCGGTCGAAGGCCAGGGTGACGAGTTGCCCGATCTCGATGGCAATCGAATACTCCCGTCGCCGCAGACTGCGCGAGGGCATCTGGAGGGCATCAGCGTCACGGAGGATGGCGCGACCTGGATCGAGATGAGCGACCTCACCTTGCGCGTTCGCTATAGCCCGGAGGCCCGACACTGGCTGGCAGTGGACGATGAAGACCCGTTCGCGTTTCTGCCCACCGTGCCTCTGCGGATCGTCGAGGATGGCCGCTGGCAATTGATGGACGTGCCTGCGCCCTCTGGTGTGGTCACGCCAGGCCTGGATCTGGTGGTCTCGCCTTTCTGGGATATCTACATGCAAGACAATGAAGCCCTGCGCCAGGAGTTGTCGGCCTTCGTGCTTGAACGTCAGCGAGCGGTACTGGAGAAGGCCGGCTTGCCCACGCTCGCGGCCGATGCACAGGCCCAGTTCGACGCGCATGGCTACCGGTATGTAGAGGTCGATGGTCACCGCTTTTATACTTACCGCCAGGGAAACCGGCTGTGCAACCAGCTGGTGGAGCTCTATAGCGATGACCTGGTGCCGGTGAACGCCCTGTTCCGCCATGGCAAGGCCTTGGGCATCAGCGCAGGAGATGGCGACCTGCATGCTTATCTGCGCACACTGTTCGATTCGCTGGAGCCATTGCCACGCAGCACTGCGATACGGCTCTGGCGTGGCGGCAGCAATCATCGCCTGACCGGCGGCATTCGCTATCGCAATGGCGAGCTGGTCGCAGGCGATGTGCTGGTGAGCACCGATATTACCTCGTTTACCGAAAACCCTTATGTGCTGCGAGCATTCGTCGCGCCGCGGACCGTTATCGGCGAAGACCGGTTCGTCCATTTGTTCGACGACACGTCCGTGGTGTATGAACTGGTGGTCAAGGGGGTCAACAGCGGCGTGCCTGTGGCGCCCCTGTCATTCCATGGGGTGGAGGCCGAGGTGTTGTACACCCCGGGCTGTTATTTCCGCATCGAATCGATCAGACAGGTGCGTGGAGAGACCTATCACTTCGTGAAGGTCAGGCTGCGCGAAGTGGAAAAGCCGGAAGGCGAGCCGGTGTACGACCTGCGTACCGGCGACCCGTTCGACCGTGAGGCTTGGGCCGAGCGGGTGAACGACGCGGCGATGACCGAACGGTTTTTCCCGCGGGCTGACGATCACCCCGATCCATGATAAAGCGGGGGTGGGCCGACAGGCTTGGGGTGGGGCCACCTGCCGTTCGTTCTTTTTTTCGAACAGACTATTGTCCTTTACCCCACCAGACCCTAGGATTCGTTTGAGATTTCAAACGGGTGCTGAACACTTCAGCCCAGTGTGTGACTTTCAACAATCTATAATTCGCTCCGTGCCGGCACGGGGCTGTCAAGGGTAGCCGACATGCAGCTTAAAGACGCTCAGTTGTTCCGCCAGCAAGCCTTCGTCAACGGTGAATGGCTGGATGCGGACAGCGGTCAGACCATCAAGGTCACCAACCCGGCCACCGGTGAAGTCATCGGCACCGTGCCGAAGATGGGCGCCGCCGAAACCCGCCGTGCCATCGAAGCGGCCGACAAGGCCCTGCCGGCCTGGCGCGCGCTGACCGCCAAGGAGCGTTCGAACAAGCTGCGCCGCTGGTTCGAGCTGATGATCGAGAACCAGGACGACCTGGCTCGCCTGATGACCACCGAGCAAGGCAAGCCACTGGCTGAAGCCAAGGGCGAAATCGCCTACGCCGCCTCGTTCATCGAGTGGTTCGCCGAAGAAGCCAAGCGCGTCTATGGCGATACCATTCCAGGTCACCAGCCAGACAAGCGCCTGATCGTCATCAAGCAGCCGATCGGCGTGACGGCTGCCATCACCCCGTGGAACTTCCCGGCGGCGATGATTACCCGTAAAGCCGGCCCGGCCCTGGCCGCTGGCTGCACCATGGTGCTCAAGCCTGCTTCGCAGACCCCGTATTCCGCCCTGGCCCTGGCCGAGCTGGCCACCCGTGCCGGTATCCCGGCTGGCGTGTTCAGCGTGGTGACTGGCAGCGCTGGCGACATCGGCACCGAGCTGACCGGCAACTCCATCGTGCGCAAGCTGTCCTTCACCGGCTCGACCGAAATCGGTCGCCAGCTGATGGAAGAATGCGCCAAGGACATCAAGAAAGTGTCCCTGGAGCTGGGTGGCAACGCCCCGTTCATCGTGTTCGACGACGCTGACCTGGACAAGGCCGTCGAAGGCGCGATCATCTCCAAATACCGCAACAACGGTCAGACCTGCGTCTGCGCCAACCGTATCTACGTGCAGGACGGTGTCTACGACGCGTTCGCCGAGAAGCTGAAAGCTGCCGTGGCCAAGCTGAAGATCGGCAACGGCCTGGAAGACGGCACCACCACCGGTCCGCTGATCGATGGCAAGGCTGTCGCCAAGGTTCAGGAACACATCCAGGACGCGGTCAGCAAAGGCGCCAAGGTCCTGTCCGGTGGCAACCTGATCGAAGGCAACTTCTTCGAGCCGACCATCCTGGTCGACGTGCCCAAGACCGCCGCCGTCGCTAAAGAAGAGACCTTCGGCCCACTGGCGCCGCTGTTCCGCTTCAAGGACGAGGCCGAAGTCATCGCCATGTCCAACGACACCGAGTTCGGCCTGGCCTCGTACTTCTATGCCCGCGACATGAGCCGCGTGTTCCGCGTCGCCGAGGCCCTGGAATACGGCATGGTCGGCATCAACACCGGCCTGATCTCCAACGAAGTTGCCCCGTTCGGCGGCATCAAGGCGTCGGGCCTGGGTCGCGAAGGTTCCAAGTACGGCATCGAGGACTACCTCGAGATCAAGTACCTGTGCCTGAGCATCTGATCACACGCTAAGGTTTCACCTCTGCCAGCGGGGCGCGAGAGCGACGCCTCGCTGGCCTTTTTTATACCGCGTCACCTGGTGGCCAGGGCCATTGCGCCGGTCGATCAACGCATGCTGCGTGCAGTCGGATCCCAGTCACCCCCGAATAAAAGCGCCGCCGAGCCGTGGCGCAATGAGGGCTATATGAGCAAGACCAACGAATCCCTGATGCAACGCCGTGTCAACGCCGTCCCACGTGGCGTTGGCCAGATCCACCCGATCTTCGTCGATACCGCTTCCAACGCCACCGTCACTGACGTTGAAGGCCGCGAGTTCATCGACTTCGCCGGTGGTATCGCGGTGCTCAACACCGGTCACCTGCATCCAAAAGTCGTCGCCGCCGTGCAGCAGCAGCTGACCAAGGTCAGCCACACCTGCTTCCAGGTACTGGCCTACGAGCCGTACGTCGAGCTGTGCGAAAAGATCAACGCCAAGGTCCCAGGCGACTTCGAGAAGAAGACCCTGCTGGTCACCTCCGGCTCCGAAGCCGTTGAAAACGCCGTCAAGATCGCCCGTGCCGCCACCGGCCGCGCTGGCGTGATCGCCTTCACCGGCGGCTACCACGGCCGTACCATGATGACCCTGGGCCTGACCGGCAAGGTTGTTCCGTACTCGGCTGGCATGGGCCTGATGCCAGGTGGCGTGTTCCGCGCGCTGTTCCCGAACGAGCTGCACGGCATCAGCATCGACGACTCGATCGCCTCCATCGAGCGCGTGTTCAAGAACGATGCGGAGCCGCGTGACATCGCTGCCATCATCATCGAGCCAGTACAGGGCGAAGGCGGCTTCATCACCGCGCCTAAAGCCTTCATGCAGCGCCTGCGCGCCCTGTGCGACCAGCACGGCATTCTGCTGATCGCTGACGAAGTCCAGACCGGCGCTGGCCGTACCGGTACCTTCTTCGCCATGGAACAGATGGGCGTCGCGCCTGACCTGACCACCTTCGCCAAGTCCATCGCTGGTGGCTTCCCGCTGGCCGGTGTCTGCGGCAAGGCCGAATACATGGACGCGATCGCGCCAGGCGGCCTGGGCGGCACCTACGCCGGTAGCCCGATCGCTTGCGCCGCGGCCCTGGCCGTGATCGAAGTGTTCGAAGAAGAAAACCTGCTCGACCGCAGCAAGGCCGTTGGCGAGCACCTGATTGCCGGCCTCAAGCAGATCCAGGACAAACACCCGATCATCGGTGACGTGCGTGGCCTGGGTTCGATGATCGCGGTCGAAGTCTTCGACGCGAAAGGCTCGCTGACCCCGAACGCCGCTGCCGTCAACCAGGTTGTCGCCAAGGCGCGCGAGAAGGGCCTGATCCTGCTGTCGTGCGGTACCTACGGCAACGTCCTGCGTATCCTGGTGCCGCTGACCGCACCGGACGCGCAGCTGGACAAAGGCCTGGCAATCATCGAAGAGTGCTTCGCTGAACTGGCCTGAGCTGTGACGCGTTAAAAAAAACCCGCTTCGGCGGGTTTTTTTGTGCCCAAGGCAAGGCAAGGGCGGTAATGTTGGCGCAGGATTTACCTTGGAAGTGCACAGGACTGCATGTTTAGGCTTGCCTGGAGATTGACCCATGAGTGCTGCGGACCCTATCCCCCCTTGTGTACTGATCGCCGAGGGCGACCCCTGGGTGCGTGACATGCTCAGCGAGATGCTGCTCAGCGTGCGCTGCGATGCCCGTTTGCAGGTCTGCGCCGACGGCCCCCAGGCCCTTGCGGCCCTGGCCAGCCAGCCCGACCTGATCATTGCTGCCCGCGAGCTGCCTGGCATCGATGGCCTCGACCTGTTGCGCAACGTGCGCGCCAAAGGGCGCAAGCCCGTCATTCCCTTCATCCTCATGAGCAACCGCAGCGACACGGCCAGCGTGCGCGAGGCGATCCCGTTGGCGCCCACGGCGTACCTGAGCAAACCGCTCAACATGGACTCCCTGCGCCATCGCCTGGAAGCCTTGCTGGTGCACGTGGGCGAACAGATCGCCTGCCCCGTGCAAGCCTTGCTGCCGGGCCTCACCCTGCCGCGCTTTCTTGAGCAGAAACGCGCCACCGCCGACGGAGGTCCGCTGTTCGCCGATGTGCAGGCCGCGCTCAAGCGCGCGCTGCATCCTCACGGGCTGGACCTCAAGGTGCTCGAGGCCGACGTGCGCAACGACCCGCAGATCACCGCCGTGCTGATCGCCGCCGCCAACAGCGCGGCGCTGCACCGGGAAGGGTCGGTGACCGGGTTGCTGCAGGCGCTGAACAAGCTCGGCAGCATCCAGAGCATGAACCTCATCCTTGGCCTGACCCTCAAGCGCAGCGCCCGGGTCAGGGATCCGGAGCTGGCGCGGCATGCCGAGCATTACTGGAACCTCTCGCTGCGCACCGCCGAGTTCGCCAGCGGCCTGGCTCGTCAGTTGGGGCTCGACCATGAGCGCTGCTACTGCGCGGGGCTGCTGCATTGCCTGGGTGACCTGGCGGTATTGCGCTGCCTGCAGGAGTGGCAACTGGCCGGAGGCGCGCTGGAGGCGCGGGACATCAACAAATCGCTCGAAGACTTCGGCGCGGCGTTCGGGTCGGCCTTGCGGACCCGCTGGCGGTTGCCGCTGACCCTGCGGGAACTGATCGCGGCGATCTACCAGCTGGGTGGGGGCGTGTATTCGCGAGAGATCCTGGCGATGAACCTGGCAGGGCAGATGGCGCGGCTGCCCGAGGGGCAGGGGGTTGAAAGGCTGGCGGAGGGGAAGACGGCGCGGTTGTTGAAGGTTGAGGCAGGGGACTTGGCGCGGTTGGTGAAGATAACGCTGTAGCTACCTGGTGCTATCTAGGGTCATGTGCCGGACTTCGGTCACAAGCTGTGGCTAGAAAACAGCCTATCCTTAGCTAAAATTGCGTTATTAGCTGTGCAGCTAATGTTATGGTTTCGGCTAAGGTTACGGGCGGACACGCTTTGGCGTAGCCGCAATGAGGGAGGCCGGGGAGGTTATGAACAGGCAACGCAACTGGGTCATGGAGCCCGAGCAGCAGGTGCTGGATGAGATCGCCGCCAGCCTGGTTGAGGCAATAGGGCCTGACGCGCAGGTTTCCCTTGACGCTGAGCATCTGTCGAGGGTCTCGAAGACCTCCAGGCTATCTGAGGTCGTCGATGGAATGCTTAGAGTCACCACCCCTGACAAGTCGCTTGACGTCTACATCAAAGTCATCGCTAACGGGTATCCCAGGGATATCCGTGAAGCTGTTTCGCGGCTTGACCTTTGCCTGGTTGCCCATGGCTCCGCCGGCAACGCAATCGGCATGGTGGCAGCACGTACCCTTAGCCCCGGCGCCAAGCATGCGCTCAAAGCGCTGGGTGTTGCCTTCTATGAGGTGGGGGGCAGCCTATATCTCCAGCATGGTCATTGGCGGATCAACATTGAAAAGCTGACTCGGGCTGCAGGAAAAGACCGAGCCCTCGACCTGTTTACAGAGGCCCGTGAAAACGTGGTTCATGCACTGTTGAGTCATGAGGGTGAATGGCTTTCGGGTGCCCAACTCGCCCAACTTGCCCATACGTCTCCATACACCTGCTCACTCGTCTTGCAGGAGCTCAAGCTTCGAGAATGGACTGCCGAAGCAGGCGGCGGTCCCACCAAACGTAGAAAACTTGCCCAGCCTCGACAGCTTCTGGATGCATGGGCGACGGATTGGCAAGGGCGCAAAAGCCCGGAAACCAAGTGGCATACGTTTGTCGAGAACCCAGCACAACTGATCAGCCATCTCGCTGGACAGCTCGCTGAGCATTCCGTGGACTTTCCGTGGGCGTTCACTGGCGCGGCAGCTGCCAACGCAGTAGCTCCACTGCTCACCAGTACCCAGGGCGCCGAAATCATAGTGCCTGCTGGATATATGGAGGTGATGGCAAAGCTGCTAAACCTCAAGCCTGTCACGAAGGGGGGGAACGTCACCCTCATGGAGCGCCAGGAGGCGAGCCTGCTCTTTCGGCATCAGCCCACCGGGCAGTCAGGTTACATCGCAAGTCCCTACATTCTTTATCTCGATCTGCTGAATGGGCGAGGACGCAACAAGGAACTGGCCGAGCACATAAGAAACCATCTGGAGTTGTCATGGGCAAGGAACTGAAACCCCGCACAGCGGCAGGGTACGACGTTGATGTGACCCTCGCATGCGAGAGGACGCTTTTGACGTTGCTCAGCGCGTTCGGGAATCTGAAGGACACGTTGCGCCTCGTAGGAGGGCTCGTACCACGTTACCTGACGCCAGAGGCACCACCGGATGTGCCGATGCATGCAGGGACGTCTGATGTGGACGTCGTATTGAATCTGGAGGTGTTGGCCTCGGGAAACGAATACAGCAGTCTGGCCGATCAACTTAAAGCTCGCGGGTTCGTGCGCTGGGTAGAAGATGGCAAGGCTGCGTCATGGAGATGGCGCAGAAGGGTGGATGAGCATATCGAAGTAGTTGTCGAGCTACTTCGGGATGCCGGTAATGAAGCGCCTGGCAGGACAGTAAGCGTGTGTGGAGAGTCAGTATCCGCACTCACCATCAGGCACGCCGGAATTGTGCACGATTGGTATGAGGAGCGAGAAGTGGGTGCTCCGTTGCTCGATGGTGGAGGCTTGTCCGTGGACGTGATCCGTTTTGCGGATGTCCCCGCCTTTGTGATCCTGAAGGCTATAGCCTTGGACCAACGACAAGAGAACAAAGATGCGGCCGACCTGATTCATGTCATCCGCTATTCCGGCCCGGTCAAGGCAGTCGCCGGGCTTTTTGTAAAGCGAATCCACTCGGGACTGCATCAGGATGCCATCGATGAAGGCCTGGCGGCTTTGACTCGCCGCTTCTGCGATGACCGTCACGGTGAGGGCTTCGAGAAAGTCGGCGCCGTCGCTTATGCGCAATTCCATGGGAGCGGTGATGAGGACGAGCTTGTCAGCGCGCAGCGCTATGCGGCCGGGTTGATTCAGGCGTTGCTGAACGAGATCAAGGTCCAGCTGGCAGATGCTCACTGAAAGGCGGACCGGCCTCATCGCGGGCCAGCCCGCGAGAGGCCGGTACCGAGTCACCGCACCTGTTGTCGCGCAATCTCCATGTCATTGATGAGTGCCTTGGCGAAGGCGCTGAGGTAGCGTGCTGCGCTGAGGGAGACGGCGTCTTTCTCCATCTCGGCTTCGCAGGTCAGGTGGCGGATGCAGCCCACCAGCATCGACAGTTCGTCGAAGGCTCGATCGAAGGGGATGCCGGGCTGGATGCGGTACAGCTCCAGGAACGCTTCCTGGCCTGCGGTGGGGCAGGTCATGTCATCGTCATTCATTCCATCACTCCTGGTCAGATCTTGCGCAGGGCGTGCTCTATGAGCACCCGGGCCATTTCGGTCGAATGCAGCACGTTGGCGAGCATGTTCAGGCGAGGCTCGGCTGCGTCGCCGCGTCGGTACTGGTCGAGGGTGTCTTCGACGCCGCGCAACAACTCGCTGGCGTGGGCCAGGGCGTCCGGGGGGATCATTTCGGAGTGGATGGAGAAGTAAGGAGTGCTGATGAGAGTGGCGGGTGGATCGGGGACGATCTTTTTCATTGTGTAGCCTTCGTGAGTAACTGTGGATAGCTACACACCTACCCTTCTCACAGATTGGGTGGTAGCCGGACGCGAGGTGAGAAGACCGTGCCCACGAAACCACGGCCAGACCGAAGTCTGCTCGTGCCCGGCTACCATAACTGGAAGCTTTCGTCGGAGTCAGCCGGGCTTCTCACACCCGATCGCCAAAGTTGGCGACCCGACGACGTTAACCCTGGGGTATTTTCCTGCCAAGACGGAAGCTTCCGAAGGGCCTGTAGGATACTTCCGAACGTAATCACCGCTAAAGCTTTAGATAAGAGATTCAGATTTGTCCTACAGCATCAACGCAAGCATTGTTGGGGACGCATGGCACACTGACGCCTCGGTTACCGACAACTGAGCGGCGAAGTTTGACCACGGAAACTCTCTTTCCCAAAATTGCTGAAGTAAAGGGCCAGACCACCTGGCTTGATGGCGACCTCCCCGATCTCCGTACAATGGCTCGTGAACTTCGCACCCAAGCGATAGGTGAAGTCACTGCTGCAACTACGCTTGAGGGGGCTATCGAGGTGGCAGCTCGGCATGGGACGCTTCTGTACAAGCGGTATACGCTTTTGTGAAAGCAAATAAAAAGGGCTACTGATAGCAGTAGCCCTAAATTACATGCTTGATATTCATATACACACCCTCAAGCAGGGGTGTGGAGGTCTCACCCTACGCCGATTTTCAGCCATCGCCGGGGTTCCTACGCCAGTCATAGCCGCTGAAGGCCACTGGTTTCGCGCTCAGGAACAAGGCTATTCGCGTTCGCAAGGGGCGTCAATCAAAATGAGAAGTCCATGATGTTTTCGATCAAGGGCGAAGCCCTCACCGGGGCGCAGGTCAATCAGACAACTCATTGGTCGGAGGGGGCACGACCTGGAGGCAGCGGCTTGGCCGCAAAGAGGTCAACCACACCCGCATCAACCCCGAATAATCTGATTCTTCCCCTGCCGCTTGGCCCGATACATCGCGGCATCGGCGCGGGCGAACAGGGTGTCGAGGTCTTCGTCCTGGTCGCCGAGCCCGGTCAACCCTTGGCTGACGGTCACGCCATACACCTGCTGAGCATGGCTGAAGCTCAACCGCTGGATCTCGCGCTGCAAGCGCTGGGCGATCTGCTCGGCGACAGGGGCGGTACAGCCGGGGAACACCGCCGCAAACTCTTCGCCACCAATGCGCCCAAACAGATCGCCCCGGCGCAACACCGCCTTGCCACTCTCGGCGATGCGCTGCAGCACATGATCCCCTTCCAGGTGCCCATAGCTGTCGTTGATCTGCTTGAAATCATCGATATCGAGCAACAGGAATGACAGCGGCTCGCCCTCTTCGCGCGCCTTGTCGAACGCTTCGCGGGCGCAGTCGAAGAAGTGACGGCGGTTGCTGCTCTGGGTCAGCACATCGGTGGTGGCCAGGCGCTGCAATTCGCCTTCGAGCCGCTTCTTCTCGGTGATGTCCTCGGCAATGCCGACAATGATCACCCGCTGCCCAGGCGCGTTCTGCTGGTTGATGAAGCATTTGTCGCTGAGCCAGCGTACCTGGCCGTCGGGGGTGATGATGCGGTACTCGCGCTGCTCGACGGCGCCTTTGACCAGCACCTGGGCCAGGCTGCGCTCGGCGAAGTCGAGGTCGTCGGGGTAAATGCTGTCGCGCCATTCGTTGAAGTCGGCCAGCACCAGGCTCATGGGGCGACCGAAGATGCGCTCGTACGCTGGGCTCACGTAGAGCACCTTGCGGCTTTCCCAGTCGAAGGCCCAGAGCACGGCGTTGACGCTGTCGAGCAGCGAGCTGTACAGCCGTTCGCGTTCGCTCAGGCGGGCGACCTCGCCTTGGGCATGCAGCAGCGCGAGCAGGGTCTGGGCGGCTTCGGGCGGCTGGGCGCCGGGGAAGGAGGGGGAGTCGGTCTTGACCATCTGCACGGTATTTCTCACGGCGAAGGGGCGTGCGGCGCGATCCGGCCCGCCACGCGGGCGATAACCGATTTGAGTAAAAAGCCTGGTCTAAAGTTCCAGGCGACATACCCCGCCATGGGGCATGTCGATCAACGGCAGTCAGGCGTTGGCTGGACGCAGGGAATACGTTCTGAGCTGCCCGGCAAAATCGCGCAACGACTGGATGCCGCTGGCCTCGGCCTCGTGTATCCAGTCCTTCATGGCCGCCAGCAGATCGTGCCCGTTCGCGCTGGTACGTGCCCAGATCTGCTGCAGCGCCAGGCGCTTCTCGTAAATGGTTTTGAGCGCCTGGCTATGGGCAAGCATCGACTCGATACGCACGTGATGGCGATCCTCGAGCAGGCTGGTCTCGCGCGACAGCAACCGCTTGGCACGGCGGAACTGGTGCCGTACTGAGTGATCGACCCGCGCCAGCTCTTGCTTGACCAGCGGGCCGATGACCAGCTTGCGGTACTGGGCCATGATCTGGAAGCGGTTGTTGAGGATCGCCATGGCGGTGTCCATGTCCAGGCTGCCCTTGCCTGCGACCCGGTGGGCGATGGGCGCCACGCGCTGCACCTTGGCCAGACGCAACAGGCAGAACAGGCGTATCCAGGCCCAGCCCATGTCGAACTCCCAGCGCTTGACCGAGAGCTTGGCCGAGTTGGGGTAGGTGTGGTGATTGTTGTGCAGCTCTTCACCGCCAATGATGATGCCCCAGGGCACGAGATTGGTGGCGGCGTCGCGGCACTCGAAGTTGCGATAACCCACCGCGTGGCCCAGACCGTTGACCACGCCCGCCGCCCAGAAGGGAATCCACATCATCTGCACGGCCCAGATGGTGATGCCGATGGTGCCGAACAGCAGCAGGTCGATCACGGCCATCAGGGCGATACCGGCGTGCTTGTAGCGCGAATAGAGGTTGCGCTCGATCCAGTCTTCGGGGCAGTTCTTGCCGTAGATGCGCAGCGTGTCGGGGTTGCGCGCTTCCTCGCGGTACAGCTCGGCGCCTTTGCGCAGTACCGTGGACAGGCCTTTGATGACCGGGCTGTGCGGGTCGTCGACGGTTTCGCACTTGGCGTGGTGCTTGCGGTGGATGGCGGTCCACTCGCGGGTGTTCTGCGCCGTGGTCAGCCACAGCCAGAAACGGAAAAAGTGCTTGAGCCCCGCGTTCAGCTCCAGCGAACGATGGGCGGAATAGCGGTGCAGGTAGACGGTGACACTGACGATGGTCACGTGGGTCATGACCAGCGTGACGGCCAGCAGTTGCCAGGCCGACAGGTCGAGCAAACCGTAGTACCACATAGGCGTTGGGGCCCTCGAAGGCAGGGTAGGGGGACAGCTTGGGCATTATCCTCCCACAGGGAAATAAAACCAGTCAGCCCTGTTGGTGGGAAGTCACGAGATGTTTCAGCCTTTATAATGCTTCACCCCTTTTCATGGACTGATGCACCCGACATGTCTGTTCCTGTTCGCGACGCATTGCGCATGGCTGCGCTCTACCTGATGCTTTCGGTACTGTGGCTGGTCCTTTGCGACCAGGTGTTGCGCGCCCTGACAGAGGATCCAGCGTCCCTGGCGATCGGTCACCAGGTCAGTGCCTTCGTGTGGGCCGTGCTCAGTGCCCTGCTGATTTTTGTCTCGCGGGCACGCCTGCTCAACTCCATCGGCGTCGGCGCCTGCCTGCGCAGGAGCGACCGCGAACGCTTGCGCATGGCTGCCGCGGTGTTCGACAGCACCTTGGAAGGGGTGCTGGTCACGCGGCTTGACGGGGTGATCGTCCACGTCAACCGAGCGTTCATGCGCATTACCGGGTATCGGCAGGACGAAGTGCTGGGTCACCGGCCGAACAAGTTCAAGTCCGGACGCCATGGCATCGACTTCTACCAGCAGATCTACGCCACGTTGGGCGAGACAGGAGAGTGGAGCGGGGAAATCTGGAACCGCCGCAAAAGCGGCGAAATCTACCCGCAATGGCAGACGATCCGTGCCATTCGCGACGACGAGAATGCTGTCAGCCATTACGTCGCGGTATTCAGCGATATCAGCGCGATCAAGCATTCGGAGCGCGAACTGGCCTACCTGGCGCACCACGATCCACTGACCGACCTGCCTAACCGCCTGCTGTTCAGCGATCGCGCCGAGCAGGCCCTGGCTGGCGCCCAGAACAGCAAGCGCGGTTGTGCGTTGCTGCTGCTGGACCTGGACCACTTCCAGAGCATCAACGACAGCCTGGGGCACAACATCGGCGACCAGTTGCTCAAGCAGGTGGGCGAACGGTTGCAGGCGCTTCTGGGCAGCGGCATGACCCTGGCGCGCCTGGGCGGCGACGAGTTTGGGGTGCTGTCCGAGAACTGCCAGCAGGTTGGCCAGGCAGCAGCCCTGGCGCAAGGCATCATCGAGGGCATGCGCGAGCCTTTCGTGCTTGAAGGCAATCGCCTGTTCATCAGCGCCAGTATCGGGATCAGCCTGTTTCCCAGCGACGCCCTGAGCGCCGAGCAACTGCTGCGCAATGCCGACTCGGCGCTGTTCAAGGCCAAGGGCAATGGCCGGGCAGGGTACGCGCTCTACACCGAGGAGCTTACCGCCCACGCCCAGCACCGGGTCGAGACCGCGGCCGAGCTGCGCCGCGCAATTGATCACCAGGAGCTGCGGGTGTTCTACCAGCCTGTGCACGACCTCGCCAGCGGGCGGATGGTTGGCGTCGAGGCGCTGGTGCGTTGGCAGCACCCACAGCGCGGCCTGGTGCCGCCCGGTGAGTTCATCCCGATTGCCGAACGCACCGGCCTGATCGCCGAAATTGATACCTGGGTGCTGCGTCAGGCCTGTGGACAGATGGTCGACTGGCAGGCCCAGGGGCGTTCGCTGGAGTTCGTGGCGGTCAATATCTCCAGCCGGCTGTTCGGCCACCGCGCGCTTTACCGGCAGGTGGCCGACGTGCTGCAGGACACCGGCATGGATCCGGCCCTGCTTGAGCTTGAAGTGACCGAGAGCGCGGTCATGGAAGACCCCGAGACTTCCCTGGAACAACTGCACCGCCTGCGTGAACTGGGGCTGCGCCTTGCCATCGATGACTTCGGCACCGGCTACTCGTCGCTGCTGCGGCTCAAGCGCCTTCCCGTGCAGAAGCTGAAGATCGACCAGGGCTTTGTCGCGGGCCTGCCGTGCGATGAGGATGACATCGCGATCGTGCGGGTGATCATCGCCCTGGCGCGAAGCATGAACATGCAGGTGCATGCCGAAGGGATCGAGCAGGCGGAGCAGGCGCGGTTCCTGCTGGAACATGATTGCCAGCTGGGTCAGGGATACTGGTTCGGCAGGCCGGTGCCCGTGGCGCAATTGCACCGGGGAGAATGACGAACATCACCGGCTGCAGGCATAAAACTATTTGGTTATATAAAAATTCTTAAACAGTATTTTTAAGAATATCCGCGCATCACTACTATGGCTCTCACGCCAGGCGCTATCCCCTCACCTACTCTGCCCGGCACCCTTACTCACAGGAGAACGAGCATGAGTGCATCTCTGCGTAGCATCGACGGTCAGGACGAAGCCACCATTCTGCGCGAAATCCAGAGCGCACTCCGCGACCTGCGCTTCGGCGCGGTGGAAATCACCGTGCATAACGCCCAGGTCGTGCAGATCGAACGCAAGGAGAAGTTCCGCCTGCAACAACCTGGCAACAAGTCCGGCTGAGACTGCATCACTTCCAACTAGAAAAAATGCCAATCGGGAGCTTCACCATGTCCATCCGCCGTTATGCGCTCGCCGCCCTGGCCAGCGCCGTTTTTGCCGGTTCCGCCATCGCCAAGGACTACGAACTGCTGAACGTGTCCTACGACCCGACCCGTGAGCTGTACCAGCAGTACAACGCCGAGTTCATCAAGCACTGGCAGGCGACTCACCCGGACGACAAGGTGAAGATCCAGCAGTCGCACGGCGGCTCGGGCAAGCAAGGACGTGCGGTGATCGACGGCCTGCGCGCCGACGTGGTGACCCTGGCCTTGGCCGGCGATATCGACGAGATCGCCAAGCTGGGCAAGACGCTGCCCGACAACTGGCAGACCCGCCTGCCGGACGCCAGCACCCCGTACACCTCGACCATCGTGTTCCTGGTGCGCAAGGGCAACCCGAAAGGCATCAAGGACTGGGGCGATCTGATCAAGAAAGACGTGTCGGTGATCACGCCAAACCCGAAAACCTCCGGCGGCGCCCGCTGGAACTTCCTCGCCGCCTGGGCCTATGGCCTGAAGGCCGGCGGCAGCGAAGCCAAGGCTCAGGAATACGTGCAGGAGCTGTTCAAGCACGTGCCGGTGCTGGACACCGGCGCGCGTGGCTCGACCATCACCTTCGTCAACAACGGCCAGGGCGACGTGCTGCTGGCGTGGGAAAACGAAGCCTTCCTGGCGCTGAAGGAAGATGGCGGCAACGACAAGTTCGATATCGTCGTCCCTTCGCTATCGATCCTGGCCGAGCCGCCAGTGGCCGTGGTCGACAAGAATGCCGAGAAAAAGGGCAACACCGCGATCGCCACCGAATACTTGAAACATCTGTACAGCCCGGCCGGTCAGAAAATTGCCGCAGAAAACTTCTACCGTCCACGTGACGAGAAGGTCGCCGCCGAGTTCGGCAAGCAGTTCCCGAAACTGGACCTGGTGACCATCGACAAGGACTTCGGCGGCTGGAAGACGGCCCAGCCGAAATTCTTCAACGACGGCGGCGTGTTCGACCAGATCTACACGGCGCAGTGAGCGGGTGCCCCCCAGGGCTTAACACTCTTTAGTAGCCAGCATGGGCCCGGGACTTGATCCCGGGCCTCATGCGTTCAACCAGGGACCTCTATGTCACGTCGTATCTCCCCTGTCATACCCGGCTTCGGGCTGACACTGGGCTACACCTTGGTGTACCTCAGCCTGATCGTGCTGATTCCACTGGCCGCCATGTTCGTGCATGCCGCCCAGCTGACCTGGGATCAGTTCTGGCACATCATCAGCGCCCCCCGGGTGATCGCCGCGCTCAAGCTGAGCTTCGGCACCGCGCTGTTCGCCGCCATCATCAACGGCGTGATCGGCACGCTGCTGGCCTGGGTACTGGTGCGCTACACCTTTCCTGGCCGCAAGATCATCGATGCGATGATCGACCTGCCGTTCGCGCTTCCCACCGCCGTGGCCGGTATCGCACTGACCGCGCTGTACGCGCCGGGCGGCTGGGTAGGGCAGTTCGCCACCGACCTGGGCTTCAAGATCGCCTACACCCCGCTGGGCATCACCCTGGCGCTGACCTTCGTCACCTTGCCGTTCGTGGTGCGTACGGTGCAGCCGGTGCTGGCCGATATCCCGCGCGAGGTCGAGGAGGCGGCCGCCTGCCTGGGCGCCAAGCCCCTGCAGGTGTTCCGCCATGTGCTGGCGCCGGCGCTGCTGCCGGCCTGGCTGACGGGCTTTGCCCTGGCCTTCGCCCGTGGCGTGGGCGAGTACGGTTCGGTGATCTTCATCGCCGGCAACATGCCGATGAAGACCGAGATTTTGCCGCTGCTGATCATGGTCAAGCTCGACCAGTACGACTACACCGGCGCCACGGCCATCGGCGTGCTGATGCTGGTGGTTTCCTTCATCCTGCTGCTGCTGATCAACCTGTTGCAGCGGCGCATCGAAACCCCTTGAAGGAGGCCTGAGAATGTCTACGTCAACTCTGGGCGTGGCCGCTTCGGCCAACGCCGCCCGCCGTGGCAGCGCCACCTCGCGCCGTGTGCTGATCGTTTCGGCCTGGCTGGTGTTCGGGCTGTTCCTGTTGTTGCCCCTGGTCATCGTGGTGTCCCAGGCCCTGAAAATGGGCTTCGGGACCTTCTTCGAGGCGATCTTCGAAGACGATGCGCTGTCGGCCCTGAAACTCACCCTGCTCGCCGTGGCCATCTCGGTGCCGTTGAACCTGGTGTTCGGCGTCAGCGCGGCCTGGTGCGTGAGCAAGTACGATTTTCGCGGCAAGAGCATCCTGGTGACGCTGATCGACCTGCCGTTCTCGGTATCGCCGGTGATCGCAGGCCTGGTCTACGTGCTGATGTTCGGTGCGCAGGGCTTTTTCGGCCCGTGGCTGCAGGACCACGATATCCAGATCGTGTTCGCCTTGCCGGGCATCGTGCTGGCGACCATCTTCGTCACCGTGCCGTTCGTGGCGCGTGAGCTGATCCCGCTGATGCAAGAGCAAGGTACCCAGGAAGAAGAGGCCGCGCGCCTGCTGGGCGCCAATGGCTGGCAGATGTTCTGGCACGTGACCGTTCCCAACATCAAGTGGGGCCTGATCTACGGCGTGGTGCTGTGTACCGCGCGGGCGATGGGCGAGTTCGGCGCGGTGTCGGTGGTGTCGGGGCATATCCGCGGCGTCACCAACACCTTGCCACTGCACGTCGAGATCCTCTACAACGAGTACAACCATGTCGCGGCCTTCAGCGTTGCCAGCTTGCTGCTGATCCTGGCGCTGTTCATCCTGCTGCTCAAGCAGTGGAGCGAATCCCGCATTAACCGCCTGCGCCACAGCGCAGCGGAGGAATAATCATGTCGATCGAAGTTCGTAACGTCAGCAAGCGCTTCAACACCTTCCAGGCCCTGAACACCATCAACCTGGATATCCACAGCGGCGAGCTGGTGGCCCTGCTGGGCCCATCGGGCTGCGGCAAGACCACCTTGCTGCGCATCATCGCGGGCCTTGAGACTCCCGATCAGGGCAGCATCGTGTTCCATGGCGAGGACGTGTCCGGGCATGACGTGCGTGATCGCAATGTCGGGTTCGTGTTCCAGCACTACGCCCTGTTCCGCCACATGAGCGTGTTTGACAACGTCGCCTTCGGCCTGCGCATGAAGCCCAAGGGCGAACGCCCGAGCGAGAGCAAGATCGCCGAGAAGGTCCATGAGCTGTTGAACATGGTCCAGCTCGACTGGTTGTCCGACCGTTATCCCGAGCAGCTGTCCGGCGGCCAGCGCCAGCGTATCGCCCTGGCCCGCGCCCTGGCGGTCGAGCCGAAGGTATTGCTGCTCGACGAACCGTTCGGCGCGCTGGATGCCAAGGTGCGCAAGGAGCTGCGCCGCTGGCTGGCACGGCTGCATGAGGACATCAACCTGACGTCGGTGTTCGTGACCCATGACCAGGAAGAGGCCATGGAAGTCGCCGACCGTATCGTGGTGATGAACAAGGGCGTGATCGAGCAGATCGGCTCGCCAGGCGAGGTGTACGAGAAGCCGGCCAACGACTTCGTGTACCACTTCCTGGGTGATTCCAACCGCCTGCACCTGAGCGAGGGCAACCACGTGCTGTTCCGCCCGCACGAGGTGTCGCTGTCGCGGCATGAAGTGGAGGGCCATCACGCGGCGCAGGTACGTGATATCCGGCCGCTGGGGGCGACCACGCGGGTGACGCTGAAGGTGGAAGGGCAGAGCGAGCTGATCGAGGCCGAGGTGGTGAAGGACCATGACAGCCTGACCGGACTGGCGCGAGGTGAGACATTGTTCTTCAAGCCGAAGGTGTGGCAAAAGGTCGGCGACCTCTAAGCAGACAATCCCGGGCCAGTCCCGGGATTTTTTTTACCTGCTGGCGGGGTCTTGGGACGAATGCATGCCTTGCGCGAATATTTTCGATGCCGCGCGAGCATTGCGTTATCCGCATAGCGCTGCAGACCTTGAATAGCAAGGCCTGGACACAATCAGCAAAATCTTATATTCCCAAAAAAGCTAACAACAAAAAGAAACATTACTTTCAGAGATAAGCGTCTGACACCGATGATTCAGCCATGCGAAGGGCGTTGAACCGCCCACCATGACCTGCATCACGACCCCCAGGAGTTGATCAATGGGTAATGTCCAGACGGCCGTCAAGGCCTACGACCAGCCATGGCGCCCGGCGCCGGGTGGCGATCTGGTCGACCTTGGCCGCACGTTACGTCTGCCGTTGGCGCAGCTGCGCCTGCAGCGCACACCCCTGAGCGGCCTGCGCCGTCGCGACAAGGTGGTGCTCGGGCTGCTGGTGCTGGCCTTGCATGGCGCGGTGGCCTATTGGGTCAGCCAGTCGCCGACGCCGCCGCTGCCAGTGGTCCCGCCAGAAATCCCGCCGATGACCATCGAGTTTGCCGCGCCCGCGCCACCACCGCCGGAACCGCCGCCGCCAGCACCGGCACCGCCGGTGGTCGAGCCGCCACCGCCGCCGCCTCCGGTGGTCGATGAACTGGCCGCCAAGCCTGCGCCCAAGCCTGTGCCGAAACCCAAGCCCAAGCCAGTGCCCAAGCCGGTCGCCAAACCCGTGCCGCAGCCCAAGCCGGTCGAGGCGCCACCGCCGCCACCGGTAGCAGCCCCGGCGCCGCCCGCGCCACCTGCGTCTGCCCCGGTGACCCCGGCGTCGGCCAATGCGGCCTATCTGAAGAACCCGGCCCCGGACTACCCGCAGCTGGCCCAGCGCCGGGGTTGGGAAGGCACCGTCCAGCTTCGCGTGCAGGTACTGCCCAGCGGCAAGCCGGGCAAGATCGAGATCCAGAAGAGCAGTGGCCGCACCGCGCTCGACGATGCCGCCTTGGCTGCCGTCAAGCGGTGGAGCTTTGTTCCGGCCAAGCAGGGTGATGTCGCCCAGATGGGTTGGGTCAGCGTACCTATCGATTTCAAGCTTCGTTAATTCGTGACAAACGACCGAACATAGAGAGTATTCATCATGAGCTTACTGGCATCCCCACTTGAATCCGTAGAAAGCGCAGTCATCTGGCTGTTGATCGGTTTTTCCGTTGTCACCTGGGCGCTGGCCCTGGTCAAGGTCGTCCAGTTCGTGCGGCTCAAGAACCAGGACAAGCGCTTCCACCAGCAGTTCTGGGCCGCTTCGAGCCTGGACTCGGCCGCCGAGGTCAGTCACCAGCAACCCGGTCCCGCGGCACGCGTCGCCCAGTCCGGCTACGCTGCCATCGCCGTCGGCGAGCCTGGACATGCCGCTGACCTGGCCCATGCGATCAACCACCAGGACCGCCTGGAGCGCGCGTTGCGCCAGCAGATCGTACGAGAACGCCGCTCACTGGAAACCGGCCTCGCCGTGGTCGCCAGTATCGGCAGCACCTCGCCCTTCATCGGCCTGTTCGGGACGGTCTGGGGCATCATGGAAGCGCTCAAGGGCATCAGCGCGGCAGGCTCGGCGAGCCTTGAAACCGTGGCAGGCCCGATTGGTGCCGCGCTGGTCGCCACCGGCGTGGGTATCGCCGTCGCGGTGCCTGCGGTGCTGGTCTACAACTACTTCCTGCGCCGCCTCAAGCTGACCGCCGCCGACCTTGATGATTTCGCCCACGATTTCTACAGCCTGGCGCAGAAGAGTGCCTTCCGCGTACTGGTCCACCCTGCGGTGAACAAGGCCCAGGCCGGTTTCACCCAGCCTGTGAAAGAGGCGTCCTGACATGGCCTTCTCGACCCAGGACAACGACGAAGTCCTCAGTGAAATCAACGTCACGCCCCTGGTGGACGTCATGCTCGTGCTGCTGGTGGTGTTCATCGTCACCGCGCCTCTGCTGACCAACGCGATTCCGATCAACCTGCCCAAGACCGAGGCCGTGGCCCCGGTCGAGCAGAAGGACCCGCTGGTGGTGAGCATTGACGGCGAAGGCAAGCTGTTCATCAACAAGGACGAGATCCAGCCTGACCTGCTGGAAACCAACCTGCAGGCCGCCAAGGCCAAGGATGCCGAGCTGCGCGTGCAACTGCAGGCCGACGACGGCGTGAATTACGGCGAAGTGGCGCGCGCCATGGCGGCCATTGAACGGGCCGGGATCACCAAGCTGGCGGTGATCACGGCGCGTTGAGCATCAGTTCTCAGGCAAGTGCTTAGGGCCATTTCTCCTTGGCAGGGGGATGGCCCTTTTTTTTTTCGAGCTCGATTACGTTCAAAGTATGTGTGTGGGAGCGGCCTTGTGTCGGGCCGCCGAACCGCGCGATCGAGCGCGTAGCGGTCGCAATCCAGCCACCGCAATTAATCTGACACACCTTGGTGGCAGGATTTACGACCGCTACGCGGCCGATCGCAGCACAAGGCAGCTCCTACAGGGGATCCGTGTGTAATGTGAAAATGGTTATTAATAAATAGCTTCTTATTCCTTTACGAATATAACCCGCTCCCTATACTTGTTCCCAAGCACGCAGACCTCAAAGGAGGCGTCCCCATGCGCAATGAGTCCATTCGTTACCTGATTGTGCCGGGTTGGCAAGGATCGCCAGACAATCATTGGCAGAGTCACTGGCAGCGCAGCCTGCCTAACAGCGCTCGGGTCGAGCAGCTCGACTGGGTCACGCCCCAGCGACGCGACTGGGTGCGGGCACTCGAGCAGGCGATCGCCGCCGAGCCGTCGCCGGTGATTCTGATCGCGCACAGCCTGGGCTGCATCACGGTCGCTCACTGGGCGGCGCAGGCCAGCCAGGCGTTGCTACACCAGGTACGCGGCGCGCTGCTGGTGGCCCCTGCGGATGTAGAGCGGCCGGCCTGCGCGCCGGCGCTGCGCAATTTCGCGCCGATTCCCGAACAGGCCTTGCCGTTCCCAAGCCAGGTGGTCAGCTCCGACAACGATCCGGCCGTCAGCGTGCCGCGCGCGATGCACCTGGCCCGTGTCTGGGGCGCGGAGGCTGGCGTGCTGGGCCGCGCGGGGCATATCAACATCAAGTCTGGCCACGAGCGCTGGGAGCAGGGCTTCGCGTACCTGTTCCGCCTCCAGGGACGGATAGAGCAGCGGTCGCTGCGCCGCGCTTGAGCCGGCCACCGATCCGCATCACTGGATAGAACGCCCGGCCCCGCGTGGTACGGGGCGGGAGTATGTCATGAGCTTTCACAGCACCTTCGGCCAGCCCTTGCTGACTTTCCCTGAACTGGACAAGAGCCCGCTGAGCATCCGTGCCAAGGCCCTGGTGTTCGTCGACCCGCGCTCGCAGCAACTGCGCCAGGCGCTCGAACAGCTGGCGCCGCAACCCTTGCCAGTGCTCATCCGGGGTGAGACCGGGACCGGCAAGGAGTTGCTGGCCCGGCAGATCCACCGCGCCAGTGACCGAGGCGGGCTGTTTGTCTCGGTCAACTGCGCCGCCATCAGCCCGACCTACGCCGACGCCGAGCTGTTCGGCTACAGTGCCGGCGCCCACAGCGGCACGGCCAGCAGCCGGGCCGGCTGGTTCGGTTCAGCCAACGGCGGAACGCTCTACCTGGACGAGATCGCCGACTTGCCCCAGGCAATCCAGGTGAAGTTGCTGGCCGCGCTGGAAAACCGTGAGGTGACCCGCGTCGGCGCCTCGCATCCGCAAGCGGTGGATGTGCGCCTGGTGGCGGCCTCGAGCATCGACCTTGCCCAGGCCGTGCGTGCCGGGCGTTTCAACGAGCGGCTGTACCTTTACCTGCGTGAAGGTGAGCTTGAGTTGCCAGCGCTGCGCGAGCGGGTGGGCGATATCCTGCCCCTGGCCGAGTATTTCGTCGGCATCTACAGCCCACGGCTGGATCGCCCGGTGCCGCTGATCAGTGACGCGGCGCAGCTGGCGCTGGAAGCCCACAGCTGGCCGGGCAACACCCGTGAGCTGGAAAACGTCATCCATTTTGCGCTGTTGGTGAGTGAAGGCGAGCAGGTGCTGCCAGAGCACCTCAACCTGCCAGACGCCGATCCGCTGGTTAGCCTTGCCACACGGCTGCAGCAACTGGGTCAAGGGCGTCATCCCCAGTCGCGCACGGCCCTGCGTGAGGTGCTGGAAAATGCCTTGGCAGGGCTGGATAAATCGGCGCGCTAGAGCCTTCGGGCAGGGCTCATAAGCAAATCACGCGGTGCATAGCTCTTTTTGGAATAAACAGCTAAATAAAAGATATTTTTAAGGTATATAAAATACCGGTATCTTCCGCGCTACGCCCGCCGCAACGCCGGCTGGCACCGACTTCGCCGTCATCCGATGGCCCAGCTTTCAAAAGGATTACCATGAAAAAGGCTCTGTTGTTGACTGCCCTGGCCGCCGCGCTGTCGGTTGCAGGTTTCGCCCAGGCGGCTGAAAAGCTTGTCGTCGCCGCTACTCCGGTTCCGCACGCCGAGATCCTCGAGCTGGTCAAGCCAACCCTGGCCAAAGAAGGTATCGACCTGGAGATCAAGGTTTTCACCGACTACGTGCAGCCTAACGTGCAGGTCGACCAGAAGCGCCTGGACGCCAACTACTTCCAGACCCTGCCGTACCTGACCAGCTTCAACGAAGGCAAGGGCACTCACCTGGAAACCGTCATCGGCGTCCACGTGGAGCCGTTTGGTGGCTATTCGAAGAAGGTCAAGAGCCTGGACGAGCTGAAGGACGGCGCCACCGTCGCCATTCCTAACGAAGGCAGCAACAGCGGCCGCGCCCTGATCCTTCTGCAGAAGGCTGGCCTGATCACCCTGAAGGATCCGAAGAACGCCCTGGCCACGCCAAAAGACATCGCCGAGAACCCCAAGCACCTCAAGTTCCGCGAACTGGAATCGGCCATGCTGGCACGCGTGCTGGACCAGGTCGACCTGGACATGATCAACACCAACTACGCGCTTGAAGCGGGCCTGAACCCGGCCAAGGACGCGCTGGTGATCGAAGGCAGCGACTCGCCTTACGTCAACTTCCTGGTTGCCCGTCCGGACAACAAGAACAGCGAAGCCATCCAGAAACTCGCCAAGGCGCTGACCAGCCCAGAGGTGAAAGCCTTCATCGAGAAGAAGTACAGCGGCGCGGTGCTGCCGGCGTTCTGATGTAGCTTTTGTGTTCATGAAAAAGCCGGCGCCCATGCGCCGGCTTTTTCATGCTTGCGCGATCCATCCTTGGCGCCCACTGCAGCAGGAAGTCGCTGACCGAGACCCGGTGAGACGTTACCCTGCCGGTACCAGTTGCAAGCGCGTGCCGGCTCCCGTTTGTGTCTTATGGTACCTGCCTTCCACGTAGTCACGCGCCTGATCCCCATAGTGCTCGTCGAACAGTACGCCGCTCTGCCCGACGGGGTTGATGGTCAGCGCCTGCGAGACCTCGGCGAAGTCGATCAACCGGCGTGTCGAAGGGCCGTAGGTGACCGGCCAGGGCGCCGGGCCGATCTTCGCCGACAGGTTGTTGGGCACTTCATGGCTGCCCGGGGCGGCGAAGGGACCGACGTTGAACAGCAGGTTCAGGGGCTTCTGCATGCCCAGCGGGTGGTTGTGGGTCAGGGTATGGGCTTTGCCCCATTGCCACGCCGCCGGGTCGTCGCCGAAGGTGTCGCGCAGGTGGGCCAGGCTGCGTTGCCAGGCCTGGCGCACCACCTGGGTACGGTCGCCGTGCTCGGCGCTGCCTTGCCGGTTCCACCAGGGTGAGGCGGCGTCGGCCGCCAGGCGGGGCAGGGCAGCATCGATGGCGCGGGTGCTGATCAGCACGCCAAACCAGGTGTCCCCCAGCTCATCGTGCAGGGCGCTGTAGGCCAGGTCATACAGGAACTGGTTGAACAGCGTGGCGCTGGTCGAGTCCAAGGGGTAGTCGCCACGCCAGGTGGCAAGCTGTTCGACCAGCTGTTTTTCCTGATCGCCCTGGGCGATGGTGCGCAGGGTACCGAGCAAAGGGGCCAGGGTGCGCGGTCCATAGTCGGTGCTCGTATCCAGTTGCAGCGCCTGGCTGTTGCGCACGTCCCAGCGGATGTCGGGACTGGCCAGCTGGCGGTCGAGCTGGCGTCCCCGGTCGGGAAGGTTGTAGTAGCCCGGCACGGGGATGGCCGCGGACGGCTGGAAGTTGGCCGAGACGATGTACCCGCTGGCGGGATTCTCCTGCTGCGGGTTGGCGCTGAAGGGATGAAAACCGGCCTTGTGTGGCTGCCCGCTGGCGCCATCGAGGATAAACGCCGGGTTGACCCCGGCAGGACGCACCGGCAGTTGCGCCGCCGCCCACCAGCCGATGTCGCCTGCGGCGTTGGCCCAGACCAGGTTGAGCCCCGGCGCCTGGATCTTCGCCGCCGCCGCGCGCATCCTGGCCAGGGTGTTGGCACGGTTGACCTGGTAAAAGCCGTCCAGGATCGGATTCTCGGTTTCCAGGAACGCCCACCACAGGGCGACAGGCGTTGGGCCGGCGGTCTCGCCGATCACCGGATTGACGATCGGGCCGTGGGGCGAGCGGCGCAGGGTTATGGTGACTGGCGCCTCACCCTTGACCGCGATCTGCTGCTCCTCGCGCTCCAGCTTCCGCCACTGACCATCGACCCATACCTGCTCGGGATTGTCGGGGTTGACGCGTTCTGCGATCAGGTCGACGTCGTCGTTCTGGAACATCGTCAGGCTCCAGCCGAAGTCGCGGTTGTGCCCCAGCGATGCAAAGGGGTTGAGTGCCTGGTGGTAGCCGTACAGGTTGAAGCCCGGTGCCGTCAGTTCGGCCTCGTACCACACGGCGGGCACGGCGAAGCCGATGTGCGGGTCGCCCGCGAGCAAAGGCTTGCCGCTGCGGGTGCGGTTGCCGGACACCGCCCAGGCGTTGCTGCCTTCGAACTGCGCCACGCCGGCGTCGCCCAGGGCTTGATGGCTTAGCCGCGCCAGCTGTTCCAGCCCGCGCCAGTCGGCGTCTGCCAGGACAATCGGCTGCAACGCGCCGTCTGGTTGCCAGTCCAGATCGAAGACAGACAGGTATTGAGGCCCTAGCTGGTCCCGAATGAACGTCAGCGCAGGCTCGGTCCGAAAGGCGGCGGCGAAGCTGTAGGCCAGGTAGCCGGCGACGCTCAGGGTGTCCTGGGCGGTGAACGGGCGCGCGGTGATGCCCAGCAGGTCGAATTCCATGGGCTTGGGATGGCTCGCCTGCCAGGCGTTGATGCCCTCGAGGTAGGCCTGCAGGGCCAGCCAGGCAGGCGACTGCTTGTCCTGGCGCTCGACCATGCGCTGGGCCTGTTCACGGATGCGCAGGCTGCGAAACAGCGTGTCGGTGGGCAGCAGCTTGCTGCCCAGCACCTCGGCCAGCTCGCCCTGGGCCAGGCGCCGGACGATTTCCATCTGGAACAGCCGGTCCTGGGCATGCACATAGCCAAGTGCGCGGTACAGGTCAGGCTCGTTGCGCGCGTCGATATGCGGCACCCCACGCGTGTCGAAACGCACGCTCACCGGCGCCTGCAGGCCGGCGACCCGCACCTCGCCCTCACGCTGCGGCAGCTTGCCATGGACATACCAGTAGCCGCCGCCAGCGGCCGCGGTAGCGACCAGGGCCATGAAGATCAGGCTGCGTCTCATCGGGACTCCTTGTGCATTCGAGCTCGAACCATGGTTTGCAGGATATTCGCCCGTCAGCCAGTATGCGCAAAATCCTTAGGGGGAACTGTGGTGTGCATTGGCGCGCCTGCCAGCTTGCCATGGCGGCGCTCACAGCTGAAAATTTACGCTCGAGCAACCCGGATCCTACCCATGCCTGCGTCTTTCCACCCCGACCTGCTGCGCGCCAGCCTTGCTCCGCTGGCGGCGCGCCAGCCGTTGTCGATCCAGGCGCTGAACTACCAGCGCTATTACAACCTGCCGGGTGATAGCTGGCTGGGCGGCCTGCGGATCGACGGCTTCGACCTGGCCGGGCAGGTGTGGCTGCCCGAGGCGCCGGTGGCAACGCTGTTTCTGCTGCATGGTTTCTACGACCACATGGGACTCTACCGCCATGTGATCGAATGGGCGCTGGGCCAGGGCTTCGCGGTCATCGCCTGCGATTTGCCAGGGCATGGCCTGTCCAGCGGCGAGCGGGCCAGCATCGATGATTTCTTCGTCTATCAGCACATGCTGCAGGCGCTGTTCGAGCAAGCACGGCTGCTTGACTTGCCACGGCCCTGGCACCTGTGCGGGCAGAGCACAGGCGGGGCGATCGTGGTCGATCACCTGCTGCATGAAGGCGACCGCAGCCCGGTGGATGGCCAGGCGATCCTGCTGGCGCCGCTGGTACGCCCACGCGCCTGGCACTGGTCGAAACTGAGCTATCGAATGCTGCGTCATTTCGTCAGCGGCATCGACCGCCGGTTCACCGAGAACAGCAACGATCCGCAGTTCCTGCCGTTTCTCCAGGCCGATCCGCTGCAGCCACGTCGATTGCCGACGGCCTGGGTCGGGGCGCTGGTGAACTGGGTGAGGCGGATCGAGTCGGCGCCCTGCAGCCTGCGCCAGCCCTTGATCGTGCAAGGCGAGGCGGACGGCACGGTGGACTGGCCCTACAACCTCAAGGTGCTGCGGGCCAAGTTCGCCGATCCGCAGATCCTGATGCTGCCCGAGGCACGCCACCACCTGGCCAATGAATTGCCCGGCATTCGTGAGCGCTATTTCTCGTTCATCGACCAGCGCCTGGGCTGATCATTTCAGGTCGGCGGCGTTCTGGCCGACCGCGAGGCCTGCGCGAATCGCGGCCAGGGCGGCTTGGTAGTACGCCTTGCCCTGGGCGGACTCGGCAAAGGTGGCGAAGGCCTCGAGCTCGTCGTCCGAAAGCTCGCGGTAGACATACAGCAGAGTGTTGTTCAGGTCGTTGCCGATCTGCTCCATCAGGCGCTTGCGCTGGCCTTCGAGCATGCCCTGGGCCTGGCCGCCGCCAAACAGGCCCGGGATCATCGAGCTGAGGCTGTCGGCCGCGACCCCTGCGATCGCTAGGCTGACCTCGGCACCCGCTTCGCGGGCCGGCAGGGCCTGCGCCAGGTGGCCGATGGTCAGCAGGCGGTTGTCACTCGCGGCAATCCTGGGCAGGCCGTCGGCATGCCTGGCCAGCTGGTCGCGCTGGGTGGCCAGCAATTCGGCAGCGACCACCTTGCGGCCCAGCGGCGACTGGAAAAAGCCCAGCGCCGGCTGCGGGTCCTTGAGGTTGGCGCGCAGCTGCGCCTGGGCACGACGGTCCATTGCCTGCGCCTGGAAGCGCTGGTTGCTGTTGGTGACCAGCGCCTGGTAGACCGCAGGCGGCAGGCTGTTGCGATAGCGCTGCTGGGCGGCGCTGACGGCATCGATGAAGTGGGCGCGCTGGTCGGGCCAGCCGGCGGCCTTGTAGAGTTGATCAAGGCTGTCTGCCCAGACAGGCATGGTGCAGCACAGCATCAACAGCAAGCAAAACGAACGGCGCATTCAAGACTCCTGTCGGCAGGCAGCCATTGTCCGTAACAGGGCCTGCCTTTGTCGAGATACCATTGCACACTCTCGGCCAAGTGGCGCTGTCGGTTTATGTGGCGGATGGATACTATGCGCCCCATGCACATCTCTCCTGATCACCCCTCGCTGTTGCGTATCGTCGATGACCTGGCCACCCATGGCTGGTCGCAGCACGACCTGTTCCTGCCCCAGGCCCTGAGCCTGGCGCTCGCGGCCGAATGCCTGCAGCGCGCCGCCGAGGGCGAGCTGGCGCCGGCCAGTGTCGGGCGCGGTGCTGCCCAGGAGGTGGTCGAGCGTATCCGCGGTGATCATATCCAGTGGATCGAGCCCGGCCAGGCCGAGGTCTGCGACCGCTATCTGGAGGTCATGGAGAGCCTGCGCCAGGCGCTCAACCGCGGGCTGTTCCTGGGGCTCGAGGACTTCGAGTGCCATTTCGCGATGTACCCCCCGGGCGCCTTCTATCGCCAGCACCTGGACCGCTTCCGCGACGATGACCGGCGCATGGTCTCGGCGATCATCTACCTGAACGAAGGCTGGCGGCCCGACGATGGTGGCCAGCTGCGCATGAGCCTGGCCAGTGGCGTGGTGCACGATGTGCAGCCCTGCGCGGGTTGCCTGGTGGTGTTCCTGTCTGGCGAGGTCCCCCACGAAGTGCTGCCGGCACAGCGTGATCGTCTGTCGTTGACCGGCTGGTTCCGGCGCCGTGGCAATGAACCCTTCTGAGCAGTCGAAAGTCCTGGTCAGCGCCTGCCTGCTGGGGCAACGGGTGCGCTATGACGGGCGTGACAGCGGGCATCCCGACCTGCTGAGACGCTGGCAGGCCGAAGGCCGGGTAGTGCCGCTGTGCCCGGAGGTCGCTGGCGGCCTGCCGACGCCACGCCCTCCCGCCGAGATACCGGGCGGGCAGGGCGGGCCGGTGCTCGACGGTGAAGCGCAGGTGCTGACGGTACTCGGCGAGGACGTCAGCGAGGCCTTCCTGAAAGGCGCGCACCAGGCCCTGGCGCTGGTGCGTCGGCATGGCATTCGCGTCGCCGTGCTCAAGTCCGGCAGCCCGTCGTGCGGCAATCTCCTGACCTATGACGGCAGCTTCAGCGGTACCAAGGTGCCGGGCGAAGGCGTGACCGCGGCCTTGCTGCGCCGCGAGGGGGTCAAGGTATTCAGCGAACTGCAGCTCGTCCAGGCGCAGGCGTGTCTCGAGGCCTGACGGGCCAGGCTACGGTTGCGCGGGCGCGTTGTCCTGTTTCTCCAGCCACTTCTGTTGCAGGGCCGTCAGGCGGCCATCGTCCTTGATACGTTGCAGGGCATTGTCCACGGCGCTGCGAAACGCAGGGTTGCCCTTCTGGAACGGGATCACCAGCGACGGCTTGCCGTCTTCGGGGGTCTGGTAGGGCTGGCTCACATCCACGCGGCCATCGAGTTGCTCGGTGGCGTTCACCTGGTCCAGGGCGATGTCGTACTTGCCGCTCTCGACGCCCGGTACAACCTCATCGGCAGGTGTCTCGATGAATTCCGCTCGCACATCCAGCTCGTCGGCCAGTACCTGTCCCAACTCGATCGCAAAGCCGGTCAGCCGGTCGTTTTCCTTGAAACTGAAGGGCGGCGTGTCGGCCTGCACCGCGATGCGCAGCTCTCCACGGTCGTTCACTTCGTCGATCAGCTCTGCCTGGGCCCAGGGGCTGGCGATCAGGGCGAGGAGGAGGAGTAGGGTGGAACGCATGAAGGTACCTTTTTCTTCTTGGGGTGGATTCCGAACGCAGCCTCTGACCCCGGCTCCATAACAATGTTTAGCTGAAGACGAAAAAAAAGGGAGGCCCGTACGGGCCTCCCTTTTTTTCATGCTGCAACCAGAATCAGAACAGCACGCGGGACCGGATGGTGCCCTTGACCTGTTGCAGCTTCTCTTGCGCCAGGTCCGAGTAGTCGGCGTCGACGTCGATAACGACATAGCCCACTTTCTCGTTGGTCTGCAGGAACTGGCCCGAGATGTTGATGCCGTTCTCGGCGAAGACCTTGTTGATCTCGCTCAGCACGCCCGGAATGTTCTCGTGGATGTGCAGCAGGCGGTGCTTGCCCGGGTGCGCCGGCAGGGCCACCTCGGGGAAGTTGACCGACGACACCGAGGTGCCGTTGTCGCTGTACTTGACCAGCTTCTCGGCCACTTCCAGGCCGATGTTGGCCTGGGCTTCGGCAGTGGAACCCCCGATGTGCGGGGTCAGGATGACGTTGTCCAGGCCACGCAGCGGGCTTTCGAACTCTTCATCGTTGGAACGCGGCTCGACCGGGAACACGTCGATGGCGGCGCCGATCAGGTGCTTGTCCTTGATGGCGTCGGCCAGATGGTCGAGCTCGACCACGGTGCCGCGGGCGGCGTTGATCAGGATGCCGCCCTTTTTCATGGCGCGGATTTCCTTCTCGCCGATCATCCACTGGGTGGACGGCAGCTCAGGCACGTGCAGCGAGACGATGTCGGCCATGCCCAGCAGCTCGTGCAGGTCGCCTACCTGGGTGGCGTTGCCCAGCGGCAGCTTGGTGATGGTGTCGTAGAAGAACACCTGCATCCCTAAGCCTTCGGCCAGTACCGACAGCTGGGTACCGATCGAGCCGTAGCCGACGATGCCCAGCTTCTTGCCACGGATCTCGAAGGAGTTGGCCGCGCTCTTGATCCAGCCGCCACGGTGGCAGGAGGCGTTTTTCTCGGGGATGCCACGCAGCAGCAGGATGGCCTGGGCCAGGACCAGCTCGGCCACCGAACGGGTGTTGGAGTACGGGGCGTTGAACACGGCGATGCCGCGCTCACGGGCCGCATCCAGGTCGACCTGGTTGGTACCGATGCAGAAACAGCCGACGGCCACCAGTTTCTTGGCGCAGTCGAAGATCTCTTCGGTCAGTTGGGTGCGCGAACGGATCCCGATGAAATGGGCATCGGCGATCTTTTCCTTCAGCTGGGCTTCCGGCACGGAACCTGTGAGGTACTCGATGTTGGTGTACCCGGCAGCCTTGAGGGTATCCACCGCGTTCTGGTGGACGCCTTCGAGAAGAAGGAACCTGATCTTGCTCTTGTCGAGAGAAGTCTTGCTCATCTGCGTAAACCTGTGTCCCGGAGAAAAAATGGCAGGGAAGTGAAGCAGCGCGGCATCGGCCTGCGGCTCGAATAGCGGGGTCGCTATGCTAGCATAGGCGTCTCCTGATGCGCCTGATCCGACAGGTGAAGTCTGCTCAGGGTGACTATGAATCATTCGAGAGTTCAAGCGATGACCCATACCGCGGTACTTGATGAGCTGATGACCCTGGTCGACCCTGGCAAGGTCCTTACCGATGCCGCTTCGCTTGAAGCCTACGGCAAGGACTGGACCAAGCATTTTCCGCCGGCCCCGCTGGCGATCGTGTTTCCCAAGAGCACCGAGCAGGTGCAGGCCGTCGTCCGCTGGGCCAATGCCCACGGCGTGGCGCTGGTGCCGTCAGGCGGGCGTACCGGGCTGTCAGCCGGCGCCGTTGCCGCCAATGGCGAAGTGGTCGTGTCCTTCGACTACCTGAACAGGATTCTTGATTTCAACGCCTCCGACCGCACCGTGGCCTGCCAGCCAGGGGTCGTGACCCGGCAGTTGCAGCAGTTCGCCGAGGAGCAGGGCTTGTACTACCCGGTCGACTTCGCGTCCTCGGGTTCCAGCCAGATTGGCGGCAATATCGGCACCAATGCCGGCGGCATCAAGGTAATCCGCTACGGCATGACCCGCAACTGGGTCGCCGGGCTCAAGGTCGTGACCGGCAAGGGCGACCTGCTCGAGCTGAACAAGGACCTGATCAAGAACGCCACCGGCTACGACCTGCGCCAGCTGTTCATCGGCGCCGAAGGCACTCTGGGCTTCGTGGTCGAGGCCACCATGCGGCTTGACCGTGCGCCGCGCAATCTCACGGCGATGGTGCTGGGCACGCCTGATTTCGACTCGATCATGCCGGTGCTGCATGCGTTTCAGGGCAAGCTCGACCTGACGGCGTTCGAGTTCTTTTCCGACAAGGCGCTGGCCAAGGTCGTGGGTCGTGGCGACGTGCCGGCGCCGTTCGATACCCCTTGCCCTTTCTATGCCTTGCTGGAATTCGAAGCCAGCAGCGAGGAGGTCGCGAGCGACGCGCTGGCCACCTTCGAGCACTGCGTCGAGCAAGGCTGGGTGCTCGATGGCGTGATGAGCCAGAGCGAGACACAGCTGCAGAACCTGTGGAAGCTGCGCGAGTACATCTCCGAGACCATCTCGCACTGGACGCCCTATAAAAACGACATTTCGGTGACCGTATCGAAAGTCCCGGCCTTCCTGCGCGACATCGATGAGATCGTCGCCCGGCACTACCCGGACTTCGAGGTGGTCTGGTACGGTCACATCGGCGACGGAAACCTGCACCTGAACATCCTCAAGCCAGAGCAGATGGAGAAGGACCTGTTCTTCGCCACCTGCGCGAAGGTCAACAAGTGGGTGTTCGAGATCGTCGAGCGCTACAACGGCTCGATTTCCGCGGAACACGGCGTGGGCATGACCAAGCGCGATTACCTGGCATACAGCCGTTCGCCCGCCGAAATCGCCTACATGAAAGCCATCAAGCAGGTGTTCGACCCCAACGGGATCATGAACCCAGGAAAGATCTTCGCCCCCGAATAAAAACAGTTTTCACAGCGCCAGGAGTCGGCAATGAGCTATCAGCACCAGTATGTAGACGGCACGCGTATTCACTTTCCCGTGGGGAAGGTGGTGTGCATCGGGCGCAACTATGCCGAGCACGCGAAGGAACTGAACAACCCGATCCCCAGCGAGCCGTTGCTGTTCATCAAGCCGGGCAGTTGCGTGGTGCCGCTCGAGGGCGGCTTCACCATCCCGACCGATCGCGGCCTGGTGCACTACGAAGCGGAAATCGCCGTGTTGCTGGGCAAGCCGTTGTCACAGCACCCCACCGAAGAAGAAGTCATCGATGCGATCTCCGGCTTTGCCCCGGCGCTGGACCTGACCCTGCGCGACGTGCAGGCCGGCCTGCGGGAAAAGGGCCTGCCATGGGAGCTGGCCAAGTGCTTTGACGGCGCCTGCGTACTGCCGCCTTTCATCGCCGCTGGCACCTTCGAGGACGTCACCGACATCGGCATCCGCCTGACCATCAATGGTGAAGTGCGCCAGGATGGCAACAGCGCGCTGATGCTCAATCCGATCGTGCCGATCATCCAGCACATGGCCACGCATTTCTCCCTGCAGCCGGGCGATGTGATCCTGACCGGCACCCCCGCCGGCGTCGGCCCGCTGAATCCGGGCGACGAGCTCGTGCTGGAGCTGCCAGGCGCCAGCCGTTTCGAAAGCAAGGTTTTCTGACCTGACGAGGGATGACAGCCATTCGGCTGTCATCCCTTTCGCTACCTTCTGACGATTTTTGTCACTTTTTTCACAAAGCACCCGGATAATGCTCTGGCTGTTTTCTCGTGCCCATGCCGGCGCAGTTCGCTGAAAAGACCGGCAAGAACTCTCAGGAACACCCTTATCATGGCTTTTCCCCCCAGTGCATCCACGCCCGCCGCGCCCAAGCGCCGGCGCTTTCGTCGCTGGCCGCTGTGGCTGACGGCTGCTGCGGTAATCGGCTACGGCGTGGCGATCGCCATGCATTGGGATGACCGCGGGCTGCTGTGGATCCAGGAGGGCTTCGAGAGCCCGGTGACGCAGAAGGAAAGCATCTGGCTGCCGGATTATCACGTCGACATCGACGCCAAGGTGCTGCCTGGCATGGAGGACGACGAGGCCTCGGACCTGGCCTACAGCCCGCGCACGCGCACGCTGTTCGCCGTCATGGGCAAAAACCCCTTCCTGGTCGAGCTGACCCTGGACGGCGAGGTGCTACGCAAGATCCCGCTGGTTGGCTGGAGCAATCCCGAGGGCGTGGCCGTGCTTGAGGACGGCCAGCTGGTGATCGTCGATGAACGCCGTCACGACATGACCCTGGTCAAGGTTGATTCCCACACCACCACGCTCAATCGCGCCGACTACAAGCCCTTTGACCTGGGCGAGTCGGTGGAGAAGAACAAGGGCTTCGAGGCCGCGGCCTGGGACCCGGCACGCCAGCGCATCGTGATCGGTGAAGAGCGCCCGCCCAAGCTCTATACCCTGGACAGCGATGGCCGCGGTCCGCTGGTGGGTGAAAAACGTGACCTGCCCAGCACCGAGCTTGACCTGCGCAATCTCTCGGCGCTGAGCGTCGATCCGCGGACCGGGCATCTGCTGGTGCTGTCGGCGGACTCCAACATGCTGCTCGAGCTTGATGAGCAGGGCGAGCAGGTCAGTTTCATGACCTTGCTGGGCGGGTTCAACGGCCTGGGCGATACCTTGCCGCGCGCCGAGGGCGTGGCGATGGACGGGCAAGGCAACCTCTACATGGTCAGCGAGCCGAACCTGTTCTACCGTTTTCGCAAGAACTGACGAAGCCATCAGATTTTTCGCATAGTGGCATTAAGCTTTACTTCAGCGCTTTCGTGGTTAGATTCGTCCCCCTCAACCCCGAGTCCGCCGTTATGCGTCGTGTGTTTCGTCTACCACTGGTCCTGCTCTTCGTTGCCCTGTCGGGCCTGATTCTGGGCGGGGTGGCGGGGCAGGAGTTCCGTCTGTTCGAACGTGCCTGGTTCAATCTCAAGACCTGGTGGCAGCCGGCGCAAAACAGCCTGGCGCTGGACCGCTATCAGGCGGTGATACAGGCGCAGGTGATCGAAGGGCTGGATGACGACGTTTCCGCGCTGACCTACGATCCGGACCGCAAGAGCCTGTTCACCGTCACCAATGCACGCTCCGAACTGATCGAGCTGTCCCTGGACGGGCGCATCCTGCGCCGCGTGCCCTTGACCGGCTTCGGAGATCCCGAGGCAATCGAGTATGTCGCGCCCGATACCTATGTGATCACCGACGAGCGCCAGCAGCGGCTGATCCTCGTGCATTTGCGCGACGACACGGCGGTGGTGGATGCCAAGGATGCGGAGCAGCTTACGCTAGGCATCGGTCTCAACGGCAACAAGGGCTTCGAAGGCCTGGCCTATGATTCAGTGGGCAAGCGCCTGTTCGTGGCCAAGGAGCGGGACCCGATGCTGATCTATGAGGTGCGGGGTTTTCCGCACGGCGACCCGGACCAGCCTTACGCCGTTAACGTGGTGCAGGACGCCAGGCGCGATTCGCGGTTGTTCGTGAGGGATCTGTCGAGCCTGCAGTTCGATGAACGCAGCGGGCACCTGCTGGCGCTGTCGGACGAATCGCGGCTGGTGCTGGAACTGGATGTGAAGGGACGGCCCTTGAGCACCCTGTCGTTGCGTCAGGGGTATCAAGGGCTCGAGCGAACCGTGCCCCAGGCCGAGGGCATTGCCATGGACGAGGCGGGGACGATCTACCTGGTGAGCGAGCCGAACCTGTTCTATGTGTTCAGGAAGCCTGCGGACTGAACTGGGGACTTTCAGGGCCGCGAAGCGGCCCTTTGGCCGGGACCGGCCGACTCAGGCCTTCAGGGTCCTGACGCCTTCCGAGGTCCCCAGCAACAGCAGGTCCGCCGGCCGCGCCGCGAACAGGCCGTTGGTCACCACGCCGACGATGCCGTTGATCTGGCTTTCCAGCCCGACCGGATCGGTGATCTGCAGGTTGTACACGTCCAGGATCACGTTGCCGTTGTCGGTCACCACGCCTTCGCGGTACACCGGATCACCGCCCAGCTTGACCAGCTCGCGGGCCACATGGCTGCGGGCCATCGGGATGACCTCGACCGGCAGCGGGAAAGCGCCCAGCACGGGCACCAGCTTGCTGGCGTCGGCGATGCAGATGAAGGTCTTGGCCACGGCGGCGACGATCTTCTCGCGGGTCAGGGCCGCGCCACCGCCCTTGATCAGGTTCAGGCGCTCGTCGCTTTCATCGGCGCCGTCGACATAGAACTCCAGCTCGCTGACGGTGTTGAGCTCGTACACCGGGATGCCGTGGCCCTTGAGACGGGCCGCGGTGGCCTCGGAGCTGGCGACCGCGCCGTCGAAGGCGGTCTTGTGCTGGGCCAGGGCGTCGATGAAGCAGTTGGCGGTCGAACCGGTGCCCACGCCGACGATGCTCTTGGCATCGAGCTTGGGCAGAATGAAGTCGACAGCGGCCTGGGCGACAGCCTGTTTGAGTTGGTCCTGGGTCATGCGGGCTCCGGAAGGGGCGGGAGTTCTGAAAGCGGCCTAGTATACCGGCAAGTGCCGGTAAAACCTCGGCTTTGCTGTGGTCGCCCGACGTGACGCTGGGGTAGACTCGCAAGCCTCGTCCCGCGGCCCAGTGATGCTTTCCCGATGCTCGAACAGTACGTCAAGAAGATCCTCACCTCGCGCGTCTACGACGTCGCCGTCGAAACCCCGCTGCACGCCGCCGGGCAGCTGAGCAAACGCCTGGGCAACCAGGTGCTGCTCAAGCGCGAAGACCTGCAGCCGGTGTTTTCCTTCAAGATCCGCGGGGCGTACAACAAGCTCGCGCAGCTGAGCCCCGAGGAGCTGGCACGTGGCGTGGTCACCGCCTCGGCGGGCAATCACGCCCAGGGCCTGGCACTGGCCGCTCGCGAACTGGGCATCAAGGCCACCATCGTGATGCCCAAGACCACCCCGGAGATCAAGGTCGAGGGCGTGCGTTCGCGCGGCGGCAAGGTGCTGCTGCACGGTGACTCGTTCCCCGAGGCGCTGGCCTATTCGCTCAAGCTGGTCGAGGAAAAGGGCTTCGTCTACATCCACCCCTACGACGATCCGCACACCATCGCGGGGCAAGGCACCGTGGCCATGGAAATCCTGCGCCAGCACCCGGGCCAGCTGGACGCGATCTTCGTGCCTGTCGGGGGAGGTGGCCTGATCGCCGGCATCGCGGCATACGTGAAGTACCTGCGTCCCGAGATCAGGGTGATCGGTGTCGAACCGGACGACTCCAACTGCCTGCAGGCCGCCATGGCCGCGGGCGAGCGCGTGGTGCTGCCGCAGGTCGGGCTGTTCGCGGACGGCGTGGCGGTGGCGCAGATCGGTCAGCACACCTTCGATATCTGCAAGCACCATGTGGATGAAGTGATCACCGTCAGCACCGATGAAATCTGCGCGGCCATCAAGGACATCTACGACGATACCCGCTCGATCACCGAGCCTGCGGGCGCACTGGGCGTCGCGGGGATCAAGAAGTACGTCGAGCTTCATGGCGTGAGCGGGCAGACCCTGGTCGCCATCGAGTCGGGTGCCAACGTCAACTTCGACCGCCTTCGCCACGTGGCCGAGCGCGCCGAACTGGGCGAAGGCCGCGAGGCGATCATCGCCGTGACCATCCCTGAACGCCCCGGCAGCTTCAAGGCCTTCTGCGAGGCCATCGGCAAGCGCCAGATCACCGAGTTCAACTACCGCTACCACGCCGAGGGCGAGGCGCACATCTTTGTCGGCGTGCAGACCCACCCGGAAAACGACCCACGCGTGGCGCTGGTCCGGCAGCTGACCGAACAAGGCTTCCCGGTGATCGACCTCACCGACAACGAACTGGCCAAGCTGCACATCCGCCATATGGTGGGCGGGCATTCGGAAGGGGCGGTCGACGAGATCGTGCTGCGCTTCGAGTTTCCCGAGCGGCCGGGCGCGCTGTTCAACTTCCTCAACAAGTTGGGCGGGCGCTGGAACATCTCGATGTTCCACTACCGCAACCACGGCGCGGCCGACGGGCGCGTGGTGGCGGGCCTGCAGGTGCCCGACGACGAGCGCCACCTGGTGCCCGCCGCGCTGGAGGCCATCGGCTACCCCTACTGGGACGAGACCGACAACCCGGCGTACCGGCTGTTCCTGGGCTGAGCGGCTAAGCTTGCTGCAACGCACGAGGACGCGATGACATGGACCTGCTCACCACGCTGAAGACCCTGCACGTGCTCAGCCTCGTGCTGTTGCTCGGCAGCGCCCTGGGCCTGGCCCTGTGGACCTGGCGCGCGCGCCGGTCGGGCGCCGCCGGCGTCCAGGGCAGACTGCTGCACCGCCCTCGGCTGTACTGGTGGCTGCTGATGGGTCTGTGCATCATTGGCATGCCGTTCACCGGCTGGTGGCTGGTGCACCTGGTCGGCTGGCCACTAGGACAGGCGTGGATCCTGGGATCGAGCGTGCTGTACAGCCTCGGAGCGTTCAGCGTGTGGTGGCTGGTAGCAAGGTTGAACCGGCTGCGGCGGGGGGAAGCCCTGGGGCCGCGGTTTACCCTGGCGCTGGCGGTGATCAGCGGGCTTTGCTTCGTTGCCATTGCCGGGCTGATGGCCGCCAAGCCGGTCTGAACAACCCGAACGCGGACCTTCTTGCGCCACGGGCGCCGCGACCGCGTCATCTTGCCTTCACTCGCTGCACATAAGCTGTGGCGGCGCGTTGCTGCGCTCGCAGGCTTTGTGGAACAATGCGGTGACATGCGTTTTCGAGATTGCTGCCGTGATCGACCCGGATGGTTTTCGCCCAAATGTCGGGATCATTCTCACGAATGATGCCGGACAGGTGTTATGGGCTCGGCGGATCAACCAGGATGCCTGGCAATTTCCACAAGGGGGCATAAACCCCGAGGAGTCGCCAGAAGATGCCCTGTACCGCGAGCTGAACGAAGAGGTGGGCCTGGAGCGCGAGGACGTCGAGATTCTTGCCTGCACCCGCGGCTGGTTGCGTTATCGTTTACCCCAGCGTCTGGTGCGCACCCATAGCCAGCCGTTGTGCATCGGCCAGAAACAGAAGTGGTTCCTGCTGCGCCTGGTGTCCAACGAGCAGCGGGTGCGAATGGACCTGACGCCAAAGCCCGAGTTCGATGGCTGGCGCTGGGTCAGCTACTGGTATCCGCTGGGCCAGGTGGTGACATTCAAGCGCGAGGTCTACCGTCGCGCCCTTAAAGAGCTTGCCCCGCGTCTGCTGACGCGCGACTGACGACGGAGTTCGACCCCCAGCCATGCTCAATACGCTGCGCAAGATCGTCCAGGAAGTGAACTCCGCCAAAGATCTCAAGACGGCATTGGGGATCATTGTCTTGCGCGTGAAAGAGGCCATGGGGAGCCAGGTCTGCTCGGTGTACCTGCTTGATCCCGAGACCAACCGTTTCGTGCTGATGGCGTCCGAGGGCCTGAACAAGCGTTCGATCGGCAAGGTCAGCATGGCCTCCAACGAGGGTCTGGTGGGCCTGGTGGGCACCCGAGAAGAGCCGCTCAACCTGGAAAACGCGGCCAGCCACCCCCGTTATCGCTATTTCGCCGAGACCGGCGAAGAACGTTATGCGTCCTTCCTTGGCGCGCCGATCATCCATCACCGCAGGGTGGTGGGTGTTCTGGTCATCCAGCAGAAGGAACGCCGGCAGTTCGACGAGGGTGAAGAAGCCTTCCTGGTGACCATGAGCGCGCAGCTCGCCGGGGTTATCGCCCACGCCGAGGCCACTGGCTCGATCCGCGGCCTGGGCCGCCAGGGCAAGGGTATCCAGGAGGCGCGCTTCGTCGGGGTGCCAGGTTCGCCCGGCGCAGCGGTGGGCCGCGCGGTGGTCATGCTGCCGCCCGCCGACCTCGATGTGGTGCCGGACAAGTCCGTCGATGACATCGACGCCGAGCTCAAGCTGTTCAACACCGCCCTTGAAGGCGTGCGCGAAGACATGCGCAAGCTGTCGGCCAAGCTGGCCACGCAGCTGCGCCCCGAAGAGCGCGCGCTGTTCGACGTCTACCTGATGATGCTGGAGGACGCCGCCCTCGGTGGCGAGGTGGTCGAGGTCATCAAGACCGGCCAGTGGGCCCAGGGGGCCTTGCGCCAGGTCGTGGCCGAGCACGTCAGCCGCTTCGAGCTGATGGACGATGACTACCTGCGCGAGCGCGCCTCCGACGTCAAGGACCTGGGCCGGCGGCTGCTGGCCTACCTGCAGGAAGCCCGTCAGCTGTCGCTGGTCTATCCCGACAACTCCATCCTGATCAGCGAGGAACTCACGCCCGCCATGCTCGGCGAGGTGCCCGAGGGCAAGCTGGTCGGCCTGGTGTCGGTCCTGGGCTCGGGCAACTCCCACGTCGCGATCCTCGCCCGGGCCATGGGCATTCCGACGGTCATGGGCCTGGTCGACCTGCCGTACTCGAAGGTCGACGGCATCGACATGATCGTCGACGGTTACAAGGGCGAGGTCTTCACCAACCCCAGCGAGGTGCTGCGCAAGCAGTACAGCGAAGTGGTCGAGGAGGAGCGCCAGCTGGCCCAGGGCCTCGACGCCCTGCGCGAACTGCCGTGCATCACCCCCGACGGCCACCGCATGCCGCTGTGGGTCAACACCGGCCTGCTCGCCGACGTGGCCCGCGCCCAGCAGCGCGGCGCCGAAGGGGTTGGCCTGTACCGTACCGAAGTGCCGTTCATGATCAACCAGCGCTTCCCCAGCGAGAAGGAACAGCTGGCGATCTACCGCGAGCAGCTGGCGGCTTTCCATCCACTGCCGGTCACCATGCGCAGCCTGGACATCGGCGGCGACAAGGCGTTGTCCTACTTCCCGATCAAGGAAGACAACCCCTTCCTCGGCTGGCGTGGCATTCGCGTGACGCTCGACCATCCGGAAATCTTCCTGGTGCAGACCCGCGCCATGCTCAAGGCCAGCGAGGGCCTGAACAACCTGCGCATCCTGTTGCCGATGATCTCTGGCATTCACGAGCTGGAAGAGGCGCTGCACCTGATCCACCGGGCCTGGGGCGAAGTGCGCGACGAAGGCACCGACGTGCCGATGCCACCGGTCGGGGTGATGGTCGAGATTCCGGCCGCGGTGTACCAGACCCGCGAGCTTGCCCGCCAGGTGGACTTCCTGTCGGTCGGCTCCAACGACCTGACCCAGTACCTGCTCGCCGTCGACCGCAACAACCCGCGCGTCGCCGACCTCTACGACTACATGCACCCGGCGGTGCTGCAGGCCTTGCAGGCCGTGGTGCGCGATGCCCATGCCGAAGGCAAGCCGGTGAGCATCTGCGGCGAGATGGCCGGCGATCCCGCTGCCGCCGTGCTGTTGATGGCCATGGGTTTTGACAGCTTGTCGATGAACTCCACCAACCTGCCCAAGGTGAAGTGGATGCTGCGTCAGATCAACATGAGCAAGGCCCGCGATTTGCTGACCGAAGCCATGAGCCATGACAACCCGCAAGTTATCCACAGCTCGCTGCAGCTGGCGCTGAAGAATCTCGGCCTGGCCCGGATGATTGGTCCCGGGGCGGACAAGACGCTCTGAAGCCTTCCGACAGGTCAGACCCCACCCGGTCGCAGGTTCTACGGCCGCTTCGCGCCCGATCGCGGCACAAGGCCGCTCCCACAGGGAAGAGCACAGATAGCAGGCTGCGTCAGACTGACAGGTCGATCTCGCCCAGATGCCCGCCGAACGGGCCGAAGCTGCGTTCCACCAACCGGCGGCGTCCTTCGGCATCGACGATGAGCACCGTGCTCGCGCGCGTTCCGTAGTTCTGGCTGGCGATGAACACACTCGATAGCAGCCGCTCCGTGGCAATGCCAACACCGGTCTGCGGCAGCTCGGCATCGGGTGCTTGCGCTCCCTCGGCCAGCAGCTCCAGCAGGCGCGGCGGCCGGGGATCGTCCAGCACCGTGCGCAACCCTTCGCGGGCCTTGAGCAGTTTGGGCCAAGGGGTATCCAGCCCGGCGTTGGACAGTCCGTACACCCCAGGTTCGAGCAGCCGGGGCGCCACGTCACGGGCGCTCAGGTACCCCAGCCGGTCCGTGTCACCGGCCAGCAGGTTGAATCCTGAATACAGCGCACCGCGGCTCGCAACCTGGTCGAGATACGCCTCGATACCCAGTTCGCCCTGCAGGTAGCCCGCCACCAGTTCGCCCCGTGAGCGTGAACCCAGGGGTTGCAGCGGATCCCGGATATTGGTCAGCGCGGCAAAGCGCCTGCCCGGCCCGATGCCAAGCCAGGTGCCGCCCGCTTCCAGATCGCGGCCGGCATATACCCCGGGGGCATCCTCCCACGGCCCCAGTGCCTGGGTCGGGCGGGCATAGAACTCGTCACGGTTGGCCGCGACCACCAGCGGCAGGGCATGCCCAGGCCGCCAGGCGAATACGATCAGGCACATAGGTAGGCCTCTGTGTTTTCACCCGACTCTACCACCGCCGTCACATCCATCCATAACCTGTCCGACTCTTCACTAGAGCCGCGGTGCTCGCTTCCGTTACCATGCCGCATCGTTTTTCATGGGGATGCCGTATGGAGTTCGCACTCTATGTGCTGTTGGGCGCCTGCGCCGGCGTGCTGGCCGGGCTCTTCGGCGTGGGCGGCGGCATCATCATCGTGCCGGTGCTGGTGTTCAGTTTCACCTTGCAGGGTTTCGAGCCCTCGGTGCTGACGCACCTGGCGGTGGGCACGTCGCTTGCGACCATCGTCTTCACCTCGGTCAACGCCATCATCGAGCACCATCGCCGTGGCGCGGTGCAATGGCCGATCGTTGCCTGGATGACCTTGGGCATCCTCATTGGCGCGGGCATCGGCGCCAAGACCGCGTCGCTGATCCAGGGGCCGATGCTGCAGAAGATCATCGGCGTATTCGCCTTGCTGGTCGCCGTGCAGATGGCGCTGGACCTCAAGCCCAAGGCCAGCCGCGGTATTCCCGGCAAGCCCGGGCTGACCCTGGCTGGCGTGGTGGTCGGCTGGGCCTCGGCCATCTTCGGTATCGGCGGCGGCTCGCTGACCGTGCCGCTGCTGACCTGGCGCAGCCTGCCAATGCAGCAGGCCGTGGCGACCTCGTCGGCCTGCGGCCTGCCGATCGCCCTGGCCAGCGCCCTGAGTTTCATGATCCTGGGCTGGCATGAGCCGCAGTTGCCAGCGCACAGCCTGGGCTTTGTGTACCTGCCTGCGCTGGTGGGCATTGCCGTGACCAGCATGTTTTTTGCCCGCTACGGCGCGCGCCTGGCGCACAAGCTGTCGCCGCGCCTGCTCAAACGCCTGTTCGCCGCGCTGCTGTTCAGCGTCGGCCTGAGCTTTCTGCTTTAAACGAGAGGAATCACCATGCTGCCTTACCCGCAGATCGACCCCGTGGCCCTGGCCATCGGGCCGCTGAAAATCCACTGGTACGGGTTGATGTACCTGATCGGCATCGGCGGGGCCTGGCTGCTGGCCTCGCGGCGGCTCAACCGTTTTGATCCGACATGGAGCCGCGAAAAGCTCTCCGACCTGGTGTTCTGGCTGTCCATGGGCGTGATCGTCGGCGGGCGGCTGGGCTACGTGCTGTTCTACGACCTGCATGCCTACCTGGCCAATCCGACCCTGATTTTCGAGGTGTGGAAGGGTGGCATGTCGTTCCACGGCGGCTTCATCGGCGTGATGCTGGCGGCGGTGTGGTTCGGCAAGCGCAACAACAAGTCGTTCTTCGAGCTGATGGACTTCGTCGCGCCGATGGTGCCGATCGGCCTGGGCGCCGGGCGCATCGGCAACTTCATCAATGCCGAGCTCTGGGGCAAGGCCACCGACGTACCGTGGGCCATGGTCTTCCCGCCTTTCAGCGACCCGGCCCAGTTGCCACGCCACCCGTCGCAGCTCTACCAGTTCGCCCTTGAAGGTGTGGCACTATTCCTGGTTCTCTGGGTGTACTCGCGCAAGCCGCGGCCAACCATGGCCGTTTCCGGCATGTTCGCGTTGTTCTACGGCATCTTCCGGTTCATCGTCGAGTTCGTGCGGGTACCCGATGCCCAGCTCGGTTACCTTGCCTTCGGTTGGCTCACCATGGGCCAACTGCTCTGCGTGCCGATGATCCTCGGCGGCATCGGCCTGATCTGGTGGGCCTACAACCGCACGCCCACGGCCAAGCCGGCCCTCTGATTTCCACGGCAGGGGCGATCCCCCTGCCGTCTTTGCTACAGGTAAGTCATGAAACAGTATCTAGATCTGGTCCGGGACGTCATCGAGAACGGCACCCTGCAGGGCAACCGTACCGGCGTGCGCACCATCAGCCTGCCGGGCGCCATGCTGCGCTTCGACCTGCAGAAAGGCTTTCCGGCCATCACCACCCGCCGGCTGGCGTTCAAGTCGGCGATCGGCGAGATGGTCGGCTTTCTGCGCGGTGTGAAAAACGCCGGTGAGTTCCGCGAGCTGGGCTGCAAGGTCTGGGACCAGAACGCCAATGAAAACGCCCAGTGGCTGGCCAACCCGTTCCGCCAGGGACACGACGACCTCGGCGAGATCTACGGCGTGCAGTGGCGCCAGTGGCCTGGTTTCAAGCGCGTGCCGCTGAGCAACCCGGCCGCGATCGCCCTGGCCGAGCAGCAGGGTTTCCGCAGGATTGCCGAGGACGAGGAGGGCGGTGAAGCCTTTGTCGTGCTGTACAAGGCGATCGACCAGGTGCGCCAGTGCCTGGATACCATCATCAACGACCCGGGCAGCCGCCGCATCCTGTTCCACGGCTGGAACTGCGCCCAGCTCGATGAAATGGCCCTGCCGCCGTGCCATCTGCTGTATCAGTTCCACCCCAATGTCGAGACGAAGGAAATCTCCCTGACCCTCTACATTCGCTCCAACGACCTGGGCTTGGGCACACCGTTCAACCTCACCGAAGGCGCCGCGCTGCTGTCGCTGTTCGGCCGGCTGACCGGCTACACGCCGCGCTGGTTCACCTACTTCATTGGTGACGCGCACGTGTACGAGAATCATCTGGACATGCTCAACGAGCAGCTCAAGCGCGAACCGCTGGAAGCACCGAAGCTGGTCATCAGTGACCGCGTGCCGGCGTTTGCCGAGACGGGCGTGTACGCGCCTGAGTGGCTGGAGAAGATCGAGCCGAGCGATTTCAGCCTCGAAGGGTACGAGCACCACGCCCCGATGACGGCGCCGATGGCGGTTTGATACAAGCTTACGTAGAAGAACATCGCTGAATCCAGCGCTGGGCTCTTCGCTGGCAAGCCAGCTCCCACAGGCACAGGGTCGTATCCAGAGGTGGCGCCGTACCTGTGGGAGCTGGCTTGCCAGCGAAGAGGCCAGCGGCCTTCAATGCCCGTGGCTTCTTCCTACATGCGAATGCTCCGCCTCCGGCGCGGTCACGGCGCCGTTGACTTCCAGGTGCTGCAGGATCGAGCACTGCGCCTCCTTGGGGTGACAGTGCTGGCGTAGCTCCACCAGCTGCGCCTGCAACGCGAGCAAGCCATCAATCCGCGCCTGCACATGCTCGATGTGCTCGTCGATCAGTGCGTTGACGCTCTCGCACTGGTCGTCGGGGCTGTCGCGCAGCCTCAGCAGGCTGCGAATCTCGTCCAGCGTCATGTCCAGCGTCCGGCAGTTGCGGATGAACGTCAGCCGTTCCACGTGGGTCTGGGTGTACAGCCGGTAGTTACCCTCGCTGCGCGCCGGTTCCGGCAGCAACTGTTCACGCTCGTAGTAGCGGATGGTCTCGACCGCGCAGTCGGTGGCCTTGGCCAGTTCTCCAATCTTCATGCCGAAACTCCATCAAGAACCTTGACCCTATAGTGGCTACAGGGTGTTCACTTGGCAACAGGCACTCTTAAGGACGAACCCATGAACCAGCCTGTCAGCCCCGATCCGCATTCCCATGATCATGATCATGACCACGCGCATCATCAAGCCCATGCCTGCTGTTCCAGCCACACCGCACCGGCCCTGGTGCAACTGACCGAGTCCGCCAGTGGCGACGCGCGGCTGAGCCGGTTCCGTATCCAGGCCATGGACTGCCCAACCGAGCAGACCCTTATCCAGGACAGACTGGGCAAGATGGCGGGTATCGAGCAGCTCGAGTTCAACCTGATCAATCGCGTGCTGGGCGTGCGCCATACGCTGGCCGATACCGTGGCCATCGAACAGGCGATCGGCGACCTGGGCATGCAGGCCGATCCGCTGGCCGACAACGATGTCAGTCCGCTGGCCCCCGCGCCCCAGGCACGCTGGTTGCCGCTGGCACTGTCGGGCGTGGCGGCGGTGGCCGCGGAGGTGGCGCACTTCACCGCCCTTGTGCCCGAATGGCTGGTGGCGCTGCTTGCCCTGGCGGCGATCCTGGGCTGCGGCCTGGGTACCTACAAGAAGGGCTGGATCGCCCTGAAGAACCGCAACCTCAACATCAACGCGTTGATGAGCATCGCCGTGACCGGCGCCGTGCTGATTGGCCAGTGGCCCGAGGCGGCGATGGTCATGGTGCTGTTTACCGTCGCCGAGTTGATCGAGGCCCGTTCGCTGGATCGGGCGCGTAACGCCATCGGCGGCCTGATGCAGCTGACGCCGGACAGGGCCACGGTGCGGCAGGGCGATGGCCAGTGGCGCGAAGTCGACGTGCGTGACGTGGCGCTCGGCGCGCTGGTGCGGGCACGTCCAGGTGAACGTATCGGCCTCGACGGAGAGGTGGTCAGCGGACAATCCAGTGTCGATCAGGCGCCGATTACCGGTGAAAGCCTGCCCGTGGAAAAAGCCATTGGCGACAAGCTGTTCGCCGGTACCATCAACCAGGCGGGTGCCCTGGAATATCGCGTGACCGCCGCGGCCGGTCATTCCACCCTGGCACGCATCATCAAGGCGGTCGAAGAGGCCCAGGGCGCGAGGGCGCCGACCCAGCGCTTCGTCGATCGCTTCTCGCGCATCTATACCCCGGCGGTGTTCGCCGTGGCCTTGGCGGTGGCGGTCCTGCCGCCGCTGTTCACGGCGGGCGCGTGGTTCGACTGGATCTACCGCGCCTTGGTGCTGCTGGTGGTGGCCTGCCCGTGCGCGCTGGTGATCTCGACACCCGTGACCATCGTCAGCGGGCTGGCCGCGGCCGCGCGCAAGGGGATCCTGATCAAGGGCGGGGTGTATCTGGAAGGCGGGCGCAAGCTGGACTTCCTGGCCCTGGACAAGACTGGCACGCTCACCCACGGCAAGCCCGTGCAGACCGACTTCAAGCTCCTGGACCCGGCCTTCGAAGGCCGTGCGCAGGCTTTGGCGGCCAGCCTGGCCACACGTTCAGATCACCCGGTATCGCACGCAATCGCGGTGGCTGCGGCCGAACAGCAGGTGGCCCTCAGCGAGGTCAGCGAGTTCGCTGCGTTGGGCGGTCGCGGGGTGCGCGGGGTGATCGCCGGCCATGACTATCACCTGGGCAACCACCGGCTGGTCGAAGAGCTGGGCCTGTGTTCACCCGCGCTTGAAGCCGAGCTCGATCAACTCGAGCGCCAAGGCAAGACCGTGGTACTGCTGCTCGACCGCTCCGGTCCCCTGGCCGTGTTCGCCGTGGCCGACACCGTAAAGGACAGCAGCCGCCAGGCCGTCGCCGAACTGCACGCCTTGGGCATCAAGACGGTGATGCTCACTGGCGACAACGCCCACACCGCCGACGCCATCGCGGCCCAGGTCGGCATCGATCAGGCGCGTGGCGACCTGTTGCCGGGAGAGAAACTGGAGGCGATCGAGGCGCTGTACGCCCAAGGGCATCGGGTCGGCATGGTGGGTGATGGCATCAACGATGCCCCGGCCTTGGCACGTGCCGAAATCGGCTTCGCCATGGCGGCCGCCGGCACCGACACGGCCATCGAAACCGCCGACGTGGCATTGATGGATGACGACCTGCGCAAGATCCCGGCTTTTGTCAGGTTGTCGCGCCAGACTGCGTCGATCCTTACCCAGAACATCGTTCTGGCGTTGGTGATAAAGGCGGTTTTCCTGGGGATAACCTTTGCGGGCCTCGCGACCATGTGGATGGCGGTGTTTGCCGACATGGGCGTGAGCCTGCTGGTGGTGTTCAACGGCCTGCGCCTGCTGCGCAAGTAGGTCCCCTGAACTGCACAGCAAATCTTCCACAAAGGCGTCAGAGCTCGTCCACCAACGCCTCGATCTGCTCCTGCCGTTGCGCCTGGTTCACCCGCGCGCCACTGTTGAGCGAGGACCACTGTGGATGCGCGCGGGCCTTGGCCAGTGCTTCGGGAAGCTTGCCCTTGCGCCAGGCCTGTTCTTGCGTGGCATCGAGGTGGATGCTGTCCTGGGCGGCATGGCCCCGGCTGTCGAGGGCGTGCATCAGTTGTTGCTGACGCAGGGCGAGCAGGCGCAGCACGGCATCATCCACGGTCAGCTCGCGCTGGCCCTTGAGCTTGCCCATCAATCTCGATCCGTAGTTGCGCGCGGTCTGCAACGCGCCACCGGCAATCGCGCCCGCCAGCGCGGCGGCGCCGAGGGTGAGCCCGCCCACCAGCAAATCAACCCCGGCACCGGCCGCCGCGCCCGCCGCCACGCCGCCGCTCAGGCGCACGCCAAGCAGCTTTAGCGTTTCCGGGTTGAACAGGTCGTCACCCCAGCGGCCGTCGAGCAGCGGCAGGTCGCCGGCATTGGCGTCTTCGCGGCGAAAACCATGCAACTTGAGCAAGGCTTCGACGCAGCGCTGTTCGCGCTGGCGTACTTCGCTGCGCAAGGCTTCGACAGCGGCGGCTTCGGCTGTGGATTCGGTATCGACGCTGCGGCGGCACGCCGCGCAGTCGAGCAGTAGCTCGGCGACCAGGCGCTTGCCGCCCTCGCGGCGGGTCAGGCGTTGGGCCTGCTGATCGTCTATCAGCCGCTGCAGGGCCGGCCGGGCATTTTCCAGCAGCAGCGCCAGGCTTTCATACAAGCGTCGCTCGCCGTCCTCCGGCGGGGCAACGCTGTCGAAACGCACCAGGGCATGCAGGCCCAGGCGCGCCAGCGCATCACGCCATTCGGGCTCGCGGTGCTGGCTGCTGGCAACAAAATTGAGCACCGGCAGCAGCGGCTTGCCACAACCGGCGAGCACTTCAAGTTCGTCGCGGTACTTGGCCAGCACCGGTTCGCGCGCATCGATCACATACAGCCCGGCGTTGCTCGCCTGCAACTGGCGTAGCACCTTGGCTTCCTGTTCGAAGCGCTGACGCGCCTCGCTACCCTTGAGGAAACGCTCGAGCCGGGCGGGGCCGTCGAGCCGCTCGCCGGGTTGCTCCAGGCGCTCGAGGTAGTCGAGCAGCGCAATGGCGTCCTCCAGACCTGGCGTGTCGTAGAGCTCCAGCAGTGGTTCGCCGTTCACCGACAGCCGCGCGCCTTCGACGTGGCGGGTGGTGCTGGGCCGGTGCGATACCTCACCGAAGCCGACGTCACGGGTCAGGGTGCGCAGCAGTGAGGTCTTGCCCACATTCGTGTGGCCGACCACGGCCAGTTTCAACGGCTCAGTCATGTCCATGCTCCAGCCAGCCCAGCGGAGCCACGTCGGCATGGGCAAGGCCCAGTTGCTCCAGGGCCTGGTGCCAGTCACCCAGGCGCGCGGGGTCCAGCGCCTGGCCGGGTGCCGCTTGCAACAGCCAGACGCGGGTGGCGCCGGCATTGCGCGCCAGCTCCGCGAGCAGCGCGAGGCTACCGCGGTCGGGCGAGCGCAGAGGATCGCAGGCGATGGCCAGGCGCGCTGGAGGAAAGCGGCTGAGCTGTTCCAGCAGCCGGTTGCGTGACTCGCGGCTGTCGAGGATGCCAGCGTCCTTGACCGACGCTGGCAAGGCCGGCGGCCAGGGGCGTTGATCGTCCAGTTCCAGGCCCACCAGCAGCGCGCCGCTGTTGCTGTTGTCATGCTGGCCGGCGTGAAAGTGCGGCAGTGTCTCGGGGGCCGCATCCTGTACGCCCAGGCGTTCGCTGCTGGGCATCAGGCTTTCGCGCAGCTGGCTGTAGCCGGGCAGGCCGAGGTCCAGACTCAAGCGGGCGCGGCCCCGGCGCCAGCGCCACAGGCACAGCAGGGCCAGGACCAGACGGGGCAGGATGCCGTACACCAGCAGTACGCCCAGCAACCAGCCGGCCCAGGCCTGGCGGGCGATGTCGAGCGAGGGCAGGCTGTCGCCGCTGGCGCGGATCATCGCCACGTCCGGCACGTTGAAGCCGAGCAGGGCGGGCAGGGCGCCGAGGGCCTGGGTCAGGCCGACGAAGGTGTCGGCGCCCAGGATGGTCGTTTCCCAGACAAAGCCATAGCGCCGGGTGGCGAGCAGCGTCAGCAGCATCACCAGTGCCGTGCCCAGGGCCAGCACCCACAGGCTGTGCACCAGCAGGCCGAGCAGCCAGCGGTTCAGGCGACGGCGTTGTAACAGCACCAGCAAGGCCGGGGCCAGGTGTACGGCCTTGGCATCGCGGGCGAAGCGCTCGCTGAGCCACAGCCACAACTTCCCCAGGCCGCTGCCGTGCTCGCCCGCGAAGAAGAAACCCACTGCCCATCCCAGCAGCAGCGACAGGTTCAGCCCCAGCAGGCTGCCCAGTGCCCAGAAGACATTGACGGGACGCTGGCCATCCCCCAGCGCGGCGAAGGCCAGGCCCGCACCACTGAGCAGCGCGAGCAGCATCAGGGCCAGCACGGCAAGGCGCGCGCCCTGTTTCCAGTGTTGCAGGGCACCGGTCATGCCATCGCGTTCGGCCAGCGCCAGGGCGCGGTGTTGTATGCGCGCGGCCAGATCGCCGCCCTGCTGGCGCGCGTGCCGGTTGGCTTGCTGGTCTTCCAAGGGTCCTGCATGGTCCTCACGCAGGCGCACCGCTTCGGTGAGCCAGCGCTTGTCGAGTTCGGTCAGTCCAGTCACAGGGTCTTCCGTTGAGCGGTTCAAGGGGAAAGCATAACCCAGGCATCCAGGGGCGGGCTTTGCTATCCTCGGCGGCATGAAAACATCACTTCCCCTCAGCCTGATCGCGGCCCTCGCCGAGAACCGCGTCATCGGCATCGACAACAGCATGCCCTGGCATTTGCCGGGGGATTTCAAATATTTCAAAGCGACGACCCTGGGCAAGCCGATCATCATGGGTCGCAAGACCTGGGACTCGTTGGGCCGCCCGTTGCCGGGCCGGTTGAACCTGGTGGTCAGCCGTCAGCCGGGGTTGGTGCTCGAAGGCGCTGAAGTGTTCGACTCGCTGGAGAGCGCGCTGGTTCGCGCCGAGCAGTGGGCGCAGGAGAAGGGCGTCGATGAGCTGATGCTGATCGGCGGCGCGCAGCTGTATGGACAGGCGCTGGAGAGCGGGCTGGTCAGCCGCATGTACCTGACCCGCGTCGAGCTGAGCCCGGAAGGGGATGCGTGGTTTCCCGAGTTCGACAAGAACGCGTGGCACCTGGTGTCGAGCGAGGCGCAGGCTTCGCAAGGGCCTGCCTACCATTTCGAAGTCTGGGACAAGCGGACAATCGTTTAGGGTCGCCTCTGTAGCCGTGGGAGCCGCGGTTCGGCGCTCCCACAGATTCAGTGTTGCCCGCTAGAGCCGATCAACCGCGGCTGAGCTGCGCATGCTCCTCGGAGCCCATCACCTCACGGTCCGTCTGCTTGAGCAGCTGACTGGTCACCACGCCCGCCGTCATGGAGCCGTTCACGTTCAGCGCGGTACGGCCCATGTCGATCAGCGGCTCGACCGAGATCAACAGTGCGACCAGCTCGACCGGCAAGCCCATGGCCGGCAGCACGATCAGCGCGGCGAAGGTCGCGCCGCCACCCACGCCCGCGACACCCGCCGAGCTCAAGGTGACGATGGCCACGAGGGTGGCGATCCACAGCGGATCGAACGTGTCGATGCCCACGGCCGGAGCCACCATTACCGCCAACATTGCCGGGTACAGCCCTGCGCAGCCGTTCTGGCCGATGGTTGTGCCAAAGGAGGCGGAGAAGCTCGCAATCGACGCCGGCACGCCCAGGCGCAAGGTCTGTGCTTCGATGTTCAGCGGGATGCTGGCGGCGCTGGAGCGGCTGGTGAAGGCAAAGGTCAGCACCGGCCAGACCTTGCGCAGGAAGCGCAGCGGGCTGACACCGGTCGCGGCGAGGATCACGCCATGGACCACGAACATCAGCGCCAGGCCCAGGTAGGACACCAACACGAAGCTGCCCAGCTTGAGGATGTCGTCCAGGTTCGAGCTGGCCACGACCTTGGTCATCAACGCCAGCACACCGTACGGGGTCAGCTTCATCACCAGGCGCACCAGGCGCATCACCCAGGCTTGCAGGGTGTCGATGGCGGCCAGCACGCGGTTGCCCTTCTCGGCATCGTCCTTGAGCAGCTGCAGCGCGGCCATGCCCAGGAAGACCGCGAAGATCACCACGCTGATGATCGAGGTCGGTTTGGCGCGCGCCAGGTCGCCCACCGGGTTGCTCGGCAGGAACGACAGCAGCAATTGCGGGATGTTGAGGTCGGCGACCTTGCCCGCGTAATCGCTCTGGATGGCCTGCATGCGCGCCATTTCCTGGGTGCCGGCGACCAGGCCCTCGGCGCTGAGGCCGAACAGGTTGGTCAGCACGATACCGATCAGCGCGGCGATCGCGGTGGTCAGCAGCAGCGTGCCGATGCTCAGCACACTGATCCGTCCCAGCGACGAGGCATTGTGCAAACGGGCGACCGCGCTCAGGATCGAGGCGAAGATCAGCGGCATCACGATCATCTGCAGCAGCTGCACATAGCCGACACCGACCAGGTCAAGCCAGCCGATGGTCGCCTTGAGCACCGGATGACCAGCGCCGTAGATCGCATGCAGGATTGCCCCGAATACTACGCCCAGGGCCAGGCCCAACAGGACCTTCTTCGCCAGGCTCCAGTCGGTGCGGGGGATTTTCGCCAGGCCTAGCAACAGGGCCAGGAAGGCGAACAGGTTGAAGAACAACGGCAGGGTCATTGAAGCTCCGGGAACGCAGAAAAGGTGAGCACCGCCTCTGGGGGCGATTGCGAACCGGAAATGGTAACAGCCTGAAAACGCAGGGATTTATACCTAGATTGAATTTGGTTATAGCTTTATGGAATAAGTGATGAGGCGCACTTTCCAGACTCATAAAAAAACCGGCGCTCCAGGCGCCGGTTTTCCAACCTCAAAGCGCTCTTACAACCCGTCGAGCATCGCCTTGTTCCGCACAGCACCCTTGTCGGCACTGGTCGCCAGCAACGCGTACGCCTTCAGCGCGGTCGTCACCTTGCGCGGACGCACTTCAACAGGCTTCCAGCCCTTCTTGTCCTGCTCGATACGGCGATGCGACAGCTCTTCATCGCTCACCAGCAGGTTGATGGTGCGGTTAGGAATGTCGATCAGCACCTTGTCACCGTCACGCACCAGGCCAATGGCGCCACCCGCGGCGGCTTCAGGCGAGGCGTGGCCGATCGACAGGCCCGAGGTACCGCCCGAGAAGCGGCCATCGGTCAGCAGGGCGCAGGCCTTGCCCAGGCCCTTGGACTTCAGGTACGACGTCGGGTAGAGCATTTCCTGCATGCCCGGGCCGCCTTTCGGGCCTTCGTAACGGATGATCACGATGTCGCCGGCCTGCACTTCGTCGGCGAGGATGCCGCGCACGGCGCTGTCCTGGCTCTCGAAGATCTTCGCGTTGCCTTCGAACACGTGGATCGACTCATCGACACCGGCGGTCTTCACCACGCAGCCATCCAGCGCGATGTTGCCGTACAGCACGGCCAGGCCGCCTTCTTTCGAATAGGCATGCTCGAAGCTGCGAATGCAGCCGTTCTCACGGTCGTCGTCCAGGGTTTCCCAGCGGGTCGACTGGCTGAACGCGGTCTGGGTCGGAATGCCCGCCGGGCCGGCCTTGAAGAAGTGGTGCACCGCTTCGTCGTCGGTCTGGGTGATGTCCCACTTGGCGATGGCTTCTTCCATGCTGCGGCTGTGCACGGTCGGCAGGTCGGTGTGCAACAGACCGCCGCGGGCCAGCGAGCCGAGGATGCTGAAGATGCCGCCAGCGCGGTGGACGTCTTCCATGTGGTACTTCTGGATGTTCGGCGCCACCTTGCACAGCTGCGGCACGTTGCGCGACAGGCGATCGATGTCGCGCAGGTCGAACTCGATCTCCGCTTCCTGGGCGGCGGCCAGCAGGTGCAGGATGGTGTTGGTCGAGCCACCCATGGCGATGTCGAGCATCATGGCGTTCTCGAACGCCTTGAAGTTGGCGATGTTGCGCGGCAGCACCGACTCATCGTTCTCGCCGTAGTAGCGCTTGCACAGCTCGACGATGGTGCGCCCGGCCCGCAGGAACAGCTGCTCGCGGTCGGAGTGGGTGGCCAGGGTCGAGCCGTTGCCCGGCAGGGCCAGGCCCAGGGCCTCGGTCAGGCAGTTCATCGAATTGGCGGTGAACATGCCGGAGCACGAACCACAGGTCGGGCAGGCGCTGCGCTCGTACTCGGCGACTTTCTCGTCGCTGGCGGTTGAGTCGGCGGCGATGACCATGGCATCGACCAGGTCCAGGCCATGGCTGGCCAGCTTGGTCTTGCCGGCTTCCATCGGACCGCCCGAGACGAAGATCACCGGGATGTTCAGGCGCAGGGCGGCCATCAGCATGCCGGGAGTGATCTTGTCGCAGTTGGAGATGCACACGATCGCGTCGGCGCAGTGGGCGTTGACCATGTACTCGACGGAGTCGGCGATGATCTCGCGGCTCGGCAACGAATACAGCATGCCGTCGTGGCCCATGGCGATGCCGTCATCGACCGCGATGGTGTTGAATTCCTTGGCCACGCCACCGGCGCGTTCGATCTCGCGGGCGACCAGCTGGCCCAGGTCCTTCAGGTGCACATGCCCCGGGACGAACTGGGTGAACGAGTTGGCGATGGCGATGATCGGTTTCTTGAAATCGTCGTCCTTCATTCCGGTGGCGCGCCACAAGGCACGAGCGCCGGCCATGTTGCGGCCGTGGGTGGAGGTCTTGGAACGGTAATCAGGCATGAAGCACTCCTGGCGGCTGAATCAGGTCACAAAAAGGGGAGTGAGCTTCTCTTGTCCTTTGCACCGAAGGCCGGTTGCCACTGGCACGGATGAGGCCGAAGCACCGCGGGATCGCCGCGTGATCGGCCAGAGCTCATAAACCCGCCGGGGATGTCTGGCGATGAATAGCCCGATTCTACACCGCTGGCGCGGTGAAGGAATGGTGATGTGGATGGTTGGGTGGTTTGGGCGCTAATCCAGGGTTGAACGGCAACGTCGTCCGTACCGGGCCTTCGGCCAGCATCGGGCGTTATGAGAGTGACTGTCTTTGTCCCCTGCCGGCATCGCACAACGCGTTAGTGATGTGGCCCGGCGAGGGCTCCGCCCTCGCCAGGACGCAGGACCAGCCGGTTAGGGGATAGTGGCGGGAACCCGGGACGACAGCCATTTCACCATGAACACTCCCGCTAAGCTCACACCGATGAAACCAAGCCCCAGGTGCAAGGACAGGCTTTCGTCTGCCAGTGCGATCAGACCACTGGCCAAGCCTCCACTCGTGAACAGTATGGTGTTGTTGAGCGCCGCCGCAGCACCCACACGTGATGGATGGCGCTCCAAGGCGCAGGAAGTGGCCGCAGGCCGGGTGATGGTGGTGCCGGCCGTGCAAATGACCATTGGCAGGAGGATGGATGTCACGGACAAGCGTCCAACCATCAGCCAGCATGAGAGCACCAGACCTCCAAAGCCGATCAACCCCAATCCGAACGCGATTTGTGCATGTGGGGTGAGTTTGCCATTCACGGCGCTGGCGATGAATCCACCCAGGAAGTAGGCAATACCGTAACCGATGAACACCAGGGAAAACGCGTACTCGGAAAGCCCGAGCGTCTGCATCAGCAACAAGGGCGACGTGACGATAAAACTGAAGTGACAGGCAAACGCCATCGCCGACAGTACCGAGTAACCCATGAATCGGCCATCGTTGAGCAGCACCCGGTAGCTTTCGAGAATGCCGCCGACTTCCGGCGGATCAGGCACATCCTTCAGCAGGGACCAGGCAAGCCAGGCTACCCACAGCGCCAGGCCGATGAACACCCAGAAACTTGCGGTCCAGCCGAATCCACGTTGCAGTGCGCTGCCGGCCAGCGGAGAGAGCGAGATGAACACGCCGCTGGCACTCGTCAGAAGAATCCGCATGCGGTTGCGTTGCGCGCCGGTGAAGACGTCCTGGACCAGTGCTTGGCCGAGGACGAAACATCCACATCCCAGGGCCTGGAGCACACGGCTGGCGATGAACGTCGGGTAGTCAGTCGCCAGCAGGCAGCCCAATGCGCCCGCAATGGCGATAAACAGACCAGCCATCAATAGACGCTTGCGTCCCATTCGATCAGACAACGGGCCAATGATGGATTGGGACAGAGCGACGCCCAGGGCGAAACCGCTGATCGATAGCGCGATGCTCGAGATATCGACGCTGAAGGTGGTAGCCAAGGCTGGAAAGGACGGGAGGATGACGTCGAGCGGGAATACGCCCAACAGGCTCATGAGGAGCAGAAGGAGTACAGATCTGGGGTCCATTGTTGTTCTTCTTTTCGATGGCGGAAAAGACGAACGTTAGCCCTGACCATCGACAGACTTGGTGCGGACCGGTCTGACTGTTATGTAGGAATATTCTTCTTTTAACGGCCTTCAGAGCCGCTTTGCGGACATCGCGGCACAAGGCCGCTCCCACAGGGACAGCGGCGGGCACGTGGAATCTGCCGTTCTGCACATAACTCTGTGGGAGCGGCCTTGTGCCGCGATGGCCTGCAAAGCAGGCCCGGTACGGTCAATCAGCTATTGGGCAACAACCGGCACGTAATGCTCTTGATGTACCGCGTCTCCGGAATCGCCGGGTGCACCGGATGATCCGGCCCTTGGCCGCCACGCTCGAGCAGCTGCAGGTTGCGGTCCAGGTGGCGGGCGCTGGTGAGGAGGATGCCGTTGAGGTCATCCTCGGGCAGGTGCATGGAGCACGAGGCGCTGACCAGAATGCCGTCCTTGGTGAGCAGGCGCATGGCCTGTTCGTTGAGGCGGCGGTAGGCGCCTTCGCCGTTCTTCAGGTCTTTCTTGCGCTTGATGAAGGCGGGCGGGTCGGCAACGATGACGTCGAAGCGCTCTTCGGCGGCCTTGAGCTCCTTGAGGGCTTCGAACACGTCGCCTTCGATGCAGGTGAGCTTGTCGGCGATGCCGTTGAGCGCGGCGTTGCGCTCGACGCCATCAAGGGCGAAGGCCGAGCCGTCAACGCAGAACACTTCGCTGGCGCCGAACGCGCCGGCCTGCACACCCCAGCCACCGATGTAGCTGAACAGGTCGAGCACGCGCTTGCCTTTGACGTACGGCGCCAGGCGCGCGCGGTTCATGCGGTGGTCGTAGAACCAGCCGGTCTTCTGGCCTTCGCGTACCGGGGCTTCGAACTTGACGCCGTTCTCTTCCAGCGCGACCCAGTCCGGCACTTCGCCGTAGACGGTTTCCACATAGCGGCCCAAGCCTTCGGCATCACGGGCGGCCGAGTCGTTCTTGAACAGGATGCCGCTTGGCTTGAGCACCTGCACCAGGGCGGCGATGACGTCGTCCTTGTGCTGCTCCATGGTGGCCGAGGCCAGCTGCACCACGAGGATGTCGAAGAAACGGTCGACCACCAGGCCCGGCAGCAGGTCGGAATCACCGTAGACCAGGCGGTAGCACGGTTTGTCGAACAGGCGCTCGCGCAGCGACAGGGCAACGTTGAGGCGGTGCACCAGCAGGGACTTGTCCAGCGCGAGCTTGGCGTCGCGCGACAGCAGGCGGGCGCAGATCAGGTTGTTGGGGCTCAGGGCGACGACGCCCAGCGGCTTGCCGTTGGCGGCTTCGAGGATCGCCTGCTCACCGGCGCGAAAGCCTTGTAGCGGGGTCGCGGCGACGTCGATTTCGTTGCTGTAGACCCACAGGTGGCCGGCGCGCAGGCGGCGGTCGGCGTTGGCTTTGAGGCGAAGGCTGGGCAGGGACATGACGTCGCTCCGGAAAAAAGAGCGGGAGTATAGCGCGTTGGCCGCGCGCCCGGCGCGGCCAACGACAAACAGCGCGGTCAGCCTGCCAGGGCCTCGATCAGCTTCTGGTTGAAGGCGGGGATGTCGTCCGGCTGGCGACTGCTGATCAGGTTGCCGTCCACCACCACTTCCTCGTCGACCCACTCGGCGCCCGCGTTGCGCAGGTCGTCCTTGAGGGTCTTGTAGCTGGTCAGTCGACGGCCCTTGACCAGTTCGCTGGATACCAGCAGCCAGCCGCCATGGCAGATCACCGCCAGCGGCTTGCCGGCCGCGTCGTGGCTCTTGACCAGATGCTGGGCGCCTGGAATCAGGCGGATGGTATCGGAGTTCTGCACGCCGCCTGGCAAGACGACGGCGTCGTAGACGTTCTGGCTCGCGTCGTCAAAGGTCGTGTCCACCTCGAACTCGTCAGCCGGCTTGTCGTGGTTCCAGCCGCGCACCTTGCCGGCCTTCTCGCTGATGATGTCGACCGTCGCGCCGCTTTGCTTCAGGGCATCGCGCGGGCCGGTCAGTTCGGCCTGCTCGAAACCGTCGGTAACCAGGATCGCGACGCGCTTGCCGCTCAAGGATGTGCTCATGGGATGTGCTCCTTTTCTGAATAGGCCTGATAAAAGAGGCCGCAAAGCACAAAAGAAAGTTCCGGCGGGCTTGGTCCCCGAATGGACGAACGGGTTAAAATCGCCGCTCATCCCCGAGCGTGCACGTATGTCCCAGGAACTCACCGCTGAACAGATCAGGCAAGCCTTGCAAGGTATCAGCATCCCACCGCAACCGCAGATCATGGTCGACCTGCAGTTCGAGCAGTACATGCCTGATCCTGACCTGGAAACCATCGCCAGGCTGATCTCCCAGGACCCGGGCCTGTCCGGCGCACTGCTCAAACTGGTGAACTCGCCGCACTTCGGGCTGGACAACAAGATCGGCTCGATCCAGCGCGCGGTGAACCTGCTGGGCAGCCGCTCGATCATCAACCTGATCAACGCCCAGTCCATCAAGGGCGAGATGAGCGACGAAACCATCGTCACCCTCAACCGCTTCTGGGACACCGCCCAGGACGTGGCGCAGACCTGCCTGACCCTGGCCAAGCGCACCGGCCTGCAGGCGGTCGACGAGGCGTACACCCTGGGGCTGTTCCACGACTGTGGCGTGCCGCTGATGCTCAAGCGCTTCCCCGAGTACATGCGGGTGCTCGAAGACGCCTACGCCAGCGCGGGCCCCGACCACCGCGTGGTCGATACTGAAAACCAGGTCTTCAACACCAACCATTCGGTGGTCGGCTATTTCACCGCCAAGTCCTGGCGTCTGCCCGAGCACATCACGGCGGCCATCGCCAACCATCACAACGCCCTGGCGGTGTTCCGCGACGATTCCTCGCGCAACACCCAGCTGAAAAACCTGCTGGCGGTGCTGAAGATGGCCGAGCACATCTGCGCCTCCTACCGGGTGCTGGGCAGCCAGAACATCGATCACGAATGGAACGCGGTGGCCTCCTGTGTGCTCGACTACATAGGCTTGTCGGAATATGACTTCGAGAGCCTCAAACAGACCCTTAGAGACATGAACGGGCACTGATATGCCAGAGTTGCCGGAAGTCGAGACCACCCGCCGGGGCATCGCCCCTTATCTTGAGGGCCAGCGTGTCAACCGCGTGATCGTGCGCGACAGCCGCCTGCGCTGGCCGATCCCCGAGGATCTCGATGTGCGCCTGTCGGGGCAGCGCATCGTGACCGTCGAGCGGCGGGCCAAGTACCTGCTGATCAATGCCGAGGCGGGCACGCTGATCAGCCACCTGGGCATGTCGGGCAATCTGCGCCTGGTCGAGCTAGGGCTGGCGCCTGCCAAGCACGAGCATGTGGACATCGAGCTCGAATCGGGCCTGGCCCTGCGCTACACCGACCCACGGCGCTTTGGCGCCATGCTCTGGAGCCACGACCCGCACAATCACGCACTGCTGGCGCATCTGGGGCCGGAGCCGTTGACCGACCTGTTCGATGGCGAGCGGCTGTTCCAGCTGTCACGTGGGCGGGCCATGTCGGTCAAGCCGTTCATCATGGACAACGCGGTGGTGGTTGGCGTCGGCAACATCTACGCGACCGAAGCGCTGTTCGCGGCGGGCATCGACCCACGACGCGCGGCGGGAGGCATCTCGCGGGCCCGCTATCTCAAGCTGGCGGTCGAGATCAAGCGGATCCTGGCCCATGCCATCGAGCGCGGCGGGACCACGCTGCGTGATTTCTTTGGCGGCGATGGCCAGCCGGGGTATTTCCAGCAGGAGTTGTTCGTCTACGGCAGGGGCGGGCAGCCGTGCAAGGTGTGCGGCACCGAGCTGCGCGACGTCAAGCTGGGGCAGCGGGCCAGCGTGTTCTGCCCGCGCTGCCAGCGGTAGCCACGCAGGCGCCGCGGATCAGGCCTTGCCGGTGATGCGCCGGTACTTGGCCATCAGCTGCTCTTCGCTCTCTGGATGGGCTTCATCGAGCGGGATGCAGTCGACAGGGCAGACCTGCTGGCACTGCGGCTCGTCGTAATGGCCGACACACTGGGTGCACAGGTTCGGGTCGATCACGTAGATCTCTTCACCTTGGGAAATGGCGGCGTTCGGGCACTCGGGTTCGCAGACGTCGCAATTGATGCAATCGTCGGTGATGATCAGGGACATGGGGACTCCGGCCGGGGCTGGGAGCCCGGGCATTTCTATACCAATGGCCACAATTGTGCCGCATTCGCGCCCGCAGTGCACGCGGGCGCTTCGCGTTGGCGCGTACGGTCTACTTCTTGAAGCGTTCGGTCAGGGCGTCGGCCACCACGGGATGGACGAACTTGGTGATGTCGCCACCCAGCGCGGCAATTTCCCGGACCAGGGTCGAGGAAATGAACGAATAGCGCTCTGACGGCGTGAGGAACAGGCTCTCGACGTCGGGCGCGAGCTGGCGGTTCATGTTCGCCAGCTGGAACTCGTACTCGAAGTCGGACACCGCGCGCAGGCCCCTCAGCAGGACGTTGGCGCCTTGCTCCTTGGCGAAATGCGCCAGCAGGCTGGAGAAGCCGATGACCTCCACATTGGGCAGGTGCTGGGTGACCTCACGCGCCAGGGCCACCCGCTGTTCCAAGGGGAACAAGGGGTTTTTCTTGGGGCTGGCCGCCACGGCGATGATCACATGGTCGAACAGTCGCGAGGCACGTTCGACCAGATCGCCATGGCCTTTGGTAATGGGGTCGAAAGTACCCGGGTACAACACTCGGTTCATCGCTTGATCCTGGCTGGAGTGCGTTGGCGACTCGGATGGTAGCGCAGCGACTGCGCCCGGCCAAGTCAGGCATGCCGACTCAAGGCACTATAGACTCAGGAGAGGTTCATTCATCAGGAGATTGTCATGCCCCTTGCGCAATTGATCACCCCCCAGCAGTTGGCCGAGCGCCTGGACACGCCCGGCCAGGTGATCCTCGACTGCCGGTTTGCCCTGGAAGACGTGGATTACGGCCAGCGCAGCTATGCCGAAGGGCATATCGCCGGCGCGCATTTCGCTGATCTGGAGCGCGACCTGAGCGGCCGCGTGGTCAAGGGCCATACCGGCCGGCATCCGTTGCCTGCGGCCGAGCGGCTGGCGGAGCGCCTGCGCGGCTTTGGCCTGGACAATGACAGCCAGGTGGTGCTGTATGACGACGGCCCTGGGGCATTTGCCGCCCGGGCCTGGTGGTTGCTGGCCTGGCTGGGCAAGCGCGACGGCGTGAGCATCCTCGATGGCGGCCTCAAGGCCTGGCATGCCGCGCACCTGCCGTTGAGCCTGGATCCGCCGCATAAACGTGAAGGGACGTTCGTCGGCACGCCGGACATGAACCTGCTGGTCGATGCCAAGCAGCTGGCCAAGCGCCTGGGCAAACCGGACCTGACCCTGCTCGATGCCCGCGCCTTGCCGCGTTTTCGCGGTGAAGTCGAACCGATCGACCCGGTGGCGGGGCATATCCCGGGCGCCCAGTGCGCGGCCTTCACCGACAACCTCGGACCGGACGGCAGGTTTCTGCCTGCCGGGGAACTGCGTGTCCGCTTTGCCGAGAAACTGGCCGACCGCTCGCCCGAACAGCTCGTGGCCTACTGTGGATCGGGCGTGACGGCTTGCCATAACCTGTTTGCGCTATGCCTGGCGGGCTACCCGCTGGCGCGCCTGTACGCAGGCTCCTGGAGCGAGTGGATCAATGATCCGGCCCATGGGGTGGCTACCGGCGACTGATCAGACCCCGTCCACCAACCACTGCGGGATGCGCCGCTCCAGGTAATAGCCGGGGTTGCGCAGGCTGCCATCGACAAACCCGACATGGCCGCCGCGCGGGTGCAGCTCGAACTGTGTCTGCGCTGCCAGCTCGCCGGGGTTGGGCAGGCTGTGGCTGAACACGAACGGGTCGTCGCTAGACTGGATGATCAGTGTCGGCGTGCGGTTGTCGCCCAGGTAGTAGCGGCTCGATGAGCGCCGGTAGTAGTCGTGTGCGTCCTCGAAGCCGTTGAGCGGCGCGGTGACCCGGCCATCGAAATCCCAGAAATTGCGCAGGTTGCGCAGCTCGCCCAGGCGCGCCAGGGTGGCCAGGTTTTCGTGGTGGCCAAGGTGCTGGAAATGACGCTGCTTGTCCTTCACGTACGCCAGCATGGCCCGCATGAAATGCGCCTGGTACACCCGTGAAAAGCCCAGGCCGATGCGGTCGGCGCATTCATCCAGGCGAAACGGCACCGACACGGCGACCGCGGCCTGCAGCTGGCTGGCCGCGCCGCGCTCGCCCAGGTACTTGAGCAGGATATTGCCCCCCAGCGAATAGCCCACCGCATACAGCGGCGCCAGCGGGCGCTGGGCGCGCAGGTGACTGACGACCTCGGCAAGGTCTTCGCTGGCGCCCGAGTGGTAGCTGCGCGGGAGCAGGTTCGGCTCACCGGAGCAGCCACGCCAGTTCACTGCCACGCTGGCCCAGCCGCGCTGTTGCAGTGCTTGCTGCAGGCCTTTGACGTAGGGCGAGCCGGACGAACCGGTCAGCCCGTGCAGTACCAGGACCAACGGCGCACCGGCCTCATGCGGGCCGTGCCAGTCCAGGTCGAGAAAGTCTCCATCGGTCAGCCACAAGCGCTCGCGGGTACGTGGCAGGTCGGGCATCTTGCGCCACAGAGGCCCCCACAAGGTTTGCAGGTGGGGGTTGGCAAGGCCGGTGGCGGGGCGGAACTGGGTGCTATGGCTTGGCATGCTAGGCGGCTCGTGTTGACCCACCTAGGATGCCATGGAAACACCTTCCCTGTACCTGCGCTACGCGCCGCTTGCCGGTAATGCCGGCAGCGGTTGCTGCTGCGCGGCGGGCCCGACGCTGACGAACACAGCGCCTTCCAGGTCGAGGTGGCGTTGCAGCACCCCCCGCACCGCTTGCGGCGTGATCTCGGCCAGGCGGCGCAGATAGGCATCGAATTGTGGCGGTGACTGCGGACCGAGCTGGACCAGCTCGGCAGCGAGCGACTGGTTGCGCGCCACGCGGCGCAGCAGTGTGCCCGCCACTTGCTGCCGGGCCCGGTCCAGCTCGGCTCTCGTCGGTCCCAGCCCGGCCAGATCACGAAGCATGCTTGCCACAAGCTGCCGGGATCCCGCTGAATAGTGCGCGGCGACCTCCCAGTCGAGGGTCAGCACACCACCTCCCTGATACGGGGCCAGCTCGGAGCTTATGCCATACGTCAGGCCGCGGCGCTGACGCAATTCCTGCATCAGGCGCGACTCGAAACCTGCCCCCAGGACCACGTTCGCCAGCATCAGGGCCGGATAGTCCGGATCATCGGAGGTAATCCGGATCGGCACGGCCAACAACGCCGAATGGCTGATGCCGGATTGTTCCACATGAAGGGTCCTGGCTTGCGCGGCCGGGGCTGGAGGCACCTCAGCGGCGGCCCAGCCTTGGGGCAGCGCCTGGGTGATCCGCTCGACGATGGCTTCGGCGTGCGTGCGCGACACATCACCGACCAAGGACAGGGTCAGGTTGTTCGCGGAATAAGCGCGCCGGTGGAATGCCCTGAGATCGTCTGGGGTGATGGATTCCACCCCCTCCTTTGTACTGCCCAGGGCATTGGCATAGGGATGCCCGGCAAAGAGATGGGCGTACGCTTCGATGTGCTTGCGGCCCGCGGGGTGGGCTTCGCGGGCGCTGTGATACGCCCTTAGGCGGCTCTTGGTGACGGCGAGGTCAGCCGCGTGCAGTGCCGGGTACGCGAGCATTTCAGTGAATAGCTCGATGGCGGGGTCGAGCAGCGCTTGATCACTCAAGCTGCGCAGGCTGAGCGTGGTGTGGGTCAGGCGCGCGCGTTTATCGATCAGCACTCCCAACTGTTCGATGCGCTCGGCGAATTGTTCCGTGTCCAGGTGCCGGGTGCCTTGTCCTAGCATATGCAGGGTCAGGGCCGCCAGCCCGCTGGCCTCGCCATCGAGATGACTGCCGGCGTTGAAGCGCAGTGCCAGGTCAACCGTCGCCAGGCCGCGCGACTGCACGAACGTGACTCGGGTGCCGGTCTCGGTTTGCCAGGATTGCACGTCTGTGGTGATGGGTTCGAACTGGTTGAAGTCGATGCCCCGGGCTGAAACGAGGTTGTCGAACAGGACGTCCGCCTCGATGGCGGCAGGGGCCTGAGAAGGTTGGGCGGTGTGGGTTGGATCAGTCATGCGAACGCTCCTTGTCCTGCATGTAGGTGACCGTCAGACGGTTTCGGGTGAGGTAGCCGGATGCTGCCTGCCGCACGTCCTCGCCCGTGAGGTTCTCGATCGCCTGCTGCTCGGTGTCCAGCAGGTCCGGATCCACGCCGCTGCTGGCGCACGTCCCGATAGCCGACGCCTGCTGGGCGATGTCATCGCGTGCGAAGAGCACAGCGGTCAGCACCGCGGTCTTGGCGCGCTTGATTTCCTGCTCGCTGGGCGGTGTCTGCCCGAGCCGTTCCAGCTCGCGCCAGATCAGCGCGACCGCGTCCTGAGGCGGGCCGTTGGAAAAGGCGCTGAGCGTGAACAGACCGTCGCCACGTTGCAGGTAGTCATACTCGGATCTGACCGCCAGCAGCGCTCTTTCGCCGCGCACCAGGCGACTGTAAAGCCGTGAGCTGGTGCCAATCGTGAGCAGCGCGGCCAGCAATCGCAGCGCATGGGCGTCCCTGGCGCTGCGGGCAGTGGCAAGGCTGGGGGTGTTGAAGGTCATGATCACGCCTGGACGCATGCCAGACATCGTCACGGTCTGGGTACGTTCCTCCAGCGAGACGCTTTCCCTGGGCGTTTCCCTGGGTGGCAGGGTATTGGCCTGCAGCCCGGCAAAATGGCGATCGACCAGTGTCCGCAGGCGCTCAGGGCCGATGTCGCCAGCCACCACAAGGGTGGCGTTGTTCGGGTGGTACCAGCTTTTGTACCAGATCAATACTTCTGCGAGGGTCATCTGCGCGAGGTCTTCAGCGTGGCCGATGATGGGCGTCGCGTAGCGGTTATCACCGTGGGCGAGGGCCCGGCCACGTTCCTGTGCCAGGGCAAACGGCATGCCATCGATCCTCGAGCGCCGTTCCGCCTTGATAACCTCCAGCTCGCGGGCAAAGGCCACTTGGCCCATCCTCGCGGTTGCCATGGTATCTGCCATGGCTTCGATCGCGATCTCCAGGCGGCTGGCGGGCAAGGTGACCGGAAACACCGTGGCGTCGCGGCTGGTGAACGCATTGGGTTCACCGCCCAGCCGAGTGATCAGGGCGGAGTACTGCCCAGGTCCGAGCTTGCTGCTGCCTTCGAACATCAGGTGTTCCAGGGCATGGGAAAGGCCGGTGTGGCCGACGTGTTCGTAGCTTGAACCGACGTGGTACCACAGCTGCGCGCTGACCAAGGGTGCTCGATGGTCTTCGCGCAGGTAGACGGCAAATCCGTTGTCGAGGGTGAAGCGATGGAGGGGTGGCGGGGAGGGGGCTGGGAGCTGGCTTTCCAACGGGTATGAAGGCATGACGAGACTGCTCCTGGGTTATGAAAGTCGGAGCAGTCTCGAGGGAAGTTGACGCCTGCCTGAGGTATTTAGTGCTGCAGGCAAGCGTTCAGACGATAGCGGTCAGCCACGCTCCCACAGCGCGTAATGCACCTGCCCGGTCTTCTTTTCCCGGTGCAGACGCCAGCTTCCCGGCATTTGCAGCGAAGAAGGCGCCGCTTCGCTTTCGGTGTAGATCCAGGCGTGGTCACGCAGCCAGCCGCGGTCTTCGAGCAGGCTGCAGGTGTTGGCCAGCAGGTCCTGGTGGAAGGGCGGGTCGAGGAACACCAGGTCGAACTGCTGCTTCACGTCACCTTGCAGGTAACGCAGAGCGTCGCTCTGGATGACCTTGCCGCGCGGGCAGCGCAGCACTTCGAGGTTGTCACGCAGGTTGGCAATGGCCGCGGGGTTGCTGTCGAGGGCGACCGCTTCGGCCGCGCCGCGCGACAGGGCCTCGAGGTAGAGCGCGCCGCTACCGGTGAAGGCGTCCAGCACGTGGGCGCCTTCGATGTGCGGGGCGAGCCAGTTGAACAGGGTTTCGCGGACCCGGTCCGGGGTCGGGCGCAGGCCGTCTCCGGCGGGAACCGGCAGGCGGCGGCTGCGCCATTCCCCGGCGATGATGCGCAGGTGACCCTGGCCCTGGCTGGGTCTGGCGGGTTGGGAGGGCTTGGCCATTAATGCTCCGGTACGCCAAGCGGCTGCTCGGCGGGTTTTTCAGTAGGCGGTGGCAGGGGCTTCTGCGGCACTTTCGGGCCGGCCGTGACGATGACCAGCTTGTCGGCCGCCAAATGCTTGTTGAGCGCGGTCTTCACCTGATCGACCGTGAGGTTCTGGGACTGCTGCATGAAGTCTTCGAGCCAGGTGAGGGGCAGGTTGTAGAAGCCGATCGCGCCCAGCTGGCCGACGATGCTGGCGTTGCTGGCGGTGGACAGCGGGAAGCTGCCGGCCAGTTCGCGCTTGGCGTCATCGAGCTCCTGCTGCGTGGGGCCGGTCTTGAGGTAGTCGGCCAGGATGTCCTGCACCAGCTTGAGCGTGCCTTCGCTGAGCTCGGCGCGGGTCTGCAGGTTGATCATGAACGGGCCGCGCACCTGCATCGGGGTGAACACCGAGTAGACGCCGTAGGTGAGGCCGCGTTTTTCACGGACTTCGCTCATCAGTCGAGTGCCGAAGGCGCCGCCGCCGAGGATCTGGTTACCCAGCGAGAGGGCGGCGTAGTCCGGGTCGGCGCGGTCGATGCCGAGCTCGGCGAGCATCAGGTGGGTCTGCTTCGACGGGAAGTCGATGTGCGTGCTGCCTGCCTTGGGTTCGCTCGGCTGCGCTGGCTTGGGCAGGGCCGGGCCCTTGGGCAGAGCGCTGGAGACCTGCGCGGCGATGGCTTCGGCTTCGCCGCGGCTGAGGTCGCCGACCAGGGCGATGACCGCGTTGCCAGCGGCGTAGGCCTTGGCATGGAAAGCGCGCAGCTGCTGGAGGGTGATCGGCGGGATGCTCTGGGCGGTACCTTCGCTTGGGCTCGCGTAGGGGTGGTCACCGTAGAGATTCGCGAACAGTGCCTTGCCCGCCAGCTTGGCCGGGTTCTGTTTCTCGTACTCGAAACCTGCCTGCAACTGGTTCTTGATGCGTTGGAGCGAGTCTTGCGGGAACGTCGGCTTGCCCACCACCTCGGCGAACAGCTTGAGCGCGGGCTCACGCTTGTCGGCAGCGCTGAGGCTGCGCAGGGTGGCCACGGCCATGTCGCGGTATGAGCCATTGCCAAAGTCCGCGCCCAGGCCTTCGAAGCCCTGGGCGATGGCGGTGACGTCCTTGCCGGCCACGCCCTCGTTGAGCATGGCGTTGGTCAGGGTGGCGACGCCCGGCGTGGTGCCGTCCTGGCTGCTGCCCGCGGCAAAGGTCACGCGCAGGTCGAACATCGGCAGCTCACGGGCCTCGACGAACAGCACCCGGGCGCCTTCGGCGGTGTTCCAGTGCTGGATGTTCAGCTGGCGGCGGCTGGGCGCCTTGCCGTCGACCTCGGCCAGCGATTGCAGGGTATTGGCGGGGCGGGCGGCGGCGACCTCGGCCAGCGCAGGGCGTGCCATGAACACGGCCAGGGCGAGCACCGGCACCAGGGTGCCGAGGCCCAGCAGGGGATGGCGTGGGGCGCGGCGGTCACTCATGAGCGGACTCCTCGGGCAATACGTGGGCAACGCTCAGGCGTTCACGGGTGAAATAGGTGCGTGCGGCGTCCTGGATGTCTTTCGGGGTGACCTGCTTGAGTTCGTCCAGCTCGCTGTCGATCAGTTTCCACGACAGGCCGACGGTTTCGAGCTGGCCGATGGTGGTGGCCTGGCTGCTGATCGAGTCGCGGTCGTAGACCAGCCCGGCGATCACTTGCGCGCGCACCCGCTCGAGCTCTTCGGCCGAAGGTGGCGTGGTCTTGAGTTCGTCGAGCAGCGTCCAGAAGCCCTTCTCGACATCGGCGAGGGTTTTCTGCTTCTGCACGTTCGGGGTTGCCGAGAGCAGGAACAGGCTGTCGCCACGGGTGAAGGGGTCGTAGCTGGAACCGGCGCCAGCGACCAGCTCCTGGCCGCGCTCGAGGCGTGCGGGCAGGCGCGCGCTGTAGCCGCCGTCAAGCAGTGCGGAGATCAGGCGCAGGGCGTGCACGGTGCGCGGGTCCTTGGCGGTGGCCAGGCCTGGCACGTTGAAGCCGTAGATCAGGCTCGGCAGCTGGGTCTGCACGTGCAGGGTGAGCTTGCGCAGACCGGGTTCGGCGAGTTCCACCGGCAGCTTGGCCGGCGGTACGGCGCGTTTGGGGATGGCGCCGAAGTACTTCTGCGCAAGGCCCTTGATCTCATCGACGGTCACGTCGCCCACCACCACCAGGGTCGCGTTGTTCGGGGCATACCATGACTCGTACCAGTGGCGCAGTTCCTCGACCTTCATGCGCTCCAGGTCGGCCATCCAGCCAATGGTCGGGGTGTGGTAGCCGCTGGCCGGATAGGCCATCGCGCGGAAAAGCTCGAAAGCCTTCTGGTTGGGCTTGTCATCGGTGCGCAGGCGGCGCTCTTCCTTGATGACTTCGATCTCCCGGCTGAATTCGTCGGCCGGCAGGCGCAGGCTGGCCAGGCGATCGGCTTCGAGCTCGAAGGCCACCGGCAGGCGGTCGCGGGCCAGGACCTGGTAATAGGCGGTGTAGTCGTCACTGGTGAAGGCGTTTTCCTCGGCGCCCAGGTCGCGCAATATCCGCGATCCCTCGCCGGGACCCACCTTGGCGCTGCCCTTGAACATCATGTGCTCCAGGGCGTGGGACAGGCCGGTCTGGCCCGGGGTTTCGTAGCTGGAGCCGACCTTGTACCAGATCTGCGAGACCACCACGGGTGCGCGATGGTCTTCGCGCACGACCACCTTGAGGCCGTTGTCGAGGATGAACTCGTGGGTGGGTTGCGGATCGGCGGCAACGGCCGCGAACGGCAGACAAAGTGTGCTGAGCAGCAGGCCAGCAGCGCGGCGGGCTAGAGCATTCATACAATTGTTAACCTGTAGGACGGCCCGCGTGGGTTTAGCGTCGGCGGGCCTGGAGGTGCTAGGATACTGATCCGATTGCCTGGCGACCATGCCTGTCGCCGATCTGGCCCGAGGGCCTCACGACAAAATATTGCGCATGAACCAGCCGGATTCGAAATAGTCTGTTCTGCGTTGAAAGAATTCCCGGTGCGCCGCTGGTGGCGCATCGCTACCCTGAGATAGCCGTCCTCCATGTTTGGTTCCAACGACGACAAGAAAGCGCCGGCCGCGGCTGGCGAGAAGAAAGGCCTGTTCAGCTGGTTCCGCAAGAAGCCGCAGGAACCTGTCGCCGAACAGCCACAGCCCCCCGAACCGGTAGCCGCCGAGGTGCCTGCCGAACAGGCGACCGCGCCAGCCGAGGCCGTGCGCGAAGCGCCCGCGCCGGTAGCCGTGCACGCGCCTGTGGCGCCGAGCCCGGTGACTGAAGTCCCTGAGCCCGCGCCGGCTCCTGCGCCAATTCCATCTGCACCGGTTGCACCGGCACCCGTCACCCCGGCACCTGTTGTCGCCCCGCAGGTGATCGCCCCCGAGGCGCCGGCGCCTGTTGCCCCGACGCCACCGCCTGCCCCGGCGCCATCACCTGCCGTCGCCCGCGTCGCCGAACCGGTCATCGAGCCTGTGATCGAGCCGGCCGCGGCGCCGGTCAGCAACCTGGTGCTGCCGGTCAGTGAAGAGCCGGTCGCGTTCGTGGAAGACCTCGAGCCGCACGCCCCGCCCGCCATTCCAGAGCGTGCCGCACCGGTCGCCGCGCCTGCGGTGGTCCCGGCAGTGCCTCCTGTGGCTCCAGCCGAGCCGGTGACTGTGGCGCCCGCCGTGGTCTCGGCTGCGCCCGTCGCTGCAGCCCCCCCAGTGGTCGCCGCCGCCCCTGTCGATGCTCCTGCCCCTGTCGCCGCGCCAGTTCCGGCCGAGCCCCCAGCCCCACCTCGTGCCGAGGAAACCAAGGCCGGCTTCTTCGCCCGCCTCAAGCAGGGCCTGTCCAAGACCAGCGCCAGCATCGGCGAGGGCATGGCCAGCCTGTTCCTGGGCAAGAAGGCCATCGATGACGACCTGCTCGACGAGATCGAGACCCGCCTGCTGACCGCCGACGTTGGCGTCGAGGCCACCACCGCCATCGTCCAGAACCTGACCCAGAAGGTCGCGCGCAAGCAGCTGGCCGACAGCGACGCGCTGTACAAGTCGTTGCAGGACGAGCTGGCCGGCGTGCTGCGCCCGGTCGAGAAGCCGCTGCAGATCCAGGCCCAGTCCAAGCCGTTCGTCATCCTTGTGGTCGGCGTCAACGGCGCGGGCAAGACCACCACCATCGGCAAGCTGGCCAAGAAGCTGCAGCTCGAAGGCAAGAAGGTCATGCTGGCGGCGGGCGACACCTTCCGCGCCGCCGCGGTCGAGCAACTGCAGGTCTGGGGTGAACGCAACAAGATCCCGGTCATCGCCCAGCACACGGGCGCCGACTCGGCGTCGGTCATCTTCGACGCGGTGCAGGCTGCCAAGGCCCGCGGCATCGACGTGCTGATCGCCGACACTGCCGGTCGCCTGCACACCAAGGACAACCTGATGGAGGAGCTCAAGAAGGTCCGCCGGGTCATCGGCAAGCTCGATGCGGATGCGCCGCACGAGGTGCTGCTGGTGCTCGACGCCGGTACCGGGCAGAACGCCATCAACCAGGCCAAGCATTTCAACCAGAGCGTCGAGCTGACCGGCCTGGCGCTGACCAAGCTCGACGGCACCGCCAAGGGCGGGGTGATCTTCGCCCTGGCCAAGCAGTTCGGCCTGCCGATCCGTTATATCGGCGTGGGCGAGGGTATCGATGACCTGCGCACGTTCGAAGCCGAATCCTTCGTCAAGGCCTTGTTTGCCGAGCGGGAGCATCCATGATCCGCTTCGAACAGGTCGCCAAGCGCTACCCCAATGGCCACGTAGGCCTGCATGAGCTGAGTTTTCGGGTGCGCCGGGGCGAATTTCTGTTCGTGACCGGCCATTCCGGCGCTGGCAAGAGCACCTTGCTGCGCTTGCTTCTGGCCATGGAACGCCCGACCAGCGGCAAGCTGCTGCTGGCAGGGCAGGACCTGGGCCAGATCAGCAACGCGCAGATCCCGTTCCTGCGGCGTCAGATCGGGGTGGTGTTCCAGAACCACCAGCTGCTGTTCGACCGGACAGTGTTCAACAACGTCGCCCTGCCATTGCAGATCCTCGGCCTGTCGAAGGTCGAGATCGCCAAGCGCGTCGACTCGGCGCTCGAGCGCGTGTCGCTGGCCGACAAGGCCGAGCTGTTTCCCGGCGACCTGTCGACCGGTCAACAGCAACGTGTCGGCATCGCCCGCGCCATCGTTCACCGGCCAGCCCTGCTGCTGGCGGATGAGCCCACCGGTAACCTCGATCCACGCCTTGCCGCGGAGATCATGGGCGTGTTCGAAGACATCAACCGCCTGGGCACCAGCGTGCTGATCGCCAGTCACGACCTGGCCCTCATCGCGCGCATGCGCCACCGCATGCTGACCTTGCAGCGCGGCCGACTGATCGGCGATGGGGAGGCCGGGCAATGAGCACACGCAGTCCCAAGGTGTCCGAGCGCGTTGCGCCCAAGGCCGCCGATGAACAACCGCAGAAGCACAAGAAGCGCGGCGGTCATGATGACGATGGCCCGGATTTCCGCACCCTGTTCAATGCCTGGGTGGAAAGCCACCGTGCCAGCGTGGTCGACAGCCTGCGCCGCCTGGGCAAGCAACCGATCGGCAGCTTCTTTACCTGCCTGGTGATGGCCGTGGCCCTGAGCTTGCCGATGGGCTTGTCGCTGCTGCTGAACAACGTCGAGCGCCTGGGCGGATCCTGGCAGCGCGCGGCGCAGATTTCCCTGTACCTCAAGCTCGATGCCAGCAGCCGTGACGGCGAGGCGCTACGCGAGCAGATCAAGGGCATGCCGGGCGTCGCCGAAGCGGACTATGTCAGCCGCGAACAGGCGCTCGAGGAGTTCCAGCAGCAGTCGGGACTGGGCGAGGCGCTGCGTGAGCTGCCCGACAACCCATTGCCCGGCGTGGTGGTGGTGACCCCGAGCGAAGTCGACAAGCCCGCGCTTGAGGCCTTGCGTCAACGCCTGGCAGAGCTGCCCCGGGTGGAAATGGCGCAGCTGGACCTGGTGTGGGTCGAGCGCCTGGCGGCGATTCTCAAGCTCGGTGACCGGTTTGTCTTCGGCCTGACCGTCCTGCTGGTTTCCGCATTGCTCTTGGTAATTGGTAACACGATTCGTCTACATATCGAGAACCGCCGCACCGAGATCGAAGTGATCAAGCTGGTGGGCGGCACGGACAGCTATGTCCGCCGGCCTTTCCTCTATATGGGCGCGCTCTATGGACTGGGCGCTGGCGTGCTGGCGTGGGGAATCCTGGCATTCGGCCTGAACTGGCTCAATGATGCCGTCGTAGGGCTTTCGGGGCTGTATGGCAGTGATTTCGCACTGGCAGGTGTGCCAGGGTCCGATGGTCTGTCGCTCTTGATTGGAGCAGTATTGTTAGGGTATATCGGTGCATGGATCGCGGTGGCCCGTCATTTGAACGAGTTGGCGCCACGATAATGTTTTTTGGCCAGCATTGGCCCGCCTGGGGAACTTGCCTATTGCTCCCCGGTCAATGTTGGCAGTGCCTGAGGGCACGAGTTCAGTGAGTCCGGAGGTTTTCGCATGACCACTTCGTTGCAGCCTGCCTATGCCCTGGTTCCCGGTGCAAACCTGGAAGCCTATGTGCACACGGTCAACAGCATTCCATTGCTGACGCCCGAGCAGGAGCGTGATCTGGCCGAGCGTCTTTTTTACGAGCAGGATCTTGGGGCCGCTCGGCAAATGGTTATGGCCCACCTGCGTTTCGTCGTGCACATCGCGCGCAGCTATGCCGGCTACGGCCTGGCGCAAGCCGACCTGGTGCAGGAAGGCAACGTTGGCCTGATGAAGGCCGTCAAGCGCTTCAATCCCGAGATGGGTGTGCGCCTGGTGTCGTTCGCCGTGCACTGGATCAAGGCCGAGATCCACGAGTTCATCCTGCGCAACTGGCGCATCGTCAAGGTCGCGACCACCAAGGCGCAGCGCAAGCTGTTCTTCAACCTGCGCAGCCAGAAGAAACGCCTGGCCTGGCTGAACAACGATGAAGTCCATCGTGTGGCCGAGAGCCTGGGGGTGGAGCCGCGTGAAGTGCGCGAGATGGAAAGCCGTCTGAGCGGTCACGACATGGCGTTCGACCCGGCTGCCGAAGCCGACGACGACAGCGCCTTCCAGTCGCCTGCGCATTACCTGGAGGACCACCGCTACGACCCGGCGCTGCAGCTCGAGGATGCCGACTGGAGCGACAACTCCAGCAGCAACCTGCACGAAGCGTTGCAGGGCCTTGACGACCGTAGCCGTGACATTCTCTACCAGCGCTGGCTGGCCGAGGAAAAGGCCACGCTGCATGAGCTTGCGGACAAGTACAGCGTGTCGGCCGAGCGTATTCGCCAGCTGGAAAAAAATGCGATGAACAAGGTGAAGGCGTTGATCGCGGTCTGATTGTCGCGCTGCAAAAAAAGCCGCTTGTCCCCGAAAGGGGCAAGCGGCTTTTTCATTTCTCAGGGGCCGCGCGCATGCTCCAGCTGCACCAGGTAGCCCGTCCCGCCCAGCTGGTTCATCTGCTGACGAATCCAGCTGGCGCGCCGCGCCACGTAGGGGCTGGGCCGGCTGGCGCTCCAGTTCAGCGGGCTGGGCAGCACCGCCGCCAGCTGGCTGGCCTGCTGGCGGCTCAGGCGGCTGGCATCGATGCCAAAGTGATGCTGCGCCGCCGCCTGCGCGCCGAACACCCCTTCACCCCATTCGGCGCTGTTGAGGTAGACCTCGAGAATCCGCTGCTTCGACCAGAACAGCTCGATCAGCCCGGTGAACCAGGCCTCCAGGCCCTTACGCAGCCAGCTGCGCCCCGACCAGAGGAACTGGTTCTTGGCCACCTGCTGGCTGAGGGTGCTGGCGCCGCGCAATGCCCCGCCGCGCTCGTTGTGGGCGAAAGCGGCCTGGATGGCCGGAATGTCGAAGCCCCAGTGCGTGGCGAACTTCTGGTCCTCGCCGGCGATGACCGCCACCTTGAGGTCATCGGAGATCTTGTCCCACGGCTCCCAGTCGCGCTGCAGGTCGATGGGCTGGCCGTCGAACCAGGAGTCGATCTTGCGCTCGACCATCAACGCGGTGCCGGGTGGCGGCACCCAGCGCAGCACCAGGACCAGAACGATGCTGCCCGCGGCGAACCAGGCGAAAGCACGGACGAGGCGGCGGATCAGGGATAACAGCATGGCAATCGCTTGGCCGGACTGATGGAACGGGCCATTATACAGACCCCTTCCAAGGAGTCGTCCCATGCTTCGCAGCTTCTTGATGCTCGCCGCGTTTTTCGGTTTCACCGGTGTCGCTCTCGGCGCCTTCGCCGCTCATGGTCTCAAAGGCCGCCTGAGCGCCGACTACCTGGCGATCTTCCAGACCGGCGTGACCTACCAGCTGGTGCACGCCCTGGCGCTGTTCGGCGTGGCATTGCTGGCCGCGCACCTGCCAGGCCGCCTGGTCGGCTGGGCCGGTGGTCTGTTCGTGCTGGGCATCGTGCTGTTCTCCGGTAGCCTCTACCTGTTGACCCTGACTGGCATCGGCAAGCTGGGCATCATCACGCCGATCGGTGGCCTGTGTTTTCTTGCGGGCTGGCTGTGCCTCGGGCTTGCGGCCTGGCGCCTGGGCTGACCGCGCAGTTCGCCGGTCCTGGTGCGGATGCCGGGACGAATGGTGGTGGCCGCCCTTGGGTTCGAGCCGTGATCGGGGCTAGAATGCGGGCCCCATAGAACAACGGTGGCCGTGTGCATGCGCATTCAACTGAACGGTGAACCCTACGAAGTGCCCCAGGGCGAGAGCGTCGCCGCGTTGCTGGGCCGGCTGGAGCTGGTCGGGCGCCGTGTGGCGGTAGAGCTCAACCTGGATATCGTGCCGCGCAGCCAGCACGACAGCACCCTGTTGAACGAAGGCGACCAGGTCGAAGTAGTTCACGCCATCGGCGGCGGCTAGACCCTGCCGAACGACCTGCAACCCCTTCACCCTTCCAGAGGATTACCGATGAGCAACGTTCGTAGCGACAAGCCCTTTACCCTGGCCGGACGCACTTTCCAGTCGCGCCTGCTGGTCGGCACCGGCAAATACCGTGACATGGACGAAACCCGCCAGGCCATCGAAGCCTCGGGCGCCGAAATCGTCACCGTCGCCGTGCGCCGCACCAACATTGGCCAGAACCCGGGCGAGCCGAACCTGCTCGACGTGCTGCCGCCAGACCGTTACACCATTCTGCCGAACACCGCTGGCTGCTTCGATGCGGTCGAGGCCGTGCGCACCTGCCGCCTGGCCCGTGAACTGCTCGATGGCCATAACCTGGTCAAGCTCGAGGTACTGGCCGACCAGAAGACCCTGTTCCCCAACGTGATCGAGACCCTCAAGGCGGCCGAAGTGCTGGTCAAGGACGGTTTCGACGTGATGGTCTACACCAGCGACGACCCGATCATCGCCCGCCAGCTGGCCGAAGCCGGCTGCATCGCGATCATGCCGCTGGCCGGCCTGATCGGTACTGGCCTGGGCATCTGCAATCCGTACAACCTGCAGATCATCCTTGAGGAATCCAAGGTGCCGGTGCTGGTCGATGCCGGCGTGGGTACCGCCTCCGACGCCACCATCGCCATGGAAATGGGCTGCGAGGCCGTGCTGATGAACTCGGCCATTGCCCACGCCCAGCAACCGGTGATGATGGCCGAGGCCATGAAGCACGCCATCGTCGCAGGCCGCCTGGCCTACCTAGCCGGGCGCATGCCGAAGAAACTCTATGCCAGCGCCTCTTCGCCGCTGGATGGTCTGATCAAGTAAGAGCCCCTGATGACTGAATCGCAAGAAACGCCGATCACCCCCGACGGCGAAGCGCGCCCGCAGCGCCGCATCAAGAGTTTCGTGATGCGCGCCGGGCGCATGACCGAAGGCCAGCAACGCGGCCTGGACCAGGGCGGCCCCCTGTACATCCTGCCCCTGGCCGACAGCCCGGTGGACTACGACCAGGTGTTTGGCCGCGCCGCGCCGCGCACCCTGGAAATCGGCTTCGGCATGGGCCATTCCCTGCTGGAAATGGCCGCTGCCGCGCCCGAGCAGGACTTCATCGGTGTCGAAGTGCACCGTCCCGGTGTCGGTGCGCTGCTCAACGGCGTGCTGACCCAGGGCCTGAAAAACCTGCGGGTGTACGACTGCGACGCCATTGAAGTGCTCAACCGCTGCGTGGCGGACAACAGCCTCGACCGGCTGATGCTGTTTTTCCCCGATCCATGGCACAAGAGCCGTCACCACAAGCGCCGCATCGTCCAGCCGGGCTTTGCCGAGCTGGTGCGCAGCAAGCTCAAGGTAGGTGGCGTGTTCCACATGGCGACCGACTGGGAGCAGTATGCCGAGCACATGCTCGAAGTGATGAACGCAGCGCCCGGGTACCGCAACCAGTCAGCGGACGGTACCTATGTGCCGCGCCCTGAAGAGCGCCCGAACACCAAGTTCGAACGCCGCGGCGAACGGCTTGGGCATGGCGTGTGGGACTTGAAATTCGAGAAAGTCGACTGATCGACCGCAGGGTGCCGCCGTCCATTCACGACGGCGGCGCGCCTGGGTTCAACCCCGCCGATCAGCTACCACGCCGATCAACACCAGCACCACCAGCAGCACCGGACCCAGCGCGTAGTTGTTGAACTGGCTCAGCCCCTTCACCACCCACGGCGTCGCATGGATCAGCGCCGCGCCGCTGCCGATCGTCACCAGCAAGGCCATCGCCGGCACCCGCAGGGCACCTGTCAACCCGCCCATGCGCTGCTCGGCCCAGCCCTTGATGTCGCTGCCAAACAGCACCAGCACACAGCCCACCAGCGCCAGCGAAATCTCCGACAAGTTACCGCGGCTCCAGCGGGAGGCGGTCGCGAGCAGATCAAAAACCATGTCCATGGGTCATCCTTCAGGTCAGGAAATACTGCAACAAGTCATTGAGGAACAGCTGGCCGCGCGGCGTGGCCACCAGTCGATCCGCTTCGACCTGCAAAAGGCCCCTTTGTTCGGCCTCGCGGCGCGCGGCGGTGAGCTGCTCCAGGGGCAGACCGGTGCGCAGGGTGAACAGCTCGGCGTCCACGCCTTGGGTCAGGCGCAGGGCGTTCATCAGGAACTCGAACGGCAGCTCGTCCACGGGTAGCAGCTTCTCGCCGGCCTTGAACGGCTTGGCCGGGTTGAGATAGTCCTTGGGCAGGCGGGTCTTCCAGGTGCGCAGGATGCGCCCGTCCGGGTGGCTGAGCTTGCCATGGGCCCCGGCGCCGATGCCGATGAAGTCGCCAAAGCTCCAGTAGTTCAGGTTGTGCCGTGCGGCGCGGCCTGGCTGGGCGTAGGCCGATACCTCGTACTGGACGAATCCATGCTCGGCCATGAGCGTCTGCCCGGCTTCCTGGATATCCCAGAGAATGTCGTCTTCGGGCAGCTCCGGGGGCTGGCTCCAGAACACCGTGTTCGGTTCCAGGGTCAGCTGGTACCACGACAGGTGCGTCGGCCCCAGGTCGATGGCCTGGCGCAGGTCGCCCAGCGCATCGTCCAGTGACTGGTCCGGCAGGCCGTGCATCAGGTCGAGGTTGAAGTTGTCGAAGCCGGCAGCGCGCGCCATGCCCGCGGCGCGGACGGCCTCATCGCCATTGTGGATGCGCCCCAAGGCTTCCAGCTTGGCCTGCTGGAAACTCTGCACGCCGATAGACAGGCGATTGATGCCCAGCTGGCGGTAAGCCTTGAATTTTTCCTGCTCGAACGTGCCGGGATTGGCCTCCAGCGTGATCTCGATATCGGGGGCGAACGGGATGCGCTGCTCGACACCGGCCAGCAGCCGGCCCAGCGCGCGGGCGCTGAACAGGCTGGGCGTGCCGCCGCCAAAGAAGATCGAGCTGATTGGCCGGCCATGGACCGCGGGCAGCTCTTGATCGAGGTCGGCCAGCAGCGCATCAACGTAGGCTTCTTCCGGCAGCTCGGGCGTCGCTGCGTGGGAATTGAAGTCGCAGTACGGACACTTTCGCACGCACCAGGGAATATGGATGTACAGCGACAGCGGCGGCAGCTGTGGCAGCGCCACGCGCGGGGCTTGCGTGCTGAAGCCAGCCGCGCCGGGGTGCAGCGGCTGGATGAGAGGGTGTTCGGTCATGCCAGGCCCAGACGCTGGCGCAGCAGCGCCATGGCACGAGCGCGATGGCTGAGCTGGTTTTTCTCGGCCGGGCTCAGCTCGGCGCTGGAGCACTCGCGCTCAGGTACCCAAAACAACGGATCGTAGCCAAAACCGTGCTCGCCGCTGGCCTGATGGAGGATGCGCCCGTGCCAGAGGCCTTCGCAGAGAATCGGCAGCGGGTCATCGGCATGCCGCACCAGGGCCAGCACGCAGACGAACTGCGCGCCGCGCTGGTCTTCGGGCACGTCCTTCAGGGCGTCCAGCAGCTTGGCGTTATTGGCTGCGTCGCCCTGGCCATCGGCGTAGCGGGCCGAGTAGATGCCTGGCGCGCCGCCGAGAAAGTCCACTGCCAGCCCCGAGTCATCGGCCAGCGCCGGCAGCCCGGAGATGCGCGCGGCGTTGCGCGCCTTGAGGATGGCGTTCTCGACAAACGACAGGCCGGTTTCCTCGGGCTCCACGGCGCTGAATTCGCCAATCGAACGCAGCTGCACGGACGCGCCCAGCATGGCCTGGAGTTCTTTGAGCTTGCCAGCGTTGTGGCTGGCCAGTACGAGTTGCTGAAGGTTCATCATTGGCCTGGGAAGACTTCCTGGTTGAAGCTGAATTGATGGCCGAGCCCGCCGGTTTCGACGTTCAGGTCGAAGGTCAGGACCTGCGGTTGCTCGATCTTGAACTGGGCGATGTAGTACACGGCGCCGTGGTCGGTAATCTGCCGGAACGACAGTGGGCTGCTGCGCCCGGTGAGCTCTTTCACCGTGCCGCTGACCACCGCCATGCCCGGCTTGCCGTCCTTGACCACGGCAATGTTCAGCACGCCCTGGTTCTTGCTGCGCAGCAGACCGGTGGCGGTGGCCACCTCGGGTTGCAGCATGCTGGAGGTAAAGGCGCTGTAGTGCACCGTGACGTCGCCAAAGACTTCCTTGCGGTCGGGCCGGGCGGCATCGGCCGCCAGCGCTGGCAGGGCCAGGCACAGGCTGAACAGAAACAGGGCTAGGCGACGCATGATCCGGTTCCTCAGTCAGGCGCGTCAGACCGCGACCTGATGCTCCTGCAAGCCAGGGCTGCTGACGCGATAGATGCCGATTTCTCCCAGAAGATTAGGCCAAAGCCGGCCGACCCACCCACTGCGGTGCAGACGGTCGACGGCCAGGCGATCCATGACCTGGGCGTGACGCTCGCTGCACAGGGCCTCGAAGTCCTCGAAGGTGCAGAAGTGAATGTTCGGCGTGTTGTACCAGGTATACGGCATGAAGTCCGACACCGGCATGCGGCCTTTCGTCGCCAGGTACCAGCGGCAGCGCCAGTGGCCGAAGTTGGGGAAGGTGATGATGCACTGGCGGCCCACGCGCAGCATCTCGTCGAGAATGCGGTCGGGATATTCCACGGCTTGCAGGGCCTGGGTCATGACCACCACGTCGAAGCTGTTGCTGGCGAAATTGCCGAGCCCTTTGTCCAGGTCCTGCTCGATCACGTTGACGCCCTTGGCGACGCAGGCGGCGATGTTCTCGGCGTCGATCTCAAGGCCATAGCCGGTGACCTGCTTGCGGTCGCGCAACGAGGCCAGCAGTTCACCGTTGCCGCAGCCAAGGTCGAGGACCCGGCTGCCGGCGGGGATCCATTGTTGGATGATTTCCAGGTCGGCTCTCATGCTGCCCTCACAGTGCAATGCGGTTCATGTAGTTCGAGAAACCCTGCATGTAGCGCTGGGTCGGGATCAGGAAGGCATCGTGGCCATACGGCGAGTCGATCTCCAGGTAGCAGACGTTCTTGCGCGCGGCCATCAAGGCATCGACCATCTCCCGCGAGCGGGCAGGCGAGAAACGCCAGTCGGTGGTGAACGACATGATGCAGTACTGGGCCGTGACCCCGGCCAGGGTCGCGGCCAGGTCGCCGTTGTTGCTGGCGGCCGGGTCGAAGTAGTCCAGGGCCTTGGTCATCAGCAGGTAGGTGTTGGCATCGAAACGCCCGGAAAACTCCTCGCCCTGGTAGCGCAGGTAGCTTTCGACCTGGAACTCGACACTGTGGAAGTCGTAGTTGAGCTTGTCGCTCTTGAGCTCGCGGCCGAATTTTTCGCCCATCGAGTCATCGGACAGGTAGGTGATGTGGCCCACCATGCGCGCCAGCATCAGGCCGCGCTTGGGGATCACGCCCTGGTCCTGGAACGACCCGCCGTGGAACTCCGGGTCGGTGAGGATGGCCTGCCGGGCAACCTCGTTGAAGGCGATGTTCTGGGCCGACAGCTTTGGCGCCGAGGCGATGTCGACGCAGTGGCGCACGCGCTCGGGATAGGTGATGGTCCATTGCAAGGCCTGCATGCCGCCCAGGCTGCCGCCGACCACGGCGGCCCATTGCGCGATGCCCAGGCGGTCGGCGAGGCGCGCCTGGCTGTGCACCCAGTCTTCGACCGTCAGTATCGGGAAGTCGGCGCCGTAGACCTTGCCCGTGGCCGGGTTAGGGCTGCTGGGCCCGGTGCTGCCGTTGCAGCCGCCGAGGTTGTTCAGGCTGACAACGAAGAAGCGGTTGGTGTCGATCGGCTTGCCCGGGCCAATGCAGCTGTCCCACCACCCCGGTTTGCGATCGGTAACGCTGTGGTAGCCCGCCGCATGATGGTGACCCGACAGCGCATGACAGATCAGCACGGCATTGCTGGCCGTGCTGTTGAGGGTGCCATAGGTTTCGTAGATCAGCTCATAGGAAGCCAGCGAACGGCCGCAGGCCAGAGCCAGAGGCTCGTCGAACTGCGCCAGTTGCGGTGTTACCAGACCGACAGAATCTTCGGGAAAGACAGTGGACATCGACCCTGCTCACGCGTGAATGAGGCGTAAGTCTAAAGACCGCTACCCCCAGCGGCAAGCAACAGCTGGCCGCCGGTGGCAAAGGCAGGATCAGATCATGCGCCACAGTTCTTGCGGCATGCCGGCGTAGGCGGCCAGCGGGGGCATGACGAACGACTGGATGACCTGGATCGCCAGGAAAGCGAAGATCGGCGAGATGTCCATGCCGCCCAGGTTGGGGACCAGCTTGCGGAAGGGCGCCAGCACCGGCTCGCTGATCTGGTAGGCGAGCTCGGCGGCCGGATTATGGCTGTTGGGCGCGACCCAGGAGACGATCACCATGACGATCATCGCCACCCAGAAGATCTTCAGGAACAGCGAGGTGATGCCGATGATCGCCCACATCAGCAGGGGCAGCACATTGCCGAAGGTGCCGTAGGTGACCATCAGCACAAAGGCCATCAACAGCGCCTGGAGAATGATCGCCAGCAGCAGGGACGACGTATCGAGGCCGGCAATGCTGGGCACGATGCGGCGGATCGGCTTGAGCAACGGCTGGGTCGCGCGCACGGCGAACTGGCTCAGCGGGTTGTAGAAGTCGGCCTTGACCAGTTGCAGCACGAAGCGCAGCAGGACGATTACCAGGTAGAGGCTGACCAGGGTTTGCACCACGAAGATCATGGCGCCAGACAGTGCATTCATCTACAGCTCCTTATTTGCCCAGTTGTTCGGCCAGCTCGGCGGAGCGCTGCGCGGCAGCGCCCAGTGCCTGCTCGACCAGGTGTTCGAATCCGTTGGCCTGGAACGACTTGATCGCCGCTTCCGTGGTGCCGGCCGGCGAGGTCACGCGGCGGCGCAGCTCGGCCGCGTCGACGTCGCTGGCAACGGCCATGTTCGCAGCGCCCAGGGCCGTCTGCAGGGTCAACTGCGAGGCGATCTCGCGAGGGAGCCCAAGCTTTTCGCCCGCGGCGGTCATGGCCTCGATCATCAGGAAGAAATACGCCGGGCCGCTTCCGGAAACCGCGGTGACCGCGTCCAGTTGCTGCTCTTGCTCAAGCCATAGGGCCAGGCCGACAGCCGTGAGCAGTTGCTCGGCCTGCTCGCGCTGGGCTTCGCTGACCTCGGCGGTGGCGTACAGGCCACTGACGCCCTTGCGCAGCAGCGCCGGGGTGTTGGGCATGCAGCGCACGATCGGCTGCGCGCCGAGCCAGGCGTTCATGCTGGCGCAGGTGATACCCGCGGCGATCGAGACGATCAACTGGTGAGGGGCGAGGTTCGGCTGCAGGGCGAGGCACACCGCCTTCATCACCTGCGGCTTGACCGCCAGGACGATGACATCGGCACCGTCGATGGCCTGGGCGTTGTCTTCGAACACTTCGATGCCGTGTTCGGCGTGGAGCTTGGCACGGGTCTCGGCGCCCGGATCGCTGGCGCGGATCTGCGCGGCATCCAGGCCCTGGGCCCGCAGCCCGCCGATCAGGCTGGCGGCCATGTTGCCGGCGCCGATAAAGGCAATACGCGTCTTGCTCATGTCAGGTCCTTGAGGGAAAGAGTGAGTAAAGCATGGTTCAGGCCGGGCCGTAGTCACGCGCACCGAACAGGGCGGTGCCAATGCGCACCCAGGTCGCGCCTTGGGCAATGGCGGCCTCCAGGTCGTGGCTCATGCCCATGGAAAGCGTGTCCAGGCCAAGGCCGAGGCGCTCCTGCAGCTCGCGAAGGATGGCGAACGCGGCTTCCTGGGTGGCGCGGTCATCGGTGGGCTCCGGGATGGCCATCAGGCCCCGCAAGCGCAGGCCGGGCAGGGCCGCAACACTGCGTGCCAGTGCCGGCAGGTCGTCAGGCGCGCAGCCCGACTTGCTCGCTTCGCCGCTGACATTGACCTGCAGGCAGATGTTGAGCGGCGCAAGGCCCGCCGGGCGCTGCTCGGAGAGGCGTTGAGCGATCTTCAGGCGGTCCACGGAATGCACCCAGTCGAAATGTTCGGCGATCGCTCGCGTCTTGTTCGACTGGATGGGGCCGATGAAGTGCCAGATCAAGGCCAGGTCGGACAATTCTTCCTGCTTGGCCAGGGCTTCCTGCAGGTAGTTCTCGCCTACATCGCGCACGCCGGCAGCATAGGCCTCGCGCACCGCGGACGCCGGTTTGGTCTTGCTCACGGCCAGCAGCCGCACCGTGGACGGGTCGCGTCCGGCGGCTGACGCCGCAGCGTCGATGCGGGCGGCAAGGGCAAGAATGTTGTCTGCTATGGTGGACATTGATCGGCGCCAAGGGCTTCTGGAGTCTGCGGCATTCTACCTGCTTGGCAGCCTTTGGGGAGTCTCATGGATGTGACCGAACTCTTGGCCCATGCGGTGGCGGCGGGGGCTTCCGACCTGCACCTGGCCGCAGGCGAAGTACCCACGCTGCGCGTGGATGGCGAGCTGCGGCGGCTTGACCTGCCCCCACTCGTGGCCATCGACCTGCGCGAGGGGCTGGGACGATTGCTCGAACCGGCCGGGCAATCCTGCCCCAGCCAGGCCCTGGAGCTCGACGTGGCCCTGGCGCTACCCGGCCTTGGGCGTTTTCGCCTGAACCTCTACGAACAGCTCAATGGCCCGGCAGCCTGCCTGCGGGTGATCCCCGCGCGGATACCCTCGCTGAGCGAGTTGGGACTCGAAGAAGTGTTTCGACTCATTGCACGGTGCGCCAGCGGCCTGGTGCTGGTCGGCGGCCCCACCGGCAGCGGCAAGAGCACCAGCCTGGCGGCGCTGGTCGATCAGCTGAACCGTGAGCGCGCGTTGCACATCATCACGCTCGAAGATCCCATTGAAATGATCCACCGCGGGCAGCGCAGCCTGATCAACCAGCGCGAGATCGGCCGCCACTGCCACGACTTTGCCCAAGGCCTGCGCAGTGCCCTGCGCCAGGACCCTGACGTGATCATGCTCGGCGAGCTGCGCGACCTCGACACCATCCGGCTGGCCCTGCGTGCCGCGCAAACCGGTCACCTGGTACTGGCGACGGTGCACACACGCTCGGCGGTGGGCAGCATCGATCGCCTGGTCGACGTCTTTGCCGCTGAAGAAAAAGCCTTGGTGCGCGCCATGCTGGCCGAGTCGCTGTGCATGGTGGTCGCGCAGCAACTGGTGAAGCGTGTCGGAGGAGGCCGCTTAGCGGCAAGGGAAGTGCTGGTGGCCACGCCCGCCGTGCGCAATCTGATCCGCGAAGGGCGTCTGGCGCAGCTGCACTCAGCGATGCAAGGCGGGGCGGCTGCAGGGATGCAGACTCTGGAGGCAGGCTTGCAAAGCCTGCTGGCTCAGGGGTTGATCGCCCCCGAGCATGTCCCGGCTCTGAGGACGGGTTAGCGATTGGCCAGGCGCAGGGAGCCTGGTTGCTCCTTGGGCAGCACGCGCTTGGCGACCACGTAGTGCTTCTTCCAGTACGGTTTGTTCAGCGTGTCGATGCTGACCCGCTTGCCGCGCCGTGGGGCGTGGATGAAGCGATCGTTGCCCAGGTAGATGGCCACGTGGTTGACCCGGCGGCTCTTGATGTTGAAGAAGATCAGGTCACCGGGCTTGAGGTCCTTGCGTGCAACCTTGACGCCGTGGCCTTGGGCCATGGCATTGGAGGTGCGCGGCAGGTCGACGTCCTGGACGTCGTTGAAGGCGTACTTGACCAGGCCGCTGCAGTCGAAGCCCTTGGCCGGGGTGCTGCCACCCCAGCGGTAGGGCGTGCCGAGCATGTTGACGGCGCGGCTGAGCACAGCGCTGCTTTGCTTGGCGGAGGCAGAGGCGACCTGTGGGTTCGCCGTCTTGGCCGCGTTTGCCGGACGAGCGCGTTGGCTGATCGGTTGCGCAGGTGCGCGCTTGACCGGCGCGTTGACGCTGTAGCCGGTGAAGCCGTTGGGAAGACGTTGCTCACGGTTGGTGGCGTGGGCGGCCAGGGGCAATAATAGGCAGAGTGTCAGCCAGGTCTTGAACAAAGGTGGCATAGGCAAAGCTCTTGATTGTTGTGTTGGTCTGTTGGCGCGCAACTTTATAACAGCTTTTTGATCAAAAAATGATCCGTTGGTCGATTGGACGGGAGTCATCTGTCGACTTGAGTGTGAGAAGTCACATTTTTCGTTAGAAAATTTCGAGCTAACCCGCGAGGGGCATTGATGAATACGTACCAACCCGCGACACCGCAGCACGATACCCACAGCAAGGTCATCGGTTACCTGCTGTGGATTTTCGGCTTCACCGGCTCGCATCGTTTCTACTACGGCAAGCCTGTTACCGGGACCATCTGGTTCTTCACCCTTGGCTTGCTGGGGATTGGCTGGCTGATCGATCTTTTCCTGATCCCGGCCATGGACCGCGAAGCCGACAAACGGTTCCAGCCAGGTCGGCTGGATTACAACGTGGCCTGGTTGCTGCTGACCTTCACCGGGATTTTTGGCCTGCACCGCTTCTATCAGGCGAAGTGGATCTCCGGCGTGATCTACCTGTTCACCGGCGGGCTGTTCCTGGTCGGCGTGCTGTATGACTTCCTGACCCTGAACACGCAGATTTCCGAGCGCAACTACGAGCGGCGCTGAATGCAAAAAGGCCCTGCCACCTCTCGGTGACAGGGCCTTTTTCGCGAGGCTTACTGGCGAATCTGCCGCTGCTGCAGCAACAGGTTGCTGAAGCCGCTGCCGGCCAGTTGCTTCTGTGCCACGGTCAGCTGTTCGCGGTTGCTGAACGGGCCGACCAGCACGCGGTACCAGGTTTCATCCTTCACTGTTCCCGACTCCACCTTGACCGCCTGGCCGAGCAGGATGATCTGCGCGCGGACCTTGTCGGCATCGGCCTGCTTGCGGAACGAGCCGGCCTGCAGGAAGAACTGGGTGGTCGCGGCCGGCTTGATCACCGGGGGCGCGGGCGGCGGTGTCTCGCCCGAGAGGGCTGCCTGGGCGCGCGCCGTGTCGATTTTCGCGGCCTCTGCCGGGGTGACCGGGGTCACCGGTTGCGCAGGCACGGGCGGGGTTTTTTCCGGTACCGCTTCTGGCGGAACGATGACCTCGGACTCCGGCAGCAGCGTGTAGAAGTCGTACTTGGGCTTCACCGGCTGCTGTGGGCTGGGCGCGGTCTTGTTGGCCTCGGCGATCTTCTCGGCCTTTTGCTGCTCGGGCCGGCTGCGCTGGATATCGGCGCCCCCGGGCTCAAGCTTCATCAGAAAGACAATGAACGCGCCCACGCTCAGACCGACGGCCAGCCACACCCATCCTGGAATCGGCGCCTTGGCGGGCGCCTGGTGCCTGCTGGCGCCGCGCTTGGGAGCGGGTTTCTTCTTGGCGGCCAACTTACATGCGCTCCAGGGTTTCCAGGCCCAGCAGCTCCAGGCCTTGCTTGAGGGTGCGACCGGTCAGGGCGGCCAGGCGCAGGCGGCTCTGCTGTTGCTCAGGCGTTTCGGCGGCCAGGATCGGGCAGTTCTCATAGAAGCTCGAGAACAGGCCGGCAACGTCGTACAGGTAAGTGCACAACACGTGCGGAGTGCCTTTGTCGGCAACGTTGTTCAGCACTTCGCCGAACTGCGCCAGGCGCGCCGCCAGGTCCTGCTCGTGGGCAGCCTGGAGGACGATCTGGCCGTCGACCTGGTCAAAGCCCTTGCCCAGCTTGCGGAACACGCCGGCCACGCGGGTGTAGGCGTACAGCAGATAAGGCGCGGTGTTGCCCTCGAAGTTGAGCATCAGCTCGAAGTTGAAGCTGTAGTCACTGGTGCGGTGCTTGGACAGGTCGGCGTATTTCACGGCGCCGATGCCGACCACTTCAGCAATGGCACGCAGCTCGTCTTCGGCCAGCGCAGGGTTTTTCTCCTTCACCAGCGCGTAGGCACGTTCCTTGGCCTCGGTCAGCAGGTCGACCAGCTTGACGGTGCCGCCATCACGGGTCTTGAAGGGACGGCCGTCGGCGCCGTTCATGGTGCCGAAGCCCATGTGCTCCATCTGCATCGGGTGGCCGACGAAACCGGCGCGGCGGGCCACTTCGAACACCTGGTTGAAGTGCAGGGCCTGGCGCTGGTCGACGAAGTACAGGGCGCGATCGGCCTTGAGCACATTGCTGCGGTAGCGTACGGCGGCCAGGTCGGTGGTGGCGTACAGGTAGCCGCCGTCGGCCTTCTGCACGATGACCGGCAGCGGCTCGCCATCGGCGGTCTTGAATTCTTCGAGGAACACGCACTGGGCGCCCTGGCTCTCGACCAGCAGGCCCTTGGCCTTCAGGTCGGCGACCACATTGGCGAGGTCGGCGTTGTACGCGCTTTCGCCCATGACATCGGCCATGGTCAGCTTGACGTTGAGCAGCTCGTAGGTCTTCTGGCAGTGCGACAGGGAAATGTCCTTGAAGCGCGTCCACAAGGCCAGGCACTCCGCGTCGCCGGCCTGCAGCTTGACCACCAGGCCACGGGCACGGGTGGCGAACTCCTCGGACTCATCGAAGCGCTTTTTCGCGGCGCGGTAGAAGTTCTCGAGGTCCGACAGCTCGTCGCTGCTGATCGGGTTTTCTTCGAGGTAGGCCATCAGCATGCCGAACTGGGTGCCCCAGTCGCCCACGTGGTTCTGGCGGATGACCGTGTCACCCAGGAACTCCAGCACCCGCGCGACGCTGTCGCCAATGATGGTCGAACGCAGGTGACCTACGTGCATTTCCTTGGCGAGGTTTGGCGCGGACAGGTCGACCACCACTTTTTGCGCCGCGCCGGCCTTGCGTACGCCCAGGGTGGCATCGGTCAGGACCGCATCGAGGCGGGTGGCCAGGGCCTGGGTGTTCTGGAAGAAGTTGAGGAAGCCCGGGCCCGCGATCTCGACCTTGGTGATGTCGTCGCTGGCCGGCAGGGCATTGATCAGCTTCTCGGCCAGGTCGCGCGGCTTCATGCCGGCCGGCTTGGCCAGCATCATCGCGATATTGCTGGCGAAGTCGCCGTGGGTCTTGTCCCGGGCGTTTTCCACCTGGATCGCCGGCGTCAGCCCTTCAGGCAGCACACCGTCGGTGACGAGTTGGGTGAGGGCTTGCTGGATCAGCTGGCGAATGGTGTCTTTCATAAGCTTCTCTTTCGACCGCAAGCGCGGCGGCGCTTCGATGCGCAGGTGGAAAAACTGGGCATTATCCGTTGCCGGGGGCGGGTTGCCAACCTTTGAAGGGCGGGCGGCGGTCCCGCACGGTCAGTAAAGATCCACCGGATCCACATCCACCGACCAGCGGACCTGCCGTCCAGAGGGCAACTGCTCCAACAGCAGCAACCAGGCGCTGATCAGCCGATGCAGCGGAGCCCGGGCATTGGCTTGCAGCAACAGCTGCGCGCGAAACTTGCCGGCGCGCCGCTCCATCGGTGCAGGGACCGGCCCCAGCAACTCGATCCCGGTGAGCCCATGCTCGACCAGCAGTCGCTCGGCGGCGGCGCAGGCCTCATCCAGGAAGCTTTCGGCCTGGCCGGGCTTGTGCGCCTCGGCGCGCAGCAGGGCGAGGTGGGCGAAGGGCGGCAGGCCGGCGGCACGGCGCTCGCTCAGGGCTTGCTCGGCAAAGGCGAAATAGCCCTGCTCCGTCAGCTGGACCAGCAACGGATGGTCGGCGAGATGGGTCTGCACGATCACCTTGCCAGGTTCTTCGGCGCGCCCGGCCCGGCCGGCCACCTGGACGATCAACTGGGCCATGCGTTCGGCGGCGCGAAAATCTCCGGAGAACAGACCGCCATCGGCATCCAGCACCGCCACGAGCGTTACCCGCGGAAAATGGTGACCCTTGGCCAGCATCTGGGTGCCGACCAGGATGCACGGCTGGCCGCGCTGGATGGTGGTGAACAGGTTGTGCATCGCGTCCTTGCGCGAGGTGCTGTCACGATCGACGCGCAGCACCGGGAAGTCTGGAAAAAGAATCTGCAGGCGCTCTTCGGCGCGCTCGGTCCCGGCGCCGACAGGCCGCAGGTCGACATGATTGCATTGCGGGCACTGGCGCGGCAGGCGCTCGTCATAACCGCAATGGTGGCAGCGCAGCACGCCGGAGCGCTGGTGCACGGTCATGCGCGCGTCGCAGCGCGGGCATTCGGAAAGCCAGCCGCAATCGTGGCACAGCAAGGTCGGTGCGAAGCCACGGCGGTTGAGGAACACCAGCACCTGCTGTCCGGCCGCCAGGGTCTGGCCGATGGCCTGCTGCAAGGGGCCGCTGATGCCGCTGTCCAGCGGGCGGCTCTTCACGTCCAGGCGCAGGAAGCGTGGCTGGCGCGCGCCGCCGGCGCGCTGGTTCATGCGCAGCAGGCCGTAGCGGCCGGTGTGGGCATTGTGCAGGCTTTCCAGCGACGGTGTGGCCGAACCCAGCAGGATCGGAATGTTTTCCTGATGAGCCCGTACCAGTGCCAGGTCGCGGGCGTGGTAGCGCAGGCCTTCCTGCTGTTTATAGGAGCCGTCGTGCTCTTCGTCGATGATGATCAGCCCAGGGTTTTTCATCGGTGTGAACAGCGCCGAGCGGGTGCCGATGATGATGTCGGCCTCGCCATCGCGCGCGGCCAGCCAGGCGTCCAGGCGCTCGCGGTCGTTGACCGCCGAGTGCAGCAGGGCGATGCGGGCGTTGAAACGTTGCTCGAAGCGCGCCAGGGTCTGTGGGCCGAGGTTGATCTCCGGGATAAGGATCAGGGCCTGCTTGCCGGCTTCCAGCGTTTCGCGGATCAGCTGCAGGTAGACCTCGGTCTTGCCGCTGCCCGTGACCCCTGCCAGCAGAAAGGCGTGAAAGCTGCCAAAGCTTGAGCGCACGGCGCTGAACGCCGCCTGCTGCTCTTCGTTCAGGCGCAGCTCCGGCTGGGCCAGCCAGCGCTCGTGGCGGGCCTGGGGGAGGTGGCGACGCACCTCGACCTGCACCAGGTCCTTGGCGAGCAGCAGGTCGAGGCTGTCCTTGCTCAGCCCCAGCTTGGTCAGCACGGCATGGGCGACGCCGTGGGGGTGCTGGGCAAGCGTCTGCAGGGCCTCGCGCTGACGCGGGGCGCGTGCGATACGGGGGTCGTCCATGCGCGCGCCGGGGGCGATCTGCCAGAACCGCTCCTGCCGGGCCTCGGCCGGCTCGCCTTGGCGCAACAGCGTAGGCAAGGCCCAGCTGAAGGTATCGCCCAGGCTGTGCTGATAATACTGGGCGGTCCACAGGCACAGCTTGAACAAGGCAGGTGGCACTGGTGAGACCGGGTCGAGCAGGGCCACCGCAGGCTTGAGCTTGTCGGCCGGCACCTCGCTCTCGGTGCAGACCTCCACCAGCACGCCGATCATCTCGCGGCGGCCGAACGGCACGCGGATGCGCATGCCCGGGGTCAGGGCCTGGCGCGCCATGCTTGCCGTGGCCCGATAGTCGAACAGGCGACGCAGGGGCGAGGGCAGGGCTAGTCGCAGGATGACGTCGGACACGCGGAAGGCTCTCTGGAAGGGTTGTCGGAAACCCGGCGAGCCTAGCAGACGACGGTCGGTGCAAGCGACAACTTGCGCTGACGCCACGCTCTGGTATTATTCGCCGCCTGATTACGTGCGGTATTCAACAATGGTGTTGGGTGGCGGCACGCAGCTGAGGAAGCGACCATGAAAGACAATATTCACCCGAATTACGAAGTAGTTGCAGTCACCTGCAGCTGCGGCAGCAAGTTCGAAACCCGTTCGACCCTGGCCAAGCCGCTGGCGATCGACGTGTGCTCGCAGTGCCACCCGTTCTACACCGGTAAGCAGAAAGTGCTGGACACCGGCGGCCGCGTACAGAAGTTCGCCGACCGCTTCGGCATGTTCGGTGCCAAGAAGTAAGAATGCGCATGGCGAATCCTTCGGGCTTCGCCTTGTTGCTGAAAAAGGCGCCCCTTGTGGGCGCCTTTTTTGTGGGCGCGATCTGGCACCTGCCGGCCCAGGCCTTTTGCCCACTGCCAGAGCGTGCGCAGCAGGTCGCCGTGCGCCAGGTCATCGATGGCGACACGGTGCGCCTGACGGATGGCCGCAGTATCCGGCTGATCGGTATCAACGCCCCGGAGATCGGTCGCAAGGGGCGCGTCAGCGAGCCCTATGCCGAGGCCGCCCGGCGACGATTGCAGGCCTTGGTCAAGGCCAGCGATGGAAAAGTCGGCCTTGTGCGTGGGGTTGAAGCCAAGGACAAGTATGGGCGCACCCTGGCACATCTCTATGGGCGCAATGGTGACAATCTTGAAGCGGTCCTGCTCAGCGAAGGGCTGGGCTACCGCGTGGCCGTGGCGCCGAACGTGCGCCTGGCCAGCTGCCAGCATGGCGCGGAGCAGGTCGCGCGCAAGGCGCGGGCAGGGCTCTGGGCGCGATCGCCGGTGCAGCGGCCAGGTGACATACGGCAGTCGGGTTTCGCCGTGGTCGCGGGCAAGGTGCGAAAGATCGAGCGTAACCGGGGCGGGGTCTGGCTCGAGCTCGACACTGCGCTGGTGCTCCAGGTCCCAGCGCGTCTACGGCGGGCTTTCCCGCCTGCGTACTTCGATGGGCTGAAAGGGCGTCAGGTGGAGGCGCGTGGCTGGGTGCTCGACCGGTCCCGCAAAGGAGGCCTCAAGCCCGGACAGCGCCGCTGGCTGCTCCCACTTACCGACCCCAGCATGCTTCAGCGCTACTAGACTTAGGGTTCTGATTTCTTCTGCGCCGCGCCGCGCGTTCCTGTGATGGCTGCGCAAAAGATGTAGACATTATGTAATTTAATTGTACACAATGGTTTCGTTACGCCGCATGGGTCATAGCGTAAAGTCGTAGGTCCAAGGCCTTGACACTAGTGACCGGGCAGTCTTGTCGCTCCCCGGCACTTTGCGTATCCTCGGCGGTCCGTCAGAACAGCTAAATAGCGGAATGCCCACCATGTCAGACTTGAAAACCGCCGCTCTCGAATACCACGCCCAGCCCCGCCCGGGGAAACTGAGCGTCGAGCTCACCAAACCGACCTCCACCGCCCGTGACCTGTCGCTGGCCTACAGCCCAGGCGTCGCCGAGCCCGTGCGCGAAATTGGTCGTGACCCTGAGCTGGCCTACAAATACACCGGCAAAGGCAACCTGGTCGCGGTAATCTCCGATGGCACCGCCATCCTCGGCCTGGGTAACCTCGGCCCACTGGCCTCCAAGCCTGTCATGGAAGGCAAGGGCGTTCTGTTCAAGCGTTTCGCCGGTATCGACGTCTTCGACATCGAAGTCGAGTCCGAAAGCCCGCAAGCCTTCATCGACACCGTGCGCCGCATCTCCATCACCTTCGGTGGCATCAACCTCGAAGACATCAAGGCACCTGAGTGCTTCGAGATCGAGCGTACCCTGATCGAGCAGTGCGACATCCCGGTGTTCCACGATGACCAGCACGGCACCGCGATCGTCACCGCCGCCGGCATGATCAACGCCCTGGAAATCGCAGGCAAAACCCTCGAAGAAGCGAAGATCGTCTGCCTGGGTGCTGGCGCTGCCGCCATCTCCTGCATGAAGCTGCTGGTCAGCATGGGCGCCAAGGTCGAGAACATCTTCATGATCGACCGCAGCGGCGTGATCCACGCTGGCCGCGATGACCTGAACCAGTACAAGGCCGTGTTCGCCCACGCCACCGACAAGCGCACCCTGGCTGACGCCCTCGACGGCGCGGACGTGTTCGTCGGCCTGTCCGGCCCGAACCTGCTGAGCGCCGAAGGCCTCAAGTCGATGGCACCGAACCCGATCGTCTTCGCCTGCTCCAACCCGGACCCGGAAATCTCCCCGGAACTGGCCCACGCCACCCGCAGCGACGTGATCATGGCCACCGGCCGTTCGGACTACCCGAACCAGGTCAACAACGTGCTGGGCTTCCCCTTCATCTTCCGCGGCGCCCTGGACGTACGTGCCAAGCGCATCAACGAAGAAATGAAGATCGCCGCCGCCAACGCCCTGAAAGACCTGGCCAAGCTGCCGGTGCCGAAGGAAGTTTGCGACGCCTACGGCGTTGATTCGCTGGAATTCGGCCGTGAGTACATCATTCCGAAGCCAATGGACGCTCGCCTGATCACCCTGGTATCCGATGCCGTGGCCAAGGCCGCGATCGAGACCGGCGTGGCCACCCTGCCGTACCCGAAGAACTACCCGCTCAAGAGCGTGGATGACGTGTTCAACGGCTGAGCTGTTGTGACGTGAATGAAAAAGCCCCGGCTTGTGAGAGCTGGGGCTTTTTTGTAGGTGCGAGGGTGAGCAGTAGTCGTCATACAGCGAACCTACAGTGCTTGGGAGTGAGTCATACAGCTCTATTCTGGTGCCGTCCGCGATTCGATATCTATCTCTTTCGGCCATTGCACTTTGGGTGCTAGTCGTAGCGCAAGGTTGTACCAGGGAACGTCATTGTGGTCGTAAGGAGGGCCTGGTACCGGTAGCGCGTCTGGACCTTGTTGCATATAGGTACAGATGTACGCCCAAGCGAACTCGTCCGCACCCATGGCAGATAGTGGAAAGCGGTCGATAACTTCGTTCGTCCCCGGCTTGACGATCGAGAGCTCTACACCCCAAATGATGGTTATGCCTCCTTGGCCATTAATTCCACGCAACCTCCACTTTTCAGCACGGACTTGGGACCATTCATAAACCGCCACCACTACCTGACGACGTTCGAACGGGTTCCACCAGCGATATTTAAAGTTATAAGCATAAATTCGCATGCGCGCCCGATTGACTCGAATAGGTAGGTCGCGTGGCGGAGAAATTTCGAGCCTTAAGAAATAACAGGTTGCCCATACTGCAAGCAATATGCTGGGAATAACTAATAACAAGGTGTCATCAAGTTTTGAGTGTTCCCAGCCTGAGATCGTATAGTATGTCGCCATAATCGGCGGATAAATTATAATGGGCAGGAAAAACAGCATAAAACCTCGTGCTTTCGATGACTGTCTTCTGATCTCGAGAAACACCCCATCCTGATGATTCGGATTGTCTAGCCCTAAGCTTGGCGTATCGGTAGGTTGGTCTGCTGGGCTTGGAAGATCGGCAATCCAACCAGGGCAAGGCTTGTCGAGGATAGGCGTCTTGGTCTTCACTTATTACTCATCCTGTCCATTTTGTCTTCAATTACGATCAGCGAGGCGCGACATGATAAATTGCTTCGGGCTTCTCGCTTCCCGCAGCATTCGCCAGCGCCTCGTAACTCTTGCGCAAACAGTCCTGCTGGAACCACAAGCTGCCCAGGCTCAGCAGCAGGTCGAACTTGCCCGGTCCAAGGCCGCTCAAGGGCTTGCGCATTCCCTGCAGGGCTTCCTTGGCCCGCGCGGGCATGGGCCGGGCTGATGCAGAGGTTGTGGATCCTGTGGGCCGCGCCGCCCTGCAAGGTGGCGGCACCGATGCTGACCGCGCGCACTGCGTCGGCAACACCAGCACTCGTGCTCACGTGCATTTTTTCCAGTCAGGCCTGCGACGCCTCGGCGCTTTCAAGTGAGCAGATGGCGACGTGAACCAGCTTGCCGTGATTGCTTGGCAGCGCGATGGCGATCGCGTCGCTGAGCACCATCGCGGTGGCGACGTCAGCTTACGAACCAGCACAGGCGCGTTCTACAGATGAAGGGTCTAGTTATTGGGAGTGCTCGTTGCCTTGCTGTGAGCTTGAGCCAGCTTTTTCGCGAATTTTGCTCGCACGCACTTGTTTACCCTTGGCAGCATCAGGTTCCGGCGACCCAGGGGTTTTCTTTCTTGCCTTGCGTCTTCGCAAGGGTTTCAAGGGCGCAGGAGGTGGCGGCCAGTCCGCCGCGGTCGAAAGGGGGGGCGTGGGTTCCCCGGGTTTACCCGCCTCGCGAATGATCCGTGGCCAGCGCGGCTCCCAGCACAGCAGCATCGACAGCCAGTGGATCGTGGCATGGATGAGCATCACGGGTGCCAGGAGCAAGGTCCAGAGCAATACTTGTCGTTTCGGACCCGCGCGCCATATCGGGCGCATATAGCTCCATGGAGCCTCGAGCGACTGCCAAGGCCATGGAATCTTACTCACAAACTTTTTGGGCCTGGGTACCGACTCTGGGCCGTCTTCCATGTAGCGACGGATAAATTCCCATAGGTTTGTGATCTCGCTGGTAGTATTAGCCACCCTTCCAACGAACATCATATGAAAGAAGGGTAGGCCTGTTTTATCGTTTTCCCAGGTTAAAAGTAGTTGAAGGCCCATGCCTCGCCACTCGGGCTTGCCCTCCAAGGGCTCGGGTGAAGTATGGTCCCATGCCAATGTTGTGATTCCACCAGCGTATCGTGGCCGATGAAGGTAAACCTGGCGAGTAGTACGATTGAAGCGGATGAGCAAGCGGCGCTGAACAAAATTTTCCAGGCGAATGAATTTCCATAAGAATCTATAGACCACCCAGCACATTCCACAAACAAAGGCTGAGAGGGCAGCTGTAGCAATGTAGTCATCTCGCGTGGCGGGAATTTCCATCCAGTAATGAATTCCGTTGAACCATATGGTATTTGCCAGGATGCTGGTGGATCCGAGAAGCCAGATGCCGAATAAAATTGGGAGAAAAAAGCAGGTAATCAAGCCGCGCCTGTTTTGGAGCGCGCCGGCATAGACTTCGATGTAGTTTTCATTCATCGAGTAGAGTGAGTGATTTGCACATGGTTGGTCGCTCACGCAATCACCAATACCAGGAAGATTGTCTTGCGCAGATGGCAGGCTGTCCCTATCCAGCCCCATTTCTTGCCGTCCTTTCGCGTCATTCTGCGCCGCCCAGATGCTGCGTTCCAATAAGTACATTTTATTTAACCGTAGCGAAGGATTGGTACAGGCTTTTCAGTTCTTTCTCCTGATCGGTGAAAGGCTTCCATAAACCGCTCGTACTGAGTGCTCTTAAGGAACTGTGGCGACACCAGCTTTCGAGGTCGTCGGGAGCGATGATATAGATCGCAATCGCAGTAACTACGCCCGCCACAGTGGCCCACCCTAGCGCCAAACCGAGGATGGCGGTTATTTCGGGAGCTGCCAAAGTTGCCGACCACCTAATGATAAATGGCAAGGCGCGTCGTGCCAGATTTCTTTCTGTTACAGTCAATAGCCATTCCAAATAGGGGCCAGCGGTAGATAAAGCGAGCGCACTAACCAGTCCGGTGATGCCCAGCGTCACGATGGTTTGCGCCAGGTATGCAGTCGCGAGGGTATATTGTTGTTTGCTGAACGCATTCTCGGCGTCCATGAATGAGAAAGCGGCCGACACACCGCCAGACACCAACGTCAGTGACCCCGACCATAGTCTCAGCCCCCCCAGCACGATGGATGCGCCACGCCCCACCACGGTGGAAGGCGCATACCGGGTAGCCACATACCCCACTCCCGTGGCTGCCAGTTCAAGCCCTGCCGCTGCAGTGATCAGCGCGGCGGCTGTCAGCTCCGCATATTCCCTCGAACCTTTATCCGCGCCGCCCGCCTTGGTCAGCAACACAACCGATTCGATGGTCGCCACGATCACGCCCACACGTAGCTTATAGAATTGCCCGCCGCCGCTATTCTGGAAGTCGTTGGTCAGTGTTTCGCGGACGCGGTTGATGTGCGAGTTGACTTGACCCGCGACCCGGGCTTCGTTGGCGGTCGCCCCCGCGGCAGCCAGGTCCTGCAGCCGCAGACGGGTCACTGCCTCGCCCAGGTTGGCATGGATAAACCCGAGCATGGGCGCCAGCAGGTGTCGATCAACGGCGTTGGTGGGCAGCAGTTTGAACAGGTACTGATGCGCCTGTGCAAACAGGGTCAGCGAGCGCGTGAGCCGGGCGCGGTCCAGCCACGGCTGACTATGGTCCGCCATGGCCGCTTCGACGGCGGCATCCGATTTGGCCAGCAGGTCGGCGACGATCTTGAAGTTGGCGTTCTGCGCGCCCAGCATCGTGAGCATGGTGCTGGCTGTCAGCGGCTCGTCTTCCTTCGCGTTGGCCAAGGCTTGCCGGGTGGCCTGCTCGATCTGCGCGTTGTTACGGGTCAGGGCACGCCAGGCGAGGTTGCGCTCGTCGATAGTGATGTCCGACCACCAACCCGCCAAGTAGGACGCACCGCTCTCGCAGGCATTCATGCCGATCAGGCACAGCCCCATCTGTTCGGTGAACGCCTGGCCCCAGACGGGATTGCGTCGGTCGTACAGGGCGAGCGCGTCCTTGAGCAGGTCGCTGGACAGCCAGGCCAGGTGATCGATCGAGCGCAGGTCCATCAGTGCCTGGGCCTGCTTGTCCCTGCGTGCGAACTCGGCCTGGACATTGGCCTTGGCGCCGTCCCAGTCGAGCAGTACCTGATAGCGATCAAAGGCGTTCAGTGACTCCTGGGTAGCCTGATCACGCACTCTCTGCGGATCATGGCGCTGCGCTTCCTGTTCGAGGTCAACGAAGCTGACTCCAAGGCGGGCGGTGTCCCGGGCGTCGAAGTGGGCCGATCTCAGCCTGGCTGCGGCGTTATCGACGGCTTTGTCGATATAGCCCTTCTGCATCGCCTCCTTGATATTGTCGAGCGCCTGCGCCACGGCGTAGCGGCGTTCATTGGTGATGCCGTCCTTGTCCGGCGTCTGTAGCCAGGCGCGGTTGATCTCGATCGCGTCGTTTCGCCACGCATTGAGCTCCTGAACGATGCCCACGGCATCGTTGAGAACGACGGCGCAGCCCTGCCTGGCGATCAGTTCGCGGCGGCACTGGGCCAATACACCGCTCATGTCCTGAGCGGCTTCCCCCGGCGCATGCGGATCACGGAAGGGTGGAAATGCCTGGCGCTCCAGTGCCTCGCGAGCTTTGGGATTCTGGCCTGCCAGGTATTCCGCGACCGTTGAGTCCAGCGCGTCGGGTCCCAGCACATCGTCGGCGAAGGAGCAGCTGTGTGACAGGACGCGCAGGTCGAAGCGCTGCAGCAGGTCTCGGAAGGCACTCACGTCGCGGTAGCGAGCGAGCATGTCGGGACTTAGCGGGTCGTGCGTGAACAGCAGGCGGGCTTCTTCGATGTCTTCGGGATCGACCACGGTGATCGTCCAGCGGCCAAGGTTCTGGATCCCGGGAATAGCCTGGCCAGGTTCGTGAGGGAACACCGGCTGAAGCAGACCGCTGTGATGCACCCGGTAGGTGGCTTCGCAGGCGTAGTCCTTGGCGCGGCGCTTGACGAAGACATAGACGTAGCCCTGGCGCAGGCAGCGCACGGCGTAGCGCGCGTGCGCGAGCGGTGTCTGCCTGACTGCGGTGCCGAGGTTGGGTGGCAGCTCCGGAGTGAGCAGTGCTGCGCCTTGCGGGTCCGGGCTGCCGATGATGCCGTAGCGCAGGGGCAGCAGCGTGATCGAGCGCTTGCAATCAACGACCGGGCTGGGGGCGGCATCGCTACGGGTGCTGTTGGCGACCTTGCGGCTGTAGGCCAGGAGGTCGGCGATAGGGTCGGTGCCAGTCATGAGCGCTGGTGCTCCTGGAGGTGTTCGGGGCCGGCATACGAGCTTGATGAGTAGCGCATGGGATGAGCTTCCTGCAGATCCGGGGGAAGGCGCGCCGGTGCGGCTACACGATCTCGCGATGATGGATTTCCAGGCCAGGGGCGGAAAGCGGACGCTTCCGAAGGGGATGTAAGACATTTCTCTCTGGAGCGGGGGATGCCCAGAAAATGAAAAGCCCCGGCTGAAGAACCGGGGCTTTTTTGTGACCGCTGTGAGGCCTAGAACAGATCCATCGGCGCCGCTTCATCCGCTGGCAGCGGGCTGCCCGGTGCCGCGCCGTTGCCCAGTTCGTTCACCGACGGCGGCGAGTCCTCGGCCTTGAACAGCTCGAAGTAGGCGTTCGGAGTGCTCGGGGTGGCGGCGCGGCCGCTGATGGGGTCGACGCGCAGGCTGAGAATACCCTCGGGCTGCGCGGGGGTGTGGCTGGGCTTGTCCTTCAGGGCGGCGCCCATGAAGTTCATCCAGATCGGCAGCGACACGGTGCCACCGTACTCGCGGCGACCCAGGGTCTCCGGCTGGTCGAAGCCGCTCCACACGGTGGTGACGTAGTCGGCGTTGTAGCCGGAGAACCAGGCGTCCTTGGACTCGTTGGTGGTACCGGTCTTGCCAGCCAGGTCGTCACGGCCCAGTGCCATGGCGCGGCGGCCGGTGCCGCGCTTGATCACATCCTGCAGCATGCTGGTGAGGATGTAGGTGGTGCGTCCGTCGATAATGCGCTCGGCGACCGCAGGCACCTGGAACGCGCCAGTCGCCTCGCCACCGGTGTCCGGCGCCTCGCCAGGCAGGTGGGTGTCGATGGGCTGTTCCGGCGCGGCAATGCCGGCCTGGTCCTGGTTGCCCTGCGGCACGCTGGGCGGATTGGCGGTGAACAGGGTCTCGCCGTTGCGGCTGTCGATGCGATCGATCAGGTACGGCGCAACCTTGTAGCCGCCGTTGGCAAACGTGCTCCAGCCGGTGGCGATCTCCATCGGTGTCAGCGTGGCGGTACCCAAGGCGAGCGACAGGTTGCGCGGCAGGTCCTGCTTGTTGAAGCCGAACTTGGCGATGTAGTCGATGGTACGGTCGACGCCCATGGCCTGCAGCAGGCGGATCGACACCAGGTTGCGCGACTTGTACAGCGCTTCGCGCATGCGGATCGGGCCGAGGAAGGTGTTGGTGTCGTTCTTCGGACGCCAGACCTTGTCCAGGTACTCGTCGACGAACACGATCGGTGCGTCGTTGACCAGGCTGGAGGCGGTGTAGCCACTGTCCAGCGCGGCGCTATAGATGAACGGCTTGAAGCTCGAGCCCGGCTGGCGCTTGGCCTGCATCGCGCGGTTGTAGTTGCTCTGCTCGAAGGAGAAGCCGCCGACCAGGGCGCGAATGGCGCCGCTCCTGGGGTCGAGGGTCACCAGCGCGCTCTGCGCGCCCGGCACCTGGCTGAACTTGAGGCTGCCGTCCTCAAGCCGTTGCAGGCGCACCAGGTCGCCCACCTGGGCAACATCGGAAGGCTGCTGCGGCGCGCGGCCCTGGCTGTTGCTGTTGATGTAGGGGCGCGCCCATTTCATGGTGTCCCAGGCAACCTGTTCTTCCTTGCCGGCGCGGGTCAGAACCGTCAGGCCGGTCTTTTCGACCTGAGTGACGATGGCCGGCTCCAGGCCACCGAGCGGACGCTGGCGGGCCATTTCCTGCACCCAGGCGGCGCGGGTCTTGCCGGGGAAGCGCGTTTCCGGGCCACGGTAGCCGTGGCGTTCATCATAGTCGGTGAGGCCGTCGAGCACGGCGCGGTTGGCCATGCCCTGCAGGTCGCTGGGCACCGTGGTGGTGACGCGGAAACCTTCGGTATAGGCATCGCTGCCGTAGCGGCCAACCATCTCGGCACGGGCCATCTCGGCGATGTAAGGAGCATTCACCTCAGGGGCCGGCACGTGATAGCTGGCGTTCAGCGGCTCGGCCAGGGCGGCCTGGTAGCTGGCCTCGTCGATCTTGCCGAGGCGGTACATGCGCCCGAGGATCCAGTCGCGGCGCTCTTTGGCGCGCACCGGGTTGGCCAGCGGGTTGAAGCGCGACGGCGCCTTGGGCAGGCCAGCGATCATGGCCATCTGCGCCAGGCTCACATCGCGAATCGACTTGCCATAGTAGACCTGCGCCGCGGCGTCGATACCGTAGGCGCGGTTACCCAGGTAGATCTTGTTGACGTACAGCTCAAGGATCTCGTCCTTGGTCAGCTGACGTTCAATCTGCAGCGCCAGGAGAATTTCCGTGGTCTTGCGCGAGAAGCTTCGTTCGCTGCTGAGGAAGAAGTTCTTCGCCACCTGCATGGTGATCGTGCTGCCACCGCTCTGGATATGCCCGGATTTCACCAGCTGGGTGGCCGCGCGCATCAGACTGCTCGGATCGACGCCGTAGTGGTTGAGGAAATTGTCGTCTTCGGCTGACAGAAGCGCCTGAATGAACTGTGGGGGAATTTCAGCGAAACGGATCGGCGAGCGGCGCATCTCGCCAAACTCGGCGATCAGCTTGCCGTCACTGCTGTAGACCCTCAGCGGTATCTGCAACTGGATGCTTCGAAGCGCATCGACGGATGGCAGGGTGGGGCTAAGATACAGAAACGCACCACTCACACCGAGTACGAGCGCACAGATGACGGCGACGAAAGACCACCAGAAGAACTTCAGCAGGCGTATCAAGGCTTTGGGATGTCCAGGTTGAAAAGTGGGTTGCGCGCGGGGCCGGCGGACAAGGAAAAACGCTGGCCAGTATAAGCATTTTTGCCTCGGTCCGGGTGACCGGCGGGGAGGTGCGTTGATCGCGGCTGTCGACAAGACGCCCCGCGATCGGCACCACATTTTGCAGTAACCAATAAGGGAAAAACGATGCTTGGACGCTTTGGCAGGGATGCCGGTTCACTTCTCGGGCTGGAAATAGCCCCCGATTCCATTCGACTGCTGCAATTGCAGCGGCGGCGAGGACGTTGCCAGGTCACTGCCTGGGCCGTCGAACCACTCGAAATGACCGCCATTCGTGACGGCTGGATCAGCGATCCGGCGCCCGTGGTAGCCGCCTTGCGCAAGGCCCACCAGCGAGCGGGCAGCAGCCAGCGGCGGGTTGCCGTGGCGATGCCGGGCTCGCAGGTGATCAGCAAGGTGCGCCGTTTGTCGGCGGGGCTGGATGACACCCAGATCGAAGCGCAATTGCTGGCCGAGGCCGACCAGTTCATTCCCTTTCCGCTCGACGATACCGCCCTCGATTTCCAGGTGCTTGGCCCCAGCCCCGAGCAGCCGGATTGTGTGGAGGTGGCGGTCGCCGCCTGTCGGCAAAGCCACCTCGACCCGCTGGAGCAGGTGCTCGCCGCGGCCGGTCTGCAGGCGCGGCTGGTGGACATCGATAGCCTGGCCCTGCGGCGCGTCATGCCGGCCGCGGCGAAGGTGCTGGTGCAACTGGAGGCCGACCGCGTGACGCTACATGCCTGGCATGACGGGCCGTTGCCGTTGCGCCAGGAGTTGCGGCTGGGCGGTACGGGTGCGGCGTCTTCGACCCCAGGCAGCATCGAGCATTGGCTCACATGCGCAGTGCAGGGCTTGCAGGTCGATGAGCTGCTGCTGGCGGGCGCCGGTGCCGCGGACATTGATGTGCAGGCGTTGCTGCAGGAGCGCCCGGCACTCAGTATCCGGGAGGTAGAGCCGCTGGCGGGCCTGGACCTGACGGCCCTGCCTGATGCTGGTGCCCTGGCTGCCGCGAGCGCATCGATGGCCATGGCCTGCGGGCTGGCCTTGGGAGGGCTGCGCTGATGCTGAGGCTGAACCTGCTGCCCTGGCGTGAGCGCCGGCGCCTTGCCGCGGTCCGGCGGTTCCAGGCCACGCTGGTCGGTGCCATGCTCGTGGCGCTTTGCGGTGTCGTGTTTCTCGATCAGCTCGGCCGCCAGCGCCTGCAGATGCAGGCGCGCGACAATGCTCGCGCCCAGGCAGAGCTGGTCATCATGGACGGGCGATTAACGGAAATAGCCGCGCTTGAGCAGTCATACGCCGAACTGAACGAAAACCAGGCGCTGCTTGCCGGGCTGCGCGCGGGTGAAGGACAGGCTTCAGCGCTACTCGCGCAGCTTGAACAGGTGATGCCGGAGGGGTTGTACCTGAGCAGCCTGCAATTGCTCGGTAACCAGGTCCAGCTCGAAGGCCTTGCTGCCTCGGGCACGTTGGTTGTTCAGCTGATACGCGGCCTCCAGGGCGAACGCCTGCTGCACGAAGTCGATCTGGAGCAGTTGCGCAGCGAGCCCAAGGGCGAGGGTTTCCGCCTCTCGGCGAACATCCGGACACCCTGGTCATGAACTGGAGTTGGCGCCCGGATTGGCAACATCTGTCCCGATGGCCACCGGTCTTCAGGATCTCGCTGTTGGCCTTGCTGATGCTGGTGGTGCTCGGGCTTGGCTATGTGGCGCGCCTGCATGCCTTGCGTGTGGAGTTTGCCCGCGGCACGGAGCATGCCCACCGGCTGCATAAGGAGCTGGAGGGCAAAGCCCTGCGCGCGGGCCAGCTCGGCACGGTGAAGGCCTCACTGGATCGTCTGCGCCAGCAGCTTCAGGACACGCGTTGGCGGCTAGCCGCGGGCGGCGACATGGCTGAGCTGCTGGAGGACCTGTCCAGGCTGGGTCACGAGCAGGGTCTGGTGTTCGAACAGGTGGATGTGCTGAAGAGCACCGTCGAGCCGGGATACCGGACCGTCCCCTTGAAGCTGCAAGTCATCGGCCGCTACCCGGCTCTGCGCGTCTGGCTGGACCAGTGGCTAGGCCAGCTTCGTCTGTTGCGCGTGCAGCAATTGCGCCTGGACACGGTAAAGGGTGAGCCCGGTCTGCTGCGCATGCACCTGCAGGTAAACACGTTCCATGCCGGCCAGGACGCCATTGAGGTTCCGCGTTCACTGGCCGCCGAACCGGCGCGGGCGGTCGTCAGCGCGCCCGTCATCGATCCTTTTCGGCGTAGCAGCGGTAGCGCCACGGCCAATCCCCTGGTCAGCGTGCCGCTCGAGCAACTGGAGATGGTCGGCAGCCTGGCCAGCCAGGGCGAGCACCAGGCCTTGCTACGCCTGGACGGCACCGTGCACCGCGTGCGTAGAGGGGATCGCGTGGGCCGTGCGGACGGGCGTGTGATCCGCATAGACGACCATCAGGTCGAGGTGCTCGAACGCTCGTACGTCGGTGGGCAGGGTTGGCTGGAACAATCGCGGTACCTGGCCCTCAGGAAGAGGGCGGTCACGGAGATCACGGATGAGCATGAAAGCAATCGCGCTGCTGATGTTGCTGGCGATCCTGCCGGTACGGGCCATGGAGGTGACGCAGACGTCCGCGGCTGAACCGCTGTCGCTCAATTTCCAGGACGTCGAGGTGCGCGCGGTGTTGCAGATACTGGCTGACTTCGCCGGGATCAACCTGGTGGCCAGTGACTCGGTACAAGGCAATATCACCCTGCGCTTGCAGGACGTGCCCTGGGAGCAAGCGCTGGATCTGGTGCTGCGCAGCAGGGGGCTTGGCAGGCGGGAGGTGGGGAATGTGCTGTTGGTGGCGCCCGCGTCCGAGCTGGCCGAGCAGGCGCGCGAGGCCAGGCTCGGCGTTGAGCAGGATGCGCAATCGCAGCCATTGCAGCGCGAGCTGCTGGCGATCCATCACGCCAATGCCAGTGACCTGGCCGAGCTGCTGCTGGCCGCGCTGGCCGACGATGGCATTCTTGCCGGGCGTGGCAGCCTGACCGTCGATGCACGCACCAACACGCTGGTGGCCACCCAGCCCGCCGAGCGGCTCGCCGAACTGCGCCAGCTGGTCGCGCGCCTGGATGTTCCCCTGCGCCAGGTGATGATCGAGGCGCGCATCGTCGAGGCCAATGTCGACTACGAGCGCAGCCTGGGTGTGCGCTGGGGCCGGTCACTGGCGCCCGGCGGCAGCGGCCTGGGCGGCGATGTGTTCGTCGACCTCGGCGCCGAAGGAGCCACTGCCAGCCTCGGGGTGGGCCTGTTGCGCAGTGACGTGCTGCTCGACCTTGAGCTCAGCGCCATGGAAAAAAGCGGCAACGGCGAGATCATCTCCCAACCCAAGGTTGTCACGGCGGACAAGGAAACCGCCAGGATCCTCAAGGGCACGGAGGTGCCCTACCAGGAGACCAGCGGCAGCGGCGCCACGTCGGTGTCCTTTCGCGAGGCCTCGCTGTCGCTCGAAGTGACTCCGCAGATCACCCCCGGTAATGGCGTGATCATGGCGGTCAAGGTGACCAAGGACGAACCCGACTACCTCAATGCCCAAGGCAACGTGCCGGCTATCCGCAAGAACGAGGTCAACGCCAAGGTCAGCGTGGGCGACGGGCAGACCATCGTGATCGGCGGCGTGTACTCCACCGTGCAAAGTAATGTGGTCGACAAGGTGCCATTTCTGGGCGATCTGCCGTATGTTGGGCGGCTGTTTCGACGCGATGCATTACAAGAGAAAAAATCCGAGCTGCTGGTCTTCCTGACTCCGCGTATCATGGATGACCAGGCGATTGCTGTGAGTCGTTGATTCTGTGCGAAATTTGATACTTGTGGGGCCGATGGGGGCTGGCAAAAGCACCATTGGGCGCCTGTTGGCCAAAGAGCTGCGCCTGTTGTTCAAGGATTCCGACAAGGAAATCGAACTGCGAACCGGCGCCAATATCCCGTGGATCTTCGACAAGGAAGGCGAACCGGGCTTTCGCGACCGCGAGCAGGCGATGATTGCCGAGCTGTGCGGCCTCGATGGCGTGGTCCTGGCCACCGGTGGCGGAGCCGTGATGCGCGAGGCCAATCGCCGTGCGCTGCACGCGGGCGGGCGCGTGGTCTACCTGCACGCCTCGGTCGAGCAACAGGTGGGACGTACCGCCCGCGACCGTAACCGGCCCCTGCTGCGAACCGCCAACCCGGAGGCCACGCTGCGGGCCTTGCTCGAGGCGCGCGACCCGCTGTACCGCGAGATCGCCGACCTGGTGGTGGAGACCGACGAACGGCCGCCGCGCATGGTGGTGCTCGATATCCTGGATCGCTTGCAGCAGTTGCCCCCTCGCTAAGCCGGGACTATTCTCGGCGGCCTGCCAGGCCGAGGCGGGGCTCAACGTTACCGCGCGGGTCGAGCGTCGATGCCGCGCCCTAGTTCATTGTGGGGATACATGCAGACACTTAAGGTCGACCTGGGCGAACGTAGCTACCCGATCTACATTGGCGAAGGCCTGCTGGACCAGCCAGAGTTGCTGGCCCCGCACATTGCCGGGCGGCAGGTCGCCATCGTCTCCAACGAGACCGTGGCCCCTCTCTACCTCGAGCGTCTTGCCCGAACCCTGGGCGCCTACTCGGTGCTGCCGGTGGTGCTCCCCGATGGCGAGGCCTACAAGAACTGGGAAACCCTGCAACTGATCTTCGACGCACTGCTCACCGCGCGCCACGACCGGCGCACCACGGTGGTGGCCCTGGGCGGCGGCGTCATCGGCGACATGGCGGGCTTCGCGGCCGCCTGCTACCAGCGTGGCGTGGACTTCATCCAGGTGCCGACGACCCTGCTGTCCCAGGTCGATTCGTCGGTGGGCGGCAAGACGGGCATCAATCACCCGCTGGGCAAGAACATGGTCGGCGCCTTCTACCAGCCCAACGCCGTGCTGATCGACACCACCAGCCTGGCCACCTTGCCGGCGCGCGAGCTGTCGGCGGGCCTGGCGGAAGTCATCAAGTACGGCCTGATCTGCGACGAGCCCTTCATGGGCTGGCTTGAAGCGAACATGACCGCGCTGCGCGATCTTGATACCGCGGCGCTGACCGAAGCCATTCGTCGCTCCTGCGCCGCCAAGGCGGCGGTGGTGGGCGCGGACGAGCGCGAGTCGGGCGTACGGGCCACGCTGAACCTTGGCCACACCTTTGGCCATGCCATCGAGGCCCACATGGGCTATGGCGTCTGGTTGCACGGTGAAGCCGTGGCGGCCGGCACGGTCATGGCGCTGGAGATGTCGATGCGCCTGGGCTGGATCGACCAGCCTGCGCGTGATCGCGGTATTCGCCTGCTCAAGGATGCAGGTCTGCCGGTGGTGCCCCCACAGGAAATGACCCCGGCGCATTTCATGGAGCACATGGCGGTCGACAAGAAGGTGCTCGATGGCCGCCTGCGCCTGGTGCTGTTGCGCCAGCTGGGCGAGGCCGTGATCACCGACGACTATCCGAAAGAGATTCTTCAGGCCACCCTGGCCGCGGATTACCGCGCGATTGTGGCCCAGCTTTGAGGTTGTGACAGCGTGATGACTAGTTTGCATGCCGATGAGGCCTTCCTTGGCCACTACCAGTTGAACCACGACCCGTTCGCGGCTCGAGTCCCAGGCTTCAAGTTCTTTCCGGCCCAGCGCAAGCCGGTGCTGGGGCAGTTGCACCACCTGGCGCGCTATAGCCAGCTGATGCTGGTGGTCACAGGCCCCCTGGGCAGTGGCAAGACGCTCTTGCGCCAGGCCCTGGTCGCCAGCACCAACAAGCAGTCCGTGCAGAGCGTGGTGGTCTCCGCCCGTGGCGCGACCGATGCGGCAAGCGTCCTGCGTCAGGTGGCCCAGTCGTTGAAGGTTGCCCAGGCGGAAGTCACGCCGATTCTCAGCCAGGTGGTCCAGCTGGCGCTTACCGGCCAGGAAGTCTATTTGCTGGTGGACGATGCGGAACAACTCGACGAGTCGGCACTCCAAGCGTTGCTGGAGCTGGCGGCGGGCACTCCTGAAGGGCGTCCGCACGTGTTCCTGTTTGGCGAACCCTCACTGATCGCTGGTCTGGATGAGCTCACTGCGGAGCAGGAACGTATCCATGTCATCGAGCTCGCCCCTTACAGCGAGGAAGAGACCCGCGAGTACCTCGAGCAGCGCCTGGATGGCGCTGGCCGTGGGATCGAGGTGTTCACTCGTGAGCAGGTCGCCGAGATCCACCAACATTCCGATGGCTGGCCTGGGGCAATCAACCAGGTCGCTCGTGATACCTTGATCGAAGCCATGCTCGCCAGCCGAAACTCGGCCAAGCGACCATCCATGGGGTTCAATATGCCTAAGAAACATGTGCTGGCACTGTCCGCTGTCGTTGTCGTCGCTGTTGCCGCAGCGGTGCTGATGCCCAAGAAAGGCGACCACGCGCCGACCGATGCCCCTGCCGAGCAGGCCCAGCTGCCGCTGGGTGAAGGCAAGCCGGGCAATGCCCAGTCAAACAATGGCAATCCGGCCATTGAGTTCTCCGGGTCCTCGCAGCCAACCCCGCTGCCTTTGGTAGGGCAGTCGCAGCCAGTAATGCGCGAGCCGTTGGCTCAGGCCGCGGGCATGGGCGAGGGCGAGGAAAGCAGCCCCGCCGGCGAGACCGCGCTGCAGCCGCCGACCGTCACTACTACCGCGCCGCCACAAGGCATGGCACCAGGCCCAGCGCCATCGCAGACGCCCGCGCAGCCGGTAGCACCTGTTGAAAAACCGGTCGCCATCCAACCGGCCAAGCCGGTTGCACCTGCCGCCAAGCCTGCGCCGGCGCCGACCCAGGTTGCCAGCGCCAAGCCTGCCGAAAAAGCGACGGCCGGTGGCGGCTGGTATGCGGGCCAGAAGCCGGGCAACTATGTGGTGCAGATCCTGGGTACCAGCTCCGAGGCATCGGCTCAGTCCTACGTCAAAGCGCAGGGCGGCGAGTACCGCTACTTCAAGAAAACCCTGCAGGGCAAGCCCCTCTATGTGATCACCTACGGCAGCTTTGCCAGCCGCGATGCAGCACTCGCTGCAATCAAAACCTTGCCAGCCAAGGTCCAGGCTGGTAAACCTTGGCCTCGTACTGTCGCCAGCGTCCAACAAGAGCTGGCAACAGCTCGCTGAGATCCCTTCCGGGCGGCACCACCCCCGCCGCCCAGTTGCTGAGCGACTCCTGATTTCGTCAAGCCTGCTGCGCCAACGTGCGGCAGGCTTGTCTGTCCCAGACTGCCGGCCACAAGCCTCTGTTGCAGTCCAGGCTGAAACGCTTCAGACTCCAGCTAGGCCGTACCACGGAAATCGGCTAAAAACATTCATAATTGAGACATAAGTTTTCAGTCATGCGACATGAAAATTTGTGAGCTTCCCCGACGCTGTGCAACAATGGTTTCCCATTGGCCACCGCAAAAAGCTGGCATTTGATCGGCGTGGATGGTAAGTGGTTGTACTAAAAAGAGATTTGCCTACATCGAGAGGCGAACCTGGTGAGAATGTGTCTATGAAAACAGGTCTGTACCATCCAGAAGAATTCAAGGATAACTGTGGTTTCGGCCTGATTGCCCACATGACGGGCGAGCCGAGCCACCACCTTTTGCAAACGGCCATGCAGGCGTTGACGTGCATGACCCACCGCGGTGGCATCAACGCCGACGGCAAGACCGGCGACGGCTGCGGCCTGCTGATGCAAAAGCCTGATCAGTTCCTGCGGGCCAAGGCCCAGGAGCACTTTGCCGTCGAACTGCCCAAGCAGTACGCCGTCGGCATGGTGTTCTTCAACCAGGACCCGGTGCGCGCCGAAGCCGCCCGCGCCAACATGGACCGCGAAATCCTCGCGGCCGGCCTGCAACTGGTGGGCTGGCGCAAGGTGCCGATCGATACCAGCGTGCTTGGCCGCCTGGCCCTGGAGCGCCTGCCGCAGATCGAGCAGGTGTTCATCGCGGGCGATGGCCTGAGCGACCAGGAATTCGCCATCAAGCTGTTCAGCGCCCGTCGCCGTTCGTCGGTGGCCAACGCCGAGGACAGCGACCACTACATCTGCAGCTTCTCGCACAAGACCATCATCTACAAAGGCCTGATGATGCCGGCAGACCTTGCCGCCTTCTATCCGGACCTGGGTGACGAGCGCCTGCAGACCGCGATCTGCGTGTTCCACCAGCGTTTCTCCACCAACACTCTGCCGAAATGGCCGCTGGCTCAGCCATTCCGCTTCCTCGCCCACAATGGCGAGATCAACACCATCACCGGTAACCGCAACTGGGCCGTGGCCCGCCGCACCAAGTTCACCAACGAACTGATCCCGGACCTCGAAGAGCTCGGCCCGCTGGTCAACCGCGTGGGCTCCGACTCGTCGAGCATGGACAACATGCTCGAGCTGATGGTCACCGGTGGCATCGACCTGTTCCGCGGCGTGCGGATGATCATTCCGCCGGCGTGGCAGAACGTCGAGACCATGGACGCCGACCTGCGCGCCTTCTACGAATACAACTCCATGCACATGGAGCCGTGGGACGGCCCGGCCGGCGTGGTCATGACCGAAGGCCGCCACGCGGTCTGCCTGCTCGACCGCAACGGCCTGCGCCCGGCGCGCTGGGTGACCACCACCAACGGCTACATCACCCTGGCGTCGGAAATCGGCGTGTGGGACTACAAGCCCGAGGACGTGATCGCCAAGGGCCGCGTGGGTCCGGGCCAGATCTTCGCCGTCGATACCGAGACCGGCCAGATCCTCGACACCGATGCCATCGACAACCGCCTCAAGTCGCGTCACCCGTACAAGCGCTGGTTGCGCCAGAACGCCATGCGTATCCAGGCGACCCTGAGCGACGACCAGGGCCCGGCCAGCTATGACGCTGACCAGCTCAAGCAGTACATGAAGATGTTCCAGGTCACCTTCGAGGAGCGTGACCAGGTACTGCGTCCGCTGGGTGAGCAGGGCCAGGAGGCCGTGGGTTCGATGGGCGACGATACGCCGATGGCGATCCTCTCCCAGCGCGTGCGTTCGCCCTACGACTATTTCCGCCAGCAGTTCGCGCAGGTCACCAACCCGCCGATCGACCCGCTGCGCGAAGCGATCGTGATGTCGCTGGAAATCTGCCTGGGCGCCGAGCGCAATATCTTCCAGGAATCCCCGGAGCATGCCTCGCGGGTCATCCTCAGCTCGCCGGTCATCTCGCCCGCCAAGTGGCGCTCGCTGATGAACCTGGAGCGCGAAGGCTTCGACCGCCAGTTGATCGACCTCAACTACGAGCAGGGCCTGGGCCTGGAAGCGGCCATTCGCAATATCGCCGACCAGGCCGAGGAAGCTGTGCGTGCCGGCAAGACCCAGCTGGTGCTCAGCGACCGCTACATCGCCCCGGGCAAGCTGCCGGTGCATGCATCGCTGGCCGTTGGCGCGGTTCACCACCGCCTGACCGAACAGGGCCTGCGCTGCGACAGCAACATCCTGGTCGAGACCGCCACCGCCCGCGACCCGCATCACTTTGCCGTGCTGCTCGGCTTCGGCGCCTCGGCGGTGTATCCGTACCTGGCCTATGAAGTGCTGGCCGACCTGATCCGTACCGGCGAAGTGCTGGGCGATCTGGACGAAGTCTTCAAGTACTACCGCAAAGGCATCTCCAAGGGACTGCTGAAGATCCTGTCGAAGATGGGTATCTCCACCGTTGCTTCCTACCGGGGTGCGCAGCTGTTCGAGGCCGTCGGCCTGTCGGACGAAGTGGTCGGCCTGAGCTTCCGTGGCGTTGCCAGCCGCATCAAGGGCGCGCGCTTCGTCGACATCGAGAACGAGCAGAAGCTGCTCGCCGCCGAAGCCTGGAGCGCGCGCAAGCCGATCCAGCAAGGTGGCTTGTTGAAGTTCGTGCACGGTGGCGAGTATCACGCCTACAACCCTGACGTGGTCAACACCCTGCAGGCCGCCGTGCAGCAGGGCGACTTCGCCAAGTTCAAGGAATACACAGCGCTGGTCGACCAGCGCCCGGTGTCGATGATCCGCGACCTGCTCAAGGTCAAGGTGGCCGATCAGCCGCTGGCCGTCGAAGAAGTCGAGCCGCTCGAAGCCATTCTCAAACGCTTCGATTCCGCCGGTATCTCACTGGGCGCCTTGTCGCCAGAAGCTCACGAAGCGCTGGCCGAGGCCATGAACCGCCTGGGCGCGCGCTCCAACTCGGGCGAGGGCGGCGAAGACCCGTCCCGCTACGGCACCATCCGCAGCTCGAAGATCAAGCAGGTGGCCACTGGCCGCTTTGGCGTCACCCCAGAGTACCTGGTCAACGCTGAAGTGCTGCAGATCAAGGTTGCCCAGGGCGCCAAGCCCGGCGAAGGCGGCCAGCTGCCGGGCGGCAAGGTCAACGGCCTGATCGCGCGTCTGCGCTATGCGGTGCCGGGCGTGACGCTGATCTCGCCGCCGCCGCACCACGACATCTATTCGATCGAAGACCTGGCCCAGCTGATCTACGACCTCAAGCAGGTCAATCCGCAGGCGCTGGTGTCGGTCAAGCTGGTGGCGGAGGCCGGTGTCGGCACCATTGCCGCGGGCGTGGCCAAGGCTTATGCCGACCTCATCACCATCTCCGGCTACGACGGCGGCACCGGCGCTTCGCCGCTGACCTCGATCAAGTATGCGGGGGCCCCATGGGAGCTCGGCCTGGCCGAGACCCATCAGACCCTGCGCGGCAACGACCTGCGTGGCAAGGTCCGGGTGCAGACCGACGGCGGCCTGAAAACCGGCCTCGACGTGATCAAGGCGGCCATTCTCGGCGCCGAAAGCTTCGGCTTCGGCACCGCGCCGATGATCGCCCTGGGCTGCAAGTACCTGCGCATCTGCCACCTGAACAACTGCGCCACCGGCGTCGCGACCCAGAACGACAAGCTGCGCAAGGATCATTACATCGGCACCGTCGACATGGTGGTGAACTTCTTCACCTTCGTCGCCGAGGAAACCCGTGAGTGGCTGGCCAAGCTGGGCGTGCGCAGCCTGGGAGAGCTGATCGGGCGCACCGACCTGCTGGAAATGCTGCCGGGTGAAACCGAGAAGCAGCAGCACCTGGACCTCAGCCCGCTGCTGGGCAGTCCCCATGTGCCGGCCGACAAGCCGCAGTTCTGCGAGGTTGACCGCAACCCGCCGTTCGACAAGGGCGAGCTGGCCGAGAAGATGGTCGAGATGGCCCTCCCTGCGATCCGCGACCGGTCCGGTGGCGAGTTCAGCCTGAACATCTGCAACTGCGACCGCTCGATCGGCGCGCGCATCTCTGGCGAGATCGCACGCTTGCACGGCAACCAGGGCATGGCGTCGGCGCCGATCACCTTCCGCTTCAACGGTACGGCCGGGCAGAGCTTTGGTGTGTGGAACGCCGGCGGTCTGAACCTGTACCTCGAAGGCGATGCCAACGACTACGTCGGCAAGGGCATGACCGGTGGCAAAGTGACGATCGTGCCACCAGCCGGCAGCCCGTTCGAAACCCAGCACAGTGCCATTGTCGGCAACACCTGCCTGTACGGCGCCACGGGCGGCAAGCTGTTCGCCGCCGGTACCGCGGGCGAGCGCTTTGCCGTGCGCAACTCGGGTGCCCATGCCGTCGTCGAGGGCACGGGCGATCACTGCTGTGAATACATGACCGGTGGCTTTGTCTGCGTCCTGGGCAAGACCGGTTACAACTTCGGTTCTGGCATGACGGGCGGCTTCGCCTATGTGCTCGACATGGACAATAGCTTCGTCGACAAGCTCAACCACGAGCTGGTGGAAATCCAGCGTATCAGTGGTGAAGCGATGGAGGCGTACCGCAGCCATCTGGCGCGTGTCCTTGGCGAATACGTGGAAGAGACCGGCAGCGAATGGGGGCGTGAGCTCTTCGAGAACCTGGACGACTACGTGCGGCGCTTCTGGCTGGTCAAGCCCAAGGCGGCCAACCTCAAGCAACTGCTGTCCAGCACCCGTGCCAACCCGCAGTAAAGAACAGCTGCAAGTGGCGAGCATCAGGCTGCAGGAAACAGCAGCCTGAAGTTCGCCGGGCTTAAGTGATCGTCTTGCAGCTTGCAGCGTGATGCTTGCAACTGCGGTTAAGAGGTTTTTGAAAATGGCTGAACGTCTGAGTAACGACTTCCAGTTCATCGAGGTCGGGCGTAAAGACCCGAAGAAGAAGCTGCTGCGCCAGCGCAAGAAAGAGTTCGTCGAGATCTACGAGCCCTTCAAGCCCCAGCAGTCGACCGAGCAGGCCCACCGCTGCCTGGGTTGCGGCAACCCGTATTGCGAGTGGAAGTGCCCGGTGCACAACTTCATTCCGAACTGGCTCAAGCTGGTGTCGGAAGGCAACATCCTGGCCGCGGCCGAGCTGTCGCACCAGACCAACACCCTGCCGGAGGTGTGCGGCCGCGTGTGCCCGCAAGACCGCTTGTGCGAGGGTGCCTGCACCCTGAACGACGGTTTCGGCGCCGTGACCATCGGTTCGGTGGAGAAATACATCACCGACACGGCCTTCGCCATGGGCTGGCGCCCGGACGTGTCCAAGGTCAAGCCGACCGGCAAGCGCGTCGCCGTGATCGGCGCCGGCCCTGCCGGCCTGGGTTGCGCCGATGTGCTGGTGCGCGCCGGGGTGACCCCGGTGGTGTTCGACCGCAACCCGGAGATCGGTGGCCTGCTGACCTTCGGCATCCCGGAGTTCAAGCTGGAAAAGACCGTGCTGAGCAATCGCCGCGAAGTCTTCACCGGCATGGGCATCGAGTTCCGCCTCAACACCGAGATTGGCAAAGACATCACCCTGGAGCAGTTGCTCGCTGAATACGATGCCGTGTTCATGGGCATGGGCACCTACACCTACATGAAGGGCGGTTTCCCCGGCGAAGACCTGCCAGGGGTGCACGACGCACTGGATTTCCTGGTCGCCAACGTCAATCGCAACCTGGGCTTCGAGAAGTCGCCTGAAGACTTCATCGACATGCAGGGCAAGAAGGTCGTGGTACTGGGCGGTGGCGACACCGCGATGGACTGCAACCGCACCTCCATTCGCCAAGGCGCCAAGCAGGTCACCTGCGCCTACCGCCGCGACGAGGCGAACATGCCAGGTTCGCGCAAAGAGGTGAAGAACGCCAAGGAAGAAGGCGTGAAGTTCCTCTACAACCGCCAGCCGATCGCAATCGTGGGTGAAGACAAGGTTGAAGGCGTGAAGGTGGTCGAGACCCGTCTCGGCGAGCCGGATGCCCGCGGCCGTCGCAGTCCCGAGCCGATTCCAGGTTCCGAGGAGATCCTGCCGGCCGACGCGGTGGTGATCGCCTTCGGTTTCCGTCCAAGCCCTGCGCCATGGTTCGAGCAGTTCGGTATCCAGACCGACAGCCAGGGCCGTGTGGTGGCGCCGGAGCAGGGCGCCTTCAAGCACCAGACCAGCAACCCGAAGATTTTCGCCGGTGGCGATATGGTGCGCGGCTCGGACCTGGTGGTGACGGCGATCTTCGAAGGGCGCAATGCGGCCGAGGGGATTCTGGATTACCTGGAAGTCTGAAGGCTTAATCTATTGATCCAATCGGTTCGATAGACAAAAGGCACGGCAACCGCCGTGCCTTTTCCGTTGGTGTCTGAGAAAATGCCTGCACTTTTCTGCCGGATGCCGACATGACTGCCCTGAAGAACGATCGTTTCCTGCGTGCGCTGCTCAAGCAGCCCGTGGACGTGACCCCTGTCTGGATGATGCGCCAGGCCGGCCGCTACCTTCCTGAGTACCGCGCCAGCCGCGCCAAGGCCGGTGACTTCATGAGCCTGTGCATGAACCCGCAGTTCGCCTGCGAGGTCACGATGCAGCCACTGGACCGCTACCCGCTGGACGCTGCGATCCTGTTCTCCGATATCCTCACCATTCCCGACGCGATGGGCCAGGGCCTGTACTTCGAGACCGGTGAAGGTCCGCGCTTCAAGAAAGTCGTCAGCACCCTGGCCGACATCGAAGCCCTGCCGATCCCCGATCCGCACAAGGACCTGGGCTACGTCATGGACGCGGTCAGCACTATCCGCCGCGAGCTCAATGGCCGCGTGCCGTTGATCGGCTTCTCCGGCAGCCCCTGGACCCTGGCCACCTACATGGTCGAAGGCGGCTCGTCGAAGGACTTCCGCAAGACCAAGGCGATGCTCTACGACAATCCCCAGGCCATGCACCTGCTGCTCGACAAGCTCGCGCAGTCGGTCACCAGCTATCTCAATGGGCAGATCCAGGCTGGCGCGCAGGCCGTGCAGATCTTCGATACCTGGGGCGGCAACCTGTCGGCGGCGGCGTACCAGGAGTTCTCGCTGGCCTACATGCGCAAGATCGTCAGCGGCCTGATCCGCGAGCACGACGGGCGCAAGGTGCCGGTGATCCTCTTCACCAAGAACGGCGGCCTGTGGCTCGAGAGCATCGCCGAGGCCGGCGCCGATGCGCTGGGCCTGGACTGGACCTGCGACATCGGCGATGCCCGCCGCCGCGTGGGCGACAAGGTCGCGCTGCAGGGCAACATGGACCCGACCGTGCTCTACGCCAAGCCCGAGGCGATTCGTGCCGAAGTGGGCCGGATCCTGGCCAGCTACGGCGAAGGCAGCGGCCATGTGTTCAACCTGGGGCACGGGATCACCCCGGAAGTCGATCCAGAGCATGCCGGTGCGTTCATCAACGCCGTGCACGAACTGTCTGCGCAATATCACCAGTAAACCGGTGACCCACAAAAAACCGGCCTTGGCCGGTTTTTTTGCATTCATGCAGGCGCGACGTGAAACGGATCGGCGCGCCTTATCCCTTCGGCGCCAACCGGCTCAGGTGCAGCGCCACCAGCAGCGCCACGGCCAGCAAGCTGCCGATGAACAACCCGATCCCATTCCAGCCGCCGTAGTGCCAGAACATTCCGCCCACCGTTCCCGCGACGCTGGACCCCGCGTAGTAACAGAACAGGTACAACGATGACGCCTGCCCCTTGGCCTTCAAGGCACGTCGGCCAATCCAGCTGCTCGCCACCGAATGCGCGCCAAAGAAGCCGAAGGTGAACACCAGCATGCCGACCACCACGAGCGCCAGCGGCGTGGCGAGAGTCAGGAACATGCCGCCGGCCATCACCAGGATGCTCGCCCAGAACACCTTGCGCCGGCCGAGCTTGTCCGCCAGCGCGCCGACCTGCGCCGAGCTGTAGATTCCCGCCAGGTACACCACCGACAGCAGGCCGACCCACGCCTGGTCCATATGGTAAGGCGCGGCCAGCAGGCGGTAACCGATGTAGTTGAACAGGGTCACGAACGCGCCCATCAGCAGGAAGGCTTCAAGGAACAGCCATGGCAGGCCGGCATCCCGGAAATGCATGGTAAAGCCGTTGAGCAGGCTGCGGGGGTTCATCGCCTGGGGGCGGAAGTTGCGCGACTCGGGCAGCACTTTCCAGAACACCACCGCCGCTGCCAGTGCCAGGCCGCCGATCACCAGCATCGCCGTGTGCCAGCTGACGAAATCGATCAGTACCCCGGTGATCAGCCGCCCGCTCATGCCGCCAATGGCGTTACCGCCGATGTACAGGCCCATGGCCAGGCCGATGTGCTGGGGGTGTATCTCCTCGCTGAGATAGGTCATGGCCACCGCCGCCAGGCCGCTGAGCGACAATCCCACCAGTGCGCGGGTGGCGAGCACCAACTCCCAGGTCGGCATCACGGCGCTGGCCAGCGTGCTGAGCGCCGCGCAGACCAGGGCGAAGACCATCACCGGCTTGCGCCCGATGCGGTCCGAGATCGGCCCGGTGATCAGCAGGCCGACGGCCAGCAGGCCGGTGGAGACCGACAGCACCAGGCTGCTCTGCGCGGCGTTGATCGAGAACTCCTTCGACAGCAGCGGCATCATCGGTTGCACGCAGTAAAGCAGGGCGAAGGTGGCGAAGCCGCCGCTGAACAGGGCCAGGACGGTCCTGAGGAAGGCGGGGGTGCCTTTTTCAATCCAGATATCGTTCAGGGCAGGGCTCGAGGCAGGTTGATCATGGGCGGAGAGGGGGGCTACAGCAGTTTTCACAAGGATACCTTGGCACGGCGGCCGGACATGCAGTGAAAAAATCATATAGCTGGCTAATGATAAGTTCCAATATATTGTTCGACCTGTTTGAGAGGTTTTACGACCTAGTGAGGGTTGATCATGGAACTGCGTCACCTGCGTTATTTCATCGCCGTGGCAGAAGAGCTGCATTTCGGCCGGGCCGCGCAGCAGCTGGGCATCTCCCAGCCGCCGTTGAGCCAGCAGATCCAGGCCCTTGAGCAGGAGATCGGGGCGCGGCTGTTCGAGCGGACCAATCGTCGGGTCGAGCTCAGCGAGGCAGGGCGGCTTTTTCTCGAGGAAGCGCGGCAGGTGCTGGCCCAGGTTGAAAAGGCGGCGGATGTCGCGCGTCGGGCGCAATTGGGCGAGCTGGGTGAGATGAAAATCGGTTTCACCTCGTCGGCCCCGTTCAACTCGACCATTCCCAAGGCCATCCACGCGTTTCGCCAGCGCTTCCCCGCCGTGCACCTCAATCTCAAGGAGATGAGCAGCCGCGATGTGGCCGATGCGGTATTCGACGAGACGATCGAGGTCGGCCTGATGCGCCCGCTACCCTTGCCGGAAGGGGTGGTGGCCACCGAGTTGTCCCGCGAGCCGCTGATGGCGGTGCTCAACGCCTCCCACCCGCTGGCCGGGGGCAACGAGCAGGGCATTCACCTGTCGGCATTGGCCAACGAGCCGTTCGTGTTCTTCCCGCGCAGCTACGGCAGTGGCCTGCATGCCCAGCTGTTGAGCCTGGCGCGCCAGGCCGGCTTCAACCCGCACTTCGCCCAGGAGGCGGCCGAGGTGATGACCATCATCAGCCTGGTCTCGGCCGGGCTTGGTGTCTCCGTGTTGCCGGCCTCCTACCAGCGCATGCGGATCGACGGCGTGGTCTACCGGACCCTGCTTGACGAGGGTGCGATGACCGCTGTCTGGCTGGTGCGGCGCCAGGGTTCGGCCTCGGCGATGGCCAACGCGTTCGTGGCTCTGCTGACGGGCGGCCAGAAGCCGGAAGGGACTGGCTAAACCATCACGCTGAACACATACTCGGACACTCCTGACACACGGAGGTCTTTCCATGCGGCGCGTTGTGTTCAACCAGAAAGGTGGCGTGGGCAAGTCGAGCATCGCTTGCAACCTGGCGGCGGTGAGCGCCAATGAAGGCTACCGGACCCTGCTGATCGACCTGGACGCCCAGGCCAACTCTACCCAGTACCTGACCGGGCTGACCGGCGACGATATTCCCATGGGCATCGCCGACTTCTTCAAGCAGTCGCTGTCCAGTGGGCCCTTCTCGAAGAAGAGCAAGGTCGACATCTACGAGACACCGTTCGACAACCTCCACGTGGTCACCGCCACCGCCGAGCTTGCCGACCTGCAGCCCAAGCTCGAAGCCAAGCACAAGATCAACAAGCTGCGAAAGTTGCTCGATGAGCTGGACGAGGACTACGACCGGATCTACATCGACACCCCGCCCGCGCTGAACTTCTATGCCGTATCCGCGCTGATCGCCGCCGATCGCGTATTGATCCCTTTCGACTGCGACAGTTTCTCGCGTCAGGCGCTGTACGGCCTGCTGGCCGAGATCGACGAGCTCAAGGACGACCATAACGAAGAACTTCAGGTCGAAGGCATCGTCGTCAACCAGTTCCAGTCCCGCGCCAGCCTGCCCCAGCAGATGCTCGACGAACTACTCGCCGAAGGCCTGCCCGTACTGCCCGTGTACCTCGGCACCTCAGTGAAGATGCGCGAATCGCACCACGCCAGCCGCCCGCTGATTCACCTGGAGCCCAGGCACAAGCTCACGCAGCAGTTCGTGGAGTTGCATGCGTTGCTCGAGGACAGGGACTAGATTGGCGAGCACTCAAGACGAGCAGCTGATCTCCAGATGCTTGCCCCACTCCGGCGGCCGTTCGGCATAGGCCTCCATGCCGGGCTGCTCCTCGAACGGCCGGCGCAGCACTTCATGCAATTGCCGCACTTCACTGTAGTCCCCACGCTCGGCAGCCTCGATGGCGCGCTGGGCGAGGTAGTTGCGCAAGATGTACAGCGGGTTGACCGCGTGCATGCGTTCGCGGCGGCCATCGGCGTTGCCGGGCTCGCGCGTGCAGCGGGCCTGGTAGTCGAGGGCCCACTGGTCGAAGCCTGCCAGGTCGACGAAGTCGTCACGCACCAGGTTCAGTGCCTCACTCACCGGCTGATCGCCCAGCCTGCGGAAGAACAACGTGTAGTCCACCGCGCCTGGCTGCATCAGCTTGAGCAGGCGCTCGATCAGCTGCTTGTCGTCCGTTTCGGCCGTGGTGAACCCCAGGCGGCGGCGCATGAGGTCCAGGTACTGGGCTTCATACAGCGGTAGAAACAGTCCCAGCGCCTCTTTCAGCGCCTCGACTTCGATGAACGGGGTCAGTGCCTGAGCCAGGGCGCTGAGGTTCCAGTGGGCGATGGGCACCTGGTTGCTGTAGCTGTAGCGGCCGCTGTCGTCGGAATGGTTGCAGATGAAGTGGGCGTCGAAGTCATCGAGGAAGGCAAACGGGCCAAAGTCGAAAGTAATGCCCAGGATCGACATGTTGTCGGTGTTCATCACGCCATGGCAGAAACCGTAGGCCTGCCAGCGGGCGATCAGTTCGGCGTTGCGCTCGACGATGGCGCGGAACATCGCCAGGTAGGGCTGCTCGGCGTCGGCGCAGTCGGGGTAGTGCAGCGTCAGCACGTGGTCGATCAGCAGTTGTTGCTGCTCGGGCTGGCGGGTGTAGTAGAAGTATTCGAAGTGGCCGAAGCGGACATGACTCTGGGCCATGCGCAGCAGCATGGCGGCGCTTTCGCGTTTCTCGCGCCAGACCGGCGTGCTGGAGCCGATCACGCACAAGGCACGGCTGCTAGGGATGCCCAATGCCTGCAGGGCCTCGGAGGCGAGGAATTCGCGGATCGACGAGCGCAGCACGGCGCGGCCGTCGCCCATGCGCGAGTACGGGGTTTGCCCGGCACCCTTGAGGTGCAGATCCCAGTGCTCGCCGGCATCGTTGACCACCTCGCCCAGCAGCAGGCCGCGGCCATCGCCCAGACGCGGGCTGTAGCCACCGAACTGATGCCCGGAATAGACCATCGCCCGCGGGTCCGCTTCCTGCCACAGCTTGTGGCCCGCGAATATCTCCGCGAAGATCGGGGTCTGCGCTTCTGCCGGGTCCAGGTCGATCAGCGCCATGGCCGACTCGCTGGCCACCACCAGGCGCGGCTCGGCGATCGGCTCGGGCAGTACCTGGGTGGAAAACGCATCGCCCAGCAAGGCGAAACGGTTGTCGAAGGTCAGTTCATCGAGGGCTTTCAAAGGCCGTCTCCTGGATGGAGGTCTAAAGACAAGGCTCGTTCTCCTTGTTGGAGCGGCACAAAGACCGCTCTCACAAGATGCTTCGTTTGAGTTCAGCTACGCCGGTGGAGTGCCATCTGTTTTCTCGAGTGGAATCAGCTTTTCCTTGTGCCCCAGCGCATCCATCAGGAACACCTCCACCTGGCGCACGGAAATCTTGATGTTGCGCGCCTTGAACTCCTTGTTGATGTACCGGTTGATCTCGTCCAGCACCGGATTGCGGTCGCCCAGATCGCGCACGTGCATGCGCAGCTCATGGTCGAGCGAGCTTTCGCCAAAGTTGAGGAAGTACACCAGCGGCTCCGGATCCTTCAGCACCCGTGGGTTCTCATGGGCTGCCTTGAGAAGCAGCTCGCGCACCAGGTCCAGGTCCGAGCCGTAGTCGATGCCCAGCTTGAGCGTCACCCGGGTAACCGTGTCGGTCAGCGACCAGTTGATCAGCTGGCCGGTGATGAAGGTCTTGTTGGGGACGATGATGTCCTTGCGGTCGAAGTCGGTGATGGTGGTGGCGCGGATGCGGATCTTGCTCACCGTGCCCGACAGGTTGCCGATGGTGATGGTGTCGCCGATGCGCACCGGGCGCTCGAACAGGATCATGATGCCCGAGATGAAGTTGGCGAAGATCTCCTGCATGCCGAAGCCCAGGCCAACCGACAGCGCGGCGACCAGCCATTGCAGCTTGTCCCAGCTCACGCCGAGGGTGGACAAAGTGCTGACGAAGCCGATGCCGGCGATCACGTAGGACAGCAGCGTGGTGGTCGCGTAGGCGCTGCCCTGCGCAAGGTTCAGCCGCGAGAGTACCAGCACCTCCAGCAGGCCCGGAAGGTTGCCGGCCAGGGCGAAGGTGATGCCGACGATCACCAGGGCGCCGAGGAAGTCGCCAAGGCTGATCGGCACCATGCTCGCCGCCGCGCCCGTACCGCTGGTGTACTCGTAGAGAATGATGTTGTTGAGGTAGGCGAACACGCTGATCAGGTCCGACCAGACCCAGTACAGCCCGGCGATGAACCCGCCGAGCAGTGCCAGGCGGATCAGGCGCAAGGACTGCTGGTTGACCTGTTCGATGTCCAGCGTCGGCTCTTCGCTGAGCACCTCGCCGTCCAGGCCTTCCTTGGACGCCTGGCGCTTGCTCAGCGCCCGCTGGTAGGCCAGGCGCCGCGCCGCGACGGCCAGGCCGCGGACGAAGGCGGCTTCGGTGACCAGCCAGAACAGCAGCAGGTACAAGGTGTAGATCAACCGGTCGGTGAGCTTCAGGGCGGTGTAGTAGTAGCCAAAGCAGACCGCCACGAACAAGGCGATGGGCAGGGCTGTGAAGGCCACCCCGACCGCCCGGCGGAACAGCGAGGTGTCACGGTGCGCCGGGCTGCTGAGCAGCAGGCGGCTGAGCAGCCAGGCCATCAGCGCATAGCACGCCAGCACCACGCCGATGCCGAGCACATCGTCGGCCAGTGCCGAAGGCTGGTGCTCGGCCACCGCGACAACGCCGACCAGCGCCAGCACCACGGTGCCCAGGCGGCGGATCCAGCCGCGCAGGAATTCCACCTGCGGCTTGTGCCAGCGGAAATGCAGTTCGGCGACCCCGCCCGGGGCAAGAATCCGGTACGCGGTGTAGAACACCAGCCAGGCCTGGGATATCTGCCACAGCGCGGCACTGAGGTTGGCGTTCTGCCCACGCGCATCGCTTTGCAGGATGTAGCTGCACAGCGCCAGGGCAAGGCTCAGGGGCATGGCCAGGAGGATGTTGACCAGGATTGCCTGGGGCGTGTGCCACTGGCTGTCACGCTTGAAATGACCAATGTCCTGGTGAACCTTGCGCAGCCGTTCGTAGAGGTAGCTGCGCCGCCACAACAGCGCGCCGATCAGCAACAGCAGTGGCAGGAACAACAGCGGACGCTGGCTCAGGCCCTGGGCCAGTTCCTTGATGCCCGAGACCCACGGCAGGCTGGCCACCTGGGTGGCCAGGCGCTGCGGCACATTGGCCAGCCATTCCCAGTCCAGCGGCTTGTTGCTGGGGATCCAGAACATCTGCTCGTCCAGGGTGGTGCGCAAGCCCTGGGCCGTGCTCAGCAGCTGCTTCTGGTTCAGCTGCAGGGTGATGGACTCGTTGAGCAGGCCGCTCAGTTCACGGTTCAGGCGTTCGAGCAGATCGCTGCGGGTGATGGCGACTTCGAGCAACGCCTTGCGCAGCTGCGGGGTGACGTTTTCCTGCGGCTGGTCGGCTAGCAGTTTGTCGACATAGCTGCTGGGGCTGCTGATCTGCTCGCGCTGCTGGTTGACCTCGAACTGGTACAGGCGGATATCGGCGATCTGGTCGGCCAGGTCGCGGTCGAGCTTGAGGTGCGGCAGCGACTGCTTCTGCTTGTAGAGAATCTTGGACAGCAGCAGGCTGCCCTTGAGCACGTTGATCTGCTCGTCCAGCGCGCTGTCGGCCTGGGTCAGGCTGTCGAGCTGCTGCTTGGTGCGCAGGTTCTGCTGGGTCAGGTCATTGAGCCGGTCGGTGCTTTTGAGCAGGTAGTCCGAAAGCTTGAGATTGGCCGCGCTCTCGTTGGCCAGCAGCGTGCTGCCGCCGGCCTTCTGCGCCTCGATGGACTGCTCGGTGACCGTCTGCTGGGAGTGGGCAAGGCGCTTGCTGTTGATCAGCGTCTGCAGGTCCTGGATCTCTTGCTCAAGGCGCGTGGCGCGCTCGATCAGCAGGTCGTGCTGGGCATTGCCCATGTCCTGCAGCAGGCTGTTGCCGGCCAGTTCCTGGCGGCGTAGCAGGGTCTGGGCGTTGAGCGCGGCCAGCTCGGCGTTGAGCTGGTTGCGCAGGTCGGCGGTCAGCGTCTTGCCGTTGTCCTTGCCAAGCTTGAGGGTGGTGTTGATCTGCTGGATGCGCGTCTGGTTGTTGCTGATCTCGGCCTGGGACCGCTCGGGGCGTGTCTGCGCGTTGATGATCAGGCTGTTGGCCTCCGACAGCGCCTTCTGCAGCTCGCCCTGCTGGGCGCTGCGCTCGCTGAGCATCTGTTCGAGCTGCGGGATGTTGGTGCTGGCGTAGCGCTGAGCCACTGGCACGCTCTTGCTGCCCTTGAGCCTGGCGAGCTCGCGCTGGCTCTCGGTGATCAGCCGCGGCGCATCGCTGAGCTGCTGCTTGAGCGTCGCCAGCTTGCGCTCGCTGTCCTCCTTGCTGGAGAGCAGCGACAAGGTCTGTTCCAGGACCTGCTGCACGGCCTTCTGCTCGGCTTCGGGAAGCTTGCGTTCGGCGATCTTGTCGAGGCTTTGCTGGATGCTGGCGCTGGTGGGCGCTTCGGCCGACCAACTGGCGAAAGAGAGGGACATGCACAGCCCGAGCAGGGCTGCGCAGAGAGAGACACGCAAGGACATAGGCGAAAATTCTTGGACGCTGAGGCGAAAAAACGGAGTTTAAAGGAACAGCCCAGGACCGGGTCGAGTGCCTTCGGGGAATTTGACGCCCACTTTGAGGATCTTGTTCCCGTCCATGACGGCGACCGTCCACAAGGTGTTGTTCCACTCGATCTGGTCGCCGACGATAGGCGCGCCGCCGACTTTCTGCCGGATGAACTGCGCCAGCGGCATCGTCGCGTCCTGGCCATCGAGCTGCAGGCCGTACAAGGCGGCTACGGCGCCCAGTTCAGCGTCGCCCTCGAGCACGAAGTCGCCGAAGAAGCGCAGGTCCAGGCCACGTTGCGGCGGCTGGCTGAACAGTTTGCCCAGCGCCGGAAGGTCATGTTCATGCCCGATCACGCACAGCAGGTCGCCCACTTCGAGCACGGTACTTCCCGACGGATGGAGCAGTTGCTGGCCGCGGAACAGCGCGGCGATGCGAGTGCCCTCGGGCATCTTCAGCTCGCGCAGGGCAGCGCCGATGCACCATTTTTCGGCGCCCAGGCGATAGACGAACAGCTCCCATTCGCTGGTGACATGCACCTCCAGCGCGGAGCGGGAAATCGGCGCGGGATCCGGCGGTACCGTGACTTTGAGCAGCTTGGCCATCCACGGCAGGCTGGTGCCCTGCACCAGCAGTGACACCAGCACGATGAAGAACGCCAGGTTGAAGAACAGCTGGGCATCGGGCAGGCCGGCCATCAGCGGGAACACCGCCAGGATGATCGGCACCGCGCCGCGCAGGCCGACCCACGAGATGAAGCCTTTCTCGCGGCCATGGAACGCCTTGAACGGCAGCAGGCTGACCGCCACCGAGAGTGGCCGGGCGATCAGGATCATCCACAGCGCCAGGCCGAGGGCCGGCACTGCAATCGGCAGCAGGTCGTGAGGAGTGACCAGCAGGCCCAGCACCAGGAACATGCCGATCTGCGCCAGCCAGGCCATGCCGTCGAGCATGTGCAGGATGCCATGGCGGCTGCGGATCGGCCGGTTGCCCAGCACCAGGCCGCACAGGTACACGGCCAGGAAGCCGCTGCCGTGCAGGGCGTTGGTCAGCGAGAACACCACCAGGCCACCGGCGACCACCAGGATCGGATAGAGCCCGCCCGCCAGGTTGATGCGGTTGACCAGCTGCAGCATCACCCAGCCACCGCCCAGGCCCAGCGCGCCACCGATGCCGAATTCGCGCAGCAGGTGGGTCAGCAGGCTCCAGTGCAGGCCGGTCTGGCCGCTGGCGATCATGTCGATCAGGGTCACGGTAAGGAACACCGCCATCGGATCGTTGCTGCCCGACTCGATTTCCAGTGTGGCGGTGACCCGTTCGTTCAGGCCCTTGCCGCCGAGCAGCGAGAACACTGCCGCGGCGTCCGTGGAGCCGACGATGGCGCCGATCAGCAGGCCCTGGATCAGGCTCAGGTCGAACAGCCAGGCGGCGACCATGCCGGTCAGCGCGGTGGTGATCAGCACGCCAGCCGTGGCCAGCGACAGCGCCGGCCACAAGGCCACGCGGAAGCTCGCCACCCGCGTGCGCAAGCCGCCGTCGAGCAGGATCACGGCCAGGGCGAGGTTGCCCACCAGGTAGGCGGTCGGGTAGTTGTTGAAGATGATGCCGCCGCCGTCGACGCCAGCGATCATGCCCACGGCCAGGATGATGACCAGGATCGGGATGCCGAGGCGTGAGGACAGCGAACTGACCAGGATACTTGCCCCCACCAGCAATGCACCGATCAAGAACAGGCTATTGATGGTGCTGGCATCCAAGGGCAGTACTCCGGTACAGCGGGGCAGAAAGAGGACCTGTGCTAGCAGGTCGCGTGCCAACCGATTCTAACCTGATGAATTGGCAGCCTGTAAAGCGTTTCTGCAGATGTACCTGTGGGATCGGGCTTGTCCCGCGATCGGGCCCGAAGGGTCCGTAAAACCTGTGCATGCGGTGTACCAGGTACACCGCAGCGGCAAGGTCCACGGCCCCTTCGGGCCCGATCGCGGGGCACTGCAGATCAGCCCTGCGTGACCTCACGCATCGGCTTGCCGCGAACCGGCGCACCGTTGGCCATGTAGTACTTGGCCTTGCTGCGCGGCAGCGGCTGGCGGCCACGGATCTTGTCGGAGATTTTCTCGGCGATCATGATCGTGGTGGCGTTGAGGTTGCCCGTGATGATGATCGGCATGATCGACGCATCGACCACGCGCAGGCCTTGCATGCCGTGCACGCGGCCTTCGCCGTCGACCACGGCCATCTCGTCGCTGCCCATCTTGCAAGAGCACGACGGGTGGAACGCGGTCTCGGCGTGCTCGCGGATGAACGTGTCCAGCTCTTCGTCGGTCTGCACGTGCTCGCCCGGGCTGATCTCACGGCCACGGTACTGGTCCAGCGCCGGCTGGGCCATGATCTCGCGGGTCAGGCGGATGCCATCACGGAACTCCTGCCAGTCCTGCTCGGAGGCCATGTAGTTGAACAGGATACTCGGGTGCTGGCGCGGGTCCTTGGACTTGGCCTGGATGCGGCCACGGCTCGGCGAGCGCATCGAGCCCATGTGCGCCTGGAAACCGTGCTCCTTCACACCGTTGCTGCCGTTGTAGTTGATGGCCACGGGCAGGAAGTGATACTGGATGTTCGGCCACTCGAACTCAGGCCGGGTGCGGATGAAACCGCCGGCCTCGAACTGGTTGCTGGCGCCGATGCCGGTGCCTTTGAACATCCACTCGGCGCCAATGGCCGGCTGGTTCCACCACAGCAGCGACGGGTACAGCGAAACCGGCTGGGTGCAGGAGTACTGCAGGTACAGCTCCAGGTGATCCTGCAGGTTCTCGCCAACGCCTGGCAGATCGTGGACCACTGGGACGTCAAGGCTTTCCAGCAAGGCGCGGGCGCCGACGCCGGAACGTTGCAGCAGTTGCGGCGAGGCGATGGCGCCGCTGCAAACGATGACTTCCTTGCGCGCCCGGGCTTCGACACGCTCTTCGCTGTCACCCACCAGGTAGGTCACGCCAACGGCGCGCTTGCCTTCGAACAGCACCCGGTCGCTCAAAGCGTGGGTGACGATGGTCAGGGTGGAGCGCTTCTTGGCCTGGTCGAGGTAGCCGCGGGCGGTGCTGGCGCGACGGCCTTGGGGCGTCACGGTGCGGTCCATCGGACCGAAGCCTTCCTGCTGATAGCCGTTGAGGTCTTCGGTGCGCGGGTAGCCCGCCTGCACGCCGGCCTCGACCATGGCATGGAACAGCGGATTGTTGCCTGCCTTGGGCGTGGTCACGCTGACCGGGCCTTCGCCGCCGTGCCAGTCGTTGGGGCCGATGTCGCGGGTCTCGGCCTTGCGGAAGTACGGCAGGCAGTCGAGGTAGGTCCAGTCTTCAAGGCCTGGCAGCTTTGCCCAGCCATCGAAGTCCATCGCGTTGCCACGGATGTAGCACATGCCGTTGATCAGCGAGGAACCACCCAGGCCCTTGCCGCGGCCGCATTCCATCCGGCGGCCGTCCATGTGCGGCTCGGGATCGGTCTCGTAGGCCCAGTTGTAGCGGCGGCCCTGCAGCGGGAAGGCGAGGGCGGCGGGCATCTGGGTGCGGAAATCGGCGCGGTAGTCCGGACCGCCTGCCTCGAGCAGCAGTACGGTGACGCCGGCGTCTTCGGTCAGGCGAGTGGCCAGGGTGTTACCGGCCGAGCCTGCGCCAACGATGATGTAGTCATATTCCATGGCTTTCTCCTGGAAAGCAGCGGCAGGCTTCAAGCGGCACGCGGCAAGAAAAGGCAGCAGCGCGAAGCCCGCGGGATGGATGGAAGCTGCAAAGGCCGGCGGCGCGGGGCCGTCCGGCGATCACTTGCAGCTTGAAGCGCGCGACGTGCGGCTTAGAACACCGACGCGTAGCCGCCCAGCTCGACCTGGACCGATTTGATCCGGGTGTACTGGGCCAGCGAGCTGATGCCGTTTTCACGGCCGACGCCCGACTGCTTGTAGCCACCGACCGGCATCTCGGCTGGCGACTCGCCCCAGGCATTGATCCAGCAGATACCCGCTTCGAGCTGATGGATGATGCGGTGGGCGCGGCTGATGTCGTTGGTGCAGACGCCCGCGGCCAGGCCGTACTCGGTGTCGTTGGCGCGGCGGATGACTTCTTCTTCGGTCTCGTAGGACAGGATGCTCATCACCGGGCCGAAGATTTCTTCCTGGACGATGGTCATGTCGTCGCGGCAGTCGGTGAACACGGTCGGCGCCACGAACGCGCCTCTGGCGAAGTCACCCTCGGTCAGGCGCTCGCCGCCGCACAGCACGCGGGCACCTTGTTCCTTGCCCTTGGCGATGTAGCCCAGCACGCTTTCCATGTGGGCGAAGCTGACCAGTGGGCCGAAGTTGGTGTTCTCGTCCTCCGGATTGCCCGCACGGATGCGCGCCACGCGCTCGACGATCTTGGCTTCGAAGGCGGCCTTCATGGAAGCTGGCACGAACACGCGAGTGCCGTTGGTGCACACCTGGCCCGAGCTGTAGAAGTTGGCCATCATGGCGATGTCGGCGGCGCGGTCGAGGTCGGCGTCGTCGCAGATGATCAGCGGCGACTTGCCGCCCAGTTCCATGGTGACTTCCTTGAGCGAGGAGCTCGAGGCGCTGGCCATGACCTTCTTGCCGGTGGTGGTGCCGCCGGTGAACGAGACTTTCTCGATGCGCGGGTGCTCGGTCAGCCAGGTGCCGACTTCGCGGCCGCTGCCGGTCAACACGTTGAACACGCCGTCGGGCAGACCGGCTTCGGTGTAGATCTCGGCCAGCTTGAGGGTGGTCAGCGAGGTGACTTCGCTCGGCTTGAAGATCATCGCGTTGCCAGCGGCCAGGGCCGGGGCGGACTTCCACAGGGCGATCTGGATCGGGTAGTTCCAGGCGCCGATACCCACGGTCACGCCCAGCGGCTCGCGGCGGGTGTAGACGAACGAGCTGTCGCGCAGCGGGATCTGCTCGCCTTCGATGGCCGGCACCAGGCCCGCATAGTATTCGAGCACGTCGGCGCCGGTGACGATGTCGACGTAGCGTGTTTCGGAGTACGACTTGCCGGTGTCCAGGGTTTCCAGGAAGGCCAGCTCGTCGTTGCGCTCACGCAGGATGTCGACGGCGCGGCGCAGGATGCGCGAACGCTGCATGGCGGTCATGGCGGCCCAGACTTTCTGGCCACGCTCGGCGCTTTCGACGGCGCGCTCGACGTCTGCCTGGGTGGCACGCTGCACCTGGGCGAGGACTTCGCCATTGGCCGGGTTGATGGCCTCGAAGGTGGCATCGGTGCCAGCGTCGACGTAACCGCCATCAATGTAGAGTTTTTGCGTTTCGAAACGGGCCATAGTGTCCTCGCAAGTGCAGTGTGTTTTGGCTATCCGCGCCGTGCGCCTGCCTGTTGGGCCAGGGCCGCGCGCGGTGGTTCAGAGGCATCCAGACCGGTGTCCGGGCGCTGCTTCGCCAGTTGTATTTCCATGTATTCGTAGGCGATCCGTATCGCCTGTCCGGTGTCGAAGGCATCTCCCGACAGCGCTCCGCGCAGCCACAGGCCGTCGATCAGGGCTGCCAGCCCGCGGGCTGCCGTGCGTGCCTCGCTCAACGGCAACACCCGGCGGAACTGCGAGCACAGGTTGGAAAACAAGCGGTGGTCGTTGATCCGCTGCAACCTGTGCAATGACGGCTGATGCATGCTGGAGGCCCAGAAGGCCAGCCAGGTTTTCATTGCCGGGCCGTTGACCTGGCTGGCGTCGAAGTTGCCTTCGATGATCACCCCCAGGTGAGCCCGCGGGCTGTCGTCCGTCAAAGCCTGGCGACGCGCCGCCACACCTTGGTTGAGCATGCTCATGATGTAGCGCATGGTCGCTGCGATCAGGCCGTTCTTGTCCCGAAAGTAGTGACTGATGATGCCATTCGACACGCCGGCCAAACGGGCAATCAGCGCAATGCTGGCATCCCCCAGTCCGACCTGGTCGACGGCCAGCAAAGTGGCTTCGATCAACTGCTGGCGGCGAATGGGTTGCATACCGACCTTGGGCATCTCTTGCATCTCCTCAGGCCTTTCGGGCAGCCGTCGTGCGGCTGACTCGGCGAAGACCAGTCTATTTTGTTTTGATTGAACGTTCAATCAACAAAGAATATGCTCTGCGACAATTTGCGCCATTGACACCGCTTGACGCGGTCTCGATGGCGCCGAATTGACACTCCAAAAAATCGTGAAACCCCCGGAATACAAGGCGTTGACGGGTGCGATAGAGGCGTTGGACAGTTTCTGCCGAATGGTCCGTGGACTGCGCGGCCTGCCTTGGGGGCGAGGCCTCGGAAGCTGTTTTCTGCAACGTTCTGATTCGGGATCACGGTTTTCAAGGTGTCTTTATAACACCCTGCGCAGTAGGGCTATTGCTCCGATTGCACAGGACAGAGACCGATTAGCCTCCACCTCCCGCACTGCCCGGAGCATTTGCGCCATGAGTTCTGCTTCCCTGACCAAGACCCCTACAGAGAGGGTCCGGGTCAACAACACGGTGTTCCACACCTCCGCGTTGCTGATCCTGTTGTTGACTGCCTTGCTGATCGCCGTTCCCGAAACCGCGGGCCAGGTACTGGGTGTCGCCCAGGCCTGGCTGACGCGTACATTCGGCTGGTATTACATGCTGGTGATCTGCGGCTACCTGGTATTTGTCATTGCCCTGGCCTTTTCCGACTTCGGCAAGCTCAAGCTCGGCAGCAAGGAAGACCAGCCAGATTTCAGCTACGGCGCCTGGGCCGGCATGCTGTTCTCGTCAGGCATCGGTATTTCGCTACTCTACTTTGGCGCCTCCGAGCCGCTGGACCACTACTTCAATCCGCCGGAAGGCGGGTCCGCGAGCCTGGAGGCCGCGCGCCATGGCATGCAGCTGACCTTCCTGCACTGGGGCCTGCACGGCTGGGCGATCTATGCGCTGGTCGGCCTGTCGGTGGCCTACTTCGCCTACCGCCACAACCAGCCGCTGGCCCTGCGCTCGGCGCTGTACCCGCTGATGGGCGAGCGGTGGGTCAGGGGTGGCGCGGGACATGCCGTGGATATCTTCGGCATGTTCGTCACGCTGCTGGGCCTGGTGACCAACCTTGGCATCGGTTCGATGCAGGTGTCCTCGGGGCTCGAGTACCTGTTCGGCATGGACCACAGCAAGACCAACCTGCTGGTGGTGATCCTGGTGATGAGCACCGTGGCCACCATCGCGGCGGTATCGGGCGTGGAAAACGGCATTCGCCGCCTGTCCAACCTGAACATCCTGCTGTTCAGCGGGCTGCTGCTGTTCGTGCTGATGTTCGGCCAGACCCTGGACCTGCTCAACGGCTTCGTGCAGAACGTCGGCGACTACCTCAACGGCTTCGTGCTCAAGACCTTCGACCTGTACGTGTATGAGGCGGACGGCGCCAAGTCCGAGCGCTGGCTGGGGCTGTGGACCGTGTTCTACTGGGCCTGGTGGATTTCCTGGGGGCCATTCGTCGGCATGTTCATCGCGCGTATCTCCAAGGGCCGCACCGTGCGCGAGCTGGTGGCCGGGGTACTGCTGATCCCGCTGGGCTTCACCCTGGCGTGGCTGTCGATCTTCGGCAACACCGCGCTGGACCTGGTGATCAACCAGGGCGCGGTGGAACTGGGCCGGACCGCGCTTGAACAACCCTCGATGTCGATCTACCAATTGCTCGAGTATTTCCCGGCAGCGAAGATCATCGTTGGGGTGGCGGTGTTCGTCGGCTTCGTGCTGTTCCTGACGCCCGCCGACTCGGGCGCGGTGATGATGGCCAACCTGTCATGCAAAGGCGGCGGCGTCGACGAGGACGCGCCGCACTGGCTGCGCATCTTCTGGTCGGTGGTGATCACCCTGGTGACCATCGGGCTGCTGTTCGCCGGCAACTTCGAAGCCATGCAGACCATGGTGGTGCTGGCCGGCCTGCCGTTCTCGGTGGTGCTGGTGCTGTTCATGTTCGGCCTGTACAAGGCCATGAAGCAGGACAGCCTGGTCGAGCAGGAGCGTGCGGAGCTTGCTGCCCGTGGCCGCCGCGGTTTCAGCGAGCGCCTGACGCAGATGGAGCTGCAGCCGACCCAGGCGGTGGTCCAGCGCTTCATGGACAAGCACGTCAGCCCGGCCCTGAGAGAAGCAGTCGTCCAGCTGCAGACCCTGGGCTTCGAGGTGGAAAGCCGCCTCGGCCAGTCGCGTTCCTCCATGGGCCTGCGGGTGATGATGGAAGAGGGCAACCCCTTCGTCTATGAAGTGAGCCTGGACGGCTACCTGGCCCCGCCAGCCGAAGCACCGGTCGAGGGCGAGCCCGAAGTACGCCAGCGCTTCTACCGCGCCGAGGTGTACCTGCACGATGGCAGCCAGGAGTACGACCTGATGGGTTTTGCGCCCGAACAGATCGTGCGTGACGTGATGGACCAGTTCGAGAGCCACCGGCAGTTGTTGGGCCGGGTCTATAGCTGATCGAGGGGGGGCGCGGGCTCTGCAGGGGCGACCTGAAACGCCCCCTGCGGACGGTGAGGTGTTGCTTATCTAACGCAGAATCGCCAGGGCGCGCGCCTATCGTCTCGCACCCTTCGCAGATGAGCGCTCCGACCATGGCCACCACGACCTTCGATTTCAAGACTGCCGTCGCTGGGCAATTCGCCACGCGGCCTACCTTGCGCCAGATCACCGCGCAAAAGGCCCTCCACGTGCTGGTTGCCCGTTACCCGCTGATCGCCACCTCCTATCCATCACTGACCAGCGCCGCGCCGCTGTACCTCATGCAACCTAATGGCCAAGGCGGCTGGAGCGTGGCGCCGCTGGTCGATGTGCTGCTGCAGGCGCTGTTCAGCGGCAACCGGCTGGACTTGCGCGACACTGATGGCCTGGACCATCGCCTTAGCCTGAACCCACCGCAACGCTTCGACGCGGCAACGGCTGCCGATGAGACGCTGGACCTGGCACAGGTGCGTATCCGCCTCGACCACCTGAGCACTGATTTCAACGACCTGCTTGCCCTGCTGCCCGAGCTGTTTCGCCAGGCCCAGGTCGACTACTGGCGCGCGTCAGGCAGCGCGCAGGTCAGCCGCGACCGTTGGTTGCAGCAGTTGCTGCGCACGGCGTTGCTGCACAACCTGCCGTTGCAAGCTCTGGACGAACAGGAGCGCGCCTGCGTGCGAGGGCTGGTCGCCGCTGGCGTGCAGGCGCCGCCAGTGTTCCTGGTGGAGGTGGTCTTCGAAGCCGATGGCACGCGTCAGTCCCGGCGTCTCCCGAACCTGCTGGTCATGGGCGAATGGGACGAGCGCACGGTGATCCTCTGGTGCGCACCTTCGAGCGTGGTGCGCGGCTTCGCCTCGATCGAAGATTTCGCGCTCGCCTTGCAGCAGGAGATGGCTGAGTGCGTGCGTTTCGATGCGATGAGCTGGAATCGCTTTGAACTGCAAGGCGATGTCTTCGCCGTGCAGAGCGCTGCCTTGCTTGATGGGATGCTCGCACTCCTGGATCCGGCCGGCTCCACGCCCGGGGGCAGCCTGCCGTCGCTGGAGCAGGCATTCGCGGCGCTGAGCGATCCCTCGCAGGTCTTTATCGAAGGCTATGCCGCGAATGCCGGCGGTAAGGCGCTCACCGTTCCTGACTGGCTGGCTGATGCGGATGCCGCTGACATGTTCGAGTATCAGGGCGCCCTGCTCGATCTGGCGGTGGATCAGGCAGCGTCCGGCGCAGGCAGCTCACTGGACGGCATCCTCGACCTCCACGGTTATGCCCGGGAGCGCTTGCGCGAACAATTGCTCGAGGACCATCCCGATGATGCCAATTACTTCTCCGACGACCTGCTGCTTACCCTGAGCACCGCACGCGGCGTGCCGGGAGGTGCTGGCGCCGGCCCCGGCGGCGGGACGATTGAACACAGGACCTTGACGCTGACCGAATTCGCCATCGGCAATCTCGCCTCGCTGCAGGGCGCTGTCCTGAGCGCGATCAGCCACCGTGAGCAGCAACTGATCATGGACTGGCTCACGCCGGACTACATCCGCCAGCTGGTCGAGACGGTCGATATCGGTGGCAACTATCCACGCTATGTGGCACAGGAGCTCGATGGGCCGGCACGTCCCGCGCGGCTGCCGAAGTTTGCCCGGGAATGGCGCAGCAGCCTGCTGTTCGCCGGTCTGCAGGCCAGGCTGCAGGGCACCCTTGGCCTGGCCGCATGGCGATGTCTGGCGGACTACTGCCGGGGCAGGATCGACCCGCGGTTGCCAGCGGTCATGCTCATGCCGCTGGCGTTCAGGGCCGAACCCGCCGCCGAGGTGGACGGCGTGGCCGGCATGTTCGTGCTGTTCTGTGCTGAAATGCAGGTTGTATTGCTATACCGGCCATTGTATGCCGGCCAGCCACTGCTCGAATTCACCAGTCTCGATGCGATGATGGCGGCAATCGGCGCGCCGGGGGCGTTGCAGGCGTCAGTCCTGACCTGGATGAGTCCTGCGGCGCGGCGTGTCTACGATCATGGCGGCTTCATCGAGCCACACCGGTTGCAGCCGATCGACGACACCCAGCAGGCGCCTGGGCGGTCAGGACCTGCGAGCTTTGCCGCGCAGTTCTGGCGCACCGATGCGGATGTCCGGCTTTACGCGGCCAACCGGCAGCTGTTGCTTGAGCTGGCCGAGCGCGAGTCGGTGTCGAACGCCGAGAGCCGCTGGGCGATCCTGACCGGTGGCGCCTGGCTGTTGTTCGACGTGCTGACGCTGGTGCTGCGTGGGCCGGTGGCCAACGTGGCCTGGATGGTCCAGGCCATCGCCGCGCTGGACAGTGATCTGCCCTTGCTCACCCAGGGCACCGGTACGCAGCGGCTGCACGCGGTGCTGGACCTGCTGCTCAATACCGGCATGGCCCTGCTGCACGTGCGCCTGCCCAGGACGCAGCTGCCGTCCGCTTCCATTGCCCGCCCGGCGCTCGCGGTGCGCGGGGCATTGCCGCCACCGGTACAGGGCAAGGTGTACTTGCCCGGCGCGTTCGTGGGCCAGCCCGGACTGCACCTGGACTTTTCCTGGCGCGGCAGGGAGGGTTTCAACAGCCTGAGTGCCCAGCAGCGCACGGCGCTTCGCGCATTGCGCTCCAGCACGCCCGTCAATGAGCTGCAGGCGGTGACGACAGGACGCGCACAGGGCCTGTACCTGGTCGACATGACTTACCACGCAGCCTTCAGAGGAGAGTTCTATCAGGTCGTGTTGAGCGAGCAGGGCGTGCGTATCGTCGGCGCTGCTGGCCAGTTGGGGCCGTGGCTGGCGTTCGAGCACGGGCAATGGCGGGTCGATGCTGGCCTTCGCTTGCACGGGGGCGGGCCCAAGCACCGTGTGGACGCCATCCGCCAGCGCAACCAGAAGGACTTCGAGGCGCTACAGGCCCAGGAAGTCGCCACGGTCGGCCAGCACAATATCCTGGCCGGGGTCTCTGTCCTCAGCGCCCAGAAGGTGCAAGCCCAGGTCGAGCACCTGGGCAAGCTCGAGACCTTGCGCGAGCGCAGCGCCGACCAGCCTAACGGGGAAGCCTTGCAGGCATCGCTGCAGGCGAAGATCGTGGAAGCCAGGGCCATGGTCGAGCAGGCCAAGGAGCAGTACCTGGATGACCACCGTGCACAGATCGCCGCCGATAGCCGGCTCGACAGTCTGCTGGCACGGATGAGCGAACCCCGTTTCGCCAGTCAGCCGCTCGCGCCGGTGATCCAGCGTCAGCGCAGCAAGATTCGCCAGGACCTGATCGACCGCAGCGTGGCGTACTACAACGACGTCGTGGACTTCATCAACAAGCTGGACCGCGATCACCTCCTCGACAACCTGGCGGCACGGCCTGAAGGCCCGTCTGAAACGGCGCAATACCAGGCCGCGCGGCGAATCCTCGACAAGCAGGTCGGCTTGCTCAGCGAACTGTTGCAGGTGTCGCAAGCCCTGGATGAGATCCTTCCGCAGACCCTCAAGGACACCGAGATCGTTTTCCGCGACGACGGCGGCGCGCGGCTCAACAAGGAGCTTATCGTCACGGGCATCATGAACCAGCGCAAGCTCAACGAAGTCGACCTGCGTTTTCGCCTGCTGACCGAGATCGCCGAACTGAGCCTGGACCGGCTGTCCGGCGTGGATGAGGCGCTACTGTTGAGCTACCAGTCCTACCTTGACGGCACCGAGCTGAGGAGCGCGGGCAGCGCGCAGGCCGAGCTCCATGGTCTCGACTTGCCGGTGGCGGACCGCCTGGCTGTCTTGGGCGATGTGGTCGAGGAGTACAACATCGCCAGCGCGCGAGCGGCGTATATCGCCGATACCGCGGGACCCGCGATCAAGGCAAGCAGGCTGCAGCAGTACCGGGAGGTGCTGGCGACATTGACCCAGGCGGCCGAGCACGAGCTGGCCGAGGCGGTGCGCGAGCAGGAGCTGGCCCAGGCGCACGCGCCACGGCCCCAGCTTTACGAGCGCCGGCCAGGACGCCGGCGCGTGGTGCAGACCAGCCGCGGGCGCAGTGTCATCGGTGAAGAAGTCGAAGTTGATGGCGCCCAGGTGATCCAGCAGCGCGAGGCAGCGGGCAACACCGTGCTCAAGACCTTTCACCGGCAAGGTTCGCGCTGGATCGAAGAGGCCGCCGCGCAGCCGCCAGCCGAGGTGCCATCGCCCAACCCAGGCGACGCCGCGGCAGCGATCGCCAAGGGGCGTACCGTCCTGTCGCAGATCGAGTCGGTCATACGGCTTGCCAAGCGCTACATCCGCTCTGACGAGCCGATCGGCCTGTCTTCGATCATCGAGGGGCATATCGACAAACTGCGAGAAGCCTCCCAGGCCCTGGCCCGCGCGGGCTCAGGTGATGAGCTGCTCGGGCAGCTGGAGGAGAACATCGAACGCCTGCAAGGCGTCCAGCGTGACTTGCTGACCAGCCTCTACCTGACGACCAGCCACCCGACCGCCGCAAGCTTGCGCTTCCTGGTCGAAGAACAGCAGGTCACGGTCACCCGTACCGTGCACCGCAAGCCGCTGTCGGCGACGGACTTTCTGGATGTGTATGAAGTTCGCCGGGTGCCAAGGACTGGCAAGGCCCGCGGTGATGGTTTGTGGGAAGCACATTTTCACTACCCACAGGCCGACGCGGCTGACCGAGGCTTCGTCAAAGGCCACCTCAAGCTGTGGTCGCAGCGCACCCTTGGCCGCGAGGCGCAACTGCGCGCGGCGGTTTCCGGGCACGACTTGCTGGCGATCTACCGGGGTGAGTTGCGCCTGAGCCAGGTCGAGGGGGTGATACCGTTCGACTGAGCGGTGTTCAGCGATTGTGGTACAGGCCATGCGCGCCATGGGCGGGCATGGCCAGGTTGCTGCGTTCGGCGATCATCTGGGGCAGGGCGATGAGCTCGATGCCCAGGCTCTTCAGGCGCGGCAGCTCGCGCTCCAGCACCTCCAGGGTCTGCGGATAGGGGTGGCCGATCAGCACGGCCGAGCCTTGCCGGTGGGCCATCTCGATGCCCAGGCGCAACTGCCCGGCGATGGCCTCGGGGGTGCGTTCGTCGTCAAGGAAAACATCCCGCGATACCTGCGCCAGGCCGATGGCCTGGGCGCGGGCCGCGGCCACGGTGGCGGCGCTGGTGCGGCTGTCGACAAAGAACAGGTGACGGCGCTGCAGCTCGGCCATCAGCCAGGCCATCGGCTCGACCTGCGAGGTCATGCGGCTGCCCATGTGGTTGTTGATGCCCTCGGCGCAGGGCACCTTGGCCAGGGCGGCATCGAGACGCTTGGCGAGTTCGGGCAGCGGGGTGCCGGGGTGCCAGGCGTAGGGCCCCGTGGCGGGGTCCATCGGCATGTGCAGAATCACCGTCTTGCCGGCGCGATGGCCCTGGCGGGCGAAGTCGCTGGCGTGCGGGGTGTCGGGCATGATCGCCAGGGTGACCGGGCCGGGCAGGGCGAGCACGCGGTTGTCGCGCTCGGTGCTCTGGCCAAGGTCGTCGATGATCACGGTCAGGTAGGCCTTGGTTGCCGGCACCGGCGCCGCGAGGGCAGCGCCGGCGCACAAGCCAAGCAGCAACAGCAGATAACGCATCGCTGGCATCACTTGTTCTGGGTGATGCTCAGGCCCTTGAGCAGGCTCAGAGCCTGGCTGAGCTGGAAATCATCGTCCTGTGGACGTTCCTTGCGCTTGGCGCCGCTGGTCGGGCGCTCGGCCCCGCCGTTGCCATTGCCGAGGTGGCCTTGCAGGTCGGCTTCCTTGAAGGTGTCGGTGTCGGTCTCGGCGGTGAGCTTGGCCGGGCGCACCTCGATGTCCGGCACGATGCCCTGGGCCTGGATCGAACGGCCATTAGGGGTGTAGTACAACGCGGTGGTGAGCTTGAGCGCACGGTCATTGTTCAACGGCAGCACGGTCTGCACCGAGCCCTTGCCGAAGCTGTCGGTGCCCATCAGCACGCCGCGTTTCTGGTCCTGCAGGGCACCGGCGACGATCTCCGAAGCCGAGGCACTGCCGCCGTTGATCAGCACCACCAGTGGCACGCCTTCGCTGGCGTCGGCAGGGTCCGCCGAGAAGCGCAGCTCGGAGTTGGCGATACGGCCCTTGGTGTAGACGATCAGGCCCTTGGTCAGGAAGTGGTCGGCCACTTCCACGGCGGTCTGCAGCACGCCGCCCGGGTTGTTGCGCAGGTCGAGCACCAGGCCGCGCAGCTTCTTGCCGTTGTCCTTGCGCAGCTTGGCCAGGGCCTTGCCGACTTCTTCGCCGGTCTTTACCTGGAACTGCGTGATGCGGATGTAGCCGTAGTTGTCCTCGAGCAGCTGGCTCTTGACGCTCTTGACCTGGATCACCGCGCGGGCGAGGGTCACATCGAACGGCTGGCCGCCGTCACGCACCAGGGTCAGGGTGATCTTTTCGCCGATCTTGCCGCGCATCTTGTCGACAGCTTCGGTCATCGACTGGCCGCGGGTCGGCTGGCCGTTGATCTTGACGATCAGGTCGCCCGCCTGGATGCCGGCTCGCGAGGCCGGGGTGTCGTCGATGGGCGAGACGACCTTGACGAAGCCGTCTTCCTGGCCGACTTCGATGCCCAGGCCGCCGAACTCGCCGCTGGTGCTCTCCTGCAGCTCCTGGAAGTCCTCGGGGCCCAGGTAGGCCGAGTGCGGGTCGAGGTTGCTGAGCATGCCCTTGATGGCATTCTCGAGCAGGGTCTTGTCATCCACAGGTTCGACGTAGGCTGCCTTGATCCGGTCCATGACCTCGGCAAAGGTGCGCAGCTCGTCCAGTGGCAGCGGACCCTTGGCGCTTGCGGCCGGCGCGGCCTGCGCGGGCGCGGCGGCGGGCTCGGCCGCGATGGCCAGGGGCGCGCCGACGACCAGGGCGATGGTCAGGGCCAGTGAGGTGAGGCGGGGCGATTGCAGCATGTCGAACGAACTCCTGATCCTGTAGACGCTCCGCGTGGAGCCTCGGCGCAGTAACGGACTGCGCTACGCCGTCAAATGTAGGAAGTGCCTATCCCTGGGCACGGCACCATTGCGCGGGGTCGCTGGGGCGGCCCTGCTGGCGGATTGCGAAGTACAGGCCTGCGTTGTCCTGCCCACCACTGTCGCCAACGGTGGAAATGGCATCGCCAGCCTTGACGATGTCACCGGCGCGTTTGAGCAGGCTCTGATTGTGGCCGTACAGGCTCAGGTAACCATTGCCATGATCGAGAATGACCAGAAGTCCGGCGCCGCGCAACCAGTCGGCGAAGACCACTCGTCCACCATGCACCGCACGCACCTGGCTGCCAACGGAGGCGCTGATCATCACGCCGTCCCACTTGGCCCGGGCGTCATCGCCCCGCGTTTCACCAAAGCGTGCAAGCAATCGACCATTGACCGGCCATGGAAGTTTGCCTCGGGCGGCAGAAAAAGCGCCGCCAAAGGTTTCTCCGCTGCTTGAAACCATGGGGCCCAAGGTGGTTTTCGATTTTTTCGGCGCTGCATCGCTGCCGGCCTGGGCGCGGGCCTGGGCGTCGCGCTGACGTTGGGATTCCTGCTCGGCGAGCAGGGCACGCTTGCGTGCCTCCTCGGCTTCGCGGGCCTGGCGCGCCAGGGTCTCTTCGATGGTCTTGAGCACGCGGCCCAGTTCAGCCTGGTCCTGCTGGCGGGACTGCAGCTTCTGGTCGCGGGCCTTGAGGTCGGTGTTCAGCCTGGCCAGCACCTGCTGGCGCTCCTGGCGCACGGTTTCGAGCTCGTGGCGCCGGCTGTCGAGATTGCCCTGCTGGGCCAGCAGCGCGGCCTGTTGCCGGGCAATGTCCTGCTCGACGCCCGCCAGTTTGGTCAGGGTCTCGTTGAAACTGCGCAGCTGTTCCAGGCGGGCCTGGCTGAGGTAGTCGTAGTAGGTCAGGGTGCGGGCAAATTTCTCGGGGTTCTGCTGGTTGAGCAGCAGCTTGAGGTATTCCTCGCGGCCATTCTGGTAGGCCGAGCGGGCCTGGATGGCGATCAGTCGCTGTTGTTCAATGCGGGCGCTCTGGAGTTTTTTTTTCTCGTTATCGAGGCGCTCCAGCTCGCCTTCGGTCTTTTTTAGTTCCTGTTGCAGGGCCTCCACCTGCTTTTCCAGCGTGCCGATGTCGGTTTCGGTTGCGCGCAGGTCTTTCTGCACACCGGATTTTTCATCCTGCAGCTTGCCGAGCATCTTTTGCAGCTCGGCGATGTCCTGGCGGGTGGCGTCGAGTTTCTGCTGGGTCTGTGCGCGCTCGTCGGCGAACGCCGGGGTGAGCAGGCAGGACAAGGCTAGGAGGATCAGGGCGCGGAGCATGGAGAGGGGATACCCAGGATGGAGACTGGGCTAGTATGCCCGCCCGGGGCTGCAAAAAAAATGGCTGGGGTACAAGCGGCGGGGCATCCGCCGAACGCGCCGCGCGAAGCGCGGCCCGTACAGGGGACTGCGTCGATCAGTTTGAGGATTCGACGAGTATCGAGGTCCCGGTCATTTCCGCGGGCACATCCATTCCCAGCAGCGTGAGCATGGTGGGCGCCACGTCGGCCAGCACGCCGCCTTCGCGAACCTTCAGGTCACGCTTGCCGACATAGATGAACGGAACGGGCTCGGTGGTGTGCGCGGTATGCGCCTGCCCGGTGCACTCGTCTTCCATCTGCTCGACGTTGCCGTGGTCCGCGGTGATCAGCGCTTCGCCGCCGACCTGCTCCAGCGCATCGACGATACGTCCAACGCAGTGGTCCAGCGCCTCGACGGCCTTTACCGCGGCTTCGAACACGCCGGTGTGGCCGACCATGTCGCCATTGGCGTAGTTGACCACGATCACGTCATAGCGCTGCTGCTCGATGGCCTCGACGATACGGTCGGTGACCTCCGGGGCGTTCATCTCGGGCTGCAGGTCGTAGGTGGCAACCTTGGGCGACGGGATGAGAATGCGCTCTTCGCCTTCGAACGGCTCTTCACGGCCACCGGAGAAGAAGAAGGTGACGTGGGCGTACTTCTCGGTCTCGGCGATGCGCAGTTGGGTCTTGCCGTTCTTGGCCAGGTACTCGCCGAGCACGTTGTTCAGGCTCGAGGGAGCAAAGGCCGCCGGCGCCGCGATCTTGGCCGAGTACTGTGTCAGGCCGATGAACGCGGCGACCTTGGGCAGGCGCGCACGCGGGAACTCGTTGAAGTCAGGCTCGACGAATACCCGCGACAGCTCGCGGGCGCGGTCGGCGCGGAAGTTCATGAACACCACGGCGTCGCCGTCCTCGACCCTGACCGCTTCGCCAATGCGCGTGGCCTTGACGAATTCGTCGCTCTCGTCACGCGCATAGGCCGCCTCGAGGCCCGCCACGGCGGTGTCGGCGGTGTACTCGGCCGTGCTGTCGACGATCAGGTTGTAGGCCGCGCTGACGCGGTCCCAGCGGTTGTCCCGGTCCATGGCGAAGTAGCGGCCGATGAGGCTGGCGATGCGGCCCTTGCCCAGGCGGGCGAAGGTGCTGTCGAGCAGCTCGATGGACGACTGGGCGCTGCGGGGCGGCGTGTCGCGACCATCGAGGAAGGCGTGCAGGTAGATCTTCTCGGCGCCCCGCTGGGCAGCCAGTTCGGCCATGGCGATCAGGTGGTCCTGGTGGCTGTGCACGCCGCCGTCGGAGAGCAGGCCGAGGATATGCACGGCCTTGCCGGCGCCAACCGCCGTGTCGACCGCGCCGGTCAGGACCGGATTGTTGAAGAACTCGCCGTCGCGGATCGCCTTGGTCACTCGCGTGAAGTCCTGGTACACCACGCGCCCGGCACCCAGGTTCATGTGGCCGACCTCGGAATTGCCCATCTGCCCGTCGGGCAGGCCGACGTCCATGCCGGAGCCGGAGATCAGGCCGTGCGGCCGGGTGGCGCGCAGGCGGTCGTAGACCGGCGTGGTGGCCGAGTAGATGGCGTTGTATTCAGGGCTTTCGCTGTGACCGAAACCATCAAGGATGATCAGGACCAGGGGTTTGGGCGTGCTCGTCATCAATCCCTCTCACGGTTGCTCAAGATGATAAAGACACGCATTTTAGGGCAAATCCGCCCGCCGTGACGAATAATCCTCAGGCGGCCTGCCAGTCGGGGCAGCGGATGGCAAGCGGCAGTGGGCCCAGGCCCGTCGGCCAGACTTTGGCCCACCTTGGGTGCTGTGTATACTGGCCAGCATTTTCAATGGCCTGGAACACCCCCGATGGTTGATAACCTGATTCGATTTGCGACAGAGCACTACATTCTGGTAGCCATCTTCGTCGTGCTGCTGGTGCTGCTGATTCTCAACGAGGCCCGCAAGGGTGGCCGTAGCCTGAGCAACGGCGAGCTCACCTCGCTGGTCAACAGCGACAAGGGCCTGGTCGTCGACATCCGTCCGGCCAAGGAGTACGCGGCAGGCCATATCGTTGGCGCCGTGAGCATCCCGCAGGACAAGCTGACCAACCGCATGGGCGAGCTCGAGAAGCACAAGGCCAAGACGCTGATCATCGTCGACAGCATGGGCCAGCACTCGGGCGGCGTCGCCGGCGAGCTGATCAAGGCAGGCTTCAGCGCCGCCAAGCTGGGCGGTGGCGTTTCGGGCTGGAAAGCCGATAACCTGCCGCTGGTGAAGTGACATGAACAACGTCATCGTCTACTCCAGTGACTACTGCCCCTACTGCTCGCGCGCCAAGTACCTGTTGCAGAACAAGGGCGTGGCGTTCGAAGAGATCAAGGTCGACGGCAAGCCGCAGCTGCGCGCCGAGATGAGCCAGAAGGCGGGCCGCACGTCGGTGCCGCAGATCTGGATCGGCAGCACCCATGTCGGCGGTTGCGATGACCTGTTTGCCCTGGAGCGCGCCGGCAAGCTCGATGCGCTGCTCAAGGGTTGATTTCACCCTTATCCAAGACCTTAGAAAGAAGGATCTGCCATGACTGAGCAACAGACCAACGGCGCCGCCGCAGCCGACGATACCTCCCCACAGTTCTCGATGCAGCGTATCTACGTGCGCGACCTGTCGTTCGAAGCCCCGAAAAGCCCGGCGATCTTCCGCCAGCAGTGGGAACCGAGCGTCGCGCTGGACCTGAACACCAAGCAGAAAGCCCTGGAAGGCGACTTCCACGAAGTGGTGCTGACCCTGTCGGTGACCGTCAAGAACGGTGAGGAAGTTGCCTTCATCGCCGAGGTGCAGCAGGCCGGTATCTTCCTGATCAAGAACCTCGACGCCGCGTCGATGAGCCACACCCTGGGCGCCTTCTGCCCGAACATCCTGTTCCCGTACGCCCGTGAGACGCTGGACAGCCTGGTGACCCGTGGCTCGTTCCCGGCGCTGATGCTGTCGCCGGTGAACTTCGATGCACTGTACGCGCAGGAAATGCAGCGCATGCAGGAAGCGGGTGAAGCGCCTTCGCTGCAGTAATCGGTTTTGCGGTAAATGAAAAAGCGCCTTCATGGCGCTTTTTTTATGGCACTACAGGCCTGTCAGGCAAACCCCTGCTGGCGCCACGCCTCGTACACCGTGACCGCCACGGTGTTGGACAGGTTCAGGCTGCGGCACCCAGGCTGCATCGGCAGGCGCAAGCGCTGCTCGGCTGGCAGGCTGTCCAGCACCTCGGCAGGCAAGCCTCGGCTCTCGGGCCCGAACAGGAACGCATCCCCCGGCTGGAACGCCACCTCGTGGTAAGGGTGCGAAGCCTTGGTGGTGAACGCGAACAGCCTGGGCTGGCCAAGGCTCTCCAGGCATCCGGCCAGGCTCTCATGACGCTTGAGCGTGGCATACTCATGGTAATCCAGGCCTGCCCGGCGCAGGCGCTTGTCATCCAGCTCGAACCCGATGGGTTCGATCAGGTGCAGGTCGCAGCCGCTGTTGGCGCAAAGCCGGATAATGTTGCCGGTATTCGGCGGAATCTCTGGTTGAAAAAGGATGACGTGAAACATGCACGGCTCCGAGCGTGAAGATGACGAGCATTCTACCCCTGAACCGGACCCGCGTTCTAAGGCCTGGCCGCGGATGCTGTTCTCGTTGGCCCTGTTCGGCGTGCTGGTCGGTCTGATGATCGGCCGCCTGACCACGCCCGAGGAGCGCGTGCTCGAGCAGGTGGAGGTGGTCGAAGGTGGGCTGGACCTGTGGTTCAACGAGCAACCCAAGCTGCATGGCGAGAACGTGGACGGCACCCTGGCGTTGCTCTTCGAGGCCAGCGGCAAGGTTCAGCGGGGTCAGTTGCGGATGCAGGGCAAGCCGGTCAGCTGGCGAGTGCGGAAAAGCGATAGGGGATTGTTGGTGAGCCTGGTCGCCGCGCGCCCCCTGCACGGCGAGTGGACCGGTGCGGAGGACGCGGGGCGTTGGCGTGTGCAGGTGAGGCTGCACGAATAAAAGAGGGGATTTCCCGGCCTGCCTGTACCGAGGTCCCCAAAACTGGATGTACCTAGGTTATTGCAGGTGTCGTGCCAACTTTGAAAAAGCCGGGAAATGGGCGTTCCAGAGGGGTTCTGCGCGGTTTTACAGGGGTTGGGTGCATTGCGGCGGTGCAGGGGGCACAGGATCGGTGCATGGGCCGGGGCCGGCGGGCGGCCCCGGGGTCGGTCAGTGATCATCCCCTTCGTCGTCGTCCCCGCCATCGACCTTCATCCCCAGCTCCTTGATCTTGCGGGTCAGGGTATTGCGCCCCCAGCCCAGCAGCACCGCGGCATCCCGGCGGCGCCCGGCCGTATGCTTGAGGGCGGTCTCGATCATGATGCGTTCGAAGCTCGGCACCGCGCTGTCGAGCAGGTTCGACTGGCCGCGGGCCAAGGCCTGGTCGGCCCACTGGCGCAGGGCCTGTTCCCAGTTGGTGACCGGCGCGGCATCCTGGGGCAGGTTCAGCAGCTCCGGCGGCAGATCACCCACCAGCACCTCGCGGCTCGAGGCCATCACGGTGATCCAGCGGCAGGTATTCTCCATCTGGCGCACGTTGCCGGGCCACGGCAGGTTGCGCATGAACTCTTCGGTTTCCGGCTTGAGCAGCTTCGGCTCGACCGACAGCTCCTGCGCGGCGCGGCCGAGGAAATGCCGGGCCAGGGCCGGGATGTCCTCGCGCCGGTCAGCCAGGCGCGGGATATGGATGCGGATCACGTTCAGGCGGTGGAACAGGTCTTCGCGGAACTTGCCGGCCTGCACCAGGGTTTCAAGGTTCTGGTGAGTGGCGGCGATGATCCGCACGTCGACCTTGACCGGCACATGGCCGCCCACGCGGTAGAACTCGCCGTCGGCCAGCACGCGCAACAGACGGGTCTGGGTGTCGGCCGGCATGTCGCCGATCTCGTCGAGGAACAACGTACCGCCGTCGGCCTGCTCGAAGCGCCCTCGGCGCAGGTTGGCAGCGCCGGTGAACGCGCCTTTCTCATGGCCGAACAGCTCGGACTCCATCAGGTCCTTGGGAATCGCCGCCATGTTCAGCGCGATGAACGGCGAGGCCGCGCGCGGGCTGTGGCGGTGCAGGGCGTGGGCGACCAGCTCCTTGCCGGTGCCGGACTCGCCATTGATCAGCACGGTGATGTTGGAGTGGCTCAGGCGGCCGATCGCGCGAAAGACCTCCTGCATCGCCGGAGCCTCGCCGATGATCTCGGGGGTGCGGGTCAGGCTGGGAGGGGTGTGCAGGCCTTGCTGCTCCTGGGCGTGCTGGTTGGCGCGCTTGACCAGGGAGACGGCTTCGTCGACGTCGAACGGCTTGGGCAGGTACTCGAAGGCGCCGCCCTGGTAGGAGGCCACGGCGCTGTCCAGGTCCGAATGAGCGGTCATGATGATGACCGGCAGGCGCGGGTGCTGTTCGCGGATCTGCGCGAGCAGGTCCAGCCCGCTGGCGCCGGGCATGCGGATGTCGGAGATGATCACGTCCGGCTGCTGCCGGGCCAGGCGGCCCATCACGCCATCGGCGCTGTCGAAGCTCTGGGTGGTCATGCCTTCCTGTTGCAGGGCTTTTTCCAGTACCCAACGGATTGAGCGATCATCGTCGACGATCCAGACGGTTTCACTTCGGCTCATGAGGCAGTGGCTCCTTGTTCCAGAGGCAGGAAGATCGAGAACGTGGTGTGGCCGGGGTGGCTGTCACATTCGATCAGGCCCTGGTGCTGGCTGATGATGTTCTGGGTAATGGCCAGGCCGAGCCCGGTACCGTCCGGGCGTCCGCTGACCATGGGATAGAAGAGGGTGTCCTGCAGTTCAGCCGGAATGCCGGGGCCGTTGTCGATGAGTTCGACGCGGGCCACCAGGCGATGGCGGGTGTGGCCGATGGTGAACTGGCGCATGGCCCGGCTGCGCAAGGTGATGCGGCCCAGGCGCAGCTCGTTCTGGCTACTGATGGCCTGCATGGCGTTGCGCACGATGTTGAGCACGGCCTGAATCATCTGCTCGCGGTCGATCAGCACGTCGGGCAGGCTTGGGTCGTAGTCGCGCACCAGAGTGATGCAGCCTTGGCTTTCCGCATCCACCAGGCTGCAAACGCGCTCCAGCACCTCATGGATGTTGGTCATGGCCAGCGAGGGCAGCTTGTTCGAGCCGAGCATGCGGTCGACCAGGTTACGCAGGCGGTCGGCTTCCTCGATGATCACGTTGGTGTAGTCGCGCAGCTCTTCCTCGGGCAGTTCGCGGGCCAGCAACTGGGCCGCGCCGCGGATCCCGCCCAGCGGGTTCTTGATCTCGTGGGCGAGGCCGCGCACCTGCATCTTGGTGGTTTCCTGCTTGGAGAGCTGGGCCTCTTCCTTGGTGATGCGCAGCAGGCGGTCGCGTGGGTGGACCTCCAGCAGCAGCAGGGTCTGGCCCTGGGTCGGAATCGGCGTGACGGCGTAGTCGACGATCAGGCTCTGGCCGGTCAGCGAGGTCAGCTGGGCTTCGCGCTTGGTGAACGGATGCGCCTGCTCCACCGCCTGGCGCAGGGAGTTGAGCGCCTCTGCCGATTCGGTGAACAGCTCGCTGATGAATTGCCCATGGCTGCGCTGGCCGCTGATGGCCAGCAGCATCTCGGCCGCCGGATTCATGTATTCCAGGCGCAAGTCGGCGTTGAGCAGGAGGGTCGCAGTGGTCAGGTTGTCGAGAAGCAGTCGGTGCTGTGCATCGCTGATGGTCATGGGGCGTCGTTGACCTCTTTTGGCACATGGGCGCCCCGGGCTGGGCCAAGGGCGGGCGCGCTGGAAATCCGCTGATACGAAGAAAATGCAAAAACCAAACCAAGGCTCCGAAAAGAAGCGGGATTTGCAGATAAGGACCTGTATTCGCGCGGTTCCAGCGGGAAAAGCCCCGCTTTGCAGATTTTCATGAACCAAAGTGGGGACAGGACAGGCTAAAACCATTCAGCCATGCACCAACATAGAGCATAGAGGCTTTCAGGGTTTCCCGCACAGCTGGCCGGTGGCGCGGACAAGGGCAAGATGGCGGACCGGATCATCGGTGCGCTGGGCCAGCGTGCGCGCCAGTACGTGCGCGCAGCGCGGCACGGGGTGCTGGTCCAGCAGGGCCAGATGCTCGAGCAGTTGCGCTTGCAGGCGGTCTAGCCGGGGGCGCAGTTGCTGGTGCAGGTCCTGGCGCTGGGTGGAGGGCGAGCGCTGTTGCAGCTGCCAGGACGACAGGGCGCTGTACTGCAGGAGTTTGTTGGCTTCCATCTGGTCGCTGAAGAACGCTTCGGCGCGGTCCGGGTCCAGTTGGTGTTCAGGCGCGGCGCGGCGCACGCTCTCCAGCACCTGCCGCTCGCGGGCCGTGGCCTGCACAGGTTGGCGCAAGTCCCATTTGTGAAGCGCCACGGCTTCGGCGATGTCGAGGCGCCGCTCGATGCTGTCGAGCAACGGCTCGAGGGGGCCGGCTGGCTGGCCTGGGGAGGTGCAGCCCTGCAGGGCCAGAAGCAGCAGTGGGACGAAAGGGTAGGGGCGCATGATGATCTCCTTGGCAAAAGAAGACCGGAGTGTGGGCTGATGGCCTGGTTGCGCCAGTCGGCTTTTTCGCTTTGTTCTGTAGGCAAAAAGAAAAATGGCCTCACGAGGAGGCCATTTTCAATTGAGACATCGGACGCCAGGCGTCAACGCATCAGACGCTGTAGTACAGGTCGTATTCCAGCGGGTGAACGAAGGTGCGCACGCGGATCTCTTCCTCGGATTTCAGGTCGATGTAGGCATCGATGAAGTCGTCGGAGAACACGCCGCCCTTGGTCAGGAACGCACGGCCCTTGTCCAGCTCTTCCAGGGCTTCTTTCAGGCTGCCACAGACCTGTGGGATTTCCTTGGCCTCTTCTGGCGGCAGGTCATACAGGTTCTTGTCGGCGGCGTCGCCTGGGTGGATCTTGTTCTGGATACCGTCCAGGCCAGCCATCAGCAGCGCGGCGAAGCACAGGTACGGGTTGGCTGCCGGGTCCGGGAAGCGCGCTTCGATGCGGCGGGCTTTCGGGCTGGAAACGTAAGGGATACGGATCGAGGCCGAACGGTTACGGGCCGAGTAGGCCAGCATGACCGGCGCTTCGAAACCAGGTACCAGACGCTTGTAGGAGTTGGTGGCCGGGTTGGTGAAGCCGTTCAGCGCCTTGCCGTGCTTGATGATGCCGCCGATGAAGTACAGGGCGGTTTCCGACAGGCCGGCATAACCTTCGCCAGCGAAGGTGTTCTTGCCTTCCTTGGCGATCGACATGTGCACGTGCATGCCCGAGCCGTTGTCGCCGTACAGCGGCTTCGGCATGAAGGTCGCGGTGCGGCCGTAGGCGTCGGCAACGTTGTGCACGCAGTACTTCAGGGTCTGGACTTCGTCAGCCTTGGCAACCAGGGTGTTGAACTTGACGCCGATTTCGTTCTGGCCGGCAGTCGCCACTTCGTGGTGGTGAACTTCGACGACCTGGCCCATTTCTTCCAGGGCGTTGCACATCGCGGTGCGGATTTCGTGGTCGTGGTCGACTGGTGGCAGAGGGAAGTAGCCGCCTTTGACACCTGGACGGTGGCCCTTGTTGCCGCCTTCGACGTCCTGGTCGGTCATCCACGAACCTTGTTCGGAGAAGATCTTGAACATCGAGCCAGAGATGTCGGACTTGAACTTGACGTCGTCGAAGATGAAGAACTCAGGCTCGGGGCCGACGAAGACGGTGTCACCGATACCGGTGGTCTTCAGGTACTCTTCGGCGCGGCGGGCGATGGCGCGCGGGTCGCGGTCGTAGCCTTGCATGGTGGACGGCTCGATCACGTCGCAGACCAGGATCAGGGTCGGCTCTTCGGTGAACGGGTCCAGCACGGCGGTGCTGTCATCCGGCAGCAGGATCATGTCGGAGGCTTCGATGCCTTTCCAGCCTTCGATCGACGAGCCGTCGAACATCTTGCCGGCTTCGAAGAACTCATCATCCAGCGCATCGCGAGCTGGCATGGTGACGTGTTGCTGCTTGCCTTTGGTGTCCGTGAAACGCAGATCAATCCACTTGACGTCATGATCTTTGATGAGCTGAACCGACTTCGACATGTTGTCCTCCGGATGGTCTAGGGCACGGTAGGCCGTTGCCCTGCAAAAAGGGTGTCGCTGGGCGCGCATAGTCGGCCAAGCTTACCTGCCTCACAAGGGAGCAAATTGCATGCCAGTGCCCAAAAATGGCCAGGTTGCGCCAAGCTCGGTCTTTTTGAGCCATGTAGCCATTCCATTGAGTGTTTTTCTGCACCCATAAGAGGCGCTCCGACCGCCATGCGCACCAAAATAGAGCGGTCAAAACCTTCTGTACAAAAGTTGCTCAAACCTTGAGCAATTTCCGCTATAATTCGCGCCCTTCTTTTTCAGCTGGCCCTTCGCGCGCTGTAGACCATGAAACTAATCGTCAAAGTCTTTCCAGAAATCACCATCAAGAGCCGGCCGGTGCGCAAGCGCTTCATCCGTCAATTGGGCAAGAACATCCGTGTCGTGCTCAAGGACCTGGATCCGGAGCTGAAGGTCGATGGCGTCTGGGACAACCTCGAGGTGGTCACCCGCGTTGAAGACGAAAAGGTCCAGCGCGAGATGGTCGAGCGCCTGCGCTGCATGCCAGGCATCGTTCACTTCCTGCAGGTCGATGAGCACCCGCTGGGCGACTTCGACGACATCGTCGCCAAGTGCAAGGCCTACTTCGGCCACCTGCTGGCCGGCAAGCGCTTCGCGGTTCGCTGCAAGCGCGGCGGCCACCACGACTTCAGCTCGATGGACGTCGACCGCTACGTCGGCAGCCAGTTGCGCCAGCAGTGCGGTGCCGCGGGTATCGACCTGCGCAACCCCGAAGTCATGGTACGCCTCGAGATCCGCGACCAGCGGCTGTACATCATCCATAACCAGCACCAGGGCATCGGCGGATACCCGCTGGGCTCTCTGGAGCAGACGCTGGTACTGATGTCCGGTGGTTTCGACTCCACCGTGGCCGCCTACCAGATGATGCGCCGTGGCCTGATGACCCACTTCTGCTTCTTCAACCTGGGCGGCCGTGCCCACGAGCTGGGCGTGATGGAAGTGGCCCACTACCTGTGGAAGAAGTACGGCAGCAGCCAGCGCGTGCTGTTCATCAGCGTGCCGTTCGAGGAAGTGCTCGGCGAGATCCTCGGCAAGGTCGACAACAGTTACATGGGCGTCACGCTCAAGCGCATGATGCTGCGCGCCTCGGCCAAGGTCGCCGAACGCCTGCAGATCGATGCCCTGGTGACCGGCGAGGCCATCTCCCAGGTGTCCAGCCAGACCCTGCCCAACCTCGCGGTGATCGACCAGGCCACCGACAAGCTGGTCCTGCGCCCGCTGCTGGCCAGCCACAAGCAGGACATCATCGACACCGCGTACCAGATCGGTACCGCCGAGTTCGCCAAGCACATGCCCGAGTACTGCGGCGTGATCTCGGTGAACCCGACCACCTGCGCCAAGCCGCACCGCGTCGCGCAGGAAGAGAACAAGTTCGACATGGCCGTGCTGGAGCGCGCCCTGGAGCGCGCCCGCTTCATCTCCATCGACAATGTGATCGATGAGCTGGGCCAGGATATCCAGGTCGAGGAAGTCGCCGAGGCCATGCCCGGTCAGATCGTCATCGACATTCGCCACCCCGATGCCCAGGAAGACGAGCCGCTGGTGCTCGATGGCGTCGAGGTGCAGGTTTTGCCGTTTTATGCGCTCAACAGCCGCTTCAAGCACCTCGATGGCAACCGGCAGTACCTGCTGTATTGCGACAAGGGTGTGATGAGCCGGCTGCATGCGCATCACCTGCTCAGTGAGGGACATGCCAATGTGCGTGTTTATCGTCCGACATAAGACGCCGGGGCTGTATGGCGGCAGTATCCGCCATCGCCCTCCCGACCGACGGGCCCGCTGAGCCTTGTTCATTCATATTGGCCGCCTAGAATGGGCGGCAAACCGAATCCTCTGATCGAGATACATTTGTGATCGAAAATCTGCGTAACATCGCCATCATCGCCCACGTTGACCATGGTAAAACCACCCTGGTCGACAAACTCCTGCGTCAGTCCGGCACCCTGGAGCGTAACGAGCTCAACGACGAGCGCGTCATGGACTCCAACGACCAGGAAAAAGAGCGCGGTATTACCATTCTGGCGAAAAACACCGCCATCAACTGGAACGGCTACCACATCAACATCGTCGACACCCCCGGCCACGCCGACTTCGGTGGCGAGGTGGAGCGTGTGATGTCGATGGTCGACTCCGTGCTGCTGCTGGTCGACGCCCAGGACGGCCCTATGCCGCAAACCCGTTTCGTGACCAAGAAGGCTTTCGAAGCCGGCTTGAAGCCGATCGTGGTCATCAACAAGGTCGACCGTCCGGGCGCGCGTCCTGACTGGGTTCTGGACCAGATCTTCGACCTGTTCGACAACCTCGGCGCCACCGACGACCAGCTGGACTTCCAGGTTGTCTACGCCTCGGCCCTGAACGGCATCGCCGGTCTCGACCACACCGCCATGGCCGAAGACATGACCCCGCTGTACCAGTCGATCATCGACAACGTACCTGCGCCGGCCGTCGACCGCGAAGGTCCGTTCCAGATGCAGATCTCCGCTCTGGACTACAACAGCTTCCTGGGTGTGATCGGCGTTGGCCGTATCGCCCGTGGCCGCGTCAAGCCGAACACCCCGGTCGTCGCCATCGACACCGAAGGCAAGAAGCGCAACGGCCGTATCCTGAAGCTGATGGGCCACCATGGCCTGCACCGCGTCGACGTCGAAGAAGCCCAGGCTGGCGACATCGTCTGCATCAGCGGTTTCGACGAGCTGTTCATCTCCGACACCCTGTGCTCCCCGGACGCGGTCGAAGCGATGAAGCCACTGACCGTCGACGAGCCGACCGTTTCGATGACCTTCCAGGTCAACGACTCGCCGTTCTGCGGCAAGGAAGGCAAGTTCGTCACCAGCCGTAACATCAAAGAGCGTCTGGACAAAGAGCTGCTGTACAACGTTGCACTGCGCGTTGAAGAAGGCGACTCGGCTGACAAGTTCAAGGTCTCCGGCCGTGGTGAGCTGCACCTGTCGGTACTGATCGAAACCATGCGCCGCGAAGGCTTCGAGATGGCCGTTGGCCGTCCTGAAGTGATCATCCGCGAAGTGGGTGGCGTGAAGCAGGAACCGTTCGAGAACGTCACCATCGACATCCCTGAAGATTCGCAGGGCAAGGTCATGGAAGAGATGGGTCTGCGTAAGGGCGACCTGACCAACATGGTGCCGGATGGCAAGGGCCGTGTACGCCTGGAATACAACATTCCGGCCCGTGGTCTGATCGGTTTCCGTAACCAGTTCCTGACCCTGACCAACGGCGCAGGCATCCTGACCTCGATCTTCGATCGCTACGACACCATGAAGTCGGGCCACATGTCCGGCCGTCAGAACGGCGTACTGGTTTCGGTCGAGACCGGCAAGGCGCTGACCTACTCGCTGGAGACCCTGCAGGCGCGTGGCAAGCTGTTCATCGAGCACGGTCAGGACATCTACAACGGTCAGATCATCGGCCTGAACAGCCGCGACAACGACCTGGGCGTGAACCCGACCAAAGGCAAGAAGCTCGACAACATGCGTGCTTCGGGCAAGGACGAGACCATCGCCCTGGTTCCGCCGGTTCGCTTCACCCTGGAACAGGCCCTGGAATTCATCCAGGACGACGAGCTGTGCGAAGTCACGCCGAAGTCGATCCGCCTGCGCAAGAAGCTGCTGGACGAAGGCGAGCGTACCCGCGCTGCCAAGAAAGCCAAGGCCTGATCCGCTAGCCTAGGCTGAACAAAAACGCCCCCGGTCGAGAGACCGGGGGCGTTTTTGTTTGTGGGGTGTCAGTGATGGCCCCTTCGCGGGCAAGCCCGCTCCCACAGGTACAGCGTTGCTCCTTGGCTCAGCGCTGTACCTGTGGGAGCGGGCTTGCCCGCGAAGGGGCCCGCCGGGTCACCGCACCGCCATCTTCGGCTTGTACGCGCAATACCCAGGCCGTGGCCCGACGCGTGGGTGATTCCGGCACGTATCCGGCCGCTTCTCATAGATCGTGCACAGCCGGCTCTTGCGATCCAGGTACAGGCAGTCGTCGTTGCTCATCCGCGTCAGGGTGAAGATCCCCGACTTCTGGTTGAAGCGTTCGATGATGCCGTCCTTCTGCAAGCGCTTGGCGATGTTCTTCGGCGGCTCGTCCTTTTCAAAATCATCCACCACGCCAATACGGATCAAGTCCTTGATCTTGACCTCGACCGGCAAGGTGCAGCAGGTCGAGTGGCAGCCTCCGCACATGTGGCTGGCATAGCGTTGCCAGGTGTCCAGGCGGTCAACTTCGGCGGCGGCGATCAGGGTGGTTTTCATTTATATAAGGCTAGCGACGGTCAGATGGGCGCGCGATGATACCGGAGTTGCTCAATTTGTGAACAACCTTTCGCCGGTTTCGTCTGTCAGCCAATAATTCCCCGAACGCAGGCTGTCGCTCTGTGTCGAAGCGTCTAGGCTGAACTCTTCCATCCGCTCAAGTACACCCGAGGACTGCGCATGTCTCAGGAACCCACCGCCCGTGAAGTCGAAGTGGCCGAATTCCGCGCCGCCGTACTGGCCAAGCTGACCTACTCCGTGGGCAAGGACCCCGAGCACGCCTTCGAGCATGACTGGTTCGAAGCCGTTGCCCTGGCCGCACGCGACCATATGGTCGAGCACTGGATGGACCACACCCGCCAGGTTTATCGCAAGAGCCAGAAGCGCGTCTATTACCTCTCGCTGGAATTCCTGATCGGCCGCCTGCTCTACGACAGTCTGAGCAACCTGGGCTTGCTGGACATCGCCCGCGAGGCCATGGTCGGGCTTGACGTCGACCTTGACCGCATCCGTCTGCTCGAGCCCGACGCCGCCCTGGGCAACGGTGGCCTGGGGCGTCTGGCCGCATGCTTCATGGAGAGCATGTCGACCTTGGGCATCGCCGCCCATGGCTACGGTATCCGCTATGAGCACGGCCTGTTCCGCCAGGCGGTGGTCGATGGCTGGCAGCAGGAGCAGACCGAGAACTGGCTCGATTTCGGCAACCCCTGGGAGTTCGAGCGCGCCGAGGTGATCTACCCGATCAGCTTTGGCGGCAGCGTCGAGACCGTGGACGACGGCAACGGCAACCAGCGCCAGGTCTGGTGGCCCGGCGAGACGGTGCGGGCGGTGGCCTACGATACCCCGGTGGTCGGCTGGCGCGGCGCCAGCGTCAATACCCTGCGGCTGTGGCGGGCCCGAGCCCTCGAAGAGCTGCACCTCGAGCGATTCAACGCCGGTGACCACCTGGGCGCCGTGGCGGAAGTGGCCCGTGCCGAGAGCATCTCGCGGGTCCTGTACCCGGCGGACAGCACCGAAGCCGGCCAGGAGCTGCGCCTGCGTCAGGAATACTTCTTTGTCTCGGCTTCGCTGCAAGACCTGCTGCGCCGCCACCTGAACATGCATGACTCGCTGCTCAACCTGCCCGACCAGGCGGCCATCCAGCTCAATGACACGCACCCCTCGATCGCGGTCGCCGAACTGATGCGCCTGCTGGTCGACCAGCACGAGATCCCGTGGGACACCGCCTGGGAGCTGACCGTCAACACCCTGGCCTACACCAACCACACCTTGCTGCCCGAGGCGCTGGAGACCTGGCCGGTCGGTCTGATGGAGCGCATGCTGCCGCGGCACATGCAGATCATCTACCTGATCAACGCCTTCCACATCGACGCCATGCGTGCCAAGGGCATCCACGATTTCGACGTGCTGCGCGCGGTGTCGCTGATCGAGGAAGACAACGGCCGGCGGGTACGCATGGGCAACCTGGCGTTCCTGGGCTCGCACAGTGTCAACGGTGTCTCGGCGCTGCACACCCGGCTGATGCGCAACACCGTGTTCAGCGAACTGCACAAGCTCTACCCGCAGCGGATCAACAACAAGACCAACGGCGTCACCTTCCGCCGCTGGTTGTACCAGGCCAACCCGACACTGACCGGCATGCTGGTCGACGCTCTGGGCGCCGAAGTGCTGGATGACCCGCAGGGCCAGTTGCCCCGTCTTGCGCCCTTCGCCGAGAGCCGTGACTTCCGTAGGCAGTTCGCCGCCCAGCGGTTGCACAGCAAGCGTGCCCTGGCGAGCATCATCCAGGAACGCCTGGGCGTCACGGTCAATCCCGAAGCGATGTTCGACGTGCAGGTCAAGCGCATCCACGAGTACAAGCGCCAGTTGCTGAACCTGCTGCACACCGTGGCCCTGTACCAGGCCATTCGCGCCGAGCCGGGCACCAACTGGGTACCGCGCGTGAAGCTCTTCGCCGGCAAGGCGGCCGCCAGCTATCACCAGGCCAAGCTGATCATCAAGCTGTCCAACGACATCGCCCGGGTGGTGAACAACGACCCGACCGTGCGCGGTTTGCTCAAGGTGGTGTTCCTGCCCAACTACAACGTGAGCCTGGCCGAAAGCATCATCCCGGCGGCGGATCTCTCGGAGCAGATCTCCACGGCGGGGTACGAGGCGTCGGGCACCAGCAACATGAAGTTCGGCCTCAATGGCGCGCTGACCATTGGCACGCTCGATGGCGCCAACGTCGAGATGAGCGAGCAGGTGGGCGTGGACAACATGTTCATCTTCGGCCTGACCGCCCAGCAGGTGGAATCGCGCCGGCGCAGTGGCGACTTTGGCGCCAGCGCGGCGGTCAGTGCCTCGCACCGGCTCAACGACGTGCTGCAAGCGATCCGTGGCGGGGTGTTCTCGCCAGATGATCCGGCGCGCTATACCGGCCTGATCGACTCGCTGGTGGCGCACGACCGCTTCCTGGTGTGCGCGGACTTCGATGCGTACTGGGATGCCCAGCAACGGGTCGAGGACCTGTGGCATGACACCGAAGCATGGTGGCGCATGGCGGTGATCAACACCGCGAACATGGGCTGGTTCTCATCGGACCGGACCATTCGCGAGTATGCCAATGACATCTGGAAAGCTTTGGACTAGACCTTGAGTCAGTGGCGCGCCTTTCGCTGGCTTGTCGGAACGCCGAACCGCAGCGAAGGGCGCGCCGCGATGCCGGCAGATCGCCGGCCCTGAACCAAAGACCCATCTGGCCGTCTGATCGGCCAGGCGAGTCTCTTTGCTCGCTAGCCTGCGACACTCCCTGTAAACTGCGGGGGTTTTTCCTCCCCCATGCCTTCGGAGCCATACATGTCCCGCGTTACCCTGAGTCGCTATTTGATTGAGCAGACCCGTAGCAACAACACCCCTGCCGATCTGCGTTTCCTGATCGAAGTGGTGGCGCGTGCGTGCAAGGAAATCAGCCACAACGTCTCCAAAGGCGCGCTGGGTGGTGTCCTCGGCAGCATGGGCACCGAGAACGTGCAGGGCGAAGTGCAGAAGAAGCTCGACGTGATCTCCAACGAAATCCTGCTCGAAGCCAACGAATGGGGCGGCCACCTGGCCGGCATGGCTTCCGAGGAAATGGACAACGCCTACCAGATCCCGGGCAAGTACCCCAAGGGTGCCTATCTGCTGGTCTTCGACCCGCTCGACGGCTCGTCGAACATCGACGTCAACGTCTCGGTCGGCACCATCTTCTCGGTGCTGCGCTGCCCTAACGAGTACCTGAGCCAGAACGAAAGCCTGGATGAGAAGGCCTTCCACCAGCCGGGTACCCAGCAGGTCGCCGCCGGCTATGCGATCTATGGCCCGCAGACCATGCTGATCCTGACCCTGGGCAACGGCGTCAAGGGCTTCACCCTGGACCGCGAGCTGGGCAGCTTCGTGCTCACCCACGAGAACATCCAGGTACCGGAAACCACCGCCGAGTTCGCCATCAACATGTCCAACCAGCGTCACTGGGAAGCCCCGGTGCAGCGCTACGTGAGCGAGCTGCTGGCAGGCGAGACCGGCCCGCTGAAAAAGAACTACAACATGCGCTGGATCGCCTCGATGGTGGCCGACGTGCACCGCATCCTGACCCGCGGCGGCCTGTTCATGTACCCGCGCGATGCCCGTGACCCGTCCAAGCCAGGCAAGCTGCGCCTGATGTACGAAGCCAACCCGATGTCGTTCATCATCGAGCAGGCCGGCGGTGCCTCCACCGACGGCAACCAGCGCATCCTCGACATCCAGCCAGACAGCCTGCACCAGCGCGTGTCGGTGATCCTGGGCTCGAAGGAAGAGGTCGAGCGCGTCACTGCGTATCACAAGGAGTAAGCCATGCTCGCACCTTGGCAGCCGTTGCTTGAGTGGTGGTTCGGTTGGGGCACCAGTGCCCAGGCCGTGACCGACGAAAAAAGTACCTTGTGGTTCGGCAAGCAGCACGACGCCGAAGCGCAGGCGCTTTTCGGCGAACTGGTCGAGCAGGCGCTGGCCGGCGGCCTGGATGAGTGGCAGCAGAGCCCGCAGGGCTGGCTGGGCCTGATCCTGCTGCTGGACCAGCTGCCGCGCATGATCCACCGCGACACATCACGCGCCTTCGAGGGCGACCGGCGTGCCCAGGTAGTGGCCATGCAAGGGCTGCAGAAAGACTGGGATTTCCAGTTGCTGCCGATCCAGCGGGTGTTCATCCTGCTGGTGCTCGAGCATGCCGAGGTGCTGGACTGGCAGAACCTGTGCGTCGAGCGGTACCAGGTCCTGCTGGACGAGCAGCCTGAGTTCAACCGCCGGCTGTTCGAAGGGTTTCTCGACTACGCCGAGCAGCACCAGCGGGTGATCGAGCGCTTTGGCCGCTTCCCGCAGCGCAACCTGCTGCTGGACCGCCCGAGTACCGATGAAGAGATGGACTTCCTGCTGGAGCCAGGTTCGCGCTTCTGACGCGTTGAACTGAATGCGGGGCAATTCGGGGCGCTTGACCGCGCCTGCGGATTGCCCCGTTTTCGTTTCCGGTTTCCGAGAAAAAGCGTGTCCCGCCGGGAACCTGGGAGCCTTTTTCCCCTCCAACGGCTCTGCAGGCGTCTACGCCTGAGTTTTCAGCCCCAGGAGTGACCCCTCATGTCGTTGCGATCCCTCGCCTTGTTGTCCTTGTGCGTTGTTCTGACTGCGTGCAGCAAGATCAACCAGGAGAACTATTCCAAGCTCAAGTCCGGCATGACCAAGGCCCAGGTCGAGCAGCTACTCGGTGCGCCCACCGAATGTTCGGGTGCGTTGGGCATGAGCAGCTGCACCTGGGGCGACGAGAAGAGCTTCATCAGCGTCCAGTTCGCGGCCGACCAGGTGCTGCTGTATTCCGGGCAGGGCCTCAAATGAAGCGTCTGGCCCTGCTGCTGGGCCTGAGCGGCGCGCTGCTGCTGGGCGGCTGCGCCACGCCTGGCGGCGATGCGCTGGCGCCGAAGACGGCGGGCGAAATCAACCTCAAGCGCTACCAGGGCAAATGGTTCGAGCAAGCGCACCTGCCGATGTACTTCCAGAACGACTGCGCCCAGTCCGAGGCGCACTACAACGTCAAGCCCGATGGCTCGCTGGGAGTGCTCAACCGCTGCCGCACCCTGGACGGCGAGTGGCTGCGCGCGCAGGGCAATGCCTGGCCCCAGGAGCCGGGTCATGCCGACAAACTGTGGGTCGAGTTCGACAACTGGTTCACCCGCCTGATGCCAGGCATGAGCAAAGGCGAATACTGGGTGCTGTACGTGGATGATCGTTACCAGACGGCGCTGGTCGGCAATCCCGACCGCAAGCACCTGTGGCTGCTCTCGCGTACGCCCACGGTGACGGCCGTGGTGCGCGAGCACCTGCTGGCCAAGGCACGCCAGCAAGGCTATGACACCTCGCGGCTGGTGTGGCGGGTGTCGGACCGGGATATCGCGCGGGAGCGGTAAGGCCAGTACGGTTACGGGTCCAGGAGGCTTGCACTGGATCATGGAATTTCCCACAGGCTGCCAGCTGGATTTTCAGGCAAGCAACTCCCGTAACGCCTGCGCAAATGCCTGCGCGCTTTCTTCCTCATCCGCATGCCTGCCCTGGCGCACCACCCACTGCCCGTTGACCATCACATCGCGCACCTGGCGATCGACTCCGGCAAACACCCACCGGTTGAGGATGCCATCGCCAGTGGCTGTCGCCAGGTAGGGATCATTGCCATCGAGCACCAACCAGTCCGCGCGCTTGCCCAGCGCCAGCTCGCCCACCGGCTGGCCCAGCGCCTGGGCGCCGCCGCTGACGGCGGCATCGAACAGCGTGCGGCCGACCACTGGCTGGTCGCTGCGGTACAGCCGGTTGCGCCGCTGGTCACGCAAGCGCTGGCCATACTCCAGCCAGCGCAACTCCTCGGCCACGCTCAGTGACACGTGGCTGTCCGAGCCGATGCCCAGCCGCCCGCCCTGGGCCAGGTACGCCACCGCCGGAAAGATCCCGTCGCCCAGGTTGGCTTCGGTGGTGGGGCACAATCCGACGACCGCGCCGCTTCGCGCGATGGCGCCGACTTCATCGGCCTGCGCATGGGTGGCGTGCACAAGGCACCAACGCCGGTCCACCTCGACGTGCTCATGCAGCCACTGCAGCGGGCGCAGGCCGCTCCAGGCCAGGCAGTCATCGACTTCCTGCTGTTGCTCGGCAATGTGGATATGCACCGGACAGTCCACGCCGATGGTGGCCAGCACGTCGCCGATCTGCGCGGGCGTGACCGCCCGCAGGGAATGAAAGCACACCCCCAGCCGCTGGGCCGGTTCCACCGCGAGCAGCGGGGCAAGCCTGTCCTGCAAACGCAGATACTGCTCGCTGCCGTTGATGAAACGCCGCTGGCCTTCGCTGGGCGGCTGGCCGCCGAAACCGGCATGGCTGTACAGCACCGGCAACAAGGTGAGGCCGATGCCGCTGGCGCTGGCCGCCGCGCTGATGCGCCGCGACAGCTCGGCCGGGTCGGCGTAGGCGCGGCCGTCATGCTGGTGATGGACGTAGTGAAACTCGGCGACCGAGGTATAGCCGGCCTTGAGCATCTCGATGTACACCTGGCGGGCGATCACCTGCAGCTGCCCGGGGGTGATCCTGCCGACCAGGCGGTACATCAGCTCGCGCCAGGTCCAGAAGCTGTCATCAGGATCGCCTGCGGCCTCGGTCAGCCCGGCCATCACGCGCTGGAACGCATGCGAGTGCACGTTCGGCATGCCCGGCAGCAGAGGCCCGCCGAGGCGTTCGGCGCCATGTGGCGAGCCTTGGGCAGTGATCGTGGCCAGGGTGCCATCGGCGGCGATCTCGAGTCGGACGTTGGCAGCCCAGCCTGTAGGCAGCAGGGCGCGTTCGGTAAAGAAAGCACGCATCACGATAGTCCTGGTTCCTGTCAGGTTGTCTATACATATACAGGTGTTTGTGGGGCCGGTAAATTTCGGCAAGCTACGGTTCATTCAAACCATCAAAGGACTACACACCGTGCCGACACCCCCTGTCTCCGCGCTGGCCGCCCCCTCGGGCGAGGGGCCGGCGCCGCTCTATGCCCGGGTCAAGCAGATGATTGCCCAGCACATCGAAAACGGCAGCTGGCCGCCGCATCACCGCGTGCCTTCGGAAAGCGAGCTGGTCAGTCAGCTGGGCTTCAGCCGCATGACCATCAACCGCGCCCTGCGCGAGCTCACCGCCGAAGGGCTGCTGGTGCGCATGCAGGGCGTTGGCACCTTCGTCGCCGAGCCCAAGGGGCGCTCGGCGCTGTTCGAGGTTCACAATATCGCCGACGAGATCGCCGCGCGCGGGCATGCGCACAGCTGCCAGGTCATTGTTCTTGCCGAGGAGGCCGCCGGGTCCGAGCGCGCGCTGGCCTTGGACATGCGTGAAGGCCAGCGGGTGTTCCATTCGCTGATCGTGCACTTCGAGAACGGCGTGCCGGTGCAGATCGAAGACCGCTACGTCAACGCCCAGGCCGCTCCTGATTACCTCAAGCAGGACTTCACCCGGCAGACGCCTTATGCGTACCTGACCCAGGTCGCACCGCTGACCGAGGGCGAGCATGTGGTCGAGGCAATCTTGGCCGAGGCGGATGAATGCCACCTGCTGCAGATCGAGCGGGGCGAACCCTGCCTGCTTATCCGCCGGCGTACCTGGTCCGGGCGTCAGCCAGTCACTGCCGCGCGGCTCATCCACCCGGGCTCCAGGCATCGGCTGGAAGGGCGCTTCAGCAAATAATACGGTAATCTGTACTTGTACATACAAGTACCGCTGTGCTTGTATTACCTCATCGACTCGTTCGCTGAGGACATTCGCGTGACCGACAACAACAAATACCGTGACGTCGAAATCCGTGCGCCGCGTGGCACCAGGCTGACCGCCAGGAGCTGGTTGACCGAAGCGCCGCTGCGCATGCTGATGAACAACCTCGACCCGCAGGTCGCCGAGAACCCCAAGGAACTGGTGGTCTATGGCGGCATCGGCCGCGCCGCGCGCAACTGGGAATGCTACGACCGGATCGTCGAGTCCCTGACCCGGCTCGGCGACGACGAAACCCTGCTGGTGCAATCGGGCAAGCCGGTCGGCGTGTTCAAGACCCATCCCAACGCACCGCGCGTGCTGATCGCCAACTCCAACCTGGTGCCGCACTGGTCCAGCTGGGAGCACTTCAACGAACTCGATGCCAAGGGACTGGCCATGTACGGCCAGATGACCGCTGGCAGCTGGATCTACATCGGCAGCCAGGGGATTGTCCAGGGCACCTATGAAACCTTCGTCGAGGCCGGCCGACAGCACTATGCCGGCAGCCTCAAGGGCAAATGGGTGCTGACCGCGGGCCTGGGGGGAATGGGGGGCGCCCAGCCTCTCGCCGCGACCCTGGCCGGCGCGTGCTCGCTGAACATCGAATGCCAGCAGAGCCGGATCGATTTTCGTCTGGATACCCGCTACGTCGACGAGCAGGCCCGCGATCTGGATGACGCGTTGGCGCGCATCACCCGGTACACGGCCGAGGGCAAGGCGATCTCCATCGCCCTGCATGGCAACGCCGCCGAAATCCTGCCTGAGCTGGTCAGGCGCGGTGTGCGACCGGACCTGGTCACCGACCAGACCAGTGCCCACGACCCGCTCAACGGCTACCTGCCCGCCGGCTGGACCTGGTCGCAGTACCGCGACCGTGCGCAGACCGATCCGGCCGCCGTGGTCAAGGCGGCCAGGCAGTCGATGGCGGTGCACGTGCAGGCCATGCTCGACTTCCAGAAACAGGGTATCCCGACCTTCGACTACGGCAACAACATTCGCCAGATGGCCAAGGAGGAGGGCGTGGGCAATGCCTTCGACTTCCCAGGATTCGTACCAGCCTACATCCGCCCGCTGTTCTGCCGTGGCATCGGCCCGTTCCGCTGGGTGGCGCTCTCGGGCGATGCCGAGGACATCTACAAGACCGACGCCAAGGTCAAGGAACTGATCCCCGGCGATGCGCACCTGCACAACTGGCTGGACATGGCCCGCGAGCGCATCAGCTTCCAGGGCTTGCCGGCACGCATCTGCTGGGTCGGCCTCGGGCAGCGCGCCCGGCTGGGCCTGGCGTTCAATGAAATGGTGCGCAGCGGCGAGCTGTCGGCACCGATCGTGATTGGCCGCGACCACCTGGATTCCGGCTCGGTCGCCAGCCCCAACCGTGAGACCGAGTCGATGCGGGACGGCTCCGACGCGGTGTCCGACTGGCCGCTGCTCAACGCGCTGCTCAACACCGCCAGCGGCGCGACCTGGGTATCGCTTCACCATGGCGGCGGGGTGGGCATGGGGTTCTCCCAGCACGCCGGCATGGTCATCGTCTGCGACGGCAGCGATGAGGCCGCCGAGCGCATCGCCCGCGTGCTGACCAATGATCCGGCCACTGGGGTGATGCGGCATGCCGACGCCGGCTATCAGGACGCCATCGACTGCGCCAGGGAGCAGGGCCTGGACCTGCCGATGATCACGCGCTGACCGATACTGAACAACAAGAAGGGGCCCGTGGGCCCACGCGCATGGAGTACTGAAGTGATCGAACTGACACTCAAACCCGGCACCCTGACGCTCGCCCAGCTACGCGCGCTCTACCAGCAGCCTGTGCGCCTCAGGCTCGACGCCTGCGCCGATGCGCCGATCGACGCCAGCGTCGCGTGTGTCGAGCGCATCGTTGCCGAAGACCGCACCACCTATGGCATCAACACCGGCTTCGGGCTCCTGGCCTCGACGCGGATCGCCAGCCACGACCTCGAGAACCTGCAGCGCTCGCTGGTGCTGTCCCACGCTGCCGGCATCGGCGCGCCGCTGGACGATGCCATGGTCCGGCTGATCATGGTGCTGAAGATCAACAGCCTAAGCCGTGGTTTCTCGGGCATCCGCCGCAAGGTCATCGATGCGCTCATCGCGCTGGTCAACGCAGAGGTCTATCCGCACATTCCGCTCAAAGGCTCGGTTGGGGCGTCCGGCGACCTGGCGCCGCTAGCGCACCTGTCGCTGGTGCTGCTCGGTGAAAGCCAGGCGCGCTACCAGGGCCAGTGGTTGCCCGCCGCAGAGGCGCTCGCCGTCGCGGGCCTTGAGCCGCTGACCCTGGCCGCCAAGGAGGGCCTGGCCTTGCTCAACGGCACCCAGGCCTCAACCGGTTACGCCTTGCGCGGCCTGTTCGAGGCCGAGGACCTGTTCGCGGCGGCCATCGCCTGTGGCGGCCTGACCGTCGAGGCGGTACTGGGCTCGCGCGCACCGTTCGACGCGCGTATCCATGCCGCCCGCGGTCAGCGTGGGCAGATCGATGCCGCTGCCTGCTACCGCGACCTGCTGAGCGCTGCAAGCGAGGTCTCGGCCTCCCACGAGCACTGCGGCAAGGTCCAGGACCCTTACTCCCTGCGCTGCCAGCCGCAAGTCATGGGCGCATGCCTGACCCAGCTGCGCCAGGCCGCCGAGGTGCTGGCGGTCGAGGCCAACGCGGTGTCGGACAACCCGCTGGTGTTCACCCAGGAAGGCGACGTCGTCTCGGGCGGCAACTTCCACGCGGAGCCCGTGGCCATGGCTTCTGACAACATGGCCCTGGCCATTGCGGAGATCGGCGCGCTGAGCGAGCGGCGCATCTCGCTGATGATGGACAAGCACATGTCGCAACTGCCGCCGTTCCTGGTGGAGAACGGCGGTGTCAACTCAGGCTTCATGATCGCCCAGGTCACGGCCGCCGCGCTGGCCAGCGAGAACAAGGCGCTGTCCCATCCGCACAGCGTCGACAGCCTGCCCACCTCGGCCAACCAGGAAGACCACGTGTCCATGGCGCCGGCGGCGGGCAAGCGCTTGTGGGAGATGGCCGAGAATACCCGCGGCGTGCTGGCCATCGAGTGGCTCGGCGCCTGCCAGGGGCTGGACTTGCGCGAAGGCCTCAAGACCTCGGTCAAGCTGGAGCGCGCGCGGCAGATCCTGCGCCACGAGGTGACGCATTACGACAAAGACCGGTTCTTCGCGCCGGACATCGAGGTGGCGGTGCGGTTGCTGGCCGAGGGGCGGCTGACCGGGTTGTTGCCGGTGGGCGTGCTGCCCAGCCTGTGAATCGCGCTGTGGCCCTATCGCGGGAGAGACACATGAAAACCCTCTGGCACCATTGCCATGCCGCAACCCTGGCCCACGGCGGTTACTCGATCATCGAGGACGCGGCGATCGTTACCCGCGGCGGGCTCATCGACTGGATCGGCCCCCTGTGCGACCTGCCGCAGACGGGTATCGACCAGCGCGTCGACCTCGAGGGCGCGTGGGTCACGCCCGGGCTGATCGACTGCCATACCCATGCGGTGTTCGGCGGCAACCGCAGCGGTGAATTCGAGCAGCGCCTGCAGGGCGCGAGCTATGCCGAGATCGCCGCCCGGGGCGGCGGTATCGCCAGTACCGTGCGGGCGACGCGCGCGGCCAGCGAAGACCAGCTGTTCGCCAGCGCCCTGCAGCGGGTGCAGGCGCTGATGCGCGATGGTGTCACCACGCTTGAGATCAAGTCCGGCTACGGCCTGGACCTTGCCAGCGAACGCAAGATGCTGCGGGTCATCCGTCGCCTCGGCGAGGCGCTGCCGCTGACCGTGCGCAGCACCTGTCTCGCCGCCCATGCACTGCCTGCGGAATATGCCGGAAGGGCTGACGACTACATCGCCCACGTCTGCGAACAGATGCTCCCGGCCCTGGCCAATGAAGGGCTGATGGATGCGGTGGATGCTTTCTGCGAACACCTGGCGTTTTCTCCCGAACAGGTCGAGCGGGTGTTCATCACGGCGCGCGAGCTGGGCCTGCCGGTCAAGCTGCACGCCGAACAGCTCTCGCCGTTGCACGGTTCGAGCCTGGCGGCGCGGTACCAGGCGCTGTCGGCCGATCACCTGGAGTTCATGACCGAAGAGGACGCCATCGCCATGGCCGAAGCCGGCACCGTCGCCGTGCTGCTGCCGGGCGCGTTCCATTGCTTGCGCGAAACCCGGCTGCCGCCGCTGGATATCCTGCGAAGGCATGGTGTGAAGATCGCCCTGGCCAGTGACCTCAACCCTGGCACTTCGCCGGGATTGTCCTTGCGCCTGATGCTCAACCTGGGGTGCACCTTGTTCCGCCTGACCCCCGAGGAAGCCCTGGCCGGTGTCACGTTGCATGCCGCCATGGCACTGGGGCTTGGTGCCAGCCATGGCTCGCTGGAACCTGGCAAGGTCGCCGACTTCGTGGCCTGGCGCATCGAGCGGCCGGCCGAGCTTGCCTACTGGCTGGGCGGCGAGCTGCCCAGGCGCGTGATTCGCGGTGGCGATGAATGGAGCGAAGCCTGATGGACAGTGCCCTGAGTTTCCATCAAGGTCGTCTGCCGCTGCTGGTCAGCATCCCTCATGCCGGCTTGCGGCTGACCCCGGCGGTGGCGCGAGGACTGGTGGCGTCAGCGCGCGGCCTGCCTGACACCGACTGGCATATCCCGCGGCTGTACAGCTTCGCCCGTGAGCTGGGCGCCAGCGTGGTGGCGGGGGAGTACTCGCGCTTCGTCATCGACCTGAACCGCCCCGAGGATGACCAGCCGCTGTATGCCGGCGCGACCACAGGCCTCTACCCCGCGACGCTGTTCGACGGCCAGCCGCTGTTCGCAGACGGGATGGCGCCTGCAGCCGAGGAGCGGGCAGGCTGTCTGGAGCTGATCTGGCGGCCTTACCACGAGGCGATCCAGCGTGAGCTGGCGCGCCTGCGCGAAGTCTTCGGCTACGCGCTGCTGTGGGATGCTCATTCAATTCGCTCGCACGTTCCCCGCCTGTTCGACGGTGCGCTGCCGGACTTCAACTTCGGAACGTTCAACGGAGCCAGTTGCGCTCCTGAACTGGCCGAACGGCTGCTCGCGGTCTGCGCCGAAGCAAGTGACTACAGCCATGTGCTCAACGGCCGCTTCAAGGGTGGGCATATCACCCGCCATTACGGCGATCCGCAGAAGCAGGTGCATGCGGTGCAGCTGGAGCTGGCGCAGCGTACCTACATGGAGGAAGCCGAGCCGTTCGGTTACCGGGAAGATCTGGCGCGGGGGACGCAGCAGGTGCTGGAGCGGTTGCTTGAAGCTATGGTGGAGTGGGGGCGCCAGCGCTTGGCCTGATTGATTGGGTGCCTGCACAGGTTCACCGGCGCCTTTGAGAGCGGCGCAGCACTTGTGGGAGCTGGCTTGCCAGCGAAGGGGCCGGTGCAGACAACACACCTCGCACAGGTACATGATCTGAGCGCGATTCAGGTTTATGATGCCGAACGCGAACGGCAGAATAAATCCCCACACGGAGTGCGCAATGCAGACCTTGTACCCGCAGATCAAACCCTACGCCCGGCACGATCTGGCCGTGGAAGCGCCGCATGTGTTGTATGTAGACGAAAGCGGCTCGCCCGAGGGTCTGCCGGTGGTGTTCATCCATGGTGGCCCGGGCGCCGGTTGCGACGCGCAAAGCCGCTGTTACTTCGACCCCAACATCTATCGCATCATCACCTTCGACCAGCGCGGCTGCGGGCGCTCGACCCCCCACGCCAGCCTCGAGAACAACACCACCTGGCACCTGGTCGAAGACCTGGAGCGCATCCGCAAGCACCTGGGAATAGACAAGTGGGTGCTGTTCGGCGGCTCCTGGGGTTCTACCCTGGCGCTGGCGTACGCGCAGACGCACCCCGAGCGGGTCCACGGACTGATCCTGCGTGGCATCTTCCTGTGCCGCCCGCAGGAGATCGAGTGGTTCTACCAGGCCGGGGCGAGCCGCCTGTTCCCGGACTACTGGCAGGACTACATCGCCCCCATTCCGCCTGAGGAGCGTGGTGACATGCTCAAGGCTTTCCACAAGCGTCTCACCGGCAATGACCAGATCGCGCAGATGCACGCCGCCAAGGCCTGGTCGACCTGGGAGGGCCGTACCGCGACGCTGCGCCCCAATCCGCTGGTGGTCGACCGCTTCTCCGAGCCACAGCGGGCCTTGTCGATCGCGCGTATCGAGTGCCACTACTTCGTCAACAACGCGTTCCTGCAACCCGACCAGCTGATCCGCGACATGCCGAAGATCGCCCACCTGCCGGCGGTTATCGTGCACGGGCGCTACGATGTGATCTGCCCGCTGGACAACGCCTGGGAGCTACACCAGGCGTGGCCGAACAGTGAGCTGAAGGTGATCCGGGATGCCGGCCATGCGGCCTCCGAACCGGGTATCACCGATGCCTTGGTGCGCGCTGCCGACCAGATGGCCCGTCGCCTGCTCGACCTTCCCCTGGAAGAAGCATGAAGGGGCTGTTGCAACGTGTGCGCGGCGCGCGCGTGGAAGTGGACGGCGAAATCGTCGGTGCCATCGACCAAGGCCTGCTGGTGCTGGTCGCGGTCGAGCCGGGCGACACCCGCGAGCACGCCGACAAGCTGTTGCACAAGCTGCTCAACTACCGGGTGTTCAGCGATGCCGACGGCAAGATGAACCTGTCGCTCAAGGACACCGGCGGCGGCCTGCTGCTGGTGTCGCAGTTCACCCTGGCCGCCGACACCCGCAGTGGCATGCGCCCAGGCTTCTCGACCGCCGCGCCGCCGGCGCTGGGGGCCGAACTGTTCGACTATCTGCTGGGCCGTGCCGAAGCGCTGCACACCCCGGTGGCCAGCGGCAGGTTCGGGGCCGACATGCAGGTCCATCTGGTCAATGATGGCCCTGTAACATTCATGTTACAAATCTGAGGGGAAAATCCCCTCCCTAAAGCATGAAAAGACTGATTTTCTAGGATAAATAGTTATGACTGCCTGATGCGCTGTCACGCGGCCTGCTGGATAATCCCGCGCTGCGTGAACGGGCGCCCGTAGGTTCGTTTCACCCTGACTTGAGTACCGTCCGGAACCCTTTGGGGAATCATTGCGCCCAAACGGGGTCCGAACAGTGCTCGCCAACCCGGCATTTGTCGCTGGCCGTTGGTTCTTTGATCTGTTTTCGGCGAGGGTTGCTCGTGATTGTAAGTCCCCATAACGCACCAAGAATTCCCGGCAAACGGCTGCGCAAGGCCCTGTTGGCAAGCGCCACCCTGGTCGGCCTGTTGAGCGCGGGCCAGCTGTGGGCATTCAATCTTGATGATGTTGCCGCCAAGGCAAAGGATCTCGCCGGCCAGAAGTTCGAGGCGCCGAAGAGCAATCTGCCTGCCGTGTTCCGCGACATGAAGTATGCCGACTATCAGAAAATCCGTTTCCTTCAGGAAAAGGCCGAGTGGGCTGGCGAGAAGACGCCCTTCAAGCTCTCTTTCTATCACCAGGGCATGCACTTCGACACGCCGGTGAAGATCAACGAAGTCACCGCCACCACGGTCGAGGAAATCAAGTACGACCCGAGCCGCTTCGACTTCGGTGACGTTCCGCACGACGCCAAGACCACCGAAAACCTGGGCTATGCCGGGTTCCGGGTGCTCTACCCGATCAACAAGGCCGACAAGCAGGACGAGATCATGACCCTGCTGGGGGCCAGCTATTTCCGCGTGGTCGGCAAAGGCCACGTGTATGGCCTGTCGGCACGTGGCCTGGCCATCGACACCGCGCTGCCGTCTGGCGAAGAATTCCCGCGGTTCACCGAGTTCTGGGTCGAGCGTCCGAAGCCTGCCGACAAGCACCTGGTGATCTACGCCCTGCTTGACTCGCCGCGCTCCACCGGCGCCTACAAGCTGACCCTGCGTCCGGGCAGCGACACCATTGTCGACGTCAAGTCGCGGGTGTTCCTGCGTGACCACGTCAGCCGCCTGGGTATCGCGCCGCTGACCAGCATGTTCCTGTTCGGCAGCAACCAGCCGTCCAAGGTGCTCAACTACCGCCCGGCCCTGCATGACTCCGAAGGCCTGTCGATCCACGCGGCCAATGGCGAGTGGCTGTGGCGTCCGCTGAACAATCCCAAGCACCTGGCCGTGAGCAACTTCAGCGTCGAGAACCCGCGTGGTTTCGGCCTGCTGCAGCGCCAGCGCGAGTTCAGCCACTACGAAGACCTGGATGACAACTACCAGAAGCGCCCGAGCGCCTGGATCGAGCCACGTGGCGACTGGGGCAAAGGCACCGTCGACCTGGTCGAGATCCCGACCGCCGACGAGACCAACGACAACATCGTTGCCTTCTGGAGCCCCGAGAAACTGCCAGAGCCTGGCCAGCCGGTCGACTTCGACTACCGCCTGCACTGGACCATCGACGAGTCGCAGTTCCACTCGCCGGACCTGGGCTGGGTCAACCGCACCATGCGCTCCACCGGCGACGTCAAGCAGTCCAACCTGATTCGCCAGCCTGACGGCAGCGTGGCCTTCCTGGTCGACTTCGAAGGCCCTGCGCTGGCCAAACTGCCCGAAGACACCGCCGTGCGCAGCCAGGTCAGCCTGGATGACAATGCCGAGCTGGTCGAGAACAACCTGCGCTACAACCCTGAGACCAAGGGCTGGCGCCTGACCCTGCGGATGAAGCTCAAGGACCCGGCCAAGTCGGTCGAGATGCGCGCCGCGCTGGTGCGTGACGTGCCGGTCGAGCCCGCCAAGCCAGTTGTTCAGGACAAGCCTGCGGCCAAGCATGTCAAGGCTGACGCCAAGGCGTCCAAGGCTGCCGAGCAACCCGCCGCCGATGCGGCCTCCACCACCGGGGCCCCGGCCACCACCGAACAGGTGCTGACCGAAACCTGGAGCTACCAGTTGCCTGCCGATGAGTAATTCAAGTCCACGGCCAGAGTCGCTCGTCGAGTACCTGGCCCACCTCCCACTGAGCGATGAGCAGCGCGCGGAGCTCGCGAGCTGCACCTCGTTCAGCGAGCTGCACCAACGTCTCTCGGCCCAGGATGCGGCCAGCCCCGCCGACGCCGTCCAGGCCTCGGTGGGCAGCCGCCTTACCCTGGGCAGCGCGAGCGAGCTCGAAGACGCCGAAATGCTTGGCGTGGACGGTCGCGGGCGCCTGTGCCTGAAGATCGCCCCGCCGATTCAGCGCACACGGGTGATTCCCGAGCCGTGGCGCACCAACATCCTGATTCGCGCCTGGCGCCGCATGACCGGGCGCAGCAACCCCGCGCAGCCGCCCAAGCGCGAGCTGCCGACGGCACGCTGGCGCTGGGTCGGGTCGCTGCGCAGGTACATCCTGCTGGCCCTGATGCTGGGCCAGACGGTCGTGGCCGGCTGGTACATGAAAGGTATCCTGCCGTACCAGGGCTGGTCCTTCGTCGACCTCAACGAGATCACCAGCCAGCCGGTGCTGGACACCATTGTCCAGGTCTGGCCGTATGCGTTGCAGACCAGCATCCTGATCCTGTTCGGCATTCTGTTCTGCTGGGTGTCGGCAGGTTTCTGGACCGCGCTGATGGGCTTCCTGGAGCTGCTCACCGGGCGTGACAAATACCGGATCTCGGGCAGCAGCGCGGGCAACGAGCCGATCGAGCCTGGCGCTCGCACGGCCATCGTGATGCCGATCTGCAACGAGGACGTGCCCCGCGTGTTCGCCGGACTGCGCGCCACGTTCGAGTCGGTGGCCGCCACGGGCGACCTGGACCGCTTCGATTTCTTCGTGCTCAGCGACACCAACGACACCGACATTGCCGTGGCCGAGCAGCAGGCGTGGCTTGAAGTCTACCGTGAGGCCAAGGGCTTCGGGCGCATCTTCTATCGCCGCCGGCGCCGCCGGGTCAAGCGCAAGAGCGGCAACCTCGACGACTTCTGCCGCCGCTGGGGCGGCGAGTACCGCTACATGGTGGTCCTCGATGCCGACAGCGTGATGAGCGGCGAGTGCCTGACCAGCCTGGTGCGCCTGATGGAGGCGAACCCGGACGCAGGTATCGTCCAGACCGCCCCAAGGGCGTCGGGCATGGACACCCTGTATGCGCGCATGCAGCAGTTCGCCACCCGCGTGTACGGCCCGCTGTTCACCGCCGGCCTGCACTTCTGGCAGCTGGGCGAATCGCACTACTGGGGCCACAACGCGATCATCCGCATGAAGCCTTTCATCGAGCACTGCGCCCTGGCGCCATTGCCTGGCAAGGGTGCCTTCGCCGGTGCGATCCTGTCCCACGACTTCGTCGAAGCCGCGCTGATGCGCCGTGCCGGCTGGGGCGTGTGGATCGCCTACGACCTGCCGGGCAGCTACGAAGAGCTGCCGCCCAACCTGCTTGATGAGCTCAAGCGCGACCGGCGCTGGTGCCACGGCAACCTGATGAACTTCCGCCTGTTCCTGGTCAAGGGCATGCACCCTGTGCACCGCGCGGTGTTCCTGACCGGCGTGATGTCGTACCTGTCGGCGCCGCTGTGGTTCTTCTTCCTGGTGCTGTCGACCGCGCTGCTGGCGACCAACACGCTGATGGAGCCGCAGTACTTCCTCGAGCCGTTCCAGCTGTACCCGTTGTGGCCGCAGTGGCACCCGGAGAAGGCCATCGCGCTGTTCTCCACCACCATCGTGCTGCTGTTCCTGCCCAAGCTGCTCAGCATCATCCTGATCTGGGCCAAGGGCGCCAAGGAGTTCGGTGGGCGGATCAAGGTCACCCTGTCGATGCTGATGGAGATGCTGTTCTCCATGCTGTTGGCACCGGTGCGCATGATCTTCCACACCCGCTTCGTGCTGGCGGCCTTCCTGGGCTGGGCCGCGACCTGGAATTCGCCACAGCGTGACGACGACTCCACGCCTTGGGGCGAGGCCGTGCGCCGTCATGGGCCGCAGACCTTGCTGGGTGTTGCCTGGACCCTGCTGGTCGCCTGGCTGAACCCGAGCTTCCTGTGGTGGCTGGTGCCGATCGTGGGCTCGCTGATGCTGTCGATCCCGGTTTCGGTGATTTCCAGCCGGACCAAGCTGGGTCTGCGTGCCAAGGACGAGAAGCTGTTCCTGATTCCCGAGGAATATGCGACACCGCATGAGTTGCTGGCAACCGACCAGTACACCCATGAAAACCGCTGGCATGCGCTCAACGACGGGTTTGTCCGTGCGGTGGTCGACCCTCGCCAGAACGCCTTGGCGTGCGCCATGGCGACGGCCCGTCATGGGCTGGCCGAGCCGATCGAGAAAATGCGTGCCGAGCATGTGGCCAAGGCGCTGGAAGCCGGCCCACAGGGACTCAACGGGGCCACCCGCCTGGCCTTGCTGAGCGACCCGGTTGCCCTGGCGCGCTTGCATGAGCGGGTCTGGGCAGAGCAGAAAACCGACTGGCTCGATGTGTGGCGCAGTTCGATCAACAACGACCCGCACTCGCCGCTGTTGCCGCTGCACCCGGAGGGTCAGGCACAGCCAGCCTTGGTCGGCGCCTGACATCCCTCCCACACCCGCCCCACAGCGGAGCAACTGCCTGTGGGAGCGGGCCATTAGGCCAGTTCAGCTTGTCCCGCGATCGGGCGCGCAGCGGCCGTAAAGACTGCACCCGCGGTGCATTGCGCCACCGCACTCGCAGCTTTCGCGGCCCCTGCGGGCCCGATCGCGGGACAAGCCCGCTCCCACAGGATTTGAAGCCGGGCACCTGTTCCACAGGTTTTTCTGCGTCCTCCGGCTAGGTCCCAGCCCCCGCATGCGTTAGCATCCCCTCCGATATTTCACATCGGCCGTCCGGCCGTTCGCTGCCAACAATAAAACGCGCATTCTTTCTTGTTAGGGGATCTGGTGATGATGAAGAAATACCTGTCGCGACTGCTGGTCGCTGCCACCGCGCTGGTCGCGGTGAGCGCCGCCCAGGCGGGCGCCATCGATGACGCAGTCAAGCGCGGCACGCTGCGGGTGGGCATGGACCCGACCTACATGCCGTTCGAGATGACCAACAAGCGTGGCGAGATTATTGGCTTCGAGGTCGATATCCTCAAGGCCATGGCCAAGTCCATGGGCGTCAAGCTCGAGACCGTCTCCACCGCCTATGACGGGATCATTCCCGCCCTGCTGACCGACAAGTTCGACTTCATCGGCAGCGGCATGACCCTGACCCAGGAACGCAACCTGCGCCTGAACTTCAGCGAACCGTTCATCGTGGTCGGCCAGACCCTGCTGATCCGCAAGGAGCTGGCAGGCGAGATCAAGTCGTACAAGGACCTGAACAGCGACAAGTACCGCATCACCTCCAAGCTGGGCACCACCGGCGAGATGGTCGCCAAGAAGCTGATCAGCAAAGCCAAGTACCACGGCTACGACAACGAGCAGGAAGCGGTCATGGACGTGGTCAACGGCAAGGCCGACGCCTTCGTCTACGATGCCCCCTACAACGTGGTCGCGGTGAACAAGGCCGGCGCTGGCAAGCTGCTTTACCTGGATGAGCCGTTCACCTACGAGCCGCTGGCGTTCGGCCTGAAGAAGGGCGACTACGACAGCATCAACTACATCAACAACTTCCTGCACCAGATCAAGCACGACGGTACCTACGATCGAATCCACGACAAGTGGTTCAAGAGCACCGACTGGCTGAAGGAAATGGAATAAAGGCTTCAGGCCCACGCCTAGGCTTTGACCCCGACGCGCAGGCCAACCCTGCGCGTTCGCATTTACGGAACTACCCGACGTGATCAAACACAAGAAAGCCCAGTGGCCCTGGCATGGGCTGACGGCCCTGGTCCTGGTGGGCCTGGCGCTGAGCCTGTACTTCGCCACCTCGATGATCTCCTACGAGTGGCGCTGGAACCGCGTTCCACAATACTTCGCCTATCAGGCCGAGGAAGCCCAGCGCGCCGCCGGCTACGGCACGGTGCAGGACATCGTCGGCCAAGGCGACATGGCTCGCGTCACCCTGCGTGACGAAGACGGCGCCGAGCAGGTGCTCGAGGTCGCGCAGAACAGCCTGCAGATGAGCAAGGGCGACGATGTCGCCGAAGGCGATGTGGTGGGCGTGACCCGGCATTGGGCCGCGGGGCCGCTGGCCTGGGGGCTGTGGACCACGTTGTGGCTGTCGGTGGTGTCGGGTGCCTTTGGCCTGGTGATCGGCCTGTGCGCCGGGCTGTGCCGGCTGTCGAACAACCCGACGGTGCGTGACCTCTCGACGGTCTATGTCGAGCTGGTGCGCGGCACGCCGCTGCTGGTGCAGATATTCATTTTCTACTTCTTCATCGGCACCGTGCTGAACCTGTCCCGCGAGTTCGCGGGCGTCGCGGCGCTGGCGCTGTTCACCGGCGCCTATGTCGCCGAGATCGTGCGCGCGGGGGTGCAGTCGATCGCCAAGGGGCAGGGCGAGGCGGCCCGTTCGCTGGGACTCAACAGCAGCCAGTCGATGCGACACGTGATCCTGCCGCAGGCGTTCAAGCGCGTGCTGCCGCCGTTGGCGGGCCAGTTCATCAGCCTGGTCAAGGACACCTCGCTGGTGTCGGTGATCGCCATCACCGAACTCACCAAGAGCGGCCGCGAGGCCATCACCACCTCGTTCTCGACGTTCGAGATCTGGTTCTGCGTGGCAGGCCTGTACCTGCTGATCAACCTGCCGCTGTCGCACATCGCCAGCCGGCTCGAGCGGAGGCTTGCGCAAAGTGATTGAAGTCCGTGACCTGCTGAAAGTCTTTGATACCCGCGGCCAGGTCGTGCGCGCGGTCGACAACGTCACCACGCGCGTGGCCAGGGCCGAGGTGGTGGTGGTACTGGGCCCGTCGGGCTCGGGCAAGTCGACCTTCCTGCGCTGCCTCAACGGCCTGGAGCATTTCGATGCGGGGCATGTCTCCATAGACGGCCTGCAGCTCGATGACCCGAAAACCGACATCAACGCCTACCGCCGTGAAGTCGGCATGGTGTTCCAGCACTTCAACCTGTTCCCGCACATGACCGTGCTGGAAAACCTGTGCCTGGCGCAGAAAGTGGTGCGCAAGCGCGGCAAGGCCGAGCGCGAGGCCAAGGCCCGTGCGCTGCTGGAGAAGGTCGGCATCAGCCAGAAGGCCAACGAATATCCCTCGCGCCTCTCAGGCGGTCAGCAGCAGCGCGTGGCCATCGCCCGGGCGCTGGCGATGGACCCCAAGGTCATGTTGTTCGATGAGCCAACCTCGGCGCTCGACCCGGAGATGGTCGGCGAGGTGCTGGACGTGATGAAGACCCTGGCCCAGGAAGGCATGACCATGGTCTGCGTGACTCACGAAATGGGCTTCGCCCGCGAAGTGGCCGACCGGGTGCTGTTCTTCGATCATGGCAAGCTGCTCGAGGACGCCTCGCCAAAGGCGTTTTTCGCCGCGCCAAAGGATCCCCGTGCCCAGGCGTTCCTGCGCCAGGTGCTCTGATCGAGGTTGGCCGATGCACTGCTGACACCTGTGGCAACTGGCGAGCCAGCTGCCACAAGCGCCGATCGTCCTAGAAGATCCGTGACAGCAGCGCGGTCACCGCAGTCTCGACCCGCAGGATGCGATCGCCGAGCTGCACGGGGGCAAGCCCTGCCTTGGCCAGCAGGTCGACTTCATACGCAATCCAGCCACCCTCAGGCCCGATCGCCAGGGTGACCGGCTCATCCACCGCGCGAGGGCAGGCGGGGAAGGGGCCAGGATGGCCGACCAGGCCAAGCGTGCCTTCGGCGATGGCAGGCAGGCGGTCTTCGACAAATGGCTTGAAGCGCTTCTCGATGACGACCTCAGGCAGTATCGTGTCGCGCCCTTGCTCCAGGCCCAGCACCAGTTGCTCGCGAATGGCCTCCGGGGTGAGGAAAGGCGTCTGCCAGAAGCTTTTCTCGACCCGATAGCTGTTGACCAGTATCAGGCGCGGCACGCCCAGGGTCGCGATGGTCTGGAACACCCGGCGCAGCATCTTCGGACGCGGCAGGGCCAGGACCAGGGTCAGGGGCAGCTTGGCAGGCGGCGGCTGGTCGAAGGCCACCTCGAGCTCGGCCTCATGGCCCTCCAGGCGGATCACCGTCGCCTTGCCCATCAAGCCACCCAGGCGCCCGACCCGCAGGCTGTCACCCACCGCCACGCGATGGATCTCCTGCATGTGGGTAAAGCGGCGGTCGGCCAGCACCACACGGTCGGCCGCGATGAAATCGGCCTCCTCTAGCAGCAGCAGGTTCACGGTTGGGTCGCGGGCGGCTGGTCGTCGTGGTCAGCGCTGTCATGTGACTCGCTGCGCTTGCGGATCAGGCCGCCGAACAGCACGCCGATCTCGAACAGCAGCCACATGGGCACGGCCAGCAGGGTCTGCGAGAAAATGTCGGGCGGGGTCAGGACCATGCCGACCACGAAGCAGCCGATGATCACGTAGGGACGGATCTTCTTCAGGTACTTCACATCGACCACGCCGATCCACACCAGCAGCACCACCGCCACCGGGATCTCGAACGCCACGCCAAAGGCGAAGAACAGCGTCATGACGAAGTCCAGGTAGCTGGCGATGTCCGTCATCATCGAAACACCCTCGGGCGTCGCGCTGGCGAAGAAGCCGAAGATCAGCGGAAACACCAGGAAATACGCGAACGCCATGCCTGCGTAGAACAGGATGATGCTGGAGACCAGCAGCGGAATCGCGATGCGCTTTTCGTGACGGTACAGTCCAGGTGCGATGAAGCCCCAGATCTGCTGCAGGATGACCGGCATGGCCAGGAACAGCGAGACGATCATGGTCAGCTTGAACGGCGTCAGGAACGGCGAGGCCACATCGGTGGCGATCATCGTCGCATTGGCCGGCAGGTGCTCGCGCAGTGGCTGGGACACCAGGGTGTAGATCTGCTGCGCGAAGGCAAAGAGCCCGATGAAGATCAGGAAGATGGCGGCCACGCAGCGCAACAGGCGGGTGCGCAGCTCGGTCAGGTGCGAGACCAGCGGCATCGGCTGGTCGTGTTCCGGGATTTCGCTCATGGGGCTCTTGGCGGTTGTGGCGGCTCGGGGGCAACGGCAGGCGAGGCTGCCGGCGTGCTGCTGGTGGTTTCAACCGCAGCAGGCGTTGTCGGCGCCGGATTGGCTGGGTTGGCTGGCGTGGCCTGAGGATCCAGGATGCGCCGCGCTTCCTGTTCCATGGACAGGATGTGCTCGTTGTGCAGCTGGCGACGGATGTCATCGGCGCCGATTTCACGCTCGATTTCGGTCTTGATGCTGTTGAAGCTGCGCTTGAGCCGGCCGACCCACAGGCCTGCGGTCCGTGCGGCGCCCGGCAGGCGCTCGGGACCGAGCACCAGCAGGGCGACCAGGCCGACGAGCAACAGCTCGCTGAAGCTGATCCCGAACATGGATCAGTCCTTCCGGAGCGGGTCTTGGACCGGCGTCGCCTGGCCGTCGATGGTGTGCGGCTGGTTCAGCGGCGCGGTGTTCTGGGCCTGGGGCTGGGCATGCACAGGCGGCACGGGCTGGGCCGGCGGCGTGGTCGGCTCGGCAGGCTTGGCCTCCTCGTCGCTCATGGCCTTGCGAAAGCCCTTGATCGATTCGCCCAGGTCACCACCGAGGTTTTTCAGTTTCTTGGTGCCGAAGACCAGGACGACGACGACCAGCAGGACGATCCAGTGTTTCCAGTCAAAAATACCCATGATGCTTTCCTCTATGTCTGAACCGTCACGCCGATGGCTGGCGTGCGGCTTTTTCGTCGTGGCCGGAGAGGCCGAAGCGGCGCTCGAGCTCATCGAGCACGGCTTGTGGATGCTGGCCCAGCGCGCTGAGCATGACCAGGCTATGGAACCAGAGGTCGGCGGTCTCGTAGATGACGTCGCTGCAGTCGCCACTGTGGGCGGCATCCTTGGCGGCGATGATGGTCTCGACCGATTCCTCGCCAAGCTTTTCGAGAATCTTGTTCAGGCCCTTGTGGTACAGGCTGGCCACGTAGGAAGTATCGGGCGCCGCGTTCTTGCGGCCTTCGAGCACTTCGGCGAGGCGGGTGAGTGTGTCGGTCATGTCAGTGTCCTGCGCTGTAGATGGCATCCGGGTCCTTGAGGACCGGGTCGACGGTGTGCCACTGGCCGTTTTCGTATACACGGTAGAAGCAGCTTTCGCGGCCGGTATGGCAGGCGATATGACCCAGTTGCTCGACCATCAGGATGATCACGTCGGCATCGCAGTCCAGGCGCATTTCGTGCAGCTTCTGCACATGGCCCGATTCCTCGCCCTTGCGCCACAGCTTGCCTCGCGAGCGCGACCAGTAGATGGCGCGTTGCTCGGCGGCCGTCAGGGCCAGGGATTCGCGGTTCATCCAGGCCATCATCAGTACGCGCCCGGTCTTGTGGTCCTGGGCGATGGCCGGTACCAGGCCATCGCTGTTCCACTTGATCTCGTCCAGCCAGTCTTTCATTGTCGACTCCAAACTCGGGCCCTGGTCTGCCGGGCCCTTGCGCTAGTGTGCCAGCCAGCCGCGCGGCTGGCTATCGGCGCACGATCAGGTAAAGCCCTGCCGCGAGCATCAACCACGCAGGCCAGGCAGCCGGCGCGCTGAGGCTGGCGGCGGCGGTGGCCAGTGTCGCGCCACCCGCCAGCAGGCTGCCGCCCAGCAGGCGCAGGGCCCAGCCGTCGTGGTCCCGGCGCCGCGGCATCTCGGGATCGTTCAGGTGGGGCTGCGAGAGGCGTTCGAGCAGATCGCGGGTCATGCCGGCCAGGTGCGGCAGTTGCTCGACCTGGCTGTGCAGGTTGCCCAGCACCGTGCGCGGGCTCATGCGCTCGCGCATCCAGCGCTCGAGGAACGGCTGCGCGGTGCTCCACAGGTCGAGGTCCGGATACAGCTGGCGGCCCAGGCCCTCGATGTTGAGCAGGGTCTTCTGCAGCAGCACCAGCTGCGGCTGGACCTCCATGTTGAAGCGCCGTGCCGTCTGGAACAGGCGCATCAGCACCTGGCCGAAGGAAATGTCCTTGAGCGGCTTCTCGAAGATCGGCTCGCACACCGTGCGGATGGCCGCCTCGAATTCGTTGAGCTTGGTCTGTGCCGGCACCCAGCCTGAGTCGATGTGCAGCTGGGCGACGCGCCGGTAGTCGCGCTTGAAGAAGGCGAACAGGTTGCGCGCCAGGTAGTCCTGGTCCTCGGGGGTGAGGCTGCCGACGATACCGCAGTCGATGGCGATGTACCGCGGGCTCCAGGGACGGACGGTGCTGACGAAGATGTTGCCCGGGTGCATGTCGGCATGGAAGAAGCTGTCGCGGAACACCTGGGTGAAGAACAGCTCCACCCCACGCTCGGCGAGCATCTTCATGTCGGTGCGCTGGTCGGCCAGCGCGGCCAGGTCGGTCACCGGCACGCCGTAGATGCGCTCCATCACCAGCACCTTGGGCCGGCACAGGTCCCAGTACACCTGGGGCACGTAGAGCATGTCCGAGCCTTCGAAGTTGCGCCGCAGCTGGCTGGAGTTGGCCGCCTCGCGCAGCAGGTCGAGCTCGTCGAAGATAGTCTTCTCGTAATCCTTCACCACCTCGACCGGGTGCAGCAGGCGAGCATCGGCCGAAACCCGCTCGGCGCCCTTGGCGATCAGGAACAGCCAGGCCAGGTCCTGGGCGATCACCGGCTTCAGGCCGGGACGCACCACCTTGACCACCACCTCTTCGCCGGTCTTGAGGCGGGCGCCATGCACCTGCGCCACGGAGGCCGATGCCAAGGGCTCGACGTCGAAGCGGCTGAATACCTCGCCGACGGTCGCGCCGAGCTGCTCCTCGATCAGCGCCACGGCTTTTTTCGGGTCGAACGGCGGCACCCGGTCCTGCAGCAGCATCAGCTCATCGGCGATGTCGGTGGGCAGCAGGTCGCGGCGGGTCGAGAGGAGCTGGCCGAACTTGATGAAGATCGGCCCCAGGTCTTGCAGGGCCAGGCGCAAGCGGGCGCCGCGGTTGAGCGCGGAGGGCTTGCGCGGCAGCCAGCGCCACGGCATGACCAGGCGCAGGCTCCTCAGCCACCAGGGCAGGGGCAGATCGAACAGCAGGTCATCGAGACGGTAGCGAATCACGACGCGCTGGATGCGCAACAGACGGCGGACGGCGAGCAGCTTCATGCGTTATCGCTGGTATCAAGGGATCGGGATCGGGCAAGGCGCTGGACGCGCGCCTCGAGGCGTTCAATGTCGAGTTTCAGCGAGTCGAGCTCGCGAAAGGCCGCTTCGGCCTCGCGCTGGCCGACCAGGGTGCGGGCTTCTTCGGCAAGGTATTCGGACAGGTTGACGCTGAAACGCGCCAGGCCTTCGCGGGTCCAGCGCGCACGCAGGCGCAGGTGGCCGGCGAGCAGGGCGGTGGGCACCGGGCCCAGCCAGCGCGACAGCTCGTATTCCCAGTCCAGTTCCAGGTCCTGGAGGATGCCGAACAGGTCCAGCAGCACCGCGCTGTCGCCATGCAGTTCGACCTGCGGGCTGTGCAGCACGGCATTCTTGTCGCCGGCGAACGCCAGTCGCACCAGGCTGCCCGCTGGCGCGCGCAAGGTGCAATCGACTTCGCCTTCCCAGTGGGCGGCGAGCATCAGGCCTTCTTCATCGGGCAGGATGAACACCGAGAGCGACGGCTGGCGGCAGTCGATGGCAATCACCTTGCCCTCCAGCGCGGCCAGGCGCGGCAGTGCCGTGCTGTCCATGCGCAGCACACGGTTGAGCCCGTGTTCGACGCTTGCGAGAAGGCCGGCAAGCAGCATCAGGGCTTGATTCCCCGGTGCAGCGCGACGATGCCGCTGGTCATGTTGTGGTAGGTGACGCGGTCGAAGCCGGCCTGGACCATCATGGCCTTGAGGGTTTCCTGGTCGGGGTGCATGCGGATCGACTCGGCCAGGTAACGGTAGCTTTCCGAGTCGTTGGTGATCAGCTTGCCGGCCAGGGGCATGAAGGCGAACGAGTAGGCGTCGTAGGCCTTGGACATGAAGGTGTTGGTCGGCTTGGAGAACTCCAGCACCAGCAGGCGCCCGCCTGGCTTGAGCACGCGCAGCATCGAGCGCAGGGCGTCTTCCTTGTGGGTGACGTTGCGCAGGCCGAAGGCAATGGTCACGCAGTCGAAGTGGTTGTCCGGGAAGGGCAGCTTTTCGGCGTCGGCCTGGACGAACTCGATATTGCCCGCCACGCCGCGGTCGAGCAGGCGGTCGCGGCCGACCTTGAGCATCGAATCATTGATGTCGGCCAGCACCACCTGGCCGGTCGGGCCCACCAGGCGCGAGAACTTGGCCGCCAGGTCACCCGTGCCACCTGCGATGTCCAGCACCCGGTTGCCGCTGCGCACACCGGAAAGCTCGATGGTGAAGCGCTTCCACAGCCGGTGCATGCCGCCGGAGAGGACATCGTTCATCAGGTCGTACTTGGCGGCCACCGAGTGGAAGACCTCGGCGACTTTTGCCGCCTTTTCGCTTTCACGAACGTTCTTGTAGCCGAAATGGGTGGTGGGTTCGGCCTGGTCGCCTTTGCGCTGATCGTTCATTTCGCTTCACCGGGAAAAAATTACCGCCATTCTAGCGGTGAACGGGCGGATTTGTCTTGGCGGGGTGTGTCGCCGGGCGGGCGCGGGCATAATGTGCGCATTGTCTTTGATTCCAGGATTGCCCCCATGACCCAGATCAGCGTGGAACGTAAACACAACCTCGGCCGCGAGGCCGCGCGCGCCAAGGCCGAGTCGCTGGTCGAGAAGCTCTCGCGCGAATACGACCTCAAGGCCGAGTGGCAGGGCGACCGCGTCGACGTCTCGCGCAGCGGCGCCAAGGGCAGCGTGCTGATCGGTGACGACAGCATCCGCGTCGAGCTCAAGCTGGGGATGATGCTGTCGATGATGAGCGGCAGCATCCAGAGCGGCATCGAGCGCGCGCTCGACAAGGCGCTGGCCTGACCGTTCACGCTGCACGCTGCTCTTAGGGTGTGCATTCTAATTTTTCGTCCTACCTTGATGCTCAGCCCGACATTCCCTATGAGCGTGAGGTGTAGAGCATGGCCAGAGTGACCCTAAAGAAGAAAGTCGATGCCGCCCAGGCCGGTGCCCTGGGTGAGGTGCGCGGCTACGCGCGCAGGATCTGGCTCGCGGGCCTGGGTGCCTACACCCGCGTCGGCGAGGAAAGCTCGGAGTATTTCAAGGAGCTGGTCAAGGCTGGCGAGGTCGTTGAAAAGCGTGGCGAGGAGCGTCTCGAGGAGGTCGTCGACCAAGGTCTCGACGCCGCCAACAGCCAGCTCGACGAGGCCGAGCGTGAGCTCAAGGTGGTCCGCAGCCGCTTCGAGGTTCGCCTCGACAAGATCGAGAGAGCATTCGATGCGCGCGTCGGCAGAGCCTTGAACCGCATCGGTATTCCGTCTAAACATGACGTTGAGGCATTGTCCATCAAGCTCGAAGAGCTGACGGCGTTGCTTGAACGCGTGGCTCGCAAACAATAAGGAGAGCAGGATGGCTGGCAAGAAGAACACCGAGAAGGAAGGTAGCTCCTGGGTCGGCGGGATCGAAAAGTACTCCCGCAAGATCTGGCTGGCTGGCCTTGGCATCTACTCCAAGATCGATGAGGACGGCAGCAAGCTGTTCGACTCCCTGGTGAAGGACGGCGAGAAGGCGGAAAAGCAGGCCAAGAATGCCGCCGAGTCCGCCAAGGACACTGCCCGTGCGGGCACCTCGCGCGTCAGTGAGGTCAAGGAGCGGGCGCTGGGCAAGTGGGGCGAGCTCGAGGAGGCCTTCGACAAGCGTCTGAACAGTGCGATCTCGCGTCTGGGCGTGCCTAGCCGCAACGAGATCAAAGCCCTGCACCAGCAGGTCGATACCCTCACCAAGCAGATCGAGCGGCTGACTGGCGCCTCGGTCAAGCCGGTATCGTCCAGGTCCGTCGCGGCCAGCAAGGCCACCGCCACCCGCAGCACCGCCAAGCCACTGGCCAAGGCCGTGACCAAACCTGCGGAAAAAGCAGTGTCCGCGGCCAAGTCCGCGACCACCAAGGCGGCCGCGAAGACCGCTGCCGCAAAACCTGCGGCGGCCAAAAAGCCTGCGGCACCGCGCAAGCCTGCGGTGAAAAAGGCCCCGGCCAAGTCCGAAGCCCCCGCTTCGAGCGCGGCCTCGTCGGGCAATTCGGGCTCGAACAGTGCATCGTCCAGTGCACCGGCGTCGGAGTCGGCGGGTCAAGCCAGCCAGGCTTGATATTCCCCCGAGCCGATTGCGGCAAGCCTCTCCTGCACGACCCCTGCAGGAGCTGGCTTGCCGCGGTGCCGGACTGCGCGATTGGCGCGCGAAGCGGCCCCGGAACCAGTGCTGTACCCGCCTTATCCCTCGAGATACCTGACTGCCATCTCTTCCGCCGCCTGGCGTGACGGCTGGTGCAGATGCGGCGCCACCAGCATCATCACCTGGTAGACCACCACCCCCACGTCGCCCTGGCGCGCCAGCACGCGCTGGTAATCCAGCGAGAACAGCAAGGTCAGTGTGATCTGTTCGACCAGCTGGCCCAACGCCTGGGTATCGCTCTGCACCTGCCCCTGCGCCTTGAGGCTGGCGAGCAGCGCGGCCAGGGTGCGCTTGACGGCATTGATCAGGTTGCGCACGCCACGGGCCAGCTTGGGCAAGCGTCCGGTGAGGTTCGACAGGTCCTGGAACAAGAACCGGTACTGTGACATGCGCTCGACGATCAGGTGCAGGAACAGCCAGTAGTCCTCGGCATCCAGGCGCACGTCCAGGGGCGGATCGAGCAGCGGTAGCAGCGCTTCCTCGAAACGCTCGAACAGACCCAGCACCACCGGCTCCTTGCCATGGAAGTGGTAGTACAGGTTGCCAGGACTGATCCCCAGCTCGTTGGCGATCTCCAGGGTCGACACATTCGGCTCGCCCTGCTCGTTGAACAGCTGCAGCGCGCAATCGAGGATGCGGTCGCGGGTCTTTATCCGGGCCATGCCTTCAGCGGACCAGCACGTAGGTGCCGGGCGCGGCGTCCATCGGCGGGTACGCCTTGTTGCCCAGTTCGCTGCGAACCTCCTTCAAGGCGCCAGAACGCTGGGTGATCCATTCCAGCCACAGCGGCCACCAGCTGCCGTCGGTGCGCTTGGCATCATGGAACCAGGCGCGCGGGTCGCTGGACAGGCGCGGGTTGTCCAGGTAATACGCCTTGGGGTTGCCGGGCGGGTTGATGATGCTCTGGATGTGCCCGCTGTTGGCCAGCACGAAGCGCCGGTTGCCACCGAGCAGCAGGGCCGAGCGGTAGACCGCGTCCCACGGGGTGATGTGGTCATTGCTGCCGGCCACGGTAAAGGTGTCCAGGTCGACCCGCTGGAGGTCAATGGGTGTGCCGCAGACCTCGAGGCCGGTCGGATGGGTGAGCGGGTTGTGCTTGAAGAAGTCCAGCAGGTCGCCATGCAGGGCGGCAGGCAGGCGCGTGTGGTCGGCGTTCCAGTAGAGGATGTCGAAGGCAGGCGGCGTCTTGCCGAGCAGGTAGTTGTTGACCCAGTAGTTCCAGATCAGGTCGTTGGGGCGCATCCAGGCGAAGATCCGCGCAACCTCGCCGCCGTCGAGAACGCCGCGCTGGTACGAGCGGCGCTTGGCCGCCTCGACCGTCTGCTCGTCGGCGAACAGGCTGGCGGGGCTTTCGAACTGGCTGTCGAGCAGGCTCACCAGGTAGGTCGCGCTGCGTACCCTGCGCAGCTGGTGCTTGGCCTGCAGGTGCCCTTGCAGCGCCGCCATGGTCAGGCCCCCGGCGCATGCGCCCAGCAGGTTGGGGTCACGGCTGCCGGTGATGCTGCGGCAGGCATTGAGGGCTTCCTCCAGTGCCTGCACGTAGCTCGACAGGCCCCACTCGCGGTGACGCGGCTCGGGGTTGCGCCAGCTGACCATGAACACCTGCAGACCGTTCTTGAGCATGTACTGGACATAGCTGTTGGTCGGCCGGAGGTCGAAGATGTAGTACTTGTTGATTTGCGGCGGTACCACGATCAGTGGCCGGGCGTGCTGGCGCTCGCTCATCGGCCGGTACTGGATCAGCTCCAGCAGGTCGTTGCGAAACACCACGGCGCCCGGCGTCGAGGCCAGGGTCTCACCCACCGTGAACGCCTGCGGATCGACCTGGCGTGGCAAGCCATCGTTGTGCCGCAGGTCGTCGAGCAGATGACCCACGCCACGCACCAGGCTCATCCCGCCGGTGTTGAGCAGCTCCTTGACCGCCAGCGGATTGAGCAGTGAATTGCTCGGTGCCAGCGCGTCATTGAGCAGGTTGACCACGAACTGCGCGCGGGCCCGGTCGTCTGGCGACAGCTGGCTTTCCTCGATCCACAGGCGGCTCTGCTTCTGCCAGGCCAGGTACGCCTGCAGGCCGCGCCGGTAGAACGGGTTCTGGCTCCAGGTCGGGTCCTGGAAGCGGTTGTCACGCGCGTGCGGCTGGTAGGGCGTGTCGCCGAGCATCACGCGGCCCAGCTGGCCACCGAGCGCGAGCATGTGCCGCGCCGTGTGCAAGGGGTTGAGCATCCCGTGGCGGCCGACCTGGCGCAGGGTCGAGATCAGGTCGCGGCCGCGCAGCCCGGTGATCGCGTTCTGCACGTTCATGGTCATGTCCGGGGCGGCGCGTGCCCCTTTCACCGGTCTATCGTTCATCAGGCAACACTCCCTCGTCTGGCCCTCTCCACGATCGGATCACTCTGGCATCAGCCACCCGTGGCTGGCCGCGGGTGCATGACCGCGCGTTGGCGCTCTTGCTGGAGGAACTTCATGATGATCGGAGCGACGGCCTCGGCCCGGGTAATCAGAAACAGGTGGCCGTCGTCGATTATGTGTAGCTGGGCATTGGGAATTCGCCAAGCCAGCAGGCGCATGTTGATCAGCGGGATCAGCGGGTCGTCGTCGCCGGCCAGCACCAGGGTCGGCTGGTTGATCTTGTGCAGCCAGTGGATGCTGGTCCAGCCCAGCCCGGCGAACAGCTGCCAGTAGTAGCCCAGCTTGCCGCCCGAACGCACCTTGGCCGCGTGCGACAGGGCCAGATCCGGATCGCGTCGAAAGCCGCCGCCGTAGATCTCCGGGGCGATGCGAATGACATGTGAGGGCTGCACGTAGCGCCGGGGGCTGGCCATCATCCACAGCACCCTGGGCTTGCCCGGTACCATGAACGCCCCGGCCGCGGTCGCGGCGAGCACCAGCTTGCGGCAGCGCTCGGGGTAGTCGAAGGCGAACTGCTGGGCCAGCGCGCCACCCCAGGAAACGCCGATCGCATTCACCTGGCCATAGTCGAGGTAGTCGAGCATGCGTGCGGTCAGCTTGGCCAGGCCCGGAAACCGGTAGGGTTGCCTGGGGGTGGAAGAACCACCGACACCAGGGACGTCGAAGGCGATCACTTCAAGGTCCGGGTCGAGGGCTTCGATGAACGGGTAGACCAGCTCCAGGTTGGCGCCGATGCCATTGAAGATCAGCAGAGGCGTCAGATGCGGCTTGCCGGGCCGGACGGCGGTGCGGATGGACTGGCCATCCAGCTCGACGGTCCTGAGAATGTACGGATGCGGCATGCGCAAAACCCTGTGGTGGATAAGTCGCCGTGGAGGCAGGCCGCCACGGCGTGACACTCAACGCTCGTGAACGTAAGTTCCTGGTGCAGCCTCGCCGGCCGCATAGGCACGATTGCCCAGGCGAGTCGGAGCTTTCTTCATCTCGCCGGCCCGCTCGCCCAGCCAGGCATGCCAGTGCAGCCACCAGGAGTCGGTGTGCTTGATGGCGTTTTCCTGCCAGGCCAGCGGGTCGGCGGGTTGCTCGGTGCCCGTCATGTAGCGGCCCTTCGGGTTGCCGGGGGGATTGAGGATGCTCTGGATGTGCCCGCTGTTGGACAGCACGAACTCGACCTTGCCACCGAACAGGTGCGCCGATCGGTAGCACGATTGCCACGGCGTGATGTGGTCGGCGGTGCCGGCGACGCTGTAGATGTCACAGGTCACGTTCTTCAGGTCGATGGAGGTGCCGCTGACTTCGAGGGCATTGGAGCGGGTCAGCGGATTGTTCTTGAACATCTCGATCAGGTCGCCGTGGAAGGCGGCCGGCAGGCGCGTGGTGTCGTTGTTCCAGAACAGGATGTCGAACACCGGCGGCTCGTTGCCAAGCAGGTAGTTGTTGACCCAGTAGTTCCAGATCAGGTCGTTGGGCCGCATCCAGGCGAACACCTTGGCCATCTCGCTGCCTTCGAGCACGCCGGCCTGGTAGGAATGGCGCTTGGCTGTCTCCAGGGTCTGCTCGTCGACAAACAGCGCGACCTGGGTGTCGACCGTGGTGTCGAGCACGCTGACCAGCAAGGTCAGCGCATTGACCTTGGTTTCGCCGAGGGCGGCGTAGTGCCCCACCAGGGCGGTGCAGGTGATGCCGCCCGAGCAGGCGCCGAGCATGTTCAGGTCCTTGCTGCCGGTGATCGACAGCACGGCATCGACGGCTTCCTTGAGCGCGTCGATGTAGGTCGACAGGCCCCACTCGCGCTGCGCCTTGGTCGGGTTGCGCCAGCTGATGATGAAGGTCTGCTGGTTGGAGCGAAGGCAGTGGCGCGCCAGGCTCTTGTCCGGGCTCAGGTCGAAGACGTAGAACTTGTTGATCTGCGGCGGCACCACCAGCAGCGGGCGTTGGTACACCTGCTCGGTGATCGGCCGGTACTGGATCAGCTCGAGCACATCGTTGCGGTACACCACGGCGCCTTCGCTGGTGCCCAGGTTCTTGCCGACCTCGAAGGCGTCCATGTTGACCTGGCTGGGCATGCCGCCGTTGTTGACCACGTCCTTGGCAAGGTTGGCCAGGCCGTCGAGCAGGCTCTTGCCGCCGGTCTCGAAGAAGCGCTTGACCGCTGCGGGGTTGGCCGCGGTGTTGGTCGGCGCCATCGCCTCGGTCATCAGGTTGATGACGAAGTGCCCGCGATTGATGTCCTGTTCCGACAGGTTGCTGCTGCCGATCCAGTCGTGCAGTTCCTTGCGCCAGGCAAGGTAGGTCTGCAGGTAGCGGCGGTACAGCGGGTTCTGGCTCCAGGCCGGATCGTTGAAGCGCCGGTCATCGCTCTCCGGCGCCAGGCCCGACTTGCCCAGCAGGACGTTTTTCAGTTCCAGACCAAAATGCGCCACATGCTTGGCGCTGTGCAGCGGCTGGCGGATCGCCTGGCGCAGCACGGTGCGCGCCGAGGTCAGCAGATCCTTGCGACGGATGCCGATGACCGGGTTCAGGCCCAGGGTATTCTCCGAGGCCTGGCGCTGCAGCTCATCGTTGTTCTTGTTGCTCATCTACGACGCTCCATTGTCCTGAGACGAGTACCGGCGCTGTGTTGCTCGACACAGGCGGATGCCCGGTACTACTGCTCGGGTGACCAGTGATAACGAACAGCGGCGCTGCGACCGGACGCCCATGCCGGCCCGGCTCCGCCCGCGCTTGAAACCGTGGAAACGAGGCAGGAAACTTGCCAGCTCCATTGGTTACCCGACTTTCGTGTAATGCGCAAGACAGCCAGTCATTGGCCGTCAAGTCGTCATTCAAGCAGATGAGATTAGAAAATGCGCTCTAACCCGGGGAAAGCTTGTGTTAGAGCATCAGCCTTACGGCCGATTCCGCGGGGTCGCGGGATTTGCCGGCCTTGTGCAGTTCGTCGAGATACTCGCTCCACAGCGGTTGCTGGCGCAGGCACAGTTGCTCGAGGTATTCCCAGGTGAACAGGCCGCTGTCGTGGCCATCGTCGAAGGTCAGCTTGAGCGCGTACTGTCCCGCCGGCTCGACGCCGACCAGGCCAACGCCAAGCTTGCCGAACTGCAGGATCGGGTTGCCGTGTCCCTGGACCTCGGCGGAGGGGGAGTGCACGCGCAGGAATTCGGCGGGCAGGTCATAGGATTCGTCTGGGCCGTAGGTCAGGCGCAGGGTCTTGGAGGCTTTGTGCAGGTTGATGGCGGTGGGGAGTCTGGGCATGGCTTGCGGGTCTCGGCAGATAGCGGGGTACCTTGCGGCCCTTCGCGGGTTTTCCCACGAAGGGCCGCAAGGCGGCCCCATACGATCTACAGAATATACCGCGACAGGTCTTCGTTCTGCGCGAGCTCGCCGAGGTGGCTGTTGACGTACTCGGCGTCGATGCGGATCGGCGCTTCGCTGTGCGCGCTGGCCAGGTCGCCGGCACTGAACGACACCTCTTCGAGCAGGCGCTCGAGCAAGGTGTGCAGGCGGCGGGCACCGATGTTCTCGGTTTTCTCGTTGACCTGGTAGGCGATCTCGGCCAGGCGCTTGATGCCCTCTGGCGCGAACTCGATGTTCAGGCCCTCGGTCTTGAGCAGCTCGCGGTACTGCTCGGTCAGCGAGGCATGCGGCTCGCTCAGGATGCGCTCGAAGTCGCCCGGGGTCAGGGCCTTGAGCTCGACACGGATCGGCAGGCGGCCTTGCAGCTCAGGTACCAGGTCGCTCGGCTTGCTCAGGTGGAAGGCGCCGGAGGCGATGAACAGGATGTGGTCGGTCTTGACCATGCCCAGCTTGGTGTTGACAGTGCAGCCTTCGATCAGCGGCAGCAGGTCGCGCTGCACGCCTTCACGGGAGACATCGGCGCCGCCGACATTGCCGCGCTTGGCCACCTTGTCGATCTCGTCGATGAACACGATGCCGTGCTGCTCGACCGCTTCGAGTGCCTTGGCCTTGAGCTCTTCCTCGTTGACCAGGCGGCTGGCCTCTTCGTCGCGGACCATCTTCAGCGCTTCCTTGACCTTGAGCTTGCGCGCCTTGCGCTTGCCCTTGCCCATGTTGGCGAAAAGGCTCTGCAGCTGGTTGGTCATCTCTTCCATGCCAGGCGGCGCGGCGATCTCGACACCGACGGCTTCGGCCACTTCGATCTCGATTTCCTTGTCATCGAGCTGGCCTTCGCGCAGACGCTTGCGGAACAGCTGACGGGTGTTGGTATCGCTGCTGGTGGCGGCCGCTTCCTCGGTGAAGCTGCTGCTGGTGCGTGCCTGAGGCAGCAAGGCATCGAGGATACGGTCTTCGGCGGCATCTTCGGCGCGGTGGCGCACGCGGATGATCTCCTGCTCGCGAAGCATCTTGATCGACGCATCGGCCAGGTCGCGGATGATCGACTCGACGTCACGGCCGACATAGCCGACCTCGGTGAACTTGGTGGCTTCGACCTTGATGAACGGGGCATGGGCCAGCTTGGCCAGGCGCCGGGCGATCTCGGTCTTGCCGACGCCGGTGGGGCCGATCATCAGGATGTTCTTCGGGGTCACCTCGACGCGCAGCTCGGCAGGGAGCTGCATGCGCCGCCAGCGGTTGCGCAGGGCAATAGCGACGGCGCGCTTGGCGTCATCCTGGCCAATGATGTGGCGGTTGAGTTCGTGGACAATCTCGCGGGGGGTCATGGACATGGTAATGATGGTCCTCGGACGCAGTGGGTCAGCGTGGAAAAGCCCAGCCGTCGGGGCTGGGCGCCAGAACAGCTGATCACTCGGCCAGGTCCTGCTCCTCGATGGTCAGGTTGTGGTTGGTGAACACGCAGATGTCACCGGCGATATTCAGGGCGGTCTCGGCGATCTCGCGGGCCGACAGGTCGGTCTTGTCGAGCAGGGCGCGGGCAGCGGCCTGGGCGAAGGCGCCACCGGAGCCCATGGCGATCAGGCCGTCTTCGGGCTCGACCACGTCACCGTTGCCGGTGATGATCAGCGACGCGTCCTTGTTGGCCACGGCCAGCATGGCCTCGAGGCGGCTCAGGGAGCGGTCGGTACGCCACTCCTTGGCCAGCTCGACGGCGGCGCGGACCAGATGGCCCTGGTGTTTCTCCAGCTGGCCTTCGAAGCGCTCGAACAGGGTGAAGGCGTCGGCGGTGGCGCCGGCGAAGCCCGCGATGACTTGACCGTGGTACAGGCGACGGACCTTTTTGGCGTTGCCTTTCATCACGGTGTTGCCGAGGGAAACCTGGCCGTCGCCGCCCATGACGACTTTGCCGTGGCGGCGAACTGAAACGATGGTGGTCAAGGGAGAGTCTCCACGCAGCGGGGCGAAAATGCCTGATGCAGACTCATATGGGGGAGGGGGGGAAGGATTTCAACTGTTGGTGGGGTGACAGATGGATCGGTGTTGCCCCTTCGCTGGCAAGCCAGCTCCCACAGGTAAGGCGTCGCTCTCATGGGCAGCGCTATGCCTGGTGGAAGCTGGCTTGCCAGCGAAGGGGCAACACGGTTACTGCTGGTGACAAATATGCCCATCAACCAGCGTGTACCGCACCGCGCCCGGCAGGCAATGGCCGATGAACGGGCAGTTGTCGCCGCGCGAATACCACTGCTCGCCGGCCACGGTGGACGCCTGGGGATCGAACAGCACCAGGTCCGCCGCGCCGCCGACCTTTAGCTCGCCCGCGGGCAGCCGCATGGCCGCGGCCGGGCCGCTGGACAGACGTGCCAGCAAGGTCGGCAAGTCCAGCAGGCCATCTTCGACCAGGGTCATGGCCAGCGGCAGCAACAGCTCGACACTGCTGATGCCTGGCTCGGTGGCACCGAACGGCGCCAGCTTGGCGTCGCGCTCGTGGGGCTGGTGATGGCTGGAGATTGCCTGGATCACGCCGGATTTCACCGCCTCGCGCAGGCCATCGCGGTCGGCCTGGGTGCGCAGCGGCGGTTGCACGTGATAGAGGCTCGAGAAGTCACGCAGTGCCTCGTCGGTAAGGATCAGCTGGTACAGGGCGACGTCGGCGGTCACCGGCAGGCCGAGCGCCTGGGCCTGGGCAATCAGACGGGCGCCGCGGGCGCTGGTGAGCTGGCTGAAGTGCGCGCGCACGCCGGTCTGCTCGACCAGCAGCAGGTTGCGCGCCAGGGCGACGGTCTCGGCGGTCTCGGGAATGCCCGGCAGGCCAAGGAAGCTCGCCATCGGGCCTTCGTGGGCAAGGCCGCCCTGGGACAGGTCGCGGTCCTGGGAGTGGAACACCACGGTCAGGTCGAACGTCGCGGCATATTCCAGAGCGCGGGCCAGGGTACGGTTGTTGCCGATACTGTTCAGGCCATTGCCGAATGCCACGCAGCCGGTGTCGCGCAGGGCGACCAGCTCGGCCAGTTGCTCGCCTTCAAGGCCCTTGGTCAGGGCGCCGATCGGGTAGACCTTGCTGTGGCCGGCCTCGCGGGCGCGGTCGAGTATCAGTTCGGCCACGGCCGATGTGTCGAGCACCGGACGGGTCTGTGGCGGGCAGCACAGGCTGGTCACGCCACCCGCGGCGGCGGCGCGGGTCTCGCTGGCGATGTTGCCCTTGCGGCTGTAGCCGGGCTCGCGCAGGGCGACATCGAGGTCGACCAGGCCAGGTGCGGCGACCAGCCCCGCGGCGTCGAGGCTGCGGCTGGCGCTGAAACCGGCCGGGGCGGCGCCGATGGCGATCACCTTGCCGCCGTCCAGGTGCAGGTCGGTGACCTGGTCAAGGCCGCTGGCAGGATCGATGACCCGGGCGCCAAGAATACTGATGCTCACTGGGCGTTCTCCTGGTCCAGTTGTCGTTGCGCGGTCTGTCCGCTCATGGCCATCGACAGCACGGCCATGCGCACGGCGATGCCGTATGTCACCTGGTTGAGGATCACCGAATGGGCGCCGTCGGCCACCGCCGACTCGATCTCCACGCCGCGGTTGATCGGACCTGGGTGCATGACGATGGCGTCCGGCTTGGCGCCAGCCAGGCGCGCGGTGGTCAGCCCGAACAGGCGGTAAAACTCGCCTTCGCTCGGCAGCAGGCCGCCGGCCATGCGCTCACGCTGCAGGCGCAGCATGATCACCACGTCGACGTCCTTGAGGCCTTCGGTCAGGTCGGTGTACACCTTCACGCCGTACTGCTCGATACCGATTGGCAGCAGGGTCTTGGGGCCGATGACGCGGATGTCCGGGCAGCCGAGCGCCTTGAGCGCCAGCATGTTCGAGCGCGCGACCCGCGAGTGCAGGATGTCGCCGACGATCGCCACCGAGAGGTTCTCGAAGCTGCCCTTGTGGCGGCGGATGGTGAGCATGTCGAGCATGCCCTGGGTCGGGTGCGCATGACGCCCATCGCCGCCGTTGATGATGGCCACGTCCGGGCAGACATGCTCGGCGATGAAGTGCGCGGCGCCCGAATCGGCATGGCGCACGACGAACATGTCGGCGGCCATGGCCTCGAGGTTGCGCAGCGTGTCGAACAGGGTCTCGCCCTTGCTGGTCGAGGACGTCGACACGTTCAGGGTGATCACGTCGGCGGACAGGCGCTGTGCCGCCAGCTCGAAGGTGGTGCGGGTACGGGTGGAGTTCTCGAAGAACACGTTGCAGACGGTCTTGCCGCGCAGCAGCGGGACTTTCTTCACGGCCCGGGCGCCGACTTCCAGGAAGGAGTCGGCGGTGTCGAGGATTTCGGTCAGCAGTTCGCGGGGCAAACCGTCGAGCGAGAGAAAATGGCGTAGCTGGCCCTGATCGTTGAGCTGCAGCGGGCGCTTGGCGTCGATTGGCGTCATCGCGGGGGACTCTTTAAAGGGCGGAAGCGGAAGCGAGGTCCTGGCGCTCGAGGGCGAGCGGTGCGGGTCCGGTCAATTTTACCCGTTCATGGGCGGCCAGCGACAGGGTGGCACCGAGCACGTTTGGCCGGATCGGCAGCTCGCCGGCATCCAGGTCGAGCAGGCAGACCAGGGTCACGCTGGCCGGGCGGCCGTAGTCGAACAGTTCGTTGAGCGCGGCGCGGATGGTGCGCCCGCTCATCAGCACGTCATCGACCAGCACCAGGTGCTGGCCCTCGATCTCGAACGGCAGCTGCGAGGGGCGTACCTGCGGGTGCAGGCCGTTCTGGCTGAAGTCGTCACGGTAGAACGAGACGTCCAGGGTGCCCAGCGGGCTGTCACTGCCAAGCGCCTCGAGCAGGGCCTGGGCGACCCAGACGCCACCGGTGTGGATGCCAATGAAACGTGGCTCGGTGATGTTGCGCCGGGCCAGGTGCGCGCGCAGGTCGACGGCCATCTGCCGGACCAGTTCGGCGGGGTTGGGTAGGCTCATGCTTGCTCCTCAGGACGCCGGGCGGGCCCGGCTTGAAACCGATGGGTTACTGCCCGCTGTTGGCATCCAGCCAGCCTTGCAGGAGCAGGGCGGCGGCAATGGCATCGACCGGATTGTCGCGGTAGCTGCCACGCTGGCCACCGCGGGCCAGGCGTTCGCCCTTGGCCTCGAAGGTGGTCAGGCGTTCGTCGTGGGTGTGCACGGGCAGGTTGAAACGGCCATTGAGACGGCGGGCGAATTTTTCGGCGCGGGCGCTCATCTCGCTGGGGGTGCCGTCCATGTTGAGCGGCAGCCCCACGACGATGGCATCGGGCTGCCACTCCTTGATCAGTTTTTCAACCTGGTCCCAGTCGGGCACGCCGTTCTGTGCCTTGAGGGTGCACAGCTCGCGGGCCTGGCCGGTGACCATCTGGGCGACCGCGACGCCGATCTGCCGGGTACCGTAGTCGAAGCCCAGTAGCAGGCGTAATTGAGCCATCAGGCGTGGCCCGCCTGGCTGGTCAGCAGGCTCAGGTTGATACCCAGGCTGGCGGCGGCTGCGTCAAGGCGCAGGTCGCTGGCCGTGGCAAACAGGATCTCGGGGTCGAAGGGGCAGTTGAGCCAGGCATTGTCGGCCAGTTCCGCTTCGAGCTGGCCCGCTTCCCAGCCGGCATAGCCGAGGGTGATCAGGCTTTTTTTCGGGCCTTGCCCGTCGGCGATGGCGAACAGCACATCCTGCGAAGTGGACAGCGACAGCCCTCCCAGCTCGACCGTCGCCTGATAGCTGCGTTCGCTGGAGTGCAGCACGAAGCCGCGGTCGGTCTGCACCGGCCCGCCGCCGTAGATCGGCACGCGCAGGCAACTGGCCGGCGGCTCGGTGTCGGGGCGCAGCTGCTCGAGGATATCGGCCAGGTTGAGTTCCTGCGGCCGGTTTACCACCAGGCCCATGGCACCATTGGCCGTGTGCTCGACGATGTAGGTGAGGGTCTGGGCAAAGTTCGGATCCGCCATGTGCGGCATGGCGATCAGGAACTGATGCTTGAGGTAGCTCGGGCTGAGGGTTTTCATGGCTAGTAGTGTGGCGTTGACTGGCGAGGCTGACAAGGTGCGTCATGCGCCCAAATCGTATCTTCAGTTGCTCGACAGCCGGTCGCCTCTGGCAAAGCGCCAGGTGCGGATGATTTCCAGCCGGTCGAATTCGCCCAGGTCACCGGTGAACGGCGCGAACGGCGCGGCCAGGCGCACGATGCGCTGGGCGGCCTGGTCCAGGAGCGGCTGGCCGGACGATTCCAGCACCAGCACTTCGAACAACGAGCCATCGCGGTTGATCGACACCATCATCCGCAAGCTGCCATAGATCTGCTGGCGGCGGGCTTCGTCGGGGTAGTTGAGGTTACCGACCCGCTCAACCTTCTTGCGCCACTCCTCCTTGTACCAGGCGCCTTTGTCGCGCATGGTCGAGGCGGCGTTCAGGCGGTGGATGCGCGGGCGCTTGGCATACATCTGCTGCTCGTTCGACAGTTCCGCCTCGAGGCTGGCGATCTGGCTGGACAGCTGCGAGCTGTCGAATTCTGGCGCGGCGGCCTGGGGCTTGGGTTGCGGCTTGCTTTCCTTGGGCAGGGTCTGGACCTTTTGCGCCTTGGGCGCCTGGGTGGTCACCGCCGACTTGGCCTGGGCGGGCGCGGACACCGGGGGGCGGGCCGCCGGTGGCGGAGTGACCTTGTTGACCTTGCTGTCCTGGAAAGGCGCGACCTCGGTGGTCGTGGGCACCGCCTTCTTGTCCAGCGTGCCGCTGCCTTGCTGGTTTTCCTGGGCCTGGAAATCGGCCTTCTCCGGCGCCTTCTCGCTCTTGAAGGTGGCCAGGGTGATCTCCATGGTCCGGCGGATCTCGGCGGGCTTGGTGAACGAAAACCCAACCCCCAGGATCAGCGCGAGGTGCACCAGCGCCGCCAGGAACAAGGCAAAGCCGAGCCGGTCCACCGGGCGTGCGCGGGGTGGGGTGAGTTCGGCAGGGATGTCAGCAGGCAGCGTCATCAGGTATCCAGCAACCGGCAGGGCGGGCGCGCAGGTCGAAAAAAACGACCGGCATCATACCCCACTCCGCACGGTTGCTTCGCGTCGGTGGTCAGCGTGCCTTGAGCTGGCGATCAATGGCGTCCATCAATTGCGCGCCGATGCGCGTGCCGTAGGCGTTGTCGATCTCGCGGATGCAGGTCGGGCTGGTCACGTTGATCTCGGTGAGGTAGTCGCCGATCACGTCCAGGCCAACGAACAGCAGGCCCTTTTCGCGCAGGGTCGGGCCAACCTGGGCAGCGATCCAGCGATCACGCTCGCTCAGCTCGCGCGCCTCGCCACGCCCGCCTGCGGCGAGGTTGCCGCGGGTCTCGCCGCTGGCCGGGATACGCGCCAGGCAATAGGGCACCGGCTCGCCGTCGATCATCAGGATGCGCTTGTCGCCGTCCTTGATCGCTGGCAGGAAGGCCTGGGCCATGATCTGCTGCTGGCCATGCAGGGTCAGGGTCTCGAGAATCACCGAGAGGTTCGGGTCGCCCTGGCGGTGGCGGAACACCGACGCGCCACCCATGCCGTCCAGCGGCTTGAGGATCACATCGCCATGGGTGGCGGCGAATTCACGCAGGATGTCGGCGCGGCGGCTGACCAGGGTCGGCGCCATGCACTCGGGGAAGCGCGTGGCGAACAGCTTTTCGTTGCAGTCGCGCAGGCTCTGCGGGCGGTTGACCACCAGCACGCCCTCGGCTTCGGCCTGTTCCAGCAGGTAGGTGCTGTAGACGAACTCCATGTCGAAGGGCGGGTCCTTGCGCATCAGGATCGTGTCCAGCTCGCTCAGCGCGCTGTCCTGTTCCTCGCCCAGCTCGAACCAGCGCGCCGGGTCGGCGAAGACCTTCAGCGGGCGCATGCGGGCGCGAGCCTGGCCGGCACCCAGGTAAAGGTCGCGCTGCTCCATGTAGAACAGCGACCAGCCGCGTTCCTGTGCGGCCAGCAGCATGGCCAGCGAGCTGTCCTTCTTGTAGGAGATGCCCGCAATGGGGTCCATGACAATCCCGAGGCGAACGCTCATGGGTAATTCCTCTGGGCGGCCTATGCCGCGGTGGTTCGAATGAAAAGTGGCGTCAGGGTGGCGCTCGCGGCGCGGATGGTCAAGGGGCAGCGGGTCGCGGGCCGGTGGGCCAATGGTATGGCTTCCCGGAGTGTGCTAAAAAGGCCGGGCACGTGGCCTGCACGGCCCCTTTCAGGCGACGCCCGAGCAGCGATGGTAGCGCAAATATGGAACAGCCACTGAAGGTGATGGTGATCGACGACTCGCGCACGATCCGCCGCACCGCCCAGATGTTGCTCAGCGAGGCAGGCTGCGAGGTGATCACGGCCTGCGACGGCTTCGATGCCCTGGCCAAGATCGTCGACCACCAGCCCCGGATCATCTTCGTCGATGTACTCATGCCGCGCCTGGACGGTTACCAGACCTGCGCGCTGATCAAGAACAACAGCGCCTTCAAGGACATTCCGGTGATCCTCCTGTCGTCGCGCGACGGCCTGTTCGACAAGGCCCGCGGACGGGTGGTGGGCTCGGACCAGTTCCTCACCAAGCCATTCAGCAAGGACGAACTGCTCGACGCGATCAAGGCCCATGTGCCCGGGTTCGCCGCGCAAGAACAACACGCACCCTGACGTCGCCCGCCCAGGCGGCGTCTTTTTCCTCATGGGGAAACAGCATGGCCCGAGTTCTGATTGTCGACGATTCGCCGACAGAAATGTACAAATTGAGCGCGATGCTCGAAAAGCACGGGCACCAGGTGCTCAAGGCGGTCAACGGCGCCGATGGCGTTGCCCTGGCGCGCCAGGAAAAGCCCGACGCGGTGTTGATGGACATCGTCATGCCCGGCATGAACGGCTTCCAGGCCACCCGCCAGCTGAGCAAGGACCCTGATACCAAGGGCATACCGGTGATCATCGTCACCACCAAGGACCAAGAGACCGACAAGGTCTGGGGCGAGCGCCAGGGCGCGCGCGACTACCTGGTCAAGCCGGTCGACGAAGACACCCTGATCAAGAAACTCAAAGGCGTGCTGCCAGCTTGACCACGCGCCCCCAGGGCGCGTCGCTGACCGCCTTCGAGTTGCTGCTCGACATCGACCGCCGCTGCCGCCTGCTGGTGGCCGACGCGCCTCGCCAGGAAACCCGCCTGGAGCACTGGAGCGGCATCGGCTTTCGCGTGGCCGGCCAGTGGTTCGTGGCGCCCATGGGCGAAATCGCCGAGGTGCTGCATGAGCCGCGCAGCAGCCGCGTGCCGGGGGTACAGCCCTGGGTCTGCGGTGTCGCCAACCTGCGGGGGCGCCTGCTGCCGGTGATGGACCTCGGCGGCTTCTTCGGGCTTGGCGCCTGCGCCCCTGGCAAGCAGCGGCGGGTGCTGGTGCTGGATACCGAGGAACTGTTCGCCGGGCTTCTGGTGGACGAAGTGCTGGGCCTTCAGCATTTTGCGCCGCAAAGCCTGGATCATGCGCCGCCGCGGCCGTTGATCGGCGCTGCGGCGCCGTTCGTGCGGGGGCATTTTGCCCGCGAGCGCAACTGGGCGATCTTCAGCCCGCTGGCCCTGGCCCAGGCGCCGGGCTTTCTCGATGTGGCGTTGTAGAGGACTAACCGACCGTGAGCCAACCCCCCAGCCCGTCCGCCAACCCGCGGCTGCGCAGCACCGCGCAGATCGCCGCGCTGTTCATCGTGCTGATTCTGTCGATCATCCTGCTGTTCGCCAATTTCGCCTACCTCAACACCCAGTCCAACTACGACAAGCAGTACATCGGCCATGCCGGCGAGCTGCGCGTGCTGTCCCAGCGCATCGCCAAGAACGCCACCGAAGCGGCGGCCGGCAAGGGGCTGGCGTTCAAGCTGCTGAGCGATGCGCGCAACGACTTCGAGCGGCGTTGGGGCTACCTGCGCCAGGGCGATCCTGCCACCGGGCTGCCCGAAGCCCCAACGGCGGTGCGCGACGAGATGGATACGGTCAAGCGCGACTGGGAAAACCTGCGCAAGAATACCGACACCATCCTGGCCAGCGAGCAGACGGTGCTGTCCTTGCACCAGGTCGCCGCGACGCTGGCCGAGACGGTGCCGCAGTTGCAGGTCGAGTACGAGAAGGTCGTCGAGATCCTGCTCAAGAGCGGTGCCCCCGCCAGCCAGGTCGCCGTGGCCCAGCGCCAGTTGCTGCTGGCCGAGCGCATCCTCGGTTCGGTCAATACCGTGCTGGCCGGTGACGAGGCCTCGGTGCAGGCGGCCGATGCCTTCCGCCGCGACGCCAACCGCTTTGGCCAGGTGCTGGAAGGCATGCTGGGCGGCAATCCGCTGATCCAGGTCACCCGCGTCGAGGACGCCGATGCCCGGGCGCGCCTGGCCGAGATCGCCGAGCTGTTCCAGTTCGTTGCAGGCTCGGTGGACGAGATCCTCGAGACTTCCCCCGAGCTGCTGCGCGTACGCGAGGCCGCGGGCAATATCTTCAGCCTGTCGCAGACCTTGCTCGACGAGGCCTCGCACCTGGCCAACGGCTTCGAGAACCTGGCCAGCGGACGTACCCTGGACACCGTGGGCGGCTACGCGCTGGGGCTGCTGGCACTGGCATCGATCATCCTGATCGGCCTGGTGATGGTGCGCACCACCCGCCGCCAGTTGCGCGAGACCGCCGAGAAGAACGAACGCAACCAGCGGGCGATCATGCGCCTGCTCGACGAGATCGAAGAGCTGGCCGACGGCGACCTGACCGTCACCGTGTCGGTCACCGAGGAATTCACCGGGGCCATTGCCGACTCGATCAACTACTCGGTCGACCAGTTGCGCGACCTGGTGGCCACCATCAACCACAGCGCCGTGCAGGTGGCCAGCGCCGTGCAGGACACCAAAAACACCGCGCGCCTGCTGGTCAAGGCGTCCGAGCACCAGGCCGAACAGATCAGCGAAGCCTCGGTGGCCGTCGGCGACATGGTCGAGTCGATCGACCGGGTGTCGGCGCATGCCTATGAGTCGGCCAAGGTCGCCGAGCGTTCGGTGGCCATCGCCAACAAGGGCAACGAGGTGGTCCACAACACCATCAACGGCATGGACAACATCCGCGAGCAGATCCAGGACACCGCCAAGCGGATCAAGCGCCTGGGTGAGTCGTCCCAGGAGATCGGCGATATCGTCAGCCTGATCGACGACATCGCCGACCAGACCAATATCCTGGCCCTCAACGCGGCCATCCAGGCCTCGCTGGCCGGTGAGGCCGGGCGCGGTTTTGCCGTGGTCGCCGACGAGGTGCAGCGCCTGGCCGAGCGCTCGTCCTCGGCCACGCGACAGATCGAGGCGCTGGTGCGAACCATCCAGGCCGATACCAACGAGGCGGTGATCTCCATGGAGCAGACCACTGCCGAGGTGGTCCGGGGCGCGCGCCTGGCGCAGGACGCCGGGGTTTCCCTGGCCGAGATCGAAGGGGTGTCGCAGACGCTTGCCGAACTGATCCACAGCATCTCCGATGCCGCCCAGCTGCAGACCTCCTCTGCCGGGCAGATTTCCCACACCATGGCGGTCATCCAGCAGATCACCGCGCAGACATCCGCAGGCTCCACCGCGACCGCCGACAGCATCCGTCACCTGGCGCGCATGGCCAGCGAAATGCGCCGCTCCGTGTCAGGCTTCACCCTGCCGGCCCCGGCCGAACGCCCTTGAGGAATTAAGCATGGCCAATGCAGCACAGGTCCCGTTGCGCCACGACACGGTGGCCCTGGCGTGGACCAGGCCCGCCATCCTCGAGTGCCTGGCAGAGGCGCGCCAGGCGCTGGAACGGTTTGCCGGCGAGCCTGGGGAGACCGCCGTGCTGGCGGTCTTTCTCGACAACCTGCATCAGGTCCACGGTTGCCTGCGCATGCTGGAGCTGCCCGGCGCTCGGTGCCTGGCCGAAGAGATGGAACTGCTCGGCCGGGCGCTCGCCGAGGGGCAGATCACCTCCCGTGGCGACTGCCTGGGCGCGCTGTTCCGTGGGCTTGAGCAGCTTCCGGTCTACCTGGAGCGGCTGCGCAGCGCCCGCCACGACCTGCCCCTGGTGATGCTGCCGCTGCTCAACCAGTTGCGTGCCTGCCGTGGCGTCGAGCTGCTGGCCCAGGCCAGCCTCATGGGCAGCCCGCAGCCCGGGCAGATGCTGGCCGGTGCCGAAGACCTGGCCAACCTCGACCTGCCGCTGGGCGGCTGGCGCGAGCACATGGAGGCAGGGCAGGGCCGGGATGCCCTGCGCTCGGTGGTGAAGGCCCTGTGCGACGACCTGATGCGCATCAAGGAGCGCCTGGACGTTTATGGGCGCGGCGATCGCCAGCAGTACCACCAGCTCGAGCCGTTGCTGGCACCGTTGCGCCAGGTGGCCGACACCCTGGCGGTGCTGGGCTTCCAGCAGCCACGCCGGGTGATCATCAACCAGGTCCTGGCCGTGCAGAGCCTGGCCCAAGGCCAGCGCGTGCCGGACGATGCCCTGCTGATGGACATCGCCGGTGCCCTGCTCTACGTCGAAGCGACGCTGAACGGCATGGTGGGGCCGCTGGAGGAGGGCGGGCCGTTGCCGCTGCCGGGCTCCGACCTGGCCGAGATCCGTCACCTGGTGCTGGTCGAGGCGCTGTCGGTGTTGCAGCAGGTCAAGGAGCTGATTGGCGATTGCCTGGAGGCAGGCTGGTCACGCCAGCGCCTGCAGCCTCTGCCGGACCTGCTGCTGCAGATCAGCGGCGCGATGGGCATGCTGATGCTGCCCGGCGCCGCCGATGTGCTGGGCGACTGCGCGGCGTATGCCCAGGCGCACCTGCTCGAGAGCGGCGTGGAACCGGCGGCGGTCGACCTCGCGCACCTGGCCGACGCCCTCAGTGCCAGCGAGTGCTACCTGCAATGGCTGGTCGCCGACCCGCTGGCCGACGCGCTGCGGTTTCTCGACCTTGCCCGCCAGGCGTTGCTGGCCCTTGGCGTGCAGCGGCCTCGCGCCCAGGAGGCCGCCAGCCCTGAGCCTGATGAGCGCGCTGCGCTGCGTGATGAGTTGCGCGAGGTGTTTCTCGACGAAGTCGGGCAACTGCTGCCTGAGATCGAGCGCCACTGGGCCCGCTGGCGCGCCGATGCGCGCCAGCGGGAGTCGCTGATCGAGGTCCGCCGCGCGCTGCATACCATCAAGGGCAGCGGGCGGATGGTCGACGCCCAGGCACTGGGCGAGTTGGCCTGGGGCGCCGAACACCTGCTCAACCGGGTGCTCGAGGGCCGCGTGCAGCTCACCGCCGAGGCCCAGATCAGCCTTCAGCAAGCCTTCGCGCGGCTTCCCGACCTGCTGGCCGACTTCGCGTCTGGCCAATTGCCGGCCGTCAGCCCTATCGAAGTGCTGTCCAGCCACCTGCATGCCCTGGCCATGAACGATGCAGGCGTCGTCAGCGACGGCGACAGCGAGCTGGATCCGCAGTTGCTGGACATCTTCCGCAACGAGGCCCTAGGCCACCTTGCCACGCTCGAGAGCGTCCTGCAGGACGCCACCGGCCCCGCCGCGCTTTCGATCAGCGACAACCTGCAGCGCGCCTTGCACACTCTCAAGGGCAGCGCGGCCATGGCCGGTGTCATGCCGATCGCCGAGCTGGCGACGGCGCTCGACCGCCTCGCGCGTGAATACAAGGCGCATCAACTGACCTTGCTGCCGGACGACATCGCACTGCTGCAGGCGTCCAGCACCCTCCTGCGCATTGGCCTGGCGCAACTCGACAGCACGCCGCTGGCGGCGATCCGCGGTGCCGCGCAACTGATCGAACACACCGGCCAGGCCGTTGATGCCCGCCTGCAAGCGCTGCAAGAGAGCGCTGGGCAGACGCGCCGGCCGCGGCGCGATCCGCAACTGATCGCAAGCTTCCTGGCCCAAGGCATGGACATCCTGCTCGACGCCGAGTCGCTGCTCTCGCGTTGGCAGGAGCACCCGGGCGAGCGCCAGGAGCTCGATGCCCTGCTCGACGAGCTGACCACCCTCGGGCAAGGCGCGCACCTGGCCGACCTGTGGCAGGTGGACGAGGTCTGCGAAGCCTTGCTGGACCTCTACGGGGCGGTCGAGGAAGGCAGCCTGGGGGCCAGCGCGCGTTTCTTCGTGCAGGCCCAGCAGGCTCACGAAGCACTGATCGACATGCTCGACGAGATCGCCGCAGGCCAGGAGGTGACGGCGCGACCCGAGTGCCTGCAGGCCCTGCGCGACTTGCTGGACGAGGGCCTGGCGCCGTCGGCCACAGGCCTGGTCAGCCGCGACAACGGTGTCACCGAGCTGAGCAGGGCCAGCGCCCTGGCGTTGGGCGTGCCGACGCCGGAGGACAACAAGGCGCCCGGCGACAAGGAATTGCTGGAGATCTTTCTCGAGGAAAGCTCGGACATCGTCGAAAGCGCGGGCGCCGCGTTGTCGCGCTGGCAGGCCGAGCCGCGCAACCTGGTCGAGGTGGAAAACCTGCTGCGTGACCTGCATACGCTCAAGGGCGGGGCACGCATGGTCGAGATCGCCGCCATCGGCGACCTGGCCCATGAGCTGGAGTTTCTCTATGAGCTGCTGGCCGCCGGGCAACTGCCGCCCAGCCTTGCACTGTTCAGCCTGCTGCAGAACTGCCATGACCGCCTGGCGCAGATGCTCGATGCCGTTCGCCTTGGCCAGCCGCTGCATGCCGCCACGGCGCTGATCGACTACATCCGCAACTTCAGCAGCGCGGCGCTGGCCGACACTGCCGCGGGCCAGGGCAAGCCTGACCTGGCGCCTGCCGAGGCTCCCGCCGCGGTGCCCGAGCGGGCACCCGGCGACATGGTCAAGGTCGGCGCCGAGCTGCTCGACAACCTGGGCAACCTGGCGGGCGAGCATTCGATCATCCGTGGGCGCATCGAGCAGCACGTCAACGATGCCCAGGTCGCTCTGGGCGAGATGGAAACCACCCTGGAGCGCATGCGCGACCAGCTGCGCCGCCTCGACACCGAAACCCAAGGGCAGATCTCCAGCCGGCAGCAGACCGAGCGCGATGCCTACGAAGACTTCGATCCCCTGGAGCTGGACCGCCATTCGCAGTTGCAGCAATTGTCGCGGGCCCTGTTCGAGTCGGCGTCCGATCTGCTCGATCTCAAGGAAACCCTGACCCAGCAGGCGCAACAGGCCTCCAGCCTGCTGCAGCAGCAGGCGCGGGTGAACAGCCAGCTGCAGGAGGGGCTGACCGGCACCCGCATGGTGCCCTTCGAACGCCTGGTGCCGCGTTTGCAGCGGGTGGTGCGCCAGGTGGCGAGCGAGCTGGGCAAGCAGGTCGAGCTGATCGTGGGCAACGCCGAGGGCGAGCTGGACCGCAGCGTGCTCGAGCGCATGGTCGCGCCCCTTGAGCACATGCTGCGCAACGCCGTCGACCACGGCCTTGAAAGACGCGAGGCGCGCCTGGCGGCGGGCAAGCCCGAGCAGGGCACCATTAGCCTGAACCTGCTGCACGAAGGCGCCGACATCGTCATCGAGATGACCGACGATGGCGCCGGCGTCCCGCTGGAGGCGGTGTGGCGCAAGGCGATCAAGCGCGGCCTGCTCGATCCCGAGGCGCACCTGTCCGAACACGAGATCATGCAGTTCATCCTGCGGCCGGGCTTTTCCACCGCCGAGAAGATCACCCAGATCTCCGGGCGCGGCCTGGGCATGGACGTCGTGCATGAAGAGGTCAAGCAACTGGGCGGCTCGATGAGCATCGAGTCGAGCCCGGGCAAGGGCGCGCGTTTCCTGATCCGCCTGCCGTTCACCGTGTCGGTCAACCGGGCACTGATGGTCAACCTGGGCGAGGAGCAGTTCGCCATCCCGCTCAATACCATCGAGGGGATCGTGCGCGTGCCGCCGGGCGAGCTGCAGACCTGCTACCAGCAGCAGGCGCCGCGCTACACCTATGCCGGTCACCACTACGAGCTTCGCTATCTGGGCGAACTGGTGCAGGGCGCAAGCTCGCCGCGTCTGCTGGGCCAGAGCGTGCCGCTGCCGGTGTTGCTGGTGCACTCCCATGAACAGTCGTTCGCGGTGCAGGCCGACAGCCTTTCTCCAAGCCGCGAGATCGTGGTGAAAAGCCTGGGGCCGCAGTTCGCTGCCGTGCCGGGCTTGTCGGGCGCGACCTTGCTCGGCGATGGCCGCGTGGTGCTGATTCTTGACCTGCTGGGGCAGTTGCGTGGCCTGCAGCGGCGTCGCACTCACCTGCCGGGGGCGGCTGGCGCACGTGCGCTGCTGCCCGGCCAGCCGCCGCGCAGGCCCCTGCTGGTGATGGTGGTGGACGATTCGGTAACCGTGCGCAAGGTGACCGGACGGCTGCTCGAACGCCACGGCATGAACGTGCTCACCGCCAAGGATGGCGTCGACGCCATGCTCTTGCTCGACCAGCACCGCCCTGACGTGCTGCTGCTGGACATCGAAATGCCGCGCATGGATGGTTTCGAGGTGGCGGCCCGTGTGCGCCGCGATGAGCGTCTCAAGGACCTGCCGATCATCATGATCACCTCGCGCACCGGCCAGAAGCACCGCGACCGGGCGATGGCCATCGGTGTCAACGACTACCTGGGCAAACCCTACCAGGAGTCGGTCCTGCTACAGAGCATCGCCCAATGGAGCAACGCCAATGCTTGATCATCTTGCCGGCCAGCGCGTCAGCCTCACCGGCCTGCTGCTGCCCTTGGGCGACCGTACGCTGGTGCTGCCCAATGTCGCCGTGGCCGAGCTGATCGGCCAGCGCGCGGTCAGCTGCCAGCCGGGAGAGACTCCCTGGCACCAAGGCTGGGTCGACTGGCGCCAGCAGCGCCTGCCGCTGATCGGCTTCGAGGCCGCGTGCGGCGGGCATACCCCCTGCGGCGATCGGGCCCGCATCGTCGTGCTCAACGCGCTGGGCGATACCGGTCTGCGCTACCTGGCCATGCTGGTGCAGGGCATCCCGCGCTCATGCAAGCTCGACAGCCAGCTCAACTACGTCGACGTGCCCCTGGCACCACTGGAAGTGGCCGCGGTGCAGGTCGGCGACCAGGTCGCGCGGGTACCTGACCTGGCCGCGCTAGAGCGGCTGGTGCGTGACGCGGCGCTTGGCTAGTCTCAGGTTCCAAGGGAACCTGAAGCAGGCATGGGGGGTCGGTGTTGTATGTATTACGGTGAACGTTTCAATGCCTGGACGCATCTCGTCGGTGCGGTACTGTCCGCCATCGGCGCCATCTGGCTCATCATCGTGGCCGGTTTGCAGGGCGATCCATGGAAGATCGTCAGCTTCTCGATCTACGGTGTCACGCTGCTGACGCTGTACAGCATCTCGACCCTCTACCACAGCACCCGCGGGCGAACGAAGGTGATCATGCGCAAGCTTGATCACCTGTCCATTTATCTGCTGATTGCCGGCAGCTACACACCGTTCTGCCTGGTCAGCCTGCGTGGGCCCTGGGGCTGGAGCCTGTTCGGCGTGGTGTGGGGACTGGCCCTGATCGGCATGTTGCAAGAGATCAAGCCGCGCTCCGAGGCGCGGGTGATGTCGATCGTGATTTACGCCCTGATGGGCTGGATCGTGCTGGTGGCGGTCAATCCATTGCTGCACACCCTCGGCACCGCCGGCTTTGCCTGGCTGGCGGCGGGGGGCGTGCTGTATACCGTGGGCATCATCTTCTTCGCCTACGACCGGCGCTTTCGCCACTGGCACGGCATCTGGCACTTGTTCGTGATCGCTGGCAGCGTGATGCACTTCATCGCCATGTTTTTCTACGTGCTCTAGAAATCGCCCCACAGCTGCTGCGCGACCGAGAGCGCGACCACCGGGGCGGTCTCGGTGCGCAGCACGCGAGGGCCGAGGCGGGCAGCCTGGAAGCCGGCGGCCTTGGCGTGCTCGACCTCGGCATCGCTGAGGCCGCCTTCAGGGCCGATGAGGAACGCCAGGGTGTCGGGGCGGGCATGGCTGACCAGCGGCTCGGCCACGGGGTGCAGCACCAGCTTGAGCGCGGCCTCGGTGCCCTTGACCCACTCGGCCAGTGTCAGGGGTGGGTGGATGACCGGCAGGCGTGAGCGGCCACATTGCTCGCAGGCGCTGATGGCGACCTGGCGCCAGTGGGCCAGGCGCTTGTCGGCGCGTTCGTCCTTGAGGCGCACTTCGCAGCGCTCGCTGACGATCGGGGTGATTTCACTGGCGCCCAGTTCCGTGGCTTTCTGGATGGCCCAGTCCATGCGCTCGCCGCGGGACAGGCCCTGGCCGAGGTGGATCTGCAGGGGCGATTCGGCTTGCCCAGGCAGGGCCTGGTCGAGGGTGACGCGAACGGTTTTCTTGCCGACTTCCAGCAGCTGGCCGAGAAATTCCTGGCCGCTGCCGTCGAACAGCTGCACGGCATCGCCTGGCGCCATGCGCAGGACCCGGCCGATGTAATGGGCCTGTGCCTCGGGCAGGTCGTGCTCGCCAAGGCTCAGGGGGGCGTCGATGAAAAAGCGGGATAGTCGCATGGTGGTGCTCTGGATAAGGTGTTGTCCCGGGTGGGAGCTGGCTTGCCAGCTAACAAGGGCAAAGCCCTTGCCATGCACCGAGGTTTTCTGGTCGGGCCTCTTCGCTGGCTAGCCAGCTCCCACAAGGATACGGTGGTGATTTGATTGACGGGGGCTTAGCCCGGATCCCGGAAATCGGGATGGAAGTTCTCCGGCACCGCCACGCTGACGCTACTGCGCGTCGCGATATCGATGCCCTCCGTGGCCACCTCGGCGAGGAAATCGATCTGCTCGGGCGTGATCACGTAGGGCGGCAGGAAATACACCACGCTGCCCAACGGGCGCAGCAGCGCGCCACGGGTCAGGGCGTGCTCGAAGACCTTCAGGCCTCGCCGTTCCTGCCAGGGGTAGGCAGTCTTGCTCGGCTTGTCCTTGACCATCTCGATGGCCAGGGCCATGCCGGTCTGGCGCACCTCGGCCACATGAGGGTGGTCGACCAGGTGCGCGGTGGCGCTGGCCATGCGCTGGGCCAGGGCCTTGTTGGCCTCGATCACGTTGTCCTGCTCGAAGATGTCGAGCGTCGCCAGGGCCGCGGCGCAGGCCAGCGGGTTGCCGGTATAGCTGTGCGAATGCAGGAAGGCGCGCAGGCTCGGGTAGTCGTCGTAGAACGCCTGGTAGACATCCTCGGTGGTGAGGCACGCGGCCAGCGGCAGGTAGCCACCGGTCAGGGCCTTCGACAGGCAGAGGAAGTCCGGGCGGATGCCGGCCTGCTCGCAGGCGAACATCGTGCCGGTACGGCCGAAGCCCACGGCGATCTCGTCATGGATCAGGTGCACGCCGTAGCGGTCGCATGCTTCGCGCAGCAACTTGAGGTAGACCGGGTGGTACATGCGCATGCCGCCTGCGCCCTGGATCAGCGGCTCGACGATCACGGCGGCGATCGTGGCGTGGTGCTCGGCCAGCGTCTGCTCCATGGCGGCAAACATGTTGCGTGAATGCTCTTCCCAGCCCATGCCATCCGGGCGCAGGTAGCAGTCAGGGCTCGGTACCTTGATGGTATCCAGCAACAGCGCCTTGTAGGTTTCGGTGAACAACGGCACATCGCCCACCGACATCGCCGCGATGGTTTCCCCGTGATAGCTGTTGGTCAGGGTGACGAAACGCTTCTTCTGCGGCTGGCCCTTGTTGAGCCAGTAGTGGAAGCTCATCTTCAGCGCCACTTCGATGCAGGACGAGCCGTTGTCGGCATAGAAGCAGCGGTCCAGCCCGGCCGGCGTCAGCTTGACCAGCCGCTCGGACAGCTCGATCACCGGCTGATGGCTGAAGCCTGCGAGGATCACGTGCTCGAGCTGGTCGACCTGGTCCTTGATGCGCTGGTTGATGCGCGGGTTTGCATGGCCAAACACGTTGACCCACCAGGAGCTGACGGCGTCCAGGTAGCGCTTGCCCTCGAAGTCCTCCAGCCACACGCCTTCACCGCGCTTGATCGGAATCAGCGGCAGCTGCTCGTGGTCTTTCATCTGGGTGCAGGGGTGCCACAGGACCTTGAGGTCACGTTGCATCCACTGATCATTGAGGCCCATGGGCACTTCTCCTGGCGACGCGGCTTGTATAGACCGCGTAAGCCTAAGCAATGAAGGCAGGCAGGACAACCGCCGTGCGATGCCTGAAGAGGGGCGAGCCATCCTGGCTGCTGACGAAAATGTGAATGTGGTAAAGCACTTGATGTCACTCTGCTGGCAGGGTGCCTACGCGTGACGTATTCTTGATGCATCACATCCCGGGGTGTCCTTCCCCTTCTTTTTTTGGTTTTTCTGATCCGGAGTTCGCCGAAATGGCTGCTGCTTGGCTGCGCCTGTGCGCGTTGGTAATGATTGGTGGTTTGTCCGGCGGCGCCGCGCTGGCTGAGGGCAAGGCGCCCTCGGCGATCGTCGTCGGGGGTGGCCTGGCGGGCCTGACCGCCGCCTACGAGCTGCAAGGCAAGGGCTGGCAGGTCACACTGCTGGAAGCCAAGGGTGGCATGGGCGGACGCTCGGGGCTGGCGACCAGCGAGTGGGTGGGCAACAGCAAGGCGCAGCCGGTGCTCAATCAATACCTGGACCAGTTCAGGCTCAGTACCTTGCCCGCGCCCGAATATGTGCGCACCCCAAGCTACCTGATCGATGGCGACTACTTCAGCGCGGCGGACCTGGCGGCCAGACAGCCCGCCACCGCCGAGGCCTTGAAACGCTACGAGAAAACCCTCGACGACCTGGCCCGTTCGATCGACGACCCACTTGCGCCGGCGGCCAACAGCACGCTGTTCGCCCTCGACCAGATCAACGTGTCGGCCTGGCTGGACAAGCTGCAGTTGCCGTCCGTCGCACGTCAGCTGATCAACCAGCAGATCCGTACCCGCTATGACGAGCCATCGCGCCTGTCGTTGCTGTATTTCGCCCAGCAGACGCGCGTTTACCGTGGCGTCAGCGACCGCGACCTGCGCGCCGCGCGCCTGCCTGGCGGCAGCCCGGTACTGGCGCAGGCCTTCGTCAAGCAGCTGAAGACCATCAAGACCAGCTCGCCGGTCACCTCGATCGTCCAGGACCAGCACGGCGTCACGGTCAAGGTCGGCAGCGTCGGCTACCAGGCCGACTACCTGGTCATGGCCGTGCCTCTGCGCGCCCTGGCCAAGATCCAGATGACCCCTGGCCTGGACAACCAGCACCTGGCTGCGCTCAAAGGCACCAACTATGGCTGGCGCGACCAGCTGCTGCTCAAGTTCAAGACCCCGGTCTGGGAGAGCCGCGCGCGCATGTCGGGCGAGATCTTCAGCAACACCGGACTGGGCATGCTGTGGATCGAGCCAGCGCTCAAGGGTGGCGCCAACGTGGTGATCAACCTGTCTGGCGACAACGCCCGGCTGCTGCAGGCCTTTGGTGACAAGCAGATGGTCGATCAGGTATTGATCCGCATGCATGCCTTCTATCCAAAAGCCCGTGGCGCCTTCACCGGCTATGAGATTCGTCGTTACAGCACCGACGCCGGCATGGGCGGCGCCTACCTGGCGTACGGCCCAGGCCAGATCAGCAAGTACTGGCGCCTGTGGGAGCGGCCGGTGCAGCGTGTCGCCTTTGCCGGTGAGCACACCGATGCGCTCTACCCGGGAACCCTGGAAGGCGCGCTGCGCAGTGGCCAGCGCGCCGCGAGCCAGGTTCAGGACCTGGCGGCGGGGAAGTCGTTCGAGCCGGCCAGGGCGGTGGCTGCCGCCGCGGCGGCCGGTGCGGCGGGCGCGGTGGCCGCCAAGGACAAGGGCGGGTTCTTCTCAGGCCTGTTCGGTGGCGCTTCCGACAAGACACCGGCCAAGGCGGAGCCTGTGAAGGAAACCAGGCCAGGCTTCTTCTCGCGGATGTTCGGCAACGATGAAGCGCCTGCCGCGCAGCCGGTTGCCAAGCCTGCGGAACCAGCGCCAGTGGCGGCCCCTGCTACTGCGCCGACCCCCGCCCCGGTTGTCGCGCCCATAGCCAAGGAAGAACCGGTGAAGCCTGCGCCGGTCAAGAAAACGCCGGCCAAGGCACATCCGGTGAAAAAGCCTGTGGCCAAGCCGGTGCACAGCAAGAAGACCACTGCCACCCAGGCCAAGGCCCACTGACACGGGCGAGGGGGCTTCCCTTTTGCAGAGGTGGCGCACGCCCGCTTCTGCAAAAGGCGGTTAATCTTTCCTTAATAGGAAAACCGTACTCTACCAATCAGTTAAAACGATATTTATCAGCAGGTTTTTACGCTTTTTTTCGATACGTTTCGCGCTAGTCTTGTGAACAGTTCTTACAGGGAAACAGGCATGCAACTGCGCAACTCACCCGCTCGCTATGGTTTGGTCAGCATGCTTTTGCACTGGGCAGTGGCCCTGGCGGTCTATGGCCTGTTCGCCCTGGGCCTGTGGATGGTCGGCCTCGACTACTACAGCCCGTGGCGCAAGGAAGCACCCGACCTGCACAAGAGCATTGGCCTGATCCTGCTGGGCGTGATGCTGGTGCGTGTGGTCTGGCGCTTCATCAGTCCGCCACCGCCCGCGCCTGCCAACCACGGCTCGTTTGTACGGGTGGCCGCCAAACTTGGCCATGCTGTGCTGTACTTCGGCCTGTTCGCAGTGATGATCGCCGGTTACCTGATCTCCACCGCCGATGGCGTGGGCATTCCGGTATTCGGCTGGTTCGAGGTGCCGGCGCTGGTCAGCAACCTGCCCGACCAGGCAGACCTTGCCGGTGAGATCCATTTCTACCTGGCCTGGGCGCTGGTGGTTTTCTCCGGCCTGCATGCCCTGGCAGCCCTCAAGCACCATTTCATCGACCGTGACGCGACCCTGACACGCATGCTGGGCCGCAAAGCTTGACTCCCAACCTCAATTGCAAAGGAATCGAAGGATGTTGAAAAAGACTTTCGCCGCGCTGGCACTGGGTACTGCTCTGCTCTCGGCCGGCCAGGCCATGGCGGCGGACTACAAGATCGACAAGGAAGGCCAGCACGCTTTCGTCGACTGGAAGATCAGCCACCTGGGTTACAGCTTCATTCACGGCACGTTCAAGGACTTCGAGGGTTCCTTCTCGTGGGACAAGGCCAAGCCTGAAGCCAGCAAGATTGCGGTCGACCTGAAGACCGCCAGCCTGTGGTCCAACCATGCCGAGCGTGACAAGCACATCGCCAGTAAAGACTTCCTCGACGTGAGCAAGTACCCCGAGGCCAAGTTCGTCTCCACCGCGGTCAAGTCGACGGGTGAGAAAACCGCCGACGTGACTGGCGACCTGACCCTGCACGGCGTGACCAAGCCGGTGACCTTCAAGGCCGAGTTCAACGGTGAAGGCAAGGATCCGTGGGGCGGTGAGCGTGCAGGCTTCAACGCCAAGACCACGCTGAACCTGCCCGACTTTGGCATCAAGGGGCCGGGCCCGACCTCCCAGACCCTGGATCTGGACATCAGCCTGGAAGGCGTGAAACAGAAGTAACTCTGCTGCCGCAAACAAAAACGCCGCCCTAGTGGGCGGCGTTTTTGTCAGTGCAGCTGATCAGCGATTGCGGGTCAGCAGCGCAGGGCGCTCACCGCGCGGGCGGCTTGGCAGATCTTCGAGCTGTTCGGCGGTCGGGAACCGGTCGAGCTTCGATTCCTTGTGCACGATCTTCGGCTGGGTCTGGCTTTGGCCATCGCGAGGGCCACGGACCGCAGGCTCCTGACGCGACGAGTCGTTGCGGCGACCGCCGCCACCGTCACGACGAGCACCGCCGTTGTTGTTGCGCGCACGCTTGTCACCACTGCCGGCGCCGCCACCGGTACGCGGCTGGCCACCACGGGCCTGGCCCCCGGTGCCGGTGCCGGTGCCCTGGCGCTGACCGCCAGCTTGAGTCTGCTGACCCGCGGCACCTGGACGGCGGTTACGGCCCTGGTTCTTGTTCTGGTATGGGCTGACGTAGTCGGCGCGGTTGCCGAAATTGTCGACGTCATCGTCGAGGAACGCTTCAGGGTCACGATTGACCGGCGCCGATGACGCGCCTTGCTGGGACGACTGCGACTGGGCAGGCTTCTTGTTGCGCGGCTTGCGCTCCTGGCGAGGCTGCTGGCCGGCGGCCTTTTCAGCCGGTTTGTCGGCAGGCGGCTTTTCACGGCCTTTTTCCTTGCCCTTGTCCTTGCGGCCACCATTGCCGGCAGCACTGCCCTCACCACGCGGGTTGCGGGAGCCGCGACCGCTGACCTGCGGGCGCTCGCGCACTTCAGGCTTCTCGGCCTCGACCTTGCTGGCATCGAAGCCCATCAGGTCGCCGTCGGCGATCTTCTGGCGGGTGACGCGCTCGATGCTCTTGAGCAGTTTTTCCTCGTCCGGCGCGACCAGCGAAATAGCCTCGCCGGAGCGGCCAGCCCGGCCGGTACGGCCAATGCGGTGAACGTAGTCTTCCTCGACATTCGGCAGCTCGAAGTTGACCACGTGCGGCAGCTGGTCGATGTCCAGGCCGCGGGCGGCGATATCGGTCGCCACCAGGATACGAACGGTACCGGCCTTGAAGTCGGCCAGCGCCTTGGTGCGAGCGTTCTGGCTCTTGTTACCGTGGATCGCGGCGGCGGTCAGGCCGTGCTTCTCAAGGTACTCGGCCAGGCGGTTGGCGCCGTGCTTGGTGCGGGTGAACACCAGCACCTGCTCCCACGCACCGAGGGTGATCAGGTGGGCCAGCAGCGCGCGCTTGTGGCTGGCCGCGAGGCGGTAGACACGTTGCTCGATACGCTCGACGGTGGTGTTCGGCGGCGTGACCTCGATACGCTCCGGGTTGCGCAGGAGCTTGTCGGCCAGATCGGTGATGTCCTTGGAGAAGGTCGCCGAGAACAGCAGGTTCTGGCGCTTGGCTGGCAGGCGGGCCAGGACCTTCTTGACGTCATGGATGAAGCCCATGTCGAGCATGCGGTCGGCTTCGTCCAGTACCAGGATCTCGACATGTGACAGGTCGACATTGCCTTGGCCGGCGAGGTCCAGCAGGCGGCCAGGGCAGGCCACGAGGACATCGACGCCGCGGGACAGGGCCTGGATCTGCGGGTTCATGCCAACGCCGCCGAAGACGCAGGCGCTGACCAGTTTCAGGTCACGTGCATACACCTTGAAGCTGTCATGGACCTGGGCGGCCAGTTCGCGGGTCGGGGTCAGGACCAGCACGCGGGGCTGGCGGGGACCATGACGGTGGGATTTGTCCGGATGACCGCCCGGAAACAGGCGCTCGAGGATCGGCAGGGCGAAGCCGCCGGTTTTGCCAGTACCTGTCTGGGCGGCGACCATCAGGTCGCTGCCTTGCAACACGGCGGGAATAGCCCGCTGTTGCACCGGAGTGGGCTGGGTATAGCCCGCTGCCTCGATAGCGCGGACTAAAGCCTCGGAGAGACCGAGGGAAGCAAAGGACATGGGCAATCCTGTTCTAGTGTGGGCTGGGCCCGATGGGATGATCGTGCCTGGCGCGACAAGCATCGCAGGGATGCGGTCGCGTCCGGTCCAGCAGGGCTTTAACTGTGCATCCGGGAAGCGGCGGGCGGGCTCTAGGCGCGCGTTTCTGCCGGTCGGGATGCCTGCTGCAAGGCCGAGCGTCCGGGCGTAAGCCTGGCGGGAAGGCCCGAGTATAACAGAGCAATCAAGGCGTGCCGCTTTCCTGCTGCTCAACGGCGCGAGGAATGCTCGCAAGCTCGCCGTCGTAGCGGGCCCGGAGTTCGGCGTAGGCAGGCTCCTGCTTGAAGCGGCGCAGCTCGGCCGCGAAGCGTTCAGCCAGCACCGCGCGGCCAGGTTTGCGCGCCAGGCCCAGGTATTGCGGCTGTTGGCTGATCACCAGCGCGAGGTCCTCGACGGCGTGTTCCAGGCCCAGTTGCTGGCGCAGGTACAGACCGACGCGGCGGTCGGTGACCAGCAGGTCGATGCGTCCCCGTTGCAACTTGCCCAGGTTGGCCTCATGGGTGGGCGCGGCTTCGCGGCGAAACAGCGTCGATTCAAGGAATGCCGGCCCGTAGTCGTATCCGGGAGAGGTGCCCACGGTCAGTCCGGCGAGGTCTTCAAGGCGGTTCACCTGATGCGGACGAGCCTTGGCCTGGAACAGCACGAATTCCACGGTCGACATCGGCTCGTCGGGATAGACCATCGCTGCCTGGCGCGCGGAAGTCTGGAAGATATCCAGAATGCCGTCCGCCAGGCCTTGCTCGACCAGTGCCAGGCAGCGCTTCCACGGCAGGATCTGCCAGTGCACCTGAATGTCCAGACGCCTGAAGACTTCATTGGCGACCTCGTAGTCCATGCCCCGGAACTGGCCGTTTTCCTGGTAGAAATAGGGGGACCATTCATCACTGACAATGCGCAGCCGTTCGCCATGCGCCAGGAAGCTCAGGCTGGCGAGCAGGAGTGTGCAGAGGAGGCGGCTAAGGTGGGGCATGGCGCAAGATTACGACGTGGGGCAGGCGCTGGCCAGCGTGGCAGTGGCGTGGGAATCCGGAGGGGCGGCGCAGGGCCGGAGCCGTGTGGGCTTCAGACCCTGCACTCGAACATCAACGCGGCAGTTGCAGGTTATTCCAGATCGCCAGGCTAGGCTCGGCCTGGTTGAGGGTATAGAAATGCAGCCCCGGTGCGCCGCCTTGCAGCAGTTGCTCGCACATGCGGGTGATCACTTCTTCGCCAAAGGCCTGGATGCTGTTCGCATCATCGGCGTAGGCTTCGAGCTGCTTGCGGATCCAGCGCGGAATCTCGGCGCCGCAGGCGTCGGAGAAGCGTGCCAGCTTGCTGTAGTTGGTGATCGGCATGATGCCCGGCACCACAGGGATATCCACGCCCATCTGCTGCACGCGCTCGACAAAATAGAAATAGCTGTCGGCGTTGAAGAAGTACTGGGTAATGGCGCTGTCGGAACCGGCCTTGACCTTGCGCACGAAATTGTTGAGGTCGTCCTCGAAATTGCGTGCCTGCGGGTGCATCTCAGGGTAGGCGGCGACTTCCAGATGGAAGTGGTCACCGGTTTCCTGGCGGATGAACTCGACCAGGTCATTGGCGTGGCGCAGCTCGCCGCTGGCCATGCCCATGCCCGATGGCAGGTCGCCGCGCAGGGCGACGATGCGCTTGATGCCGGCTTCCTTGTACTGCGCCAGCAGGCTGCGCAGGTCTTCCTTGCTGTCGCCAACGCACGACAGGTGCGGGGCGGCCGGGACCTTTACCTCGTGTTCCAGCTGCAGCACGGTGTTGAGCGTGCGGTCGCGGGTCGAGCCCCCGGCACCGTAGGTGCAGGAGAAGAAATCAGGGTTGTAGGTGGCCAGTTGACGGGCAACGCCCATCAGCTTTTCGTGGCCAGCGTCGGTCTTGGTAGGGAAAAATTCGAAACTGTAACGGCGTTCTTCAGACATCAGGCATACCTCGGAGCTGCAAGCGCAAAGCTGCAAGCCGCAAGTAGAAGCCAGGACGGTTCAGGCCGACCTGGCCCAGGCATCTTCAATGCTGCACGCGGCAAGCGGGGCCAGGCATGGTCTGCCCTGGCGTGTCGCCCGCCGCGTGCAACTTCCCGCGTGGCGGCTTAGTAGCGGTAGGCGTCCGGCTTGAACGGGCCTTCGACAGTCACGCCGATGTAGTCGGCCTGCTGGCGGGTCAGCTGGGTGACCACGCCGCCGAAGCCGCGGACCATTTCCAGGGCCACTTCTTCGTCAAGCTTCTTGGGCAGCACTTCGACGGTCAGGCGCTCGGCTTTCTGCGCAGGCGACAGGGCGGCGAACTTCTGCTCGAACAGGAAGATCTGTGCCAGCACCTGGTTGGCGAACGAGCCGTCCATGATGCGGCTTGGGTGACCGGTGGCGTTGCCCAGGTTCACCAGACGGCCTTCGGCCAGCAGGATCAGGTAGTCGTCGTTCTGCGGGTCGAAATCGCCCAGGCCGGTGCGGTGGATCTTGTGCACCTGCGGCTTGACCTCTTCCCATGCCCAGTTCTTGCGCATGAAGGCGGTGTCGATCTCGTTGTCGAAGTGACCGATGTTGCAGACCACGGCGCGCTTCTTCAGGGCCTTGAGCATGTTGGCATCGCAGACGTTGACGTTACCGGTGGTGGTGACGATCAGGTCGATCTTGCCCAGCAGTGCCTTGTCGACGCTGCCCTCGGTGCCATCGTTGATGCCGTCGACGAACGGCGAGACCAGCTCGAAGCCGTCCATGCAGGCTTGCATGGCGCAAATCGGGTCGACTTCGGAAACCTTGACGATCATGCCTTCCTGACGCAGCGACTGGGCCGAGCCCTTGCCCACGTCACCGTAGCCGATCACCAGCGCCTGCTTGCCCGACAGCAGGTGGTCGGTGCCGCGCTTGATGGCGTCGTTGAGGCTGTGACGGCAGCCGTACTTGTTGTCGTTCTTGCTCTTGGTGACCGAGTCGTTGACGTTGATCGCCGGGACTTTCAGTTCGCCCTTGGCCAGCATGTCGAGCAGGCGGTGCACACCGGTGGTGGTTTCCTCGGTCACGCCGTGGACGTTTTCCAGCACGGTCGGGTACTTCTTGTGCAGCAGCTCGGTCAGGTCGCCGCCGTCGTCGAGGATCATGTTGGCGTCCCATGGCTGGCCATCCTTGAGGATGGTCTGCTCCAGGCACCACTCGTACTCCTGCTCGGTCTCGCCTTTCCAGGCGAAGACCGGGATGCCGGCGGCGGCGATGGAGGCAGCGGCCTGGTCCTGGGTCGAGAAGATGTTGCACGACGACCAGCGCACTTCGGCACCCAGGGCAACCAGGGTCTCGATCAGCACGGCGGTCTGGATGGTCATGTGGATGCAGCCGAGGATCTTGGCGCCCTTGAGCGGTTGCTCTTGCAGGTACTTGCGGCGCAGACCCATCAGTGCCGGCATTTCGGACTCGGCGATGATGGTTTCGCGACGGCCCCAGGCGGCCAGGGAGATGTCAGCGACCTTGAAATCGGTAAAACCTGCAGGCGTGTTTACAGCGCTCATGAAGAGCCTCCATTCGTAGTGTGCGAATGGGCGCCGTTGTGCGTTAAGCGTCCGCGAGACGGACAACGCCCCATCCGAGCCTGACAGGCCGAGCCTGCTGCAGCGCCCCTCGGACAGGTGGCGGGCATGGCCCCGCTGTGGGCGGCCATGTGAAACGTGGGCGATTATAGCTGTGGTGCGCGCTGGCGCCCACGGTTTTCTGTCGATTAATCGAGACGATGGTCGATGGCCGATGGAGTACGACGAACGGCTCTGCCATCATGGCTGCACGATTGGCAAACCGGTCAGGAGCAATGATGAACTTCCACACCCGCAAGTGGGTTAAACCCGAAGACCTCAATCCCAACGGCACGCTGTTCGGTGGCAGCCTGTTGCGCTGGATCGACGAAGAAGCGGCGATCTACGCCATTGTCCAGCTGGGCAACCAGCGCGTGGTGACCAAGTACATCTCGGAGATCAACTTCGTCAGCGCCTCGCGCCAGGGCGACATCATCGAGCTGGGCATCACCGCCACCGAATTCGGCCGCACCTCGATCACCCTCAAGTGCGAGGTGCGCAACAAGATCACCCGCAAGAGCATCCTCACGGTCGACAGGATGGTCTTCGTCAACCTCGGCGAAGACGGCCTGCCCGCGGCGCACGGGCGGACCGAAATCAAGTACATCCAGGATCAGTTCGACACGGCGATCGAATGACCTGCTAGTGGTCGGTGGCCGGGGCGTCTTTCTGCCCGGTCACTCCACGCACCACCCGGCCGATGCTAAGGCCCTGGATCAGGATCGACAGCAGCACCACGATGTAGGTGATGCTCAGCAGCAGGTCACGTTCCTCGCCGGCAGGCAGCGACAGCGCCAAAGCCACCGAGACACCGCCGCGCAGGCCGCCCCAGGTCAACACGCGAATCGTGCCGCTCGGCACCGGGCGCCAGCGACGCAGCAACAGGATGGCCGGGGCCACCGTCAGCAGGCGCGACAGCAGGATCGCCAGCGCCAGGGCAGTGGCAGCCGCGACGTGCAGCCAGTTGAACGGCAACAGCAGCAGCTCCAGGCCGATCAGCGCGAACAGCAGGGCGTTGAGCATGTCGTCGATCAGCTCCCAGAAACCGTCCAGGTAGCGGCGCGTCATGTCGTTCATCGCCAGGTTGCGGCCCAGGTTGCCGATGATCAGCCCCGCGACCACCATCGCGATCGGTGCCGAGACATGCAGCTCGTACGCCAGCGCCGAGCCGCCGATGACCAGCGCCAGGGTCAGCATGACCTCGACCTGATACTGCTCGATGCTCTTGATCATCCGGTAGATGGCGTAGCCGATCACCGCCCCAAACACCACGCCGCCCACGGCTTCACGCACGAACAGCACGGCCGTGTCGGCCACGCTCGGGGTCTCGCCAAGCTGCGCGATGCCCAGCAGCACGGTGAACACCACGACCGCGGTGCCATCGTTGAACAGCGACTCGCCGACGATGGTGGTTTTCAGCGGCTTCGAGGCGTTTGCAGTACGCAACGCGCCGAGCACCGCGATCGGGTCGGTGGGCGAGATCAGCGCACCGAACAGCAGGCAGTACAGCATGCTCACGTGCCAACCAAAGAGCGCGAAGATCCAGTGCGCCAGGTAGCCGATCACCACGGTGGCGATCAGCACCCCCACCGTGGCGAGCAGGCCGATTGGCCAGCGATAGCTGCGCAGGTCGGCCAGGTTGACATGCAAGGCGCCGGCGAACAGCAGGAACGACAACATCCAGTGCATCAGCAGGTCATTGAAGTCGATCTGGTTCATCAACCCCTCGACCCGCGCCTCCAGGCCCGGGTAGCCGATCAGGCTCAGGCCCTGCAGCATCAGGGAGAACAGCAGCGCGGTGACCATCACGCCGATGGCTGGCGGCAGGCCGATGAAACGGTAGTTGACGTAGGTGAGGAGGGTGGTCAGGCAAATAAAGACAGCAACAATCTCAAGCATCCGAAGTCCTGTGGCAATGGGTCTGCGAGCCGGTACCCGAAAAGTCCGGGCAGTTGTTTGATGACCGCAGGAGGGGTTCGGGACACAGTTTTTGACTGCCATCGTTGACAGCGTTTCGGTTGCAGGGTTTCGCTAGCGAATATTCCAGGCAGAAATGCCTGACCTACGGCATTACAATTTCGACCCCGTCGTCCGGTAAGACGCAGGCTTCTTCCTGCTCGTCCAGGCCGCAAGAGGGAAGAGTGACTTCCCCAATACGCATCGAAAAGTAAGTCTCGAAGGGCACCCAATCCTGAAATTCCGTCGGAGACACGGCAAGCGCAGTTAGTCGACCGATCAGCCCGCAGATCCAATCGGCGCACTGGAGCGCAAGCGGAACGTCGACTGCCTCAACACGCGGTAGCGAGTGACATTGCGGGTGGTGTAGAGCGTTGATCCTTTCTTCTCCCATTGGTAAGCGGGAAGGTTGCGCGGATTATCGTTTATCAGGTCCCAAGCCAGGAGCTGGCACTTGAGCTTGAAAAAGTAGATCGCAAACTCTCTCACTTGATCGGCGGGGATCAGCATGCCTGCCAGGCCGAACACGGGGCTGGTCCTGAAGTTAGGATGGTCGCGGGCGACGTACTGGCCTACATGTCCAAATTCGTCCAAGTAAGCGACATAGTGCGTCATCGTTTCCAAAGCCCTTGGCCCAGAAACACGAAAGCCCGCATGCTTGCGCATAGCGGGCCTCGGAAGGTAGGCACGGGCGTTAACCCATGCGTTGAGACGATACTATGCTGCCGTGGCCGACGCGTCAATATCATTGGATGAGGGCTTGTTTGAGAATAGGGGGCGACAATATATCCACTTCTCCTCCTTTCGCGGAGGACGTATGCGCTGGAGAATTCTCCAATTTGTGTAGGCCAATTCCTAAACCTTAACACCGGCCATTCAAGGCTTGAGAATAAGCCTCGATGTAGCTTGCTTTGCCTTTCAATGCCTGGCTTGCTTGCTTCTCCAAGGACTGTAACGATGCTAGCCACCTCGCTTGTGTTGATCGCGGCGCTGCTGCACGCGACCTGGAACACCCTGATCAAATTTAGCGGCGAGCGCCTGTTGGTGATCGCGAGCATGGACACGGTGGCGCTGGTGTTCGCGGTGGGGGCGGTGGCGTTTGTCGGTGTGCCGCCAGTGGCGGTGTGGCCTTGGCTGATCGCTTCGGCAGTGGCCGAGCAGTTGTACCGGGTGCTGCTGATCCGGGCCTACCGGGTCGGTGACCTGGGGCTGGTCTATCCTCTGATGCGCGGGTTGTCGCCGCTGGTGGTGCTGGCGCTGACGCTGGCGTTCGCCGGTGAGGCGCTGAGCAGCCAGCAGATCATTGGCATCCTGCTGATCCCCTGTGGCATGGCGTGCCTGCTGTGGCAGGGCGGGGGCGGTGACCGGTTGCCGTGGTCGATGTTGCCGGTGGTGGGGCTGATCGGCCTGTGCATCGGTTGCTATACCTGGTTCGACGGCCAGGCCTTGCGCCTGTGGGGCAAGCCGTTCGACTACCTGGTCTGGCTGACGCTGCTCAGCGCCTGGCCGTTTCCGCTGCTGGCCGCCGTGGCCCGCCGGGCACCGTTCAGGCTGTTCTGGCGCCTGCAGTGGCGGCTGGGGCTGGCGGTGGGGTTGTGCGTGCTGCTCAGCTACGCGCTGGTGCTGTGGGCCATGCACCTGGGCTCGGTGGCCGAGGCGGCGGCGCTGCGCGAGTTGAGCGTGATTCTGGTGGTGTTGCTGGGCATGCGCTATCTCAAAGAACCTTTTGGCGGCCCGAGGCTCTTAGCCTGCGGGCTGGTGCTGGCAGGCATGCTGGTGATGAAGCTCTGAACCCGACCCCTCCGACAAGGAAATCCCCCATGACCGTTGCCCTGTGGTGTGTACTGATCGCGATCTTCCAGCCGCCGCTCTGCGCGCTGACCGCCAAGCTCAGCAGTGGCAAGTTCCGCATGGGTCATAACCATGACCCGCGTGCCTTTCTGGAAAAGCTCGAAGGTCTGCCGCGCCGCGCCCATGCCGCGCAGCAGAACGGCTACGAGGCCTTTCCGGCATTCGCCGCCGCGGTGTTGATCGCCGACCTGGTCGGCAATGCCGACCAGGTTACCCAGGATGTACTGGCGGTCCTCTACATCACCAGCCGTCTGCTTTACATCATCTGCTACCTGGCCGACTGGGCCGCGCTGCGGTCGCTGGTGTGGTTCGCCGGCCTGGCGCTGATCGTGTCGTTCTTCGTGATCTCGGCCTAGCTCAAGGTGCCTTCGGCACTTCTGGCAGCGCCGCGCCCTTGGGCCAGAGCAGCCAGATCCGGCCTTGCTGCTTCATGTCGCCAGCAAGCGCGCCGGCTTCGCTGCCGGTGCCCCAGAACAGGTCCGCGCGCACCTCGCCGGTGATCGCGCCCCCGGTATCCTGCGCCGCGACCGGACGTACCACCGGGCTGCCGTCAGGCCGCGTGGTGGATAGCCAGAGCAGGCTTCCCAGGGGAATCACCTTGCGGTCGATCGCCACGCTATAGCCTGCGGTCAGCGGCACGTTGAGCGAGCCGCGCGGGCCTTCGTTGCTGTCCGGGCGGGCACTGAAGAACACGTAGCTGGGGTTGCTGGCCAGCAGTTCAGGGACCCGCCCCGGATTGGCCTGGGCCCACGCGTGAATACTGCCCATCGTGACGTCTTCTTTCTTCAGCTGGCCCTGCTCCACCAGCCAGCGGCCGATCGGCCGGTACGGGTGGCCATTCTGGTCGGCATAGCCGATGCGCAGCTGACGGCCATCGTCCAGCTGGATGCGGCCGGAGCCCTGGATCTGCAGGAACTGCAGGTCCATCGGGTCGGTCAACCAGGCCAGCACGGGGGCCTTGGCGCCTTCACGGTTGATCACCTCGGCGGTGTCATAGGGCTTGAGTACCTGACCGTCCAGGCGTCCGCGCAGGCGCTTGCCCTTGAGTTCGGGATAGACGCTGTCGAGGGCGACCGTGATCATGTCCTGGGGGACCCCGTAGACCGGCACACTGGCCGTGTCCGTGGCGGTCAGGCTGCCGGGATAGACGGGCTCGTAGTAACCGGTGATCAGACCATTGGCGTTGTTCTGTGCCGAGCGCAGGCCATAGACCTGCAAGTGCTCGTTGAGAAAGCCGCGAACCTTGCCTGCCTCGGCCGGTACCTGGACTGCGGCCTGGCAGGTGGTTGCCCAGGTCGCATCGCGCTTGAGGCGCTCGCACGCGCTGCGCCAGGCCTCGAAGCCGGCCAGCAGGTCGCTGTCGCTGACCGTGGGCAGGTCTTTCCAGTCGGCGCTGGCGTAGGTGGCGATCGCGTGGGGTTCAGGCTTGACGGCGTGGTCTTCCTTGCCGTTGCAGCCGGCCAGCAGGGCCAGCGCCGGTAGCGCCCAGCCGAGGTGGCGTAGAGCAGATTTCATGAAGGGCGAATCCTTTTGGGCGAGGCGCAAAGAACGTGATCAAGGCCGCCAGCCTCTCTCAATGGATCTGCTGGCGGGCTGGTGGGGTACCTGGAAGCCGATACCGCGTGGCGTTACTTGTCCAGCTCATCCTTGGCGTCCTTGAGCTCCTTGCGGGACTCGGCCAGCTTGTCCTTGCGCTTGTTGATCTTCTCCGGGTCGCCTTTTTTCATGGCTTTGTCCAGGTCGCGCTCGCGCTGGGACACTTCGTGGCGGGCGTCCAGCACCTTCTGTTCGCGCTGCTTGCGCAGGCTGCTGTCGGTACAGTGCTCGGTGTGTTCCTTCAAGGCCGTTTCCAGGCCGTCGATCTGGCCCTTGTTGTTGTGCGCGCGCGCTTCCTTGAGCTGGTTTTCGATGGCGCTGCGCTTGGCGGCGCAGCCCGTCAGGCCAGGATCAGGTTGCGCGGCCTGGAGAGGGCCGGCGGCGAGGCCGAATGCGGACAGCAGGACAAGCGTGGAAAACAGTTTCATGAGGGCCTCCTCAAAGGGGCAGGGCAGCAAAAATAATGGGAAATCCTGCCCTGATTTATTCGATTTAGAAACCCTTAGTGGAATTTTCCGGGTGACGATCAGATAAGTCCTACGGTTTCGGGCGTGACAGACCGTCCTTGATCAAAAGCCATCAATGGCCTCTGATCGAAGCCTTTGTGCCAGCCCCTGAATGGCCGGGTCCTGGAAGAACTGCTGCAACTGCTCGGCCCGGCGTGCGCCGACACCGGGTTCCCTCTGCCATTGCCCGGCATCCCGGCCCGCCAGGGCGCTCCACGGGTGAGGCAGATCCAGGCCGCGGGGCGCCGGTGTGCCCAGGGCGCGCAGCCACTGTTCGAATGGGCGCGTGCGGGCGGCGGCGATGCCCTGCGCGAAATGGCGGGCGCGTGCCGGACCCAGGTCGCTCAGCGTGAGCAGGTCTTCGCTGCGCAGGCCAAGCCAGTCCGCCAGGGTGGTGACCTGGCCTGCTTCCACCAGGCTGCGCCATACCCCGGGGCCCACGCGCGGCAGGTCCAGTCCTTGCTTGCCCCCTAGCCAGGCGAGCCTTGCGACGAACTGCTCTTCGCAGCCCGGGATTGCCTCCCAGCAGGTCATGCCATGGAAACGCCCTTGAGGTGGCGGTTGCACGGGCACGCGCTCGATGCTGCGGTGCACCACCTGGTCCACGCGCGCGATGGTCAGCCCGGCCAGGCTGATGGCCACCTGGTCGCCCGGACGGATATCCAGGCCGCGCCAGCGCGCCAAGGAACCCAGGCTCACCTGGGTAATGCGCCGATCATCCAGGATGACTGGCCGCAGGCGCAGCATTGGAGTAACACGGCCAGTACGCCCGACGGTGAAGTGGACCTCGCGCACCTCGGCCATCGCCGTGGCGAACGGATGCTTCCACGCCGCGATCCAGTAGGGTGCCTGGGCCTTCCAGCGGGTCGAGGGCGGGCGTTGGTCCTGTCGCAGGATCACCCCGTCGGTGGCGAAGGGCAGGGGCGATCCGTACCACTGCGCCCGCCATTTCGCGGCCTCGTCGACATTGCGCACCGGTTGGCTGTAGCGCGCGGTGTCGACAAACCCCAGCGCTTGCAACTGCGCCAGGCGCTCCTGCTGGGTCACGGGGCCGGCCGGCCAGTCCCAGGCGAACAGGCCAACACCTTGTCCCTGGGTGACGGTCATCTGCTTGCGCGCCATGAGGCCGGCGATGATGCTGCGCGCCTTCACGCTGCCCGCGGTGGCTTGCACATGGGCATCGAGACGCCAGTACACTTCGCCCTGCAAGACCAGGTCGACGGGTTGCGGGAGTCGAGCGGGGATGGCGCTCAGCCGCGGCAAGTGCCGGCTCCAGTCGTGGCCATGGACGCCGTCGCCCCGGCTGAGCAGGCGTGCCAGTTTGCCTTGCTTGTACACCAGCGAGACCGCGACGCCATCCACCTTGGGTTGTATCCATATGTTCTGCTTGTCGCTCATCCAGGCCTGCACGGCGCGTTCATCGGCCAGCTTGGCGACGCCGGTGTGGGGAACCGGGTGGGCGACCGGGCCTGCAGCGGTGGCAAGGGGGTTGGCTTTGACCTTGTCGGCGAAACACTGCTGAAGGAGTTCCAGGCGTTCGCGGCTCTGGTCGTAGAGGTCGTCGGCTACCAGGGAGGTACCGAGACGATGGTAGTGGTCATCCCATTCAGCGAGCGTCTGGCGCAGTTGTTCGAGCTCGCTTGCGGCGCGCTGGGGTGACCAGGGCGGGCAAGGCTCGGCCCGCAGCGCAGGCAGGTAAAGACTGAAGAGCAGAGCAGCAAGAAACATGTGGATCATGGCCGGCATCCTTGCCTGGCGGTAGGGAAGGCCAAGCCTAGGCAACAGGGCTGCCGTATGCGGCGATGGATTGTCAGGAGGTGTGTCCTTCGCACCCACAAAAAAGCCCCGCCCGATCACCCGGGCGGGGCCTTCGATGCAGCGTCTTACAACCCGGCAGCAGCGCGCAGCGCGTCAACCCGGTCAGTACGCTCCCAGGTGAACGTGGTGAACGTATCGTCACCCACGGTCTTCTGCTGTGGAGTGCGGCCGAAGTGACCGTAGGCAGCCGTTTCCTGGTACATCGGGTGCAGCAGGTCGAGCATGGTGGTGATCGCGTATGGGCGCAGGTCGAAGCACTCGCGCACCAGCTGGATGATCTTGTCGTCGGAGATCTTGCCGGTGCCGAAGGTGTTCAGCGAGATCGACGTGGGCTGGGCGACGCCGATGGCGTAGGAAACCTGGATCTCGCAACGCTCGGCAAGGCCTGCCGCAACGATGTTCTTGGCCACGTAGCGGCCAGCGTAAGCGGCCGAACGGTCGACCTTGGACGGGTCCTTGCCGGAGAATGCGCCGCCACCGTGACGGGCCATGCCGCCGTAGCTGTCGACGATGATCTTGCGGCCGGTCAGGCCGCAGTCGCCCACCGGGCCACCGATGATGAACTGGCCGGTCGGGTTGATGTGGAACTGGGTGTCCTTGTGCAGCAGCTCGGCAGGCAGGGTGTGCTTGACGATCAGCTCCATCACCGCTTCCTGCAGGTCTTTTTGCGCGACCTCGGGATTGTGCTGGGTCGACAGCACGACCGCGTCGATCCCGACGACCTTGCCGCCTTCGTAACGGCAGGTGACCTGCGACTTTGCATCCGGGCGCAGCCAGGGCAGCAGGCCCGACTTGCGCGCTTCGGCCTGACGCTCGACCAGGCGGTGCGAGAAGCAGATTGGCGCCGGCATCAGCACGTCGGTTTCGTTGCTGGCGTAGCCGAACATCAGGCCCTGGTCGCCCGCGCCCTGGTCTTCCGGCTTGGAGCGGTCGACGCCCTGGGCGATGTCCACCGACTGCTTGCCGATGATGTTCATCACGGCGCAGGTGGCGCCGTCGAAGCCGACGTCGGAGCTGTTGTAGCCGATATCGACGATGACCTTGCGCACGATCTCTTCAAGGTCTACCCAGGCAGAGGTGCTGACTTCGCCGGCGATGATGGCGACACCGGTCTTGACCAGGGTTTCGCAGGCCACGCGGGCATACTTGTCCTGGGTGATGATGGCGTCCAGGACCGCGTCCGAAATCTGGTCGGCGATCTTGTCCGGATGGCCTTCAGACACGGACTCGGAGGTGAAAAGGGAATATTCGCTCATCTCGACGGGTTCCTAAAATTTACCGATGGTGATGTCGCCAGCAGGCCGCTCGAAATGGCGTACCTGAATCTGGAAACCGTTACGCAAGCCTACATAGAGGCTATCCCCGGGGGTCAGTCCGGCAGCCGTGGCCCAACCGGCCAGGTCTTCCTGTTCGAAGCCCAGCCACAGGTCGCCACAGGCTTCCCGGGCCCAGCCCTGGTCATGGCTGCACAGCTCGGTGACCAGCAGGCTGCCGCCTGCCTTTACCCGGGTGGCCAGCCGCCGCAGGGCTTCGGCCGGGTCGCTGAAATGGTGCAGGACCATGTTCAGCACTACGCAGTCGGCTTCCACATCCGTTGCACTCAGTGCATCGGCCAACTGCAGGTTCACGTTAGCCAGGCCCTCGCGCAGGCACACCTGGCGGGCCAGGTCGAGCATCGTCGGGCTGTTGTCCAGCGCCGTGACACAAGCGAAGCGCCGGGCGAGTTCGGGCAGGAACTCGCCGTCGCCCGGGCCGACTTCCAGCGCGCTGGCATGGCCATCGAAGCTGAGGTTGTCGAGCAGCGCCAGCAGGCTTTCGCGGTACTGGGGCAGCCCGGCGATCAGGTCCTGCTGGGCGCGAAACTTTTCTTCCACGCGCAAAAAGAAGTCCTGGCTGGTTGCCGCGCGCCGCTGCTGCACCTGGACGATACGCATCTGCACGTCGGCTGGCAGCGACAGGCTGTCGACCTCATCGAGCAGCGCGGTGTGCAGGCGACCGCCCAGGCGCAGGCTGTCAGGCAGGGCGCGGCGATAGAAGATCGCGTTGCCTTCGCGGCGCGTCGCCACCAGTTCGGCCTGTGCCAGTACCTTGAGGTGATGGCTCATCCCGGACTGGCCAATGTCGAAGATCTGCGCCAGCTCAAGCACGCCATAGGAGTCGCTGGCCAGCGCGCGCAGGACGTTCAGGCGAAGCGGATCGCCGCCGGCCTTGCACAGGGCGGTCAGGTCGTCGCTTGGCTCGGGACGTATCGAAGGGGCGCGCAGGTTCATGGTCGGGCAGTCTAGACAGGGTGCCCGCCCCCCGCAATAGCAATATCAAAAAGTTTTGATATTGCGCGATAAGCGGAACGGCAGCCGAGCCGCCGCAGGGCGCACTCAGCTTTTTCAGAGTGTAATGTCCCGAAATTGCGGTTATTCGCAGGAAAATCGCCAGCCTTCGACCATCCGTGATTGCCCCCGGGGCCGCCGTGGGCGAAAATGGCCGCCTTTTTTCGTTCCATTACTCTTTCACATCCCAGGAGATCAGCGATGCCCAGCCGTCGTGAACGTGCCAACGCCATTCGTGCACTGAGCATGGATGCCGTGCAAAAGGCCAACAGCGGCCACCCCGGTGCCCCCATGGGCATGGCGGATATCGCCGAGGTTCTTTGGCGTGACTACCTCAAGCACAACCCGAGCAACCCGAAGTTCGCCGACCGTGACCGCTTCGTGCTGTCCAACGGCCATGGCTCGATGTTGATCTACTCGCTGTTGCACCTGACCGGCTATGACCTGTCGATCGACGACCTCAAGGCCTTCCGTCAGCTGCACAGCCGCACCCCGGGCCACCCGGAGCTCGGCTACACCCCGGGCGTCGAGACCACCACCGGCCCGCTGGGCCAAGGCCTGGCCAATGCCGTGGGCTTCGCCATCGCCGAAAAAGTCATGGCTGGCCAGTTCAACCGCGACGGGCACAAGGTTGTCGACCACAACACCTACGTGTTCCTGGGCGACGGCTGCATGATGGAAGGCATCTCCCACGAGGTGGCTTCGCTGGCCGGCACCCTGGGCCTGGACAAGCTGATCGCCTTCTATGACGACAACGGCATCTCCATCGACGGCGAAGTCGAGGGCTGGTTCACCGACGATACCCCGAAGCGTTTCGAGTCCTACAACTGGCAGGTGATCCGCAATGTCGACGGCCATGACGCCGACGAGATCAAGACCGCCATCGAGACCGCCCGCAAGAGCGACCGTCCGACCCTGATCTGCTGCAAGACCATCATCGGCTTCGGCTCGCCGAACAAGCAGGGCAAGGAAGACTGCCACGGCGCTCCGCTGGGCAACGACGAAATCGCCCTGGCGCGCAAGCAGCTGAACTGGAACCACGCGCCGTTCGAAGTGCCTGCCGACATCTATGCCGAGTGGGACGCCAAGCAAGCCGGTGCCAAGGCCGAGGCCGACTGGAACCAGCGTTTCGACGCCTACGCCAAGGCCTTCCCGGAGCTGGCCAGCGAGCTCAAGCGCCGCCTGAACGGTGACCTGCCTGCCGATTTCGCCGAAAAGGCCACCGCCTACATCAGCGAAGTCGCTGCCAAGGGCGAGACCATCGCCAGCCGCAAGGCCAGCCAGAACACCCTGAACGCCTTCGGCCCGCTGCTGCCTGAACTGCTGGGCGGCTCGGCCGACCTGGCCGGTTCCAACCTGACCCTGTGGAAAGGCTGCAAGGGTGTCAGCGCCGAGGACGCCAGCGGCAACTACATGTTCTACGGCGTGCGCGAGTTCGGCATGACCGCCATCATGAACGGCGTCGCCCTGCACGGCGGCCTGGTGCCTTACGGCGCGACCTTCCTGATGTTCATGGAATACGCCCGCAACGCGGTCCGCATGTCGGCACTGATGAAGCAGCGCGTCATCCACGTCTACACCCACGACTCCATCGGCCTGGGCGAAGACGGCCCGACCCACCAGCCGATCGAGCAGCTGACCAGCCTGCGCAGCACCCCGAACCTGGACACCTGGCGCCCAGCCGACGCGGTCGAATCGGCCGTGTCCTGGAAGCACGCCCTGGAGCGCAAGGACGGCCCGTCGGCGCTGATCTTCTCGCGCCAGAACCTGCAGCACCAGGACCGCGATGCCCAGCAGATCGCTGACATCAGCCGCGGCGGCTATGTGCTCAAGGACTGCGCGGGCGAGCCTGAGCTGATCCTGATCGCCACCGGTTCGGAAGTCGGCCTGGCCGTGCAGGCCTTCGACAAGCTGACCGGGCAGGGCCGCAAGGTACGCGTCGTGTCGATGCCGAGCACCAGCGTGTTCGACGCCCAGGATGCCGCCTACAAGCAGTCCGTGCTGCCACTGGAAGTTGGCGCGCGCATCGCCATCGAAGCCGCCCACGCGGACTTCTGGTACAAGTATGTCGGCCTCGAAGGCCGCGTCATCGGCATGACCACCTACGGTGAGTCGGCCCCGGCGGCGGCGCTGTTCGAGGAATTCGGCTTTACCCTGGAGAACATCCTGGGTACCGCCGAGGAACTGCTGGAAGATTGATGTAAGGATCTGAGGGCGGTATCGCCCCGATTCGCGGGCAAGCCCGCTCCCACAGGATATTGCCTGACCTGTGGGAGCGGGCTTGCCCGCGAACGGCGCACCTCCAATTCCCCAGATTGCCCACACTGGATCTTGTGAGTACCCGAATGCCCCACCCACGCCCTTTCAAGGTTGCACTCAACGGCTACGGCCGAATCGGTCGTTGCGTACTGCGCGCACTCTTCGAGCGGGGAGCGAAGGCTGGCTTCGAGATCGTTGCGCTGAATGACCTGGCAGACCTTGCCAGTCTGGAATACCTGACACGCTTCGACTCCACCCACGGGCGTTTTCCCGGTGAAGTGAAGGTCGAGGGCGATTGTCTGCATATCAACGGCGACTGCGTGAAGGTCTTGCGCAGTCCCACCCCCGAAGGCATCGACTGGGCCGCGCTCGACGTGGACCTGGTGCTGGAATGCTCCGGCGCCTACAACACCCGCGCCGATGCCCAGCGTTTCCTGGATGCCGGCGCCCCGCGGGTGCTGTTTTCCCAGCCGATGGCCAGCGAAGCCGATGTCGATGCCACGGTGGTCTACGGCATCAACCAGCACCGCCTGACCGGCCAGGAGCGGCTGGTGTCCAACGCATCCTGCACCACCAACTGCGGCGTGCCGCTGTTGCGCGTGCTGGACGAGGCGTTCGGCCTCGAGTACGTGTCGATCACCACCATCCACTCGGCGATGAACGACCAGCCGGTGATCGATGCCTATCACCACGAGGACCTGCGCCGCACGCGCTCGGCATTCCAGTCGGTGATTCCGGTGTCCACTGGTCTGGCGCGTGGCATCGAGCGGCTGCTTCCGGAACTTGCCGGGCGAATCCAGGCCAAAGCGGTGCGTGTGCCGACCGTCAACGTGTCGTGCCTGGACATTACCCTGCAGACGGGCCGCGATACCACGGCCGCGGAGGTCAACCGGGTGCTGCACCAGGCGGCGCTGAGCGGCCCGCTGAAAGGCTTGCTGGCCTACACCGAGCTGCCGCACGCCAGTTGTGATTTCAACCATGACCCGCATTCGGCCATCGTCGATGCCAGCCAGACCCGTGTTTCCGGCCCTCGCCTGGTAAACCTGCTGGCCTGGTTCGACAATGAATGGGGTTTTGCCAACCGCATGCTCGACGTCGCCGATCATTATCTGCGCGTCGTCCATCCCACCCGCACCACTTGCGAACAGCCCTGAAGGACTCTGATTCATGACCGTGTTGAAGATGACCGACCTCGATCTGCAAGGTAAGCGCGTACTGATCCGCGAAGACCTCAACGTGCCTGTGAAGGACGGCGTGGTTACCAGCGACGCGCGTATCCTCGCTGCGCTGCCGACCATCAGGCTGGCCCTGGAAAAAGGCGCGGCCGTGATGGTCTGCTCGCACCTGGGCCGTCCGACCGAAGGTGAGTTCTCGGCCGAGAACAGCCTCAAGCCCGTTGCCGAGTACCTGGCCAAGGCGCTGGGCCGTGACGTGCCGCTGGTGGCCGACTACCTGGCCGGTGTCGAGGTCAAGGCCGGCGAGCTGGTGCTCTTCGAGAACGTGCGCTTCAACAAGGGCGAGAAGAAGAACGCCGATGAGCTGGCGCAGCAGTACGCGGCCCTGTGCGACGTGTTCGTCATGGACGCTTTCGGCACCGCCCACCGTGCCGAAGGCTCGACCCATGGGGTCGCCAAGTTCGCCAAGGTCGCTGCCGCGGGCCCGCTGCTGGCTGCCGAGCTGGACGCGCTGGGCAAGGCCCTGAAGGCCCCGGCCAAGCCGATGGCGGCCATCGTCGCGGGCTCCAAGGTGTCCACCAAGCTGGACGTGCTCAATAGCCTGAGCTCGGTCTGTGACCAGCTGATCGTCGGTGGCGGTATCGCCAACACCTTCCTCGCCGCCGCCGGCTACAAGGTTGGCAAGTCGCTGTACGAGCCTGACCTGGTCGACACCGCCAAAGCCATCGCCGCCAAGGTCAGCGTGCCGCTGCCGGTCGATGTGGTGGTCGCCAAGGAGTTCGCCGAAAGCGCCGAGGCCACCGTCAAGGCGGTTGCAGACGTGGCCGAAGACGACATGATCCTGGACATCGGCCCGCAAACGGCGCAACAGTTCGCCGAGCTGCTGAAAACCTCGAAGACCATTCTGTGGAACGGTCCGGTGGGCGTGTTCGAGTTCGATCAGTTCGGCAACGGCACCAAAGTGCTGGCCAAGGCCATCGCCGAGAGCCCGGCGTTCTCGATCGCCGGTGGTGGCGACACTCTGGCCGCGATCGACAAATATGGCGTGTCCAAGGATATCTCCTACATTTCTACCGGTGGCGGCGCGTTCCTCGAGTTCGTCGAAGGCAAGGTCCTGCCTGCGGTGGAAATCCTGGAACAGCGGGCCAAGGCCTGAAGCGTCCGGCGCCTGGCAAAGGGGGCGACCTGATGGTCAAGCGATTGCCTGTGATGATCATGGCGGCGTTGCTGGGCGCATGCTCAGGCACGCCGGCACCGGAGGCAGGCACACCCGGCGCGCCCAAGGGCGGCTGTTACCAGTCCGACTGGCAAGCCGAGACGGTGCCGGTGATCAGCAAGCGCCTGGGCCCCGAAGGCCTGGAAAAGTACGACGACGAGCACCAGCGGCGTGCCCCGGGTTGCCCATGAATGGCGTCGCTGATCGCCAGCCAGGCAACCAGACGGCTGTTTCGTGGTCTTCAAGAGGACAATCGATGAAGGCGCTCATGGCCCTTGTGGCCCTGGCGACACTGGCAGGATGCACACGCTGGACATCGTCCGGCGCCGAACCTGTCGCGGACAACTGGACGCAGTGGGTATGCGATACCCAGGCGCAGGTGCAATGGCGGTTTGTCGATGCCAACCGCGACGCGGTGGATGCACGGCTCGCAGGCGGTGACCAGGTCTACCGGCTGCGAGCCGAGCCGGGTGCCTCGGGCACGCTGTACAGCGACGGTGTACTGGCCTTGCACATCCAGGGCGATGAAGGCCTGGTGTACTGGGTTGCGACCAACGATCTGATAGGGCGGGGCTGCAAGGCACCGTGACTGGCCGGGCCACCCCTGCGTGGCCCACACTACTTGAACAGCAGCCGCCGCCATGGCGGGCTTGCATGACAAAAAACGACGCTTGTCGGGAGAGAGATACACAATGGCACTCATTAGCATGCGCCAGATGCTGGACCACGCCGCCGAGTTCGGTTATGGCGTCCCAGCTTTCAACGTAAACAACCTCGAGCAGATGCGCGCCATCATGGAAGCGGCTGACAAGACCGACTCTCCGGTCATCGTTCAGGCCTCGGCCGGTGCGCGCAAGTACGCAGGCGCCCCTTTCCTGCGCCACCTGATTCTGGCGGCGATCGAAGAATTCCCGCACATCCCTGTGTGCATGCACCAGGACCACGGCACCAGCCCGGATGTCTGCCAGCGCTCGATCCAGCTGGGCTTCAGCTCGGTGATGATGGACGGCTCGCTGGGCGAGGACGGCAAGACCCCGACCGACTACGAGTACAACGTGCGCGTTACCCAGCAGACCGTGGCCATGGCCCACGCCTGCGGCGTTTCGGTGGAGGGTGAGCTGGGTTGCCTGGGCTCGCTGGAAACCGGCATGGCCGGTGAAGAAGACGGCATCGGCGCCGAAGGCGTGCTGGACCACAGCCAGATGCTGACCGACCCTGAGGAAGCGGCCGACTTCGTCAAGAAGACCCAGGTCGACGCCCTGGCCATCGCCATTGGTACCAGCCACGGCGCCTACAAGTTCACCAAGCCGCCTACCGGCGACATCCTGGCGATCGACCGCATCAAGGAAATCCACAAGCGCATCCCTAACACCCACCTGGTGATGCACGGCTCTTCCTCGGTCCCGCAGGAATGGCTGGCGATCATCAACCAGTACGGCGGCGAGATCAAAGAGACCTACGGCGTGCCGGTCGAGGAAATCGTCGAAGGCATCAAGTATGGCGTGCGCAAGGTCAACATCGACACCGACCTGCGCCTGGCCTCCACCGGTGCCATGCGTCGCCTGATGGCGCAGAACCCGAGCGAGTTCGACCCACGCAAGTTCTTTGGCGAGACCGTCAAGGCCATGCGTGATGTGTGCATCGCCCGCTACGAAGCGTTCGGCACCGCTGGCAACGCCTCGAAGATCAAGCCGATCTCCCTGGAAGGCATGTTCCAGCGCTACGCCAAGGGTGAGCTGGTAGCCAAGATCAACTGATCCGGCCGCACGTGTGACCTTCGAAACCCGATGCCTGCGCATCGGGTTTTTTCATGCGCTGAAAATACCGCCAGTCGGATGCTGAACTTATTACGCGTGATGTCCATCTGATATCTTGGCGTCTGGGCCCAAGCGGTCTAGAGTGTTAATCGGATCCAATTGCACGTCGTACTCGGCAATTACAAGAGAAAAGCATGGATTGCGCTCACACACCGTCCCTCGATGGCGGCTCGGTTGTCCTGATTGTCGATGATTACCCGGAAAACCTGCTCAGCATGCGGGCGCTTCTCGCGCGCCAGGACTGGCAGGTACTGACGGCACGATCTGGCAGGGAGGCGCTGAGCGCCTTGCTCGCCCACGACGTCGACCTGGTCCTGCTGGATGTGCAGATGCCGGAAATGGACGGCTTCGAGGTCGCGCGCCTGATGCGCGGCAGCCAGCGCACCCGGCTGACGCCCATCATCTTCCTGACCGCCAATGAACAGTCCGACGCAGCGGTGCTCAAGGGCTATGCCAGTGGCGCGGTGGACTACCTGTTCAAACCCTTCGACCCCAAGATCCTCAAGCCCAAGGTTCAGGCCTTGCTGGAACCGCAGCGCAATCGCCGCATGCTCCAGCGCCTGAGCCGCGAGCTTGAGACGGCTCGCGCCTTCAACGCCTCGGTGCTCGACAACGCGGCCGAGGGCATCCTGGTGGTGAAGGAGTGCGGAACCATCAGCTTTGCCAACCCGGCCATCTCGCAGCTGCTCGATGCGCCGGTCGAACGTTTGCAGGGCGCTGCCCTGCTGGAATTCCTTCAGCTTGCCACCCGCGTCTGGACCGAGTCGGCGTTCTACCAGGCCTATCTGGGTCGGGAAGTCCTTCGAGTGCACGACGCCATGCTGCGCACGGCAACTGGCCGGCCGGTACCGGTCGCGCTCTCGTGCGCGCCGCTGGCGTGCGAGCAGCGCGCCATGGTGGTGACCGTGCTCGACATGTCCATCGTGCGCAGTCTGCACCAGCAGTTGGCGCACCAGGCCGTGACCGACCCGTTGACCGGCCTGCTCAACCGGCGTGGCTTCCATCAGGCCGCCGAGGAGGCCTTGCTGCGCAGCGAACGTCCTGACACGGCCAAGGCGCTGCTGTACATGGACCTGGATGGTTTCAAGCGGGTCAACGACACATTGGGTCACGAGGCCGGCGACCGGGTGCTGCGTTGCGTTGCCGAGCAGCTCAAGGAATGCCTGGGCAGCCAGGCGCTGCTGGCGCGCATTGGCGGGGACGAGTTCACGGCACTGTTCGATGAGCTGCCGTTTCCGGAGCTGGCCGGGCGTTTTGCCGAAACGCTGATCGAGCGGGTCTCGATGTGCCAGCGCTTCGATGATGTGGACATCAGCCTGGGTGTCAGCATCGGCATCGCCACCTATCCGGACTGCGGCGCGACCGTCGAAGGCCTGATGCGCGCCGCCGATGCCGCCATGTACGCGGCCAAACAGGCCGGTCGCCAGCAGTACCGCTTCTATGACGAGGAGCTCAATGGCCGTGCGCGCTCACGCCTGATGCTCGAGGACAGCGTGCGCGAGGCAATCGAAGACGAGGCGTTCAGCCTGGTCTACCAGCCCCAGGTGGCCTTCGCCGACGGTCGCCTGCGCGGCTTCGAAGCCTTGTTGCGCTGGCAGCACCCCAGCGCCGGGGACGTCCCGCCAGGGCTGTTCATCCCGCTGCTCGAGGAAGCGCGCCTGATCAGCCGCCTGGCCGGCTGGATCTACCACAAGGGCGCCGCCCAGCGCCGTGCCTGGTACGACCGCTTCGCGCCAGACCTGGTGCTGGGCATCAGCCTCAGCCGCGCGCAGTTCGCCATGCCCAATCTCGTCGAGGAACTGGCGCGGGTGATCGAGGAGCACGGCCTGGCGCCTTCGCAGCTGGAGGTGGAAGTGGCCGAGACCTCGCTGATGTACAACATCGACGCGGCGATCAAGCAGGTACAGCGCCTGCGCGGCCTGGGCGTGCGCGTGGCGCTGGACGACTTCGGGGCCGGTGACTGCTCGTTGCGCATGCTGCGCGACCTGCCTATCGACACCCTCAAGCTGGACCGCCACCTGGTGGCGCGCCTGCCAGACTCGATGGCCGATGCGGCGCTGGCGCGCAGTGTCATCCAGCTGTGCAAGGCCTACGGCATCACGGTGATCGCCGAAGGCGTGGAGACGCCGGAGCAGGCCGAGTGGCTGCGCGACAACGAGTGCGAGTACGTACAAGGCTTCCTGGTGGCGCGTCCGTTGACGCCCGAGGATGCCAGTGTGTTTGTGCAGGATTTTCCCCTGCCCTGGCCCCCGGTTGGTTAAACTCGCGTATTCCTCGCCTAATACCGTGACATGACCACCCTACGTTACCTGCAAGCCTACCCCGCGCACCTGCAAGACCAGGTACGCCAGCTCATCGCCAGCAACCGCCTGGGCGACTACCTGCAGCAGCGCTACCCTGAACGCCATGCCGTGCAGAGCGACAAGGCGCTCTACGGCTATGTCCAGGGCCTCAAGCAGGAACACCTGCGCAACGCCCCGAACCTCGACAAGGTGCTGTTCGACAACCGCCTCGACCTGACCCATCGTGCGTTGGGCCTGAACACCGCGGTATCGCGGGTGCAGGGTGGCAAGCTCAAGGCGAAGAAGGAAATCCGCATCGCCTCGCTGTTCAAGGAGGCCGCGCCAGAGTTCCTGCGGATGATCGTCGTGCACGAACTGGCGCACCTGAAGGAGCGTGATCACAACAAGGCGTTCTACCAGCTGTGCGAGCACATGCAGCCAGGCTACCACCAGATGGAGTTCGACCTGCGCATCTACCTGACCTACCGGGAACTGCCCGACACGCCCTGAGCCCAAGGACCCTGCCGATGGAAGTGAGCAAGACCAAGACCAGTTTCTACCGCCGCCTGTATGTGGCTTGGCTGATCGACAGCCAGAGCGCCGCGAGCGTCCCGGCCTTGATGGCCGCCACCGGCATGCCCCGGCGCACCGCCCAGGACACCATCGCCGCGCTGGCCGACCTGGATATCGTCTGCGAGTTCGAGCAGGAGGAGGGCGCCCGCCATCACGCCGGGCAGTACCGGATTCGTGACTGGGGCGCGGTGGACCCCCGGTGGGTCGAGCAGCACCTGCGGCAGATCCGTCAGGTGCTGGACTACCCCTGATCCACCTGCGGCGGCCGCGCCTTGATCAGGTGCGCCGCCAGCGTGCGCAACGGCCCCAGCTGCCGGCAGATCAGCGCCAGCTGCGTCTGTACCAGTCGCTGGTGTTCATCCAGCTCCTCCGGCATCTGCTCCAGCGTGTTGGCCAGCGCTTCCTCTTCATCGCTGTGGATCGCCACCGCCAGCTTGGCCGACAGGCCATTGGCGATCTCGTCCAGGCTATTGGCCAGACTGCTCCCGACGCCGTCGATCAGGTGCTCGTGCACCTCCGCGGGCAACGCCGTATCGCGGTGCGCGCCCAGCCCTGACAGGTAGCTCAGCAGGGTGTGCGACAGCACCAGGAAGCGAAAGCCCACATCTGCCTCTTTGCGAAAGTGCCCCGGCTCCATCAGCATGTTGGCCAGCGTGGTCGACAGGGCCGCATCGGCGTTGTGGGCGTTGCGCCGGGCCAGGCGGTAGGCAAGATCGTCGCGCTTGCCATGGGCGTATTGCTGCATGATCTGGCGCAGGTAGAGGCTGTTGCAGGTCAGGGTGTTGGCCAGCACCTTGTTCAGGCGGCGGCCCTGCCAGTCGGGAAGGAACAGGAACACCGCCAGAATCGCAATCAGGCTGCCGACCAGGGTATCGAACAGGCGCGGCAGGAACAGCCCGTAGCCGTCGCCGATCTGGTTGAAGCAGAACAGCACCATCAGGGTGATCGCGGCCGTGGCCAGGGTGTAGCGGGTGGTGCGGTTGACGAAGAACACCACCCCTGCCGCCACGGCGAACAGCGACTGCACAATGGGACTGGGGAACAGGTCGAACAGCGCCCAGCCCACGGTCAGGCCGATGGCGGTACCGACGATGCGCTGCACCAGTTTGCGGCGCGTTGCGCCATAGTTGGGCTGGCAGACGAACACCGTGGTGAGGATGATCCAGTAGCCCTGGGTGGGGTGGATCAGGTGCACCATGCCGTAGCCGATCGACAGGGCCAGGGGTAGGCGCAGGGCGTGGCGGAACAGCAGCGAAGTCGGCGTCAGCTGGGTACGCAGGCGGCTCCAGACGTCCTTCAGGCTTCGCGGCGAGCGATCGAGCAGGCTGCTGTCGCTGGCGTCGGCCAGGCCGTCGGGGTTGCTCGCCGAACCCAGCAGGCGGTCGAGGGTGCCCAGGTTCGCCGCCAACGCCCGCAGCGAGCGCAGCAGCCCGCGCCACGCGGGGTTGCTTTGCAGGCGCAGGTGCTCGAGCGAGGCGTGCAGGTCTTCCAGCGCCTCGGCAAAACGCGTGTCATAGGCGAAAGGCTGGCGCAGGCGGATCGACTCGGACAGCCGCTGGCAGGCCGCGCCCTGCTGGCGCAGCAGGCGCTGACAGCGGAACATCACGTCGCTGTGGAAGAACGCTTCGGCCAGGGCGTTGTAAGGGTAGTGCGAGGCACTGACCCGTTCGTGAATGTCCTGGGCAAGAAAGTACAGCTTGAGGTAGCGGCTGACCTTGGAGTTGGGCTGGCTGTTGCCGACCCGGTGCAGGATGATCTCCTTGGCGGTGTTGAGCGCGGCGACCACCTTGCCGTTCTGCTGCGCCAGCTCAAGGCGCCGGGCTTCGATATCCAGGGTGCGCACCGGCTCGAACAGGCTGGCCTTGAGCTTCAGGTAGCGTCCCAGCTCGCGGAACAGCCGGGCCAGGCTCTGCTGGACCGGCTGGTTGGCGAACAGCGCCTGCCAGAGCACCGAGAGCAGCCCGTACCAGGCCGCGCCGGCCACCAGCAGCAAGGGCTCGTGCCAGAAATCGGTGACCTGCCCGCCGCGCTGGTCGACGCCGATCATGGTGTACACCGCCAGGATCAACGTGGCCGAGGCAATCGCGCCGTAGCGCTCGCCCAGTGCGCCGAGCATGGTCAGGGCGAAGGTCGACACCGCGAGCGCGCAGCCGAATATCAGCGGGTAGGGGAACAGCAGCTCCACCGAGAGTGCGGCGATGGTGAAGCACACCAGGGTCACGGCCAAGGCGTTGAGGCGGCCTTGCCAGCTGTCGTCGGTCTCGGCCAGGGCACTGGCGATGATGCCCAGGAACAGCGGGATCAGCAGGCTCATCTCGTCCCGGTACCAGCACAGCGCCATGCTGCCGGTGAGTGCGATCAGAACGCGGAGACTGTAGCTGAACTTGTCCTGGCCCCATAGACGACGCAAGGAATGGCGGAAAGACGACGATGACATGATGGGCGGAAGGCCTGCTTGGCTGGGGTCGAGAATGAACCGTGCCTGGCGACGGTATGCCGCCAGGCGTCACGGACCAGCAAGAAGCGTTCCGTGCCGGAAAGGATTCTAACGCGAAAGCCTAGACGAACTGCGCGGCGGCATTGGCGGAAGCCCAGGCCCACTGGAAATTGAACCCTCCCAGGTGGCCGCTGACGTCCAGCACTTCGCCGATGAAGTACAGGCCGGGGCTCTTGAGCGACTCCATGGTCTTGGATGAAACCTCGCGGGTATCGACCCCGCCCAGGGTCACCTCTGCGGTGCGATAGCCTTCGGTGCCCGCGGGCACGACCTGCCAGGCCGACAGTTTTTCAGCGACCTGGGCCAGCTCCGCGGGGGTGTACTGCTTCATCGGCCTGGACACGAACCACTGCTCGGCGACCAGGTTGGCCATCTTGCGCGTGAACAGCTCGCCGAGCAGGGTCTTGAGCTCGCTGTTGGGGCGTTCGGCCTGTTGCTGTTGCAGCCAGCCAAGGGCGTCGTGGTCGGGCAACAGGTTGATCTCGACGGTGTCGCCAGCTTCCCAGAACGAAGACACCTGCAAGATCGCCGGGCCACTGAGGCCGCGGTGGGTGAACAGCAGGTTCTCGCGAAAGCTTGTGCCATTGCAGGTCGCGACGCAGTCGAGCGAGGTGCCCGACAATTCCGTGCACAAGGCCTTGAGCTGCGGCTCGGTGATGGTGAACGGCACCAGGCCCGCGCGGGTTGCCAGCACGCTGTGGCCGAACTGACGCGCGACCTGGTAGCCAAAGCCGGTTGCGCCGAGGGTCGGGATCGACAACCCGCCCGACGCGATCACCAGCGACTGGCAGCGCCAGGGACCGGCACTGGTTTCCAGCAGGTAGCCGTCCTCGGTCTTCTCGATCTGCTCGATGCGGGTGTCCATGCGCAGCTGGGCACCCGCGCTGTCGCATTCGGCCAGCAGCATGTCGAGGATGTCGCTGGACTTGTTGTCGCAGAACAGCTGGCCGAGCTTTTTCTCGTGGTACGGCACGCCATGCTTGGCCACCAGCCCGATGAAATCCCACTGGGTGTAGCGAGCCAGGGCCGACTTGCAGAAGTGCGGGTTCTGCGAGAGGAAGTTGGCGGGTTCGGAATACATATTGGTGAAGTTGCAGCGCCCGCCGCCCGACATGAGGATTTTCTTGCCGGGTTTGTTGGCGTGGTCGAGCAGTTGCACCCGACGGCCGCGCTGGGCGGCGGTCAGGGCGCACATCAGGCCGGCAGCGCCGGCGCCGATGATGATTACGTCGGTGTTTTGCACGAAGCGGGATCCCTAGACAATTTCAATAACGACACCGACCCGCTTCATACAATCCGCACGCGCAGCGAGCGGCCCTTGATCTTGCCGCTGCTCAGCCGGCTCAGCGCCTGGCGGGCCACGCCGCGCTCCACGGCGACGAACGCCTGGAAGTCGAAGATCGCAATCTTGCCGACCTGCTTGCCGGGAATCCCGGCGTCACCGGTCAGGGCCCCCAGGATGTCGCCCGGACGCAGCTTGTCCTTGCGGCCGGCACCGATGCACAGGGTGCTCATCGGCGGCAGCAGCGGCTCGCCGCCCTTGTCCTTCAGACTGTCGAGCTGCTCCCAGCGCAACGGGCGCTTCTGCAGGGCTTCGATGGCCTGGGCGCGATGGCCTTCGGCCGGGGCCACCAGGCTCACGGCAATGCCTTTCTCGCCAGCACGGCCAGTACGGCCGACGCGGTGCACATGGATTTCGGCATCACGCGCCAGTTCGACGTTGACGACCAGGTCGAGCCCGTCGATGTCCAGGCCGCGGGCGGCGACGTCGGTGGCAACCAGGACCGAACTGCTGCGGTTGGCGAACAGGGTCAGGACTTCGTCGCGGTCGCGCTGCTCCAGGTCGCCATGCAGCGCCTCGGCCACGATACCCTTGGACTTGAGGTGCTGGACCACGTCATCGCACTGCTGCTTGGTGAAGCAGAAGGCCACGCAGGACTGCGGACGGTAGTGACCGAGCACGCGGGTCAGCGCTTCGAGACGATGCTGTGGCTCGATCTCGATGAAGGACTGCTCGATCTGGGTATCGGTGTGCAGCGACTCGACCTTGACCTGCTGCGGCTGGCGCATGAACTTCGCGGCCAGCTGCTCGATGCCGGCCGGGTAGGTCGCCGAGAACAGCAGCGTCTGGCGACGCGACGGGGTGCGGCCGATGATCTGGGCGATGGCATCGAAGAACCCCATGTCGAGCATGCGGTCGGCTTCGTCCAGCACCAGCGTGTTGAGGCCGTCGAGCACCAGGGTGCCTTTGTCCAGGTGCTGCTGCACGCGCCCTGGCGTACCGACGATGATGTGCGCGCCGTGCTCCAGCGAGGCAATCTGCGGGCCAAGCGACACGCCACCGCAGAGAGTCAGGATCTTGATGTTGTCCTCGGCGCGCGCCAGGCGGCGCAGCTCCTTGGCGACCTGGTCGGCAAGCTCGCGGGTCGGGCACAGCACCAGCGCCTGGCACCCGAAGTAGCGCGGGTTGATCGGGTTGAGCAGGCCGATGCCGAAGGCGGCGGTCTTGCCACTGCCGGTCTTGGCCTGGGCAATCAGGTCCTGGCCGCGCAGGATGACCGGCAGGCTCTGGGCCTGGATCGGGGTCATCTGGGCGTAGCCGAGGGTGTCCAGGTTGGCAAGCATGGCGGCGGACAGCGGCAGGGTGGCAAAGGCGGTAGCGGTGGTGGTCACGGGGCGGGCCTGAAGGGCAAAAATGCCGAGCAGTGTACCAGCCCCATGGCCTTTGGCCCTAAGGTTCGATCTGTTCAACCGGACGAGGGGCACGCCTTCCGTCCGTTGGCGCCAGTTGCAGGAAGATCGCCGCGGCCAGCATGGCCATCAGTCCGATGCTCAGGAAGGTCAGCTGGAATGCGCCCAGGGTGCTTTCCACGCCCTCGGCGCTGCCGGCGGCGGTGAAGCCGCCCAGCAATGCCCCCGCGCAGGCCACGCCCAGGCTCAGCGACAGCTGCGCCACCACCGACAGCAGGCCATTGCCGCTGCTTGCGCTGGCGTCGTCCAGGTCGATCAGGGTCACGGTGTTCATGGCGGTGAACTGCATCGAGTTGACCGCCCCCAGCAGTGCCAGCTGGGCCAGCAGCAGCGGATAGGGCGTGCTTTCGTTGACCAGGCCCAGGCTGCACAGCAGCACGCCGAGCAGCAAGGTATTGCTGGTGAGAATGATGCGGTAGCCCAGGCGCTCGATCAGCGGGCGCGCGATGGACTTGGCGACCATCGCCGCGGCAGCGAGGGGAATCATGCTCATGCCGGCCTGGGACGGCGAGTAGCCCAGCGCCACCTGCAGCAGCAGTGGCACCAGGAAGGGCAGGGCGCCGCTGCCCAGCCTCGCGAACAGGTTGCCCAGGATACCCACCGAGAAGGTGCGCGTGCGAAACAGGCGCGGCGAGAACAGCGGGTTCTCCACGCGCCCGGCGCGCAGCCAGTAGGCCGCCAGGCACGCCATGCCGGCAAACAGCAGCAGCATCACCCGCAGGTGCGGCAGGTGCAGCTCGCCCAGGCCTTCCATGGCGATGGTGATCAGCACCATCGCCGCGCCGAACAGCAGGAAGCCGACGCCATCGAACGCCGTGCGTTCGGCGCCGCGCAGGTCGGGTATGAACTTCCACACCGCGTAGCAGCCGAGCGCTCCGACCGGCAGGTTGAGCAGGAAGATCCAGTGCCAGCTGAGAATCTCCACCAGCCAGCCGCCCAGGGTCGGGCCCAGCAACGGGCCCAGCAGCCCGGGAATGGTGATGAAGCTCATGATCCGCACCAGTTCGGAGCGCGGGTACGCGCGCAGCACCACCAGCCGCCCGACCGGCAGCATCAGCGCGCCGCCCAGGCCCTGGATGACCCGCGCCCCGACCAGCAGGCCCAGGCTGTTGGCCAGGGCGCAGAGCAGCGAGCCGAAGCTGAACAGCAGGATGGCGCTGAAGAAGATGCGCTTGGTGCCGAAGCGGTCGGCGATCCAGCCCGATGCCGGGATCAGCAACGCCACGGTGAGCATGTAGGCGATGATCACCCCCTGCATGCGCAGCGGGTTCTCGGCCAGGTCCAGGGCCATGGCCGGCAGGGCGGTATTGAGGATCGTGCCGTCCAGGGACTGCATGAAGAAGGCGATGGCCACCACCCACGGAATCCAGCGGGCGGTGGTCGGGTCCAGCGGTGTGCGTTCGGGCATGGGGTGGGCCTTGAATCTGTAGGCATTCGCGAGACCGGCGGTGGCCCCGCTTACAACGTCAGGGTCAATCCTCTGACCAGCGCCCCCGGCAAATGACTCGATCCGGTTTGCCGCTGACCGTACGTACTGGTCGACAGGATCATCTCGCGCTCGACGGTCAGCGCTTCGAGCTGACTGCCGAGCAGGCTGTACACGCTGTCGTCGAAGCGCATGGTGCTCACCGGTGCCTGGATCTTTCCATCCTCGACCCAGAAGGTCGCGAAGCGCGTCAGGCCGGTCATGCGCGCGGCAGGCAGGTCCGAGTAGTTCAGGTACCACAGGTTGCTGATGTACAGCCCCGTATCCAGTCGCGCCAGTACCTCGCTGGCGACCAGGTCACCTGCACCCAGGCTCAACGCGCAAGGCGACTCGTAGCTGTCGGCGCCATTGGCCTCAAGGGCGAACTCGGCCGCGCTGCGGGCACTCACCAGGCGCTCCAGTGCTCGTCCTTCGCTGACCAGCCGCAGGTCGCGGCGCGGCGAGCCTTCGTCGGAAAACGCCGGGCTCAGCGAGCCGATGACCTGTTCGTCGATGTTCAGCAGGGGGCTGAGCCGCGCATCGCCGCTGTACAGCCGTTGCAGAGGGCTGTCACCGGTGGCCAGTGACTGGCCCGAGAACCCGCCCCAGCAGAGCAGGCCAGTGATTTCTTCAAGCGCCGCGGGTGCGAGAAACGCGCGGTATTGGCCAGGTTCCAGTACCCGCAACGGTCTGCCCAGGTAGTCGAGCTGCTCGCGGGCCTGCTGCAGACGTGACGCGAAGGCCTCCCTGCTCCAGTCCTGACCGGCGTAACTGGCCTTGACCGCCTGGCCGTTGGCGTGGAACAGGCTCCAGTCGAAGTTGAAACTGTTCGCCTGATGCCAGCCGAACGCGCCAAACGAGCTGGCAAAGCCACGGCAGATCGGGCCAGTGGCGTAAATACCGACCAGGTCCAGATCGCCCGCGCCGCGCTCGACCTCGGCCAGCACCTCGCTGCAGTCGGGCAGTGCCTGTTCAAGCAGGCTGTGGCTTTGCCACGGGGTTTCATCCAGCTTCAGGTACGGATCGGCAGTGAGCAGCGGCAGGGTTTGACGCAGCTGGCTCAGGGCCCCCTCGAGGCGCTCGAGGTCGACCTGATCGTCATTGCCCAGAGTGAACCGCATCTCGGCCTGGCGCCCGTCCTTGACCAGCCGCAGCAAGGCACTGGCCTGGCTGACATCGCCGGCCTGGCGTACACGGGCATGGTTGAAGCGGATGAACTGCGAGTGCTCCGCGCTGTAACCCAGGGTGAAGTGCTCGCCAGGCGCGAGCGCGTCACGCAAGTTATCCACAAGCGTCTGAAAGCATTGCAAGGGTGTGTCAGCCATCAGGCGTCTCCTCCGAATACGTCGATCTGGCTGAACACGCAGGCAGGCGAGGCGTGCCCGACGCGCACCACCTGGTTGGGTTCGCCCTTGCCGCAGTTGGGCGTGCCCAGCACCTGGAAGGTATCGCGGTCGCCCACGGCACTGAGGTTGCTCCAGAACCGCGCGGAGATGCCGCGATAGTTGGGGTTCTTCACCACGCCCCTTAGCTCGCCGTTCTCGATCAGTTGCCCCCACTCGCAGCCGAACTGGAACTTGTTGCGCGCATCATCGATGGACCAGGAGCGGTTGGTGCGCATCAGGATGCCCTTCTCGATGCCGCCGATCAGTTGCTCGAGCGACTGGTCGCCCGGTTCGATATTGAGGTTCGCCATGCGGTCGATCGGCGCCCGGTTCCAGCCGCAGGCGCGGCTGTTCGCCACGCCTTCGAGCCCTGAGCGGAACTGCGACAGCGCACCACCCAGCGGGCGCAGCAGCAGGCCGTCGCGGATCAGGAATTGCTTGTCGGCCGGGGTGCCGTCGTCGTCATGGCTGTAGCTGGCGAGCTCTTCGCCGATGCTCGGGTCGAAGGTCACGTTCAACAAGTGGGAGCCATATTGCAGCACACCGAAATCGCCTGCTTTCACGAAGCTTGTCCCAGCGTAGTTGCGCTCGTCGCCGAGAATGCGGTCCATCTCCAGCGGGTGGCCGATCGACTCGTGGATCTGCAGCATCATCTGGTCCGGCATCAGCAACAGGTCACGCGGGCCGCTCGGCGTGTTCGGCGCCAGCAGCAGTTGCAGCGCCTGGTCGGCGACGCGGGCCCCCGCGCCTGCCAACCCGCAGCGCTCGATGACCTCGCGGCCCCCTTGCTGACCGAAGTTCTCGCGGCCCAGGCTGCGGCTCTGGCTGTCCTGCCCGTCGCTCGCGGTGGCGCTGAAGCCCGGGAACAGAAAGCGCTGGGCATGGCGCAGCTCAGCCCCGGCGGTGTTCAGGTAAATCTGCTCGACGTTGCTGATGCTCAGGCTGGCCTGCCAGTTCACCAGGCGACTGTCACGCGGCACGCTGGCCGACTCGGCGGCCAGCAAGGCGAGGCAGTCGGCCAGCGAGGGCAGGGGTTGATCGAGGTTGGGCGAGCAGTAGTCGTGGCGCTCGCTGGCCACCGCGTGCTGGCTGAGGTCGAGCAGGGCCAGATCGCTAACCTGCCGTGCCAGCGCCTCGGCGCGCTCCAGCGCACGCTGCAGCCCGGACTGGGACAGGTCGGCGGTGGCCGCATAAGCCTCGACCCCCTTGATACGCACGGTCAGCATCGCGCCCTGGTCGCTGTGCAGAAACGGCGGTTCGGCCACATTGCGGCGCACCGACAACGACTGTGATGACTGCTTCACGTGCCGCAGCGAATAGAACTCGGCCGAGCTGCGCAGCGCGGCGAAGCGCTGGCGCAGCAAGGCGCTTGAATCGAACATTCAGTCACCTCCAGGTGAGTAGTGGTTCTGCCGGAACCACCGGTCTTGCATGCCCCGGCAGGTCTCGTCACGGGCCTGGGGCACTGCGAGCCCAGTATGGCAGCCCGGCACGTTCCAGGTCAGGGAAATACCGCGCGGCTTGCAGCTCGCTCCGAGGGATATTCCCTTAGGAGGCACCGGTCCAGGCTGCGCCGGCACCAAGGGTCACGCGAAGTAGCGGATGATCAGCATCACGCCCGAGGCGAGCACGACGACATTGATCAGCTTGAGAAACTGTTCCCGCGACATCCCGAGCGTAAGGCGGCGGCCTACCGTGATGCCGATCAGCATGCCTGGCGCGAGAAACAGCGCGAGCCACAGCAGGCTGGTGTCCAGGTAGACTCCGGCGAGCGCGAACAGCACCACGCGGGTCAGGGTGCTCAGGCCGATCAGCGTGGTCTGCGTGACCCGCATGGCGTTCTTGTCCCTGATCCGGCCGCTCAGGTAGATGGCATAGATGAAGCCGCCGCTGCCGAACAGGGCGCTGAAGACCCCTCCCACCGAGCCGAACGGGAGTGCCGCCACGCGGGAGAAAGAACGCTCGGGCCTGAGGCCGCTGAGTGAATAGAGGGAATAGCCCACCACGAATACCCCCAGTGCCAGGAGCAGGATGTCAGGTTGGCTCTGGAGCAGGATGGCGGCGCCGATCAGGCTGCCAACCACCATGAGTGGAACCAGGCGCCGGAGCTCCGTCCAGTCGGCCTTGCGTGCGTCGCGGCTGACATTGACCACGGCGGCGCAGAGATCGATCAGTGCGAGCAGCGGGACGATCTTGGCGATGGGGATATAGAGCGCGAGAATGGGGCTGGCGATCAATGCGCTACCGAACCCGGCAATGCCGAAGATCACGTAGGCGCACAGCAGGGTGGCAAAAATTACGGCATAGCCTGGCAGGCCAATGGCGAATGCATCACTCATCATCGAAGTCCGTTTTGTTGCATGGCCTCCTTGCCACGAGTGATGCACCTTACCCCTGTGAAGCCTCGTTGCCAAGACGTCCACAGGGGCCGGGCAGAACGATCAACCGATCGTCATCAGGCTCGCATTACCGCCCGCCGCAGCAGTGTTCACGCTCAATGCCCGCTCGATCACCAACCGCTCCAGCGCTACGTTGGTTTCCCCAGCCGACAGGCCGTGTACGCCGACGATCGCGCCAGCACGCTTGGCGATCTGCTCGCACACGCCGCGCAGCTGATCGGAATCGCCATGGTGCAGGACGGCCTCGAACACCACATCGTCCTTGTGCCAGTCGGCAACCAGCCTGATCTTCGCTTGCACGTCCTTCGGCAGGCGGCCACGCAGGGCCTTGCCAGGTTCGGCATCGAGCCAGACCGCCGAGCTGCCGACGGCGAGGACGGCGGCCAGCTGGGTGAGCAGGTCGGTCTCGTTGTCGGCCAGGCACAGCACGTGCTCGCGCGGCAGGATGGTGTAGCTGTTGCGCTCGCCGGTCGGGCCTGGCAGCACGCGGCTGATGCCGCTCTGCGACTGCTGGGCGTACTGGTCGCACAGGGTGGCGAGATCGCCATGCTGATTGCTGGCGGCCCAGGCCTTGAGGCCTTGAAGTGGCTTGAGCAGCGCGTCACGCAGAGGGTTGCCGGTCTTGGCGTCGCCGTCGGTGCGCTTGAAGTGCTGTTCGATGGCATCGACCGGACGGGTCGACAGCAGGCGGTACAGGTACAGCGGGCCACCGGCCTTCGGGCCGGTGCCGGACAGGCCTTCGCCGCCGAACGGTTGCACGCCGACCACGGCGCCAACGACGTTGCGGTTGACATAGACGTTACCCGCGTTGACGTTATCCACCACCTTGGCGATGGTCTCGTCGATGCGGGTGTGCACGCCCAGAGTCAGGCCGTAGCCGGAAGCGTTGATCTGCCCGATCAGCTGGTCGAGGTTGCGGCGGTTGTAGCGCACCACGTGCAGGACCGGGCCGAAGATCTCGCGCTTGAGCTCATCGAAGCTCTCCAGCTCGATCAGGGTCGGCATGACGAAGGTGCCACGCTTGCACTCGGCGCCATCGGCGATGGCGACCTGGTACACGGAGCGGCCTTTTTCACGCATGCCCTGGATGTGCTTCTCGATGCCAGCCTTGGCCTCGGCGTCGATCACCGGGCCGATGTCCACGGACAGGCGCTCGGGATTGCCCAGGCGGCTCTGGGCCATGGCACCCTTGAGCATTTCGATCACGCGGTCGGCGGAATCTTCCTGCAGGCACAGCACGCGCAGGGCCGAGCAACGCTGGCCGGCGCTGTCGAAGGCGGAGGACACCACGTCGATCACCACCTGTTCGGTCAGGGCCGAGGAGTCGACGATCATGGCGTTCTGGCCGCCGGTCTCGGCGATCAGTGGAATCGGGCGGCCCTGAGCGTCCAGGCGTCCGGCGATGTTGCGCTGCAGCAGGCGCGCCACTTCGGTGGAGCCGGTGAACATCACGCCCTTGACGCGCTCCTCGCCCACCAGGCGAGCACCCACGGTTTCACCGCGGCCTGGCAGCAGTTGCAGGACGCCTTCAGGAATACCGGCCTCAAGCAGCAGGCGCACGGCCTGGGCAGCGATCAGCGGGGTCTGCTCGGCGGGCTTGGCCAGCACCGGGTTGCCGGCGGCGAGGGCCGCCGCGACTTGCCCGGAGAAGATCGCCAGTGGGAAGTTCCACGGGCTGATGCACACCACCGGGCCGAGTGGGCGGTGGGCGTCGTTGCTGAAGTCGTTGCGCGCCTGGACGGCGTAGTAGCGCAGGAAATCCACGGCTTCGCGCACTTCGGCGATGGCGTTGGCGTAGGTCTTGCCCGCTTCGCGAACCAGCAGGCCCATCAGCGGCTGGATCTCGGCTTCCATCAGGTCGGCGGCGCGCTCGAGGATGGCGGCACGTTCGGCGGGCGGGGTGGCCTGCCAGATCGGCGCGGCGTTCAGGGCGCACTGGATGGCATTGTCGACGTCGCCGACCGTGGCTTCCTGGACGTGCCCGACCACATCGCGGTGGTCCGAGGGGTTGAGCACCGCGGCAGCAGGCTCCTGGCTGGCGGCGCAACCCAGCAGCGGCGCGGCTTTCCAGTCAGTGTGGGCGGTTGCCAGCAAGGCGCAGGACAGCGATGCCAGGCGGTGTTCGTTGGCCATGTCGATGCCGGCCGAGTTGGCCCGCTCGCTGCCATAGAGGTCGCGCGGCATCGGGATGCGCGGGTGCGGCAGGCCAATGCTGCCTTCCTGGGTGGCCATGCGCTCGATGCTGGCGACCGGGTCGGCGACCAGTTCCTGGATCGACAGCGAGTGGTCGGCCACGCGGTTGACAAAGGATGTGTTGGCGCCGTTTTCCAGCAAGCGGCGGACCAGGTAGGCCAGCAGGGTTTCGTGGGTGCCGACCGGTGCGTACACGCGGCACGGACGGTTCAGCTTGCCTTCGGAGACCTTGCCCACGACCTGCTCGTACAGTGGCTCGCCCATGCCATGCAGGCACTGGAATTCGTATTGGCCCGGGTAGTAGTTCTGACCGGCGAGCTGGTAGATGGCCGCCAGGGTATGGGCGTTGTGGGTGGCGAACTGCGGGTAGATGGCTTCAGGCACCGACAGCAGTTTGCGTGCGCAGGCGATGTAGGAAATATCGGTGTACACCTTGCGGGTGTAGACCGGATAGCCTTCCAGGCCTTCCATTTGCGCGCGCTTGATCTCGCTGTCCCAGTAGGCGCCCTTGACCAGGCGGATCATCAGGCGATGACGGCTGCGACGGGCCAGGTCGATCACGTAGTCGATCACGTACGGGCAGCGTTTCTGGTAGGCCTGGATGACAAAGCCGATGCCATTCCAGCCGGCCAGCTGCGGCTCGAAGCACAGGCGCTCGAGCAGATCGAGCGACAGCTCCAGGCGGTCGGCTTCCTCGGCGTCGATGTTCAGGCCGATGTCGTACTGCTTGGCAAGCAGGGTCAGCGACAGCAGGCGCGGGTACAGCTCCTCCATCACGCGCTCGTACTGGGCACGGCTGTAGCGCGGGTGCAAGGCGGAGAGCTTGATGGAGATGCCCGGGCCTTCATAGATGCCACGGCCGTGGGAGGCCTTGCCGATCGAATGGATCGCCTGCTCGTAGGACGCCAGGTATTTCTGCGCGTCGTGCTCGGTCAGCGCGGCTTCGCCGAGCATGTCGTAGGAATAGCGGAAGCCCTTGGACTCGAAACGGCTGGCGTTGGCCAGGGCCTCGGCGATGGTTTCGCCGGTGACGAACTGCTCGCCCATCAGACGCATGGCCATGTCGACGCCCTTGCGGATCATCGGCTCGCCGCTCTTGCCGATGATGCGGCTGAGCGAGGAGGTCAGGCCGGACTCGTTGTGGGTGGAGACCAGCTTGCCGGTCAGCAACAGACCCCAGGTCGCGGCATTGACGAACAGCGACGGGCTGTTGCCCAGGTGCGGCTGCCAGTTGCCGGTGCTGATCTTGTCGCGGATCAACGCGTCGCGGGTGCCTTTGTCCGGGATGCGCAGCAGGGCCTCGGCCAGGCACATCAGCGCCACGCCTTCCTGGGAGGACAGCGAGAACTCCTGCAGCAGCCCTTGGACGATACCCGCGCGGCCGCCGGCGCTCTTCTGGTTGCGCAGCTTGTCGGCGAGGGTCGCGGCCAGCTTGTTGGTCGCCTCAGCCAGCGGCGCGGGCAGGCGGGCCTGCTCCAGCAGCATCGGCACGACTTCCTGCTCGGGACGGCGGTAGGCGGCGGTGATGGCCGAGCGCAGGACCGACTGCGGGAGGATGCTCTCGGCGAATTCCAGGAAGCACTGATGGCTGTGATCCGCCTGGACCTCGCCCGCCTCGTCGGCGGCAATGCTGGCATGACCGTTGATTTCGGTCAGGGTGGCGCCACCCTCGAGCTTCTCCAGGTACGTGAAGATCGCTTGCTTGATCAACCAGTGCGGCGTGCGGTCGATGGACTGCGCAGCGGCCTTGAGTCGTTCACGGGTAGGGTCGTCGAGTTTGACCCCAAGGGTGGTCGTCGCCATTTCTTATCCTCATTATCTGCCACGGCTGTGGCTTAAGCTGGCGCCAAGATTAGCGATCGGACAGGGCGGGTGCAACCGGGTGCAACCCGTTTTTTGTAGGAAAAAGGTGCAATTCGTCAGACGGCTAAAACCCTATGTTGAAAAAGGTTGTTTGCGAGGCATTTTTTTCGGGATCTACAAGCGGATGGCGCTAAAACGGTGCAAAAAAGGCCGAATTTGTAGGAAATATCGGAACTGGTGCAACTGAGGGCCGAAAGTGGTTGCACCTTATTCTAGTTGTTGCATAGGATTCGCCGCCTGGGTGCAACCGGCCGACGGTGAGGTTGCTACATAAAAACAAACGCCAGGGCACAACAATGGGCAGTCCAATCACGATCACTTTCGTGATCTACATCGCGGTAATGGTGCTGATCGGCTTCATGGCCTATCGCTCCACCAAGAACCTTTCCGACTACATCCTCGGCGGACGCAGCCTCGGCTCCGTGGTGACCGCGCTCTCGGCCGGCGCATCGGACATGAGTGGATGGTTGCTGATGGGCCTGCCGGGCGCCATCTACATGTCGGGTCTTTCCGAAGCCTGGATCGCCATCGGCCTGACCGTCGGTGCCTACCTGAACTGGCTGTTCGTTGCCGGTCGCCTGCGGGTGCAGACCGAGCACAACGGCGATGCGCTGACCCTGCCTGACTACTTCGCCAGCCGGTTCGAGGACAAGAGCGGCCTGCTGCGGATCATCTCCGCCGTGGTCATCCTGGTGTTCTTCACCATCTACTGCGCCTCTGGCATCGTCGCAGGCGCGCGCCTGTTCGAAAGCACCTTCGGCATGTCGTATGAAACCGCCCTGTGGGCCGGCGCCGCGGCAACCATCGCCTACACCTTCGTGGGTGGCTTCCTGGCGGTGAGCTGGACCGATACCGTGCAGGCTTCGCTGATGATTTTCGCGCTGATCCTGACGCCGATCATCGTGCTGATCTCCACGGGCGGCTTCGACACCACCCTTCTGGCGATCGAAGCGCAGAATCCGGCGAACTTCGACATGTTCAAGGGCGCGACCTTCATCGGCATCATTTCGCTGATGGGTTGGGGCCTGGGCTACTTCGGCCAGCCGCATATCCTGGCGCGCTTCATGGCCGCCGACTCGGTGAAGTCGATCGCCAACGCCCGCCGCATCTCCATGACCTGGATGATCCTGTGCCTGGCCGGTACCTGCGGCGTGGGCTTCTTCGGTATCGCCTACTTCTCGGCCAATCCTGACCTGGCGGGTCCGGTCACCGAGAACCATGAGCGCATCTTCATCGAACTGGCGAAGATCCTGTTCAACCCATGGGTTGCCGGCGTGCTGCTTTCGGCCATCCTGGCCGCGGTGATGAGTACCCTGAGCTGCCAGCTGCTGGTGTGCTCCAGTGCGCTGACCGAGGACTTCTACAAGGCCTTCCTGCGCAAGAACGCCTCGCAGGGCGAGCTGGTATGGGTCGGTCGCCTGATGGTCCTGGCCGTTGCGCTGATCGCCATCGCCCTGGCGGCCAATCCGGATAACCGCGTGCTGGGCCTGGTGTCCTATGCCTGGGCCGGCTTCGGCGCTGCCTTTGGTCCGGTGGTGCTGCTGTCGGTACTGTGGAAGGGCATGACCCGTAACGGCGCGCTGGCTGGCATCGTGGTGGGCGCGGTCACCGTGATCGTCTGGAAGAGCCTGGGTACGGACCTGTACGAGATCATTCCAGGCTTCGCGTTCGCTACGCTGGCCATCGTCGTGGTGAGCCTGCTAGGGCGTCCGTCCGGCAGCATGGTGACTCGCTTCGAAAACGCTGACGCGGCGTATCACGCCGACAAGTAAGGCTCGCGCAGCTTGCCTGAGACGGCCCGCACCTCATCGAGGCGCGGGCCGTCGTCGTTTTGGCGGGTGTCCACTGACGGGCGCGGCGCGACAGGGTAAACTTTGCGGCCTTGCAGGAGTTGCCATGAACTATCGTCACGCCTTCCACGCCGGCAACCATGCCGACGTCTTCAAACACCTTGTCCTGACCCGGCTTATCGCGCTGATGTCACGCAAGGAACAGCCTCTCGCCTACCTCGACACCCATGCCGGGCTTGGCCTGTACGACCTGCAGGGTGACCAGGCGAGCCGCACCGGCGAGTACCTCGAGGGCATCGCCCGTCTCTGGGGGCGCGATGACCTGCCAGCGGTGACCGCCGACTACCTGCGCATCATCCAGCGCCTGAACCCCGACGGCGAACTGCGGTATTACCCGGGCTCACCAGAGCTGGCGCGGCGCCTGATGCGTCAGCAGGACCGGGTGCAGCTCAACGAGAAGCATCCCGAGGACGGGCGCCTGCTCAAGGAGAACATGAAGAAGGACCCTCGGGTCACCGTGCACCTGGGCGAGGGCTGGCATGTGCCACGCGCACTGCTGCCTGTGCAGGAGAAGCGTGCGGTGATGCTGATTGATCCGCCGTTCGAGCAGGCCGATGAACTCAAGCGCTGCAGCCAGTCGATGAAAGAGGCGATCGGACGCATGCGCCAGACCGTCGCGGCCATCTGGTACCCGATCAAGGACCAGCGCCAGCTGGTGCGCTTCTACCAGGACCTGACCAGCACGGGCGCGCCGAAGCTGCTGCGGGTCGAGCTGTACGTGCATCCGCAGGACAGCCCGCAGGGCCTGAACGGCTCGGGCCTGGCCATCGCCAACCCGCCGTGGGGGCTTGAGGAAGAGCTGCGCGAGCTGCTGCCGTGGCTGTCCCAGGTGCTGGCCCAGACGCGCGGCAGCTGGCGGATGGACTGGCTGATCGCCGAGTAGGTCGCGATGTCTTCTGCATGAGCGGGCATGTCCGCTCATGCAGGCCCCGGCCCTGTTGCAGCCATCACCGTTTCGACGCTTTGCGTTATAATCCCGCTCTTTCGCCGCCTCCCGCCCACGCGGTCGAGGCGCACTTTCAAAGTTTGAAGAGGCTAGACCCTTGGCATTGACGATTCTTGGCCTGTCCGGCGCCCTTAGCCATGATCCTTCCGCGGCCCTGTACATCGACGGCAAGCTGATTGCCGCCGCTGAAGAAGAGCGCTTCGTGCGTGACAAGCACGCGAAGAACCGCATGCCCTACGAGTCGGCGAAATTCTGCCTGGAGCAGGCTGGCATCAAGCCGTCGGACGTCGACGTGGTGGCTATTCCCTTCGCCCCGATCAGCCTGTTCGGCAAGGCCCGCTGGCACTACGCCAAGCGCTACTGGTACGCCCCGGACCGTGCCCTTGACGCGATCCTGATGGGCAACCGCCGCTACAAGCGCTACCGCAAGAAGATCGTCTGGTGCCTGGAGCAGCTGGGCTTCGACCCGAAGAAGGTCAAGATCGAGCCGGTCGAGCACCACCTGGCGCACGCCTCCAGCGCCTACCATTGCTCGGGCTTCAAGGAGAAGACCGCGATCCTGGGCATCGACGGCAAGGGCGAGTATGCCACCACGTTCTTCGGCTACGGTGAAAACGGCAAGATCCACAAGATCAAGGAATTCTTCGACCCGGATTCGCTCGGCGGCCTGTACGGCGCGATCACCGAGTTCCTCGGTTTCGAGATGCTTGACGGCGAGTTCAAGGTCATGGGCATGGCGCCGTATGGCGACGCCAGCAAGTACGACTTCTCGCGCCTTGCGAGCTTCGAGAACGGCGAGCTGGTGATCAACACCGAGTACGCCAACGTCATCGGCCTGCGCCGCTACAAAGAGAAGGGCAAGGGCTTCTACTTCTCGCCCAAGCTGATCGAGTGGCTGGGTCCGAAGCGCGAAGGCGACATCGCCGACGAGCCGTACATCCATTACGCTGCCAGCATGCAGGCGCTGTTCGAGAAACTGTCGCTGCAGATGATCGACCATTACCTGGGCGACATCCTGCGGGAAACCGGCAAGCTGGCCTTCGCCGGCGGTTGCGCGCTCAACGTCAAGCTCAACCAGAAGATCATCGCCCGTCCCGACCTCAAGGAACTGTTCGTCCAGCCGGCCTCAGGCGACGCCGGTACCGCCGTCGGCGCGGCGGCCTATGTGTCGCATGCCCGTGGCGTGCCGGTCGAGAAGATGGAACACGTCTACCTCGGCCCGGCCTACTCCAATGAGGATGTGATCGCCGCCTGCGCGCGTCATCCGAGCCAGCCGAAATGGCGCAAGCTCGACGACATGCCACGGCAGATCGCCAAGATCATGGTCGATGGCAACCCGGTCGCCTGGTTCCAGGGTCGCATGGAGTTCGGTCCGCGAGCCCTGGGTGGCCGTTCGATCATCGGTTGCCCGAGCGTGCCCGGCGTTGCCGACCGCATCAACCACCAGATCAAGTTCCGCGAGCGCTGGAGGCCTTTCTGCCCGTCGATGCTCGACACCGTCGCCCCGCAGATGATCAAGATCGATCACCCGGCGCCGTTCATGACCTTCACCTTCGAAGTCGCCGAGGAATGGAAGACCCGTGTGCCGGAAGTCGTCCATGAGGACGGCACCTCGCGTGCCCAGGTGCTCAAGCGCGAGTACAACCCGCGCTACTACGACATGATGAAGGCGCTCGAGGACCTCACCGGCAACGGCGTGTCGCTCAACACCTCGCTCAACCGCCGGGGCGAGCCGATGATCTGCTCGCCGACCGACGCGCTGAACATGTTCTTCGGCTCCGACCTGCAGTACCTGATCATGGAAGACATCCTGGTGGTCAAAGAGGGCGCGGAGGGGTATCCGGTTGACTGAGGTGCAGATCAGCGTCGTCATCCCGGCCTACAACTACGCCAGCACCCTGCCGCGCGCCGTCGAGTCGGTACTGGCGCAGCTGGGTGAGGCGCGCGCCGAGCTGCTGGTCATCGACGATGGCTCCACCGATGCCACCCCGCAGGTGCTGGAGTCTCTCCAGGGCCAGTATCCGGGGCGTTTCCGGGCCGTGCGCAAAACCAACGGCGGGCTGTCGTCGGTGCGTAACCGGGGCATCGTCGAGGCACTGGGCCAGTACCTGATCTTTCTCGATGCCGACGATGAAATGGCGCCTGGGGCGCTAGCCGCCCTGAGCCAGCACATCGACGCTCATCCGGACAGCCGCCTGATCATCGGTGGGCACTGGTCGGTGTTCGAGAACGGCACGCGTACCTTGCATCGCGTCAAGCCGCTGCCAGCGACCGCGCGCGGGCGGGTGCGGGGTTACCTGCTCGACAAGACCGTTTCCCTGTCCAATGGCGCGTGCGCGATGCATCGGGAGGTGTTTGCGCCGGGTAACTATCCCGAGCACCTGCGCAATGTCGAGGACATCCCCGTCTTTGCCCAGGTACTGGCACGGTTCCCCTGCAGCGTGCTCGATCAGCCGTTGGCGCTGATCCACAAGCACGGCGACAGCATGCGGCATGACCTCAGGCAAAGCCTGGCAGCCGGCATCGGCATGGTCGACGAGGTGTTCGCCCCGGCGCGCATGCCTGAAAGCCTGCAGGACCTGCGCAAGGCGTTCCTCGCCCAGCGCTGCCTGTCGCTGTTCCGGGACTGCTACAGCGCGGGCGACCATGCCAACGCCAAGGCCTTCTACGCGCAGGCGCTACGCGCCGATCCTCGTTCACTCACGCGCTGGTCCTACACCCGCAAAGCCATTCGGTTGCTATTCAAGTGAGCACCCTGGGCCCCGGGCAGCAAAGCTGGGCAGACAAGGCCCGTGACCTGGATCGATACCGCTGGAAGCTCCTGCGTGAGCGGCATGGCCGGGCCGGTAGCCTGCTGCGCATGGCCCGCGACATGCTGGTCGACTTGGCGCTGGGTCTGCGTGCAAAGGCGTGCTTGAGCCGCTCGGTCACCGCTACCCCTTGCCAGGTGCTGCTGCTGCATTCGGCGCCCAAATCCATGGCGCTGCAGCGCAAGAATATCCTGATCGATGCCGTTCGCGCGCGCGGGCTGCAACTGACCGAAGCCGCCTTGCGCTCGCCATCCGATGCCTGTTCCGGGCGCCTGCTGCTGGCGCCGCCGCAGCCTGTGCCATTGCGTTACCTGGCGTATGCCGCTCACGCGCAATGGCTGGTCGGGCAGTATGAACCCCAGCTGTTGATCAACGAGCGCAACGGCAGTCTGCATGCGCCGTTCCTGCGCCTGGCCCTGGCTGCGCGCAACGCCCGGCTGCTGCAGCTGGCTCATTCGGCGACACTGGACACATCGCGCCGCCTGGCCATGAACGACTACGACTACTACGCCTTGTTTGGCCGCAGCTCGCTGGTTGCCCTGCAGGCACGCAACCTGCGGTTTGGCGAGTCGACGGCCGTGCTGGTGGGGTCCTACCTGGTCGATGAAGCCTACAACCTGCCGCCTGCCGGTCCCGAGCTGAAGACGCTACTGGTTCTGGGCGTCGGCCCGGACCGGGAAAAGGAACCAGGCTACCAGCAGACCTACCAGTTGCTGCGGGACTGGGCCGAGGCGCATCCGCACCATCGCGTGCTGTTCAAGCGCCACCCGCGCAGCAAGGCGCAATTCTGGACCGAGGCCGCAGGCCGCTTCTCCAACATCGCGCTGCTGGAAACCGGCTGTTCGCTGGCCCAGGCGCTGGGGCAATCGAGCGTGGTGGTCAACATCATGTCAAACGCCGGTATCGAGGCGGGGTTGGCCGGGCGGCCGGTGATCCACGTGAATGCGGGCGACGAGGCCGACGTCTTCTCTCATGCGCTGTTTTTCGGGCCGCAGGTGCGCGATGGGGTGTCGCTTTCGCGTCAGTTGCAAGAGATCGAGCAGGATTACCCGGGCAAGGTGGCCCAGGCCCGAGGATTCGCCGATTACCACCTGGTATTCGGTTTCCAGGGCCTGGACAAGACCGCGCAACTGATCGAGAACCTGGTGCGGAACGAAGCCCCGGGCCGCGATTTCGAGACGATTCCCTTGGCCGCGACCGGTTGAACCCTGGGCTAGCGGCTTAGCGCGAGAGTGAGCTCACGTTCGGTGCAGTGGTGCTGGTGCTGCAGGTAGTGTTCAAGAAACTCTGTATTCGCGAGCAGCCATTCACGGTCCTGACGGTAGCGCAGCATATGCTTGAAGTTGCGCAGGCGCAGGCGCTTGCCCAGGGGTTTGCGGTAGATGCGCAGGTCCGCGATGTCGATCAGCCCCAGGTTGTTTTCGGGCGTCAGGACCACGTTGCCCAGATGCGCGGAGCGAAAGTACACCCCCGCTTCGTGCAGGCGGGCAACGAACACGCCCAGTTGCGCGCGCAGCCCTTCAGGCGTGTCGCTGTCCAGCAGCTGGCGCAGCGTGCGCCCGGGCAAGGGATCGTAGTGCACCGCATCGCGCTCGATGCTTGGAATGCGGTAGACCCGGCGCGCCGTCGGGCACTCGACATCGCGCTCGTGCAGGGCCCGGCAGTTCTGCGCGAAACGTTGCGCATACGGCGCCCACAGCGCGGATGTCAGCAGGCGTTTGCGACGAAACAGCTTGAGCATGGTCCCATCGGACAGGCGCAGCACTTTGTCCCCTTTGCCGTCGGCTTCAAGAACATCAGCGCCCTGGCGCAGAGTGAGGTAGGCGGTATGGTCGAGCGTTTGCATCAAGGCTCCAGGCCGAGGCCTGTCAGAAAAGGCTGATATCTTATCCCAGGGCTCGCTGCACAAAAAACCGCTATGCTACAATCTTGCCAACATTTTGAGGCGCGCCCGTTTGCAAGGCGTTGATCTCTGAGGGGTTGTCAAGGACGGTCACGGAGGATTCTTGCGGGTAGTTGCAGGCAATATTTTGGACGCTCTATGACAACAACGATGTTCATTTCCTTTGCCAAGCACCAAAGTCTCTACTTCAGCCGGTTGCTTGACGAGACGGATCTTCAGGGTAAGGTCGTCACGCCTCGACAAATGCCCTGGCCACGGCTGACACAAATTTCCGGCGTACTGTCGCGCATCGACTGGCAGAGCCTGGTCGACGAAAAATGCGAAGAACGCCAGGTCAAGAAAAAGTCCAACGGATGCGTCTATCGCCTGCTGCTGCGTGCCGAGCTGCTGTGGACGGCGTTACGTGCCAAGGCCCTGCTGGACCGGGAGCGTCCCGACGTTCTGGGGTTCTGGAATGGCGCCCATCGCTATTCCCGGTTGCTTGCCGCGCTGGCACCACCGGGGTGCAAGACCTTCTTCTTCGAGAACGGGTTGCTGCCCGACACCACCACCGTGGACCCACGGGGTGTGAACTACCTCAATTCCGTTCCCCGCGACCCCCGCTTCTACGTCGACTTCCCCGCTCCGGCGTCCGACCTGCGGATCAAGGCCGTTCTGGTGCCGCGCCAGCCGCGTAGCGCAGGTCCCGCACCAATCGAACTGCCGGCGCGGTATGTCTTCATACCCTTCCAGGACGACCGCGATACCCAGGTCAGACTGTTTTCACCCTGGGTCCGGAACATGCGCGATCTCTTCAGTCTGGGCGAACGCCTGGCTGCGCAAACCGGCCTGACGGTGGTGTTCAAGGAGCACCCCTCGAGTCGCGAGTCCTATCCAGACCTGCATGCCCGGGCGCACGAGCGGCTGCTGTTCGCCAATGGCAACGCCACCCAGCAACTGATCGAGTGCAGCCAGTTCGTCATCACGCTGAACTCGACGGTGGGCCTGGAGAGTCTTCTGCTGGACAAGCCGGTGATGACCCTGGGGCAGGCGTTCTACAACATTGAAGGCCTGGTGGTGCATGCCGACACCGCCGACCAGGCGATGACCCTGGCGCGCGACGCTGCCCACTGGCCGCTGGATGCTCAGCTCAGGCGTAACTTCGTTCACTACCTGACCGAGCACTACTGCATCAAAGGTGCCTGGAAAAACGCCGACAAGGCCCAATTGCAACGAGTCGCCAACCGAATCCTGGGTAAGGACAATTGTTGAAAAGTATAAAAAGGCTTGTGGGTAAGGAAGTCCTGATGATCTGGGCATCATTGGGGCTGCTGGTACTGTTGTGTGGGCCCTGGGTCTTGCCGAACAACAAGCTCTATCACCAGATGATCATCTTCCTGCTGTGGCTGCCGGCGTTGCTGGCGCTGTTCCACCGGGATTTTCGCGTGATGCTCAAGCAGCCAGAGTCTGTGCTGTTTGCCCTGTTCGTCGCCTGGACCTTTCTGGTACTGGCGGTGGAGGGCGGCGACGACGTCTTCAGCAAGAGCAAGGTGCCGATCTACGTGGCGCTTACCCTGGTGGGAATACTGCTGGCCGCCCAGCGCCGCCAACGATCCCTTGAGTCGCTGCTGCTGGGCTCCTCCATCGTGGGCGGACTGTTTGCCATCGTCTCCTGGCTGGCTTTCTATCGAGTGCCCGAACAGGCCTTCAACGGTCGGCTGATTGCCGTCGGTCTGTGGGACACCGCCATCATGGCCGCGCATGCCGTCGGTGCGCTGGCGATCATGGGCGCGTTCACGCTACAGACCCAGCGCATCAATCCCTGGGTGAAGCTGTTGGTGCTGGTTCCGGCGGTGGGCTACGCGATGTTCCTGGGCTTCAGCCAGACCCGTGGCGTGTGGATCGGCCTGGCCGCCTGCATGCTGGTGATGGTGGTCGCGCGTCCTTCGCGCCTGGGCGTCGGGCTGATTGTCCTGGCCGGCCTTGGGGTGGGCGCCATCGCCCTGTATGACCCGCAGATCCTGTCGCAGCGTGGGGTTTCCTACCGCCCTGAGCTTTGGCATGGCGGCATGGAACTGATGCTCGACAACTGGGTGATGGGCCTGGGTTTCCATCAGTATGAAATCCCGATCGTGGAGCTCCAGGTCGCCTTCAAGCATCCGCATAACCTGTTTCTGGACACCGGAGTCCGCGAAGGGGTGATCGGGCTGCTGCTGTTCGCCTGCCTGTGGCTGGTGGTGGGATGGCGCGGCTGGGTGTCGCGCGCGCAGCCTCTTGGGCAGGTGGTGTTGGCCCTGTGGGTGTTTTCCGGTGTGTCGCTGCTGACCGATGGCATCGGCTTGTGGCTCAAGCCCAATGCGGACTGGCTGATCACCTGGCTGCCGATTGCCCTGAGTATCGTATTGGCGTCTCGCCAGCACCCGGCGCGCAGCGATTTGCCTGGCAGCACGGCGCACCAGTAGGAAATGCGCGGGCAGTGATGTCGCGGGCGCCGGCAGGCATTGCCCTGCGTCCCGGCCCGCCTGGCTCATATTCATTGCTTCGCTGTTACAATGCGCAGCTTGTCTGTCTTTTAAAACGTACGAGGCGCACCAAATGGCCAATCCCGACCAGCAATCGAGCATGAAGATCTATCTGCGATTGCTGAAATACGTGCTCCCGTACTGGGGTGCTTTTGCTATTAGCATAGTGGGGTTCGTGCTTTTCGCATCCAGCCAGCCGATGCTGGCGGACATGCTCAAACATTTCCTCGATGCCTTGCAGAAGCCCGATGACGCCAAGTTTCTGGGTGTCTCGCTGGTGCTCGGCGTGCCGCTGCTGATCGTGCTGATCGCGGTCTACCAAGGCATCGGCTCGTTCCTGGGCAACTACTACCTGGCCAAGGTCGCCCGTGGTGTTGTCCATGATCTGCGGTGCGAGCTGTTCGATAACCTGCTGACCCTGCCCAACCGTTACTTCGACAATCACAATTCCGGGCACCTGATTTCGCGCATCACCTACAACGTGACCATGGTGACCGGTGCGGCCACCGATGCGATCAAGGTCGTGATCCGTGAAGGCCTGACCGTTGTATTCCTGTTCGGTTACCTGCTGTACACCAACTGGAAAATGACCCTGGTGCTGCTGGCGATCCTGCCGGTCATCGCGGTGCTGGTGAGCAGCGCGAGCAAGAAATTCCGCAAGCAGAGCAAGAAGATCCAGGTGGCGATGGGCGATGTGACCCATGTGGCCTCGGAGACCATCCAGGGCTATCGCGTGGTCCGCAGCTTCGGTGGCGAGTCCTATGAAACGGAGCGCTTCCACAAGGCCAGCGCCGACAACATGAACCGCAGCCTGGGCATGACCCGCACCCAGTCGATCTACACGCCGGTCCTGCAACTGGTGATCTACGTCGGCATGGCCGTGCTGATGTACCTGGTGTTGTACATGCGCGGCGATGCCTCGGCGGGTGAGCTGATTGCCTACATCACCGCCGCCGGTCTGCTGCCCAAGCCGATCCGCCAGCTGTCGGAAGTCAGCGCGACCATCCAGAAAGGGCTCGCGGGCGCCGAGAGCATCTTCGAGCAGCTCGACGAAGTGCCCGAAGTCGACACCGGCACCCAGGAAGTACAGCGGGTGAGCGGACGCCTTGAAGTGCGCAATCTCAGCTTCCAGTACCCAGGCACCGAGAAGATGGTGCTCAGCGACATTTCCTTCACGGCCCAGGAAGGCCAGATGGTTGCGCTGGTGGGGCGTTCTGGCAGCGGCAAGTCGACCCTGGCCAGCCTGATTCCGCGTTTCTATCACCACGGCAAAGGCCAGATCCTGCTCGATGGCGTGGACGTCGAAGACTACAAGCTGACCAACCTGCGTCGGCATATCGCCCTGGTGACTCAACAGGTCACGCTGTTCAACGACACCGTCACCAATAACATTGCCTATGGCGACCTGGCCGGCGCGCCGATCGCGGACGTCCACAAGGCCGCTACGGACGCCTACGCCGCCGAGTTCATCGAAAACATGCCCGAGGGCTACGACACGCTGGTGGGTGAGAACGGCGTGCTGTTGTCCGGCGGCCAGCGCCAGCGCCTGGCAATCGCCCGGGCATTGCTCAAGAATGCGCCGTTGCTGATTCTCGACGAAGCCACGTCGGCCCTGGACACCGAGTCCGAGCGCCATATCCAGGCTGCCCTGGACCGTGTGATGAAAGGGCGGACCACGCTGGTCATCGCCCATCGCCTGTCGACCATCGAGAAGGCCGACCTGATCCTGCTGATGGACCAGGGCCGTATCATCGAGCGTGGCACGCACGCCGAACTATTGGCCCTCAATGGCCAGTACGCGCGCCTTCACGAGAAGAACTTCGACGAGACGGCCGATGGCGTGATGAAGGAGCCGCACGTTTGATCCTGAGTTATTGCAGGGCCTGGCGGGAAAGCGGCTGGACGCCTATCGATGCCACGGACTATGCCCAAGCCTGGCAGCGGTATGGGGGCAGCGTGGCGAGTCATCCCGCGGTCGTTGAACGGTTGGCCGGGCTGGCGGGCATCGCGGTGCGCTACCTGGGGTGGTTCGTGGAGGGCGAAATGCTTGCCGCGATGCCCACCTGGGGGCGGCATGTCGCCTTGTCCAAGGATGTGCTCAAGCGCCAGGGCAAGCGGGGCCTGTTCGACCTGGGCAATGCCGAGATCATCCTGCCCGCCGCGGAGCATGCGAAGGCTCGGGTGCGTCATGGCATGCGTTATGTCTCGCAGCTCAACGCGGACAACCTCACCGGCCTTACCGAGCAGCCCGAGGGCCTGGCCCTGGCCCGTGAGCCGGAGGACTACAGCAAGAAGTTTCGCTACAACCAGCGGCGCGAAAAACGCCTGCTCGAGGAAGCCGGAGGCAGCATCCGCCCGATGCTGGAGCTGACCGCCAGCGAACAGGCACGTATCTACGCCGACCTGTTCCAGCGCCGCTGGAACTTCGAGGCGCCCGGCCATGCCCATCTTGCCGAAGTGTTCAGCCTGCTGCGCGAATTCATGACCGGATCTGTCATCTACCTGAATGACGAGCCGGTGGCGGTGCAGGTCCTGTATCGCGTGGAGGCGCCCAAATGGCTGAGCCTCGAATACATCAACGGGGGCGTGGATCCGCAGCAACGCGAGTTCAGTCCCGGCAGCGTGCTCAGCTTCGTCAATACCCAGGCCGCCTGGGAAGAGGCGCATGCCCTGGGCAAGCCGCTGCGTTATTCGTTCGGCCGTGCCGATCGGGAATACAAGGACCGCTGGTGCCACCGGGTGCCGGTCTACCGGGTTTGAGCGAGGTCATGCAGCCATGAGCGGACGCAAGCAACAGTTGCTCAAGCGCCATCGTCAACGCAAGCGCCTGGTATTGATCGGTGCGTTGCTGGCGGCGCTGTCGTGCGGCATCTTCATCGCGTGGTGGCCTTTGCCACTGTTGCTGCTGCTGGGCTGGGTGGCCCACGAGGCCTGGTTCGCCGACCATCTGTTCTATGCGCCGAGCGACGATTACCGCTACGACTTCCCGGCCGGTACGCCCCGGTTTCCGGTGTCGCTGGCCGATGGGTCAGTGCATGTCTCGGGCGACTTCGGCGCCGCGCAGACGCTGGTGCTCCAGGTACGGGTCGAGAGTCACTGGCTGGGCCGCCTGCTCGATCCGCAGGTGTGGGTTGGTGATGACCGCCAGGACTTCGAGCGCGGTGTCGCAGGGGAGCGCTTCATCAACCTGTCTGGACAGGGCGACGCGCTGGCCGCCGGGACGCTGACCTTGCGCGGCCGCTTCTGCCGCCTGGCGCCCACGGCTGTCTTGCATGCGATGAGCAACCCGGACTTCGCCGAGCAATCGATGCTGATCATCGCGCCCCATGCCGACGATGCCGAGCTGGCGGCCTTCGGCCTTTACAGCCGGGCATCCGAGGTTTCCATCGTCACCCTGACCCAGGGTGAGATCGAGGCCGAGGCATTCCAGGACATGGGGCTGGACGCGGCTCAGGCGGCCTTGCTCAAGGGCCGCCTGCGCAGCTGGGACAGCCTGGCGGTGCCGTTGTGGGGCGGCGTGCCGCAGCAGCGGTGCGTGCAGCTGGGTTACTACTGCCTGCAGCTGGGCGCGATGGCTGAACAACCCGAACAGGCCTTCGGTTCTCGCGAGTCGGGGCAGTGCGATATTCGCCCAGTTCGCCAGCACAATACCGTGGGCCTGCCCGGTGACGCCGATGGCCAGCCGACCTGGCGCAACCTGGTGGCGGACCTTGCCCGCCTGCTGGAGCTGCATCGTCCTCAGGTGGTGCTGACTCCTCATCCCGAGCTGGATCCGCACAGTGACCATGTCGCCAGTACCCGCGCCCTCATGGAAGCCATCGAGCTGAGCGCCTGGCGGCCCCACAGCCTGTTGCTGTACGCCAATCACCTGCATGACAACGACCGCTGGCCGATGGGACCGGCGGATTACGGCATCGCGTTGCCGCCGAGCATCGAGCCGCTGCCCGCCGACAGGCTCTGGAGCCCACAGCTGGACGCGGACACGCGCCTGGACAAGGCCATGGCCTTGGGCATGCAGCATGACCTGCAAGGCCGGCCACCGCTGAAAAGGCGGGTGCGCCGGACCCTCCAGCGGCTGCTGGCCGGGCGCCGCTGGCCGCGCACGGGCGAAGACGAATTTTTCCGCAAGGCAGTGCGCCGGCACGAGCTATTCTGGGTGCGTACCCTGAATGATCCGACACCGGATGACAGCCGCTGACCTACAGCTCGCGTGCGGCCGCCTTGTGCCGCTATGTTATTATCCGCGCAGCTTTTATCACCCCTTGGAGTTTCCATGAAGTTATCCATGCCACGATTTGATCAGGCGCCGGTCCTGGTGGTCGGTGATGTGATGCTTGACCGTTACTGGCATGGCGGTACGTCGCGAATTTCGCCCGAAGCGCCGGTGCCGGTGGTGCGCGTCGAGCAGATCGAGGACCGTCCAGGCGGTGCGGCCAACGTTGCCTTGAACATTGCCGCGCTGGGCGCGCCGGCGTCGCTGGTCGGCGTCACCGGCCAGGATGAAGCGGCCGAGAGCCTGGCCAACAGCCTGCAGGCTGCTGGCGTGCGCTCGATCTTCCAGCGCATCGCGCACCAGCCGACCATCGTCAAGCTGCGAGTCATGAGCCGTCACCAGCAGCTGCTGCGCATCGACTTCGAAGAACCCTTCGCCACCGACGCGCTGTCGCTGGGCGCCGAGGTCGACACGCTGCTCGAAGGCGTCAAGGTCCTGGTGCTTTCGGACTACGGCAAGGGCGCGCTGCGCAATCACCAGGCGCTGATCCAGGCCGCCAGGGCCAAGGGTATTCCGGTGCTCGCCGACCCCAAGGGCAAGGACTTCTCGGTCTACCGGGGCGCAAGCCTGATCACCCCGAACCTCAGCGAGTTCGAGGCTATCGTGGGGCGCTGCGCCGACGAATCCGAACTGGTCGCCAAGGGCTTGCAACTGATGCAGGAACTCGACCTGGGCGCCTTGCTGGTGACGCGTGGCGAGCACGGCATGACGTTGCTGCGCGCTGACCATCCGGCCATGCACCTGCCGGCGCGTGCCCGTGAAGTGTTCGATGTCACCGGTGCCGGCGATACGGTCATCTCCACCCTGGCCGCGGCCATCGCCGCTGGCGAAGACCTGCCCCAGGCCGTGGGCCTGGCCAACCTGGCCGCGGGCATCGTGGTTGGCAAGCTGGGCACGGCGGCGATCAGCGCGCCTGAACTGCGGCGGGCGATCCAGCGCGAAGAGGGCTCCGAGCGCGGCGTGCTCAGCCTCGACCAGTTGCGCCTGGCCATCGACGACGCCCGCGCGCACAAGGAAAAGATCGTCTTCACCAATGGCTGCTTCGATATTCTCCACGCAGGCCACGTGACCTACCTGGAGCAGGCGCGCGCCCAGGGCGATCGGCTGATCGTCGCGGTCAACGACGATGCATCGGTGAGTCGCCTGAAAGGGCCGGGCCGGCCGATCAATAGTGTCGACCGGCGCATGGCGGTGCTAGCGGGGCTTGGCGCGGTGGACTGGGTCATCAGCTTTCCGGAAGGCACGCCCGAGAACCTGCTCGGCGAGGTCCGGCCAGACGTGCTGGTCAAGGGTGGCGACTACGGCATCGACCAGGTGGTGGGCGCCGATATCGTCACGGCGTATGGCGGCACCGTGAAGGTGCTGGGGCTGGTCGAAAACAGCTCGACCACGGCGATTGTGGAAAAGATTCGCAAGAACTGAAGTGTGTCCGCGCAGCCTTGTGCGGTCTGATCCGGCCTCTTCGCCAGCGAAGAGGCCCTCAGTGACACTACAACGCCAACCGGGCTACTTGTTCAACGCCATCCGCAACAAATCCCGCGCCTTGCCCTTCAACCGCTGCAACCCCGAGGCCGGCCTCGGCGCTACCAGTCCCTGCTGGCGCATCCAGTCCTTCCAGCGTATCCGCTCTTCCCTGACCACCCAGCCGTCCTGGGCGGCAAAGCTTTCGGCCAGGTACAGCCCTCGCGTGCTCGCCGCTTGCAGCTGACCTTTCTTGAGCGTGTACAGCTCGGCCGTCGGCTCGCCATCCTGCAACTGCATCAGGTACAGGTCCGGCCGCTTGCGGTTGAGCCGGGTCACCAGCTGATCGCCTTCCAGCCGTTCATCCACATGAAACAGGCTCAGTGACTTCGCTTCCCGGGGCACTTGCAGCCGCAGGTCATAAATCAGCTGCAACGACGCCGTGGGCAGGTGCACATAGGCCCGCGGGCGCTCCAGCAAGGTCAGGGTGCCGCAGTGCACGGGGCGCGCGGCACCCGATTGAGGCGTCAGTACAAACGGCAGGGCCTCGCGGTAATGCAGGGCAGCGGCATAAGGCGCTGGCAGCCAGGTGTCATTGAAGCGCCCGCCGAGCCAGCCCTCCGGCGTTTCCAGAAGGCACTCCTCGGCCACTTCCTGGATGGCCGTGTGCAGCGGCAGGTTGAGCTCGCGGGCCGGCACGTACCCCGAGATCAGCTTGAGCACCACGTCGCCACGGTCCTGACGGCGCTGGCGCACCAGCACCCAGTAGTCGCGGTTCTGCCAGCTCAGGGTCAGGCGCACCGAGACGCCCAGATTGGCCAGCTCGGCCACGAAGCGTTGGGTATCGGCCAGCTGGATTGGCTTGCGCCGCTGCAGGGTCTGGGCAAAGTTCAGGGGCATGCCGATGCCCTGGTAGCTCAGGGCATCAGGGGTCGCTTCGACGTGCAGGGGCAGGGTCTTGAAGTCGCTGGGATTCTTGCGGATCAGCGTTCGCGCCACGAGGCTCCTCCTTGTGTTGGGGGACGGCCGCGCGGGCGGCTCAGTGCTGGCGAAGGATGCGGGCGACTGTCGCGACGTTGTGCGCCAGGTGCAACGGATTGATGGTGCCGACAATAGCACTGCACACCCCAGGGTGGGCAAACAGCAATTCGAAGCTGGCCCGCACCGGATCGGTGCCCGGCGCCAGGCAGACGTGACCGCTGGCAAGCGCCTTTTTCACCAGGATCGCCTTGCCGTGTTCGGCAGCGTAGTCCAGCACCGGGCGCTCCGCCTGCTCGTTGAGGTTGTAGGTGACCATGGCGCAGTCCCCGCGCTCCAAGGCCTTGAGCCCACCGGCCGCGGTCTTGCCCGAGAAGCCGTAGCCTTTGATCTTGCCCTCCTGCTTGAGCTGCGCGAGGGTCTGGTAGACCTCTTGTCCTTCGAGAATCGCCAGGTCGTTGCCGTCCGAGTGGACCAGCACCAGATCAATACAATCTGTTTCAAGGCGCTTCAGGCTGCGTTCCACCGACAGGCGCGTATGCGCCGCGCTGAAGTCGAAACGAGACTGGCCGTCGTCGAATTCTTCCCCGACCTTGCTGACGATCACCCACTCATGGCGCTGGCCGCGCAGCAAAGGGCCGAGGCGCTCTTCGCTGTTGCCGTAGGCCGGTGCGGTGTCGATCAGGTTGATTCCCAGCTCGCGCGCCTGGGCCAGCAGCATGCGGGCCTGGCCATCGTCGGGAATGGTGAAGCCGGAGGGGTACTTGACCCCTTGGTCGCGGCCGAGCTTGACGGTGCCAAGGCCCAATGGAGAAACACGCAGGCCGGTGCTGCCCAGGGGACGGTGAAGGTCATGCAGGGTCGGGAGGCTCATGGCAGCAGTTGTTCCCAGGCAGGGGTGCCGATCGAGGGGCGGGGGAGACCGCTGAGGTCCGGGTGCGAGGCGGGCTTGATGCCGTCGCGGTCAAGGCTTTTGAGCACGCGGTCGGCGAAGTCGGGCGCAAGTGCCAGCTTGGTAGGCCAGCCCACCAGCAGGCGCTGCTGCTCGGCCAGGAACGCATTGTCGGGACGCACCAGGCCAGACTGCGCAGGCTCGGCGCGGTCGATGCGCACGGTGGCCCACTGGACCTGGCTCAGGTCGACCCAGGGTAGCAGCCCGCCGATTTCCTTCTGCGCCGCGGCGATCTGCGCGGCGGGTTCGCGGGCCACGCCCTCGGCTTCGGCCAGGTCGCCGCCCAGGTACCAGACCCACTGGCCATCGCTGGCCGGATGGCTGGTCACGGTGACACGCGGCTTGGGGCCGCCGCCCAGGCAGTGGGCATACAGCGGCTTGAGGCTTGCGCCCTTGGCCATCACCATGTGCAGCGGGCGGCGCTGCATGGCCGGCTGGTCCAGCCCAAGCGCCTGCAGCAGGTCGGCGGTGCCGGCACCGGCGCTGAGGACGATGCGCTGGGCCCGGATCTCGCGTCCGTCGACCCGCAGACCGACCAGCGCGTCCCCTTCGTGCAGCGGTTCCACCCGCTCGCCCGCCAGCAGGCTGTCCCCGGCAAGTTCGGCCAAGACCTTCAACAGGCTTGGAACATCGACCACCAGCTCGGCCAGGCGATACACCTTGCCCTTGAAGGCGCGGTCCTGCAGGGCAGGGGGCAATTGCTCGCCCTTCACCTGGTCGACCCGGCCGCGCACCGCCTTGCTGGCGAAAAAGCTGGTCAGGTTGCCGGCCAAGGTGCCGGGCGACCACAGGTAATGGGCCTCGGAGAGCAGGCGGACAGCGGACAGGTCGAGCTCGCCATTGCCCGCCAGCGCCTCGCGCCAGCGGCGTGGCATGTCGGCGATGGCTTCGGAGGCGCCGGTCAGGGCGCCGTGCAAGGCGTACTTGGCGCCGCCATGAATGATGCCCTGGGACTTGATGGTCTGCTCGCCCCCCAGGCTCGCACGTTCCACCAGCACCGTCGAATAGCCCAGTCGTTGCAGGCGGGCGTTGAGCCAGAGGCCCGCGACCCCGGCGCCGACGATCAGGACGTCAGTGGAAATGGCAGATGGCATGCACGAACCTCACAAGCTGGGACAGGCGGCCAGTATACAGGCTGTGCGAGGAATCAATGCCCGGTGGTTTTCGAGAACACCTGGATCACCACCACACCCGCGACGATCATGGCCATGCCAAGCATTGCCGGTATGTCCAGTTTCTGCCCGTAGATCACCAGGGCGGCCACGCTGATCAGCACGATGCCAAGCCCTGACCAGATGGCATAGGCGATGCCGACCGGCACGCTGCGCACCACCAGCGTCAGCATCCAGAACGCCACGGCGTAGCCACAGACCATCAACAGCAGGGGCAGCGGCGTGCTCAGTCCCTTGACCGCCTTCATGGAAGCAGTGGCGATGACTTCGGCGACGATGGCGATGGCCAGGTAGGTGTAGGCGTTCATGAGGCATTCCTTGAGGGCAGGCTGTGCATTCTAGGCATTCGTGCACTCGCCGGCCATTGACGCGTAAACTTCGCCGCCATGAACAGAACCCTTTATACCCTGCTGTTTCACCTGGGCCTACCGCTGGTCGCGCTGCGCCTGTTCCTGCGTGGGCGCAAGGCGCCAGCCTACCGCCAGCGGATCGCCGAGCGCTTTGCTCTAGGGCTTCCCGCCATGCGCCAGGGCGGGTTGTGGGTGCATGCCGTGTCGGTGGGCGAGAGCATCGCCGCGGCGCCCATGGTGCGCGCATTGCTCAAGGCCTATCCCGACCTGCCGGTCACCATCACCTGCATGACCCCCACAGGTTCGGAACGCATCCGCGCGCTGTTCGGCGACGAGCCGCGCATCCAGCACTGCTACCTGCCCTATGACCTGCCATGGGCGGCGGGGCGCTTTCTTGATCATGTCCGGCCCAGGCTGGGCATCATCATGGAGACCGAGCTGTGGCCCAACCATGTGCACCAGTGCGCGAAGCGCGGCATCCCGGTCGCGCTGGCCAATGCGCGTCTGTCGGAACGATCGGCGCGAGGCTATGCGCGTTTCGCCAGGCTGACCCGGCCGATGCTCGCCGAGATGAGCCTGATCGCCGTGCAGACCGAGACCGAGGCCGAGCGTTTCCGCAGCCTGGGCGCGCATCCCGACTGCGTGCGGGTGACCGGCTCGATCAAGTTCGACCTGAAGATCGACGAGCAACTGCCCGCCCGCGCCCTCGAGCTGCGTGCCCAATGGAGCGCAGTGCAGCGACCGGTGTGGATCGCCGCCAGCACGCACGAGGGCGAAGACCCGATCATCCTCGATGCCCACCGGCAGTTGCTGAAGGTGCATGGGGATGCCTTGCTGATCCTGGTCCCGCGGCATCCTGAACGGTTCGACGCCGTGCATGCGCTGTGCGCGGCACAATTCACCACCGTGCGTCGCTCCCAAGGCGTTGCCGTCGACGCGCGGACCCAGGTGCTGATGGGCGACACCATGGGCGAGCTGCTGTTTCTCTATGCGCTGGCGGACATCGCCTTTGTCGGCGGCAGCCTGGTGGCCAATGGCGGGCACAACCCGCTGGAGCCTGCGGCCTTGTCGCTGCCGGTGGTCATGGGGCCGCACGTGTTCAACTTCCTGGAGATCAGCGCCATGCTTCGCGAAGCGGGTGCGTTGCAGCAGGTGGATGATGCCGAGGGGCTGGCCACGGCGGTGCAACGCCTGGTCGAGCTGCCGCAGGATGCCCGCCGCATGGGCGCGGCTGGCCGCGCGGTGATGGTGGCTAACCAGGGCGCATTGCAGCGGTTGCTGGACGGGCTGGGGCGGTTGATGCCTTAAGCGCCCTGCAGCACAGCTCGCCGCGCCCCGGCCCGAGCTGTCCCCAGGGCTGGATCAGTGCCCAGCTCCTTGGGCGCACTTCAGGCTCCCACAGGTTCACGGTTGCGGCTTGCGCTCGAAATTCTTCGCCGCGGCGGCCGCCAGGTCCGGGGGGAGGAAATCCCGGTCCGGGTTGTAGTCAGCCTTGAGGAAGCGCCCCAGGTCCTGCAGATCCTGGGGGCTCAACGTGCCGGCGGACTGCTTGAGCCGCAGGTTGTCGAGGATGTAGTCGTAGCGGCTGTTGTTGTAATCACGCACCGAGGTGTACAGCTGGCGCTGCGCATCGAGCACGTCGACGATGTTGCGGGTGCCGACCTGGTAGCCGATCTCGGTGGCCTCGAGCGCGCTCTGGTTGGAGATGATCGACTGCTTGCGCGCCTGCACCTGTTCGACGTCGGTGTTCACCGCACGGTGCAGGTTGCGGGTGTTTTCCACCACCTGGCGGCGCAGGCTTTCACGCTGCTGCTCGGCCTGGTTCAGGCGCTGGTAGGCCTCGCGGACCTGCGAACTGGTCAGGCCGCCGCTGTAGATCGGGATGTTCAGTTGCAGGCCGATGCTGGTCTGCTCGACGTCACCACCGTAGCGCACGCCGGCCTGGGGCGCGGGGTTGGTGAAGCCAAGGTTGTCGTTGTCACCCTTCTGGTATCGCGCCACCGCATCGACGGTCGGGGCATGACCGGCCTTGCGCTGGCGCAGGGTTTCCTCGGCCGCATCGACGGCGTGGTTGGTGGCCAGCAGGTTGAGGTTCTGCCGCGCGGCGGTGTCGACCCAGGTCTTGGCGTCGTTGGGCGTCGGGACCAGCACCGGCAGGGTGTGCACCACGCCCTGCAAGGCGCCGTACTCGCGGTTGGTGAGGGTCACCAGGGCCTCGAAGGCGTCCTGCACGTTGCGCTCGGCGATGATCCGGTTGGCCCGGGCGGTGTCGTAGCTGGCCTGGGACTGCAGCACGTCGGTCTTGTCCGACAGGCCGACATCGAAGCGTTCGTTGGACTGGTCGAGCTGGCGCCGGAACGCGGACTCCTCGGCCTTGGTCGCGGCCAGGTTGTCCTGGGCGCGCAACACCGCGAAATAGTTCTCGGCGGTCTGCAGGATCAGGTTCTGCTCGGTCGCCGAGAGCTCCAGCGCTGCCTGCTCGTTGACCGCCTCGGCTGCCTGCAGCTGGAACCAGCGATCGGCGCGGAACACCGGCTGCGACAAGGTCGCGCTCCAGGCGTTGCCGCTGCGGTTGGAGGTGATCGAGGGCTCATCGAGCCGGGTACGGGTGTTCATCATTTCCGCGCCGGCCGAGAGGTTCGGCAGCAAGCCTGCGCGGGCTTGGGGCACCACTTCGCGGCGGGCGCCATAGTCGGCACGGGCGGCGGCCAGGTCGGCGTTGTTGCTCGCCGCTTCCTGGTAGACGCTGACCAGGTCGGTCTTCACCGTGGTGGGCACATCCGCTGCCCAGGCCAGGCCATTCGACGCACAAGACACGGCAATGGCCAGTGAAAGTTTGCGCAGCATAGGGCGATCCTTGAACGTTTTAATTTCTGAACTGTTGAGTATCGGCTGCCAGGCAGTGTAGTGGCGCGCGCATTTGGCAACAATCTGCCATTTGCGCCATTCATCATCCCTGTGCTTGCACGCTTGGCTTTGGTGATGAGACCAGTCTAGACTGGGCGCGTTCTTGTCGGGGTGCCTCGAAGCAGAGGCTGAGATCGGAGAGTTCCGGATCCCGTTGAACCTGATCAGGTTAGCGCCTGCGTAGGGAACAAGATTTCTCGCTTTCCCGGCGAGTCTCTTGTGTCAGGTCCGGGATTTGTCGAGCCGCTGCAAAGCGCCGTACACCCCGCATCCGGCACTGCACCTTCACAGGGTGCGTCCGCGTCTTTTTCAGGTTCTCCCCCGACATTCCACCGCTAGGAAGCTGTCTGGAGAGCCTGTGATGAGCAAACAAGAAAAATCGATCAACCTGAGTGAGTCGGCCCAAGTCGACCAGCAGTCCGTGCAGCCCTTCACCCGGTCGCGCAAGATCCATGTCCAGGGTTCGCGCCCGGACATCCGCGTACCGATGCGCGAGATCAGCCTCGATGACACCCCTACGGACTTCGGCGGCGAGAGCAACGCGCCGGTGCTGGTCTACGACACCTCTGGCCCTTACACCGATCCTGACGTCATCATCGATGTGCGCAAGGGCCTGGGCGATGTGCGCTCGGCCTGGATCGACGACCGTGGCGACACCGAGCGTCTCGACGGCCTGAGCTCGAACTTCGGCCAGCAACGGCTCAACGATGGCGAGCTGGCCAAGCTGCGTTTTGCCCACGTGCGCAACCCGCGCCGCGCCAAGGCCGGCGCCAACGTCAGCCAGATGCACTACGCGCGCAAGGGCATCATCACCGCCGAGATGGAATACGTCGCCATCCGCGAGAACATGAAGCTACAGGAGGCCCGCGCCGCCGGGCTGCTGGACCAGCAGCACGCAGGCCACAGCTTTGGCGCCAGCATCCCCAAGGAGATCACCCCGGAGTTCGTGCGCGAGGAAGTCGCCCGCGGCCGTGCGATCATTCCCGCCAACATCAACCACACCGAGCTCGAGCCGATGATCATCGGCCGCAACTTCCTGGTGAAGATCAACGGCAACATCGGCAATAGCGCCCTGGGCTCCTCGATCGAGGAAGAAGTGGCCAAGCTGACCTGGGGTATCCGCTGGGGTTCGGACACCGTGATGGACTTGTCCACCGGCAAGCACATCCACGAGACCCGCGAGTGGATCATCCGCAACTCGCCGGTGCCGATCGGTACCGTGCCGATCTATCAGGCGCTGGAGAAGGTCAACGGAGTCGCCGAGGACCTGACCTGGGAGCTGTTCCGCGACACCCTGATCGAACAGGCCGAACAGGGCGTGGACTACTTCACCATCCACGCCGGCGTGCTGCTGCGCTACGTGCCGCTGACCGCCAAGCGGGTCACCGGCATCGTCAGCCGTGGTGGCTCGATCATGGCCAAGTGGTGCCTGGCGCATCACAAGGAAAACTTCCTTTACACCCATTTCGACGAAATCTGCGAAATCATGAAGGCCTACGACGTCAGCTTCTCGCTCGGTGATGGCCTGCGCCCGGGCTCGATCGCCGACGCCAACGACGAGGCCCAGTTCGGCGAGCTCGAGACGTTGGGCGAGTTGACCAAGATTGCCTGGAAGCATGATGTGCAGTGCATGATCGAAGGCCCGGGCCATGTGCCGATGCAGCTGATCAAGGAGAACATGGACAAGCAGCTCGAGTGCTGCGACGAGGCGCCGTTCTATACCCTTGGGCCGCTGACCACTGACATCGCGCCCGGCTACGACCACATCACCTCCGGTATTGGCGCGGCGATGATCGGCTGGTTCGGTTGCGCCATGCTCTGCTACGTCACGCCCAAGGAGCACCTGGGCTTGCCGAACAAGGACGACGTCAAGACCGGCATCATCACCTACAAGATCGCGGCCCATGCCGCGGATCTTGCCAAGGGGCACCCAGGCGCGCAGATTCGGGACAATGCCTTGTCCAAGGCACGCTTCGAGTTCCGCTGGCAGGACCAGTTCAACCTGGGCCTGGACCCGGACACCGCGCGCGCCTTCCATGACGAGACGCTGCCCAAGGAATCGGCCAAGGTCGCGCATTTCTGCTCGATGTGCGGACCGAAGTTCTGCTCGATGAAGATCACTCAGGAAGTGCGCGAGTACGCGGCCAACCAACGCATCGCGGCGGTGGATGTGGCGGTGGAGGATGGCATGCGCGAGCAGGCGGAGCGGTTCCGCCAGGAAGGTAGCCAGTTGTACCAGAAGGTCTGATCGCAGCGCACCGATTCGCTGGCAAGCCAGCCCCCACAGGTCCGGTATACACAATACCTGTGGGAGCTGGCTTGCCAGCGAAGGGGTATTCTCATTATCTCTGTCGAGCACCATATCGTGAGCACCACCAACCATTTTTCCCCTGACCATCCCGTCCCCTCCAGCCAGCGTCTGTTCGGGGCGCGTGATCTGTTTGTGCTCTGGTTCTCCCTGGGCACCGGCCTGATGGTTCTGCAAGTCGGCGCCATGCTGGCCCCTGGTCTGGGCCTGGCGGGTGCGATGGCGGCGATCTTCATGGGCACCGCCGTCGGCGTGCTGCTGCTGGCGGCGGTCGGCGTGACCGGCAGCGACACGGGCCTGTCGGCCATGGCCACCCTGCGCCTGACCCTCGGCGGCCACGGCGTGCGGCTGCCCTCGCTGCTCAACCTGCTGCAGCTGATCGGCTGGGGCTCGTTCGAGATCATCGTCATGCGCGATGCGGCCAGCCTGCTGGGCGCCCGGGCGTTTGGCGAAGACAGCGTGCTGACCAGCCCGATCCTGTGGACCCTGTGCTTCGGCGTCCTGGCAACCTTGCTGGCGGTCTGCGGGCCGCTGGCCTTCGTGCGCAAGATCCTGCGCAAGTGGGGCATCTGGCTGCTGATCGGGGCCTGTCTGTGGCTGACCTGGAACCTGTTCGCCAAGGCAGACCTGGCCGCGATCTGGGCCCGTGCGGGTGATGGCTCCATGTCGCTGGCGGTGGGTTTCGACATCGCCATCGCCATGCCGCTGTCCTGGCTGCCACTGATCGCCGACTATTCGCGGTTCGCCCAGCGCGCCAACCGGGTGTTCGCCGGCACCGCGCTGGGCTATTTCATCGGCAACACCTGGCTGATGAGCCTGGGCGTGGCCTACACCCTGGCGTTCGCCTCGAGTGGCGAGGCCAACGCGCTATTGCTGGCGCTCGCCGGCGCCGGCCTGGGCATCCCGCTGCTGCTGATCCTGCTGGATGAAAGCGAAAACGCCTTTGCCGATATCCATTCGGCCGCGGTGACCACCGGACTGCTGGTGCGCCTCAAGGTCGAGCACCTGGCCCTGGCCCTCGGCGCCCTGTGCACGCTGATCGCCTGCCTGGCGCCGCTGGCGCAGTACGAAAACTTCCTGCTGCTGATCGGCTCGGTATTCGCGCCACTGTTCGGCGTGGTGCTGATGGACCACTTCATCGTTCGCAGGCGACGCTTGCCTGCGGTGGTCGGTGGCCTGCACTGGAGCGCGTTGCTGGCCTGGGGCGTGGGCGTCGCAGCCTATCACCTGATGGCCAGCCTGGCGCCGGATGTCGGGGCAACCCTGCCGGCCTTGCTGCTGGCAGGTGTGTTGCACGGTGTGCTGAGCCTCAGCCGCGGCCGGGAAACAGCTCCGGCTTGAGCACGCCGTTCAGGCGCGGGTAGGGGATCTTCAGCTCGATGTGACCCATCGAATACGGCGCGATGGCATAGACTTCGTACTTGAGCACCACCGCGCCGTAGGTCAGGGCGATGTGCGGGGTCTGGCGGAACGGCCAGGTCTTGACGAACTCGGGGTCCTTGTCCATGCCGGTGCTGATCAGCCAGGCACGGTGGGATTCCTCGGCGGTCTTCCAGAAGGTCGCCTCCTGGCCGGGTACCAGCATGTCGTCCAGGGTCAGGACCTTGTCCAGCTTGCGCGAGTAGTTGATGAAGCCGCGCCCCGGCATGCCATGGGCGCCGCCGCTGTCCAGGTAGCTCGACAGTTCGATGATCACCAGGCCGTCATGCTGCTCGCGTACCTTGGCCTGCAAATAGCTGCTGTTGCGCTTCTCGGCGCTCTGCAGGTACTGCTCCTCATAGGCCTTGAGCGTCGCGGGCGGGGTGCTGCGCTGGTTGTCCTCGGTCAGCTGCAGCAAGCGTTTCTCGACGATGCCGTCAAGCTTGGGCAGGGCCGGGAAGTGAATCATGTCGATATTCACCAGCGGGCAGTCGCTTTCGCTGCAGCCGGGCTTGATGTGTTCCCAGGCATCGCGCTTGACCTCGAGCGGCGCGCGCAGGGAGGGCGTGAACAAGCTCTGGCAAGCGCCCAGGGCCAGTGCCAGCACGGCCACGGAAGTCAGTTTGACTAGCGTCATGATGATCCTTGCAACTGAAATTGATCGGCCTTGGACCGTCGGCGAAGCCTTCGGTTCGCCACTAAGCTGAACAGAGCAGCCGTGCCCTATCCTCGCAGCCTGGGCGCTATCTTTAAAGGGGTGAAACCCGGCGATACGCGGAGTAGGATGGCCGGAGCTGTAAACGAGGTAACGAGGATTTCCATGTCAGATTCGTTGAATACGGTGCCCCAGGCGGTCGAGATCGTCGAGCGGGCCAATTGCTTCCAGGGTTTTTACAAGCTCGACAGGGTGCGCTTGCGCCATGAGCTGTTCGCCGGTGGCATGGGGCGCGAGATCAGCCGCGAGCTGTTCGTGCGCCACGACGCCGTGTGCGTGCTGCCCTACGATGCCCGGCGTGACGAGGTGGTGCTGATCGAGCAGTTTCGCGTCGGCGCCCTTGGCAAGGTCGAGAATCCATGGCTGGTCGAGCTGGTCGCCGGCCTGATCGACAAGGACGAGCAGCCTGAGGAAGTCGCCCATCGCGAGGCCCAGGAAGAAGCCGGACTGACGTTCGACGCCTTGTGGCCGATGACCCGCTACTTCCCGTCTCCGGGCGGCAGCGATGAGTTCGTGCACCTGTACCTGGGCCGCTGCAGCAGCGAAGGCGCTGGCGGGCTGCACGGGCTGGAAGAGGAGGGCGAGGACATTCGTGTCCGGGTGTGGCCTTTCGAGGATGCCCTGCAGGCGGTGCGTGACGGCAGGATCGCCAATGCCGCGACCATCATCGCCCTGCAATGGCTGGCCCTTAACCGCGACGAAGTCAGGGGGCTGTGGTCGTGAACCTGTTACGCGAGCGCTACCGGGTCGATCTGGCGGGCCTGCAGGCGGCCTGCGAGGCCAACTACGCGCGGCTGATGCGTCTGCTGCCCGACATGCGCAGCGCGCAGAGCTCGCGGCGCATCGGCATGGCCCAAGGCGACCAGTTGCTGGGTGTGCTGGTGCTCGACGTCGTGCTGGCCTGCCCCTATACCACTACGTTGCGCGTGCGCCAGGAGCACAGCCTGCCCTGGCTGCCGGTGCCGCAGCTCGAGGTGCAGGTGTATCACGATGCGCGCATGGCCGAGGTGGTCAGCTCCGAGCATACCCGGCGTTTTCGCAGCATCTATCCCTATCCGAACGCCGCGATGCACCAGCCGGACGAGAAAGCCCAGCTCAACCTGTTCCTCGGTGAATGGCTGAGCCACTGCCTGGCCTGTGGCCATGAGCTGGCCGCGGTACGCTGAACTGTCACATCGAGGAGACGGCCGTTGCCGCAGCCCATCCAATTTCCAGTGCAATCCCCCGTGCATGTCGTGCAGCTGTCCGACAGCCATCTGTTTGCCGAAGCCCAGGGCAGCCTGATCGGCATGAATACCCGTGACAGCCTGCAGCGCGTCGTTGCCCTGGCCCGCCGTGAGCAGCCACGCGTCGACCTGTTGCTGGCCACCGGTGACCTGTCCCAGGACGGTAGCGATGCGTCCTACGCCTGTTTTCAGCAGCTGACCGAGCCGTTCGCGGCGCAGGCACGCTGGCTGCCGGGCAACCATGACGACCAGGCCGCGATGGCGCGGGCAGCAGAGGGTGAGAACCTGCTCCAGTCGGTCACTGACATAGGCCAGTGGCGGGTCATCATGCTCAACTCGCAGGTCGTGGGAGCGACATTCGGGGTGCTCGACTCAGGCCAGCTGTCGGGCCTTGACCAGGCGCTTCGCGAAGCGCCGGACCGGCATTGCCTGGTGTGCCTGCATCATCAGCCCGTGCCGATCGACTGCGCCTGGATGGGGTCCATCGGGCTGCGCAATGCCGATGCGCTGTTCGAGGTGCTCGACGCTTGTCCACAGGTGCGCGCGCTGCTGTGGGGGCATATCCACCAGGAATGGGACCAGGCGCGGGGCGGGGTGCGGTTACTGGCGTCGCCTTCGACCTGCATCCAGTTCGCCCCGGGGTGCGAGGACTTCACGGTCAGTGAGGAGAAGCCCGGCTACCGCTGGCTGCGCCTGCATGCCGACGGCAAGATCGAGACGGGCGTGTCGCGCGTGGAAGATTACCACGTACGCCTGGATTTCAATGGCCCTGGGTACTGAACCGGTTGGCGCCGCGGGCAGGCCCCGGCAAAAGTGTTGCGAAAATCCCCGCCGCGCGCCTTTCCCCCCCGAACACGCTACACTGCGCGTCCTTGCGCCCGCTTCGAAGGGTGCGCAACCGCAGTTTCCGGGGGCAGCATGTCGGGTTCCATCCTCTATATCCATGGCTTGAACAGCTCGCCGCTGTCACGCAAGGCGCAGCAGATGAGCGCCGTGATGCAGCACCTGGGCCTGGCCGGGCAGTTGCGGGTCCCGGCCCTGCATCACCATCCGCGCCAGGCGGTCGTCCAGCTCGAAGACGCGATCGGTGAACTGGGCGCACCGTTGCTGGTCGGCAGTTCGCTCGGCGGCTACTATGCCACCTGTCTGGCAGAGCGCCACGGGCTCAAGGCCTTGCTGATCAACCCGGCGGTCACCCCGCACCGTCTGTTCGACGGCTTTCTTGGCCCCCAGCAGAATTTCTACAGCGGCGAGTCCTGGGACCTGACCCACGACCACATCCACGCCCTGGCCGAGCTTGAAGTACCGCCGCCGCAGGATGCGAGCCGCTATCAGGTGTGGTTGCAGACCGGCGATGAAACCCTGGATTATCGCCACGCCGAGCGTTACTACCGGGCCTGCGCACTGCGCATCCAGGCCGGTGGCGACCACGGCTTCCAGGGCTTTGCCGAGCACCTGCCGGCATTGCTGGCCCATGCTGGCATTGCCCGCGCGCAGTATGACGCGCTCGATTTTTCCCTATTCTGATGCTTTGCATTCACAACGACTGACGACGAGAACCCATGGCCAATCCCAGCGCTAGCGCCTATAACGCAGACGCCATCGAAGTCCTCTCCGGCCTTGACCCGGTCCGCAAGCGGCCGGGCATGTACACCGACACCAGCCGGCCGAACCACCTTGCCCAGGAAGTGATCGACAACAGTGTCGACGAAGCCCTGGCCGGTCACGCGCGTTCCATCCAGGTCATCCTCCACGCCGACCACTCCCTTGAAGTGAGCGACGACGGCCGCGGCATGCCCGTGGATATCCACCCCGAGGAGGGCGTCTCGGGCGTCGAGCTGATCCTTACCAAGCTGCACGCCGGCGGCAAGTTCTCCAACAAGAACTACCAGTTCTCCGGCGGCCTGCATGGCGTCGGCATCTCGGTGGTCAACGCCCTGTCGAACCAGGTCCGCGTGCGGGTCAAGCGCGATGGCAACGAATACCAGATGACGTTTGCCGACGGCTTCAAGTCCACCGAGCTGGAAGTGATCGGCACCGTGGGCAAGCGCAACACCGGCACCAGCGTGTACTTCGCGCCCGATCCCAAGTATTTCGACTCGCCGAAGTTTTCCATCAGCCGGCTCAAGCATGTGCTCAAGGCCAAGGCCGTGCTCTGCCCCGGGCTGCTGGTCAGCTTCGAGGACAAGGCCACCGGCGAGAAGGTCGAGTGGCATTACCAGGACGGCCTGCGTTCCTACCTGGTCGACTCGGTCAGCGAGTTCCAGCGCCTGCCGGACGAGCCGTTCTGCGGCAGTCTGGCCGGCAACAAGGAAGCCGTCGACTGGGCGTTGCTGTGGCTGCCCGAAGGCGGTGACAGCATCCAGGAAAGCTACGTCAACCTGATCCCCACGGCCCAGGGTGGCACTCACGTCAACGGCCTGCGCCAGGGCCTGCTCGATGCCATGCGCGAGTTCTGCGAGTTCCGCAACCTGCTGCCTCGCGGTGTCAAGCTGGCCCCTGAGGATGTCTGGGAGCGCATCACCTTCGTGCTCTCGATGAAGATGCAGGACGCGCAGTTTTCCGGGCAGACCAAGGAACGCCTGTCATCGCGCGAGGCGGCTGCGTTTGTCTCCGGTGTGGTCAAGGATGCGTTCAGCCTGTGGCTCAACGCCCATCCCGAACTGGGCATGCAACTGGCCGAGCTTGCCATCAGCAATGCCGGCCGCCGCCTGAAGGCCAGCAAGAAAGTCGAGCGCAAGCGCATCACCCAGGGCCCGGCGCTGCCGGGCAAGCTGGCCGACTGCGCCGGACAGGACCCGATGCGCGCCGAGCTGTTCCTGGTCGAGGGTGACTCGGCCGGTGGCTCGGCCAAGCAGGCGAGGGACAAGGAGTTTCAGGCGATCCTGCCGTTGCGCGGCAAGATCCTCAATACCTGGGAGGTCGACGGGGGCGAGGTGCTGGCCAGCCAGGAAGTGCACAACATCGCCGTGGCCATCGGCGTCGACCCTGGCGCCACCGACCTCGGCCAGCTGCGCTATGGCAAGATCTGCATCCTTGCCGACGCCGACTCCGACGGCCTGCACATCGCGACCCTGCTGTGCGCGCTGTTCGTCCAGCACTTCCGCCCGCTGGTCGAGGCCGGGCATGTCTACGTGGCCATGCCGCCGCTGTACCGCATCAACCTGGGCAAGGAAATCTACTACGCCCTGGACGAAGCGGAGCGCGATGGCATCCTCGACCGGCTGGTGGCCGAGAAAAAACGCGGCAAGCCGCAGGTCACCCGCTTCAAGGGCCTGGGCGAGATGAACCCGCCGCAGCTTCGCGAAACGACCATGGACCCCAACACTCGCCGCCTGGTGCAATTGTCCCTGGATGACGTGGAGAAGACCCACGAGGTGATGGACATGCTGCTGGCCAAGAAACGCGCCAGCGACCGCAAGAGCTGGCTCGAGAGCAAGGGCAACCTGGCCGAGGTCCTGACTTGATTCGTTGGGCACTGGCAGTCTGCCTGGCCTTTTGCACGGTTCATGTCCTGGCGGACACCTGGCCCGAGTTGACGCTGACCGCCGAGCACCCGGTCGAGGGCATGCGCGGCGGCAACCTGTCGGGTCTGGCCGTGTGCCGTGGCGCTCTGTGGGCGGTGTCGGACCGCGATGACGACCGCATCTACCGGCTGGACCAGCAGGATCAGGTGTGGCAAAGCCAGCCCCTGACGTTTTCAGCGCCTCCGGTGCCGGAGAGCGGGTTGCCATGGGGCTTGCGCTCGGGCAACTGGGCAGCGTCGTTCATACGTGGTGGCGAGCTGGATTTCGAGGGCATCAGCTGCGACGATGCGGGCAATTTCTTCGTGGTCAGCGAGGCGCACGCCGCTGTGCTGCAAATCCCGCTGGAGGGAGATCCTGACTGGTTGAAGATCGACCCGGCGATGATTCGCCAGGCCCGTGCCAGCGGCATGCTCCTGAATTTCAATGCCCTATTCGAAGGCCTGGCGATCAGCCCCTCGGGCGATCGCCTGTGGCTGGCCGCGGAACGTGAGCGGCGCGGGCTCATCTCGGTCAGGCGCCAGCAGTCGGTGTGGTCCTGTGCTGGCAGCTGCGTGCTCCTCAGCGAGGCCGGTGTCGAGATGCGGCCCCCACAGATGCACCGCACCCGGCCGGTGTCGCGTGATTTCGCCGACCTGTCCTTGTACAAGGGCAAGCTGTTCACCCTCGAGCGCAATGCCTTCCGGATCTGCCGGCGTGACGCCGACACCGGCCAGGTCGAGCGCTGTTGGTCGTTCGCCGCGGGCGGGCTTGCCGATGAACGGCGCTACGACCAGCCGTTCGGTCTCGCCGAGGCCTTGGTGATCGACGACAAGGGCGCCTGGGTCGGGCTCGACAACAATGGCGCGACCCGCGCCGACGGGGAGTCCCGGCCGGTGGTCTGGCGCTTCGAGGCGCCGCCTGGCGGCTGGAGCGCCAGGCCGTGAGCCAGCCGCCGGGCAAACGTGCGGGCAGGCTGCTGCTGATTGTCGCCTGGGCGGGCGCGATGTTTCTGGCCACGCGCTTTTTCGGCGAGTGGGAGGAGCGCCAGCAGAATCCCAACGCCGTGGTGCAATCGGAGCGTGGCGCGGACTTCATCGAGGTGCGGCTGCTTGGCAATGGCCAAGGGCATTTTGTCGCCGACGGGGCGATCAACGGCCAGGTCGTGCGCTTCATGCTCGATACCGGCGCCACCGATGTCGCGGTGCCCGAAGCCCTGGCCCGCGCGTTCGGCCTTGAGCGCGGCGCGCCGGTGATGCTGAGCACCGCAAACGGCCGTACCCAAGGCTACCGCACCCGCCTGGACAGCCTGCAGCTCGGCGAAATCCACCTGCGCAACGTGCGTGCCCTGGTCGTGCCGGGGCTCGAAGGCGAGCAGGTATTGCTAGGCATGAGCGCCTTGAAACAACTTGAATTTACCCAGCGCAGCGGCACCTTGCTGCTGCGCCAGAACCTGAAATGACGAGGCCCGCATGAGCGACTCACTCGAACTGAGTCTTGACGGCGTCGAACGCCGTTCCCTGGCTGACTTCACCGAACAGGCCTACCTCAACTACTCCATGTACGTGATCATGGACCGGGCGCTGCCGCACATTGGTGATGGCCTGAAGCCGGTGCAGCGCCGCATCGTCTATGCCATGAGTGAACTGGGGCTCGATGCCGACTCCAAGCACAAGAAATCCGCGCGGACCGTCGGTGACGTGCTCGGCAAGTTCCACCCCCACGGCGATTCGGCCTGCTATGAAGCCATGGTGCTGATGGCGCAGCCGTTCAGCTACCGCTATACCCTGGTCGACGGCCAGGGCAACTGGGGTGCGCCGGACGATCCGAAGTCGTTCGCCGCCATGCGGTACACCGAGGCGCGGTTGTCACGCTACTCCGAAGTGCTGCTCAGCGAGCTGGGCCAGGGCACCTCCGACTGGGTGCCCAACTTCGACGGCACCCTGCAGGAGCCTGCCGTGTTGCCGGCGCGCCTGCCGAACATCCTGCTCAACGGCACCACCGGCATCGCCGTGGGCATGGCAACCGACGTGCCGCCGCACAACCTGCGCGAGGTGGCCAGCGCCTGCGTGCGCCTGCTCGACGAGCCCAAGGCCACCATCGAGCAGCTGTGCGAATACATCCAGGGGCCGGACTACCCGACCGAAGCCGAGATCATCACGCCTCGCGCCGAGCTGCAGAAGATGTACGAAAGCGGCAAGGGCTCGATCCGCATGCGTGCCGTGTTCCGCATCGAGGACGGCGATATCGTCGTCACAGCCCTGCCACACCAGGTTTCCGGCGCCAAGGTGCTGGAGCAGATCGCCGCGCAGATGCAGGCCAAGAAGCTGCCGATGGTCGCCGACCTGCGTGACGAGTCCGACCACGAGAACCCGTGCCGCATCGTCATCATCCCGCGGTCGAACCGCATCGATGCCGACGAACTGATGCAGCACCTGTTCGCCACCACCGACCTTGAGAGCACCTACCGGGTCAACATCAACATCATTGGCCTTGATGGCCGTCCGCAGTTGAAGAACCTGCGCATGCTGCTGGTGGAGTGGCTGCAGTACCGCACCGAAACGGTCCGGCGCCGGCTGCGCTTCCGCCTGGACAAGGTCGAGCGGCGCCTGCATCTGCTCGACGGCTTGCTGGTTGCCTTCCTCAACCTGGACGAGGTGATCCACATCATCCGCACCGAGGATCAGCCCAAGGCCGCGCTGATCACGCGCTTCGAGCTTACCGAGATCCAGGCGGACTACATCCTCGAGACACGCCTGCGCCAGCTGGCGCGCCTCGAAGAGATGAAGATCCGTGGCGAGCAGGAAGACCTGCGCAAGGAGCAGACCAGGCTGACCTCCCTGCTGGGCAGCGAAGCCAAGCTGCGCAAGCTGGTGCGTACCGAGCTGGTCAAGGATGCCGAAACCTACGGCGACGACCGCCGCTCGCCAATCGTTGCCCGCTCCGAGGCCAAGGCGCTGTCGGAAACGGAGCTGATGCCGACCGAGCCGGTTACGGTGGTGTTGTCGGAAAAAGGCTGGGTACGTTGCGCCAAGGGTCATGACATCGACGCCACCGGGCTTTCCTACAAGGCAGGCGACGGTTTCCGTGCCGCGGCCGCGGGGCGCTCGAACCAGTTTGCCGTGTTCATCGACTCGACCGGCCGCAGCTACTCACTGGCCGCCCACATCCTGCCGTCGGCACGTGGCCAGGGCGAGCCGCTCACCGGTCGCCTGACGCCGCCGCCAGGCGCGGGTTTCGAGTGCGTGCTGCTGCCCGAGGACGATGCGCTCTACGTGGTGGCCTCCGACGCCGGCTACGGCTTCGTGGTCAAGGGCGAAGACCTGCAGGCCAAGAACAAGGCCGGCAAGGCCCTGCTCAGCCTGCCCAATGGCGCCAAGGTCATCGCGCCGCGGCCGGTGACCAACCGCGAGCAGGACTGGCTCGGCGCGGTGACCAGTGAAGGCCGCTTGCTGGTGTTCAGGATCAGCGACCTGCCACAGCTGGGCAAGGGCAAGGGCAACAAGATCATCGGTGTGCCCGGGGACCGGGTGGCGAGCCGTGAGGAGTTTGTCAGTGATCTGGCGGTCATCGCCGAGGGATCGACGCTTGTATTGCAAGCTGGCAAGCGTACCTTGTCGCTCAAGCCGGATGATCTTGAACACTACAAGGGAGAGCGCGGCCGGCGTGGCAACAAGCTGCCCCGCGGCTTCCAGCGGGTTGACAGTCTGACGGTGGAAGGTCCGGCGTAAACGACCCTGTGCCTTGAACGGCTTTTTCAACGCCGTTCAGGGCATAAACACTGGAGTCGGGCGTTCATTTCGCGGATGATAGGCCGCTCGTGGCGCCAGTGTGGCTGTGTGCCCGTTTGAATCTACATGTGTATCGTTGCGGTCGGCCTCAGGCGACCGCCTGGATGGGATGATGAAATTTCTGCGCCTTCCATTTGTTCTGCTGATGACTGGCGTGCTCGGTCTGGCTGGTTGCAGCATGCACCAGCCGGTATCCCTGTACCAGCTCGACAGCGGTGATCCCGCGCTGCCCAAGCAAGCGTCGGGCATGGCAGTGCTGCTCGGCCCGGTTTCGGTGGCCGACTACCTGCAACGCGAAACCTTTCTGCAACGTCAGGCCGATGGCAGCCTGACCGCCGCCACCGATGGCCGCTGGGCGGGTAGCCTGTCTTCGGACATCGACCAGTTGCTGGTGCGCCAGCTCGCTTCGCACCTGGACAGCCAGCGTGTGGTCCTGGCCCCCGCCAGTACCGGCTTCAGCCCGGACGTGCAGGTGCTGCTGTCGATCACCCGCCTGGACTCGGGCGCCAACCAGCCGGCGATCCTCGATGCCCAGTGGCGTCTGCTGGACCGCCGTGGGCATGTCCGTGACAACCGTATCGTCCATCTCGAGCAGCCGCACAAGGGCAGCGAGGCCTCCCAGGTCCAGGCCCAGGGTCAGTTGCTGCAGAAGCTGGCCGAGCAGCTGAGCACGGCGCTCAAGCCGTTGGCCAATCAGCCGGCCATCGCCGACGAGCCGCCTAAAAAAGCAGCACCTGCCCAGGTGCGCAAGGAGCCGGAGAAGTCGAAGATCCCCATGGCTTCGCCCATCCGCACCGATATGGAAGTGTTCAGGTTCTGAGCCCTTCACCAATAAAAAAGCCCGCAGCGATGCGGGCTTTTTTATTGCCTGTGTCCCTACCCCTGTGGGAGCGGCCGCTCCCACATAAGGAGGTCAGGCCTGCCGTTCGGCCATCCGCGCCAGCTGTCGCTCCAGCATCGAGGGGTATGGCTCGAGCAGCCGCTCGACGCAACTCGCGCCTTCGGGGCTGGCGATAGGGCGGATGCGCGCGCGCTGGCGGATCAGGCTGTCGTCGTTGATCCTGCGCTCGACCAGCAGCAGGTTGCGGCTGTGCTGAGACAGTGCCAGGGCATCCTGGGCCTTGTCGGTCAGCAGCAGGTCTACCTGGCTCAGCCCATTGAGGTCATCCCCGAGGGCCAGGCCCAGCTGCAGTTGCAGCGTGATGCCGCTGTCAGCCACTTCGACCTGCAATGCATGGCCCAGCGCACGCAGCAGTTCGCCACAGCAGATGGCGTTGGTGAGGTAGTCCTCGCCACTGTCAGCGCTGTGGAACAGCAGCAGCGTGCTGCCGTCATTGAGCGTGTACGTCTGGCCTTCATACAGCGAGGCTGCCTGGTCCAGGCAGTCGCGATAGCGGTCCAGCAGTTCGGTCAGGCGAGCCCGGGGCAGGCGGCGCAGCTGTTCTTGCGAGCCAAGCTGCACGGCAAGCACGGCGCTGCTCTGGGGCTCGCTGCTGGCGGGAACGCTCGGTTTGGCCGGGGCGTCCTCCTCGTCCATCAACCCGGCGAAGGCCGCGTCGTCCTCGTCGTCGCCCGCCGTGGCTTCGGCCTTGACCGGGCGCGTGGCCGCGGGCGGCTCGACGTGGTCGTCGTCGTGCAGACCGTGGACCTCGAAGGCCTCGTCGTCCTCGTCGTCATGCTCGGGCGGCTCTGGCTCGGGCGGCGGCTCGGGTGCCAGGCGCGCGTGCAGCTGGCGGGCCAGGTCGCCTACTTCGTCCTGGCGATCGGTCGCCGGAGTGTAGGGATGCGGATCGCGCAGCCACACTCGCAATTGCAGCAGCGGCGTCGAGATGTACCTGCCCAGACGCAAGCTCAAGGCCAACGCCAGAGCCAGCAGGATTGCCGCCAGGATGCCCATGCTCTGCAGGCTGATGGTCAGCGGTTGCTGGAACTGGGTCATGTCCAGGCTGATGCGCAGCTGCCCGGCGGTGACGTCCTGGAAGGTGATCTTGGTCTGGTAGAGGCCTTCGGCCTCGCCCAGCAGGCCGTTTTTCGGGCGCTGGCCAGCTTCGGCGAGGATCCGGTTGTCGACACTGTAGATCGCCGCGTGGGCCACCAGCGGGTTTTTCACCAGGTTGCCCAGCAACACGTTGAGGCTGAGGATGTCGTTGGACACCAGCAGCTCGGTCGCGGAGGTCGCGGTCTGGGTGGTCAGGCTCTGGCCAAGCGCATCGGCCTGGTCATGCATGGCCTGCTTGAACTGCAAGCCCATCACGCAGGCATAGATCACCAGCGCCAGGGCCACCAGGAAGATGTTGTAGCTGGCGATCCGCAGGGCCAGCGAAATGCGGCGCTGACTCAGGGCACGGTAGATCATGATGAAGAAGTTGTCAGTCTTGACGGGCGTGGGCCGGTTCACAGAGCGCGGCTCTTTATGGCGGAAAAGTGCTGCGCAGTATAGCGAGCACTCCAGGGTCGGCAAAGCATCGACTGCGCCCGATGGTCATCGAAAGTCGGTAGAATGCGCTTTTTTCATCGAGCCGGAGCCCGTCTTGCGCGAAATCGTCCTGATCAACATCACCGGTGAAGACCGTCCAGGTCTTACCGCGGCCATTACCGGCGTCCTCCTCCAGGGCGGTGTGAACATCCTCGACATCGGCCTGGCGGTGATGCACGGCACGCTGTCGTTCGGCATCCTGGTCGACATCCCGGATAACGAAGCCGCCTCGACCCTGTTGCAAAGCGTGCAGGGCAAGGCCCATGAGCTGCACCTGCAGGCCCGCTACACGCCGGTCACCGAGGCTGACTACCAGCACTGGGTCGACAGCCAGGGGGAGCCACGGCACATCGTGACTCTGCTCAGCCGCAAGGTCATGCCAGAGCAGCTGCAGCAGGTCAGCGAAGTCATCTCCCGGTACGGCCTGACCATCGAGCGTATCGAGCGGCTTTCGTCGCGCGTTGCCCTGAACGCCCCGACCGGCAAGGGCAAGGCATGCCTGGAGATCTCCGTGCGGGGTGAGCCAAGCGATGCCGAGGCGATGCGCGCCGACTTCTTCGCCATGGCGCAGGCCATGGACATCGATGTCGCCTTCCAGCAGGACAACCTGTTCCGCCGCAACCGGCGCCTGGCGGTGTTCGACATGGACTCCACCCTGATCGAGGCCGAGGTGATCGACGAGCTCGCCAAGGCGGCGGGCGTTGGCGAGCAGGTGTCGGCCATCACCGAGCGGGCCATGCGTGGCGAGCTGGATTTCCGCGCCAGCTTCAAGGAGCGCATGGCGCTGCTCAAGGGCCTGGATGTTGGCGTGCTGGACGAGATCGGTGCGTCGCTGCGCCTGACCGAAGGCGCCGAGAACCTGTTCGCCGAACTCAAGCGCCTGGGCTACAAGACTGCCATCCTGTCTGGCGGCTTCTCCTATTTCGCCAGGCAGGTGCAGGCGCGCCTGGGCATCGACTATGTGTTCGCCAACGAGCTTGAAGTGGTGGATGGCAAGGTCACCGGCGTCGCCGTTGAGCCGATCGTCGACGCCCAGCGCAAGGCCGACCTGCTCAAGGAGCTGGCGCAGAAGGAAGGCTTGCAGCTGGAACAGACCATTGCCGTGGGCGATGGCGCGAATGACCTGCCAATGTTGGCGCTGGCCGGGTTGGGCGTGGCGTTCCGGGCCAAGCCGCTGGTCAAGCAGTCCGCCAGGCAGGCGATTTCGACCTTGGGCCTGGATGGCGTGCTGTACCTGCTCGGGATGCGCGACCGCGACGGTCGGGCCTGATCAGGCCGCGAAAAAAGGCCCTGCATGAGCGGATCATGCAGGGCCTTTTTCGTGGGGTGTGTCAGCTTTGCCGCGAAGGCTACGCCAGCGCCGGCTCCGGTTCCGGCACCTGTACCGGCAGCGCCAACTGCTGGCCCATGCTCACGGCTGAACCCGCGCCCAGGCTTTCGGCCCACTTCACCTGCTCCGGCCCGAACAGCACCACGGCGGTGGAGCCCAGCTTGAAGCGGCCCAGTTCCGCACCTTTCTCCAGATGGATCGGCGCGCGGCTGGCCTCGTCGTAACGGAAGGTCTTGAGCTCGCGCTTGGGTGGCGTCACCAGGCCCGCCCACACGGTCTCGACCGAGGCCACGATCATCGCGCCAACCAGCACCACGGCCATCGGCCCGCGCTCGGTATCGAACAGGCAGACCACCCGCTCATTGCGCGCGAACAGCTCCGGCACGTTTTCGGCGGTGGTCTGGTTGACCGAGAACAGCCGGCCCGGCACGTAGATCATCTCGCGCAGGGTACCGGCCAACGGCATGTGCACGCGGTGGTAGTCCTTGGGCGACAGGTAGATGGTGGCGAACTCGCCGCCCATGAACGGCGCGGCATTGGCCGGATCGCCGCCCAGCAGTTCCAGGGCACTGAAGCTGTGTCCCTTGGCCTGGAAGATACGGCCGTGCTCGATCGGACCGAGCTGGCTGACCGCGCCGTCCGCCGGGCACAGGATGGCGCCTGGCGTTTCATCCAGTGGGCGCGCGCCGGGTTTCAGGGCGCGGGTGAAGAAGGCATTGAAGTGCTCGTAGGCGGTCAGGTCTTCGACCACGGCCTGGGACATGTCGACCTGGTAGCGCTTGGCGAACCACGCGGTGAAGGCATTCTTGAACCAGCGCACGCGGCACTCGGCGATGCAGCCGGCCAGTCGCGACAACAGGTGATGCGGCAGCAGGTACTGGCTGATGATGAAGAGACGGGATTTCATTGAGTAGTTTTCCTTAAACCTCTACGGGCGTGTCCGGGTGGTTGCCCCATTCGCCCCAGGAGCCGGCGTATGCCTTCACCCTTGGGTAACCGAGGGCCTTGGCCACCAGGTAGGTGAAGCCGGAGCGGTGGTGGGTCTGGCAGTGGGTGACCACTTCCTTGTCCTTGGTGATGCCCAATTGGGCGAGGATCTCTGGCATGTCCTGGCGGATGCGCAGGTTGTCGTTCAGGTCCATGCCGGCGGTCCACTCGAAATTGACCGCGCCGGGGATGTGTCCGCCCTTGGCGGCCAGGACTTTCTCGCCACGGTACTCGCCCGGGCTGCGCGCATCCCAGATCGCAAGGTCGGGGGCGCCCAGGCGGCTTTGCAGGTATTCGCGGGTGGCGGTGGGCTCGTCGTGCAGTTGCAGCCTCACCGGCCCCGCGGCATTGACGGGCACCTCGGTCGACAGTTGGTCCGCCGGCCACGCCTGGATGCCGCCATTGAGGTAGTGGTAGCGCGTGTGACCGATGACGTCGAGCAGCCAGATGAAGCGCCCGGCCCAGCCGCCGCCCTCGTCGTCGTAGACCACGTAGACCGCATCGCTGCGATGGCCCAGCTCGCCGAACAGCTTTTCGAGATCGGCACGGCTCGGCATCAGGCCTGGCGCGGGTGGTTGGCCCAACTGGGTGCGCTTGGGGTCGACGAAACGGGCACCGGGCACATGGCCGCTGCCATAGCGATTGGCACTGGTCAGGTCGACCACGATCAGCTGCGGTGAATCGAGGTGCGGCACCAGGTCGGCCGGCTCGATCACCAAGGGCAAACCAGAAAAGTCAGTCATCCACAGTCTCCAGGGTGGAACAGGGGGAGCGATTGTAGCGCATGGCTCAGGCGTTGCGATTGCCGAAAGCGGCGAGGGCGCGCTCGATGCATTGCACGGTCTTGCCAAAGGCCTGCTGACTGACATCGGCCAGTGGCTTGCCGCCCTGGTCGGCAAGCACCAGCATCAGTACCTGGCCATTGACTGCGACCGAACGCAACAGCAGGTGCTGGCTGTCGAACAGCGCGCGCAGCGGCTCGGGCATCAGCGCCGAGAACTGGGCGTGATTGTCAGGGGTAAGGCGCAGCTGCGCGGCCTGGCTCATCAGCCGTTGCAGCAGTTTGCTCTGTTCGATCGGCAGGTTCAGGCGCAGGGCTTCCTTGGGCAGGCCGGCCACCTGCTGCACGCGCAGGCTGTTGGTGGCGCGGTCGGGCATCATCAGCATCAGCCGCTGCATGCCGCAGGCCAGCAGGGCGTCGCGGGCGTGGGTGCTCAGGTGGATGGCATTGCTGAAAGGGCTCGGCTGGGCCAGCAGCTCGCCGCACAGCGTGCGCCAGGCATCCAGGTCCTGGGGCGAGGGCGGAGCCGGGGCGAGCATGTCGGGGTGCGGGCGGCGCTGGCTCCACGGCCAGATCAGCGCCTCGGCAGGGTGGAACAAGGCCATGCCGGCGTGCTGGCGCGCACTGGCGGCGGCCTGCTGGTGGACCTGCTGCTGCACATCGTCGAGGGTGGTCTGCAGGTAAAGGCTGGTCAGCAGTTGCCAGCGCAACAGGTGCGGGTTGACCCAGCCGACCTGGGCAGCCAGCGCCAGGCCGTTGGCCAGCAGCACGGTATTGGCCGGCTGGTTGAACCAGCGGCGCAGACCCGGCTCGTCGTCGAGGCGGTGCTGCTGGTGCAGGGCATCTTCCTCGCGGGCGATGTTCAGTACCTTGGCCAGCTGATCGCGCTCTTCCTGCAGCAGGCGATAGCCTTGAGTGACCCATTCGGAGAGCCGCCAGTGCTCGGCCACCGCCTGGCACAACTGCATGATCCGCACGCCGAACAGCTCGAGCTCCACCGTGGCTGCGTCCTCTCCCTTGTGGATGACCCGCAGTTCCCAGGCGTCGAGCAATTTGGGATGGGTAACGGCCAGGGGCCACAGCGGCGAAAGGAACAGCAGGCTGCCCCAGTGGATTTCCTGCCAAAGACGCGCCAGGCGGCTGGCGAACAAGCCGCTGGCCTGCTGACTGGCGTGCTGGCTGATCAGCTGGAACTGTCGCAGCACCGGCGGGATGTCCTCGACCGGCACGGCCGGCAGGCGCGCCAGCAGACTGCTGGTGCGGGCCAGGCCCAGCCGGTTGAGGGCGATTTCCAGGCTTTCCGCCGGCTGTGCCTGGCTGGCATTGGCCGGGTGATTGGCCTCGCGCATGACACTGAGCACCAGCGCGGGACTGTCCTGCATCAGCTCGGCAATCTCGCGCATGGAGCGGCGGCTGTCATTGATGGCGGCCTGCACGCGGTCATGACTGACCTTGGGCACAGGCAGTCGCACACCATCGAGCAGCTTTACCCACGCTGGCAGCGTGGACGGGACCTGACCTTGTACACCGGCGGCAATTGGCATCATGACATCAGCTCTGAACTGGCTTTTCGCTTGGACGGGCTTTAGTCTGGCGCAGTTCTGCCGATAAGTAGAAGAAGAGTTTTACAAGCTCCGGCCCCCGACCCTGACCACGACTGCAAGTGCTTTGAATCTATGGCTAAAATTATCGGCATCATCGTCGTATTCGCGAGCGTGCTCGGCGGATATGTCCTCTCTCACGGCAAGATTGCAGCGCTGATCCAGCCTTTCGAGGTCCTGATCATCGGTGGCGCGGCATTCGGCGCGTTCCTCCAGTCCAACCCTGGCTACATGACCATGCATGTGGTCAAGAAGTCGATCAAGATGTTTGGCTCGCGCTTCAGCCACACCTTCTACCTGGAGGTGCTGGGCCTGGTCTACGAGATCCTCAACAAGAGCCGCCGCGAAGGCATGATGGCCATCGAGGCGGATATCGAAGATGCCTCGGCCAGCCCGATCTTCGCCAAATACCCGGCCGTGCTCGGTGATGAGCGCATGACCGCGTACATCTGCGACTACCTGCGCATCATGTCCACCGGCAACATGGCCCCGCATGAGCTCGAAGGCCTGTTCGACATGGAGCTGATGAGCATGAAGGAGGAGCTTGAGCATCCTTCCCACGCGGTAACCGGTATCGCCGACGGCATGCCCGGCTTCGGTATCGTGGCCGCGGTATTGGGTATCGTGGTGACCATGGCCTCGCTGGGCGATGGCGACCAGGCGGCGATCGGCATGCACGTGGGCGCGGCGCTGGTCGGTACCTTCTTCGGTATCCTGGCGGCCTACGGCTTCTTCGGCCCGTTGGCCAACTGCCTGGCTCACGATGCCAAGGAAGAGGTCAACCTGTACGAAGCCATCAAGGCCTCGCTGGTGGCCTCGGCCTCCGGCATGCCGCCGTCGCTGGCCGTGGAATTCGGGCGCAAGGTGCTGTACCCCAAGCACCGCCCGAGCTTCGCCGAGCTGGAACAAGCAGTTCGCGGTCGCTGATTCATGGAAAACAATCAGCCGATTATCATCAAGCGCGTCAAGCGCTTCGCTGCCGGGCATCACGGGGGCGCCTGGAAGATCGCCTTCGCCGACTTTGCCACGGCGATGATGGCGTTCTTCCTGGTGCTGTGGCTGCTGTCCACCGCAACGCCAGAGCAGAAGCTCTCCATCGCCGGCTACTTCAAGGATCCGATCGGTTTTTCCGAGAGCGGCACGCCCTACGTCATCGACCTGGGCGGCTCGCCCGAGCTCTCGCCGGAAAAAACCATCAACCCGGAAGTGAAAACCGAGTCGTCGCCGGAGACCAGCATCCAGATCGACCAGGAGAAGGTCGAGAACATGGCCGAGCAAGTCGAGCGCGAGCGGCTCGAACTGCTGTTGCAGGAACTGCAGAACAAGGTCGAGGAAAACCCCGAGCTGCAGAAGTTCAAGGACCAGATCCTGTTCGAGATCACCCAGGACGGCCTGCGTATCCAGATCATGGATGCCGAGAACCGGCCGATGTTCGACCTGGGCAGCGCGCGCCTGCAGCCGTATTTCGAGGACATCCTGCTGGCGATGGCCGACACCATCAAGGCGGTGCCGAACAAGATCAGCGTCAGCGGCCACACCGATGCCAAGCCCTTCGCTGGCAGCGGCGGCTTCGGCAACTGGGAGCTGTCGGCCAGCCGCGCCAACGCCGCGCGGCGTGCGCTGGTGGCGGGCGGCTATCCGGACGAGCAGGTGGCACGGGTGGTTGGCTACGCCTCGTCTTCGCTGTTCGACCGCAAGAACCCGTTCAACCCGGTCAACCGGCGCATCGACATCATCGTGCTGACCAAGAAGGCCCAGCGGTCCATCGAGGGTGAGCAGGGCAAGCCCGACGCGCCGCCCCCGCCCACGCCGCCCGCGACCGGGAACCCGGGCAGCTCCGCCGCACCGGCGCCAGGCGCGGCTGGCGCGCCAGGTGTCGCCCAGAGCGAGGCGCCGATGCAGCCGCGCGAATTGCGGCAGAAGCTGAACATCTTCGAGGATGGTGTGTTGAAGATGGATGAGCCGAAGGAGTAAGTGCGGGATGCGCCGGGCACCGCAAGCCTGAAGCGCACCCCCCGCGATGCGCCGCGCAGCCGCTAGAACCCCCGGCGGATCCTGGCTCGCAGGTCTGCATGGAACGCTTCGGCGCTGGCGCGGCAGGACATGCCGTCATCCTGGTAGGCGCGCACGAACAGCTCAAGGTGCTCGCGCTCATGCATGCGCGGCCACCGCTGCTGATAACAGGGCAGGCAACCTGAGCCGCTCTGGTACAGGGCGATGCGCCGGTGCAGCGCGGTGGCGGCACCCAGTTGCCAGGGCAGCCACCAGTCCGCCGCGGTGACGGGCGAGACCACGGCGATCAGGTGCGTGACGTTGTACAGGCGGTGACAGAGGCTGGTGCAAGGGTCTTCGGCGCTGTGCTGGGCGCTGTCGAACAGCTCCAGGCGAGTGACGATACCTTCAAGCAACAAGCGCTCGTTGATGATGAACGCATCCAGGCGTTCGCTATGGCGATAACTGATGAACACTGGCATCCGTGCAATCCTCCCACGTCGTTCGGTCTGGTTACATGACCATTGGCGAGAAGGACGGACACGGCAAGGGATGACGGTGAATAGAGAAGTTTCCTACAAGCGCAGGTAACGTTTCCTACAAAAAAACCGCCTCCCAGCCTGCACTGCACTGTCGGCCCGCCCAGCGATCCTGGGAAGGTCTTGTGCAGCGTGATCTCAGTAGCTGTCTTCAGAAAGACTGGCAATGATCGAGCGGTAGCTGTTCATGCGCTGTTGCTGGACGCGGCCATCTTCCAGCGCCAGCAGCAGGGCGCAACCGGGTTCGCGGTCATGCTTGCAGTCGCGGAACCGGCACGTGCCCAGCAGGTCCTGGAACTCGATGAAACCGGCCTCGACATCGTGACGGCTGACATGTCCCAGGCCGAACTCACGAATCCCGGGGGAGTCGATCAGCTCACCGCCGCCGGGGAAGTGATACAGGCGGGCGGTGGTGGTGGTGTGGGTGCCTTGCCCCGACCACTCGGACAGATCGCCCACGCGGCTCTGGGCATCGGGCAGCAGGCTGTTGACCAGCGACGACTTGCCCACGCCGGATTGACCGACGAACACGCTGATGTGCCCGTCGAGCATCTCCTGCAGGCGCTGCATGCCATCGCCCTGGTGCGCGGAAACCTCCAGCAGCGGGTAGCCCAGTTGCCGGTAGACCGCCAGCAGCGCATTGAGCGCCGGGGCGTTCTGCTCGTTGATCAGGTCAGCCTTGTTGAGCAGCAGCAACGGACGGATGCCTGCGTGCTCCGCCGCCACCAGGTAGCGGTCGATCAGGTTCGCCTGCGGCTCGGGGGCCGGGGCGAAGACGATCACGATCAGATCGACGTTGGCCGCAACCGGCTTGAGCTGGCCATGGTTGTTGGGCCGGCAGAGCTCGGTGCTGCGCGGCATCTGCGCGACGATCACACCGATGCCCTGGTTGCCCGCTCGCCACACCACGCGGTCGCCTGTGACCAGCGCCGGAAGGTTGGCCCGCAAGTGGCAACGGAAGACCTGGCCGGCGACATCGCCGTCCTGGGCCTCGACCTCGACCTGCACGCCAAAATGCGCGATCACCAGGCCCAGTTGCTCGGGGCCCAGGTCGCCGCCTTCGAGCTCGTGCAGCGCGTGCTGTTCGCGTTTGGCGGCGCGAGCGGCGCGTTCGTTCTGGATTTTTTCGATGCGCCAGTTTTGGCGTCGATTGAGCTGGCGTTTGGCCATGAAGGTTCCGAGGTTGCGGGGCGATTGAAAACGGCGAGCAGTTTAGCACTAGGCTAATATGTCGGCCTAATCGAGGAGCTTCACATGCAAAATCCACAGAACCTGATCTGGATCGATCTGGAAATGACCGGCCTGGACCCGGACACCGATGTGATCATCGAAATGGCCACCATCGTTACCGACAGCGAGCTGAACACCCTGGCCGAAGGCCCGGTGATCGCCATCCACCACAGCGACGAAGTGCTCGCGCGCATGGACGAATGGAACACCCGGACCCACGGCGGCTCGGGCCTGACCCAGCGCGTTCGCGAGAGCCGCGTCAGCATGGCCGAGGCCGAGGCCGAAACGGTCAGGTTCCTCGAGCAGTGGGTGCCCAAGGGCAAGTCGCCGATCTGCGGTAACAGCATCTGTCAGGACCGCCGCTTTCTCTATCGGCACATGAAGACCCTGGAAAGCTACTTCCACTACCGCAACCTGGATGTGTCCACGGTCAAGGAACTGGCCGCGCGCTGGGCGCCGCATGTGCGTGACAGCTTCGTCAAGGGCGGCACGCACCTGGCGCTGGATGATATCCGCGAGTCGATTGCCGAGCTGCGGCACTACCGCGAGCACTTCATCAAGGTCTGAGCCTGCAACTCGTGGCGTGAAGGCTGCGCAGCCCCCTTTTGGTGCGTTGAGCAACTGAGTAGACTGCGCGCCTTTCCTGCACGGACCCGTCCCATGTTGCTGATGCTCTATCTCATCGCGATCACCGCCGAAGCCATGACCGGCGCGCTGTCTGCCGGGCGTCGCGGCATGGACTGGTTCGGCGTGGTGCTGATCGCCTGCGTCACCGCGCTGGGGGGCGGTTCGGTGCGCGACGTGCTGCTTGGGCATTACCCGCTGACCTGGGTCAAGCACCCGGAGTACCTGGTTCTCACCAGTTTCGCGGCGCTGATGACCATTTTCATCGCGCCCTTGATGCGCCGTCTGCGGTCGCTGTTTCTGGTGCTGGATGCGCTGGGGCTGGTGGCCTTTACCCTGATTGGCTGCATGACGGCGCTGGAGATGGGGCAGGGGATGCTGGTGGCGTCCATCAGTGGGGTGATCACTGGGGTGTTTGGGGGGATTCTGCGGGATATCTTTTGCAACGATATTCCTTTGGTGTTTCGGCGGGAGCTATATGCCAGTGTGTCGTTCGCGGCGGCGTGGTTCTACTTGGGGTGCGTGTACTTCGAGGTGCCGGCGGGGCAGGCGATGCTGTTGACGTTGTTTGGTGGGTTTTTGGTGAGGTTGCTGGCGATTCGGTTTCATTGGGAGATGCCGAAGTTTCACTATAACGATCAGCATTGAGGGGGGTGGGTGTGTTGGTTTTGGGGCTTTTGGAGGGGGTGAATATCCAGTTGCTTTAGAGGCGCTGAGTATGGTTTCGCCCTTACGGCGAGTCACTTTTGACAAGCGCCTCAAAAGTAACCAAAAAGGCTGGCCCCTCCATGGGCCCTACGCTGCGCTTCGGGTCCCCTCGCTCCGGTGTCGCTACGGGGCTGCGCGGCCCTGCTCGCGCCTTCGGCTTCGCCGAAGGTGGGCTGCGCCCACGCCCCTCCACGACACCTCCACTCGGCCTGCTGGAAAGGGGCGGTAGATCAAAAGCCAGAGCAACAGCAGATCAACAGCAGCTCAACAGCAGCTCAACAGCAGCTCTAGCTCTATAGATGCATGCGGTGGGTGTGTGTGGGCTGGTCCCGCGATCGGGCCCGCAGGGGCCGTGAAACCTGCCACTCCGTTCAAACTGTCACTCCACCCCGTTCGCCTCACCACCCTCATGCCGCGCCAGCGCCCACTGCACATGCTCGCGAACCATCTCCGACGGGTGATCCTGTCTGGCCTTCAGGGCCTCTATCACGGGGATCGTCGAGGGTGCATTGCCTAGACCCACCGCCAGGTTGCGTAGCCAGCGTTCATAACCTGCGCGCCGTAGGGGCGAGCCTTCGGTGTTGGAGAGAAAAGTCGGCTCGTCCCACAGGAACAGATGCGCCAGGTCGGCGTTGTCGAGGTTGTGCCGGGGCGTGAAGTCGCTTTCGCCGGTGGGGCGGGCGAAGCGGTTCCAGGGGCAGACGATCTGGCAGTCATCGCAGCCGAACACGCGGTTTCCGATCAACGGGCGCAGTTCGACCGGGATGGCGCTCTTGAGCTCGATGGTCAGGTACGAGATGCAGCGTCGGGCGTCGAGCACGTAGGGCCCGACGAAGGCGCCGGTAGGGCAGATGTCCAGGCAGGCCTGGCAGCGGCCGCAGTGTTCGCTGGCCTGGGCGGGGTCGACCGGCAGCGGCAGGTCGACGAACAGCTCGGCAAGGAAGAAATAGCTGCCGGCCTTGCGGTTGAGCAACAGCGTGTTCTTGCCGATCCAGCCTAACCCGGCTTCCTGGGCAATAGCTTTTTCCAGCACCGGGGCGCTGTCGACAAAGGCGCGAAACCCGAACGGGCCGATGGCTTGCTGGATACGCTCGGCCAGGTGCTGGACGCGCTTGCGGATCAGCTTGTGGTAGTCGCGGCCCAGGGCATAGCGCGAGACGTAGGCCTTCTCGGGCTGGGCCAGGCGTTGCGCCATCTGTGTGTCACCGGGCAGGTAGTCCATGCGCAGCGACACCACCCGCAAGGTGCCCGGGACCAGTTCGTCCGGGTGCGAGCGCTTGCTGCCGTGGGCGCCCATGTACTCCATCTCGCCGTGGTAGCCCGCCGCCAGCCAGCGCTCCAGATGCTGTTCGTGCTCGCCAAGCGCCACACCGGCGATGCCGACGTGGGCAAAACCGAGTTCTCGGCCCCAATCCTTGATCGATTGGGCCAGTGCGGGAAGATCTGGGGTGACGGCGGACATGGGGAAATAAGGCATTACGGGCTCAGGTGCGTATAATTCTGCCAGACATCGGAGCCTTTGACCCCATGCCCCAGACCAAACACCCCGCAAACGCACCACAAACCCTGAGCAGCGCCAACGTGGCGAAGCTGGCACCCAGGCGCCCGAGCGCGCACAAGGGCGATTTTGGCCACGTGCTGGTGGTCGGCGGCGACCTTGGCACCGGCGGCTCGGTGCTGCTCAGCGCCGAAGCGGCCTTGCGCTGCGGCGCGGGGCTGGTCTCGCTGGGCACCCGGCCCGAGCACGTCGGCGCGGCCTTGACCCGCCTGCCCGAAACCATGGCCCTGGGCGTGAGCTCGGCCAACCAGCTGGTAAGCGTGCTAGAACGTGCCTCGGTGGTGGTGGTCGGTCCGGGCCTTGGCCAGGCGTCCTGGGGCCGCAGCCTGTTGTCGGCGGTGGCCAATGCCGAGATGCCGCAGGTGTGGGACGCCGATGCGCTCAACCTGCTGGCCAGCACGCCCTTGGCCTTGCCCAGCGGCAGCGTGATCACCCCGCACCCTGGTGAGGCCGCGCGCCTGCTGGGGGTGTCCACCGAAGCGGTACAGGCCGACCGCCCAGGCGCGGCGCGCAAGCTGGCGCGCAAGTATGGCAGCGTGTGCGTGCTCAAGGGTGCTGGCACCCTGGTGGCGGACCCCGCGGGGCAACTGGCCCTGTGCGGCCGCGGCCATCCCGCGATGGCAGGGGCAGGCCTCGGCGATGTGCTCACTGGCGTGCTCGCGGCGCTGCTGGCACAAGGGCTCGAGTGCTGGGACGCCGCCTGCCTGGGCGTCTGGCTGCATGCCTGTGCGGGCGAAAGGCTAGGTGTGCAGGGGCGCGGCCTTGCGGCCAGCGATCTGATTCCTGTTATTCGAGCGTTATTGGAGGAGCATTCAGCGTGTCAGGCATAACCCTGTTTCTGGCCGACGAGCAGGCCATGGTCGCGTTCGGCGGGCAACTGGCCCGCGTCACCGCGGGCCACGGCGTGATCTTTCTCGAAGGCGACCTGGGGGCGGGCAAGACCACCCTGTCACGCGGGCTGATCCGCGGCCTGGGGCATACCGGCGCGGTAAAGAGTCCGACCTTTACCGTGGTCGAACCCTACGAGATCGGTGAGGTCCGAGCTTATCACTTCGACCTGTATCGGCTGGTCGATCCGGAAGAGCTGGAGTTCATGGGCATTCGCGACTATTTCGAGGGCGACCCGTTGTGCCTGTTCGAGTGGCCCCGGAATGGGGCAGGCGTTTTGCCAAAGCCCGACCTGACCATTACCATAAGCCCTCAGGCGAGCGGACGCTCGCTGACCCTGTCGCCGCAGGGCTCGCGCGGCGAAACCTGGTGTGCCGCTCTGGCCGTCGAATTCAAACTGTAAATGGGGATAGGTATGCGCATACGCGCGCTGGTCGCTGCCGTAGGACTGTTATTGACGGCAGTGACCGTTGACGCTCTGGCCGTCACTCAAGTCAAGAGCATGCGTTTGTGGCGTGCTCCGGACAACACACGGCTGGTCTTCGACCTCTCGGGGCCGGTGCAGCACAGCGTGTTCACGCTGAGCGCACCCGACCGGCTGGTGATCGACATCAATGGCGCGACCCTCGGCGCGCCGCTGACGGTCTCGACCTCCAATACCCCGATCAGCAGCGTGCGCTCCGCCCAGCGGACCCCTAACGACTTGCGGGTGGTGATCGACCTGAAAAAGGCCGTGACCCCGAAGAGCTTTGTCCTGGCGCCCAACGCACAGTACGGCAACCGCCTGGTGGTCGACCTGTACGACCAGGAGGCCGACGCGGTCGCGGCCAGTACGCCTACGCCTGCGCCAGCCCCGCCGGCGACCACTCCGGCGGTGCCGGTCACACCTGCGCAACCGGCGATCAAGCTGACACCGGTGCCCAGTGGCAAGCGCGACATCGTCGTCGCCATCGACGCCGGCCACGGCGGTGAAGACCCGGGCGCCTCGGGTTCGCGTGGCCAGCATGAAAAAGACATCGTGCTGCAGATCGCCAAGGAACTGCAGCGCCAGATCAGCGCGGAGAAAGGCTTTCGCGCCGAGCTGACCCGTACCGGCGACTACTTCATCCCGCTGCGCAAGCGCACCGAGATCGCCCGCAAGAAGGGTGCTGACCTGTTCATTTCCATTCATGCCGACGCCGCGCCGTCCAGGGCTGCCTTCGGTGCCTCGGTGTTCGCCCTGTCGGACCGCGGCGCCACGTCCGAGACCGCGCGCTGGCTGGCCGACAGTGAAAACCGCTCCGACCTGATCGGCGGTGCCGGCAACGTCAGTCTCGACGACAAGGACCGCATGCTCGCAGGTGTGTTGCTCGACCTGTCGATGACCGCGACACTGAGCTCGAGCCTCAACGTCGGGCAGAAGGTGCTGGGCAACATGGGCCGCATCACCTCGCTACACAAGCGCCGGGTCGAGCAGGCGGGGTTCATGGTGCTCAAGTCGCCAGACATTCCCTCCATCCTGGTGGAGACCGGGTTCATCTCCAACGCCAACGAGGCGGCCAAACTGGCCACCGCCAGCCATCAGCAGGCGCTGGCGCGTTCCATTCACAGCGGCGTGCGCCAGTTCTTCCAGCAGAACCCGCCACCGGGCACCTACCTTGCCTGGCTGCGTGACAGTGGCAAGATCGCCCAAGGGCCGCGCGAGCACACGGTGCGTCCGGGCGAGACCCTGGCGATGCTCGCCGTGCGCTATCAGGTCAGCGTGGCCAGCCTGCGCTCGAGCAACCAGCTCAAGACTGACGAGCTCAAGGTCGGCCAGCAGCTTGATATTCCGACTACCGCGCTGGCTTCCCAATGAGCGGCGGTTCACGAATAGAGCTGCTCAGCCCGCGGCTCGCCAACCAGATCGCGGCTGGCGAGGTCGTCGAGCGTCCGGCGTCGGTGATCAAGGAGCTGCTGGAAAACAGCCTGGACTCCGGCGCCCGGCGCATTGACGTGGACGTCGAGCAGGGTGGGGTCAAGCTGCTGCGCGTGCGTGACGACGGCACCGGCATTGCCGCCGACGACCTGCCGTTGGCGCTCGCGCGCCATGCCACCAGCAAGATCCGTGAACTCGAAGACCTTGAAGGCGTGCTCAGCCTGGGCTTTCGCGGCGAGGCCCTGGCCTCGATCAGCTCGGTCGCCCGCCTGACACTGACCTCGCGCACCGCGAGCGCCAGCGAAGCCTGGCAGGTCGAGACCGAGGGGCGCGACATGAGCCCGCGGGTGCAGCCGGCGGCGCATCCTGTCGGTACCTCGGTCGAGGTGCGGGACCTGTTCTTCAATACCCCGGCGCGGCGCAAGTTTCTCAAGACCGAAAAGACCGAGTTCGATCACCTGCAGGAGGTGATCCGCCGCCTGGCGCTGGCTCGCTTCGACGTCGCTTTCCATCTTCGTCACAACGGCAAGAGCATTCTCAGCCTGCACGATGCGGCGGATGAGATGTCCCGCGCCCGGCGCGTCGGCGCCATTTGCGGGCCGGGCTTCCTGGAGCAGGCGCTGCCGATCGAGGTCGAGCGCAACGGCCTGCGCCTGTGGGGGTGGGTCGGACTGCCGACGTTCTCGCGCAGCCAGGCCGACCTGCAGTATTTCTTCGTCAACGGCCGCGCGGTGCGCGACAAGCTGGTGGCCCATGCGGTACGCCAGGCCTATCGCGATGTGCTGTTCAATGGCCGTCATCCGACCTTCGTGCTGTTTCTTGAGCTCGACCCAACCGGCGTCGATGTCAACGTGCACCCGACCAAGCACGAAGTACGCTTCCGTGACGGGCGCATGGTGCACGATTTTCTTTACGGCACCCTGCACCGTGCCCTGGCCGACGTGCGCCCCGAAGATCAGTTGGCGGCACCCGCCGCGGTGGTCGAGATCGCCCGGCCCAGCGGTCAGCAAGCCGGTGAATTCGGCCCTCAGGGCGAGATGCGCCTGGCCACGCCGGTGCTTGAGCAGCCCCCGTCCGTCCCCCGTCAACCGGGTAGCGGTAGCGGCGCTGGCTATCAGTACCAGTACACGCCGCGCCCGGCCCAGGCCCTGCCGGTCGCCGAGGCGCAGAACGTCTATCGCGAGTTCTTCGCCCCCCTTGACCCGTCCGCGAACGCGCCTGTCGCGTTGCCCGAGAGCCAGGGGGATATCCCGCCGCTGGGCTACGCGCTGGCCCAGTTGAAAGGGATCTATATCCTTGCCGAGAATGCCGTCGGCCTGGTGCTGGTGGACATGCACGCGGCCCACGAACGGATCATGTACGAGCGGCTCAAGGTGGCAATGGCCAGCGAAGGCCTCAGCGGCCAGCCGCTGCTGGTCCCCGAGTCGCTCGCCATGAGCCAGCGCGAGGCCGATTGCGCCGAGGAACATGCCCTGTGGTTCCAGAAGCTGGGCTTCGAGCTGCAGCGGCTTGGCCCGGAAACCCTGGCGATCCGGCAGATCCCGGCGCTGCTCAAGCAGGCCGAGGCCAACCGTCTGGTACAGGACGTGCTCGCCGACCTGATGGAATACGGCACCAGCGACCGGATCCAGGCGCACTTGAACGAACTGCTCGGCACCATGGCCTGCCATGGCGCGGTGCGCGCCAACCGGCGCCTGGCCATTCCTGAAATGAACGGCCTGCTGCGCGACATGGAAAACACCGAGCGCAGCGGCCAGTGCAACCACGGCCGGCCGACCTGGACCCAGATGGGCCTGGACGACCTGGACAAACTTTTCCTGCGCGGTCGATAGAAATGAGCGGCAAGCCTCCTGCGATATTTCTCATGGGCCCCACGGCGGCCGGCAAGACCGACCTCGCCATCGCGCTGACACAGGTACTGCCGTGCGAGCTGATCAGCGTCGACTCGGCGCTGGTCTACCGCGGCATGGACATCGGTACCGCTAAGCCTTCCCGGGAGGTGCTCGCGGCCCACCCGCACCGGCTTATCGATATTCTCGACCCGGCCGAAAGCTACTCGGCCGCGGACTTTCGGCGTGATGCCCTGCAGGCGATGGCCGAGATCACCGCGCGTGGCAATATTCCGCTGCTGGTTGGCGGCACCATGCTCTATTACAAGGCCTTGGTCGATGGGCTGGCGGACATGCCCGCCGCCGACGCCGAGGTGCGCGCGCAACTCGAAGCCCAAGCCAGCGCGCTAGGGCTGGCCGAACTGCATCGGCAGCTGGCCGAGGTCGATCCGGAGTCGGCCGCGCGCATCCACCCCAACGATCCCCAGCGCCTCATCCGCGCGCTGGAGGTCCACCGGGTCAGCGGCGAGAGCATGACAGCCCATCGCCAGCGTCAATTCGCGCAAAGTCTTGCCGCAGACGCAGGCGGGCAGGGACATTTGCCCTATACTGTCGCCAGTTTGGCCATCGCGCCTACGGATCGTCACGTTCTGCACCAGCGAATCGCGACACGATTTTCGCAAATGTTGGAACAGGGCTTCGTGGACGAGGTCCGAGAGCTGCGAGCCAGAAGTGACTTGCACGCGGGGCTGCCGTCTATACGGGCAGTAGGTTATCGACAGGTCTGGGAACATCTCGACGGCAAGCTCAGCGAAGCCGAGATGCGCGAGCGCGGCATCATCGCCACTCGCCAGCTCGCCAAGCGGCAATTTACGTGGTTACGCGGCTGGTCCGACGTTCACTGGCTTGATAGCCTTGCCTGCGACAATCTGTCCCGCACCTTGCAATACCTCGGGTCCGTCTCCATATTGAGCTGAGTCCCTGCAATTGCCGTCTATTCTTCGGACCTGGCGGCTTGAAGCACCGAATTCCATCGTTTTTCTACTATTGATCCTTACAGGAGTGCGGCATATGTCAAAAGGGCATTCGCTACAAGACCCTTACTTGAACACTTTGAGAAAAGAAAAAGTTCCGGTTTCGATCTATCTGGTCAACGGCATCAAACTGCAAGGCTCGATCGAGTCGTTCGACCAGTTCGTCGTCCTGCTGAAAAACACCGTCAGCCAGATGGTCTACAAACACGCCATCTCCACGGTGGTACCTGCCCGCCCGGTTCGCCTGCCTAGCCCGACTGATTCCGAGCAGGGCGACGCTGAACCAGGTAACGCCTGATAGGAGTCTGCTTTGTTCTTTGAGCGCCACGGTGGTGGTGAGCGGGCGTTGCTCGTTCACTTGGAAGGTCAGAACCCTGAGGCGCGCGAAGACCCGCAGGAGTTTCAGGAGCTGGCATTGTCGGCCGGAGCCGATATCGTCGTGTTCGTCAATGTGGCGCGACATCAGCCTACGGCCAAGTACCTGATTGGCAGTGGCAAGGTCGAGGAGTTGCGCGACCTGGTCAAGGCCGAACAGGCCGATCTGGTGATTTTCAATCACACCCTCACACCCAGCCAGGAACGTAACCTCGAACGTGTCTTCGAGTGTCGCGTGCTGGACCGTACCGGGCTGATCCTCGACATCTTCGCCCAGCGGGCGCGTACCCATGAAGGCAAGCTGCAGGTCGAACTGGCCCAGCTCGAGCACATGAGCACGCGGCTGGTGCGCGGCTGGACCCACCTTGAGCGGCAGAAGGGCGGTATCGGCCTGCGCGGCCCGGGTGAAACCCAGCTCGAGACCGACCGGCGCCTGTTGCGGGTTCGCCTGCGCCAGATCAAGGCCCGTCTCGAAAAGGTCCGCAGCCAGCGCGAGCAGGCACGCCGCGGCCGCCGCCGCGCGGATATCCCGTCGGTGTCGCTGGTGGGCTATACCAACGCCGGCAAATCGACCCTGTTCAACGCGCTGACCGCCTCCGAGGTGTATGCCGCCGACCAGCTGTTCGCCACCCTCGACCCGACCCTGCGCCGTCTGCAACTCGACGACCTTGGGCCGATCGTGCTGGCCGACACGGTAGGGTTCATTCGTCACCTGCCGCACAAGCTGGTCGAGGCATTCCGGGCTACGCTCGAAGAGTCGAGCAACTCCGACCTGCTGCTGCACGTGATCGATGCCCATGAGCCAGAGCGCATGGAGCAGATCGAGCAAGTGATGGCCGTGCTGGGCGAGATCGGCGCCGAAGGCTTGCCGATCCTCGAGGTCTATAACAAACTCGACCTGCTCGAGGACGTCGAGCCGCAGATCCAGCGCGATGCCGATGGCAAGCCGCAACGGGTCTGGGTGTCGGCACGTGACGGCCGCGGTCTGGAGCTGGTGGGCCAGGCGGTTGCCGAATTGCTGGGCAATGATCTCTTTGTCGCTACCCTGCGCCTGGACCAGCGTTTTGCCCGCTTGCGCGCGCAATTCTTCGAGATGGGCGCCGTGCAGGGCGAAGAGCATGATGAAGAAGGCAGCAGCCTGCTGAGCGTTCGTTTGCCCAGGGTCGATCTCAATCGCCTGGTCAGCCGCGAAGGCATGGAACCGCAGGTGTTTATCGAGCAACATACTTTGCAATAAATGCCCGGTGACGTTGCCGGGCAGCCGTAACAGGCATTCTGTAGCATTGGACGGCGCGCCGTGGGCGCGTCTTTGCTTTATCAGATGGAGAGCGCTATGGCTTGGAATGAGCCGGGTGGCAACTCGAACAATCAGGACCCCTGGGGCGGCCGCCGTGGTGGCGGTGGCGACAAGAAGGGTCCACCCGATCTGGACGAGGCCTTCCGCAAGCTGCAGGACAGCCTGAACGGCATGTTTGGCGGTGGCAAGAAACGCGGTGGTGACAGGAATGTCGGGCGGGGCGGCGGTCTTGGCCTGCTCGGTATCGGCCTTGCCGTGCTGGCGGCCATCTGGCTGTACAGCGCCGTGTACGTGGTTGATGAACAGGAGCAGGCCGTCGTGCTGCGCTTCGGCAAATACTACGAGACCGTAGGGCCGGGCCTGAACATCTACTTCCCGCCGATCGATCGCAAGTACATGGAAAACGTGACGCGTGAGCGTGCGTATACCAAGCAGGGGCAGATGCTCACCGAGGACGAGAATATCGTCGAGGTGCCGCTGACCGTGCAGTACAAGATCACCAACCTGCAGGACTTCGTGCTCAACGTCGACCAGCCTGAGGTCAGCCTGCAGCACGCGACCGACAGTGCCTTGCGCCACGTGGTGGGTTCCACCTCGATGGACCAGGTCCTCACCGAAGGCCGCGAGCAGATGGCCGTGGATATCCGCGAACGCCTGCAGCGCTTCCTCGACACCTATCGCACCGGTATCACCGTGACCCAGGTCAACGTGCAGAGCGCGGCAGCCCCGCGTGAAGTGCAGGAAGCCTTCGACGACGTGATCCGTGCCCGCGAAGACGAGCAGCGCGCCCGCAACCAGGCCGAGTCCTACGCCAATGGCGTGGTGCCAGAAGCCCGCGGCCAGGCCCAGCGCATCATCGAGGACGCCAACGGCTACCGCGACGAAGTCGTCTCCCGCGCCAAGGGTGAGGCCGACCGCTTCGTCAAGCTGGTCACCGAGTACCGCAAGGCGCCAGAGGTTACCCGCCAGCGTCTGTATCTGGAGACCATGCAGCAGGTGTACAGCAATTCGAGCAAGGTCATGGTGGCGACCAAGGACGGGCAGAACAACCTGCTCTACCTGCCGCTGGACAAGATGGTCGAAGGCAGCCGCAACAGCGCGGCACCGGTCAGCGGTGCGGGCTCGGCGTCGGTCAACGACGCGGCTGCCCGTTCGTCATCGGAGCTGCAATCGCAACAACAGCCGCCGCGCACTAGGGAGAGCCGCTGATGAGCAACAGATCGCTGATCGCCCTGATCGTGGCCGTGGTGCTGGCCATCGTGGCCTGGAACAGCTTCTACATCGTGTCCCAGACCGAGCGCGCGGTAATGCTGCGCTTTGGCCGTGTGGTCCAGACCGATGTCCAGCCTGGCCTGCATGTGAAGATCCCGTACGTCAACCAGGTGCGCAAGTTCGACGCCCGCCTGATGACCCTGGATGCACCGACCCAGCGCTTCCTGACGCTTGAAAAGAAAGCCGTCATGGTCGATGCCTACGCCAAATGGCGGGTCAAGGATGCCGAGCGGTTCTACACCGCCACGTCCGGCCTCAAGCAGATCGCTGACGAGCGCCTGTCGCGTCGTCTTGAAAGCGGCCTGCGTGACCAGTTCGGCAAGCGCACCCTGCACGAGGTGGTGTCCGGTGAACGCGACGCGCTGATGGCTGACATCACGGCTTCGCTGAACCGCATGGCCAACAAGGAACTGGGCATCGAAGTCATCGACGTTCGCGTCAAGGCCATCGACCTGCCCAAGGAAGTGAACCGCAGCGTGTTCGACCGCATGAGCACCGAGCGTGAGCGTGAGGCCCGCGAGCACCGCGCCAAGGGTAACGAGCTGGCAGAGGGTATCCGTGCGGATGCCGACCGTCAGCGCCGTGTCCTGGTGGCCGAGGCCTATCGCGAATCGGAAGAGACCCGCGGTGACGGTGACGCCCAGGCGGCCGCCATCTACGCGGCGGCGTACAATCAGGACCCTGATTTCTACGCCTTCTACCGTAGCCTGCAGGCTTACCGCGAGAGCTTCTCGAGCAAGAGCGATGTACTGGTCCTGGATCCGAAGAACGAGTTCTTCCGCTTCCTCGACAAGAGCAAGCCCTGACCAGACACCCCGCCGGGCGGCTAAAACGCCTGGCGGGGTGATTTCTGTCTGAAAACGGGTGTATGATGCGGCAGCCGGGATTTTCCCGGCTTTTTTGCGTCTGCAAGGTTGATTCGCCGCGACGTGGGTCGTTTAAGGATTAGAGGGTGTTGGCACGGCGGTGGCGCTGGGATCGGTGCTGCCTGATGCTGTCTGACGATACCTGTTTCACTCAAGGCTCGCCCATGGGCAGGCCGCCCGGACCAAAGGGGAAATGGCGTAATGGCAACGGTAGACCGCTGGCTCTTGCCAGATGGCATCGAGGAAGTACTGCCACCAGAGGCTGCGCGCATCGAGATCGCGCGCCGCCAGGTGTTGGACCTGTTCCAGAGTTGGGGTTACGAACTGGTCGTGACCCCGCATATCGAATACCTGGAATCGCTGCTCACCGGTGCCAGCCAGGACCTGGACTTGCGGACCTTCAAGGTCGTCGACCCACAGTCCGGTCGCCTGATGGGCTTTCGCGCCGATTTCACGCCGCAGGTCGCGCGCATCGACGCGCACACCCTGCGTCGCGAAGGCCCGAGCCGCCTGTGCTATGCCGGTAGCGTGCTGCACGCCCAGCCGCGCGCCCTGTCGACTTCGCGCAGCCCGATCCAGCTGGGCGCCGAGCTCTATGGCGATGCCAGCCCGGCCAGCGACGTCGAAGTCATCAGCCTGATGCTCGCCATGCTGCAACTGGCCGACGTACCGGACGTGCACATGGACCTCGGCCATGTCGGTATCTACCGCGGCCTCGCTCGCGCTGCCGGTCTGTCTGGCGCGGTCGAGCAACAGCTGTTCGACGCGTTGCAGCGCAAGGCGCGCGACGAGGTCGAGGCGCTGACCGCAGACCTGCCCAAGGACCTGGGCAGCATGCTGCGTGCGCTGAGCGACCTGTGCGGCGGCCGCGAGGTGCTCAACGAGGCCCGCGTACGTCTGGGGCGTGCGCCGGCCAGCGTGCTGGCCGCGCTGGATGACCTGCTGGCGATCGCCGATCGCCTGGCGGCGCGGTATCCGGACCTGCCGTTGTATTTCGACCTGGGCGAGCTGCGCGGCTACCACTATCACACTGGCGTGGTGTTCGCGGTGTTCGTGCCTGGCGTCGGTCAATCGATCGCCCAGGGCGGGCGCTACGATGACATCGGCGCCGACTTTGGCCGGGCACGCCCGGCCACCGGTTTCTCCACGGATTTGAAGACCCTGGTCACACTGGGGCGAGCGGAGGTCGTGTTGCCTTCTGGCGGGATCTGGATTCCCGACAGCAGCGACGCGGCCCTCTGGCAGTTGGTCTGCCAGTTGCGCAACGAGGGCCAGCGTGTGGTCCAGGCCCTGCCTGGCCAGCCGCTGAATGCTGCTCTTGAGGCGGATTGTGATCGGCAATTGATTCAGCAAGACGGGCGCTGGCAGGTTCTGCCGCTGACCCAGTGAGTTTTTCCGCCGGCAATCGCCGGCACCCAAGATTGCGTGAATGAGGACAAGTGTTATGGGTAAGAATGTCGTCGTCCTGGGCACCCAATGGGGTGATGAGGGCAAAGGCAAGATCGTCGATCTGCTGACCGAACATGCTGCCGCCGTAGTGCGTTACCAGGGCGGTCACAACGCTGGCCACACCCTGGTCATCAATGGCGAGAAGACCGTGCTGCACCTGATTCCTTCGGGCATCCTGCGTGAAGGCGTGCAGTGCCTGATCGGCAACGGCGTGGTGGTTGCACCTGACGCCCTGCTGCGCGAGATCACCAAGCTGGAAGAGAAGGGCGTGCCGGTGCGCGAGCGCCTGCGCATCAGCCCGTCCTGCCCGCTGATCCTGTCCTACCACGTGGCCCTCGACCAGGCCCGTGAAAAGGCCCGTGGCGAGCAGAAGATCGGCACCACCGGTCGTGGCATCGGCCCGGCCTACGAAGACAAGGTAGCCCGTCGCGGTCTGCGCATCGGCGACCTGTTCCACCGCGAGCGCTTCGCGGCCAAGCTGGGCGAGCTGCTGGACTACCACAACTTCCAGCTGGTGAACTACTACAAAGAGCCTGCGATCGATTTCCAGAAGACCCTGGACGAGTGCATGGAATACGCCGAGCTGCTCCAGCCGATGATGCAAGACGTCACCGCCGAGCTGCACAACCTGCGTCGCGCCAGCAAGGACATCATGTTCGAAGGCGCCCAGGGTTCGCTGCTGGACATCGACCACGGTACCTACCCGTACGTCACCAGCTCGAACACCACCGCGGGCGGCATCGCCACCGGTTCCGGCGTTGGCCCGATGTACATCGACTACATCCTCGGGATCACCAAGGCCTACACCACCCGCGTGGGTTCCGGCCCGTTCCCGACCGAGCTGTTCGATGACGTCGGCGCGTTCCTGGCCAAGCGTGGCCACGAGTTCGGTGCGACCACCGGCCGTGCCCGTCGTCGCGGCTGGTTCGATGCCGTCATCCTGCGTCGCGCGATCGACGTGAACAGCATCTCGGGCCTGTGCCTGACCAAGCTGGACGTGCTCGACGGCCTTGAGACCATTCGCATCTGCGTGGGCTACAAGAACGAGAACGGTGCCGTCATCGACGCGCCGACCGACGCCGACAGCTATATCGGCCTGGAGCCGGTGTACGAAGAGCTGCCAGGCTGGACCGACTCCACCGTCGGCGCCAAGTCGCTTGAAGAGCTGCCAGCCAACGCCCGCGCCTACATCAAGCGCGTCGAGGAGCTGGTCGGTGCCCCGATCGACATCATCTCCACCGGCCCGGACCGCAACGAGACCATCGTGCTGCGTCATCCGTTTGCCTGATTCAGCTTCCTGAAGGCTGAAAAAAAGCCGCGCCTCCGAAAGGAAGCGCGGCTTTTTTTTGCCTGGTGCAAGAGCGTCCCACAGGTACAGCGCAGGCTGTAGAGGCAGCGACCTACCTGTGGGAGCCGGCTTGCCAGCGAAGAGGCCCGAGCAGGCTACGCCCTGTTCAGATACATCCGCGTCGTCAGCAGGTACACCGGCAATCCCGAAACCAGGATCAGCAACGCCGCATAAGGCGCCGCCGCCGCGAACTCGACGTTGGCGGTATGCGCCCAGACCTCGGTCGCCAGCGTGGTCATTCCCGTCGGGCTGAGCAGCAAGGTCGCCGTCAGCTCTTTCATGGCATCCAGGAACACCAGTGCGAACGCCGCCGCCAGCGCCGGGAAGATGATCGGCAGGGTCACCCGGCAAAACGCCCCGAACGAACTGGCGCCCAGGGTCCGCGCAGCTTCTTCAAGCGTCGGCGACGCCTTGTTCAGCGCCGTGCGCACCGGCGCCTGGGCCAGCGGCAGGAAGAGTAGGGCATACGCCAGCAACAGCAATCCCGTGGTCTGGTACAGCGCGGGAACATAGTGCAGGGCGAAGTACACCAGCGTCAGCGCGATCACCAGGCCTGGCAGGGCGTGCAACAGGTAGGGCAGGCGCTCGGCCCAGATCGCCAGGCGGCCTTTGTAGCGGACCACCAGGAAGCTGATGGGCAGCGCCAGCAGCAGAGTGAAACCTGCGCCACCGAGCGACATCGACAGCGATGACAGCAATGCCCGGCTGATATCGGCTACCGGGAAAGCAGCGGACGAGCCGACGCTCAACCAGTAGCCAAGCATGGCCAGCGGGATGCCGCTGCCCAGCACCGCCAACCCCAGGCAGAACAGTTGCGCCGGTGCCGTCCAGCCGCGCAGGCGTACTGGCGCGCCGCGGCGGGCAACGCCCTGGCCGATGCGCACATGACGGGCCTTGCCGCGCACGCGCAGTTCCAGCCACAACATCACCAGGCACATGGCCAGGAGCACGGCCGAAAGCATCGCGGCGTTGGCGTTGCTGAACTCCAGCTCGAACTGCTGGTAGATCGCCGTGGTGAATGTCTGCAGGCCAAGAATCGACAGCGCGCCGAACTCCACCAGCATGTGCAGCGCGATCAGCAGTGCGCCGCCCAGCATCGACGGCCACAGCAGCGGCAGGGTGATCTTGACGAACACCCCCCAGCGGCTGCAGCCCAGGGTGCGCGCCGACTCCTCGAGCGAGGTATCAAGGTTGCGCAGGGTCGCTGCCACTGGCAGGAACACCAGTGGGTATTTCGACAGCGCCATGACCAGGATCGCCCCGCCGAGGCCTTCGAACTTCGGGCTCAGCGACACCCAGGTGAAGCTGCTGACAAACGACGGCACCGCGAATGGCAGGCACAGGATCACACCCCAGTAGCGGCGTCCGCGCAGGTCGCTGCGCTCGAGCAGCCACGCCAATGCCAGGCCGACGACCAGGCACACGACGGTCACGCCGACCATCAGCATCAGGGTGTTGCGCATCAGCCCCCAGACAAAGGGACGCCAGAGCAGGTGCAGCGCTTCCTGCCAGCCGGCTTCCCAGGTCTTGAGGCCAACATAGAGCAATGGCAGCAAGCTCATGGCCACCAGGAACAGCACCGGCAGCACCACCCAGATCGAGGGGCGCTTGCGGCGTGGCACGAAGCGCAGCAGTGCCGGCTGAGGCAGGGCGGCAGTCATCAGAGCAGGCCGACTTCGCGTTCAAGTTCCAGGGCTTCCTCGGCGTTGCCAAGGTCGGCCGGGGTGATCTGCGGCGGACGCAGCTCCTCGAACGGCTTCAGGCCCTGGTCGGAAACCATGCCTTTATGCAGGGGATACTCGGCGGTGGTCTGGGTGATCACGCGCTGGCCTTCTTCGCTGGCCATCCAGTTGAGCAGGGCCTGGGCTTCCTTCGGATGCTTGCTGGCCTTGACCGCGGCGGCGCCGGAAATGGTCACCAGGCCACCGGCATCGCCGTCGGCCAGGTAGTACAGCTTCGAGTCCAGCTGGCCGCGCTCGCGCTTGAGGGCATACCAGTAGTAGTTGTTCACCAGTACCGCGGCGACTTCGCCGTTTTCCACGGCCTTCAGGGCGACCATGTTGTTGGTGTAGGTCTTGCCGAAGGCCTTGAGGCCAGTCAGCCATTCCTCGGCGGCATCGCGACCGTGCATCTTCAGGATGGCCACGGCCTGCTCCTGGAAGGCACCGCTGGTCGGAACGAAGCCGACGCGGCCATCCCACTCAGGGTTGGCGAAGTCCATGACCGATTGTGGCAAGTCCTTCTCGTCGATCTGCTTGGGATTGAACACCACCACGCGGGTCCGCGCGGTAACGCCCATCCAGCTGCCGTTGGCGGCAACGTATTCCTTGGGCAGCATCTGCAGGGTGGCGTCGTCGATCTTCGCCAGCAGGCCCAGCTCGCCCAGGTTGTTCAGCGGCGGGGATTCCTCGGTGTAGATCACGTCGGCCGGCGAACGGTCGCCTTCCTCGATGATCTGGCTGGCCAGCTGGTTGCTGCTGCCCTTGCGGATATTGATATGAATGCCGGTCTTGGCCTCGTAAGCCTTGGCGATAGCCTCGCCGATTTCCTTGTGCTGGCCGTTGTAGAGCGTCAGGGACACCGGGTCGGCAGCCATGGCGGCCGGCGCGCCAAGCACCAGGCCGAGTACGGCGGCGGCCAGGGTGCGCATCAGCGGTTTCGGGCGGATCGTCATGCGGGTACTTCCTCGCTTACGGCTACATATTTGGAAACAATGATAAACGATATTGTTTCTCAAGTGAGCACGTGGAAGAAGATTCATCAGCGCCCGGCAATGAAATTCATTCGGGTGGAGGAGGGGGAATCGCAGGCAAGAAAAAACCCGCTAGCGAGCTAGCGGGTTTTCTTGAAGATGGTGCCCAGAAGAAGACTCGAACTTCCACGACCGTAAGGTCACCAGCACCTGAAGCTGGCGTGTCTACCAATTTCACCATCTGGGCAAGTTGAAGCAGTAAAGCATGAAGCGGTGTAGCGTGTCTCGTAAATTCCAGATAGGCTCTATCTGAAACTTGAAATTGGTGCCCAGGAGAAGACTCGAACTTCCACGACCGTAAGGTCACCAGCACCTGAAGCTGGCGTGTCTACCAATTTCACCACCTGGGCTTTCGCTGAAGGCTAACTCGATGGTTCACATCGGTCCGCTTTTCAACTATAACGACGGTGTCCGTCGTCGTGGTGCGCACTATACGGATGGCTCTGGAGGCTGTAAAGCCCCGGACCAAAAAAAAATTCAAAATTTCAAGTTGTTGATTCGGCAGGCCTTCGAAGCCGCCGAGTACCCTTTGGCGGGGCTGTCCAAGTCTGACATTTCCGGTTTCAATACGCCTATGCCAAACTATCCCTTATATAGACCAAGGTGAACCCCTACTGATGGCCGATTGGCAATCCCTCGATCCCGAGGCCGCACGTGAAGCGGAAAAATACGACAACCCCATTCCCAGCCGTGAGCTGATCCTGCAACACCTTGCCGACCGCGGTGAGCCGGCTGCGAGAGAGCAGTTGGTGGCGGAGTTCGGCCTGACCACCGAAGACCAGATCGAAGCCCTGCGTCGCCGCCTGCGCGCCATGGAGCGTGACGGCCAGCTGATCTATACCCGGCGCGGCACTTATGCCCCGGTAGACAAGCTGGACCTGATCCTGGGCCGCGTTTCGGGCCACCGCGATGGTTTCGGCTTCCTGATCCCGGACGATGGCAGCGACGACCTGTTCCTGAGCCCTGCGCAGATGCGCCTGGTGTTCGATGGCGACCGCGGGCTGGCACGGGTCGGCGGCGTCGATCGCCGTGGGCGCCGCGAGGGCGTGATCGTCGAGGTCATTTCCCGGGGCCATGAAAGCGTGGTCGGCCGCTACTACGAAGAAGGCGGCATCGGCTTCGTCACCCCCGACAACCCGAAGATCCAGCAGGAAGTGCTGGTCACCGCCGGCCGCAATGGCGGGGCCAAGATCGGTCAGTTCGTCGAGATCAAGATCACCCACTGGCCAACCCCGCGCTTCCAGCCCCAGGGCGATGTGGTCGAAGTGATCGGCAACTACATGGCGCCGGGCATGGAGATCGACGTCGCGCTGCGCAGCTATGACATTCCGCATGTCTGGCCCGAGGCGGTGATCAAGGAAGCGCGCAAGTTCCGCTCCGAAGTCGAAGAGAAGGACAAGGAAAAGCGCGTCGACCTGCGTCACCTGCCGTTCGTCACCATCGACGGCGAGGATGCCCGCGACTTCGACGATGCGGTGTACTGCGAGCCGCTCGGCAAGCTGCGCATGTTCTCGGGCGGCTGGCGCCTGTACGTGGCGATCGCCGACGTTTCCAGCTACGTTCGCCTGGGCTCGGCCCTGGATAACGAAGCCCAGGTGCGCGGCAACTCGGTCTACTTCCCCGAGCGGGTGGTGCCGATGCTGCCCGAGGAGCTGTCCAACGGCCTGTGCTCGCTGAACCCGCATGTCGATCGCCTGGCCATGGTCTGCGAGATGACCATGAACAAGTCCGGCCAGATGGTCGACTACCAGTTCTACGAAGCGGTGATCCACTCCCATGCGCGCCTGACCTACAACAAGGTCAGCAGCATGCTCGAGCATTCGCGCACCCGCGAAGGCCGCGCGCTGCGTATTCAGTACGAAGAAGTACTGCCGCACCTCAAAAGCCTGTACTCGATCTACAAGGTCCTGCTGGATGCCCGTCACAGCCGTGGCGCGATCGACTTCGAGACCCAGGAAACCCGTATCATCTTCGGCTCCGAGCGCAAGATCGCGGAAATCCGCCCGACCGTGCGCAACGATGCCCACAAGCTGATCGAGGAATGCATGCTGGCGGCCAACGTGGCCACCGCCGAGTTTCTCAAGAAGCACGAGATTCCGGCTCTGTACCGTGTCCACGATGGCCCGCCGCCGGAGCGCCTGGAAAAGCTCCGCGCCTTCCTGGGCGAGCTCGGCCTGTCGCTGCACAAGGGCAAGGAGCCTTCGCCGAAGGACTACCAGGCCCTGCTGTCGCAGATCGCCGACCGTCCGGACTTCCACCTGATCCAGACCGTCATGCTGCGCTCGTTGAGCCAGGCGGTGTACAGCGTCGAGAACAACGGCCACTTCGGCCTGAACTACGAAGCGTACACCCACTTCACCTCGCCGATCCGCCGCTACCCGGACCTGCTGGTGCACCGCGCCATCCGCAGCGTCATCCGTTCCCGCCAGGAAACCCCGCACGTCAAACGTGCCGGTGCGATGAGCATTCCCAAGGCGCGCATCTACCCGTACGACGAGAACACCCTCGAGCAGATGGGCGAGCAGTGCTCCATGAGCGAGCGGCGCGCCGACGAGGCCACCCGCGACGTGGTCAACTGGCTCAAGTGCGAGTACATGAAGGACCGCGTGGGCGAGACCTTCCCGGGTGTGATCACCGCGGTGACCGGCTTCGGCCTGTTCGTCGAACTGACCGACATCTACGTCGAAGGCCTGGTGCATGTCAGCGCGCTGCCGGGTGACTACTATCACTTCGACCCGATCCACCATCGTCTGGCGGGCGAGCGCAGCGGTCGCAGCTTCCGCCTGGGCGACACGATCGACGTCAAGGTGATGCGCGTCAACCTGGACGAGCGCAAGATCGACTTCGAGGTGGCCGACAGCACCCTCAATGCCCCGATCGGCCGCAAGCGCCGTGCCGCGGATGATGCTCCGGCATCGAAGCAGGGCGCCGACGGTTCCCGCTCGGCGAGCCCGTCCAAGGCCCGCTCCCGTGCCGAGTCCAAGACCGAGCTGTCGGCACCGGCGCCAGCGCCCAAGGCCGAACCGGCCCGCCGCGGCAAGAAGGGCGAGGCTTCCGAGGCCTACTTCCCTTCCCAGGCAGTTGAGCGCAACGCCGAGGTGCGCAAGAGCCGTGAGATGAAGAAAGCGCTGATGAGCGACGCCCGTACCGGCGCCGCCAAGTCGGACAAGTCCGGCGCCAAGTCGTCTTCCGGCAAGCCGACCAAGCACCGCAAGGGGCCACCGAAATCAGGGGCCAGTACCGCACGCAAAGGCAAGAGCAAGTCATGAGTCAGCTGGAAAAGATCTACGGCGTGCATTCCGTGCAGGCGTTGTTGCAGCACCATCCCAAGCGGGTCAAGCAGATCTGGCTGTCGGAAGGGCGCAGTGAGCCACGCGTCCAGGCGCTGATCGAACTGGCGGCCCAGCACCGCATCCCGGTCGGTCAGGCCGAGCGCCGCGAGCTCGATGCCTGGGTCGAAGGCGTGCACCAGGGCGTGGTCGCCGAGGTCAGCCCGAGCCAGGTCTGGAATGAGGCGATGCTCGACGAGCTGATCGATCGCAGCGAGGGCAAGCCGCTGATCCTGGTGCTCGATGGCGTCACCGACCCGCACAACCTCGGCGCCTGCCTGCGCACCGCCGATGCGGCGGGTGCCACGGCGGTGGTGATCCCCAAGGACAAATCGGTCAGCCTCACCCCCGTGGTGCGCAAGGTCGCCTGTGGCGCCGCCGAGGTCATGCCCCTGGTGGCGGTGACCAACCTGGCGCGTACCCTCGAAAAACTGCAGCAGAAAGGGCTGTGGGTCGTGGGTACCGCGGGTGAGGCCGAGCAGCAGATCTACCAGCAGGACATGACCGGGCCGACCGTGCTGGTGATGGGCGCCGAAGGCAAGGGCATGCGCCGCCTGACCCGCGAGCACTGCGACTTCCTGGTCAAGTTGCCGATGGGCGGCAGCGTGAGCAGCCTCAACGTCTCGGTGGCCACCGGGGTGTGCCTGTTCGAGGCTGTGCGCCAGCGTCAGGCCAAGTCCTGACGCTTCTCCCCCCAGATCTCTGGGGGGATTCTTCGCTGTACAAATATTCGCCAATCACCTTGCTTGTCCGTCCCGGCTTCTCTACAATTGCGCCCCTTGCCGACCCGGGCAGGCGCGCATGTGCCTCTTCCCGCGGCAAGACATACAGTGTCATTCACTCCTTGTCTGACCAGGATTCTGGCAGGCTACTAACCCGTAAGGAGCATTCATGCGTCATTACGAAATCATCTTTCTGGTCCACCCGGACCAGAGCGAGCAAGTCGGCGGCATGGTTGAGCGTTACACCAAGCTGATCGAAGAAGACGGCGGCAAAATCCACCGTCTCGAAGATTGGGGCCGTCGTCAACTGGCCTACGCAATCAACAATGTTCACAAGGCTCACTACGTGATGCTGAACGTTGAGTGCACCGGCAAGGCTCTGTCCGAGCTGGAAGACAACTTCCGCTACAACGATGCCGTGATCCGTAACCTGGTCATCCGTCGCGACGAAGCCGTCACTGGCCAGTCCGAGATGCTCAAGGCTGAAGAAAACCGCAGTGAGCGCCGTGAGCGTCGCGACCGTCCTGAGCATGCTGAAAGCGCCGATGGCGACGACAGCAATGACAGCGACAACAGCGATAACGCTGACGAGTAATCCACGGACCTTTTGAGGAGCCTATTACATGGCACGTTTCTTCCGTCGTCGTAAATTCTGCCGCTTCACTGCTGAAGACGTGAAAGAGATCGACTACAAAGATCTCAACACCCTGAAAGCTTACGTATCCGAAACCGGCAAGATCGTTCCAAGCCGTATCACCGGTACCAAAGCTCGTTATCAGCGTCAGCTGGCTACCGCTATCAAGCGCGCCCGCTTCCTGGCCCTGCTGCCCTACACCGACAGCCACGGCCGCTGAGACCGGGCCGTCGACAAGCAGCAAGGGATAGAGCATGCGAGCGTTAGCTGATTTCATCATGCGCGGTCGCGTGCAGGCCACTGTAGTGGTGGTCGGTTGTGCGGCATTGCCGCTGTTGTTCTGGTTGAGTGCCGCCGCTGGGTGCCTGGTGTTCCTGCGGCGCGGATTCAAGGATGCTTCATCGGTCCTGGGCTGGGCATTGCTGCCCGCTCTGGCCTGGTGGTTCTTCGGCGAGCCGCGCACCCTCATGGTGCTGCTGGGTACGCTGGGACTGGCTGCGCTGTTGCGCGCCGGGCATTCCTGGAACCGGGTGCTGTTGTTCAGCATCGCCCTGGGCCTGGTATATGGCGTTGTCCTGGGTTCGGTGTTCCGTGAACCGATCGAGTACCTGGCCAAGGCGATCATCGATCGCCTGCCGGGGATGCTCGACGGGCTCTACCAGCAGATGTCGGTAGAGGAGCGGGCCCGGCTCGAAGGCCTGATCGTACCGGTGCTCAATGGCCTGATAGCGGCTCTGTTGCAAGCCGTCAGCGTGCTGGCCCTGATGTTGGGCCGCTACTGGCAGGCCGCGTTGTACAACCCCGGAGGTTTCGGCCGCGAGTTTCAGGCGGTGCGGATTCCAAAGGTGCCGGCGCTGTTGCTGCTGGCGTGCATGCTGGTCGGTCCGAACTTCGGTACGGGCCTGGCGATGCTCACGCCGTTGTGCAGTGTGCCGCTCATGTTCGCAGGTATCGCCCTGCTGCACGGGCTGGTGGCGCAGAAACGACTGGGCCGGTTCTGGCTAGTCGGGATGTACGTGACGCTGGTGCTGTTCATGCACCTGATTTATCCGTTGCTCGTGGTCTTGGCCATTGTCGACAGCCTGATTGATTTTCGCTGTCGCAATTCCCCTGAAAAGGGTGACGACAGCGGTTCTGCGAACGGTGAAGGTTAAAAGTTAAGAGGTTTATACCAAATGGAACTGATCCTGCTGGAAAAAGTCGCCAACCTGGGCAACCTGGGCGACAAAGTGAATGTTAAGGCCGGTTACGGCCGTAACTTCCTGCTGCCATTCGGCAAGGCCACCGCTGCTACCGCCGCCAACCTGGCTGCGTTCGAAGAGCGTCGTGCCGAGCTGGAAAAACTGGCTGCGGACAAGAAAGCTTCGGCTGAAAGCCGTGCTGCCCAACTGGCCGAGCTGGAAGTGACCATCACTGCCACCGCCGGTGACGAAGGCAAGCTGTTCGGTTCGATCGGCACCCACGACATCGCTGACGCCCTGACCGCCTCCGGCGTTGAAGTGGCCAAGGCTGAAGTTCGTCTGCCGAACGGCACCATCCGTAACGTTGGCGAATACGACGTTGCCGTGCACCTGCACAGCGACGTTGAAGCCACCGTTCGCGTGGTCGTCGTCGCAGCCTAAGCTGTACCGATCGGCTGGCCCCTTGGGCGCCAGCCGGTTAACATCGGGCACGGTCCTGCTTTGCAGGTCGTGCCCTTTGTCTTTTTCATCACCCAGAATTCCGCGTGGCCATGACCGAGATCTCCACCCCCGAGCAATTCGACCTGCAGACCGCAGCCCTGAAGGTGCCGCCGCATTCCATCGAGGCCGAACAGGCCGTGCTCGGTGGCCTGATGCTGGACAACAATTCATGGGAGCGCGTGCTGGACCAGGTCTCGGACGGCGATTTCTACCGGCATGACCACCGCCTGATCTTCCGCGCCATCCACAAGCTGGTGGACCTGAATACCCCCTTCGACGTCGTCACGCTGCACGAGCAGCTGGAAAAGGAAGGGGTGTCGTCGCAGATCGGCGGCCTTGGTTACCTCGGCGAGCTGGCCAAGAACACGCCGTCCGTCGCCAACATCAAGGCTTATGCGCAGATCGTTCGCGAACGTGCCACCTTGCGTCAGCTGATCAGCATCAGCAGCGACATCGCCGACAGCGCCTTCAACCCGCAAGGCCGCAACGCCGAAGACCTGCTCGACGAAGCCGAACGGCAGATCTTCCAGATCGCCGAAGCCCGGCCCAAGACCGGCGGCCCGGTGGGCGTCAACGACCTGCTGGCCAAGGCCATCGACCGCATCGATACCCTGTTCAACTCCGACAGCGACATCACCGGTATCTCCACCGGCTACACCGACCTCGACGAGAAGACCAGCGGCCTGCAGCCGGCCGACCTGATCATCGTTGCCGGCCGTCCGTCGATGGGCAAGACCACCTTCGCCATGAACCTGGTCGAAAACGCCGTGCTGCGCAGCGACAAGGCCGTGCTGGTGTACTCGCTCGAGATGCCTGGCGAATCGTTGATCATGCGTATGCTGTCCTCGCTTGGCCGCATCGACCAGACCAAGGTGCGTTCCGGCCAGCTCGATGACGATGACTGGCCGCGGCTCACCTCGGCGGTCAACCTGCTCAACGACCGCAAGCTGTTCATCGACGACACCGCGGGCATCAGCCCCTCGGAAATGCGCGCGCGTACCCGTCGTCTGGTGCGCGAGCATGGCGACCTCGCCATGATCATGATCGACTACCTGCAGCTGATGCAGATTCCAGGCTCCAGCGGCGACAACCGGACCAACGAGATTTCCGAGATCTCCCGTTCCCTCAAGGCCCTGGCCAAGGAATTCAACTGCCCGGTCATCGCCCTGTCGCAGCTCAACCGCTCGCTCGAACAGCGCCCCAACAAGCGCCCGGTCAACTCCGACCTTCGGGAATCCGGAGCGATCGAGCAGGACGCCGACGTGATCATGTTCGTCTACCGCGACGAGGTGTATCACCCCGAGACCGAGCACAAGGGCGTCGCCGAGATCATCATCGGCAAGCAGCGTAACGGCCCCATCGGCTTCGTGCGGCTGGCCTTCATCGGCAAGTACACTCGCTTCGAGAACCTCGCGCCGGGTAGCTACAACTTCGACGACGACGAGTAATCGCCGCGTCGAATAGCCCCGTTAATCGGCCACGTGAATCCGACCGGAACGGTCGGATTTGATCAAAATTTGTGCTATATTCCGCGCCCGCGATTTCCCTGCACACCAGAACCGGTCACTGACATGCAAGCAGCCAAACCACTTTTCGACTATCCCAAGTACTGGGCCGAATGCTTCGGACCAGCGCCGTTCCTGCCGATGAGCAGGGCCGAGATGGATCAGCTGGGCTGGGATTCCTGCGACATCATCATCGTGACCGGTGACGCCTACGTCGACCATCCGTCGTTCGGCATGGCGATCATCGGCCGTCTGCTGGAAGCCCAGGGCTTTCGCGTAGGCATCATTGCCCAGCCGAACTGGCAGTCCAAGGACGACTTCATGAAGCTCGGCGAGCCGAACCTGTTCTTCGGGGTGGCGGCGGGCAACATGGATTCGATGATCAACCGCTACACAGCGGACAAGAAGATCCGTTCGGACGATGCCTACACCCCTGGCGGGCTGGCGGGCAGCCGTCCGGACCGCGCGAGCCTGGTGTACAGCCAGCGCTGCAAGGAAGCCTACAAGCATGTGCCGATCGTCCTCGGCGGCATCGAGGCTTCGCTGCGCCGCATCGCCCACTATGACTACTGGCAGGACAAGGTCCGCCACTCGATCCTGATCGATGCCTGCGCCGACATCCTGCTGTACGGCAACGCCGAGCGCGCCATCGTCGAGGTCGCCCAGCGGCTGTCTTTCGGCGAGTCGATCGAGAGCATCACCGATGTGCGCGGCACGGCGTTCGTGCGCCGTGACACGCCGCAGGGCTGGTACGAGATCGACTCCACGCGCATCGACCGTCCGGGCAAGGTCGACAAGATCATCAACCCCTACGTCAACACCCAGGACACTCAGGCGTGCGCCATCGAGCAGGCCAAGGGCGACGTCGAGGACCCGAACGAAGCCAAGGTTGTGCAGATCCTGGAAAGCCCGCGCATGACCCGCGACAAGTCGGTCATCCGCCTGCCCTCGTTCGAGAAAGTACGTAACGACCCGGTGCTCTACGCCCACGCCAACCGCGTGCTGCACCTGGAGACCAACCCGGGCAACGCCCGCGCGCTGGTGCAGAAGCATGGCGAGGCGGACGTGTGGTTCAACCCGCCGCCCATTCCCATGACCACCGAAGAAATGGACTACGTGTTCGGCATGCCGTACGCACGTGTCCCGCACCCGGCTTACGGCAAGGAACGTATCCCGGCCTACGAGATGATCCGTTTCTCGGTGAACATCATGCGTGGTTGCTTTGGCGGCTGCACCTTCTGCTCGATCACCGAACACGAAGGCCGGATCATCCAGAACCGTTCGCATGATTCGATTATCCGCGAGATCGAAGAGATTCGTGACAAGGTGCCGGGCTTTACCGGGGTGATCTCCGACCTTGGCGGACCGACCGCGAACATGTACCGGATCGCCTGCAAGACCACCGAAATCGAGAGTCACTGCCGCAAGCCATCCTGCGTGTTCCCGGGTATCTGCCCGAACCTGAACACCGACCATTCGGCGCTGATCCAGCTGTACCGCAGCGCGCGTGCGTTGCCGGGCGTGAAGAAGATCCTGATCGCCTCCGGCCTGCGCTACGACCTGGCGGTTGAATCGCCTGAGTACGTGAAGGAGCTGGTCACCCACCACGTGGGCGGCTACCTGAAGATTGCCCCGGAGCACACCGAGGAAGGCCCGCTGAATCAGATGATGAAGCCGGGCATCGGTAGCTACGACCGCTTCAAGCGCATGTTCGAGAAGTACTCGAAGGAGGCGGGCAAGGAGCAGTACCTGATCCCGTACTTCATCGCCGCGCACCCGGGCACCACCGACGAAGACATGATGAACCTGGCGCTGTGGCTCAAGGGCAACGGGTTCCGTGCCGACCAGGTACAGGCGTTCTACCCGTCGCCGATGGCCTCGGCGACCGCCATGTACCACTCGGGCAAGAACCCGCTGCGCAAGGTCACCTACAAGAGTGACTCGGTGACCATCGTCAAGAGCGATGAGCAGCGCCGGTTGCACAAGGCCTTCCTGCGGTATCACGACCCGAAGGGCTGGCCGATGCTGCGTGCGGCGCTTGAGCGCATGGGCCGTGCCGACCTGATCGGCCCGGGCAAGCACCAGTTGATTCCGCTGCACCAGCCAGAGGGCGACACCTACCACAGTGCCCGCCGCAAGAACTCGACCCCGGCGGGCAGCCACAAGGTCGCCAAGGAACAGAAGATCTTGACCCAGCACACCGGCCTGCCGCCACGCGCCAGCGACGGCAGCAAGCCGTGGGACAAGCGCGAGCAGGCCAAGGCCGCCGCGTTCGCGCGCAACAAGCAGGCCGAGAAGGACCGCAAGGACGCCGCCAAGGGCGGCAAGGCCAAAGGCAAGGGCAAGACGCGCCAGCCGGTTCTTCCGCGCTGACGCTGCGCTGCCTCCGGCCTCCGTGCCGGCGCAGCCGGGCACTGGGGGTGGGGCTGACTGGCGAAAGATCCTACAGGTGCTGGCGGTGTGGTCTGACGTGTTTGGGCTGGTGGTTTGGGGTGGCGGGAAATATCCTACGGGTTCTGTCTGCTCACGTCTGATTGCCCCGGAAAGAGGCTCCCACTAGGCTGCAAGGGTCGCTGAATGTTCAGCGATCGGGTGTGGAAACCCGGGCTTTGCGGAAGTAGGCAAACTGCTGATATGGCAGCTGTGCGCGGGAGGCTTGACTGCCTGCCGGGTCCTTACTTCCGCCTGGTTTTCCACCCCGCGTACAGCTGCCACCCTTTGTGTGGAAACGAAAAGGTTGTAGCTTTCATAAGGAAGTAACAACGTGAAGAAAATCGTTCCAGATCCTCCCACAGCGCGGGGCCCGAAATTCGAGCCCACCCCCGGAAGCACCCTGGCCGCCGCCATCATCAACAGCGAAGTCCTCATCCAGGACGTGCTGATGAACGCCTGCCACTACTTCCTGCTGTCCCATAACGCAGTCCACAACGCCTGCAAAGCCTGCCCCGACGACGATCTCAAGCACACACTGACCAACAGCATGCACAACCTGGAACTCGCCTCGGGCCAGATTGATGCGCTGGTCACAGCGTTGAATCACGCGCCGCCGGCCCGCTGACAGACCGGGATTCAGGTTTCGCGGCCCGGTCGCGGCCGTGAAACCTGTCTGGACATTCATCGATTCCTGCCCTCACCGTCATACGTTGCGATTCACTCCGGCCGGGCAAACTGGCAGGTCGCACCCGCGGCCCCTGATGCATACGCGGCCAGCATTCCGTTCAGGAAATTTCCAAAAGTCATGTTATTCGCTCCTCGATATGGTTGTCCCATCGTCCATGAATGAAGCATGATGCGCACTTAGGTTTTATGTATACAATCCATAGAACAATTTCACTGCCGGCCCTCAGTCACTGCCTTGATGCACATCAGGGTAGGGCCGGGTGGCCTTAGGCAGCATGCGAACTGATAAAACCCTGCCAAGGAGAATCACGATGTTTGCGAAAGCTGTAGCGGTATCCCTGCTGACCCTCGCCAGCGCTTCTGTCTTCGCCGCCGAATGCTCGGTGACGGTCGATTCGACCGACCAGATGACCTACACCAGCAAGGAGTTCACGGTCGACAAGAGCTGCAAGGAATTCACCGTCAAGCTGACCCACTCTGGCAACCTGCCGAAGAACGTGATGGGTCACAACCTGGTCATCAGCAAGACCGCTGACATGCAGGCCATCGCCACCGAAGGCATGACCCAGGGCCTGGACAAGGACTACCTCAAGGCCGATGACGCACGCATCATCGCCCACACCAGGATGATCGGCGCGCCAGAGAAAGAAGACACGGTGACGCTGGACCTGTCCAAGCTGGAAGCGGGCGGGGACTACAGCTTCTTCTGCACCTTCCCGGGCCATGTCGCCATGATGAAGGGCAAGGTCGTCGTCAAGTAACGACGGGCTGTCGCAATACAAGGTGGGAGCGGATACAACCGCTCCCACCTCGCGTTTCAAGGCGCGAAAGGCAGCTCGCGCTTGTGCTGGGTCTTGCGGTAGGTGGCGACGATGATGTCGAACACCTCCTGGCTGACCGGCTCGCCGTGCAGGAACGCGTCGATCTGCTGGTAGGTGATCCCATGGGAGGCCTCGTCCGGCTTGCCCGGGGCCAGGTCTTCCAGGTCGGCCGTAGGCACTTTCTCCACCAGTGACTCAGGCGCGCCGAAGCTGCGTGCGATCGCGCGCACCTGGTTTTTCACCAGGCCGCTCAAGGGCGCCAGGTCGCAGGCCCCGTCACCGAACTTGGTGAAGAAGCCCATCACCGCCTCGGCCGCATGGTCGGTACCGATCACCAGCCCCTGGCGGGCACCCGCGATGGTGTACTGGGCGATCATGCGCATGCGCGCCTTGACGTTGCCGACCACGAAGTCGACCAGCGCCGGCTCGCCCGTGCGCAGGTCCGCGACATTGTCTTTCAGGCCGATCACGGCGGGCGCGATGTCGACCGTCTGCACTTCGTCGGCCTTGATCACCTCGAGGCAGGCCTGGGCGTCATGCTCGTCGTGCTGCACGTTGTACGGCAGACGGACCGCGATGAAGCGGTAGCCTTGGTCACCAGTCTCGGCCCGCAGCTCGGTCACCGCGCGCTGGGCGAGCAGGGCGCCGGTCAGCGAATCGACCCCGCCGCTGATCCCGAGCACTAACGTCTTGAGCCGGGCGTTTGCCAGGCAGCGCTTGATGAAGGCCACACGCCGGGCCACTTCGGCCTCGAGCGCGGCGGCATCGGCGAACGGCGGCTGAACCTGCAACTGCTGCGCAATCTCTTGCTGGACGGCTTGCATCGGTTACTCCTTGCTGGGGACTTTGAATACATGACGCAGGTAGGCGACGAAGTTGGGGTCGCGGCACTGGGTCTTGGCGGCTTCGTCGGAGATCTTGGCAACCGGCGAGCCGTTGCAGTCGGTCATTTTAAGCACGATGTTCATCGGCGCCACCCCCGGAAGATCACACGTCAGGTTGGTGCCGATGCCGAAGCTGACGTTGATGCGACCGCGCAGGGCGCGGAAGATTTCCAGCGAGCGGGTCAGGTTGAGACCGTCGGAAAACACCAGGGTCTTGGTCATCGGGTCGATGCCCAGCCTGCGGTAATGGGCGATGGCTTTTTCGGCCCAGGCCACCGGCTCCCCGGAGTCATGGCGCAGGCCGTCGAACAGCTTGGCGAAATACAGATCGAAATCGCCCAGGAAGGCATCCATGGTGATGCAGTCGGTCAGGGCGATGCCGAGCAGGCCCCGGTACTCGCGGACCCAGCAGTCAAGCGCGGCGCTCTGGCTGTCGATCAGCCGCGGGCCCAGCTGCTGGTGGGCCATGATCCATTCATGGGCCATGGTGCCCAGCGGCTTGATATCGAACTTGCGGGCAAGGTTGACGTTGCTGGTGCCCACGAAGCGCGCCGGGAAGTCATCGCGCAGCAGCCGCACGACTTCTTCCTGCACGCCGCTGGAGAAACGCCGACGGGTACCGAAGTCGGCGACCTGCAGCTCTGCCAGTTCCTCGTCGCTGGCATGCGCGCGCAGCCAGTCGAACTTGCGATAGAGCTGGTCGCGGGCGTCTGACAGCCGCGCCTGTGGATAACGCTGTCGGTTACGCACTTCACTGATGATGGCCAGCAGCGGCACCTCGAACAGGATCACATGCAGCCAGGGCCCGCGCAGGCGCAGGCACAGCTGGTCGTACTCGATGCTCAGGTGCAGGTAGCGCAGATTGAAGCGGAACAGGCCCAGAAAACGCAGGAAGTCGGGCTTGATGAAGCTTATCCGTTCCAGAAAGCCCAGTTGCTGCTCATCCAGGCTCAACTCGCAAAGCTGCTCGATCTGGGTGCGGATCTCTGCCAGATAAGGGCGCAGGTCTTCGCCGTTGCGGCACTTGAACTCCCATTCGACATCCACGTTGGGATAGTTGTGCAGCACCGCCTGCATCATCGTCAGCTTGTAGAAATCGGTGTCGAGCAGGTTGTGCACGATGCGCTCGGAGAATGCGCTCTCGCTCATTGAAGGGCTCCAGGTCGGCGGCGTGCTGCGAAGCGGATGGCGCACGCGCAATGCGGGCCATTGTGCCAGCCTTTTCCCGGCGATGACGAAAATCCGGTGGATGCGGCCCGAGGGCGGCGCTTTCCCCGGGGGCGAGCTAGCCTTGCAAAGGTGCTCGCTGTAGCAGTCGCGCACCCGCGATGTGCACTTCGGTGACGTCCGCTGTTACAGGTCAGTTGCACGTTAACACTTGCCGGGGTTGCAATGATGGCACAGCACGGTTGCGCCTTAGATCGACAAAAGGTAGCGCCTGCCCAAGGGCAGCGAGGTGCACGCTCTCCGGACACGCGCCCGCCGGTCAGCTTCGGCAGCATCCTGATGTGTTTTCCCGGAATACAAAACTGATGGCACGGCGCTTGCTCAGAGCAAGTGCTGAACGTTGTAGTGCCAACCAAAAAAAACTCTAGGAGCACCACCTCATGTCGCAGACGTTTTACAAGAAGGGTTTCCTGGCTCTCGCCGTGGCTTCGGCGCTGGGTGTTTCTTCGTTTGTCCAGGCCGACATAAAAATCGGCGTAGCGGGCCCGATGACCGGGGCCAACGCGGCGTTTGGCGAGCAGTACATGAAAGGTGCGCAGGCAGCGGCCGACGAAGTCAACGCGAAAGGCGGCGTCAATGGCGAGAAGATCGTCCTGGTCAAAGGGGATGATGCGTGCGAGCCCAAGCAAGCCGTGGCCGTGGCCAACCGTCTGGTCGACCAGGACAAGGTCATCGGCGTGGTCGGTCACTTCTGCTCCTCCAATACCATCCCGGCCTCCGAGGTGTACGACGAAGCCGGTGTGATCGCCATCACCCCAGGCTCCACCAACCCGCAGGTCACCGAGCGCGGGCTGAGCGCGATGTTCCGCATGTGCGGCCGCGATGACCAGCAGGGCATCGTTGCTGGCAACTACATCGTCGATGTGCTCAAGGGCAAAAAGGTCGTCGTGCTGCATGACAAGGACACCTACGGCCAGGGGCTGGCCGACGCGACCAAGGCGCAACTGGAGAAGCGCGGCGTCAAGCCGGTGCTGTACGAAGGCCTGACCCGTGGCGAAAAAGACTTCAGCGCCGTGGTCACCAAGATCCGCGCCGCTGGCGCCGACATCGTCTACTTCGGTGGCCTGCACCCCGAAGCCGGTCCGCTGGTCCGCCAGCTTCGCGAGCAGGGCCTCAAGGACGTGGCATTCATGTCCGACGACGGCATCGTCACCGACGAGCTGGTATCCACCGCCGGGGGTGCCCAATACACCAATGGTGTGTACATGACCTTCGGCGCCGACCCGCGCCTGCTGCCCGACAGCAAGGCGGTGGTGGACGCGTTCCGCAAGGGCGGCACCGAGCCTGAGGGCTACACCTTGTATGCCTACGCCTCGGTCCAGGCGTTGGCGGCCGCGTTCAACGGCGCGAAGAGCAACAAGGGCGAGGATGCCGCCAAGTGGCTCAAGGCCAACCCCGTGCAAACGGTGATGGGCGAGAAGAAGTGGGACGCCAAGGGTGACCTGACCGTGTCCGACTACGTGGTCTACCAGTGGGATGCCAACGGCAAGTACCACCAGCTGGACAAACAAAAATAACAACGGTGGATGGCCCGGGCACGCACCCGGGCCGCTGCCCCGCGGTACCTGTCCTATTCCGTAGACCTGCACGGTTCTGCGCTGCGAGGGCCGCTTCATCCGGGGCCTTGCGTGGTCGGCGCACGTGCAGTCTCAATCAGGTGAGAGTGCGTTATGGATGGTATTTTCCTGCAGCAACTGATCAATGGACTGACCCTCGGGTCTGTCTATGGTCTGATTGCCATCGGCTACACAATGGTCTATGGCATCATCGGCATGATCAACTTCGCGCACGGCGAGGTGTACATGATTTCCGCGTACCTCGCGGCGATCAGCCTGGCATTGCTGGCCTACTTCGGCATCGAGTCCTTCCCGCTGCTGATGCTGGGCACGCTGTTGTTCACCATCGTTGTCACGGGCGTCTATGGGTTCACCATCGAACGCATCGCCTACAAGCCCCTGCGCAACTCCACCCGCCTGGCGCCGCTGATCAGCGCCATCGGTATCTCGCTGATCCTGCAGAACTACGCGCAGATCAGCCAGGGCGCTCGCCAGCAAGGCGTGCCGACCCTGCTCGAAGGGGCCTGGCGCATGGAAGTCGGCACCGGCTTCGTGCAACTGACCTATACCAAGATCTTCATCCTCATCGCCGCGTTCGTCGGCATGGGGCTGCTCACCTACGTGATCAAGTTCACCAGGCTCGGCCGCATGTGCCGCGCCACCCAGCAAGACCGCAAGATGGCGTCGATCCTGGGCATCAACACCGACCGGGTGATTTCCTACGTGTTCGTCATTGGTGCGGTGATGGCCGCGCTGGCGGGCGTGCTGATCACCATGAACTACGGCACCTTCGACTTCTACGCAGGCTTCATCATCGGCATCAAGGCCTTCACCGCCGCGGTGCTGGGCGGCATCGGCTCGCTGCCGGGGGCCATGCTGGGCGGGATCATCCTGGGTATTTCCGAATCGCTGTTCTCCGGGATGATCAACTCTGACTACAAGGATGTGTTCAGCTTCTCGCTGCTGGTACTGATCCTGATCTTCCGACCCCAGGGCCTGTTGGGTCGTCCACTTGTGGCGAAGGTGTAACCATGTCCGCTGCCAATTCTTCCGGATTCGATATCAAACGCAGCCTGATTGAAACCCTGGTCGCAGGCTTCCTCGCGCTCATTGTGTTTGGCCCCGTCGTGGGTGTGGTGCTCGACGGCTACAGCTTCAATGCCGAGCCACGGCGAGTGGCGATGCTGGTCGGCGGGGTGATGATCGGGCGTTTCGTGCTCAGTCTGTTCCTGCAGACCGGCACCGGCCAGCGCATGCTTCAGGGCTTCGACAGCGGCGGTTCGGGCGTGCAGGTCCTGGCGCCGGACTACAAGTCGCGGCTGCGCTGGATCATCCCGGCGCTGATCGTGATCGCCATCGTCTTCCCCATTTTCGCCAACAAGTACCTGCTGACCGTGGTGATCCTCGGGCTGATCTATGTGCTGCTGGGCCTGGGCCTGAACATCGTGGTCGGCCTTGCCGGCCTGCTCGACCTGGGGTACGTGGCGTTCTATGCCATCGGTGCCTACGGCCTGGCGCTGGGCTACCAGTACCTGGGGCTGGGTTTCTGGAGCGTGCTGCCGCTGGCCGCGATTGCCGCGGCGTTGGCCGGCTGCATCCTGGGCTTTCCGGTGCTGCGCATGCACGGTGACTACCTGGCCATCGTGACCCTGGGCTTCGGCGAGATCATTCGGCTGATACTCAACAACTGGCTGTCGTTCACCGGCGGGCCGAACGGCATGCCGGCGCCGTCGCCCACCTTCCTGGGCCTGGAGTTCGGGCGTCGGGCCAAGGATGGCGGGGTGCCGTTCCATGAGTTCTTCGGCATCGACTACAACCCCAACCTGAAATTCCTGTTCATCTACATCGTGCTGTTCATGGTGGTGCTGGGCGTGCTGTACATCAAGCACCGGCTGACCCGCATGCCCGTGGGCCGGGCGTGGGAAGCCCTGCGCGAGGACGAGATCGCCTGCCGCTCGATGGGCCTCAACCACGTGCTGGTCAAGCTCTCGGCCTTTACCCTGGGTGCTTCCACCGCAGGGCTCGCCGGGGTGTTCTTCGCCACCTACCAGGGCTTCGTCAACCCGTCGTCGTTCACCTTCTTCGAGTCGGCGTTGATACTGGCCATCGTGGTGCTCGGCGGCATGGGCTCGACCGTGGGCGTGGTGATCGCCGCCTTCGTGCTGACCGTGGCCCCGGAGCTGCTGCGCAGTTTCTCCGAATACCGGGTGCTGCTGTTCGGCGTGCTGATGGTGCTGATGATGATCTGGCGACCGCGCGGGCTGATCCGTATCAGCCGCAGCGGTGTCGTCCCGCGTAAAGGAGTGGCGCCATGAGCGACGATATCATTCTGTCGGTCGACAACCTGATGATGCATTTCGGCGGTATCAAGGCGCTCAGTGATGTCAGCCTGAAGGTCAGGCGCAACGACATCTTCGCCCTGATCGGCCCCAACGGCGCCGGCAAGACCACGGTGTTCAACTGCCTGACCGGTTTCTACAAGGCCAGCGGCGGGCGCATCGAGATGAGCATGCGCGGGCAGAAGACCAACGTCATCCAGCTGCTCGGCGAGCGCTTCCAGGCGACGGACTTCGTGTCCCCCAAGACCTTGGGCAGCCGCCTGTACTACAAGATGTTCGGCGGCACCCACCTGGTCAACCGGGCCGGGCTGGCGCGCACGTTCCAGAACATCCGCCTGTTCCGGGAAATGTCGGTGGTCGAGAACCTGCTGGTGGCCCAGCACATGTGGGTCAACCGCAACCTGCTGGCCGGGGTGCTCAATACCAAGGCATACCGCAAGGCCGAGAGCGATGCCCTGGACCACGCCTTCTACTGGCTCGAGGTGGTCGACCTGGTCGATTGCGCCAACCGCCTGGCGGGTGAAATGTCCTATGGGCAGCAGCGGCGGCTGGAGATTGCCCGGGCCATGTGCACGCGTCCGCAGATCATCTGCCTCGACGAGCCGGCGGCCGGCCTCAACCCGCACGAGACCGAGGCCTTGAGCCGCATGATCCGCGTGCTGCGGGACGAGCACGACATGACCGTGGTGCTGATCGAGCACGACATGGGCATGGTGATGAGCATTTCCGACCACATCGTGGTGCTCGACCACGGCAACGTGATTGCCGAGGGCGCTCCGCAGGATATCCGCAACAACCCGACGGTGATCGCCGCCTACCTGGGTGCCGACGAAGAGGAACTGGTATGAGCGCACCCATTCTCGAGCTTCGCGAGCTGGACGTGTTCTATGGGCCGATCCAGGCCCTGAAGAAGGTCTCGATGCACATCAACGAGGGCGAGACGGTCAGCCTGATCGGCTCCAACGGGGCCGGCAAGTCGACCCTGCTGATGTCGATCTTCGGCCAGCCACGGGCGGCGGGCGGGCAGATTGTCTACCGGGGCACCGACATCACTCGCAAGTCATCGCACTACATCGCCTCCAACGGCATCGCCCAGTCGCCGGAAGGGCGGCGGGTGTTTCCGGACATGACCGTGGAGGAAAACCTGCTGATGGGCACCATCCCCATCGGCGACAAGTACGCCAGCGAAGACATGCAGCGCATGTACGAGCTGTTTCCCCGGCTCAAGGAACGCCGTACCCAGCGTGCCATGACCATGTCGGGTGGCGAGCAGCAGATGCTCGCCATCGCCCGCGCGCTGATGAGCCGTCCCAAGCTTCTGTTGCTGGACGAACCGTCCCTGGGGCTGGCACCCATCGTGGTCAAGCAGATCTTCGCAACCCTGCGCGAACTGGCGAAGACCGGCATGACCATCTTCCTCGTGGAGCAGAACGCCAACCATGCGCTCAAGCTGTCGGACCGCGCGTACGTGATGGTCAACGGGCAGATACGCATGACCGGGACGGGGCAGGAGCTGCTGGTCAATGAAGAGGTGCGCAACGCGTATCTGGGTGGGCATTGAGGGCCTGACACCAGGCGGAAGGGTTATGTGGACAACTTGTCGCACCCTTCTCCTGTGTGGCGTCAAATTGGGGAGATAAGCCTTTGTTTCCACAGCCTTGAAGTTGTCCACGGATCGTGTGTGGCTGGCTGTGGAAAACATGGTGGCATCTGGCTGTAGGCCACGGATGGCAAGGCCTGTAGTGTGCTGTTCGTTTTTTGATCAATCAGCGGTTGTGGATACTTTTTCCTTGCATATCCAGACTTCCCAGGCCCTAACTGACACCCTTGTCAAACCTGTGGATAAATCTGTGGGAAAGCCTGGGACAGACCGCTGTACACGGCATGGATGAAAGCGTTGCGCCATCACCCCTGTAATCCGCGGCTCGATCTCCCTTCCAAGTTGCCCCCAATCCGTGGGGAAAGCCCTGTGGATAACATGCGCATACCCTGCCCCAAGGCGTCTGGCACGTGGCTTTGCGAGTCTTGTACGTTTTTTGATCAGTGGCTGCGGCGCTTGCTGGCAGCGTGTCTGGCGGGCATGCTGCAAGGCTTGCCGACGGCATCCCCACTTCGAAGGAGAACAGCATGACTTCCACGGTATTCATCACAGGCGCGACTTCCGGTTTTGGCGAAGCCTGTGCGCGGCGCTTTGCCGAGGCCGGCTGGTCGCTGGTGCTCACGGGCCGCCGCCAGGAACGCCTCGATGCGCTGTGCGCCGAGCTGTCGGCAATCACCAAGGTGCATGGCCTGGTGCTGGACGTGCGTGACCGCAAGGCCATGGAAGAGGCGATCGCCTCGCTGCCACCGGAGTTCGCCACGCTGCGTGGCCTGGTCAACAACGCGGGGCTGGCCCTGGGGACCGATCCTGCGCAGAAGTGCGACCTGGATGACTGGGAAACCATGGTCGACACCAATATCAAGGGCCTGATGTTCAGCACCCGCCTGCTGCTGCCACGCCTGATCGCCCATGGCCGCGGCGCGACCATCCTCAACGTGGGTTCGGTGGCGGGCAACTATCCCTACCCGGGCAGCCACGTCTATGGCGGCACCAAGGCATTCGTCGGCCAGTTCTCGCTGAGCCTGCGCTGTGACCTGCAGGGCACTGGCGTACGGGTGAGCAACATCGAGCCGGGTCTGTGCGAAAGCGAGTTCTCGCTGGTGCGCTTCGGCGGTGACCAGTCGCGCTACGACGCCACCTACGCGGGCGCCGAGCCGATCCAGCCCCAGGACATCGCCGAGACCATCTTCTGGATTCTCAACCAGCCGGCGCACATCAACATCAACAGCCTGGAGCTGATGCCGGTGAGCCAGTCGTGGGCAGGCTTCGCCATCGACCGCTCCGCCAAGGCGTAAGGTTCACGCCAGGCGCTGCAGCCCTTCGAGGCAGGTGGCCAGGTGATAGGGCGTGGTCGAAGGCATGTCATGCCGGCTGACCGCCCCACTGGCGTCGCGGCACTCGTGCCAGCCGCCGGCATGCAGGAAGCGCTCTTCAAGCGCCGCCAGCTGCGCCAGCAGGCTGGCCGCATTTCCCGGGCGCAATGCCAGGGCGCGCAGGTACTCGGCCTGGGCCCAGATACGCTGGGTGGCGTCGAGCACCTGGCCATCCACGGCGAGCATCGCCAGCACCGCGGTGTCCTTCACCCCAAGCGCTTCGGCGTGGGCAAAGGCGCGGCTGATCGAGGCGTGCAGCGCACTGCCGCGTAGCAGCCCTGAGGTTTCGAGCAGGTAGAACCACTCGAACTGGTGACCAGGCTCGAACCAGTTATCCACAGCCCCGCGAGGCTTTTCCAGCATCACGCCGTGCTGCGGGTCGATGAAGTGTGTCTGCAGGGCTTCGCACAGGTGTTCAAGGCGTTCCTGTACGGCAGCGTCATCGCGTACCGCCAGTACTTGCAGAAAGGCCTCGGCCAGGTGCATCTGCGGGTTTTGCAGCGGTCCGCTGCCCAGGTCCGACCAGTCTTCGCCCAGGCTCGCCTCGAACAGGCCATCGTCGCGGGCAAAGCGCTCGGTCACGACGCTGAGCGCCGCGTTGAGGGTGGACTCGACCAGTGGCTCGCGCACCTTGCCCCAGTAATGCGCGCAGGCGAAGACGATGAAGGCATGGGTGTAGAGGTCCTTGCGCCGGTCCAGCGGCTGGCCCTGGGCGTCGATGCTGTAGAACCAGCCGCCATGCTCGGCGTCGTGGAAATGCCGTCGCAGCGAGCGGAACAGCGCGGCCGCGCGTTCGGCGGCGCCGGGCTGCTCGATGCGGCTGCTGAACAGGTACAGCTGGCGCGCGCAGGCCATGGCCCGGTAGCGCTGCGCCGGTAACGGGCGCTGCTGGTCGTCAAGCGCCTCGAAGGGCAGCGCCAGGTCCGCGTTCCACCCCGGGCCTTGCCACAGCGGCACGATGCGCTCGGCAAGGTGCCGGCTGAATCGGTCGAGGCGGGTGTGCAGTTCGGGCAGGGAAGGGCGGGGGTCGGACATGGAAGCGCTCGTCGCTATCGGGCAATGCGCGCAATGGTAGCAGGAATGCGCCCGCTAGACCGGGTGACGCAAGCCCTGCCAGTGGCGCGCGCCGACGAAGATGAAGCGCAGCTGCTGGATGATCTTTTCCTGCGGGCTGATCGTTTGCGCATCAAAAGGGGCTGGGGTGTCGATTAGTTCGGGCAGGGTGGCGAACACGGTCTTGACCACCAGGTCGGCCATGACCGTCAGCGCGTCGGCGTCCAGGTGTTGCCAGCGCGGCATGCGCGCAAGGTCGGTGGCAAGGTCGCTGCTGATGTCCTGGCGCAACCGGCCGATGGCCTGGCGCACGGCCTGCGAGCCGCCGTATTGCTCACGTGCCAGGAACAGGAATTGCGCCCGATGGGCGGCAACCACGCCGAGAAAGATGCGAACGGAGGCATCGGTGATGCCGCCCATCTCGAATTCGTTCTGCCGCACCAGGCGGATGGTCTGGCGAAAGGTCGCATCTACTTCGCCAACCAGCGCCAGGCCCAGCGCGTCCATGTCGGTGAAGTGACGGTAGAAGCCGGTGGGCACGATGCCCGCCGTCCTGGCCACCTCCCGCAGGCTGATACCCCCGAACCCACGGCCGCTCTCCATCAGCTGGCAGGCAGCATCGAGCAGGGCCTGGCGGGTCTGTAGTTTCTGTTCGGCACGCGGCAGCATGGGGCAGGTATCGATGGCGGTACGGGCCAGCACTCTAGTTAAAAAAACGGAGCCCGGTCAATGGACCGGGCTCGGGAGGAGGTTTACCGCGACTGGGCGGCGTGCGGTTTTCGGGCATGGGGATCAGCTCGCACGGCTGTTTTCGATCAGGCGGTCGGAGCCACCTTCGGCGATGCGGTCGCTGTTTTCGATCAGGCGGTCGGAGCCACCTTCGGCGATGCGTTCACTGCGTTCGATCAGGCGGTCGGAGCCACCTTCGGCGATGCGTTCACTACGCTCTATCAGTCGATCAGAGCCACCCTCGGCAACGGTTTTCAGCGGTTGGGCGATCTCGGCCGAGCTGGAACGGGATTCGGCGGTCAGGTGCAGGTCGTCGGCCGGCAGGGCAAAGGCGTTGGCGGCCAGGATGGACAGGGACAGGCTCAGCAGCAGTTGGCGTTTCATGATCAGTGCTCCTCGGTGGGTGCTGGAAAGTGGCTACGAGGGCAATGCTACGCTTGGGAGCGCCAGGGAAAAGTTCATACGGGTAATGGTAACCATCGACGCTATTGATATTGGCTCTCAGACGCTCTGGCGCCGTATCCGCGGGCGTTTGCCAAGGGCACGGCGCAATAAAAATCCCCTTATGATGCCCGCCGACTAAACCCTGCGGGCTTTCATCAGTCCGACTTATTGTGTGCCACGTCGGCCCGCGCCAGAACCTTGCTGTCATCAGGAGAACCACGCAATGACGCGCCCCGCCAGAATCATTTCCTGGATCCTCGCCACCCTGCTCGTGCTGGTGGCCGTGCTGGTGGTCGTCATCGCCACGTTCGACTGGAACCGCGTGAAGCCGATCCTCAACGAGAAGGTCTCCGAGGCCTTGAACCGGCCATTCGCCATCAACGGCAACCTCGACGTCAAATGGCAGCGCGAGCCCGAGGAAGGCGGGTGGCGGGCCTGGGTGCCATGGCCGCGTTTCCTGGCCGACGACTTGACCCTGGGCAACCCTGACTGGCTCAAGGAGCCGCAGATGGTTGGCCTTGAGCATGTCGAGTTTCGTCTGTCGCCGTTGCCGCTGCTGCTGCAGCAGATCGTCATCCCGCGCATCGACCTGACCAAGCCCACGGCCAGCCTGACCCGCCTGGCGGATGGCCGGGCCAACTGGAATTTCGACTTCGGGCCCAAGGATGAAAACGCCGAGCCCTCGAAATGGGTGCTGGACATTGGCGCCATCGGTTTCGATCAGGGCAATGTCAGCTTCGACGACCAGACTCTCAAGAGCAGCGTCAAGGTGCAGATCGACCCGCTCGGCAAGCCGATCCCGTTCAGCGAGATCGTCGGCAAGGCCAGCGCGGAGAAGGCCGGCGGCGCCCAGGATTATGCCTTTGGGTTGAAATTCGAGGGTCGCTACAAGGGCCAGCCGCTTTCGGGCAACGGCAAGATCGGCGGCTTGCTGGCGCTGCAGGATGCCACCCAGCCCTTCCCCCTGCAGGCCGACGTGCGCATCGCCGACACCCATGTGGTGCTGGCCGGCACCCTGACCGACCCGCGCAACCTCGGCGCCCTCGACCTACGCCTGCGCCTGTCGGGTGCAAGCCTGGGCAATCTTTATCCGCTGACCGGCGTGACACTGCCTGACTCGCCGGCCTATTCAACCGACGGTCACCTGCTGGCCAACCTGCAGGATCCGAAGGGCGCGACCTTCCGCTACGAGGGGTTCAACGGCAAGATCGGCGACAGCGATATCCATGGCGACCTGGCGTTCGTCTCCAGCCAGCCCCGCCCCAAGCTGACCGGCAAGCTGGTCTCCAACCAGTTGCTGTTCAAGGACCTGGCCCCGCTGATCGGCGCGGATTCCAACGCCGAGCAGAAGGCCCGTGGGGGTGCCAGCAAGCAGCCCACCGACAAGGTGCTGCCGGTCGAGGAATTCCGCACCGAACGCTGGCGCGCCATGGATGCCGATGTCACCTTCAGTGGCAAGCGCATCGTCCATAGCGAGGACTTGCCGTTCAACGACCTGTCTGCCCATGTGCTGCTTGAAGATGGTCTTCTGCGCCTGGCGCCTCTGCGCTTTGGCGTGGCGGGTGGCAACCTCGACGCGAGGATCCGCCTGGACGGTCGCAGCGTGCCCTTGCAGGGCCGCGCGCAGCTCACCGCCCGCGGTTTCAAGCTCAAGCAGCTGTTCCCCACCTTCGCCCCCATGCAGACCAGCTTTGGCGAGCTCAACGGCGACGCCGACCTCACAGGCCGCGGCAACTCGGTCGCGGCGCTGCTCGGTACCTCCAGCGGCGAGTTGCGCCTGCTGATCAACGATGGCGCGATCAGCGGCAGCCTGATGGAGATCGCCGGCCTCAACGTGGGCAACTACGTGGTCGACAAGCTGTTCGGTGATGAAGAGGTGAAGATCAACTGCGCGGCGGCCGATGTCGGGATCAAGGATGGGCTGGCGACGACGCGGCTGTTTCTGTTCGATACCGAGAACGCCATCATCCATGTCAACGGCACCGCCAACTTCGCCAGCGAGAAACTGGACCTGAAGATCGCGCCTGAGTCCAAGGGGGTAAGGCTGTTCTCGCTGCGCTCGCCGCTCTACGTGCGGGGCACCTTCGCCAAGCCGAGCGCGGGCGTGCAGGCCGTGCCCCTGGCATTGCGCGGGGCTGGCATGGTCGCGCTGGGGGTCACCGTAGGCCCGGCCGCCGGGCTGCTGGCGCTGATCGCGCCCAGTGGCGGCGAGCCCAACCAGTGCACGCCGCTGTTGCAGCGGATGAAGGCTGGCCAGGCGCCTCGGGAGGTCAAGGCGAAGCCGTAGAAGGGATTCAAGGGTAACTGGCTGCACTCGGTGCTTCCTGCCACCACCGCGCAACACGGTAACCCTGCGCCCCAGCGAGGGCTACGCCCTCGATCGCGGCACAAGGCGCGCTCCCACAAGGGACTGCTTCGCAGTCCCAGACGCAGCTGCGCGGCTGCGCCAGCAGAGAGGCTTCGGGCAAGTAGTGACGCCCATGAAAAAGGCCAGCGATGCTGGCCTTTTTCTGGCGAAACCTCAGGTCCGGTCACAGCCCCTGCAGCAAGTCCGCCATGTCATCGGCATGCTCTTCTTCCTGCGCCAGGATATCTTCGAAGATACGCCGCGTGGTGGGGTCCTGCTCGCCGATGTAGCGGATGATCTCGCGGTAGCTGTCGATCGCGATCCGCTCGGCCACCAGGTCTTCCAGCACCATCTCCTTGAGAGTGGCACCCGCCACGTACTGGGCGTGCGAGTTGCGGCTCAGGTTGTCAGGGTTGAAGTCCGGCTCGCCACCCAGTTGCACGATACGCTCGGCCAGGCGGTCGGCATGCTCCATTTCCTGGTTCGCGTGCTCAAGGAACTCGTCGGCCGCAACGCTGGCCTTGATACCGCTGGCCATGAAGTAATGGCGCTTGTAGCGCAGGGTGCAGACCAGCTCGGTGGCCAGCGATTCGTTCAGAAGACGCAGGATCTGCTGACGGTCGGCGGTGTAGCCTTCGGTCACGGCGCCTTGCTCGACGTGCTGGCGCGCACGGGCGCGCAGGGTTTGTACGTCGGTCAGTTCAACATTGCTCATGTGCTGTCTCCAGGCAATCAGGTTGGATAATCACGGTGGTTCGAGAGGATCAGGCGCCGGGGGCGGCTTGCCGGTCTTCTTCGCGTTGTTTGCAGGTCTTGAAGCCCTTCGCATCGACGTGGCCTGTAGCGTCGAAACGCACGTAGTAAGGCTGCTGCTTGCCGTCGCGGTTGAGAATGTAGTCGTTGCAGGTGCCCCCGTTCGGCAGGTCGATCACAAAGGACGGGCTGCCGCCAATGGCGATGACTTTCTGCATGGTCATGCCGTGCTCGACCTGCTTGACCAGCGGCTGGTCACGGTAGGTGACGTAGTCCACCGGGTTTTCCGGACGGCTGCCACAGGCGGCGAGGGTGGCGCTGGCCAGAAGGATTGCCAGGGTCTGCTTGTACATGGTCCCGCTCCTTGCTCAGGGTTCGTTCAGATTGGAACCGCACGCGGCGCCAGGAGTTCGATTGCGGTCGTCCGCTTGCGCCCGTAATGTTGGCGACTGGCCACTGGGCGGGAAGAGCAGCGATGAACACGGATCTGGCCACGCGTTATCCACTGGTGCTGGTGCCGGGCATGCTCGGTTTCGTGCGCCTGGTGCTGTATCCCTACTGGTTCGGCATCGTCCCGGCCCTGCGCCGCGGCGGGGCGCAGGTGTTTCCGGTGCAGGTTTCGCCGCTGCACGGCGAGGCGGTGCGCGGCGAACAGTTACTGGCGATCATCGAGGACATCTGCCAGCGCACCGGCGCGGCGCGGGTCAACCTGCTCGGCCACAGCCAGGGCGCACTGACCGCTCGCTACGCCGCGGCCAAGCGCCCGGACCGGGTCGCCTCGGTCACCTCCATCGCCGGCCCGAACCACGGCTCGGAGCTGGCCGACTACCTGGAACGCAAGGCGCCAGGTGACTCCCCGCAAGGCCGTGTGCTCAAAGCGCTGCTCTACGCGCTGGCTGTGGTGATGGCCTGGCTGGAAACCGGCTGGCGCCGCGAGCGGCTGCCGATCGATGTGCACGCTTCGCACCAGGCGCTCACCAGCGCCGGGGCGGCCCTGTTCAACCAGGCTTATCCCCAGGGGCTGCCGACTGCCTGGGGCGGGGAGGGACCGCCGCAAGTCAACGGCGTGCGCTACTACTCATGGTCTGGCACCTTGCAGCCAGGGCTTACCGACCGGGGCCGCAACCGCTTCGACGGCAGCAATCGCTTCTGTCGCCTGTTCGCCCGCACCTTCGTCAAGGAACCCGGCCAATGCGACGGCTTGGTCGGGCGTTTCAGCTCGCACCTGGGCCAGGTGATCGGCGACGACTACCCGCTGGACCACCTGGATATCGTCAACCAGTCGCTCGGCGCTGTGGGCAAGGGCGCCGAGCCGGTGCGGCTGTTCACCGAGCATGCGGCCAGGCTGAAGGCCGTGGGGCTGTAGGATTTTGCGGCTTTTGGACTGCGTAGATTCGGCCGGTGTCAGCGGTGTTGTCTACACTCAGGCCACTACGCGCACCCGGCGCGCAGACAAGGAGACAACTCCATGAAGATGGCGCGTGTGTCGCTGCTGCTGGCAGGCCTGTTGATCAGTGCGCAAGGATTTGCCGCCAACACCCAGCAGGAAAAAATGGCCGGCTGCAACGCCGAGGCCACGACCAAGGCCCTCAAGGGCGATGAGCGCAAGGCGTACATGAGCACCTGCCTCAAGGCCAAGCCCATGACCTCGCAGGAACGCATGAAAAAATGCAACGCCGATGCCACCACCAAGGCGCTCAAGGGTGATGAGCGCAAGGTCTACATGAGCGAATGCCTCAAGAACAAATGATCCAGCGGTGAGCGGCGTGCTGGCTGACTGCTGGCAAGCCCCTATGCCTGCCTCCTGAAGGCTGGCAGACTGCGCCTTTTCCGCAGTTGCCTTCCGAGGTTGTATGACCTTCACTGCCCGCCAGATCACCCTGGCCAGCTGGATCATCGTATTCACCGGCCTGCTGCTGGCCTTGCCACTCAAGCTGCTGCCCAGCCTGCTCGCCGGGTTGCTGGTGTTCGAGCTGGTCAACATGCTTACCCCACGCCTGCAACCGCTGATCGCCGGGCAGCGCGCCCGCTGGCTGGCGGTGGCCTTGCTCGGCACGCTGGTGGTCAGCACCCTGACCTTGCTGTTTGCCGGCGCGTTCAGCTTCCTGCTGCACGAGGCGGAAAACCCTGGTGCCTCGCTGGACCGTTTCATGATTCTCGTCGATCAGGCGCGCAGCCAGTTGCCGCCGTTCATCGACGCTTACCTGCCGGCCAGCGCGGCGGAGTTCAAGGTGGCCATCGGCGACTGGCTCAAGACACATCTGGGCGAGCTGCAACTGGTGGGCAAGGGCGCGGCGCACATGTTCGTGACCTTGCTGATCGGCATGATCCTCGGCGCCATCGTCGCCCTGCAGCGGATTCCCGATGTCACCCGGCGCAAGCCCCTGGCAGCGGCCTTGTTCGACCGCCTGAACCTGCTGGTCAAGGCCTTTCGCAACATCGTCTTCGCGCAGATCAAGATCTCGCTGCTCAACACCTTCTTCACCGGTATCTTCCTGGCGGTGATCTTCCCGCTGTTCGATGTCCACCTGCCGCTGACCAAGACGCTTATCGTCCTGACCTTCCTGCTCGGCCTGTTGCCGGTGATCGGCAACCTGATCTCCAACACCCTGATCACCATCGTCGGGCTGTCGATGTCGATCTGGGTGGCGGTTGCCGCGCTGGGCTACCTGATTGTCATCCACAAGGTCGAGTATTTCCTCAACGCGCGGATCGTCGGCGGGCAGATCAGCGCCAAGTCTTGGGAGCTGCTGCTGGCGATGCTGGTGTTCGAGGCCGCGTTCGGCCTGCCGGGGGTGGTGGCAGGACCGATCTACTACGCGTACCTGAAGAGCGAGTTGCGGCGGGTGGAACTGGTGTAGGCGCTTTCGCGCCTCAGACCACGCCGTAGCGCTTGCGCGCTTCGATCGCCAGGCCGCTGCCGATGCTGCCGAAAATGTTGCCTTCGACATGGCGGGCGTTAGGCAGCATGGCCGCGACGCTCTGGCGCAGGGCGGGGATGCCGCTGGAGCCACCGGTGAAGAACACCGTGTCGACTTGGGCGACGCCCACGCCCGCCTTGGCCAGCAGCTCGGTGACGCTGCCGCGGACACGCTCGAGCAGGCTGTCGATGGCCTCTTCGAAGACCGCGCGGGTCAGGTCGACGGCAAGGGCAGGCTCGATGCGCCCAAGGTCCACCTTACGGCTGTCCGCTTCGGTCAGCTCGATCTTGCTCGCTTCCACTTCCATCGCCAGCCAGTGCCCGGCGCGCTGGTCGATCAGCTTGAACAGGCGATCGATGCCCAAGGTGTCCTCGATGTCGTAGCGCATGCTGCCCAGCGCCAGCTGGGATTTCTGCGAGTACACCGAGTTGATGGTGTGCCAGGTGGCGAGGTTCAGGTGATAGCTGGTCGGCATCAGCGCCTGGCTCTTCATCCGGCTGCCGTAGCCGAACAACGGCATCACGCCTTGCAGGCTGAGCTGCTTGTCAAAGTCGGTCCCGCCGATGTGCACGCCGCCGGTGGCGAGGATGTCGCCATGGCGGTCATCAACCAGATGGCGCTCCGGTGCCAGACGCACCAGGGAAAAGTCCGAGGTACCCCCGCCGATATCGACAATCAGCACCAGCTCTTCACGATCAATGCCCGACTCATAGTCGAAGGCCGCGGCGATGGGCTCGTACTGGAAGGAGACGTCCTTGAAGCCGATCTTGCGGGCGACCTCGGCCAAGGTGTTCTCGGCCTCCTGGTCGGCGGCTGGATCGTCGTCGACGAAGAACACGGGCCGGCCTAGCACCACCTCGTCGAAGCTGCGGCCCGAGTTGGCTTCGGCACGGTTCTTCAGCTCGCTGATGAACATCCCCAGCAGGTCCTTGAACGGCAGGGCGGTGCCCAGCACGCTGGTGTCATGCTTGATCAGCTTGGAGCCCAGCAGGCTCTTGAGCGAGCGCATCAGACGGCCTTCGTAGCCTTCCAGATACTCGTTCAGGGCCATGCGGCCATAGGCCGGCCGGCGCTCTTCGATATTGAAGAAGACCACCGAGGGCAGGGTGATCTTGCCGTCTTCCAGGGCGATCAGCGACTCGACCCCCGGGCGGTGCCAGCCGACCGTGGAGTTGGAGGTGCCGAAGTCGATGCCGCAGGCGCGGGCCGGGGATACGTCAGACATTACGAAAAGCTTCCGGAGGCAAAACGGCCGCGCATTTTATGCCAGTGGCCAGCAGAAGCAAGACCGATTGTCTGCGTGTGGCGAAGCCAAGGACACCTTGAACGGCTATGCTTGGTCCCTATCTTCTGATGCAGTGAACATTTTGACGGTGATGGCGTAGATGGACTTCAAAGACTATTACAAGATACTGGGCGTGGAGCCGACGGCGGATGACAAGGCGATCAAAGCCGCGTACCGCAAGCTTGCCCGCAAGTATCACCCTGACGTCAGCAAGGAGCGTGACGCCGAGGACAAGTTCAAGGAAGCCAACGAGGCCTATGAGGCCTTGAGCAACCCTGACAAACGCGCCGAATATGACCAGATTCGCAAATACGGCCAGCACGGGCGGCCGTTCCAGGGGCCGCCGGGCTGGGAAAGCCGTGGCGCTGGGGGTGGTGGCTTCGAGAATGGCGATTTTTCAGACTTTTTCAGTTCGATCTTCGGTGCCCGTGGCGGCAGCCCCTTTGGTCGTGGTCAGCAACGCAGCACGGGCAGGCGAGGGCAGGACGTGGAAATGGAACTGGCGATCTTCCTTGAAGAGACGCTGAGCACCGAGTCGAAGAAGATCAGCTTCCAGGTGCCGCAGTACAACGGCAGCGGCCAGCGCACCGGTCACACCACCAAGACGCTGAACGTGAAGATCCCGGCCGGGGTCAGCGATGGCGAGCGCATCCGCCTCAAGGGCCAGGGCGCCCCGGGCGCGGGCGGCGGCGCCAATGGCGACCTGTTCCTGACCATCCGCATGGCACCGCATCCGCTGTTCGACGTCGAAGGACACGACCTGATCATCACCGTGCCCCTGGCGCCCTGGGAGGCGGCACTGGGCACCAAGGTGGCGGTGCCGACCCTCACCGGCAAGATCAACCTGACCATTCGTCCTGACAGCCAGAGCGGCCAGCGCCTGCGCGTCAAGGGCATGGGGCTGGCCAACAAGCAGGGCCAGCGCGGCGACCTGTATGCCCAGCTCAAGGTGGTCATGCCCAGCCTGTCCGACGCCGCCACGCGCGAGCTGTGGAACCGGCTGGCGGAGCAAGCAGCTTTCAATCCGAGGACTCAATGGAGTAGTTGACCATGAGCAGCACCCTGATCGTTCAGCTGGACATGCGAACCCTCTGCCAGGAAGCCGATCTCACGGCGGACTGCGTGATCGAGATCGTTGAGCACGGCATCGTCGAACCGTTGGGGCGAACCCCGGAGGACTGGTTGTTCGACGATCAGGCTCCGGTGCTGCTCAAGCGCGCGGCCAAGCTTCACCAGGAGCTTGAGCTCGAGTGGGAAGGCGTGGCGCTGGCGCTGGAACTGCTGGACGAGGTGCAGCACCTGCGCAGCGAGAACGTGATGCTCAGGCAGCGCCTGGGCAGGTTCATCCAGACCTGACTTTTCAGGGCCGGTCCATCCTGTGGGGGCGGGCTGGTCCTGTGATCGGCTGCTATTGCCCGGGCTTGGCCCCGGGGTTCAGCATCAGTTGCATGAATGTCAGGTCCAGCCACTTCCCGAACTTCACCCCCACCTGCGGCATCTGCCCGGTCACCACGAATCCTTGCCGCTCATGCAGGCGGATCGACGCTGCGTTGCCGCTCTCGATGGCGGCAACCATCACATGCTTGCCGCATGCCTTCGCCCGCTCGATCAAGGCCGCCATCAATACCGGCCCCAGGCCCTTGCCGCGCTGGTCACCGCGAATGTACACCGAGTGCTCGACGCTGTACCGAAAGCCTTCGAACGGCCGCCAGTCGCCGAACGAGGCGTAGCCAAGCACCCCGCTGTCATCCGCCGCCACCAGGATCGGGTAACCCTGCTGCTGGCGCGCCTCGAACCAGGCCTGGCGGTTGGCCAGGTCGACCGGTTTTTCGTTCCAGATCGCCGTGGTGTTGAGCACGGCGTCGTTGTAGATGTCGAGGATGCCCGGCAGATCCTGGGGCAGGGCATCGCGGATCGATTGACTCATGACTGCTTCTCGCTAGGGGACTGGCCGCAGGTTAAATGGTTACCAGCCCGCGCACACCTTCGGCCTGCATGTTTTCGCCGCGTCCGCGCTGGACGATTTCGCCGCGCGACATCACCAGGTACTGGTCGGCCAGTTCCTCGGCAAAGTCGTAGAACTGCTCGACCAGCAGGATGGCCATGTCGCCTTGGGCCGCGAGCTTGCGAATCACCGCGCCGATCTCCTTGATCACCGAAGGCTGGATGCCTTCGGTGGGCTCATCGAGAATCAGCAGGCGCGGGCGGCTGGCCAGGGCGCGGCCGATGGCCAGCTGTTGCTGCTGCCCGCCCGACAGGTCGCCGCCACGGCGATGCTTCATCTGTTCCAGTACCGGGAACAGCTCGTAGATGAACGCTGGCACTTCGCGGGCATCTCGCGCCTTGAAACGCGACAGGCCCATCAGCAGGTTCTCCTCGACGGTCAGGCGCGGGAAGATTTCGCGGCCCTGGGGCACATAGGCGATCCCGGCGTGCACCCGCTGCTGGGGCTTGAGCGTGGTGATCGCCCTGCCTTCCCAGTGCACGCTGCCTTCGCGCGCGGGCAGCAGGCCCATCAGGCAGCGCAACAGGGTGGTCTTGCCCACGCCGTTGCGCCCGAGCAGGCAGGTGACTTCGCCGACCTTGGCCTCGAAGGACAGGCCGCGCAGGATATGGCTGCCGCCGTAGTATTGGTGCAGGGTGTCGATTTTCAGCATGGGGATTTTCCTTGAATGCCTAGCGGCCCAGATAGACTTCGATCACCCGCTCATCCTCCTGCACCTGCGCGAGCGACCCTTCGGCCAGCACGCTGCCTTGGTGCAGCACGGTCACGTGGTCGGCGATGCTGCCGACAAACCCCATGTCGTGCTCGACCACCATCAGCGAGTGCTTGCCAGCCAGGCCCTTGAACAGCTCGGCGGTAAACTCGGTCTCGGCATCGGTCATGCCTGCCACCGGTTCGTCGAGCAGCAGCAGTTGCGGGTCCTGCATCAGCAGCATGCCGATCTCCAGGAACTGCTTCTGTCCGTGCGAGAGCAGGCCCGCCGGGCGGTGCGCCAACGCCTGCAGCCGCAGGGTGTGCATGACCTCGTCGATGCGCTGACGCTGCTCGTCATCGAGCCGCGCCAGCAAGCAGGCCCACACCGACTTGTCGGTCTTCTGCGCCAGCTCAAGATTCTCGAAGACCGTCAGCGCCTCGAACACCGTGGGCTTCTGGAACTTGCGGCCGATGCCGGCCTGGGCGATCTGCACCTCGCTCATGCGGGTCAGGTCGAGGGTTTCGCCAAACCAGGCGCTGCCGCTGTCGGGGCGCGTCTTGCCGGTGATCACGTCCATCAAGGTGGTCTTGCCGGCACCATTGGGGCCGATGATGCAGCGCAGCTCGCCCACGCCGATGTACAGGTTCAGGCCATTGATGGCCTTGAAACCGTCGAAACTGACGTTGATGTCCTCCAGCGTCAGCACGGTGCCATGGCGAACGTTCAGACCGGGCTTGCGCCGCTGACCGAGGCCGATCGCGTCGCGGCCGGAACCCTCGAGGTCGGTAGGGTAGAACAGCGGTTCGAGCATGAATTCCGGATGCACCGGCGAGATGGGCAGGCTTCTCATGCGTGGTTCCTCTTTTTCAGCAGGCCGATCACGCCTTTGGGCAGGTACAGGGTCACGACGATGAACAGCGCACCCAGGAAGAACAGCCAGAACTCAGGAAACGCCACGGTGAACCAGCTCTTCATGCCGTTGACCAGGCCGGCGCCGAGCAGCGGCCCGATCAGGGTTCCACGTCCGCCAAGCGCCACCCACACGGCCGCTTCGATGGAGTTGGTCGGCGACATCTCGCTCGGGTTGATGATGCCCACCTGTGGCACGTACAACGCCCCGGCCAGGCCGCACAGCACGGCGCTCAGCACCCACACGAGCAGCTTGAAGCCGCGTGGGTCGTAGCCGCTGAACATCAGGCGGTTCTCGGCATCGCGCAGCGCGGTGAGCACCCGGCCGAACTTGCTGCGCGCCAGGCACCAGCCCAGGTACAGGCTGGCCAGCAGCAGTGCCACGGTCAGCAGGAACAGCACCGCGCGCGTGCCTTGCGAGGCGATGTCGAAGCCCAGGAGGGTGCGGAAACTGGTAAAGCCGTTGTTGCCGCCAAATCCTGTTTCGTTGCGGAAGAACAACAGCATGCCGGCGAAGGTCAGGGCCTGGGTCATGATCGAGAAGTACACGCCCTTGATCCGCGAGCGGAAGGCGAACCAGCCGAACACCAGCGCCAGCAGCCCAGGCGCGAGCACCACCAGGCACAGGGCCCAGGCGAAATGCTGGGTGCCAGCCCAGTACCACGGCAACTCGGTCCACGACAGGAAGGTCATGAATGCCGGCAGGCTGTCGCCCGAGGCCTGGCGCATCAGGTACATGCCCATCGCATAGCCGCCCAGGGCAAAGAACAGCCCATGGCCCAGCGACAGCAGCCCGGCGTAGCCCCAGACCAGGTCCAGGGCCAGGGCGACGATGGCATAGCAAAGGATCTTGCCGACCAGCGTCAGGGTATAGGCCGAGACCTGCAGGCTGTGCCCGGCCGGGAGCAGTGACAGCAAGGGCAGGGCCAGCAGCACCAGGACGATGACAGCGCCGATCGTCAGGGTGAGGCGCGGGCCGGCTTTTTGGGTGGCGGTGACAAGCAGAGGCTGGTTCATCAGTCGATTACCCGTCCCTTGAGGGCGAACAGGCCTTGCGGACGCTTCTGGATGAACAGAATGATCAGCGCAAGGATGAGGATCTTGCCGAGCACCGCACCAATCTGCGGCTCCAGCAGCTTGTTGGCGATACCCAGGCCGAAGGCGGCCCACAGGGTGCCGGCCAGTTGCCCGACGCCGCCGAGCACCACCACCAGGAACGAGTCGATGATGTAGCTCTGGCCCAGGTCCGGGCCGACGTTGCCGACCTGGCTCAGCGCCACGCCGCCGAGCCCGGCGATGCCGGAGCCCAGGCCGAAGGCAAGCATGTCGACGCGCCCGGTGCTGACGCCGCAGCAGGCCGCCATGTTGCGGTTCTGGGTGACGGCGCGCACGTTCAGGCCCAGCCGCGTGCGGTTGAGCAGCAGCCAGGTGAGCAGCACAACCGCCAGGGCGAAGCCGATGATCACCATGCGGTTGTAGGGCAGGACCAGGTTGGGCAGCACCTGCAGCCCCCCGGACAGCCAGCCCGGATTGCTGACCTCGACGTTCTGCGCGCCGAACAGCAGGCGAATCGCCTGGATCAGGATCAGGCTGATGCCCCAGGTCGCCAGCAGGGTTTCCAGCGGACGGCCATACAGGTGCCGGATGACGGTGCGCTCCAGCAGCATGCCAACCCCGGCGCTGACGGCGAAGGCCACCGGCAGGGCCATCAGCGGGTAGAACTCGATCGCGTCGGGCGCCAGGCGCTGCACCAGCACCTGGACCATGTAGGTGCTGTAGGCGCCGAGCATCAGCATCTCGCCATGGGCCATGTTGATCACCCCCAGCAAGCCGAAGGTGATCGCCAGGCCAAGCGCCGCCAGCAGCAGGATCGAGCCCAGTGACAGGCCGCTGAAGGCCTGGCCGAGCAGTTCACCGATGAACAGTTTGTGTTCGACCTGGGCAAGGCTGGTTTCGGCGGCGGTGCGCACGGCGGCGTCGGTTTCGGCGCCGGGTTCGAGCAGGGCCTGCAGGCGGGTGCGGGCCTGGGGATCGCCGGTTTCACCGAGCAGGCGCACCGCGGCCAGGCGCACGGACGGCTCGCTGGCGGCCAGTTGCAGATTGGCCAGGGCCAGGCTCAGCGCGGCGCGCACGGCGGCATCGGCTTCGATCGCGAGTCGGCGGTCGAGGAACGCGACTTGGGCCGGTTGCGCGCTTCGTTGCAACTGCTGGGCGGCCGACAGGCGTACGCGGGTATCGTCGCTGAGCATCTGGTGGCTGGCCAGGGCATTGTCGATCAGGCCGCGCAGGCGGTTGTTCAAGCGTACCTTGCGCGTGTCGTCGACGGCGATGCGGCCTTGCTTGAGCTCGCCCAGCAGGGTGAGGCGCGCCGGGTCGGGTTGCGCCGCCCAGTCCTGGAGCAGGCGGGCCTGGTCCGCCGGTTTGGAGGACAGGAAGAATTCGCCCTCGCTGGCGTGGGCGGCCAGGGGGAGCAGGAGTAGCAGGAGCAGGGTGTAGAGGGCTTTGGGCATGGGAAATCTCTGCCGGGGGGGTGGATTGTTGTCGTCTGTCAGGCCCCCTTCGCTGGCAAGCCAGCTCTCACAGATACAGCGCCGTCCTTGGGTTCAACACCGGACCTGTGGGAGCTGGCTTGCCAGCGAAGGGGCCACTACAGATGGCCCCGCTTTCTCAATTCCCCTTCACCGCATAATCCGGCCGCTTGTCATTGCCCGGGATGAACGGGCTCCACGGCTGCGCGCGCAGCGGCTGCCCGGTTTCCCAGACCACGCTGAACTGCCCGTCATCCTGGATCTCGCCGATCATCACTGGCTTGTGCAGGTGGTGATTGGTCTTGTCCATGGTCAGGGTGTAGCCCGAGGGCGCCTTGAAACTCTGGCCCGCCAGGGCCTCGCGCACCTTGTCGACGTCGGTGGACTTGGCTTTTTCCGCTGCCTGGGCCCACATATGGATGCCGACGTAGGTGGCCTCCATCGGGTCGTTGGTCACGGCCTTGTCGGCGCCCGGCAGGTTCTTGGCCTTGGCGTAGGCTTTCCAGTCCGCGACGAACTTCTGGTTGACCGGGTTATCCACCGACTCGAAGTAGTTCCACGCCGCCAGGTGCCCGACCAGGGGCTTGGTGTCGATGCCGCGCAGCTCCTCTTCACCCACGGAGAAGGCGACCACCGGCACGTCGGTGGCTTTCAGGCCCTGGTTGGCCAGCTCCTTGTAGAACGGCACGTTGGAGTCGCCGTTGACCGTGGAGATGACCGCGGTCTTGCCGCCCGCCGAGAACTTCTTGATGTTGGCGACGATGGTCTGGTAATCGCTGTGGCCGAACGGCGTGTACACCTCTTCGATGTCCTTGTCGGCCACGCCCTTGCTGTGCAGGAAGGCGCGCAGGATCTTGTTGGTGGTACGCGGGTAGACGTAGTCGGTGCCGAGCAGGAAGTAGCGCTTGGCGCCGCCGCCGTCTTCGCTCATCAGGTATTCCACCGCCGGGATGGCCTGCTGGTTCGGCGCGGCGCCGGTGTAGAACACGTTTGGCGAGAGTTCCTCACCCTCGTACTGCACGGGGTAGAACAGCAGCCCGTTGAGCTCCTCGAACACCGGCAGCACCGACTTGCGCGACACCGAGGTCCAGCAGCCGAACACCACCGCGACCTTGTCCTGGGTCAGCAACTGGCGGCTCTTCTCGGCGAACAGCGGCCAGTTCGACGCCGGGTCGACGACGACCGGTTCCAGCATCTTGCCGTTGACCCCGCCCTGGGCGTTGATCTGCTCGATGGTCATCAGCGCCATGTCCTTGAGTGAGGTCTCGGAAATCGCCATGGTGCCCGACAGCGAATGCAGGATGCCGACCTTGATGGTCTCGGCGGCCTGCAGGGTCCAGCTCATCCCCATGGCGGCCAGGCCTGCGCTTAAGGTGAAGGCCTTGATCAGACTGCGACGCTTCATGTGCTCTCTCCGTTGTTATTCGAGTGTTGGCGACTCGAGGAGAGGCTTTGCAAGGGGTGTGCCGACTTGTCCGAACGGTCAAGCATGCATGTTCTGGAGGATCACCCGGCGGTCAGTGCACCGCCATGGTGTACAGGGGAATGCAGGTTGCGCCGTACTGGTGCGCAACCTGCGGCAGGCTCAATCGGCCTGGGAGGGCATTGCCTGGAGGCGCGCACGGCGCATGTACCGGTAGGTCACGGCCAGCAGCAGGAACCACACCGGGGTGACGATCAACGCCTTGCGCGTGTCGTCCTCAAGGCTCAGAAGCACCAGGATGAAGCCGAAGAAGGCCAGGCACACCAGGCACATGAAGCGTCCGCCAGGCATCTTGTAGGTCGATGCCTGGTGCAGGGCGGCGCGCTGCTTGCGGTACTTGAGGTACGACAGCAGGATCATCGACCAGACGAACATGAACAGGATCGCCGACACGGTCGTCACCAGCGTGAAGGCTTCGACCAGGTTGGGGATCACGTAGATCATCGCGGCGCCCAGCAGCAGGCAGGTGCAGGAGAAGTACAGGCCATTGGCCGGCACGCGGCGGCTGGACAGCCTCTCGAAGGCCTTCGGCGCGTCGCCTTCCTGGGCCAGGCCGTAGAGCATGCGGCTGGTGGAGAATACGCCGCTGTTGGCCGACGAGGCGGCCGAGGTCAGCACCACGAAGTTGATCAGGCTGGCCGCGGCCGGCAGGCCCGCCAGGACGAACAGCTCGACGAACGGGCTTTTGCCCGGCACCACGTCGCGCCACGGGGTGACGGCCATGATGGCGACGAGCGCGAGCACGTAGAACATGATGATGCGGATCGGGATCGAGTTGATCGCCCGCGGCAGGGTGCGCTCGGGGTCCTTGGCTTCGGCGGCGGTGGTGCCGACCAGTTCGATGCCGACGAAGGCGAACACGGCGATCTGGAAGCCTGCGAAAAAGCCCATCAGGCCGTGGGGGAACATGCCGTCGTCATTCCACAGGTTGGCCAGGCTCGCGGTGCGTCCGGCCGGCGACTCGAAGCCGCTGAAGACCATGTACAGACCCGTGGCGACCAGGCCGAGAATTGCCACGATCTTGATCAGCGCGAACCAGAACTCGATCTCGCCGAACATTTTCACGGTGATCAGGTTCAGCGACAACAGCACGCCCACGCAGGCCAGCGCAGGTATCCACTGAGGCAGGTCGGGGAACCAGAACTGCGTGTAGGCAGCGATGGCGATCACATCGGCGATGCCGGTGATGACCCAGCAGAACCAGTAGGTCCAGCCGGTGAAATAGCCTGCCCAGGGGCCGAGCAGATCGGCGGAGAAGTCGATGAACGACTTGTAGTTCAAGTTCGACAGCAGCAGTTCGCCCATGGCGCGCATGACGAAGAACAGCATGAAGCCGATGATCATGTAGACGAAGATGATCGACGGACCTGCCAGGCTGATGGTCTTTCCCGAGCCCATGAACAGGCCGGTGCCGATGGCGCCACCGATGGCGATCAGCTGGATATGGCGATTGGTCAGGTTGCGTTGCAGGTGATTGCCGTCGTGCGGCGCGGATGAGGTCCGGGTCATGGGCTGCATTCCATTGAGGGTCAGTCTTCTTGTGAAAGCCGGCTAGGCTATCACGCCCCCCAGGGTGCGGGGCGTGACACGTCGTCTCAATTGGAAACAATCCTTCCCTTGTGACAGGGCTCAGGCGCGTGCGAGTACGCCCCTGCGCACCACGAGGCTGTCGACCACCCACATCACCAGCATCGATGCCCCGACCAGCGGAAACGCCAGCCCCAGCACGATCATCACCCCTGTCGCGGTCTTCCAGCGGGGCAGGTCGTGACGCAACGGTGGCACGCCCAGCTCGCCGGCCGGGCGGCGTTTCCACCAGATCACGATGCCGCTCACCGAACTCAGCAGGATCATCAGGCAGATCGCGAGGATGATGACCTGGTTCAGCGCCCCGAACATCTTGCCTTCATGCAGCATCACGCCAAGCTCGGTGGCGCGGGCGACCGGGCTGTAGTTTTGCCAGCGCACATCGGCCAGCACCTGGCCGGTGTACTGGTCGACATGCAGGGTGGCGTCGTTGCGCGGATCATCGGCGAACACGGCAATGGTGAACACGCCCTCGGCGGTGGTCGGCAGGGTGATGCTGTAGCCGGGCGCGACCTTGCGCGCGGTGGCGACGTCTTCGACCTGCTGCAGGCTGACCTGCGGCGCGGCCGGGGCGCTGGACATCATGTGGTGCCCGGCATGCTCGGCATGCGCCCCAGACTGCGGCATCGGGGTGTTCTCCACGGCCCAGGGCACGGTCTGGCGGTGCGCGCTGTTGAGCTCGCGGGCCTGCTGGTCCGACTGCGGGACGTCGTTCCACATGGCGGCCGGAAAGCGGTTCCACAGGTCGGCGTACTGCTTGCCCCAGAAGCCGGTCCAGGTCATGCCGCTGAGCAGCATCAACAGCAGCAGGCCCGCGCCCCAGAAGCCGGTGACCGCATGCAGGTCGCGCCACAGCACACGCCCGCGCGCGGTCACGCGCGGCCACAGCACACCGGCGCTCTTGCGCCCGCGCGGCCACCAGAGGTAGAGACCGGACATCACCAGAACGATGCCCCAGCCCGCCGCCAGCTCCACCAGGCGATCGCCAAGGGTACCCACCATCAGCTCACCGTGCAGCGCACGGGCCACGGCCTGCAGGTTGTACTTGCTGTCCTGTTCGCCCAGTACCTTGCCACTGTACGGATCGACGAACACATTCAGCTCGCGCCCGCCGTCATGCACCACGAACTGCGCGCTGCGCCCGGCATCGAGGGGGGGCAGGTACTGGCCGACGTGGCCTTTGGGATAGGCCTGGTGCACCTCGGCCAGCAGGCTGTCGGCGCTCTGGCGGTGGTGGCCCGCCTCGACCACCATCAGGTCGCGGTACATCAGCGGGTCGAGCTGCGGCTTGAACAGATAGATGATCCCGGTCAGGGCCAGCAGGATCATGAACGGGGCAACGAACAGCCCGGCATAGAAGTGCCAGCGCCAGGCCAGGTTGTAGAAGGAAATCGAAGGTTTGCTCATGGAGCGCTCCGTGCAGCCAGAAAGGCAACCTGGGCCAGACACCAACACCGGACGCGCGCGGATGATGGATCAGGCTCGGTCAACCTCGGTCCAGGGCGTGCGCCCTGGCAGTCATGAAAGGCGCGAGACTTGGGAGTCCCGGGCATGCAATGTGTTTTCAGACCTCATCGAGGAAGGCGGCGCGCGGCTGCGGGCGCCGGGAAACACCGCCTGGCGCGCATGGCCGTGGCGTGTCGGCAGCGGGACGAGCGTGGCTTGCGGCACCGCACCGGTGCTAAGCGGGCTGAGTGCCTGGGGCAGGCCCGGGCAATTGAACAGCAGGCTGCAATAGCCGCACTTTTCCCAGAGCACATGCAGCCGGCCATCGTTGCCATGGCCAGGGTGCCCGGCTTCGGCCTGGTGATGCCCGGCGGCCATGGGCATGTCCATCGGCATGCCGGCGTGGTGCTCCATCGGCATCGACTGGGACACCAGCGGGCCGATGAAGATCATCCACATGGCAAACAGGCTCAGCCAGCCGCCACCGACGCGCCTATGATCAGGGCGGGTGGGCCGGGCGAACCGGTTGCGCAGGGTGCTCATGGCGAGCGCGGCTCAGACGGTCAGTGCGTGTGGGCCTGGTGCGGGTCTTGCGTCAGTGGCTGCTTCTGCACCACGACATTGACCGTGATGTCACCGGCCTTTTCGAAATGCAGGGTCATCGGGAAACGCTGGCCATCGCTGAGCAGGCTGCGGTCCTTGGGTTGCATCAGCATGACGTGCCAGGCGCTGGGGGCAAACGTGAGGTCCCGGCCTGCGGGAACGGCCACGTTCTGAACCTGCCGCATTTTCATCAGGCCCGCTTCGGTCGTGATGTGTTCGTGCAGTTGCGCATCATCGCTGATCGGGCTGTCGACGCCGAGCAGGCGATCATCCTGCGTGCCGTTGTTGTGCACCACGAAGTAGGCGGCGACGTTGGGCGCGTTCGGTGGCAGTTCCAGCGACCACGGGTGGGCGATATGCAGGTCGCCCTTGGTGTATTCGTGGGCATTGGCAAAGGCGCCGGGCAGCAGCAAGGCGGCCAGGAGCAAAATGTGCTTGAGCATGGTGGTGTCTCCGGTTCTGTTCAGGTTCGCAACGGCAGGCGCGGTGAACTCAGCCCAGCGGGGAGGCACGGGGATTGAGGGTCGGCCATTGCTGGCGCGGCGTGGGCTGGTAGGCGAGCAGGGGTGTCCCGCAGGCGCTTGCCAATGCACGTGGATGGGTCAGTTGCGGCAGGTGCCCCGGCAGCGCCAGGGAGGGCGCGGTGCCCGAGCAGCACCAGCAGTGCTCCATGTTGGAATGGTCTTCGCCTTGCTGGCCGAGGTCCAGCTTGCCCAAGGCCATGATTTCAGCCTTGGCCTTGCCGGAAACACTCGAACAGAAAGCACCCCACAGCAGTTGTTCGGCCGGACCCTTGGGGGCGGCGGACGACAACGGCATGGCCAGCAGGTTGAACAGCACTGCAAGGCAGGCGATCCAAGTCAGGGCAGGCCGATGTGGGGTCATGGAGAGATCCGGTCAGGAATCAGGACGGTATTGTAACGCGCAGTATAGGGAAAAATGGCCGGGGTGCGGTGAAGTGCCGCATCGGGCTGTCGTTCGACTCTTGCCTGACCCTCGCCCGGCAGGTCTTCGTTTGCGGTCGGGAGAATGACCGAGCTAGCTCGACCAGTCCTCTACTCGCAGCCCGGGAACTCGCTGGAATTCCCGTAGGTTATTGGTTACCAGAAGAAGACCGCGAGAGCGGGCGTGTCCAGCGATCATCTGATCATATGGCCCTATAGGCGTGCCGGCCCGAGCAAGTTCCGCGCGCAGCTGGCCGCTGGGCAGCCGCATGATTGTCGTAATCGAGGACTTCCAGGCGTGCAGCGAAGGCCTCGATGACGGCCAGGTTTTGCTCGGGAGCTGCGGACTTTTCCGCACCATAGATCAGCTCCATCATGGTGATGGCGCTGATGCACATCTGCTCATGGTGTCTACTGAAGGCATCTCGTACAGATTGAGGCTTGTTCTTGATGGTGAAGATGCAGATGTTGGTGTCGAGCATGTATTTGAGCATCAGAAACCATCACGCTCCTGATCGGCGGGTTGCTCGCGTCGGGACATGAAGTCCGCGCTCACATTGTCCCCGTCAAACCAGCTGTCCCAGGCTTCGCCTGCTGGCGTGATGATGCGCGTACGACCGATGGCAACGACATCGACACGGGTGACGTGATCAGGTAATGCGACGGATTTGGGCAAGCGGATAGCCTGACTTCGGTTATTTTTGAAGACCGCACCTTGTTCCATGGAGCACCTCCTGGGAAGGGTAAATGTATGTCTGAGTGTATGACGGATCAGGTATATGTCAAAGGGATATACATGGCTGTTCGATCTACAGCTCTAGCGCTGCCGTTACTTTCTCGACACTCCAGAACTCGCGATCCACCTCCGCCAGGCCAGGCCGCTTCAATACCAGAACCGGCACCCCTCGCTCTCGTGCGACCTCGAGCTTGGGCTCGGTCGCGACGCTGCCGCTGTTCTTGCTCACCAGCACATCGATCTGCCGCCGTTCGAACAGCTCGCGCTCATCGGCGAGCAGGAACGGCCCGCGCGCGCCGATGACTTCGCAGCGGTCGTTGCCGGGGCAGGCTTCCAGCGCGCGCAGGGTCCAGAACTGCTCCGGGGGGATCTCGTCCAGGTGCTGCAAAGGCTCGCGTCCGAGGGTGAACAGTGGTCGCCGGAATGGTCGCAGGGCCTCGATCAGGCCGGACCAGTCGTCCACCTCCCGCCAGTCATCTCCGGCTTGCGCTTGCCATGCAGGGCGGCGCAGCGCCCAGCAGGGAATCCCGGCCAGGCGCGCCGCCTGTGCGGCGTTGTGGCTGATCTGCGCGGCATAGGGATGGGTGGCGTCGATCAGCAGGTCGATGCCGGCCTCGCGCACGAACGCTGCCAGCCCTTCGGCGCCGCCATAGCCACCGACCCTGACCTGGCAGGCCAGGTCCTGGGGCACGCGGCCGATGCCCGCCAGGCTGTAGATATGCTCTGGCCCCAACCGCCGGGCGATGGACAGGGCCTCGGTCACGCCGCCCAGCAGCAGGATGCGCGGGCTCATCGCACGCCCGCCTGGCCGACGATGCCACCTTGGCGGTCGATGGCGAATACTTCGACCTGCACCTGGGCCGGCACCACGCTGCGGGCAAAGGCCAGGGCGTGCTGGCAGACGGCGTTGCCCAGCTCGACGCCCTCGGCGTGCGCGAGGGCCAGCGCCTGCTGGCTGGTGTTGGCGCCAAGGATGGCGGTATGCAGCGCGCTGTCGGCGCCGATGTCAGAGGCCCAGGCAGCCAGTTGCGGCAGATCGATGCTGGAGTGGCGGCTGTGCAGGTCCATGTGCCCGGCGGCCAGCTTGCTGATCTTGCCGAAGCCGCCGCACAGGCTGAGCCGCGCCACGGGCACCTTGCGCAGGTGCTTGAGCACCGCGCCGACGAAGTCGCCCATCTCGATCAGGGCGATTTCCGGCAGGCCGTACACCCGGCGCATGGTGTCTTCGCTGGCATTGCCGGTGCACGCCGCGATGTGGGTGTAGCCGTTGGTGTGGGCAACGTCGATGCCTTGATGGATCGAGGCGATGTAGGCCGCGCAGGAAAAAGGCCGGACGATCCCGCTGGTACCCAGGATCGACAACCCACCGAGGATGCCCAGCCGCGGGTTCATGGTCTTGAGCGCCAGCTGCTCGCCGTCACGTACGTTGACCGTGACCTCGAAGCCACCTGCGTAGCCCGCTTCCATGGCCAGTTGCTGCAAGTGATCACCGATCATTCGGCGAGGCACCGGGTTGATCGCCGGTTCACCCACCCCAAGCACCAGGCCGGGTCGGGTCACGGTGCCGACGCCCTGGCCCGCGACAAAGCGAACGCCAGGCTCGGCCTGCAGACGCACCTGGCTGAACAGCAAGGCGCCGTGGGTCACGTCGGGATCGTCGCCGGCATCCTTGATCGTGCCCGCCTCGGCGCGGTCGCCGGCGCGCTGGCAGAACTCCAGGCGCATCTGCACCTGCTTGCCCTTAGGCAAGGTGATCTGCACCGCGTCCGTCGCTTCTCCGGTAAGCAGCAGGCGCGCGGCGGCAAGGCTGGTGGCGGTGGCGCAGCTGCCGGTGGTCAGGCCGCTGCGCAGGGGTGCGGGCTGCTCGCGGGTTTCCTCACGCATCGGGCTTGATCGCCTCGAGCAGGGTGATCGGCAGCGCCTGGCGCCAGGTGTCGAAGGCGCCCAGAGGCTGGGCCTGGGCGATGTGGATGCGGGTCAGCTCGCCGCCATGGCGCTCGCGCCAGTCGACCAAGGCCAGCTCGCTCTGCAAGGTAACGGCGTTGGCCACCAGCCGCCCGCCCGGACGCAGTTGCTCCCAGCACAGCGCCAGCACGCCTTCGCGGGTCACGCCGCCGCCGATGAAGATCGCGTCGGGGCGCTCGAGCCCTTCCAGCGCGTCAGGCGCGCGGCCCCGCACCAGTTGCAGGCCGGGCACGCCCAAGGCGTCGCGGTTATGCTCGATGAACTGCTGCCGGCCTTCGTCGGCTTCGATGGCCAGGGCGCGGCAGCTTGGGTGGGCCCGCATCCATTCGATGCCGATCGAGCCGCAGCCGGCGCCCACGTCCCACAGCACCTCGCCCGGACGAGGTGCCAGCCGCGCCAGGGTGATCGCGCGCACGTCACGCTTGGTCAACTGACCGTCATGGCGAAAACTGCTGTCGGGCAGGCCGGCCACAGGCGACAGGCGCGGGGCGTAGGGCGCGGCTTTGCACTCGATGGCGACCAGGTTCAGCGCCGCGATTTCCGGGGTTTCCCAGTCATCGGCCGAGCCCTCGAGGCGACGCTCGGCCGGGCCGCCCAGATGTTCGAAGACCTGCAGACGACTCGGGCCGAAGCCGCGCTCGCGCAACAAGGCCGCAATCGCTGCGGGACTATCGCCGTCGTTGCTCAGCACCAGCAGACGCACGCCGCTGTAGAGGTATCGGTTGAGCGTTGCCAGTGGCCGCGCCACCACCGACACCGTTACCACCTCCTGCAACGGCCAGCCCAGGCGGGCCGCGGCCAGCGCGCAGGAAGACGGCATCGGCAACACCTGCATCTCTGCGGCGGGCACCTGCCGGGCGAGGCTGGCGCCGACGCCGTAGTACATCGGGTCGCCGCTGGCCAGCACGCACACGGGTTCATCGCGCAGGGCCAGCACCGGGGCCAGGGAAAACGGGCTCGACCAGGCCAGGCGCTCGCCACCGATGCAGCGCGGCAGCAGCTCCAGCTGGCGCGGGCTGCCGAAAATCCGCCCGGCACCGAGCAATGCGCGCCGGGCGTTCTTGCCCAGGCCGCTGAAACCGTCTTCACCAATACCCACTACTGTCAGCCAGGGCGACATCCCACTTCCTCATCCACGAACGCCGTTCGACAGCAGACTTTTCATGCCGTCGGACAAAGCAGGCATAATACCGCGCCTTCTACTGTGAAGGGCTCTTTCACGATTGCCGGATACCCCCTTGAAGCAGGCCCACACCCCTGATATTTCGCCTCGTCCCTCGGCCTGCCCGGGGTTGTGGCGCATCGTCGCCGCGCGCGATGGCGGGATCTGCCGGATCAAGCTGCCAGGTGGCGTGCTGCTGGCCGACCAGGCCGATGCCGTGGCCTCGGCCGCCGAGCGTTTCGCCAGTGGCGCCATCGAGGCGACCAACCGCGCCAACCTGCAGATCCGTGGTATCGGTGGCGAGCACCAGGCGCTGGTGCGGCAGTTGCTTGCCGCCGGGCTGGGCCCGCGCGAGGCGGCCGGCGACGATGTGCGCAACCTGATGCTCAGCCCCTTGGCCGGACTGGACCACGCCATGCTGTTCGACGCACGGCCCCTGGCCGGGCAGATCCTGCGGATGCTCGAAGGCACACCGCGCATGCACCAGTTGTCCGCCAAGTTCGCCGTGCAGCTGGACGCTGGCGAATCCCTGGCCATGCTCGAGCATCCCCATGACCTGTGGCTGTCGGCGCTGAAGCTGGACCAGCAGGTATGGCTGGCGTTCGGCCTGGCCGGTTGTCCGGCTGATGGCCAGGTGCTGGGCGCGGTGCCGCTGGATCAGGGGCTGCCCTTGGTGCGCGCGGTGCTCGAGCGTTTTCTCGACCGGGCCACGCCCGAGCAGTCGCGCATGCGCCAGTTGCTTGCCGACTGCGATGCCGAGCACTTCATCCAGGGCCTGGGCCTGGATATCCGCCGTGACGCCGCCGTGCTCGACTGGCGACGCCCACGGGCGAGCGCACTGTACCTGGGCTTGCTGACACAGCGTGGAGCGGGCGAGGTCGCCCTGGGCGCGGCCCCGCCCCTCGGCCGTCTGACTCCGGCCATGCTGCGCGGCGTGGCACGCCTGGCTCGCGAACACGGCGACGCTACCCTGCGCCTGACCCCGTGGCAAAGCCTGGTGCTGCCCAATGTCGCCGAGGCCGGCCTGGCGCAGGCGCGGCAAGCCCTGTCTGAACTCGGTCTGCTGCACAGCCCGGACCAGCCCTTGGCGCGGCTTGTCGCCTGCACCGGCTCCAGCGGCTGCGCCAAGGGCCAGGCCGAAACCAAGGCCGATGCCCTGGCCCTGGCCGGCCTGTTGCACCACGGCGGCCCCGGCAGCGTGCACCTCAGCGGCTGCCAACGATCCTGCGCCGTGGCCCATGTCGCCCCGGCCACCCTTCTGGCCCGAGCCCCGGGCCGCTACGACCTGTATCTGCGCGACGCTCGAGAGCCCGGCTTCGGTGCCCTGCGAGCGCGCGACCTCACCTTGCAACAAGCAGGCGCACTGCTCGACCTGCCTACGGAGCACCTTGATGATTGACTACATCCGCGATGGTCAGGAGATCTATCGCAATTCCTTCCGGATCATTCGCGAGGAAGCGCGGCTCGACCGCATTCCCGCCGATCTCGAGAAACTCGCCGTGCGGGTGATCCATGCCTGCGGCATGGTCGACGCCATTGACGGCCTGCAGTTTTCCCCAGGCGCCGGCACCGCCGGGCGCGAGGCCCTGGCCAAGGGCGCGCCGATCCTCTGCGATGCGCACATGGTCGCCGAAGGCGTGACCCGCGCTCGCCTGCCCGCCAACAACCCGGTGATCTGCACCCTGCGTGACCCGAGCGTCCCCGGGATGGCCAGCGAGGCGGGCAACACCCGCTCCGCCGTCGCCCTGGAACTGTGGCGCCCGCACCTGGAAGGCAGCGTGGTGGTGATCGGCAACGCGCCGACCGCGCTGTTCTACCTGCTGGAGATGATCGACGCCGGCGCACCTAAACCTGCGCTGATCCTGGGCTTCCCGGTCGGTTTCGTCGGCGCCGCCGAGTCCAAGGCGATGCTCGCCGCCGACAGCCGTGGCGTGCCGTTCGTGATCATGCAGGGCCGTCTGGGCGGCAGCGCCATGGCCGCGGCCGCCGTCAATGCCCTGGCCACGGAGGTGGAGTGATGCAGGTACGTGGACGTCTGCTTGGCCTGGGCGTTGGCCCCGGCGATCCTGAACTGATCACGCTCAAGGCCCTGCGCCTGCTGCGCGAAGCACCGGTGGTGGCCTACTTCGTCGCCAAGGGCAAGCGCGGCAACGCCTTTGGCATCATCGAGGCGCACCTGCAGGCCGAGCAGACCTTGCTGCCGCTGGTGTACCCGGTGACCACCGAGGTGCTGCCGGCACCGCTGTCCTACGAACAGGTGATCAGCGACTTCTACGACGAAGCCAGCGTGCAGGTCGCCGCGCACCTGGATGCCGGCCGTGACGTGGCGGTGATCTGCGAGGGCGATCCGTTCTTCTACGGCTCCTACATGTACCTGCACGACCGGCTGGCCGAGCATCATGACGCCGAGGTGATCCCAGGTGTCTGCTCCATGCTCGGCGGCGCCTCGGTGCTCGGCGCGCCATTGGTGTACCGCAACCAGAGCCTTTCGGTGCTTTCCGGCGTGCTGGGCCATGACGAGCTCAAGCGCCGCCTGGCCGATGCCGATGCGGCGGTGATCATGAAGCTGGGGCGCAACTTCACCAAGGTGCGCCAGGTGCTGGTCGAGCTGGGCCTGGACACGCGCGCGCTGTACGTCGAGCGCGCGACCATGGCCAACCAGAAGATCGTCGCGCTTGATGAAGTCGATCCACAGTCCTCGCCGTACTTCTCGCTGATCATCGTGCCGGGCGAAAGGTGGCAGGGATGAGCGCGCGCAAGCCACCGGCCATCGTCGTGCTCGGGCCAGGCGCCCTGGCTACCGCGCGCAAGGTCCGGCAGCTGTACCCACAGGCAGTGATCCATGGCCTGGCCGGCCGGGTCGAGGACGCCGACAGTCTCTATCAGGACTTTGGCCAGACCCTGCGGGCGCTGTACCAGCAGGACACACCGATCATCGCCCTGTGCGCAGCGGGTATCGTCATCCGCAGCCTGGCCAGCCTGCTCGGTGAAAAAGGCGTCGAGCCGCCAGTGCTGGCCGTGGCCGAGGACGGCAGCGCCGTGGTGCCGCTGCTCGGCGGCCTGGGCGGGGTGAATGTCATGGCCCGGGAAATCGGCGCCGCGCTGGAGGTGGCGCCCGCCATCACCACCAGTGGCGAGCTGCGCTTCGGCACCTGCCTGCTGGACCCGCCGCCGGGCTACGCACTGGCTGACCTGGAGCAGGGCAAGCGGTTTGTCTCGGACCTGCTGGCCGGCGAGACGGTCCGCGTCGAAGGTGCGGCGCCTTGGCTGGCGCAGGTACAGCTGCCCAGCAGCGACTCGGCCCAGCGGGTGATTCATGTCGGCTGCACGAGCCGCCCGGCCAGCCGCGACGAGCTGTTGATACATCCGCGCGCCGTGCTGGTGGCGGTCGATGCGCAGGTGCCGGACCTCACCGAGGCCGTGCGCCTTGCCCTGCGCGATGCCAACATCGCCGAGCAGTCCCTGGCCTGCCTGCTGGCCAGCGACACGGACATGGCCCAGCCTGCGCTGCATGACGCGGCGCGTTCCCTGGGGGTCGCCTTGCGCTTCGCCCCCGCTGCCGACAGCCTGCAGGCCTTGGTGCGCTCCTCGCTGGAACAGGCCAGGATCGAGCCGCTCGACCGGCCCGGCCTGGTGATTGCCGTGGCGCCCGAGCCTATCGACCCGCAGCGCCTCGGTCGTGCCCGGGGCCGGCTGGCGGTGATCGGCCTGGGCCCCGGCGCGGCCGAACTGATGGTGCCTGCGGTCAAGACCGAGCTGGCGCGCGCCAACGATGTGCTCGGCTATGAGACCTATGTGCGCATGGCTGGCCCGTTTCGCGACGATCAGGTGTTGCACTGCACCGACAACCGCGAAGAGATGCAGCGTGCCCGCCACGCGTTCGAGCTGGCTGTCCAAGGGCGTTCGGTGGTGGTGGTCTCGTCGGGCGATCCGGGTGTGTTCGCCATGGCCGCGGCCGTGCTCGAGGCCTTGCACGGCTCGGATGACCCAGCCTGGCACCGTGTCGACCTCGAGATCCTTCCGGGTGTGTCGGCGTCGCTCGCCACCGCGGCGCAGGCCGGTGCGCCGCTGGGGCATGACTTCTGCGTGATGTCGCTGTCCGACAACCTCAAGCCCTGGACCACCATCGAACAGCGACTGGACCTCGCCTGCCAGGCGGACCTGGTGCTGGCCTTCTACAACCCGATCTCGCGATCACGGCCGTGGCAGCTCGGGCGGGCCCTCGAGATCGTGCGTCAGCACCGCGATGGGCAGACGCCTGTAGTACTGGGCCGCGATATCGGTAGGCCGGGACAGACGCTGAAGGTAGTCACCCTGGACGAGCTGGTGCCGGACATGGTCGACATGCGCACCATGGTGCTGGTGGGATCGACCACGACGTGCACCTTTGCCCGCGAAGCGGGCGGGGTGTGGGCGTACACCCCGCGCTGGTACCCCACCGCCCCCTGAGGTTGCCAGGGAAAGCCTTCGGGCCGGTTTTGGCGAATGCTCTTGCTTAGTGTGAATGCCCCTGGAACGCAGGGGCATTCCCTTTGGAGTATTCAAGATGACTGACGATAAAACCGTTCTGAGCAAAGACTCCGCCGTGCTGGTGGAAGATTCCCTGATGGCGTTTGGTGCCGGCATGGCGCTGCAGAGCCGTACCGACGTGAAAAACGCCTTCCATTTTGCCTCGTTGGCGGCAGGCAAGCTGCACGACCCTGAACATGACAGCGAAAACTGGTATGGCCTGTTTCTCAAGGTGCTGCAGGACTGTGGCTGGGTGACCACACGGCGCAACTTCGAGCGCGAGCATTCATCGGCCATCAGCGTTTCGGTGGGCTCGGTGGCGCTGCGGGTGCTTGGCGCGGCGGGCACGGCGGCCCTTGGCGTGGCCGCGGGCGAGGCATTCGGCGCGCTGGCCAAGGCCGCGCTTGAAAAGCTCGGCCTGAGCCCTGGACTGAAGGATGTGTTCATCCACAAGCGCCAGGGCAAGTCTCGCGGCATGGTGGGGTTGGGCGCCTGTATCGAATCCCCCCAGGGTGAAGTGGTGCTGGTCATGAGCTGCATCGCGGCCAGCGCGCCGGAGTCGGAGAACGACCTGCTGGGGATCGAGTGGACCGTCACTTCATCCGATCTGTATACCGGCACGGCCGTGCTGTCCTTCAACAAGACGCTCTATGAGCGCGTACGCAAGACGGTGGAAGGCAAGCTGGGGGATCGCAGCGTCAGCAACGTACTGGAATACGAAATCTGACCCGCGCGGGCAGTGCAAGGCTGCCCGTATCTATTTTCCGTTTCGTTGAATGGGATTCGACCATGGATAAGCCACAGGCTGTAGTGCTCGGCGCAAGCCTCTTGTCGTTCCTGCCGGGGATTGCGCAGCAGCAGCGCGAGGCTGTGAAACTGGCCTTGGCGCTGGCCGAGCGTGCAACCCGCATCGCCTTTGGCGAGGGGCTGATCGAGGATTGGCTCAGCTATTACCGCAACCAGCTGCGGTTCTATGGCTGGGATGCGGTACCGCCCGAGGAAGCGCACTGGCCCACGGGTGAGGGGCAGGGCATTGTCGACAGAACCTTGAGTACCATCGCCCAGACGGGCGGCAAGCCGTTCGCGGAGGGCTCCCGCCTGGCGCTGCGACGGCTCACCGCGGATGCGGGCAGCCTGTTGCGTTTCGAGGACTACGCCCGCACCCATGGGCATTTCCAGCTGCTGCCCTGCGCATCATCGGGCAGCAGTCGCGTGGACATGGTGATTTACCACGAGCGCGGCGCCCACACGTCGTTTTTGTCGGGTTTTCTGTCCCTTGACCGGGAGAGGCGAGACGTTCGGGCTGAACTGGTGCGCTTCAATACCCGGTTGTTCGACCTGCAGCACCGGCCCCGGGTACAGCAGTCGCTGGTCGAGGTGGCCCTGCGCGATCTCACGGAATATGAGCTATAGCGCCTGATCGTTCTGCCTGGCCTGATGCCTCTGCCTCGGGCCGCACGGTCGTGCCTACAGGGGGCCGCGCACGGCAACCGGCGCCCGTTGCCCTGCCCAGTACTGGACCAGCTCGCGCAGTTGCGACAGCTCCACCGGCTTGGCCATGTGCCCGTCCATGCCGGCAAGGCGCGCACGTTCCTTGTGCTCGGCAAGGATATGCGCGGTCAATGCGACCACGGGTGTGCGCGGGCGATGGGTCGCGGCCTCCCAGGCACGCAGTTGCTGGGTGGCGGAAAAGCCGTCGAGCACCGGCATCTCGCAATCCATCAGCACCAGGTCATAGTGCTGGCGCTTCATCGCCAGCAAGGCCTCTTCGCCGTTGCTGGCCGTGTCGGGCGCCAGATCAAGCTTGCCAAGCATGCCGCGGATCACCTTGGTCGAGATGGTGTTGTCCTCGGCCACCAGGATGCGGAAGTCCGCCGGCAGGTCCAGGGGCTGGGGGATGACGGGGGGAGGCGCGGTGGCGAGCACCGCCTTGCCGCGCTGGGTCAGCTCTTCGGCCAGGGTGGTCTTGAGGGTGTAGCCAGCGACCGGCTTGGCCAGAATCCGCTTGATCCCGGCATTGCGCGCGATGATCTTGCTCGGCGCGTTGCTGATACCGGTGAGCATGATCACCAGGATGTCGTGGTTCAGGCTGGGGTCTTCCTTGATCTTGGCCGCCAGTTGCATGCCGGTCATGCCGGGCATGTTCTGGTCCAGCAATACCGCATCGAAATAGTCGCGCAGGTGCGCCTTGGTGCGCAGCAAGGCCAGGGCCTCCTTGCCCGAGGGCACGGCGCTGACGTTCATGCCCCAGGCGGTGCATTGCTGCACCAGTACCTTGCGGCAGGTGTCGTTGTCGTCCACCACCAGCACCCGCGCGTCGCGCAGTGGGCCGTCGAGGTCGGCGGGGGGCTGTTCCAGGCGCTGTGGATCAAGCGGCAGGGTCAGCCAGAGGGTGTTGCCCATGTTGTTGCTGGTCTTGATACCGAACTCGCCTTGCATCAGGCCGATCAGTTGCTTGGCGATCACCAGGCCCAGGTGCCCGCCGAGCTTGTTGCTGGACAGGAAATGGCGGCTGTGCAGCTCGGCCTGCAGCAGCGCTTCGCGCTCGCCGGCCGGCATCGGGTCGCCGCTGTCCTGCACGGCGATGCGCAACCGAGGGGTTTCGCCGCGCTGATCGAGCGCCACCACCAGCAGGATCTCGCCTTGCTCGGCGTTTTTCAGCGCATTGTCGAGCAGGCTCGACAATGCCTGGCGCAGCCGCGTGGGATCGCCGCTGATAACCCTTGGCACCTGGGGCTGAGTGAAGCTGATCAGCTCGATGTTCTGCTGTTCGGCCTTGGCGCGGAAGATGCTGAGGCAATCCTCGATCAGCGCATTGAGGTCGAACTGCACGTCATCGAGCTCGATCTGGCGGGATTCGAGCTTGGAGATGTCGAGGATCTCGTTGATCAGGGTAAGCAGTTCGTTGCCGGCGCTGTGGATGGTCTGCACGTAGTCACGCTGTTTCACCGACAGGGGCGTGCCCAGCAGCAGCTCGGTCATGCCCAGCACGCCGTTCATGGGGGTGCGGATTTCGTGACTGATCTTGGCCAGGAACTCGGCCTTGGCGTTGATCTCGGCGTCGGCGGCGGCCAGGGCGCGGCTGGCGCTGAAACGCTCCTCGCTCATGGTCCGCAGGCGCGCGCTCACCGCCAGGTTGAGCAGCAAGCCACTGACCACGGTCAGCCCCATCAGGATGCACAACAGCCAAGGCGTGGGCGTGCGGGTCAGGCCCAGGAGGGCGGGCAGCACCACCAGTCCGCCAAGGTTGAACACCAGCATGGCCACGCTGAACAGGCGCGCCGGGCCATACCCCTTGTAGCTGTGGTAGCTGGCGACCACCAGCATGCTCAGGCTGCCGATGGCCAGCAGGGCATAGGTCATCAGGTTGAGCGGCAGGGTGTCGACGAACAACAGCAACAGGCCACTCAGGCCAGCCGCCAGCATTTCCACCTGCAGCAGGCGGTGCAGCCTGGGCTGCCGGCGGGGTGCGAAGAAGTGCAAGGTGAAATACAGCCCGGCAATTCCCGCCATCAGCAGCATCAGGTACGCCGCTGGCGTTTGCGCGGTGTGCCAGAGATGCCACCAGGGACCGGTCAGGTTGAGCAGGATAAGGGCGCTCAGCAGCATCAGGCTGTGGTAGAGGGCCAGCAGCAGGCACGTGCTGGAGCGCGAATAAAGGAAGCGGATCAGGTTGTGCAGGATCAGCATCAGCAGGCAGCCAAACAGCAGGCCGAACAGCAGCGGCTGGGTCTGGTCGGCGGCGGAGGTGGCCGCGGGCTCCAGGCTGATGGCCGGACGCAGCTGGTGCTCCGAGATCAGGCGCACATAGATATCCAGGGGTTTCGCACTGTTGGGAAGCGGCAACAAGTGGTCGCTGCTGCGCAGGGCAGGGCTGCTGTCATCACGCTGACGGCCATGGTGCATCTGGCGCAGCAGCTGATCACCCTCCAGCGCGTAGAGGTCCAGGCGCGACAGGTCCGGGGCGAAGATGCGCAGCAGTTGTTCCTGCTGGCCGGGTGCCAACCGGTAGTGCAGCCACAGCGCCTGATCAGGCATGGCAGCATCGAGATCATCAAGGCGCAGGGGGCTGAACTGGTTGCGGTAGCGCTCGGATCGAACGTCGCTCAATTGCAGGTTGGCCTGTTCGTCGAGCAATACCGCCCACCCGCCCTGGTCGGCCGATGCGGGCAGAAGGCAGAGCAAGGTCAGCAGGCTGACGGTCAGGGCAATGGCAATCCGAAGCCGACGCAAGACGAAATCCCTTCTTAGCAAAATGCCGAATCGTAACTATGCGCGGCGCGCCAAGGCCAAGGCAAGGCCCAAGCCGGGCCCTGTCGACGAGCCGCAAGCCGTGCGCGCATGGCGTCACGGCTTTGGGGGGCAGGCTTACTGCTGGTCTTCACCGCGTTCGCGGGCAATGGCGCGATAGCCGATGTCGTTGCGGTAGAAGCTGCCATCCCAGCTGACCTGCTCGGCCAGGCGGTAGGCCTGCTGTTGCGCGGCTTCGACGGTGTCACCCAGGGCGGTGGCGCAGAGTACGCGGCCGCCGTTGGCAACCACCTGACCATCCTTGAGCGCGGTCCCGGCATGGAACACCTTGCCGTTCAGCTGGGCCGCGGCGTCAAGGCCGTTGATCGAGGCGCCCTTGCCGTAGTCGCCCGGATAGCCACCGGCCGCCAGGACAACGCCCAGGCTCGGTTGCGGGTTCCACTGGGCCTCGACCTTGTCCAGCGCCTTGGCGAAGGCGGCCTCGACCAGCAACACCAGGCTCGACTCCAGGCGCATCATGATCGGCTGGGTTTCCGGGTCGCCGAAGCGGCAGTTGAACTCGATGACCTTGGGGTTGCCCGCCTTGTCGATCATCAGGCCGGCATACAGGAAGCCGGTGTAGACATTGCCTTCCTCGGCCATGCCGCGCACGGTCGGCCAGATCACCTGGTCCATGACACGCTGGTGCACCTCGGCGGTGACCACCGGAGCCGGGGAGTAGGCGCCCATGCCGCCGGTGTTCGGGCCGCTGTCGCCGTTGCCGACGCGCTTGTGGTCCTGGCTGGTGGCCATCGGCAGCACGTTGTGGCCGTCGACCATGACGATGAAGCTGGCTTCCTCACCGTCGAGGAACTCCTCGATCACCACGCGCGATCCGGCTTCACCAAAGGCGTTGCCCGCCAGCATGTCACGCACGGCCTCTTCGGCTTCCGCCAGCGTCATGGCGACGATCACGCCCTTGCCCGCCGCAAGGCCGTCGGCCTTGATCACGATCGGTGCGCCTTTTTCCCGCAGGTAGGCCAGAGCCGGTTCGATCTCGGTGAAGTTCTGGTAGTCGGCGGTCGGGATCTTGTGGCGCGCCAGGAAGTCCTTGGTGAAGGCCTTGGAACCTTCGAGCTGCGCGGCGCCCTGGGTCGGACCGAAGCAATCCAGCTTACGGCTGCGGAACAGGTCGACAACCCCTGCGACCAGCGGCGCTTCCGGGCCGACGATGGTCAGGTCGACGTTCTTCTCGGCGAAGTCGGCCAGTTGCTCCAGGGCAGTGACCTGGATGTCGACGTTCTCGCATTTGGCTTCGGTGGCGGTGCCAGCGTTGCCCGGGGCGACGAAGACTTTCACGACGCGTGGGTCCTGGGCGACTTTCCAGGCCAGGGCGTGTTCACGGCCGCCATTGCCGATGATCAAAACTTTCATGTCAAAACCTCGATGGTCTTTCGAGCGGAAGGCGAAGCCTTCCGCGCTCTATTCGCGGTACGAGGTCGCAATGAAGCAGGTAGATGCAAGGCGGGGCCGGTTTCGATGAGCGGAGTTGCCGTCTGGCAATGAGCATCAGCGGAACCGGCCCCAACGCAGCAGATGCCTGCTTCAGTGCGGCCGATTGCCTATCAGTGGCGGAAGTGGCGCATGCCGGTGAACACCATCGCGATGCCGGCTTCATCAGCGGCGGCAATCACCTCGGCATCCCGCATCGAACCACCTGGCTGGATCACCGCGGTAATCCCCACCTTGGCAGCGTTATCAATGCCATCACGGAACGGGAAGAACGCATCCGACGCCATGACCGCACCCGCAACCTGCAAGCCCGCATGCTCAGCCTTGATGGCCGCGATGCGCGCCGAGTTGACACGGCTCATCTGGCCGGCGCCAACGCCGATGGTCTGGCGGTTCTTGGCATAGACGATGGCATTGGACTTGACGTACTTGGCCACTTTCCAGGCAAAGATCAGGTCGTGGATCTCTTGCTCGGTCGGCACGCGCGTGGTCACGACCTTGAGGTCTTCGGCACGGATCATGCCGTTGTCGCGGCTTTGCACCAGCAGGCCACCGTTGACACGCTTGTAGTCCCAGGCAGCGGCACGCTCGGCCGACCACTCGCCACAGGCCAGCAGGCGCACGTTGGCCTTGGCGGCCACGATCGCGCGGGCTTCTTCGCTGACGCTCGGGGCAATGATCACTTCGACGAACTGGCGATCGACGATGGCCTTGGCGGTCTGCGCGTCCAGCTCGCGGTTGAAGGCGATGATGCCGCCGAAGGCCGACTCGGTGTCGGTGGCGTAGGCCAGGTCGTAGGCCTTGGCGATGCCGCCCTCGTCATCCGGGCAAACGGCCACGCCGCAAGGGTTGGCGTGCTTGACGATGACGCAGGCCGGCTTGACGAAGCTCTTGACGCACTCGAGCGCGGCATCGGTGTCGGCCACGTTGTTGTACGACAGCTCCTTGCCCTGCAACTGCTTGGCGGTGGAAATGCCCACCTCGGCAGGCTTGGCCTCGACATAGAACGCCGCGCTCTGGTGCGGGTTCTCGCCGTAGCGCATTTCCTGGGCCTTGACGAACTGGCTGTTGAAGGTGCGCGGGAACTCGCTGCGGCCTTCGGTTTCCAGGGTGTCGCGGGACTGGTCGATGGTGCCCATGTAGTTGGCGATCATGCCGTCGTAGGCGGCGGTGTGCTCGAACGCCTTGAGCATCAGGTCGAAGCGCTGGGCGTAGGTCAGGCCACCAGCCTTGAGATTGTCGAGCACGCCGGCGTAGTCGCTGGCGTTGACCACGATGGCTACGTCCTTGTGGTTCTTGGCAGCCGAACGGACCATGGTCGGACCGCCGATGTCGATGTTCTCGACGGCGGTCGGCAGGTCGCAGCCAGGCTTGGCGATGGTCGCCTCGAACGGGTACAGGTTGACGGCGACCAGGTCGATCGGCTTGATGCCGTGCTCGCTCATGATGGCGTCGTCGGTGCCGCGACGGCCGAGGATGCCGCCGTGGATCTTCGGATGCAGGGTCTTGACCCGGCCGTCCATCATTTCGGCGAAGCCGGTGTAGTCGGCCACTTCCACCGCGGCGACCCCGTTGTCCTTGAGCAGCTTGTAGGTGCCACCGGTGGACAGGATCTCGACACCGAGCTGCTGCAGCTCACGGGCGAATTCGAGGATCCCGGTCTTGTCGGAGACGCTGATCAAGGCGCGGCGGATCGGCAGGCGGGTAGTCTGGTCGGTCATTTCAGATTCCATAACGCGGTGGTGTCAGCAAAAAAGGCGACCTCATCGAATGGGAGCCGCCTTTTCTGGTTTGGGTTCTGGTTACAACAGATCGTACTGCTTGAGCTTCTTGCGCAGGGTGCCTCGGTTGAGCCCGAGCATCTCGCTGGCCTTGGTCTGGTTGCCCTTGACGTGGTTCATCACGCTTTCGAGCAGCGGCGCTTCGACTTCGGAAAGCACCAGGTTGTACACGTCCGTGACGGTAGCCCCTTCGAGGTGGGCAAAGTAATTGTGCAGCGCCTTTTCAACACTGCCGCGAAGGGTCTGACCCTCTTCGCTCGGCGTGTTCAGGTGCTGTTTGAGGTTGACGTTGTCGCTCACGGGCGTTGTTCCACTCACTAAAGTCTCGGTCATCATCGTCATGCGGCCACCCCTTGTCCGTCCTCTGTCTCAAGGCTCTGTCGACGCTCGCAGAAAAATTCGCGAACGTTGGCGCACTGCGCTTGCGTATCTTCCAAAGCGTTGAACCGGGCACGAAACTCCCTGCCGCCCGGTCGTGTTGCCAGGTACCAGCCCACATGCTTGCGGGCGATACGCACACCCATCACGTCGCCATAGAAGGCGTGCAGCGCGGCCAGGTGCTCCAGCAGAATCTGTTCAACTTCATCCAGTCCCGGCGCCGGCAATTGCTCGCCGGTGCGCAGGTAATGCTCGACCTCGCGAAAGATCCACGGCCGGCCCTGGGCGGCGCGGCCGATCAGCAGGCCGTCGGCGCCCGTGGCATCCAGCACGGCCCGGGCCTTGTGCGGCGAGGTGATGTCGCCATTGGCGAAAACCGGAATCGACACCGCCTGCTTGATGGCAGCGATGGTGTCGTATTCGGCTTCACCGGTGTACAGGTCGGCGCGTGTGCGGCCATGCACCGCCAGCGCCTGGATGCCGGCCTGCTCGGCGATCTTCGCCACGGTCAGGCCGTTCTTGCTCGACCGGTCCCAGCCGGTGCGGATCTTCAGGGTCACCGGGACATCCACCGCGCCGACAACGGCGTGGACAATCTCGCTGACCAGTGCTTCATCTCTCAATAAAGCAGAGCCTGCCGCTTTGTTGCAGACTTTTTTCGCCGGGCAGCCCATGTTGATATCGATGATCTGCGCGCCGGCCTCGACGTTGGCCCGTGCCGCCGCCGCCAGCATCTGCGCGTCTCCACCGGCGATCTGCACCGAGCGTGGCTCGGGATCACCTTCGTGGATGCGGCGCAGGCGCGACTTGCGGCTGTTCCACAGGCTCATGTCGCTGGACACCATCTCGGACACCACCATGCCTGCGCCCAGGCGCTGGCACAGCAGCCGGAAAGGCTGGTCCGTGACCCCGGCCATTGGCGCGAGGATCAGGTTGTTCTTCAGTGTGTAGGGGCCGATGCGTACCGCCGACATAGGAGTTCCCTGTTGTGGGGCCGGATCATTGGAGTTCGAAAAAGGGATGGCATGATACCCGCTCTCGGTGACCGGATAAAGATGGATTTGGATAAAATCTGAACAGCTGTGGGCTTAGATCCGAGTGTTCTCGACACACGGCCGGCGCCGGAAAAACGGCGCCGACCGTGCGGGGCTATTCGGGCGAGCGGAAGCTCAGGCTGTAGTTGACCGCTTTGGGACCCGGATCGAGGATGTCCAAGGCGATGTGGATTGGCGTCTGGCTGGGCATTTCGCCGCGTCCGGCAAGCTCGCCGCTGAGGTACTCCGCAGGCTTGAAGCGGCGGCTGGCGATCAGCTGGCCGTTGAGGTCGGAGAAGCGCAGCTCCAGCAGCGGGAAGGGCTGGGCGAAGGGCGCGCGGTTGTAGAGGATCGCGTCGACGATCAGCGCGCCCTTGAAGTCCGGATGACTGCGCACCACCAGGTTGCTGCTCTTGATCCGGGCGATGTCCACCCGGGTCGGCAACGTGCAGCCCACGACCGGGCACAGTTGCTGGAACCATGGCCGGTAGCGGTCGTTGCGCGCCAGCTCGTCGAAATGGAACCACAGGTACTGGAATGCCAGCAGGCCCGCGGCCAGCAGCACCAGCGTGCCCCACAGCAGGCGCTGACGCCAGTCGGCCTTGGGCTTCTGCCAGTCGAGCTGCAGCGGGTCGTCGACCAGGTCGATCAACGGCTCCTTGCGTCCCGGGCGCTCGGCCTTGGCCATCAGCCCAGGCTCGAGGCGTTCTTCCGGGTCTTCGAGCAGCGCGTCGTCGTCCTCCTCGCGGGCGGACAACCGCTCGCCGGGCTCATCCTCGTCGCGCGCTGACAGGCGGTCACCGGGCAGATCGTCGTCATCCGCGGAGGATGCCTCGAACGTTTCGGTCAGGCGTGCGTGGTCGCGCTGGCCTGCCCGCTCGTCGTGCGCGTCGAGCTCAAGGCTGCTCAGCGACGGCTCGGTTCGATCGCCGGGGGCGTCCTCCGGCTCGATCGCCTGTTCCACGATGAGTGGCGGGACAGGCTCGTCCGGCATGCCTGGCTCTGGATGATCCTCGCGGGCGTTGCCGAACGGCTCATGGACCTCGTCGTGCGCGTGCGTATCGGGCTCGTCGCGACGGGCATGCAGGCGCTCGTCGTCCGCTTCCGCACGCCGGTCGCGAACGCCACTGCGGCGTTCCAGCCGGGCCAGTTCCTGGTCAAGGTCCAGATCGTCCAGCGAATGCTCGGTGCTGGCCCAGTCCGGCTGCGCTGGCGGACTCTGGCTGGCTGGCGGCGTTGCCTCAGGCGCCGGAACGGCAGCCCCGGCGGCGCTCTGCTCGAGCAATTGCCTGGCCGCGTTGAACACCTGCAGGCAGGCCCCGCACCGTACCACGCCCCGGGCCAGGCTCAGCTGGTGATGCGTGACGCGAAAGCGTTTCTGGCAATGGGGGCACTGGGTGACGAAACTGTCGGTCATGCGGCGATCCGGGGGTTATGCAGCGATTTATTCCAGGCCTGCCTGACGGCGGCGACCACTGATTCGCACCCAGCCGTCGCGCACGACGATCGGGTCCAGCTCGAAGTCGGCGGCGTAGGCGGCAGCCACTTCCTCACCCTGTTCGGCGAGGATGCCCGACAGCGCCAGCAGGCCGCCCGGACGCACTAGGGTGGACAGCTGCGGCGCCAGCGAGACCAGCGGACCGGCAAGGATGTTGGCGACCAGTACATCGGCCTGCATGGCCGGCATCTGCTCAGGCAGGTACAGGGCCAGGCGCGACTCGGCGATGCCGTTGCGGCCGGCATTGTCGCGGGACGCTTCAAGCGCCTGCACGTCGATGTCGGTGCCGACCGCTTCGCGGGCGCCCAGCAACAGCGAGGCGATCGCCAGGATCCCCGAGCCACAGCCGAAGTCCAGCACCTGGACGCCTTCGAGCTGCTGGCCGTCGAGCCATTCCAGGCACAGGGCGGTGGTCGGGTGGGTGCCCGTGCCAAAGGCCAGGCCCGGGTCGAGCAGCAGGTTGACGGCCTCGGCGTCCGGCGCGTCATGCCAGCTCGGCACGATCCACAGGCGGCGGCCGAAGCGCATCGGCTTGAAGTTGTCCATCCAGCTGCGTTCCCAGTCCTGGTCCTCGATGACCTCGGCCTGGTGCTCGGGCAGCTCGGCGTCGGTCAGCAGGCGCAGGTGGGCGAACACCGCCTCGGGCTGGGCATCGGCCTCGAACAGCGCCAGCAGGTGGGTGTTGGACCACAGCGGGGTGGTGTTGAGGTCCGGTTCGAAGATCGGCTGGTCCTCGGCGTCCATGAAGGTCACGGACACGGCGCCGACTTCGAGCAGGGCGTCTTCGTAGGTTTCGGCTTGTTCCGGGCTGATAGCCAGTCGTACTTGCAGCCAGGGCATGGCGGGCACCTTTGGTCAATCGTAAGGGGGAGCAGCCCTAGGCTGCGTAGCCCGGCAGTTTACTGTAGCGGCGGCGCCGTGTCGCGATCCGGGCGGGCATAAAAAACCCCGGCACCAGGCCGGGGTTCGTTCAAGCTTGCGCCAGGATCACTCCTGGTTGGCCAGCTTGTGCTCGAGGTAGTGAATATTCACGCCGCCCTTGCAGAAACCTTCATCTCGCACCAGGTCGCGGTGCAGGGGGATGTTGGTCTTGATACCGTCGACGATGATCTCGTCCAGAGCATTGCGCATGCGCGCCATGGCTTCTTCGCGGTCCTTGCCGTAGGTGATCAGCTTGCCGATCAGCGAGTCGTAGTTCGGTGGAACCGCGTAACCGCTATACAGGTGCGAATCGACCCGCACGCCATTGCCGCCCGGGGCATGGAAGTGCTTGACGGTACCGGGGCTCGGGATGAACTTCTTCGGGTCCTCGGCGTTGATCCGGCACTCCAGCGAGTGGCCACGGATCACCACGTCTTCCTGGCGGAACGACAGCTTGTTGCCAGCGGCGATGCTGAGCATCTCCTTGACGATGTCGATGCCGGTGACCATTTCCGAAACCGGGTGCTCCACCTGAACACGGGTGTTCATCTCGATGAAGTAGAAGCTGCCGTTCTCGTACAGGAACTCGAAGGTGCCGGCACCGCGGTAGCCGATCTCGATGCACGCATCGACGCAACGCTTGAAGACTTCCTGGCGGGCCTTCTCGTCGATGCCCGGGGCTGGCGCTTCTTCGAGTACCTTCTGGTGGCGGCGCTGCAGCGAGCAGTCGCGATCACCCAGGTGGATGGCGTTGCCCTGGCCGTCGGACAGTACCTGGACTTCCACGTGGCGTGGGTTGGTCAGGAACTTCTCGAGGTAGACCATCGGGTTGCCAAACGCCGCACCAGCTTCGGTGCGGGTCAGCTTGGCCGAGGAGATCAGGTCTTCTTCCTTGTGCACCACGCGCATACCGCGACCACCACCGCCACCGGCGGCCTTGATGATCACCGGGTAACCAACCTGGCGGGCGATAGCCAGCGCGGTTTCTTCGTCTTCAGGCAGTGGGCCGTCGGAACCCGGTACGGTCGGCACGCCGGTCTTGATCATCGCGTCCTTGGCCGAAACCTTGTCACCCATAAGGCGAATGGTGTCGGCCTTGGGGCCGATGAAGGCGAACCCGGATTTTTCAACCTGCTCGGCGAAGTCGGCGTTTTCAGCCAGGAAGCCATAGCCAGGGTGAATCGCGGTGGCGCCTGTCACTTCGGCTGCGGCGATGATCGCCGGGATGTGCAGGTAGGAATCCTTGGATGCCGCAGGGCCGATGCAAACCGACTCGTCTGCCAGGCCCAGGTGCATCAGTTCGCGGTCGGCCGTGGAATGCACGGCGACGGTCTTGATGCCCAGTTCTTTGCAGGCACGCAGGATCCGCAGGGCAATTTCCCCACGGTTGGCGATCAGGACTTTTTCCAGCTTCGCAGACATCAAAGGTTCTCCCAGGGTCAAACGATGGTGAACAGCGGCTGGTCGAACTCAACCGGCTGACCGTCTTCCACCAGGATGGACTCGATCACACCGCTGGTTTCGGCTTCGATGTGGTTCATCATCTTCATCGCTTCGACGATGCACAGGGTGTCGCCTTTCTTCACGGTCTGGCCCACTTCGGCGAAGTTAGGCGAGGCTGGCGAAGGCTTGCGGTAGAAGGTGCCGACCATTGGCGAGCGGACCACGGTGCCGTTCAGCTTAGGCGCGGCCGGGGCTGCGTCCGCGGCTGGCGCGGCGGCGGCAGCGGCTGGAGCTGCAGCCACTGGAGCGGCCATCGGCGCCGGGGCGAAGTACTGCTGGGCAGCCGGGGTCTTGCTGTGGCGGCTGATACGTACCGACTCTTCGCCTTCCTTGATTTCCAGCTCGTCGATGCCAGATTCTTCCAGCAGTTCGATCAGTTTCTTGACTTTACGGATATCCATTAATCATCAACTCCCAAGGTTCGGGTCAAAAGGCGTAATTGAAAACGTAGTGAAAAACGTTTCTTGTGAGCCCGGCCATGATGGGCCGTGGTCTCGTCATCAGGGCTTTGCGTTGGCAGCCAGGTATTCCAGCGCGGATTCCAGGGCCAGGCGGTAACCGCTGGCGCCCAGGCCGCAAATCACCCCTACCGCGACATCGGAAAAGTAGGAGTGATGGCGAAAAGGTTCACGCTTGTGCACATTGGACAGATGCACTTCGATGAATGGGATGCTCACCGCCAGCAACGCGTCACGTAATGCGACGCTGGTGTGGGTAAAAGCCGCCGGATTGATCAGGATGAAGTCGACGCCTTCATTGCGCGCGGCATGGATGCGGTCGATCAGCTCGTACTCGGCGTTGCTTTGCAGGTACTGCAGATGGTGCCCAGCCACCCGGGCGCGTTGCTCCAGGTCCTGGTTGATCTGGGGCAGGGTGACGGCGCCATAGACACCCGGCTCACGGGTGCCGAGCAGGTTCAGGTTGGGGCCGTGCAAAACCAGTAGCGTTGCCATCTGCGGTTTCCTTGGTTTGTAGGACGTGTCTGACATAGCGCGGCGACTATGCCCCAAGCAGCCGCGAGTGTCCAGTTCCCGGCAATAGCCGGCACGATACCCGAGATTCGCGCAAAGTATGTGACCGGCTGACGGGAATTGGTCACCACCCGCAGGAATTTCCGAGCCAGAGGAAGTTATAGCCCCAGATTTGTCCGCACGCGCGCCAGATGTTCGGCGAATTCATCGGCTTTTACCTCTCCTACTACCCGATCACCGCGTTGTTCACTACCGTTGGCGGCGAAAAACAGCATCGCGGGGGGGCCGAACAGTTGGTAACGGTCGAGCAGGGCGCGTTGTTCGGCATTGCTCTGGGTAATGTCGAAGCGCAGCAAGCGCAAGCCGTCGAGCCGAGGCGTGACCTGCGGCGCCTGCAGCACCTCGCGTTCGATGACCTTGCAGCTGATGCACCAGTCGGCGTACCAGTCCAGCAGGACCGGCTGCCCGGCCGCCTTGGCGTCGGCCAGGGCGGCGTCGAGCGCGGCGGGGGTCGAGAGGGTCTGCCAGGCGTCGGCCGCCTTCGCGGCCGGTGCTCCTGAGGTGCTGGCCAGTCCCGCCTGGGGCAGGGGGCGCAGCGGGTCGCCCTGGCCATTCAGGGCACCGTACCAGCAGGCCAGGCCGTAGCACAGCAGGACCAGCCCCAGCAGCTGCGCCAGGCGCTGGCGCGGGGACTTGACGATAAATTCCAGCGCCCCGAGAAACAGCGCGACGCCCGCGGCCAGCAGGCCGATCAGCAGCAGCGTCACGGGCCCCGGCAGTACCCGGCTGAGCAGGCCGATGGCCAAGGCCAGCAGCAGCACGCCGATGGCATTTTTCACCGTTTCCATCCACGGCCCGCTCCGGGGCAGCCACGCGGCGCCCCCGGTGGCCACCAGCAGCAAGGGTGCGCCCATCCCCAAGCCCAGGGCGAACAGCTTGAGCGCGCCGCCTAGCGCATCGCCGCTGGCGCTGATGTAGAGCAAGGCACCCGCCAGCGGCGCCGACACGCAGGGCGACACCAGCAGGCTCGAAAGCACCCCCAGCACCGCGGCGCCCAGCAGCGAGCCGCCCTTGGTCTGCCCCGCGACACGGTCCAGGCGGCTGCTCAGTGCTTGTGGCAGCCTCAGCTCGAACAGGCCGAACATGGCCAGGGCGAACAGCACGAAGAACAGCGAGAACGGCACCAGCACCCAGGCCGACTGCAAGCGAGCCTGCAGGTTCAGCCCGGCACCGAACACGCCCATCAGCGCGCCGAGCAGGGCGAAGCAGGCGGCCATCGGCAACACGTAGGCCAGCGACAGGCTAAGGCCCCGCCACCCGCCAACCTGGCCGCGCAGTACCACGCCGGTGAGGATCGGCAGCATCGGCAGCACGCAGGGCGTGAAGGTCAGGCCCAGACCAGCCAGGAAGAACAGCAGCAGCGATCGCCAGGTCCAGCCGGCGCTGGCTGCGGTGGCTGCGCCGCCTTGGCCGTCGATGCTCAGGCGCTGGGTTTCGGGGGGATAGCACAGGCCTTTGTCGGCGCAGCCCTGGTAGGTGACCAGAAGAGTGAACGCGCGCTGGGCGGCGGCCGGGCGGGGTAGTTCGATGTCGAGGATGCCATGGTATACCTCGACATTGCCGAAGAACTCATCGTGCTTGGCCTCGCCCGGCGGGATCTGCGCCTTGCCCAGGGCGATGTCGGCCGGTTCGCTGCGAAACTGGAAACGGTGGCGGTAGAGGTAGTAGCCGTCGGCGGCCACGAACCTCAGCTTGATCGTTTGGGCGTCGCCCTCGACCAGGCTCAGCTTGAACGCTTCGCGAACGGGCAGGAAGTCGGCGCTGTTGTTCAGCGACGCGGCGCCCAGGGTGGCGCTGGGACGGTTGTCCAGCAGGCCGGTGGCCAGGGCAGGGGTGGCCACAAGCAGGAACAGCAGGAAAAACAGGCGGCGCATGGTGGTCTCGCGAGGGTGAAACGTGCGGGCATGATAGCGGAGTTGCACCGGATTGGGGTCTGCCTGGCCTGGTGTGGGAGATTCCAGGGTGCAGCTCAACCGCTGTCCATCGCCAGACCCTGTGCGAGCAACTGTCTTCTACCAAGGCACACCCACCCCACAGGTGGCCATTGCGCAATCGCAGCAGTTCATGCGGGCGCGCAGTTGCCAGGAAGAGGCGGCTGGAACGTCACAAAAACGCCAGCCTACGTCGCGCACCGCTTATCTTCCCCGTCATGCTTGCTTTATAGTGCGGCGATGCACGCTTGCCGCGGCACCCTCGCCGACACCTGCGGTCCAAGCTCCTGAACCGACGTGACTGATAAGGACAATGCCATGCTGGACTGGAAAAACCGTACCGGAAAAGCCGAGGCGCGCGAGCGCGTCGACACCCGCGCCACCGCTACACGCAGCTATTTCGGCGGTTTGTTCAGCCGGGCATTGGGTACCCTGATCGGCCTGTACCTGCTGGTGTGCATCGGCCTTGGCTGGTACTGGAGCCAGGAGCCGGACCTGTTCCCGGTCCAGCAGACCGCGCAATCCCAGGCCCAGCGCAGCAACCAGCAGATGGTCATTGGCTACACCACCATCGAGACCCTAAAGACCGTTGCCGACACGCTGCTGCAGAAGCCGGGCGGCTACATTGCCAACGACCGCTTCCCGCCGGGCCTGTGGATGGACAACATGCCGAGCTGGGAGTACGGCGTGCTGGTGCAGGTGCGTGACCTGAGCCGCGCCCTGCGCAAGGACTTCGCCCGTTCACAGTCGCAGTCCACCGAGGACGCTGACCTGGCCAAGGCCGAGCCGCGTTTCAACTTCGATCACAAGAGCTGGATCCTGCCGTCGAGCGAGTCCGAGTTCCAGGAAGGCATCAACTCCCTGAGCCGCTATCAGGCGCGCCTGGCGAGCGGGGACAACAACGCGATCTTCTATACCCGTGCCGACAACCTGAACAACTGGCTGGGTGACGTCGCTACCCGCCTGGGCTCCTTGTCTCAACGCCTGTCCGCAAGCGTGGGACGGGTCAAGCTCAACAGCACCCTGAAAACCGAAGCCGTGGTCGCCGGCCAGGCGCCGCAGCTCGACGAGGAAGTGGTCGAGACCCCATGGCTGCAGATCGACAACGTGTTCTATGAAGCCCGCGGCCAGGCCTGGGCGCTGTCGCACCTGCTGCGCGCGATCGAGGTCGACTTCGCCGACGTGCTGGCCAAGAAGAACGCCACGGTCAGTGTTCGCCAGATCATCCGCGAGCTCGAAGCCTCGCAAGAGCCACTGTGGAGCCCGATGGTCCTCAACGGCAGCGGCTTCGGCATGTGGGCCAACCACTCGCTGGTCATGGCCAACTACATCTCGCGCGCCAACGCCGCGGTGATCGACCTGCGCCAGCTGCTGTCGCAAGGCTGATGCCGGTGAGTCCTGCAGAGGCCGCGCACCGCGCGGCTTCCGATGCCGAGCTGATCGCCTGGGTCGACGAGCACGACCAGCCGTTGGGCGCCCTGCCTCGCGGGCAACTGCGCGAGCGCGGGCTGATCGGGCGCGGCACCTACATCCTGCTGTTCAACAGCGCTGGCCAGTTGTGCGTGCACCGGCGCACCCTGAGCAAGGCGATCTACCCAGGCTATTGGGATGTTGCCGCAGGCGGCATGGTGACGGGCGAGGAGAGCTACGCCGAGTCGGCGGCCCGCGAGCTTGAAGAAGAGTTGGGCGTTACCGGCGTCGAGCTGCGGTTTCACGAGAAGTTCTTCTTCGACCAGCCGGGCAACCGGTTGTGGTGCGCGGTGTTCTCGGCCGTCTCGGACGGGCCGTTGCGCCTGCAGCCCGAAGAGGTCATAGAGGCTCGATTCCTCACCTTGGCGCAGGCGCTGGCGGACACCCGGCAGCGGCCATACTGCCCTGATTCGCTGGCGGCGTTGCAGCGTTACCTCGACCGCCGGGCATGACGTCGCGAAAGCTGTGAAAAATGCCGCAATCCGGGACTTAGCAGGCGGCGCTTTTATCGTTACACTGCGCGGCCTTTTCGGGCTGCCGCGACATCCGCGGCAGTAGCGCTGCCCCTGCCAGAGTGGGGCTTCGCGGTCGGCGCCATGTGCGTGCCGGCCGGTTTTTTGTCCTCATGCAAGAGGAACAAAAGTGGCCAAGAAAGCCTCATCCTTCGCCGCCCTTGGCGGCCTCGTGTTTTCCACCGACGCTGGCCGGCATTGCCCGGACTGCAGCAAGCCCGTGGATGACTGCATCTGCAAACAGACGCTCGTCCCCGAAGGGGATGGCATCGCCCGTGTGCGCCGCGAAAGCAAAGGCCGCGGCGGCAAGACCGTGACCACAATCAGCGGTGTTCCGCTGCCCCTGGAACCGCTCAAGGAGCTGGCCAGCACGCTCAAGCGCCGCTGCGGCACCGGCGGCGCCTTGAAAGAGGGCGTCATCGAGATCCAGGGCGATCACGTCGAACTGCTGATCGCCGAGCTGATCAAGCAGGGCTTCAAAGCGAAAAAGTCCGGCGGCTGAGGCCGCTGCGCGACTTTTTGCCCAACGCTTTCTAAACTCGTTCCGTCAGTCCGGGTCTACCCCTGAACACGGATCGATCGTCATTTTCAGCTTCTACACTGCCCAGGCCCACCTGCCTGGCAGTGTCCGACTTTTCAGATAGGGGACTTGAATGTCCGTACGACGCACACGCAAAGACGATGGCAGCCAATGGACCGTGGCCGACAGCCGCAGTGTTTACGGAATCCGCCATTGGGGCGCCGGCTACTTCGCCATCAACGAGGCCGGGCGCGTCGAAGTTCGCCCCAATGGCCCGGATAGCTCGCCGATCGACCTGTTCGAACAGGTCGACGAACTGCGCCAGAGCGGCCTTTCGCTGCCATTGCTGGTGCGCTTCCCCGACATCCTGCAAGACCGCGTGCGCCAGCTGACCGGTGCGTTCGACGCCAATATCGCGCGCCTTGACTACCAGAGCCAGTACACCGCGCTGTACCCGATCAAGGTCAACCAGCAGGAAGCGGTGGTCGAGAACATCATCGCCACGCAGGACGTGTCAATCGGCCTTGAAGCCGGCTCCAAGCCCGAGCTGCTGGCCGTGCTGGCGCTGGCGCCGAAGGGCGGCACCATTGTCTGCAACGGCTACAAGGACCGTGAGTTCATCCGCCTGGCGCTGATCGGCCAGAAGCTTGGCCACAACGTGTTCATCGTCATCGAGAAAGAGTCCGAGGTCGCGCTGGTGATCGAGGAGGCCGCCGAGCTCAAGGTCAAGCCGCAGGTGGGCCTGCGCGTGCGCCTGTCGTCGCTGGCGTCGAGCAAGTGGGCCGACACCGGTGGCGAGAAGTCCAAGTTCGGCCTGTCGGCCGCGCAACTGCTGTCCGTGGTGCAACGCTTCCGCGATGCCGGCCTTGACCAGGGCATTCGCCTGCTGCACTTCCACATGGGTTCGCAGATCGCCAACCTGGCTGACTACCAGCACGGTTTCAAGGAAGCGATCCGCTATTACGGCGAGCTGCGCGCCCTGGGCCTGCCGGTCGATCACATCGACGTCGGCGGCGGTCTGGGCGTGGACTACGACGGCACCCACTCGCGCAATGCCAGCTCGATCAACTACGACATCGACGACTACGCCGCGGTGGTGGTCGGCATGCTCAAGGAGTTCTGCGACGCCCAGGGGCTGCCGCACCCGCACATCTTCTCCGAGAGTGGTCGTGCCCTTACCGCGCACCACGCCATGCTGGTGGTGCAGGTGACCGATGTCGAGAAGCACAACGACGAGATCCCGCTGATCGAGAACAAGGAAAGCCTGCCCGAGACCGTGCAGTGGCTGGCCGACCTGCTGGGCCCGACCGATATCGAGATGGTCACCGAGACCTACTGGCGCGCCACCCACTACATGGGCGACGTGGCGGCCCAGTACGCCGACGGCAAGCTGACCCTGGCGGAAAAAGCCTTGGCCGAGCAGTGCTACTTCGCGGTGTGCCGCCGCCTGCACAACTCGCTCAAAGCCCGTCAGCGCTCGCATCGCCAGGTGCTCGACGAACTCAACGACAAGCTTGCCGACAAGTACATCTGCAACTTCTCGGTATTCCAGAGCCTGCCTGACACCTGGGCCATTGGCCAGGTGCTGCCGATCCTGCCGCTGCACCGCCTTGACGAAGAGCCGCTGCGCCGCGCCGTGCTGCAAGACCTGACCTGCGACTCCGACGGCAAGATCAACCAGTACGTCGACGAGCAGAGCATCGAGACAAGCCTGCCGGTGCATTCGATCAACGAAGGTGAGGACTACCTGCTGGGGATCTTCCTGGTAGGGGCTTACCAGGAGATCCTGGGTGACATGCACAACCTGTTTGGTGACACCGATTCGGTGAACATCTACCAGAACGCCGACGGCAGCGTGTACCACGCCGGCATCGAGACCCATGACACCATCGAGGACATGCTGCGCTACGTCCACCTGTCGCCCGAGGAGCTGATGACGCACTACCGCGACAAGGTCGCCAGCGCGAAGATCACCGCGCGCGAGCGCACGCATTTCCTGGATGCGTTGCGGTTGGGGCTGACGCGCTCGTCGTACCTGTCGTCCTGATGTAGACCGGGAGGCCTCTTCGCTGGCAAGCCAGCTCCCACAGGTACAGCGCTGACGCTATGGCGGGCGCTATACCTGTGGGAGCTGGCTTGCCAGCGAAGGGGGCAGTCCAGGCACTCTTCAGACCCAACCTCCCCGCCGCTGCAGTCTCCACCCCACCCACCCCAGCGTCACCGCCCTCAGTCCCATGAACCCCAGAAACGCCATCCACAACCCGTGGTTCCCCAGCCCGCTCGTCATCCAGGCGAACGGCAGTGCGATCATCACGCTCGCCAGCATCGCATTGCGCATCTCCCGCGCACGGGTAGCGCCGATGAACAGGCCGTCGAGCAGGTAGCTCCACACGGCGATCAGCGGTAGCAGGGCAAGATACGGCAAGAACGGATACGCCGCCTGGCGAACGCTGTCGATGTCGGTCTGCAGGTCGATGAACAGATGCCCGCCCAGCAGAAACAGGCCCGCGAACCCGACGCTGACCAGCAATGACCACCCACAGGCAACCACAAGCGCGCGCCGCAGGGCGTGGCGGTCGTGGGCGCCGATGGCGTGGCCGCAGAGGGCTTCGACCGCGTGGGCGAGGCCGTCCAGCGCGTAGGCGGTGAGCATCAGGCCGTTGAGCAGCAGGGCGTTGGCGGCGACGGTCGATTCACCCAGGCGGGCACCCTGGATGGCGATCAGCAGGAACACCAGCTGCAGCGCCAGGCTGCGCAGGAAAATGTCGCGATTCACCGCCAGCAGAGGGCGCCAGGCGTGCCAGCGCCTGAGCGCCGTCCAGGCCATGTGCCCGGGGTAGGCACGCAGCGCGGGACGGGTGAGGGCAAGCCCGAGCAGGGCCGCGCTCCACTCGGCGATCACCGAGGCGCGCGCCGAGCCGATGACGCCCCAGTCCAGGCCCAGCACGAACCAGAGGTTGAGCGCGATATTGAGCAGGTTGGTGGTTAGCAGGATGGCCAGCGGGGCGCGGGCGTTCTGGGTGCCGAGAAACCAGCCGACCAGGGCGTAACTGGCGAGCGCCGCGGGCAGGCCGAGCAGGCGGGTGTGGAAGAAGTCCTCCGTCGACTGGTGAAGCGCCGCGCTGGGGTCCATCAGTTGCAGGGCCAGCTGGCTGAACGGCAGGGCGGCCAGGCCAAGCAGCAGGGCGAACAGCAGCGCCAGCAGCAAGCCTTGCACCAGCACCTGGCGCAGCGCGGCGCCGTCGGCACGGCCGGCGGCCTGGGCGGCAAAACCGGTGGAGCCCATGCGCAGGAAGCCCATCATGCCCATCATGAAGGTGAACAGCGTGGCGCCCACCGCCACGGCGCCCAGCTGATGGGCATGGGGCAGGTGGCCGATCACCGTGCTGTCGACCAGCGCCACCAGCGGCACCGAAACGTTGGAGAGGATCATCGGCGCCGCCAGGCCCCACACCTTGCGGTGAGTGGCTCGATCGCGCCAGTCGGTGGTCACTTGGGACATGCGGGCTCCTTGGGGCAGCGCATTGTAGCGCCGCCCGCCGCGGATGGCGCAAACCTGGTCACACTCGGCAGCGAGTGCCTGGCGCGCGGGTACGCTATAGTGCTGCCCTCTCGAACACGCTGCGAAAGAGTTCCTCATGCTCAACAAAGGATTGTTGCTCGCCTGCGCGCTGGCCTTGCTCAGTGCCTGCGATTCATCGTCGCCTGACCAACCCCCGCCCGCCCAAAAGCCTGTCGCCAGCGCCGCCCAGGCCCAGGCGCCCGAGCGCCAGGATCAGGCGCTCCTGGCCAAGCGCTACGCCGACCGCGAGCTGAGCGTGCTGGACGTCTCCGAAGTGCAGCTCGATGGGGCCAGCACCCTGTCGATCAGCTTCTCGGTGCCGCTCGATGCGCAGCAGGATTTTGCCGGCAAGGTGCATCTGGTCGACACGCTCAAGGGCAAGGTCGACGGTGCGTGGGAGCTGTCCGACAACCAGATGGAGCTGCGCCTGCGCCACCTCGAGCCGCAGCGCAAGCTGGTGCTGACCGTCGATGCGAGCGTGACCGCCGTCAACGGCAAGACCTTGGGCAGCGAATCCGTCAGCCGCCTGGAAACCCGCGACATGCAGGCCACGGTGGGCTTCGCGAGCCGCGGCTCGCTGCTGCCGACGCGCCTGGCCGAGGGCCTGCCGGTGATCGCCCTGAACGTCGACAAGGTCGATGTGGAGTTCTTTCGGGTCAGGCCCGAGTCGCTCTCGACGTTCCTGGCCAGCTGGGGCCGTAACAGCAGCCTGTACGCCTACCAGTCCAAGGAAACCCTGGACATGGCAGAGCTGGTGTACAGCGGCCGCTTCGACCTCAACCCCGCGCGCAATACCCGCGAGACCGTGCTGCTGCCGATCGCCGGGATCAAGCCGCTGCAGGCCCCGGGGGTCTACCTTGCGGTGATGCGCGCCTCGGGCACCTACGACTACTCGCAGCCCGCGACCCTGTTCACCCTGAGCGATATCGGCCTGTCGGCGCACCGTTACCGCGACCGCCTCGACGTCTTCGCCCAGGCCCTCGAGGGCGGCAAGGCGATGGGCGATGTGGCGCTCGAATTGCACGACGCCAAGGGCAAGCTGCTGGCCCAGGCCAGCACCGACGCGGGCGGCCATGCGCAATTGCCAATGCCGCCCAAGGCGGATGTGCTGATCGCCCACCAGGGCGCCCACACGACCCTGCTGCGCCTGAACACCGCCGCGCTGGACCTGGCCGAGTTCGACATTACCGGCCCGCCGGCCAATCCGCTGCAGTTCTTCGTGTTCGGCCCGCGCGATCTGTATCGCCCGGGCGAGACCGTGCTGCTCAACGGCCTGCTGCGCGACCAGGACGGCAATCCGGTCAAGACCCAGCCGATCACCGTCGAGGTTCGCCGTCCCGATGAGCAGGTCAGCCGTACCTTCGTCTGGGAAGCCGACGCCAATGGCCTGTTCCAGTACTCGCTGCAACTGGCCAGCGAGGCCCCGACCGGGCGCTGGCAGCTGCTGCTCGACCTGGGCGGTGGGCGCAAGCAGGTCCACGAGATTCTGGTCGAGGATTTTCTTCCCGAGCGGCTGGCGCTCGAGCTCAAGGGCAGCAGCACGCCGTTGCGACCGGACCAGCAGGCGCAGGTCCAGGTCATTGGACGCTACCTGTATGGCGCACCGGCCGCGGGTAACCGCCTGAGCGGGCAGGCCTATGTGCGGCCGCTGCGCGAGGCGGTTCCGGCATTGCCCGGCTACCAGTTCGGCTCGATCACCGAGACCGAGCTGAGCCAGGACCTGGAGCTGGAAGAGGTCACGCTTGATGCCGCTGGCAAGGCCACGCTGGATATCGACAACCGCTGGGCCGAAGCCCGTTCGCCGTTGCAACTGACCGTCCAGGCCAGCCTGCAGGAGTCCGGTGGCCGACCGATCACCCGCCGTCTCGAGCAGCCCATCTGGCCGGCCGAGCGCCTGCCGGGCCTGCGAGGGCTCTTCGACGGCGAGGAAACCGATAGCGACGGTCCCGTCGAATTCGATGTACTGGTCGCCGACCGCGACGGGCGCAAGCTGGCTGCCGACAACCTCAAGGTGCGCTTGATACGCGAGCGGCGCGACTACTACTGGAACTACTCCCAGAGCGATGGCTGGAGCTACAACTTCAACGAGAAATTTCTGACCCAGAGTGAGGAAACCGTCAGCGTCAAGGCGGGCTCCACCGCCCGGCTGAGCTTTCAGGTCGAGTGGGGGCCTTACCGCGTCGAGGTCGAGGACCCGCAGACCGGCCTGGTCAGCAGCGAGCGCTTCTGGGCCGGCTACCGTGCGCAGGACAACGCAGAAGGCGGCGCGGTGCGGCCTGACCAGGTCAAGCTGGCGCTGGACAAGCCCGCCTATGCCGACGGCGCGACCGCCAGGGTCACGGTGACGCCGCCCGCCGCTGGCAGCGGTTACCTGATGGTCGAGTCCAGCGATGGGCCTTTGTGGTGGCAGGAAATCGACGTGCCTGCCGAGGGCAAGACGTTCGACGTGCGGCTGGACAAGGCGTGGGCCCGCCACGACCTGTACGTCAGCGCCCTGGTGATTCGTCCGGGCGAGCGCAAGGTCAATGCCACGCCCAAGCGCGCCGTCGGCGTGCTGCACCTGCCGCTGCAACGGGCCGGGCGCAAGCTGGCGCTGACCCTGCAGGCCCCCGAGAAGATGCCTCCCAAGCAGCCGCTGACCGTCAGGTTCAAGGCCGTCAATGCCGATGGCAGCGTACCCCGGCAGGTGCACGTGCTACTGGCGGCGGTCGACGTGGGCATCCTCAACATCACCGGCTTCAAGACCCCCGACCCCTTCGCCAGCCTGTTCGGGCGCAAGGCCTATGGCGCCGACCAGCTGGACATCTACGGCCAGCTGATCGAAGCAGGTCAGGGCCGCCTGGCAAGTCTGGCCTTTGGTGGCGACGCCGCCATGGCCAAGGGCGGCAAGCGACCGAGCACGACGGTGACCATCGTCGCCCAGCAAAGCGTGCCGGTGACCCTGGATGCTCAGGGTGAAGGCCAGGCGACGGTGGACATTCCAGACTTCAATGGCGAGCTGCGCCTGATGGCCCAGGCCTGGAGCGACGACCGCTTCGGCATGGCCGAAGGCAAGACGGTGGTGGCGGCCCCGCTGATCGCGGAACTGTCGGCGCCGCGTTTCCTCGCCGGGGGCGACCGTACCGAGCTTGCCCTGGACCTCTCGAACCTGTCAGGCAAGGCGCAGCAACTGAACGTGCAGGTGGCCAGCGAAGGCCAGCTCAGCCTGGTTGCCGCTAGCCAGCAGCATGTCAGCCTGGCCGAGGGCCAGCGCACTACTCTGAAAATCCCGGTACAGGCCCTGGGCGGCCTGGGCCAGGGCAAGGTACGGGTACAAGTGAGTGGACTGCAGCTGCCGGGCGAGACGCCTGGGGTGTTCGAGCGTGAATGGACACTGGGCGTGCGCCCGGCCTATCCGGCCATGCTCACGCAGTATCGCGTCGCCCTCAAGGACCAGCCCTGGAGCCTGCCGCAGGCCGATCTGGACGCCTATGAACCGGCTGGGCTGGAAGCCAGCCTTGCGCTGTCGAGCCGGCCACCGCTGAACCTCGCGGAGCAGATCCGCGCCCTCGAAGCCTACCCTTACGGCTGCCTGGAACAGACCACCAGCGGCTTGTACCCCTCCCTCTACGCCGATGCCGACAGCCTCAAGCGTCTGGGCATCAAGGGCGAGCCTGCCGAGGTGCGCAAGCGCAAGATCGAGATGGGTGTCGAGCACCTGCTCGGCATGCAGCGCTATAACGGCAGCTTCGGCTTGTGGAGTCCGGATGACGAGGAGGAGTACTGGCTGAGCGCCTATGTGACGGACTTCCTTCTGCGGGCCCGAGACCAGGGCTTCGGCGTGCCGGCCGAGGCCTTGAAAAAGGCCAGTGAGCGCCTGTTGCGTTATGTACAGGAGCGCAATCTGATCGAGGTCAACTACAGCCAGGACGAGGCCCACACGCGCTTTGCCGTGCAGGCCTATGCGGCGCTGGTGCTCGCGCGTAGCCAACAGGCGCCGCTGGGTGCCCTGCGCAGCCTGTTCGAGCGGCGCAGCGACGCGCGCTCGGGCCTGCCGCTGGTGCAGCTGGCCATCGCCCTCGACAAGATGGGCGACAAACCCCGCGCCCGGCAGGCCCTGCAAGCCGGCCTGGCGGCGGGGCGCAAGGATGGCTGGATGGCCGACTATGGCAGTGCCCTGCGTGACCAGGCGTTGATCCTTTCGTTGTTGCAGGAAAACAGCCTGGCCAGTGATCAGGTCGATCAGCGACTGTTTGCGTTGTCTGACGAGCTCGCGGCCAACCGCTGGTTGTCGACCCAGGAGCGCAATGCATTGTTCCTCGCCGGCCGCGGCCTGCTGGGCAAGCCGGAGGGGAGTTGGCGGGCGCGTCTCGAGAGCGCCGGAACAGTGCGCGAACTGGACAACGCCGAGTCGGGCATCCGGCTCGATGGCCCGCTACTGGCCTCGCCGCTTACCGTGCAGAACCAGGGCAGCGAGACGTTGTACCAGCAGCTGACGCTGTCTGGCTATCCGCGGCAGGCGCCCGTGGCCAGTGCCAATGGCGTGTCGATCCGCCGCGAGTACCTGGGCATGAACGGCCAGCCGCTCGATATCGGCAGCCTGCGCAGCGGCGACCTGGTGCTGGTGCACCTGGCGCTCAAGGCCCAGAGCCAGGTGCCAGATGCCTTGGTGGTCGACCTGCTGCCTGCAGGCCTTGAGCTGGAGAACCAGAACCTCGCGCAAAGCGCCGCCAGCCTCGAAAACGCCAGCAGCGCGGTGAAGCAGTGGCGCGAGTCGATGCAGAACGCCAACGTGGTGCATCAGGAGTTTCGTGACGATCGCTACGTGGCCGCGCTCAAGCTCGACGGTTATGGCACCACGCACCTGCTGTACCTGGCGCGAGCCGTCACCCCCGGCAGCTACCGCGTGCCGCCGCCGCAGGTCGAGTCGATGTACCGGCCGGCCATTCAGGCGGTGGGAGAAACTCAGGGAGAGATGGTCGTGAAAGGCCGCTAGCACTCCTGGCATGCCGCGGCCTCCTGCAGGGGCCGCGGCGTCCGGCAGACCGGGTCAGTGCACCACCCAGCTCAACACCCACAAGCCCAGCAGCAACCAGATGATTCCCATGATGACCGACGCGCGCATGAACGCCCGCACCGCGGAGAACAGCAACAGCAGTCCGACCACCAGGGCCAGGATGCTGACCAGCGAAGTGTCCATGCCCAAGGTTTGCGCCAGGCCATCGATGAAATTGCTCCCGGCGCTGGCTAGCCAGTTGAACAGTCCGCTCAGCGCATCGACGATGAAGCGGATCAACGACCCCAGTGCCTGGCCCAGCCATTCGAAAAAACCTTCTACATGCATAGTCGCTTCCTGATCTGCGCGTCGGCGTTCGTGCCGTTTCCAAGTCTTGGGCCCTTGCCAGGGCACGTCGGTTCCCTGGCCCGGGTTACCCGATGCTCAGCTTAGTCCGCCCGCGTAGCCGCTGCGCCAGGCTGCTCCGCGCGGTGCTCGCTACCGGCATGCTCGCCTTGGCGCTGATATGGCTGGCCGACCGCCTGTGGCCACTGCCAATGCCCGCCGATGACCTGGCGCGCGTCGTGCTGGCCGAGGATGGCACACCGCTGTGGCGGTTCGCCGATGCCGATGGCGTGTGGCGCTATCCGGTCAGCCGCGAGCAGGTATCACCGCTGTACCTGCAGGCCCTGCTCACCTACGAGGACCGATGGTTCTACAGCCACCCCGGGGTCAATCCGCTGGCATTGGCACGCGCCGCCTGGCTCAACCTGCGGGGCGGGCGCGTGGTGTCGGGTGGCAGCACCTTGTCGATGCAGGTGGCGCGCCTGCTCGATCCGCATCCGCGCACGCTCCGGGGCAAGCTGCGTCAGCTGTGGCGCACCGCGCAACTGGAGTGGCACCTGTCCAAGGAGCAGATCCTCGAGATCTATCTCGACCGCGCGCCTTTCGGTGGCACGTTGCAAGGGGTGGCGGCGGCCAGCTGGGCGTACCTTGGCAAATCGCCCCAGCAACTCACGCCTGCCGAAGCCGCGTTGCTCGCGGTGTTGCCCCAGGCCCCCAGCCGGTTGCGCCCGGACCGTCACCCGCAACGCGCGCAGCGTGCTCGGGACAAGGTCCTGCGGCGCCTGGGCGAATACCAGGTATGGCCCGCGCGGCAGGTCGCCGAAGCCCGCGAAGAGCCGCTGCTGCTCGCACCGCGCCAGGAGCCGGCGCTGGCCCCGTTGCTCGCGCGCCGGCTGAACCACGCCAGTAGCCCACCGCTGATCCGCACCACACTGGATGCCCCGCTGCAGCGCCGTCTCGAAGACCTGCTGCTGGGCTGGCGCGCCCGATTGCCCGAACGCACCTCGGCGGCGATCCTGGTGGTCGAATCGCAGACCATGGCCGTGCGCGCCTACCTCGGCTCGGTCGACCTGGGTGATGAACGCCGCTTCGGCCATGTCGACATGATCAGTGCCCTGCGCTCACCCGGCTCGACGCTCAAGCCGTTCCTGTATGGCATGGCCCTGGACGACGGCCTGATCCATTCCGAATCGCTGCTGCAGGATGTACCCCGGCGCTATGGCGATTATCGGCCGGGCAATTTCTCCATGGGGTTCAGTGGACCTGTCTCGGCCAGCTCGGCCTTGGCCTTGTCGCTCAATCTGCCTGCGGTGCAACTGCTCGAGGCCTACGGTCCCAAGCGTTTTGCCGCAGCGCTGCGCAGTGCTGGCGTGCCGCTGATACTGCCGCCACTGGCCGAGCCGAACCTGTCGCTGATCCTGGGTGGCGCGGGCAGTCGTCTCGAGGACCTCGTAGGCGGGTACGCCGCGCTCGCCCGGGACGGACACAGTGCCAGGATCCGCCTGCAACCCCAGGACCCGTTGGTCGAGCGGCGCCTGCTGTCGCCCGGCTCGGCCTGGATCATCCGGCGGATTCTCGCAGGCCAGGCCCGTCCTGACCGCGACCCCACCGCCGAGCTGGTGCAGCGCCCGCAATTGGCCTGGAAGACCGGGACCAGCTATGGCTTTCGTGATGCCTGGTCGATCGGCGTCGGCCCGCGCTACCTGATCGGGGTCTGGATCGGTCGGCCTGACGGCACCCCCGTGCCCGGCCAGTTCGGCCTGGCCTCGGCGGCGCCGCTGATGCTCCAGGTGCACGACCTGCTCAGCAACCGCGACCGCCAGCGCGGCGTCGCCGTGCCCGTGACGGCAGTGCCCGGGAGTGTCGGTGTCGCTGCGATCTGCTGGCCGCTGGGTCAGCCGATGAACCGGCAAGACCCCAACTGTCGACGCCAGCGCTTTGCCTGGACCCTGGACGGCACCACGCCGCCCACTTTGCAGGCCGCCGACCAGCCGCTGGGCCTGGGCCTGCGGGAAAAAGTCTGGGTCGATGCGCGCGGCCTGCGCGTCGATGAATCCTGCCCAGGGGCGCAGTTGCGGGAAGTGGCCTTGTGGCCCGCGCCCCTGGAACCCTGGCTTCCCAGGCAGGAACGGCGTGCGGCCCGTCTGCCCGCGGCTGATCCGGCTTGCCCACCTCGGATGCCCGCCACCGCGCCACCGCTGTCGATCGTCGGCATCCGCAGCGGCGACCAGCTGCGTCGCCCTGCCACCAGCACCGAGCCCCTGCAGTTGCAGGTGTCTGCTCTCGGCGGGGCAGGGCGGCGCTGGTGGTTCATCAACGGCCAGCCCCTGGGCGAGACCCTTGGGCAGCAGCGCCTGGTGGTGCATTTCGAGCACGTGGGGCGTATCGAGCTCAGCGCGCTGGATGAAAGCGGCGAAACCGCGCGGGTGGAGTTTCAGGTGACTCCCTGACGGCCACGCGCCCGACCGCGCTGCCGCTCAATGGGCCGTGAACCGCTGATGCCACGGCGCGCTATGGGGGGTCAGGGCCAGGGCCAGTTGCGTGCGGTTATGCATGTGCGTCAGCCGCAACACCTGGGATACATACAGTTTGACGGTGTTTTCGGTGATCCCCAGCTCGCAGGCGATCTGGTAGTTGGTCTTGCCCTGGCTCACCAGCTTGGCGACTTCGAGCTGACGGGGCGACAGCTTGTTGAACATCTCGGGCAGCTTGTCATCCGGTATCTCGTGCTCTATGTCCGTCGCCCGCCGGTAGGGACCTTGGCCGCGCGCTCTTTCGAGGTCATGGTAAAGGCCGTCTATGGATTCGGCGAGATCCTGCAAGCGCTGGTTGAGCGTGCCAAGTTCCTCGACGTTGCGTTTGCGCTCAAGCAATGCGGCATCCTGGCGCTGTAGTCCCTCCAGCAGGTCGGCCAGCATGACGGGTTTTTCGTAGTAATCGGCGAACCCTTCACGCATGGCGCTTATGACCTCATGTTTGCCCGCGCGGCCGGCCAGCAGGATGGCTGCGAATGGTCGTTGCGGGCCGGCAATCTGCTTGAGCGCACGCAGCAGTCCGATGCCGTCGAGTTCGGGCATTTGCAGCTCGCATAGCACCAGTCCAATGGCGTCATCGTCCTGGAAACGCTCGATGGCCTGGGCACTCGTATGAGCCGGTATGCACAGGTAACCGCTGGCCTGGAGAAAATCGCATACATCCTGCACGGCCTCGGCCTGGTCATCGACGACCAGGACTCTTGTCCCACTGATGGTTCCGTTCACGTGCAACTCCCTTTGTAGACAGCTTTCATCCAGGCGCCAGACGCACTGACCGCTGAAACGGTAGGCGCATGGTGCGACGCTGTACATGATGCGTACAACAGTTGGACCGCACGGCCGTTCAATGGATCCATACAGATGCGAGAAGAAACCCTGTGAGCACATAGGGGGCGAAGGGTTGCTTGTTGCTGACGTCCTCGGCGAGTTTTTCCAGGCGTTTCTTCACCTTCACGCTGAGCTTGGACCACAGCCAGCGTTTGCTGGCCATCCAGACCAGCACGGCAACCCCGGCGCCGATGAAGGTGCCAAGCACATGATGATGGTCGGTGGCCAAGGCCAGCCCGGCGAGCAACTTGACATCGTCCGCCCCGAAACGGCCCAGCATGTAGCCGGGCAGGGTCAGCGCCATGACAATCGCTAGCGCCCAGCCGGCCGCTTCGGGCTCGGAGCCGATCCACGTGTGGCCGGTGGCGAACAGCCAGGCCAGTGCGCAGGCCGCGCCACCCAGAGTCAGGGTGTTGGCGATCTGCCGTTCACGGATATCCTGTTCGGTGCACAAGGCAAGCCACAGCAGAAGAACAATGCTTTGCATTGGCAGATCGCCGTCCCTGTTCGTTGATGGATCCACGCTGTCAGTCAGGTTTCTCTGTCAGGGTAGACGCGAACAGGCAAGCGGGCCTGCGGGGACGGCAAAAAGGTGTGGCGCAGGTCCGGCGAGCGAGCGTTACCTTGGCGGATAGTTGTCCATCAGCTGCGTCACTGTCTTCTGGATCGCCGTGCTGCGCTCCTCCGGGCTTGGCGGGTAATTGTTCATCACCTGCTCGGCGCTGCCGCGCCAGACCAGCTTGCCGTCCCGGCCGTCGAACAGGTCGACCTGGATGGTCGCTACCTTGTAGTCGACGCTGCGGGTCTCGTTGTACATCGGCCCGCCCCAGTAGCCTCCCCAGTAACCGCCCCAGCCGCCGCCGTAATTGGTGGTGATCTGCTGCTGGCGCTGCTCGACGATCAGGTAGGTGCGCACTTTCACATCCGCGCGCGCGCTGCCCTGGACCGGGCGCAGGCCGCGCTGGTCGAGCTGGCCTTCGACCGCCTCGCGGATGCGTTGCTCGGTAAGGTCACTCTTGATGCGCGGATCATCTGGACGGTATTGCAGCGCCGGCTCCTGCCAAGCCCAGCTGCGGTACGCGGCGAAATCGCGGCTGGCGTCGAAGTCCTGGGTGACGTTGTTGCTCGAGCAGGCCGCGATCACCAGCGTGAGGGAAAGCACAACGAGACGGCGCGACATGATGGATCTCCTGGAACGTTAGCTGGGAGGGTAGCCGCTCAGGGCCTTGTTGACGGACTCGCGCAGGGCGTTTTCGCGCTCACGCGCCGAGTCCTCGCTGCTGCCGCTTTCGGCGCTGGCGCTCCAGACCGGCTGGCCGTCGCGGGCGTCGTACAGGTCGATACGCACCACCATGACCTCGACCTCATAGGTGCGCACGATCGGGACACTGCCATAAGCGCCGTAGCCATGGCGGTAGCCGCCGTAGCCGACACCGCCGTAGGGGTAGCCCCCATAGGGATAGCCCCCATAGCCGTCGTCATAGTCGCGCACCTGCCGCACACGGCGCTCCAGGCGCAGGTCTGCGCTCACCAGCAGATCGGCGCCGGTATCGCGGGCGGGGCGCAAGCCATGCTGGTCCAGGGCATTGCTGACAGCGTCGGCCAGTTGCGCGGGGTCGGCCGTTGCCGTGCCCGGCGGCAGCTGCCCGTTGCGCCAGCTCCAGCTGCGGTAGTGCCCATAGTCACGGGGCGCGGCCGGATAGGCACTGGCGTCGAAGGTGCTGGCGGCCTGCGGTGGCGCAGGCGGCAGTGGCCGGGAGCTGGCCACGTAGGGATTGCTGCCCTGGCAGCCGGCCAAGGCCAGGGCGCAAAGGGCCAGGATCAGTCTGGGGTTGGGCATGTGCTCCTCCCGGCAGGTAAGGTCAACGCGGTCGGCAGATCCAGTGCAGGTAGCGGCCCAGGCCGGCAAAGGCCGGATGGCGACGATGGGCCAGCTCCATTTCCAGAAGGTCGGCGAGCTCGGCCTTGGCCTGGAACTCACGCGGCATGTAGTCGTGGAACACCCGCACACCACTTTCCTTTTCGACCCGCCAGATGGGTTCAAGTTGCGCTCGCAGTGCGCGTGGATCAAGCGGTTTTTGCGGGGTCAGGCTCTGCTTCTCGCCGGCCAGGCTGTCGCTGCGCAGCTTGCGCAGGTGCCCTTTGAGCAGGTTGCGGTATACCAGCGCGTCGCGGTTGTAGAACGCCAGCGACAGCCAACCGTCCGCACGGGTGAGCTGGTGCAGCACCGGCAGGATGGTCTCGGGCTCGGCCAGCCATTCCAGTACCGCATGGCAGATCACCAGGTCGTAGGGCTCGGCCAGCTGACTGGGCAAGTCCTGCCACGGCGCCTGGATGAACGTCGCCTGCTGCCCGGCCTCGGCAAAGCGCTCGCGGGCGCCGTCGAGCATCGGGGCGGCGGGTTCGGCCAAGGTCACCTGATGGCCACGCTCGGCCAGCCACAGTGACATGTGGCCCAGGCCTGCACCGACGTCCAGCACGCGCAACGGGGTATCGGGCAGAACCTCGGCGAGGTCGGCCTGCAACACCGCCAGGCGGATGGCGCCCTTGGCGCCGCCGTAGATCTTCTGGGCGAAGCGGCTGGCCAGTTCATCGAAATGCCGGTCGTTCATCGGGCGAAGCGCCTTTCGCTGTCGGCAAGCTTCGCCCGCACCACCTGGTCCATGTCCAGGCCCAGTTCGCTGCACAGCAGCAACAGGTAGAGCACCACATCGCCCACCTCCTGGCCTGCGTGGGCGAGTTGCTCGGGCGACAGCTGGCGCGACTGGTCTTCGCTGAGCCACTGGAAGATCTCCACCAGCTCGGCCATTTCGACGCTGGCGGCCATGGCCAGGTTCTTGGGACTGTGAAAGCCGCGCCAGTCGTTGTTGTCGCGGATCTGGTGCAGGCGTTGGGTGAGTTCTTGCAAGTTCATCGGGGTGCTCTCCTGGAGGCGCATAGCTTCGGGGGAGCGGGGCTGCAAAGCAAGAGGGCGGCCGGAGGTGCCCGGCCGCCTCGCACGTGGAGCGCTGTGGCTCTGCTACAGCGTTCGCCAGGCCCCGGCCATGTGCACCAGGCCTTCATGACCTTCGAGTTGCAAGCGTCCTTCGGTCCCGGTGGTACTGGTCTTGAGGATCACCTCGCTGGGCAGCCTCACCGGTTTGCGAAAGCCCGACTCGAACGCATACCCGCTGGTCGGCAGGTGACTGCGCAGGGCCGCCAGGGCCATGGCCTGGGTCCACATGCCGTGGGCAATCGCGCTTGGAAACCCGAACAGGCGGGCGGTGGCGCCACTGAGGTGGATCGGGTTGTAGTCGCCGCAGACCTTGGCATAGCGCCGGCCTATGTCGGTGTCGGCGTACCAGCGGGTCAGTTCGGCCAGCGCCGGCTGATCCTCCTCGGGGGCTTCGTTGGCCGTACCGTCCAGGCGCAGGCCGCGCACCAGCATGCGGCTGGTTTCGCTCCACAGCAGGCCCAGGCCATCCTGCGCCTCGGTGATCAGTTCGAACGTACCGCCTTTGGCGTGGGGCCGCAGGTTGTCGGCGCGGACCGTGAAGCGCAGGCTGTCGATGCCGCCCAGCGGCCGGTGCACGCGGATGTCGTTGTCCAGATGCACCAGCCCAAGCAGCGGGAAGGGAAAGTCATGGGCGGTCAGCAGCTGCAATTGCAAGTTGAAGGCCATGACATGCGGATAGGTGCCGGGCAGGCGGCCATCATCGGTGAAGTGACACAGCTTGCGGTAAGCGGCGAGGTTGTCGCGATCGACCCCCAACATGCTGCGCAAGCCACGCGCGGGCAGGGTGGTGCCGGTGATCTTGCGTTTGCCGACCGCGCGCAGGTACAGGCTGGCGCGCGAATCGGGGCTGTGCAGGTCGTGCCATTTGCGCTCCATGTTCACGCCCCCATCACCGCCTGGCCGCAGATCCGCAGCACCTGCCCGTTGACCGCCCCGGAGCCCGGTTGCCCGAGCCAGGCCACGGCCTCTGCCACGTCCTGGGGCAGGCCGCCCTGGCCTAGCGAGCTCAGGCGCCGGCCAGCCTCGCGCAGGGACACTGGCATGGCGTGGGTCATGTGCGTCTCGATGAACCCTGGCGCCACGGCATTGATGCTGGCGCCGCGCTTGGCCAGCTTCGGCGCCCACGCCTGGGCGAAGCCGATCAGGCCGGACTTGCTCGCGGCGTAGTTGGCCTGGCCACGGTTGCCCGCGATGCCGCTGACCGAGGACAGTAAAACGATGCGCGCGCCGTCGTGCAGCAGGTTGCCGTCGTACAGCGCCTGGGTCAGACGCTGCGGGGCCTTGAGGTTGACCGCCATGACCGCGTCCCAGTACTCGGGGGTCATGTTGGCTAAGGTCTTGTCGCGGGTGATACCAGCGTTGTGCACCACGATGTCGATGCCCTCGGGCAAGGCCGCGAGCAGCTGCTCCGGGGCATCGGCGGCGCAGATGTCCAGCGCCAGGCTGCGCCCGCCAAGGCGCGAGGCCAGGGCATCGAGATCCGATCTGGCCTGGGGCACATCGAGCAACACCACCTCGGCACCGTCACGCGCCAGGGTCTCGGCGATGGAGGCGCCGATGCCGCGGGCGGCGCCGGTGACCAGCGCCCGGCGCCCGGCCAGTGGGCGGGTCCAGTCCTGTACCTGGCCGGCGCAGGCTTGCAGTCGCAGCACCTGGCCCGAGATGAACGCGCTTTTGGGCGAGAGGAAAAAGCGCAGTGCGCCCTCGAGCTGGTCTTCGGCTTCAGGGCTTACGTACAGCAGTTGCACGGTGGCGCCATTGCGCAGCTCCTTGCCCAGCGAGCGGCTGAAGCCTTCGAGCGCCCGCTGGGCGACGCTGGCCAGCGGATCGTCCTGCTGTTCGGGTGCCCGGCCGAGAATCACGACGTGGGCACTGGGCGCCAGGCTGCGCAGCAATGGCTGGAAAAATTCGCGCAACTGCGAAAGCTCATCGGTGTCGGAGAGGTGGCTGGCATCGAACACCACGGCCTTCACCTTGGGGCCCAGACCGGCCACCCAGGGCGGCGATTGCAGGCCTTGGCCGGCGAAGCCGTAGGGCTCGCTGGTCAGGCGTTGGGCGAAACCTTCGACTTTGTTGGCCAGCGGACCGCCGCCCAGTAACAGGGCCCCCTCCACCGGGCACAGACGGCCGGCTTGCCAGCGCTCCAGGTGCGCTGGGCGGGGCAGGCCGACTGCATCGACCACGCGTCGACCGAGGTTGGAGTTGGCAAAGCCGAGATAACGATCGCTCATATACGGTTCTCCCTGATAGCAAGCATGCAAGTGTGGACCAACTTTGCATAACGGTCGTTCGGATGCGAAAAAAACACCTAGGCTGTACGAATCATTGATAGCAGGAGGACATCACATGCGTCCAACGCGCCGTGTCGCGATCATAGGCGGCAACCGAATACCCTTTGCTCGTTCCAACGGCGCCTACGCCACTGCCAGCAACCAGGCAATGCTCACGGCGGCCCTTGAGGGTCTGATCGAGCGCTATGGCCTGCATGGCGTGCGCCTTGGCGAGGTGGTGGCGGGCGCGGTGCTCAAGCACACGCGCGACATGAGCCTGGCCCGCGAATGCGTGCTCGGATCACGGCTTTCCCCGCAGACCCCTGCCTATGACATCCAGCAAGCCTGCGGCACGGGACTTGAGGCAACGTTGCTGGCGGCCAACAAGATCGCCCTTGGGCAGATCGACAGTGCGGTCGCAGGCGGTGTCGACACCACATCCGACGCGCCGATCGCGGTCAACGAAGGCCTGCGGCGCCTGTTGCTGGAAGCCAATCGCGGCAAGTCCACGGGCGATCGCCTCAAGCCGTTCATCAAGCTGCGTCCTGGACACCTCAAGCCCGAGCTGCCCCGGGTCGCCGAGGCGCGCACGGGCCTGTCGATGGGCGAGCATTGCGAATTCATGGCGCAGGCCTGGCAGATCCCCCGCGCCGAGCAGGACGAGCTGGCCCTGCTCAGCCACCAGAATCTGGCGGCGTCCTACGCCGAAGGCTGGCATGACGACCTGCTTACGCCCTACCTGGGGCTAAACCGCGACAACACCCTGCGGCCCGACCTGACTCTGGACAAGCTGGCCAAGCTCAAACCGGCGTTCCAGCGTGGCGAAAAAGCCACGCTGACCCCTGGCAATTCGACACCGCTGACCGATGGCGCGTCGCTCGTGCTGCTGGGCACCGAGGAGTGGGCCCGTGAGCGTGAGCTGCCGGTGCTGGCCTACGTAGTCGATGGCGAGACGGCCGCGGTGGATTTCGTCAAAGGCCAGGAGGGGCTGCTGATGGCTCCGGTCTACGCCGTGCCGCGCCTGCTGGCGCGCAATGGCCTGAGCCTGCAGGACTTCGATTACTACGAGATCCATGAAGCCTTCGCCGCCCAGGTGCTCTGCACCCTCAAGGCCTGGGAGGATCCCGATTTCTGCCGTACCCACCTGGGTCTGGACGAGCCGTTGGGCGCGATCGACCGCAGCAAGCTCAACGTCAAGGGCAGCTCGCTGGCCGCGGGGCACCCGTTTGCCGCGACGGGCGGGCGGATCGTTGCCAACCTGGCCAAGTTGCTGGACAAGGCTGGCAAGGGGCGCGGTCTGATCTCGATGTGCGCGGCGGGGGGGCAGGGGGTGACGATGATCGTGGAGCGGTAGACCGTGGCGCCTGGGGATTGCGTGGTCTGCTTCGAGGACCTGCTGTGCAGGCAGCAGGGCAATCATGGTCTGTGAGGGTAAACGGCGCTAACCTTTGGCCAGTCAGCACTACAAGGCCACGCCATGCCGCCCACCGGACAACTTTCCCCGCCACGCCCCATCCCCGCCCTGAGCAGCCTGCCCCGGCCGCTCTACGCGCGCGCCGAGAGCCTGGGCGCCGGGTCATGGACCACGCGTCACTGCCATGACTGGGTGCAGTTTTCGTACGCTATCAGCGGCGTCCTCGGGGTCTACACCAGCGATGGCAGCTACTTTGCGCCGCCGCAGTGGGGCGTATGGATTCCGGCGGGGGTGGAGCATGACGTGGTGACCTCGATGCAGGCCGAGATGCGCAGCCTGTACGTGCGCCGCGACGCCTGCCCGTGGGCGCCGGACCATTGCCGGGTGCTGGAGGTGACGCCACTGGCGCGCGAGCTGATCAAGCAGTTCTGCCTGTTCCCCTCGGACTACCCGGAAGATCAGAGCCCGGAGGGGCGCCTGGTCAGCGTGTTGCTGGACCAGTTGCAGGCGCTGCCTGAGGTCGGGTTCTCGCTGCCGCTGCCCCGTCACCCTGGCCTGCTGCAGTTGTGCAATCGCCTGATCGCTGCGCCCGACGAGGCGCAGACCCTCCAGCAATGGGCCCAGCAGCTGGGCCGCTCGGAAAAGACCCTGATGCGCCTGTTCCAGCGCGAAACGGGCCTGAGCTTTCGCAGCTGGCGCCAGCGCATGCGCCTGCTGTCATCGCTGGCGCTGCTGGAGGCGGGGGAGAGCGTGACCGAGGCGGCGCTGGGCTGTGGCTACGACTCCACCTCGGCGTATATCGCCGCCTTCAGGCAGCTCTTCGGCTTCACCCCCGGCGAGCTGCGGCTCTAGTCAGGTCCGGAAGCGCCGCACCAGGCTGTCCAGTTCGTTCGACAGTCCCGCGAGGCTCTGCGAATCCTGGCGGGCAGCGCTGGCAAGCTCGGCCACCAACTGGGCATCGCCGTGTATCTGGCTGATGTGGCGGTTGATGTCTTCGGCGACCTGGTGCTGCTCCTCGGCGGCCGTGGCGATCTGGGTGTTCATGTCGCGAATCACATCCACCGACTCGCGGATCTGCCCGAAACTGTCACGGGCAAGACCAATGCGGCTTACCGATTGTTGCGACACCTCAAGGCTTGCATGCATCTGGCCGGCGACTTCGGAGGTACGTGAGGCAAGATTGCCGAGCAGGCCGTCGATCTCGGCGGTGGAGTCGGCCGTGCGCTTGGCCAGTGCCCGGACTTCGTCGGCAACCACGGCAAAACCTCGTCCCTGCTCGCCGGCGCGGGCGGCTTCGATGGCGGCGTTGAGCGCGAGCAGGTTGGTCTGCTCGGCGATCGAGCGAATGGTGCCCAGGATCGACTGGATGGCATTGCTGTCGCGCTCCAGTTGCTGGATCGACTGGGCCGACTGCTCAATCTCCTGGCTCAGGCGGTCGACGCTCTGCACGGCGGCGTCGATCTGCCGCTGGCCCTCGCGGGCCTGCTGCTGGCCATTGTCAGCGGAATCGGCGGCCTGGCTGCACGAGCGCGCGACTTCGTTGGCGGTGGCGACCATTTCATGGAAGGCGGTGGACACCATGTCGACGGCCTCGCGCTGGCGCCCTGCAGCTTCGGCCATGTCGCCGGAAACGCGGGTCGAACTGGCCGAGGTGCTGAGAATCTGGCTGGCCGCCTGGCCGATGCTCTGGATAAGGCTGCGGATGGCGCCCAGGAACTGGTTGAACCAGCTGGCCAGCTGGGCGGTTTCGTCCCGGCCCCGCACGTCTAGGTTGCGGGTCAGGTCACCTTCGCCCTGGGCAATGCCTTCCAGGCCGCTGGTCACGCTGTTGATCGGGCGCACGATCAGCTTGGCGAAGGCCGCGCCGACGACGGCGAACAGGGCGGCAAGGACCAGGGCGATGATGCCTACCAGCCAGGTCAGGCGCGTGGTGCTCTGCATCACCTCCTCCTCCTCGATCAGGCCGATGAAGGTCCAGCCGAGGCCTTCGTCCGGGTAGACGTTGGCCATGTAGCGTTTTCCGTCGAGCTCGATCTCGACCAGGCCTTTGCCGGCCTTGGCCAATTCGTCGTAGCCCTGGCCGAAGCTCGAGAGCTGCTTGAAGTTGTGGTTGGCGTCGCGAGGATCGACCATCACGTTGCCGTTCTTTTCAACCAGCAGCAGGTAGCCGCGCTCGCCCAGCTTGATCTTCCTGACAATCTCGGTCAGGCCATTGAGCGACACGTCGATGTTGACCACCCCGCCGGGGCTGCCCAGCTGGTTGGGGACGCTGCGCACGGTACTGACCAGCACGGTGTCGTCGGCGGCCCAGTAGTAGGCGCCGGTGCGCACGGTCTTGCCCGGGTTGGCCATCGCCAACTGGTACCAGGGGCGTTGCCGTGGGTCGTAGTTGGAAAACTTCTGCCCGGCTGGCCAGGTGACGTAGCCACCGTCGAGCATGCCGTAGGAGAGGTAGGCGTAACCCGGGTGGGTCTCCGCCAGCCGGGTAAAGAAGTCGAGGACCTGCTTGTCCTGCTCGCCAAGCTCGCTGGACGCATCGGCACCCAGGTACTTGTTGAGGTTGCCGCCAGTAGAGGCGATCAATGGCTGCGCCGCGAGGAAGTCGACGTTCTGGTCGATGGCCTCGAAGAACAGGTTCATGGCATTGGCCACCTGGCGAATTTCCCGGCTGCTGTTGTCCAGAAAATCATCACGCGCTTCGCCGCGCAGGTTGAGGACCACCAGGGTGGCGACCAGGACGATGGGCAGGCCGGCAATGACGGCAAAGGCCCAAGTCAGTTTTTGCTTGATGTTCATCCACGCTCCCGGAATTTGTTTTTGTCGCATTGAGGCAGGTTGATAGGGCATCGGCCGGGGCGGGCGTTTTTGTAGGACAGCCGGGATATTTAATTTACTCGCTGCAACAACCCCTCCCATTGGCCAGGTCCTTGAGGATCGGGCAATCCGGGCGCTCGTCACCCTGGCAGTGCGCCACCAGCTCGCTCAACGTGTCACGCAGGCTCACCAGCTCCTCGATCCGCCGGTTCAGCTCGCCGATGTGCTGGGTGGCCAAGGCCTTGACGTCGGCGCTGGCGCGCTGGCGGTCGTGCCACAGGGTAAGCAGGCGCGCGACCTCTTCCAGGGAGAATCCCAGGTCGCGCGAGCGCTTGATGAAGGCCAGGCTGTGCAGGTCTTCGGGCTGGTACAGGCGGTAGCCGCTGCCGCTGCGCGTGGCCGGGCGCAGCAGGCCGATGGATTCGTAGTAGCGGATCATCTTGGCGCTGAGCCCGCTGTGCCGGGCGGCCTGGCCGATGTTCATGGGGCCTCCTGCTGTTGCGTGGGTTTCCAGGTCTTGAGCCACAGGGCATTGCTTACCACGCTGACACTCGACAGCGCCATGGCGGCGCCGGCCAGCACCGGGTTGAGGTAACCCAGGGCGGCCAGCGGAATGCCGATGAGGTTATAAATGAAGGCCCAGAACAGGTTCTGACGGATTTTCGCGTAGGTCTTGCGGCTGATCTCCAGGGCGGCCGGCACCAGCCGCGGGTCACCGCGCATCAGGGTGATGCCAGCGGCCTGGATGGCCACGTCCGTGCCGCCGCCCATGGCGATACCGATGTCGGCGGCGGCCAGGGCCGGGGCGTCGTTGATGCCATCACCCACCATCGCCACCACGCCGGACGCCCTGAGAGCCCCGACCGCAGCGGCCTTGTCGGCCGGCAACACCTCGGCATGCACGTCATCGATGCCCAGCGCCTCGGCGACCACCCTGGCGCTGCCGCGGTTGTCACCGGTCAGCAGGTGGCTGCTGATGCCCTGGGCGTGCAGTGCATCGATAGCCTGGCGGGCGCCTGGCTTGAGGCTGTCGCCAAAGGCAAGCAGGCCCAGCACCCGTGCTTGCGGTGCGCGCTCGATCAGCCAGGAGAGGGTGCGCCCTTCGGCTTCCCAGGACTGAGCCTGCGCCGCAAGTTCACCCGCCTGCAGGCCGCTTTGCGCCAGCAGGCGGTGATTGCCCAGCGCCAGGTCCCGCTCATCCACGTGTCCGGCGATGCCTCGGCCCGTCAGCGACTGGCTGGCGCTGACCGGGGGTATGTCCAGTCCCTGGTCGCCACAGGCGTCCAGCACGGCCCTGGCCAGTGGGTGTTCGCTGCCGCGCTGCAAGGCGCCGGCCAGTCGCAGCAGTTGCATGGTGTCGCCAGCCACGGCCTGGCTGTGGACAATGCGCGGGCTGCCGGAGGTGAGGGTACCGGTCTTGTCGAAGACCACCCGGTTGACGGCGTGGGCGCGTTCCAGTGCTTCGGCGTCCTTGATCAGGATACCGTGGCGCGCGGCGACGCCGGTACCGGCCATGATCGCCGTGGGCGTGGCGAGGCCGAGGGCGCAGGGACAGGCGATGACCAGCACGGCGACGGCATTGATCAGCGCGGCTTCAATGGGAGCACCAGCCAGCCACCAGCCCAGCAGGGTCAGCAGGGCCAGCACCAGCACGGCCGGGACGAAGACCTGGCTGACCCGGTCGACCAGCTTCTGGATTGGCGCCTTGGCGGCCTGGGCATCCTCCACCAGGCGGATGATGCGCGCGAGCACGGTCTCGGTGCCCAGCGCCAGGGTCTGCACCAGCAGGCGGCCTTCACCGTTGATCGCGCCTCCGGTCACTTTGTCTCCGGGCTGTTTGGGCACCGGCAGGCTCTCGCCGGTGATCAGCGCTTCATCGGCATGGCTGCTGCCTTCGAGCACTTGGCCATCGACCGGAAAACGCTCGCCCGGCTTGACCAGCACCTGGTCGCTAAGGCGCAGCCGACTGATCGGCACATCTTCCTCGCGACCGTCGATCACCCTCAAGGCGCGTTCAGGACGCAGCGCCTCGAGCGCGCGGATGGCACTGGCGGTCTGGCGCTTGGCCCGGCTTTCGAGGTACTTGCCCAGCAGGACGAGGGCGATCACCACGGCCGAGGCTTCGAAATACAGGTGAGGCATGCTGCCCGCATCGGCGATGCCCCATTGGTAGAGGCTCAGCCCGTAGCCGGCGCTGGTCCCCAGAGCCACCAGCAAGTCCATGTTGCCAGCGCCTGCGCGCACGGCCTTGTAGGCGGCGGCATAAAAGCGCGCGCCGAGGACGAACTGGACCGGCGTTGCGAGCACGAACTGCGCCCAGGCGGGCAGCATCCAGTGAACACCCAGCGGTTGCAGGAGCATTGGCAGCACCAGCGGCAAGGCCAGCAGCACGGCTGCAAGCACAGCCAGGCGCTCGTGACGCAGACGGCGACGGGCCGCGTCGGGCTCGTCGACAACCGTCTCGGGCAGGCTGGCGCTGTAGCCGGCGCGCTCCACCGCCTGCAGCAGAACGCTGTCGTCGATGTTGCCTGACGTCTGGATGTGCGCGCGTTCGTTGGCCAGGTTGACGCTGACCTGCTGCACCCCCGGCAACTTGCCAAGCGCGCGTTCGACGCGGCCTGCGCAGCTGGCGCAGGTCATGCCGCCGATCAGCAGTTCGAAATGGGTGGATGCGGGCATGGCTTACCTCCTTGGACAGGCCTCCAGCATCAACCTTGCCACGCTGGCAAGGTCAATAGCCCAGCGGGGTCTGTCTCAGCGTCAGGCCCGTATGGTCCATGGTGATGCGGTACTTGTTGATCTTGCCTGCCTGCAGCGTGAGCCGGGTGTTGCGCTGGTTCTCGATGCCAGGGCTGCAGCCCGGCGCCTGGCCTGGCAACAGGCGCAGGCGTACGTCCACCGGGCCAGGTGGCAGATTGAACGAGGTCGACTGCTCCTGGAACAGCCGGCCGGAGAGCTGATCGTTGAGGTAGACCCCGATCTCGCAACTGGTGGCTACTTCGAGGCGCTCGCGCGAGATGATCAGCACGCTGTAATCCGAATTGCCCTCGGCGCTGGCCGGCGGTATCACCGTCAGCGCGCCCAGCAATCCGAGAAGGCCCAATCCTGCCCTGACCATGAGAATCTCCTGCTTGCCAGAATCGTCAAAAGCGCAGCTTGGCTGACACGGGGATGGATTTCCAGCCTCCATGCTTGACCTTGCCGTGGTGGCAAGGTTGAAACTTGGGAAAAACCACCAGGAGAACGTCTCGATGCACGTATTCAATGTACAAGGCATGACCTGCGGTCATTGTTCCAGAGCGGTGACCCAGGCAGTGCAGGCACTGGATCCCCACGCCCAGGTCAAGGTGGACCTGGCGGGCAAGCAGGTCAGCGTGGAGAGCGGGCTGGATGCGGAGCAGGTACTGGCGGCGATCCGGGAGGAAGGTTACGAAGCGCAGTCGCTCTGACTCATGTAAATGTTGCAAAGGTTTTCCGCAAGAATCCATGGACGGGTAAACTAGGCTGCTTGCTTAGCCTGCTATGGATTCTTCATGAACCTGCGAATGCTCCTGATTCTCGGCGCCCTGAGTGCGTTCGGGCCGTTGGCGATCGACTTCTACCTGCCCGCCTTCCCGGCCATGGCGCAGGCGTTCGTCACCGACGAAAAACACGTCCAGACCACCCTGGCCGCCTACTTCCTCGGCCTGTCCATCGGCCAGCTGGCGTATGGACCAGTCGCCGACCGCTTCGGGCGACGCCTGCCGCTGTTGTTCGGCGTCAGCCTGTTTACCCTGGCGTCGCTGGCCTGCGCCTTCGCGCCTAGCCTGGATGCACTGATTGTCGCGCGCTTTGTCCAGGCCTTGGGCGGCTGCGCGGGCATGGTGCTGTCGCGGGCGATCGTCAGCGACAAGTGCGACGCGGTGGGCTCGGCCAAGGTGTTCTCGCAGCTGATGCTGGTGATGGGCCTGGCGCCGATCCTCGCCCCCATGCTTGGCGGCGTGCTGGTCAATGTTGGCGGCTGGCAGTCGATCTTCCTCACCCTGTGCCTGTTCAGCGCGCTGTGCCTGGTGGCGGTGGGGCTGGGCCTGCCGGAGAGCCTGCCGGCCCATCAACCGCGCCAGCCTCTGTCCGGCGCCTTGCGCTCGTACGCACGGCTGCTGGGGGACCGGGTGTTCCTGGGCCATGCGCTGACCGGCGGTATCGCCATGGCCGGGATGTTCGCCTACATCGCCGGCTCGCCTTTCGTCTTCATCAAGCTCTACGGCGTGCCGGCCGAGCATTACGGCTGGCTGTTCGGCGCGAACGCCGCGGGCTTCATTCTGGTGGCGCAGATCAATGCGCGCCTGCTGGCCAGGCGCGGGCCGGCATGGCTGCTGGTGCGCGCGGTGTGGCTGTACCTCGCGGCTGCCCTGGCGCTGATGGCCGTGGCGTCGATGCGTCCGGCCCAGCTATGGCCGCTGCTGGTACCGCTGTTCGTGTGCATCGCAAGCCTGGGCTGCATCATTCCGAATGCCTCGGCCTGCGCCATGAGTGGGCAGGGCGCGCGGGCAGGCAGCGCATCAGCGCTGCTGGGTTGCCTGCAGTTCAGCGTCGCCGCGGGCGCGGCGGCACTGGTAGGGGTATTGCACGATGGCAGCGCGGTGCCGATGACACAGGTCATCAGCTTGTGTGGCGCGCTGGTGGTGGCGGTGGCGGTGCTGACCCGGCGGCTGCAGCTCAGCCGGCCTGCCTGAGGGCGTGAGGGGCCTGCAGCCGGTTCTGCAACGTGGCCGCGAAACTGCGCGCCTCGGCCTCGCTACGGAAACCCACCACGTGCTGATCGAGCTGGACTTGCCAGGGGCACTTGGGATTACGGTTCGACGCACTGACGACTATCTTCATCGCGGCTTGCCTCCAGTTAGCGAGCGCTAATCATTGTAGCGCCGCCACTTCCCGGCGGCATGACCGCGGCCCGACTCCTGACTGACGGTCATGCCGGCCTGCCAAAGCCTTTCTCTGCGGATTGTCATCGACGGTGCGCTGTGTTTTTGCCGCTCACAGGGGGGAAAGGCCGGTAGCCCCGAGGAATCGTCGCTTTTTCTTGCCTTCCTTTTTCTGGCTCTTCGTCGGCAACGTCCTACGCCGCCGCCTGCGCACGGTTTGCCCAAGCGTCTATTTCCCTCCGTAATGCAGGGGCATCGTGCTCATCAGGCGGGCAAGCGCTAGCGCTCAGCGCGTCGACCTCGACCCCATCGAGGGTCGCCGACCCTCCGTATTCCTGCCTCCAGTGGCAGCCGCGACGCGGCTTATACTGCGACCGGCGGCCAGTGCCAGCGAGAGATGTTTCCATGCCAAGGGACAGCGCAGGCAGTTTCTGTGGTGCGTTTGGCCGCGGCACCTGCCTGGCGTCATGCCCGGTCCGGTTGCGGGGACGGGCGATGGCGCTTCGCGACACGTGTTGCCCGCATGCTCAGCCAATCGATTCCAGACGTGATCTCGCAGGGAGTAGAGATATGAAAGCTGTCACCAGTATCAGTCAGATCGCAAGCCTGATGGCCGACCCCAAACGCTGCGCCATGCTCTGGGCGCTGATCGACGGATCGGCGCGGCGGGCCGACGAGATCGCGGTCATGACCGGGGTGACGTGCTCCTCGGCCTGCGCGCACCTGTCGCTATTGTCGGCAGGTGGCTTGCTGCGGCTCGAGGCGCGGGGCCGCAAGCGCTACTTTCGTCTCGCCACTCCCGAGGTCGGCGCCGCGGTCGAAGCGCTGGCAAGCGTGCAGGTCGAGGCGCGCGATCCAAAGGGCGAGCGCGAGGGGCTGGCGCCCTTGAGCATCCCCTTGTCGATGCGCCGGGCGCGGCGTTGCGGCGATCACCTGGGCGGCGAGCTGGCGGCCGACCTGTACCAGCGATTGCTGGAGGCCGGTTGGCTCGAAAGCAATGACGGGCACACGGTCGTGAGCCTCGTGGGACGCGATGCGTTGGCCTGCATAGGTTTCTACATCGATGCCCTGGCGCCAGGGCAACAGAGCCATTGCGTGATCTGCAAGTGTTGCAGCGAATGGACCGATAGGCGACCGCACCTGGGAGGCAGCCTGGGACAGGGCCTGTTCAAGCTGTTCCTGCAGTCAGGCTGGATCCGCGAGCAGGAAAGCTCCCGTGCCTTGCAGATCAGCGCCACCGGGCTGGGTCACATCAACCGCATTGCCCGGCCGGCGCTGGTGGCTACCGCCTTCTAGCCGCCCACAGGAATTACTTGACCAGGCGTGCGTCCAGGCTGTTCTGCGCCAGGCGGCGCGCCTGATCCTGGGTCATGCCCAGGTGGGTGTGCAGGGCATGGAAATTCTCTGTGACGTAGCCGCCGAAGTACGCCGGATCGTCCGAGTTGACGGTCACTTTCACGCCACGCTCGAGCATGTCGAGGATGTTGTGCTGGCCCATGTGCTCGAACACGCAGAGCTTGGTGTTGGAGAGCGGGCAGACAGTGAGCGGGATCTGCTCGTCGATGATCCGCTGCATCAGGCGCTCGTCCTCGATGGCGCGCACGCCGTGATCGATACGCTGGATCTTGAGCAGGTCGAGGGCTTCCCAGATGTATTCGGGCGGCCCTTCTTCACCGGCGTGGGCAACGGTCAGGAAGCCTTCGCCGCGGGCGCGGTCGAACACGCGCTTGAACTTGCTTGGCGGATGGCCTTTTTCAGAACTGTCCAGGCCCACGGCGACAAAGGCATCGCGGAAGGGCAGCGCCTGGTCGAGGGTCTTCTGGGCTTCGTCTTCGCTCAGGTGACGCAGGAAGCTCAGGATCAGGCCGCTGCCGATGCCCAGCTGCTCGCGACCATCCTTGAGCGCCTGGTTGATGCCGTTGAGCACGACTTCGAACGGTATGCCGCGGTCTGTGTGAGTCTGCGGGTCGAAGAAGGGCTCGGTGTGGATGACGTTCTGTGCCTTGCAGCGCAGGAGGTAGGCCCAGGTCAGGTCATAGAAGTCCTGCTCGGTGCGCAGGACGTCCGCGCCCTGGTAGTAGAGGTCGAGAAATTCCTGCAGGTTGTTGAAGGCGTAGGCGCCGCGCAGGGCCTCGACGTCAGCCCAGGGCAGGGCGATCTTGTTGCGTTCGGCCAGGGCGAACAGCAGCTCGGGTTCAAGGGAGCCCTCCAGGTGCAGGTGCAACTCGGCCTTTGGAAGGGCATTTAGCCAATCGTACATGGTGTTGAAATCTCGATCAGGAACGGTTGCGGCCATTCTACTAGAGGTTGGCGGGAAAGCGGGCACCGGCTGCCCGGAACCCTGGCGCCGCCTGCGCAGTCCCTATCCTGGATCTGGAGAACCGCACCATGCTCGAACTACTGAAACAGGAAAGATTTCTGCTGCTGGCGATCGTGCTCGCCGCGCTCGCCTGGCCACTCGAACCGCAACTGGTCGCGCACGGCCACGGGGTGGCGTTGCTCGCTGGCGTGGTGCTGGTGGCGGCCATTGTCTGCGCCTCGATGCGGGTGGCGCAGCACGCCGAAGTATTGGCCGAACGGGTGGGGGATCCGTACGGCACGATGATCCTGACGCTGTCGGCGGTGCTGGTGGAGGTGCTCATCCTGGCGATCATGATGAGCAACGAGGCGTCGCCCACCCTTGTGCGCGACACCATCTACTCGGCGGTCATGCTTGATATCAACGGCATCCTCGGCCTGGCCGCGTTGATGGGCGGGCTCAAGCACGGCGAGCAGTCCTATAACGACGATTCGGCGCGAACCTACAGCGTGATGATCATGACCGCCATGGGCGTGTCGATGATCGTGCCCGAGTTCATCCCCGAGGGCGACTGGAAGCTGTACTCAGGCTTCACCATCGCCGCGATGCTGGTGCTCTATGCGCTGTTCCTGCGCATGCAGGTCGGGCCGCACAGCTACTTCTTCAGCTACAGCTACCCGGAGAAGAAGCGCCGTGCGCCCGCCTCGACGGGGCCGGCGGACAGCAAGACCAGGTCCATCGCGATCCTGGTCCTTGGCGTGGTGGTGATCGGCTTGCTGGCCGAAGTCATGTCGCAGGCGCTGGACTTCGGCCTGGAAGGCAGCGGCGCGCCACCGGTGCTGATGGCCATCGTGGTCGCGGCGATTTCCGCCGCGCCAGAGATCCTCACCGCCCTGCGCGCGGCGCTGGCCAACCGGATGCAATCGGTGGTCAACATCGCCTTGGGCGCCTCGTTGTCGACGGTCATTCTCACCGTGCCGCTGATGGAGGCCATGGCGCTCTACACCGGGCAGCCCTTCCAGATGGCGATGACGCCGGTACAGACCGTGATGATCGCCATCACGCTGGTCGTCAGCGCGATCAACCTCAACGATGGCGAAACCAACGCGATCGAGGGCATGACCCATTTCGTGCTGTTCGCCACCTTCATCATGCTGGCGTTGCTGGGGCTTTGAGCCTCAGCCGGCGATCAACTGCGCGGCGGCCTGACGGTGGTCGGCGATCAGGCCTTTGATGTCCAGCCCTTCGATCTGCCCATCGATGACCCGCCACCGGCCTGCGACCATGACGCGGTCGGCGCGGTCGGCGCCGCACAGCAGCAGCGCCGATAGCGGGTCGTGACTGCCGGAGAAGCGCAGCTCGTCGAGCTTGAACAGGGCCAGGTCAGCCTGCTTGCCCACCGCCAGTTCGCCGATGTCATCGCGTCCGAGCAACTGCGCCGAGCCACGAGTGGCCCACCCCAGCACCCGTTGAGGAGTGATCTGCTCGGCGCCGAAACGCAGGCGCTGCAGGTACAGGGCCTGGCGGGCTTCGAGCATCATGTTCGATGCATCGTTGGACGCCGAACCGTCGACGCCCAGCCCCACGGGCGCGCCCGCGGCTTCCAGGTCCAGGGTCGGGCAGATGCCGGAGGCCAGGCGCATGTTCGAGCTCGGGCAATGACAGATGCCCGTGCCGGCAGCGCCAAGGCGGCTGATCTCATCAGCATCAAAATGGATGCCGTGGGCCAGCCAGGTGCGCGGCCCGAGCCAGCCGACGCTGTCGAGGTAGTCCACGGTGCGAAGGCCGAATCGCTGCAGGCAGAATGCTTCTTCATCGAGGGTTTCGGCCAGGTGGGTGTGCAGGCGCACGTCGAGTTGTTCGGCGAGCGCTGCGCTGTCGCGCATGATCTGTGGGGTTACCGAGAACGGCGAGCAGGGCGCCAGGGCGATCTGGATACGCGCGCCATCGCCGCGTTCGTGGTAGCTGTGGACAAGTCGCTGGCTGTCGGCCAGGATCACCTCGCCCTGCTGCACGGTTTGCTGCGGCGGCAGGCCACCGTCGGCCTCGCCCAGGCTCATCGAACCACGGGTGAGCATGGCGCGCATACCCAGGGCGCGCACGCTTTCCACTTGCACGTCGATGGCGTGGTCCAGGCCTTCTGGAAAGAGGTAATGATGATCCGCCGCGGTGGTGCAGCCCGACAGCAACAGCTCGGCCAGTGCCACGCGGCTCGCCAGCTCAAGTCTGGCGGGCGTCAGGCGTGCCCAGACCGGGTACAGCGTCTTGAGCCAAGGGAACAATGGCTGGTTGACCACCGGCGCCCACGCGCGGGTGAGGGTCTGGTAGAAGTGGTGGTGCGTATTGATCAGCCCGGGCAGGACGACGTGCTCGCGGGCATCGACTACCTGCGTGACAGGCATGGCGGGGCTTTGGCCTTGGGCCAGGACTTCGCTGATACGACCGTCTTCGATGACCAGCCCGCCACGAGCGTCAAGGCTGTTGGCGGTGAAGATGGCGAGGGGGTGTTTCAACCAGATGCGGGTCGCAGGCATGGTGCCGGCTCCTCTGAAAATGGGTTCAGGTAAGCCAGCTCAGTGTTGCCCTGTCTGCTGATCCAGGTCCGCCGCGGGGGCGAGGCATCGAGTCTACTGCCTCGCCGGACGGCTTTCAATTCACCGCCTTTCAATTCCGGCTTTCAATCACCAGACAAGTGCCTCGCCTTTGTAGTTGATGAAGCGCAGGCCGCCCTTGCCACTCTGGGCCTTGACCTGTTCAAGCATGCCCCGGGTGCTGGTGAGCACGTCGATCTCGGCATTCTCGCCGCCCATGTCGGTCTTGACCCAGCCGGGGTGCATGGCCAGCACGCAGAGGTCGGGGCGCTGCAGTTGCACAACGAAGCTGTTGATCATCGAGTTGAGCGCCGCCTTGCTGGCCTTGTACAGGCACACCTCGACGCCATCGGGAATGGCCACGCTGCCAAGGATCGAACTCATGAACGCCAGCACGCCGCTACCCGGGCGGACCTGGCCCACCAGACGCTGGGCCACGCGGATCGGCGCGACTGCATTGGTCATGAACAGGTCGCCGACGTCTTTCAGCTGGACCACCTCGGGCTCCTGCGGATGCGGCCCCATGACACCGGCATTGACGAAAACCAGGTCGAAGACCTCGCCTTGCAGGCTTTTCTGCAAGGCGTCGAGCTGCGTGCCATTGTTCATGTCGAGGGTTTCGATGCGCACGCCGGTCTCGTCGCCGAGCTTGCCGGGATTGTGCTGGTCGCGCACGGTGGCAGTGACCTGCCAGCCATCCTCGCGCAAGCGTTGCACCAGGCCAAGGCCCAGTCCGCGCGAGGCACCGATGATCAGGGCGGTTTTGGAAGACATCAGGGAGCTCCTTGAATAGGTGGGAAGGGTGTTGAGCATAGTGCAGGGCAGCGCAGGCAGTTCCCGCGAAATACGCTGGTCAAAAAACGTACAAAACGCCCGGAGCCCAGTGCTGTCAGGGCCTGGCGCAATGGCTAACGGGTTATCCACAGGGTGCTCCACAGGAACTGTGTGCAAGCGCAAGCCTGTGGAAAGGTGGGTGCCGACCGTCTTGGACACCTCTAGGCTGGGGATAACTTGCCGGTTTTCAGTCGGTTGCCAGGCGCGCGCCAAATTGTGATCAAAATATGATCAGAGGTCTGAAGGCCACGCCGTCAAAGGGTTGCAACGGTATGCCCCAAGCTTATCCACAGGCAGGCCCACAGTAGTTGTGGGCAATCACTCAAAAGGTTCCAGGCGAATGCGGCCGCGGCTTAGGTCCGCCAGTTGCTGCTGCAGCGTTTCCAGGTGCGCACGGCCGACTGCGAGCAACAGGTCGACGCCGTTGGCGGTGAACTGTTCGTCCAGCACCAGTCCGTCGAGTTCTGCCAGACGCAGCTTGAGCAGGGCCAGTTCACTGAAGGTGCAGCTGCAGGTGAATTCACTGCGTTCGACCAGTTCGCGCCTCGGGGCCTGCTGCAAGCATTTGTTGGCGCCCCCGCCATAGGCGCGCGCCAGCCCGCCCGTGCCCAGCTGGATACCCCCGTACCAACGGATCACCAGTACCACGACCTGATCAAAGCCTTGGGCCTCGATGGCGGCCAGGATGGGTCGCCCAGCGGTACCACCAGGTTCACCATCGTCGTTGCTGCGGTACTGGCCGCCCAGTTTCCAGGCCCAGCAGTTATGGGTGGCCGCCAGATCGCTGTGGCGCTCGATGAAGGCCATTGCCTCGGCGGCGCTGCCAATCGGGCCCGCCAGCGTGATGAAGCGGCTCTTGCGGATTTCTTCGCGGTATTCGCACAGGTCGAGCAGGGTAGAAGGCATAGGTCCGGTTCAGGCAGGCGGGGTCAGGCCGCAGCCCTTGAGAATGATGTGGACAAGATTGCGGCTGGCATCTTCCATGTCCTGCTTGGTCAGCCGGCTGCGACCGGTGACCTGGCAGATCTGTGTGGCGAAGTCGGCATAGTGCTGGGTACTGCCCCAGAGCAGGAAGATCAGGTGCACGGGATCGACCCGGTCCATCTTGCCGGCGTCCATCCAGGCCTCGAACACGGCGGCGCGGCCCCGGAACCAGTCGCGGTAGTCGGCGCTGAAGTATTCGCTCAGGCATTGTCCGCCGCTGATCACTTCCATGGCGAAAATGCGCGATGCCTGCGGGTTGCGCCGGGAGAATTCCATCTTGGTGCGGATGTACTGGCTCAGCGCGTGGGCCGGATCGTCCTCCACGCTCAGGGCGTTGAAGGTGCTGTCCCACAACTCGATGATGTTGCTGAGCACCGCGATATACAGGCCGAGCTTGTTGGTGAAGTAATAGTGAAGGTTCGCCTTGGGCAGACCGGCCTTCAGCGCGATGGTGTTCATGCTGGTGCCCTTGAAACCATGGCGGGCGAACTCGTCTTCGGCGGCCTGGATGATGGCCTGTTCGTTTTTCTGGCGAATACGGCCGGCGGGCTTGCCCGAGGAAAGGATGCGATGCGCAGGGACTTCAAGGGTCATGGACGGATTCCGGGCTGTCGGTGGCAACGAGTGCCGACAGATTACCTGCCTGTGGCGATGTGACAAGCCTTAGCGCGTGGTAGCCAGGCTTTCCAGAAAACTTTCCAGCACCAGATTGGGCCGACGGCCCTTTCGCGTCACCCAGCTCAGTTCCAGGTCGTAGAAGCGTTGCATGGGCTTGAGGGCGCGCAGCCGGCCTTGCTGGACCCAGAAATTGGCGTAGTGGTCGGGCAGGTAGCCGATGTAGCGGCCGGTCAGGATGAGAAACGCCATGCCCTCGCGGTCCGACGCGCTGGCGGTGCAGTGCAGGGCCTGGTAGCGCGCCTGGATATCGGCCGGCAGGCGGAAGGTCGGGGCGATGGCGTCCTGGGTATTGAGCCGGTCGTCGTCGATCTGCTGGTCATCGGCGTAGAACAGGGGATGGCCAACCGCGCAGTAGAGCAGCGAGCGCTCGCTGTACAGCGGCTGGTACTCGAGACCCGACAGCAGGCTGGCCTGCGGCACCACGCCAACGTGCAGGCTGCCATCGAGCACGCCTTGCTCGACCTCGCTCGGTGCGATCATGCGGATCTGGATGCGCACATCCGGGCCGCGGTCCTTGAGCTGGGCCAAGGCATGGGTGATGCGCATGTGGGGCAGGGTCACCAGGTTGTCGGTCAGGCCGATGTTCAGCTCGCCGCGCAGGTGTTGATGCAGGCCGTTGACCTCGGTTCGAAACGTCTCGAGGGCACCGAGCAACTGCAAGGCCGAGCGGTAGACCTCGCGGCCCTCCTCGGTCAGCGAGAAACCCGCACGGCCACGCTGGCAAAGACGCAGGCCAATGCGCTGCTCAAGGTCGCTCATCTGCTGGCTGATGGCCGAACGGCCGATGCCCAGCACGTTCTCCGCCGCCGAGAAGCCACCGCACTCGACAACGCTGCGGTAGATTTTCAACAGACGGATGTCGAAATCGCTGACCTGCGCGAGAGGATCGGGACGACGGCTCATAGTTTAGTCCGCAGCTGACTGAAGATTACAAAAGCAGGATTTTTCAAACTTTATCCCCATGACAATGTAGGTGCAACAACACCCATCGTTGCCTAATCGTCTCGCGAGGAACCGCCCGATGAACATGCCCGAACCCGCTCACGCAGGTATCGCCAGCCAGCTCAAGCTGGACGCCCACTGGATGCCCTACACCGCCAACCGCAATTTCCATCGAGATCCACGGTTGATCGTGGCGGCAGATGGCAGCTACCTGGTTGATGACAAGGGTCGGCGGATCTTCGATGCGCTGTCCGGGCTGTGGACCTGCGGCGCCGGGCATACCCGCAAGGAAATCCAGGAGGCAGTGTCCCGGCAGCTTGGCGTGCTGGATTACTCGCCGGCTTTCCAGTTCGGACACCCGCTGTCATTCCAGCTGGCCGAGAAGATCACCGAGCTGACGCCCGGCAACCTCAACCACGTCTTCTATACCAACTCTGGCTCCGAGTGCGCCGATACGGCGGTGAAGATGGTGCGCGCGTACTGGCGCCTGAAGGGCCAGGCCACCAAGACCAAACTCATCGGCCGCGCCCGGGGCTACCACGGTGTGAACATCGCGGGTACCAGCCTGGGTGGCGTCAATGGCAACCGCAAGATGTTCGGCCAGTTGCTGGATGTAGACCATCTGCCTCATACCGTACTGCCGGGCAATGCGTTCACCAAGGGCATGCCGGAGGAGGGCGGGATCGCCCTGGCCGATGAGATGCTCAAGCTGATCGAACTGCACGATGCGTCGAACATCGCGGCGCTGATCGTCGAGCCGCTGGCGGGTTCCGCCGGCGTGCTGCCGCCGCCCAAGGGCTACCTGAAACGCCTGCGCGAGATCTGCGACCAGCACAATATCCTGCTGATCTTCGACGAGGTGATCACAGGCTTCGGCCGCATGGGTGCCATGACCGGTGCCGAAGCCTTCGGCGTGACGCCAGACCTGATGTGCATCGCCAAGCAGGTGACCAACGGCGCCATCCCGATGGGTGCGGTCATCGCCAGCACCGAGATCTACCAGACCTTCATGAACCAGCCCACGCCGGAGTACGCGGTCGAGTTCCCGCACGGCTACACCTACTCGGCGCACCCGGTCGCCTGTGCCGCCGGTATCGCTGCGCTGGACCTGCTCCAGAAGGAAAATCTTGTGCAGTCGGCCGCTGAACTCGCGCCCCATTTTGAAAACGTGCTGCATGGCATCAAAGGCACCAAGAACGTCATCGACATCCGCAACTACGGCCTGGCCGGCGCGATCCAGATCGCTCCGCGCGACGGCGACGCCATCGTGCGTCCGTATGAGACGGCGATGAAGCTCTGGCAAGCGGGCTTCTATGTTCGCTACGGCGGCGACACCCTGCAGTTCGGGCCAACCTTCAACACCCAGACGCAAGAGCTTGATCGCCTGTTCGATGCGGTCGGTGAGGCGCTGAACCAGATCGACTGACTTTCCCGTTTTCGTCTGCAGGCGTGCGTGGACGCGCCTGCCTGATCCTGTTTATATGGAGTTCTGCATGAGCACTGTTCAGCACCTGATTCACGGCGAGCTGGTTTCCAAGGGCGAGCGCACCGCCGATGTCTTCAATCCTGCCACTGGCCAGGCGATTCACCAGGTCGAGCTTGCCAGCCGCGCCACCGTGCAGCTGGCGATCGATTCCGCCAAGTCTGCTTTCCCTGCCTGGCGTAACACGCCGCCTGCCAAGCGTGCCCAGGTCATGTTCCGCTTCAAGCAATTGCTGGAGCAGAACGAGGCACGGATCTCGCAGATGATCAGCGAGGAGCACGGCAAGACGCTGGAAGATGCGGCCGGTGAACTCAAGCGTGGTATCGAGAACGTGGAGTTTGCCTGCGCCGCGCCTGAGGTGCTCAAAGGTGAATACAGCCGCAACGTCGGCCCTAACATCGATGCCTGGTCCGACTTCCAGCCGCTGGGCGTGGTAGCCGGCATCACGCCGTTCAACTTCCCGGCGATGGTGCCGCTGTGGATGTACCCGCTGGCCATTGCCTGCGGCAACTGCTTCATCCTCAAACCGTCCGAGCGTGATCCAAGCTCCACTCTCTATATTGCTCAACTGCTGCAGGAAGCCGGCCTGCCCAAGGGCGTGCTGAACGTGGTGCACGGTGACAAGGAAGCGGTGGATGCCCTGATTCAGGCGCCAGAGGTCAAAGCCTTGAGCTTCGTCGGTTCCACGCCTATCGCCGAGTACATCTATAGCGAGGGCACCAAGCGTGGCAAGCGTGTGCAGGCGTTGGGCGGCGCGAAGAACCATGCAGTACTGATGCCTGATGCTGACCTGGACAACGCCGTGAGCGCCTTGATGGGTGCGGCCTACGGTTCATGTGGCGAGCGCTGCATGGCCATTTCGGTGGCGGTGTGCGTCGGCGACCAGGTTGCCGATGCACTGATCGCCAAGCTGCAACCGCAGATCAAGGCACTGAAGATTGGTGCGGGCACCACGTGCGGCCTGGACATGGGCCCACTGGTAACCGCCGCTGCCCGTGACAAGGTGGTGGGGTATATCGACGATGGCGTTGCTGCTGGCGCTCAATTGGTGGTCGATGGCCGTGGTTATCGTGTGAGCGGTCATGAAGATGGCTACTTCGTTGGCGGCACGCTGTTCGACCGGGTCACGCCTGAAATGCGCATCTATAAAGAAGAGATCTTTGGTCCGGTGCTTTGCATCGTCCGGGTGAACAGTCTCGAGGCAGCCATGCAGCTGATCAATGACCACGAGTATGGCAACGGAACCTGCATCTTCACCCGTGACGGTGAAGCGGCACGTCTGTTCTGCGACGAGATCGAAGTAGGCATGGTCGGCGTCAACGTGCCGCTGCCAGTACCCGTGGCCTACCACAGCTTCGGCGGCTGGAAACGCTCGTTGTTTGGCGACCTGCATGCCTACGGTCCGGATGGCGTGCGCTTCTATACCCGCCGCAAGGCGATTACCCAGCGGTGGCCGCAGCGTGCCAGTCATGAGGCTTCGCAGTTCGCGTTCCCTAGTCTGTAGAACGTGCAGGTGAGCGGGGAGGCCGAAAGGCCTCCCCGCCTTGTTTTTGACTAATATCGAACTTTATTGAAATCAGGGGTTGACGGGGTTTTGAATCCCCTTATAATGCGCCCCACTTCCAGCGTAGTTGGAACGCGAAACTCCTTGAGAATCAACGAGTTAAACGTTTCAGGCAGCACTGGCGGGGCTTCGGTCGAAAGATCGGCAGCGGTGAAAAAGGTGGTTGACAGCGAGTTGAAACGCTGTAGAATTCGCCTCCCGCTAACGAGAGATCGCAGCGAGTCAAGTGTTTGAAGTTAAACAGGTTTCTGGTTAAAAACTTCA